>NZ_CANMZV010000160.1 GCF_947502415.1 uncultured Photobacterium sp. | reverse complement strand
TAGCTATTTTTCAGACTTACTTCGTGTGGGTTATACGGAAAATATCGGTGCTTTCTTGGGGCTAGGAAATACACTTTTTGATGAGTATCGGTTTGGCTTTTTTGTTATAGCGGTAGGTACTTTCCGGTCATGACGCCAACTTGTTGAACTAACATCTGTAGAACTCACGCTCAATGAATGTGCCAATTACCTTGTCATGCA
>NZ_CANMZV010000159.1 GCF_947502415.1 uncultured Photobacterium sp. | reverse complement strand
AAGGCCGGCGAGACCGCGGCGCTGACCTTTACCCTGAGCGAAGCCAGCTCTGATTTTGCAGCCACTGATATTACCGTAGTGGGTGGTTCACTGAGTGGCTTTGCCGGCAGTGGCACCACGTATACAGCGACGTTTACCCCGGATACCGATCGCACCGCAGCAGCCACCATCGATGTGGCGTCCAATGCCTTCACCGACAGCGC
>NZ_CANMZV010000158.1 GCF_947502415.1 uncultured Photobacterium sp. | reverse complement strand
ATTGCACAATGGGGGAAACCCTGATGCAGCCATGCCGCGTGTATGAAGAAGGCCTTCGGGTTGTAAAGTACTTTCAGCAGTGAGGAAGGTGGTAGTGTTAATAGCACTATCATTTGACGTTAGCTGCAGAAGAAGCACCGGCTAACTCCGTGCCAGCAGCCGCGGTAATACGGAGGGTGCGAGCGTTAATCGGAATTACTGGG
>NZ_CANMZV010000157.1 GCF_947502415.1 uncultured Photobacterium sp. | reverse complement strand
ATTGCACAATGGGGGAAACCCTGATGCAGCCATGCCGCGTGTATGAAGAAGGCCTTCGGGTTGTAAAGTACTTTCAGTCGTGAGGAAGGTGTTGTAGTTAATAGCTGCAGCATTTGACGTTAGCGACAGAAGAAGCACCGGCTAACTCCGTGCCAGCAGCCGCGGTAATACGGAGGGTGCGAGCGTTAATCGGAATTACTGGG
>NZ_CANMZV010000156.1 GCF_947502415.1 uncultured Photobacterium sp. | reverse complement strand
TAATGACAGAGCAATGCTTCCGTACACCTCTTGTCCTGCATTCGGATAATGGTAGTCCCATGCGTTCAGCGACCTTGCAGGCAAAGCTGTGTGAGTTGGGTGTAACACCATCCCATAGCCGACCACGACTCAGTAACGATAATCCGTTCTCGGAATCTTTGTTCCGGACGCTGAAATACAGACCACAGTGGCCTTCATCCGGCTTC
>NZ_CANMZV010000155.1 GCF_947502415.1 uncultured Photobacterium sp. | reverse complement strand
TAATGACAGAGCAATGCTTCCGTACACCTCTTGTCCTGCATTCGGATAATGGTAGTCCCATGCGTTCAGCGACCTTGTAGGCAAAGCTGTGTGAGTTGGGTGTAACACCATCCCATAGCCGACCACGAGTCAGTAACGATAATCCGTTCTCGGAATCTTTGTTCCGGACGCTGAAATACAGACCACAGTGGCCTTCATCCGGCTTC
>NZ_CANMZV010000154.1 GCF_947502415.1 uncultured Photobacterium sp. | reverse complement strand
GAGACTTGAACTCTCACACCTTGCGGCGCCAGAACCTAAATCTGGTGCGTCTACCAATTCCGCCACTTCCGCATTTTGGTTAGCTGTTGCCAGCTATTTTTCTCTGATTGTATTTTCGGTATGAAGATTGGCGATTCAAACCGAAGAATAATGGTGCGGAAGGAGAGACTTGAACTCTCACACCTTGCGGCGCCAGAACCTAAATCTGG
>NZ_CANMZV010000153.1 GCF_947502415.1 uncultured Photobacterium sp. | reverse complement strand
CGTAGCTCAGCTGGATAGAGTACCTGGCTACGAACCAGGCGGTCGGAGGTTCGAATCCTCCCGGACGCGCCATTATTGTAAAAAGCACGGTATCCCGAACCGGATACGGTGTTAGACAAAAAAGATTTCTGCGCGCTCGTAGCTCAGCTGGATAGAGTACCTGGCTACGAACCAGGCGGTCGGAGGTTCGAATCCTCCCGAGCGCGCCA
>NZ_CANMZV010000152.1 GCF_947502415.1 uncultured Photobacterium sp. | reverse complement strand
CCAGATTTAGGTTCTGGCGCCGCAAGGTGTGAGAGTTCAAGTCTCTCCTTCCGCACCATTATTCTTCGGTTTGAATCACCAATCTTCATACCGGAAATACAATCAGAGAAAAATAGCTGGCAACAGCTGATAAAAATGCGGAAGTGGCGGAATTGGTAGACGCACCAGATTTAGGTTCTGGCGCCGCAAGGTGTGAGAGTTCAAGTCTC
>NZ_CANMZV010000151.1 GCF_947502415.1 uncultured Photobacterium sp. | reverse complement strand
TGCCGACTTAGCTCAGTAGGTAGAGCAACTGACTTGTAATCAGTAGGTCACCAGTTCGACTCCGGTAGTCGGCACCATTTCTTCTCTTGCTATTGCAAGAAAGCAAAGTAGAGACTTAACCATCTTTACTTCTGCCTCGATAGCTCAGTCGGTAGAGCAGAGGATTGAAAATCCTCGTGTCGGTGGTTCGATTCCGCCTCGAGGCACCA
>NZ_CANMZV010000150.1 GCF_947502415.1 uncultured Photobacterium sp. | reverse complement strand
CAAGTATGGATAAGTCATAATTCACTAAAGATAAACGCGTCTCTGTCCGTCCATGACCTTTCTCTTGAGTACTGTATTTATCACCATCGTAGTTCTGGAGCATCTCTAAACGAAAGAAATCATTAAATGCACTTTCTAGCTTCTTTTGGTTTCCTTTTACCGCAAGAAGATAATCCGCTTCTTTCTGTACTATTTTCTTTGCTATATCTTTTT
>NZ_CANMZV010000149.1 GCF_947502415.1 uncultured Photobacterium sp. | reverse complement strand
CGGCGACTATTGATGTTGCAGGAGGCGTGTTCACCGACAGTGCCGGTAACACCAACACCGCGGCGACCCAGCTCAGTATCAGCCTGGATACTGTACTGCCGGGGATCAGCATCGGCAGCGACACGCCGAGCCTCAAAGCCGGTGAAACCGCGGCGCTGACCTTTACCTTAAGTGAAGCCAGTTCAGACTTTGCGGAAAGTGATATTACCGTGGT
>NZ_CANMZV010000148.1 GCF_947502415.1 uncultured Photobacterium sp. | reverse complement strand
GCCAGAGTTAAAGGCAGCAATAAATCAGATAACCTGCGTTTCGCCATACTTTATGGACAGCCTTGCGATGAAAGAATAACCTTTGTGGCATAGTTCTTGAGCGAAGATATAACCAATAAAAACAGAGTCGCTCTTCAGCATGCCTAACGCCTGCGATAAGGTGTGCCCCACCGAACCAGCAAAGCACACAAAACTCCGAACCAAAACCGCCGAGTGTAAC
>NZ_CANMZV010000147.1 GCF_947502415.1 uncultured Photobacterium sp. | reverse complement strand
GTGGCTATAGCTCAGTTGGTAGAGTCCCGGATTGTGATTCCGGTTGTCGCGGGTTCGAATCCCGTTAGCCACCCCATATTTTAGGTGTTGATTATAATATCAGTATCTAGGGGTAATCTCTCAGTAGTTATCTCAAAAAGAATTTGTCGGTGAATAGCGCAGTTTGGTAGCGCATCTGGTTTGGGACCAGAGGGTCGGGGGTTCGAATCCCTCTTCACCG
>NZ_CANMZV010000146.1 GCF_947502415.1 uncultured Photobacterium sp. | reverse complement strand
ATCCGAAGATAAAAAACATTTTAATTGAATCTAACGATTCAATTTACTAGTCAGCTTTCCAGATTGTTAAAGAGCATAACGCAAAAAGCGTTAATCAATAACCGGAGTCATTCATTAGCGCTTTCGCTGTTCCTATAACCATTTCACCAAGCAATCTGTGTGGACACTACGCAAAGCGTAAGTCATATCGTTAAGGAGGTGATCCAGCCCCAGGTTCCCCTA
>NZ_CANMZV010000145.1 GCF_947502415.1 uncultured Photobacterium sp. | reverse complement strand
TGGTGCCGACTACCGGAGTCGAACTGGTGACCTACTGATTACAAGTCAGTTGCTCTACCTACTGAGCTAAGTCGGCACAGGCGTAGTTTATCTTGTAAGAGAAAAACCACTTTGTTTTTATTCTTTTCAAGCTGTTGCTTAAATCGAAATTTGGCTCCCCCTGCGGGACTCGAACCTGCGACATACGGATTAACAGTCCGCCGTTCTACCAACTGAACTAAGGG
>NZ_CANMZV010000144.1 GCF_947502415.1 uncultured Photobacterium sp. | reverse complement strand
AAAACGAGCAGGTAGAAATAATGTTTACCTGTCACAAGTCCTTACGGGGCAAGGGGCTTCGTAATCTTGCCCTGAGGTGATGCGTTACACTCGGCGGTTTTGGTACGGAGTTCAGTGTGCTTTGTTGGTTTCGTGGGGCACACCTTATCGCAGGCGTTATATTGCCGTTTAAATTATGGAGTACAGAATGAAAACAATCGGAATGTTAGGTGGTATGAGTTGGGAA
>NZ_CANMZV010000143.1 GCF_947502415.1 uncultured Photobacterium sp. | reverse complement strand
GAGAGACTTGAACTCTCACACCTTGCGGCGCCAGAACCTAAATCTGGTGCGTCTACCAATTCCGCCACTTCCGCATTCTGGTTAGCTGTTGCCAGCTATTTACTCTGATTGTAGATCAGCTTGAACATTGGTGATTCAAACTGACAAAACATGGTGCGGAAGGAGAGACTTGAACTCTCACACCTTGCGGCGCCAGAACCTAAATCTGGTGCGTCTACCAATTCCGC
>NZ_CANMZV010000142.1 GCF_947502415.1 uncultured Photobacterium sp. | reverse complement strand
TAAGTACCCCGAGGAACAGAAATCAACCGAGATTCCGGCAGTAGCGGCGAGCGAAACCGGATTAGCCCTTAAGCTAGATTGGCGTCAGACGAACAGGCTGGAAAGCCTGGCAGTATAGGGTGATAGCCCCGTAGTCGACAACGCCTTTACAGTGAAATCGAGTAGGACGGGACACGTGATATCCTGTCTGAACATGGGGGGACCATCCTCCAAGGCTAAATACTCCT
>NZ_CANMZV010000141.1 GCF_947502415.1 uncultured Photobacterium sp. | reverse complement strand
TAAGTACCCCGAGGAACAGAAATCAACCGAGATTCCGGCAGTAGCGGCGAGCGAAACCGGATTAGCCCTTAAGCTAGTTGCATGTTAGGCGAATGTGCTGGAAAGCACAGCAGTATAGGGTGATAGCCCCGTAGCCGACAGCGCGCTTCGAGTGAAATCGAGTAGGACGGGACACGTGATATCCTGTCTGAACATGGGGGGACCATCCTCCAAGGCTAAATACTCCT
>NZ_CANMZV010000140.1 GCF_947502415.1 uncultured Photobacterium sp. | reverse complement strand
GAAGGATTCGAACCTTCGAAGGCGGAGCCGTCAGATTTACAGTCTGATCCCTTTGGCCACTCGGGAACCCCTCCACGAGTTTTATTTGCTAACAAGTTATCTTGTTTAGCAGGAAAGATGTACCTTACAACAATTCAGGAACAGCTTTCAAGAATAATGGTGGAGGGGGAAGGATTCGAACCTTCGAAGGCGGAGCCGTCAGATTTACAGTCTGATCCCTTTGGCCACT
>NZ_CANMZV010000139.1 GCF_947502415.1 uncultured Photobacterium sp. | reverse complement strand
CACCTCCCTTACAAGGAGGGGGTCACTGGTTCGAGCCCGGTATCGCCCACCACTCTCTAAGGTTTTTTCCTTAAGAATCTTTAGAAAGTGGATGTCGAAAGACAAACACATGCTCTTTAACAATCTGGAAAGCTGACTAGTAAATTCAATTCTATGAATTGAATTAAAATGTTTTTTATCTTCGGATAAAGAACGAGTTCTCAAGCAAACACATTCAAGTGTCTTGTGTAGAG
>NZ_CANMZV010000138.1 GCF_947502415.1 uncultured Photobacterium sp. | reverse complement strand
GTTTTCAACTTTCATTGACCTCCGATTTACTCGTATATCAATGTTTAAATATAGAGCCTAACGCCTGCAATAAGGTGCCCTACACAAAACCAGCAAAGCGCACCGAACTTCATACCAAAACCGCCGAGTGTAACGGGTCACCTTGATTGCCTTGTTATGCAGGCCGAATTCATATACTAAGTGCGACAACCATTATTGAAATATTACTCTCCTGCCTCAACCTTCTATTTTGTTATCTT
>NZ_CANMZV010000137.1 GCF_947502415.1 uncultured Photobacterium sp. | reverse complement strand
GGCGATTAGCTCAGTTGGGAGAGCACCTCCCTTACAAGGAGGGGGTCACTGGTTCGAGCCCGGTATCGCCCACCACTTTTCCTTTATGCTACGTTGTCGCATTTCTCGTTTAGCGGACTAAACGTCGAAATACGATGCCTTGCCTAAAGAAAAAGGACTACTTCGGGGCTATAGCTCAGCTGGGAGAGCGCTTCGCTGGCAGCGAAGAGGTCTGCGGTTCGATCCCGCATAGCTCCACCAC
>NZ_CANMZV010000136.1 GCF_947502415.1 uncultured Photobacterium sp. | reverse complement strand
TGAATAAACACATACCCAAAATCTTCTTCAAGTTTAAACATCAACCTTTCTTCAAGAGGAACATTTTCAAGTATTGAGAAATCCAGTTCTACTTCATCAAGATTTAACCAATTCAGCTTACCGTACTGTTTTTGTTCATTTGTAAGACGATAAGTTTGATGAATATATGACATACGAAAATTTTCGTAAACTTTAATCTGATCATCTTCTGGCTGACTTGGCGAACAATCAACTCGAGCATCTAACC
>NZ_CANMZV010000135.1 GCF_947502415.1 uncultured Photobacterium sp. | reverse complement strand
GTGCTTAAAGTTGGGGTTAATACCGTGCTGAGATCGAGCTTATCTGTGAAGTCGACGAGCAATGGTCATTTGTTCAGAGCAAAAAGAATCAACGTTGGCTTTGGTATGCTTTGGAGCCAAGATTTAAGCGGCTCAACCGCAAAACTATAGGCTTCTCTAAATCAGAAGATACGCATGACAAGGTCATTGGTACATTCAGTGAGCGAGAATTCTACAAATGAGAGTTCAACAAGTTGGCGTCATGACC
>NZ_CANMZV010000134.1 GCF_947502415.1 uncultured Photobacterium sp. | reverse complement strand
CAGAAAAGCCATCGCTTAATATAACCAGCACAGAAAAAACTGGTTTGATGGCGATGGCTTAAACCGATCTGAGGTTAGTTAAGGACTTTAATCAGTGGTGAAGTAAGCTGGGGTCGCACGACGGGCAGGCCTTCCTGCGGGACTCATCCGAAGAACGAACATCGCCGAAAATAAAGACAAAAAAGCCCCAGTCTTTCGACTGAGGCTTCGTTGTAGTGGCGGAGCGGACGGGACTCGAACCCGCGACCCCCGG
>NZ_CANMZV010000133.1 GCF_947502415.1 uncultured Photobacterium sp. | reverse complement strand
TTTTTTCTCAATACCAGCAATGCTGTGGTTTCTGCTAACGCTTTATCTTTCCGCCGAAGCTCTTTCTCAAGCTGCTTAGTCTTGCGACGCTCAGCTTTTAATTTAGCTTGCGCTTCCTTATCACTGGATTTAGCAGAAGCAGTACCATTGATACAGGCTTCACGCCATTGGACAATTTGTTCCGGATATAAACCTTTAGAGCGACAATACTCACCTAATTCGATTTCGGATAAGCTGGCGGTTTCAACCACTA
>NZ_CANMZV010000132.1 GCF_947502415.1 uncultured Photobacterium sp. | reverse complement strand
CAGGCTTTATTGATGCTTCTAGAGCCATTTACAATCAATTTCTTCTGTACTGATGATTTCAGAGTTTACTCATCAAACCTTCCAGCTGAAAAGCACATTACAGGGAAGTTATTTACCCAACGTATAGAACGGCAGAATCTAACATTAAGAACGCGATTAAAGCGGCTAAATCGCAAAACCATTGGTTTCTCTAAATCTGAAGAAATGCACGACAAAGTGATAGGCACATTCATTGAGCGTGAGTTCTACAGATG
>NZ_CANMZV010000131.1 GCF_947502415.1 uncultured Photobacterium sp. | reverse complement strand
AGTGGAGCGACTATCACTCGTGCTTTCTGCGGTACTTGTGGGAGCAGCCTGTTTATCTATCCCAAGATAGATCATGTGTACTATTTCGATGAGCATGATGTTATTTGTGTGGCTGCCGCCACTTTAGACGATCCGAATATGTTTAGTCCAGAATTTGCAGTCTTTGTTTCCAGGGCTCCGGCGTGGGCAATGTTCCCGAAAGGAATTGAACTTCATCAATAAATAGTTGGGTTCATCATGGTTAGTACCGAGGAAAATGT
>NZ_CANMZV010000130.1 GCF_947502415.1 uncultured Photobacterium sp. | reverse complement strand
TTTGTTGTATGATGCCTTAATCATATGGCAGGTAAATAATTCTGTTCGGCGGTAGCGTGCCAAATTCAAGTTAACTGCTTGAAATATAGCCATAACAAAGGCATCAAGGTGACTTGTTACACTCGGCAGTTTTGGTATGGAGTTTGGTGCGCTTGGTGAGCTGGTCGTGGCGCACCTTATGCCCGGCGTTACACATCACAACAGGTAGTTTTAAGTACTTTATTAATAAAAGGAATTTTTATGTCGCCAAATGATCTGTTT
>NZ_CANMZV010000129.1 GCF_947502415.1 uncultured Photobacterium sp. | reverse complement strand
GGTTTGCAATGGGTCACGATAGCTAAATCAAATCATCAAATCGCTAAGAAAGTATTCGAACAACAAGTAGTTGATATCTTTAAAATTATCACATAACAAGGCAATCAAGGTGATGCGTTACACTCGGCGGTTTTGGTAGGGAGTTTGGTGTGCTTTGCTGGTTCCGTGGGGCACACCTTATTGCAGGCGTTACAAGCTTAAAAGGAAATACAGAGGTTACATGGATATTTGTAAGAGAATTCAAGTGGTATTTTTGGTTAG
>NZ_CANMZV010000128.1 GCF_947502415.1 uncultured Photobacterium sp. | reverse complement strand
TCAGGCAAACATCGGGCAGCGTTGCGCTTACTTACCCAAAGCTTGTGGAACTACACTGAGTCCATTTGCACAAGCTGCTACAGCGTAACCACAATATAGAGAAACAGGAAGTGGATATTGATAAATATAACTATGTTATAAAAACACCTCCTAATGGAGGTGTTATAAAATAATCATAAAAACGATTAATTAAACATCGCGAACCCAAACATCTTTGACGTTATTTTTTAGCAATTCAATCACACTATTATGAATAAACACATACCCAAA
>NZ_CANMZV010000127.1 GCF_947502415.1 uncultured Photobacterium sp. | reverse complement strand
TGCATGACAAGGTAATTGGCACATTCATTGAGCGTGAGTTCTACAGATGTTAGTTCAACAAGTTGGCGTCATGACCTCAGAAAGTGCTAATGAAGTTAATAAATTAGAGTCGGTATATATTAAAAAGTATCAGTCAAACAACCCTGAGGTTGGTTACAATTTATGGCCTAAATTCAAGGCGTAATCTGCTTGCACGCTCTTAGTTTCAACTTTGAAGTGCGACAAAAGTAATTATTGTGCATAGCAGTATCCTGGAGTGTAAAAACCAAGTCTT
>NZ_CANMZV010000126.1 GCF_947502415.1 uncultured Photobacterium sp. | reverse complement strand
CCGGACAGTGACCGTACCGCGGCAGCGACCATCGATGTGGCGGTCAATGCCTTCACCGACAGCGCGGGGAATACCAACACCGCGGCGACCCAGCTCAGTATCAGCCTGGATACCGTACTGCCGGGGATCAGCATCGGCAGTGACACGGCGAGCCTGAAAGCCGGCGAGACCGCAGCGCTGACCTTTACCCTGAGTGAAGCGAGTTCGGATTTTGCGGAAAGTGATATTACCGTGGTCGGTGGTTCACTGAGCGGCTTTAGTGGTAGTGGCACCACATATACTGCGAC
>NZ_CANMZV010000125.1 GCF_947502415.1 uncultured Photobacterium sp. | reverse complement strand
GAAGTTATGTATCAATTCCTGTTCGGTTTTTATCGGTAGGGTAAACTGGCAGGCGTTCGAGCAGATATTTCTGTAGCAGTAGCGTATCTGGTAAGTGACTAAATTTCCTTGAGTTTGCCATAACAAGGCAATCAAGGTGATGCGTTACACTCGGCGGTTTTGGTATGGAGTTCGGTGTGCTTTGTTGGTTCAGTGGGGCACACCTTATTGCAGGCGTTAGGTTTATATGGGAGGTTTATGGAACATTTTGTGGAAATATTTAAATCATTAGTATGGCCTGTAACTAT
>NZ_CANMZV010000124.1 GCF_947502415.1 uncultured Photobacterium sp. | reverse complement strand
TGCACGACAAAGTGATAGGCACATTCATTGAGCGTGAGTTCTACAGATGCTAGTTCAACAAGTTGGCGTCATGACCTATGTTTTCTATAGGCTGCATCACATTGCCCCTTTTTCTTACCTACAATTCGCTTACAAACATCACATCGAATCACCTCATCTGACTTCTTCTCATTAACCTTATCTTCACTTTTCTGTGATTGAGCTGTTTTACCTGTATCATGCTTGGTCTTCGCCGGATATTTTTTTTCGCTCTTTCCTAAAATTCGAGAAAACAGGTCATCAAACTCCCC
>NZ_CANMZV010000123.1 GCF_947502415.1 uncultured Photobacterium sp. | reverse complement strand
GGCTTCCAATTTGAGAGCCCGTTGGCAACAACGGGCTTTTATTTCGCTCCCACCGACGGTGATGTGAGCGGAGTCAATATAAGGTTTTTGCCCTTTAATCGAATGATTAAAAAGATGAAAATTTTATCTTGACTTAAATTCAGGGAAGCGTATTATACGCCACCTGACTTGCTGAAGCGCTAGGTGCCAAGGCATTGAAAGTCAACGTTCTTTAATAATTTGACCATGCAATCTGTGTGGGCACTCGTGAAATGATTAGTCAAAAGATTTATCAATGAGCTGAGTGACCAATA
>NZ_CANMZV010000122.1 GCF_947502415.1 uncultured Photobacterium sp. | reverse complement strand
AACCCTCGATACGGGATAAACCGTATACTCCCTTAGCAGGGGAGCGCCTTCAGCCTCTCGGCCACCTCACCACACAAGATTAATGGCGCGCTCGGGAGGATTCGAACCTCCGACCGCCTGGTTCGTAGCCAGGTACTCTATCCAGCTGAGCTACGAGCGCACACTAATATCTTTTTTATCAATACCGCCTATTAACAGGCCATATTGTGAATAACTGGCGCGTCCGGGAGGATTCGAACCTCCGACCGCCTGGTTCGTAGCCAGGTACTCTATCCAGCTGAGCTACGGACGCGCAG
>NZ_CANMZV010000121.1 GCF_947502415.1 uncultured Photobacterium sp. | reverse complement strand
ACGTAGCTCAGTTGGTTAGAGCACATCACTCATAATGATGGGGTCACAGGTTCGAATCCCGTCGTAGCCACCATCTTTCTTTTGAAAGATGACACCATGTGCGGTGGTGGCGGAATTGGTAGACGCGCTAGCTTCAGGTGCTAGTGTCCGCAAGGACGTGAGGGTTCAAGTCCCTCCCTCCGCACCAAAATTTAAAGACTGATGCTTTTAGCATTAGCAGCAAAACATGCGGAAGTGGCGGAATTGGTAGACGCACCAGATTTAGGTTCTGGCGCCGCAAGGTGTGAGAGTTCAAGTC
>NZ_CANMZV010000120.1 GCF_947502415.1 uncultured Photobacterium sp. | reverse complement strand
AGGGGAACCTGGGGCTGGATCACCTCCTTAACGATATGACTTACGCTTTGCGTAGTGTCCACACAGATTGCTTGGTTGAAGTATAAAGAACGTGAAAGACTTGGGTCTGTAGCTCAGGTGGTTAGAGCGCACCCCTGATAAGGGTGAGGTCGGTGGTTCAAGTCCACTCAGACCCACCACTTCTTCTCCCAGAGGAAGTGAGTGAACAGTCTTTCAATACGTTGGGGCTATAGCTCAGCTGGGAGAGCGCCTGCCTTGCACGCAGGAGGTCAGCAGTTCGATCCTGCTTAGCTCCACCA
>NZ_CANMZV010000119.1 GCF_947502415.1 uncultured Photobacterium sp. | reverse complement strand
ACCGCAGCAGCCACCATCGATGTGGCGTCCAATGCCTTCACCGACAGCGCGGGGAATACCAATACCGCGGCGACCCAGCTCAGTCTCAGCCTGGATACCGTACTGCCGGGGATCAGTATCGGCAGTGACACGGCGAGCCTGAAAGCCGGCGAGACCGCAGCGCTGACCTTTACCCTGAGTGAAGCCAGTTCAGACTTTGCGGAAAGTGATATTACCGTGGTCGGTGGATCACTGAGCGGCTTTAGTGGTAGTGGCACCACATATACTGCGACGTTTACCCCGGACAGTGATCGCAGCGCAGCGGC
>NZ_CANMZV010000118.1 GCF_947502415.1 uncultured Photobacterium sp. | reverse complement strand
CCACGGAACCAGCAAAGCACACCAAACTCCCTACCAAAACCGCCGAGTGTAACGCATCACCTTGATTGCCTTGTTATATTGCCATGTCATTCGATGTTGCTAATTGAACAGCCCGGGCAGCATGAATTTCAGTCGTGTCGTACAATGGTACTTGTGTATGTTCTTGTTGAATAAGTAGAGCGATTTCAGTACAACCAAGTATCACAGCTTCAGCACCCTGTTCATGTAAACCGTTTACAATACTCAGATACTGTTCTCTTGACTCAGAGCGAATAACACCCCGACACAATTCATCATAAATTATGTCGT
>NZ_CANMZV010000117.1 GCF_947502415.1 uncultured Photobacterium sp. | reverse complement strand
CTCTACACAAGACACTTGAATGTGTTTGCTTGAGAACTCGTTCTTTATCCGAAGATAAAAAACATTTTAATTCAATTGTAAAAATTGAATTTACTAGTCAGCTTTCCAGATTGTTAAAGAGCATGTGTTTCATTATCTCCGAGGAGACAAAAGAACCACTTTCTAAAGACTTTCAGAGACACAAAATCGACCCAACAGCAGTATTTCGCCATTGAATCTGCTTTTAGTGCAGAAAATATTTAGAGAGTGGTGGAGCTATGCGGGATCGAACCGCAGACCTCTTCGCTGCCAGCGAAGCGCTCTCCCAGCTGAGCTATAGC
>NZ_CANMZV010000116.1 GCF_947502415.1 uncultured Photobacterium sp. | reverse complement strand
TTGGTAGACGCACCAGATTTAGGTTCTGGCGCCGCAAGGTGTGAGAGTTCAAGTCTCTCCTTCCGCACCATTCTCTCTGATTAACTTCTCTTGCTATAAGAGATAGCTCTGAAAGGGCATTGTAGGTCTATCGCCAAGCGGTAAGGCAACGGGTTTTGATCCCGTCATTCCCTGGTTCGAATCCAGGTAGACCTGCCACATTTTACTTAGCGTTTGAATAAAACGATAAGTATCGCGGAAGTGGCGGAATTGGTAGACGCACCAGATTTAGGTTCTGGCGCCGCAAGGTGTGAGAGTTCAAGTCTCTCCTTCCGCACCATTATT
>NZ_CANMZV010000115.1 GCF_947502415.1 uncultured Photobacterium sp. | reverse complement strand
TGGCGATCCGGTGCAGGGCGCAACTTATAAATTGGTTGATCAGAAGGGCGGTGTATTTAAAGGGAATTTGGATAACGGAGGTAAAGCATCCGTTAGCGGTGTTGCTCCGGGAGAGTTTACGGTTGAATACGGTGAAGATACTCGGGACTTTATGCCGAATGAGCCAACCAAGCAAAATCCTAATTATAATCCAGGTGCTAATGCCCAAAAGTTGATCGAAGAAGCGAAGCGGGGAGAAGTAGGCTTTTGGGAAAATAGTTGGAAACGAATGTCAGGTGCAGCTCATTGGATTTGGGGCGTAATTTTAGGCGATTTTAATGATGATGCTTCTGTTGA
>NZ_CANMZV010000114.1 GCF_947502415.1 uncultured Photobacterium sp. | reverse complement strand
TGGCGATCCGGTGCAGGGCGCAACTTATGAGTTGGTTGATCAGAAGGGCGGTGTATTTAAAGGGAATTTGGATAACGCAGGTAAAGCATCCGTTAGCGGTGTTGCTCCGGGAGAGTTTACGGTTGAATACGGCGAAGATACTCGGGACTTTATGCCGAATGAGCCAACCAAGAAAAATCCTAATTATAATCCAAGTGCTAATGCTCAAAAGTTGATTGAAGAAGCGAAGCGGGGAGAGGTAGGCTTTTGGGAAAATAGCTGGAAACGAATGTCAGGTGCAGCTCATTGGATTTGGGGCGTAATTTTAGGCGATTTTAATGATGATGCTTCTGTTGA
>NZ_CANMZV010000113.1 GCF_947502415.1 uncultured Photobacterium sp. | reverse complement strand
CAGCGCAGCGGCGACTATTGATGTTGCAGGAGGCGTGTTCACCGACAGCGCCGGGAATACCAACACCGCGGCGACCCGGCTCAGTATCAGCCTCGATACCGTACTGCCGGGGATCAGCATCGGCAGCGACACGCCGAGCCTCAAGGCGGGTGAAACCGCTGCCTTAACCTTCACCCTGAGCGAATCCAGTTCAGACTTTGCGGAAAGTGATATTACCGTGGTGGGTGGTTCACTGAACGGCTTTAGTGGTAGTGGCACCACGTATACTGCGACGTTTACCCCGGACAGTGATCGCAGCGCAGCGGCGACTATTGATGTTGCAGGAGGCGTGTTCACCGA
>NZ_CANMZV010000112.1 GCF_947502415.1 uncultured Photobacterium sp. | reverse complement strand
GAAGTGAAACGCAGTAGCGCCGATGGTAGTGTGGGGCCTCCCCATGTGAGAGTAGGACATCGCCAGGCTTCCAATTTGAGAGCCCGTTGGCAACAACGGGCTTTTATTTCGCTCCCACCGACGGTGATGTGAGCGGAGTCAACATAAGGTTTTTGCCCTTTAATCGAATGATTAAAAAGATGAAAATTTTATCTTGACTTAAATTCAGGGGAGCGTATTATACGCCACCTGACTTGCTGAAGCGCTTGGCGCCAAGGCATTGAAAGTCAACGTTCTTTAACAATTTGACCATGCAATCTGTGTGGGCACTCGTGAAATGATTAGTCAAAAGATTTATCAATGAGC
>NZ_CANMZV010000111.1 GCF_947502415.1 uncultured Photobacterium sp. | reverse complement strand
ACCATTGCTCGTCGACTTCACAGATAAGCTCGATCTCAGCACGGTATTAACCCCAACTTTAAGCACTCTAGCAGTATCACGTAGCCCAGCATTGTTCATGGCCATATCAACAATTTGTTCTTTCACACCAGGATGACAGGCATTGTAGGCGTAATCCAGTTGAAATGACTTTCGGTAATCAAGACAGCGATAGCGTTGCGCTTTATTCGCACCTGTTCCGTGTTTGCGAACTGATTTGGTTTGAGAACAGTAACGGCAAGGAACTTCTAACGTCGCCAATAAGATCACCCAGTAACTCAACAAATAAATAAATTATAGTTCAAATCACCAAGTTGGCATCACGATC
>NZ_CANMZV010000110.1 GCF_947502415.1 uncultured Photobacterium sp. | reverse complement strand
CAGAAGAAGCACCGGCTAACTCCGTGCCAGCAGCCGCGGTAATACGGAGGGTGCGAGCGTTAATCGGAATTACTGGGCGTAAAGCGCATGCAGGCGGTCTGTTAAGCAAGATGTGAAAGCCCGGGGCTCAACCTCGGAACAGCATTTTGAACTGGCAGGCTAGAGTCTTGTAGAGGGGGGTAGAATTTCAGGTGTAGCGGTGAAATGCGTAGAGATCTGAAGGAATACCGGTGGCGAAGGCGGCCCCCTGGACAAAGACTGACGCTCAGATGCGAAAGCGTGGGGAGCAAACAGGATTAGATACCCTGGTAGTCCACGCCGTAAACGATGTCTACTTGGAGGTTGGTG
>NZ_CANMZV010000109.1 GCF_947502415.1 uncultured Photobacterium sp. | reverse complement strand
AAGTGAAACGCAGTAGCGCCGATGGTAGTGTGGGGCCTCCCCATGTGAGAGTAGGACATCGCCAGGCTTCCAATTTAGAAAAGGGCCATCCGACAGGATGGCCTTTTTTGTTTCTTTCCTTTAGAATCATACCATTTTAGCTAATTAACTGGTCAGGTTGATCCAGCTTCTAGTGCACATCTTCGTTACTCTTTGCTAAATGTCAGTTTGATGTAGTCATGAATATCATAACCTGTGAGTCTGCCACCATCAGGTTTAACTGCATTATCTTCAATGTATTTGGCAAGCTGTTGCTTTTCTGGATTAGAGAGAAAAGGAGGGCGTCCAGTGCGAGGTTTTTCCTTTAATCCGTTAAG
>NZ_CANMZV010000108.1 GCF_947502415.1 uncultured Photobacterium sp. | reverse complement strand
GTCGCCATAAGATCACCCGATAACTCGACAAATAACTAAACTATAGTTCAAATCACCAAGTTGGCATCACGACCCTTTCTGATTCAAAAAGTATCTCTTTACGAACTGTCATATCTCGCCGCTCTTCACGAGTATAATCTTTAGCTATTAGTTCGCTATTGGCGCTGCCAAAATAATTAATACTATCTGTAAGATCTTTACCAATATATATCTTTCCATTCGGGTAAGTGATCTTATAAATTACTTTTAAACTCACTTTAACTCCTACTCAAAGATTAATTACTTGGTACATTGTTGCTAACAGAGCTTATAACGCCGGGCATAAGGTGCGCCAACGCTGAATTTACCAAACCAAATACACTCCGAACCAAAACTGCCGAGTG
>NZ_CANMZV010000107.1 GCF_947502415.1 uncultured Photobacterium sp. | reverse complement strand
AAGTCAGTGGTTCCGATTCCTTACGGTAATAATGCTAAGTCGGCTGACTTGGCTGATGGTAGCACCACCGTATCAATGGATGGCGGAAACAGTGTTGCCATTAAAGGCAGTAAGTTTTCAAAAAGTACTGGTGATTCTGGCGGCGACAAAAAAGGTGTTGCATCTGGCACTATTGAAGCTGAAGCGGAATTCATTTCAGCATCGCCAACGGTCAAGATCGAAGGTAAAGGTGTTTGCCGCCTTTCCGACCAAATGACCATGAATAAAGCCAACACTATGTGTCTTGGCGGTGCGCAAAACCCATCGGTGTCAGTAACGGAAGATGAGGAAGGAACATATACCGTTGATTTGTTCCTTTCTTATTCAGATGGCGATCCGGTGCAGGGCGCAACTTATGAGTTGGTTGATCAGAAGGGCGGTGTATTTAAAGGGAATTTGGATAACG
>NZ_CANMZV010000106.1 GCF_947502415.1 uncultured Photobacterium sp. | reverse complement strand
TCCTAGCTATCGTTGCCGTTATTGGTGGTGCTGAAGGTTGGGAGGAAATCCAGGATTTTGGAGATGACCACCTTGAATGGTTGCGCCAATATGGAGATTTCGAGAACGGTATTCCTGTTCACGATACGATAGCTCGTGTAATGGGAATGATATCAGCTAAACAGCTTCAAAAATGCTTTGCTGCCTGGATGAAATCTTGTCATGAAGTAACTAACGGTGAAGTGATTGCTATTGATGGTAAGACTCTTCGAAGCACTTACGATAAAGGTCGCCGGCAAGGTGCAATCCATATGGTGAGCGCATTTAGCGCCGCTAATCAGGTTGTTATAGGGCAAGTAAAAACTTCAGAGAAATCCAATGAAATAACCGCAATCCCTGAATTACTGGGCTTGCTGAATATTCGTGGGTGCCTTGTCACGATTGATGCCATGGGTTGCCAAAAAGATA
>NZ_CANMZV010000105.1 GCF_947502415.1 uncultured Photobacterium sp. | reverse complement strand
GGCGTTATGTTCTTAGGGAGAAAACTTGAGATTCATCGTTATTTCACTGATATGTTTTTACCAGAAATACATATCACCACATAAAGGCTTTCGTTGTGCTCATGCTTACTTACATTGTGGTGATTCTTGTTCAGAAGCCATAAAAAAGATTATTGAAAAACATGGTGTTTATAATGGTTATCAACTTGCAAAGTTGCGCCTGAACGAATGTAAACAAGCATATATTCAAGTTTCAACAAAGAATGATAATCGAAAGCGTAAAAAAAGAAGCCGATGTGACTCTTGTTTTGATCCTGCGTCGGCTTGCGATGTGGTCGATTGTATACCTGATGGCCACTGTGACACTCCTGATTTACCGTGTGATTGTTCATTACATGCACACAAAAACAGATGGTTATAGGTGTATTAGCTATTTGAGTTTATTGATCACGAACATAACAAAGGTATCAAGGTGACGCGTTACACTCGGCGGTTTTGGTATGGAGTTCGGT
>NZ_CANMZV010000104.1 GCF_947502415.1 uncultured Photobacterium sp. | reverse complement strand
GGCGTTATGGCTTAAAAGCACAGGTAACGTGGCTTTCGCTTAAAGGTCTGTGGGTCAAGCTTAGCGGCTACCAAGCCGATCTTCTCAGGCGATATAACTGAACGCTTTCCGGTATAACGAACTGTAAAATTGGCGGGTTTTGTCCGCAGCACGCTTGATTTTATATCAGTACGCGCTGTTGGAAATGTCAGAAACATCATCGAAAGAAAACTATCAAAATTGGGCTTCGGATTATGAAGTTTCAATTCTTAGCTATTTCTCCCGAAGCTTACGATTTATATCTGTTGGTAAAGAGCAATTCTTTGTTCAATGGCTACTGATTTTGCTAGTTGGTTCATGAAGTTATGTATAAATTTCTGTCTGGGTTTTATCGGTAGGGTAAACTGGCTGGTGTTCGAGCAGATAAGTCTGTAGCGGTAGCGTGCTTGGTAAGTGATTCAAATTCCTTGAGTTTGCCATAACAAGGCAATCAAGGTGATGCGTTACACTCGGCGGTTTTGGT
>NZ_CANMZV010000103.1 GCF_947502415.1 uncultured Photobacterium sp. | reverse complement strand
TAGAAGTCCCTTGCCGTTACTGTTCTCAGGCCAAATCAGTTCGCAAACATGGGACTGGAGCGAATAAAGCACAACGCTATCGCTGCCTTGATTGCCGAAAGTCATTCCAGCTTGATTACACCTACAATGCCTATCATCCTGGAGTGAAAGAACAAATTGTCGATATGGCCATGAACAACGCTGGGCTACGTGATACTGCCAGAGTGCTTAAAGTCGGGTTTAATACCGTGCTGAGAACACTAAAAAACTCCAACCGAGGCAAGTAACTTCAGTTCCATTCGATAATGCTGAGATCGAGCTTATCTGTGAAGTTGACGAACAATGGTCATTTGTTCAGAACAAAAAGAACCAACGTTGGCTTTGGTATGCTTGGGAGCCAAGGTTTAAGCGGATCATCGCCCATGCTTTTGGACGTCGCAATGAGGAAGCACTTCAGGCTTTATTGATGCTTCTAGAGCCATTTACAATCAATTTCTTCTGTACTGATGATTTCAGAGTTTACTCA
>NZ_CANMZV010000102.1 GCF_947502415.1 uncultured Photobacterium sp. | reverse complement strand
ACGCTACCGCCGAACAGAATTATTTACCTGCCATATGATTAAGGCATCATACAACAAACAAAAGGTATAAGTTTGAAGTCGCTCAATTTTGGCCTTAAATATTAGGCACCTAGCCTCTTTTGAATGGATTTTGTGCAGGTAATTTTTAGAGGAATTAGTTCTGCAGCTAATTAAGAAAGGATTGCTCTTTACCTACTGATATAAACCGGAAGCTTCAGGAAAAATAGCAAAGATTAAAATCTGATAACCCTTAGCCAAAAGTTGAAAGCTGGTTTTCGATGAACTTTCTGGTATTTCTGACAGCCAGCACAACTTGTAAATCAAGCGTGCTGCGGACAAAGCCCTACAATCTCACAGTTCGTTATACCGATAAGCGTTCAGTTATATCGCCTGAGAAAATCAGCTTGATAGCCGCTAAGCTTGACCCAGAAAACTTGAAGCGAATACCACGTTGCCTGTGCTTTTTAAGCCATAACGCCTGCAATAAGGTGTGCCCCACGGAACCAGCAAAGCACACCAAACTCCCTACCAAAACCGCCGAGTGTAACG
>NZ_CANMZV010000101.1 GCF_947502415.1 uncultured Photobacterium sp. | reverse complement strand
CCCGTTCGTCTAGAGGCCTAGGACACCGCCCTTTCACGGCGGTAACAGGGGTTCGACTCCCCTACGGGACGCCACTTCTCTTTTGAAGTGAAATGGGTCGTTAGCTCAGTTGGTAGAGCAGTTGACTTTTAATCAATTGGTCGCAGGTTCGAATCCTGCACGACCCACCATTTCCTTTCCACGAAGGAAAGCAAATTTGGTTCTGCTTTTTAAAGCGGAGACAAATAAGCAACTATCGTGGGCGATTAGCTCAGTTGGGAGAGCACCTCCCTTACAAGGAGGGGGTCACTGGTTCGAGCCCGGTATCGCCCACCACTCTTTCTTTTTAGGAAGAACTCAGAAATACCCTTGATGGGGCTATAGCTCAGCTGGGAGAGCGCCTGCCTTGCACGCAGGAGGTCAGCAGTTCGATCCTGCTTAGCTCCACCACTCTTTAAACGCATTTCTTGGAAAAGAAGTGAGTGTGTTTAAAAAGTGGTTATCTTTTGATAAACACATGCTCTTTAACAATCTGGAAAGCTGACTAGTAAATTGAATCGTTAGATTCAATTAAAATGTTCTTCGAAA
>NZ_CANMZV010000100.1 GCF_947502415.1 uncultured Photobacterium sp. | reverse complement strand
GGCGTTACACATCACAACAGGTAGTTTTAAGTACTTTATTAATAAAAGGAATTTTTATGTCGCCAAATGATCTGTTTTCAGAAGGGCTTAGTAAGCTTGCAGCTATTCAAATATCGGAAAATTCTTCTCCGGAAGAAAAGCTATTTGCTGAAGGTTTAACTCGAACACTTGCTGCTTTGCACTCTGAAATTCTTACTTTACGAGAAAAAGTACAAGAGTTAGAGAAGAAAAACTGAACAATCAAAAAAGGAATTAGAAATGTTAAATGATGAATATCACCCAGCTTGCCCAAAGTGTGGACAAAGTGGATTTATAGCAGTAAATAATCAACGTGTAGCCAAGGCAGACTATTCAGTTGTCATGATCATATGTAGTGATCCTGGTTGTCAAACCGTCGTAGGTTGTTTGCCATATGATGCAGTCTATGAGAGCTCTAATAAAAAATAGCATCATAAAGCAGGATGTTGCGTGAAAACTGATGTGTAACAAAGCAATCAAGGTGATGCGTTACACTCGGCGGTTTTGGTATGAAGTTCGGTGTGCTTTGCTGGTTCGGCGGGGCACACCTTATTGCAGGCGTTA
>NZ_CANMZV010000099.1 GCF_947502415.1 uncultured Photobacterium sp. | reverse complement strand
AATTCGAGAAAACAGGTCATCAAACTCCCCCATTGCTTGCTGAAGCTTATCTGGCACCATCTTATCGACAATCTTCACTTCATCTGCAAGTTTAAGGAAATAAGATGACAACTCATCAGCCCCCATGCGATTAGCGTAAGAAGCCAATTCTGTCGCTACTTCAATGCAAGGTCCCAGGACATCTGAAATGATTTTGCTGGCATCTTTTGCATATTCAGCCCATTTTAGTGTTCTTAAAAACTTCTCAGGATCTCCTTTTCCCAAACCACGTAGAATGGCCAGAACTTCATCTTTCGATGCTGATTTTCCACCTTTTAACGCAACTTTACAGGTTCCTTTCATTGCACTACCAAAAGTGGGGATGCATCCGATCAAAGTCAGAGATAGCGCTAACCAGTTTTCAGACTTTTCTCTTTCAGCTTCATCAAGCAATGTCATCACGTTGGCAGTCATGTCCCTGACATCTGCCGCCTGGTCTACCACCGGGATCATAGTTAATGCGGTACTGGCAATGATTTGCTCAACAGAAGCATCATCATTAAAATCGCCTAAAATTACGCCCCAAATCCAATGAGCTGCACCTGACATTCGTTTCCA
>NZ_CANMZV010000098.1 GCF_947502415.1 uncultured Photobacterium sp. | reverse complement strand
AGTAGTTATTGATGTTCAACGAGTCTTATTTGAAGGAGACTCTCAGCCTTTTGCTGCTGATGAAGTTGTTCACAATATTAATCAGCTGACAGACAAAGCAAGAAATTCAAATGTGCCTGTTGTTTTCGTTCAGCATGAACAACCTGGTACTGAAATAGAATTTGGCAGTGAAGGGTGGCAGTTACAGTCAGACCTGAATGTGCTAAAGACCGATACGTTCATTCGTAAAACAACCCCAGATTCTTTCTTACGAACAAACCTTCAAGATGTTTTGTCAGACAGTGGCGTTACGAATTTATTAGTTTGTGGTTATGCCTCAGAATTTTGTGTTGATACGACAATCAGACGAGCAGCAGGACTTGGTTATTCTGTTCAGTTAATAGCTGATGCTCATACCACTCATGACAAGGAACATGCGACAGGAGAACAAATCCGGACGCATCACAACGCAACCCTTCCTAATATCTCAAGCTTTGGTGTTCCGATCACATCGATCTTAGCCTCTGACGTTGAGTTCTAGGGCTAACAAAGGCATCAAGGTGACGCGTTACACTCGGCAGTTTTGGTTCGGAGTGTATTTGGTTTGGTAAATTCAGCGTTGGCGCACCTTATGCCCGGCGTTATAAG
>NZ_CANMZV010000097.1 GCF_947502415.1 uncultured Photobacterium sp. | reverse complement strand
TGGCGGCCAATGGTTTTTCCATTGATTTTCCAAGGGAGCAAAATTGTTGTCAATTGACTGGATAATAAAGAATCACTCAGTGATTCCTTTGTGGATTCTGTAGCTGAGAATGCCCATCTATCATCGCCTTGAATTTTGTATTCATGGACGAATTCATCATCGATGAAATGGTAAAAATATCCCTCAGTAGGCCAACCTAAGCGTTCTCCAATTTGAACTGACGGTTTTACAGGGATAAAGGATTCCGTGTGTGATAAATCGCCTTTTTTTACGGGCTTTACGTTTTCGTAACTAAAAGCGGTGCTTTTTGTCCCTGCAAATTGGTAGTGCAGTGCTTTTGGCTCATTAACATAAACAGAAGTGGTGAGTATTATGCCTGTTGAATCTTGGTTTGGTGATTCTGCCCAAGAGGTGTTTGCTGTCGTTTCTTGGCCTGTAGAGGCCAGTAGAAAAGACTTTATTTTGTAATGTCTTACTTCAGTAGATGAGCAAACCAACTCAATATTGTATTGAAATTCAGCTTCTTTTTTGTCTTCTTTCTGGGGCGTTGTTTGTGGTTGCTCCGCAGGTTTGGCTTTAAACGTCTCCTCTGGAGGCATTAAAAATTCAGAATATTGAGGTTTGCTTTGGTATCTCATAGCTGTTTTATTTGGTATTACAAACT
>NZ_CANMZV010000096.1 GCF_947502415.1 uncultured Photobacterium sp. | reverse complement strand
TGGCGTGTACATGCTAAGTTTTCGGCTGCGTTGCCACGATAAATTTGACAGCCATCTTCATTCATTGCGGTATCCAACACCCAGTGTAGTTTGTTCTCGATCCCCCAATGACTACGAACAGCATTTGCGAACTTTTCTGAGCTTAAGTCTGCGGAACTAATATAGTAGCGAAACTGAATAGATTCTTTGCCACCTTTAGTCGCTCGATAACTAATTGCTACACCTATAGTTTTCAGCTCTGGCCAGTCTGGAAACTGGCAAGAGACAGTTTCAGCATTCATGACGTGATATTCTCGGATTTCAAATCGCCCATGCCCTTTCTCAATGACAGCATTCTCTTGGTCTGGAAGAGAGGTGGCCTCTTTGAGCGTGTCACAAACTGCAAGGTGTAAGTTCTTTTGATTTGCTTTTAGAGCTAGCAAGTAATCTGCGTCTTTATTGACGATAGCCTGAGCAATTTCTTTCTGACATCCCATCGCATCAATGGTGACAACAAGGCAGCCTTTGAGATCTAGCAATTCTAAAAGCTCAGGTATTGCAGTGATCTCATTCGATTTTTCAGCGGTCTTTACCTGCCCCATAACGACACCATTCGCGGTGGCAAAAGCACTCACCATATGAATTGTTGATCTGCGATCATCTCGGTTGTAGGAGCCACGAAGAGTCTTACCATCG
This sequence comes from uncultured Photobacterium sp., assembly GCF_947502415.1. Taxonomy (GTDB): domain Bacteria; phylum Pseudomonadota; class Gammaproteobacteria; order Enterobacterales; family Vibrionaceae; genus Photobacterium. Next base: position 22 of record NZ_CANMZV010000096.1, on the reverse strand, counting down.
ATCGCAATAACTTCACCATCAA
>NZ_CANMZV010000095.1 GCF_947502415.1 uncultured Photobacterium sp. | reverse complement strand
CACCTTATTGCAGGCGTTAGGCTCTATATTTAAACATTGATATACGAGTAAATCGGAGGTCAATGAAAGTTGAAAACCCTAATATCAGGACGTTGTCGGTGCGGAGAAATAGTTTACGAGCTCTTAGCTGAACCGACACACAAATACTTATGCTACTGTAGGGATTGCCAATACTTCACGGGAACTGACAAGATCTTCGTTGTTAGAGGTCCGCGCAGTACATTCAGTCTATGTCGAGGTAATCCCCAAAGCTACGATGTGGTAGCAGACAGTGGAGCGACTATCACTCGTGCTTTCTGCGGTACTTGTGGGAGCAGCCTGTTTATCTATCCCAAGATAGATCATGTTTACTATTTCGATGAGCATGATGTTATTTGTGTGGCTGCCGCCACTTTAGACGATCCGAATATGTTTTGTCCAGAATTTGCAGTCTTTGTTTCCAGGGCTCCGGCATGGGCAATGTTCCCGAAAGGAATTGAACTTCATCAATAAATAGTTGGGTTCATCATGGTTAGTACCGAGGAAAATGTATTGAATCCGGCAAGCCTAACAAAAACATCAAGGTGACGCGTTACACTCGGCGGTTTTGGTATGAAGTTCGGTGCACTTTGTCAGTTTGGTGGGGCGCACCTTATGTTCGGCGTTATGGCTTAAAAGCACAGGTAACGTGGCTTTCGCTTAAAGGTCTGTGGGTCAAGCTTAGCGGCTACCAAGCC
>NZ_CANMZV010000094.1 GCF_947502415.1 uncultured Photobacterium sp. | reverse complement strand
CTATAGTTTAGTTATTTGTCGAGTTATCGGGTGATCTTATGGCGACACTAGAAGTCCCTTGCCGTTACTGTTCTCAGACCAAATCAGTTCGTAAACATGGGACTGGAGCGAATAAAGCTCAACGCTATCGTTGTCTTGATTGCCGAAAGTCATTCCAACTTGATTACACCTACAATGCCTATCATCCTGGTGTAAAAGAACAAATTGTTGATATGGCCATGAACAACGCTGGGCTACGTGATACTGCCAGGGTGCTTAAAGTTGGGTTTAATACCGTGCTGAGAACATTAAAAAACTCCAACCGAGACAAGTAACCTCAGTTCCATTCGATAATGCCGAAATCGAGCTTATCTGTGAAGTTGACGAGCAATGGTCATTTGTTCAGAACAAAAAGAACCAACGTTGGCTTTGGTATGCTTGGGAGCCAAGGTTTAAGCGGATCATTGCCCACACTTTTGGACGTCGCAGTGAGGAAACACTTCAGGCTTTATTGATGCTTCTAGAGCCATTTACAATCAATTTCTTCTGTACTGATGATTTCAGAGTTTACTCATCAAATCTCCCAGCAGAAAAGCACATTACAGGGAAATTATTTACCCAACGAATAGAACGGCAGAATCTGACATTGAGAACGCGATTAAAGCGACTAAATCGCAAAACCATTGGTTTCTCTAAATCTGAAGAAATGCATGACAAGGTAATTGGCACATTCATTGAGCGTGAGTTCTACAGATGTTAGTTCAACAAGTTGGCGTCATGACC
>NZ_CANMZV010000093.1 GCF_947502415.1 uncultured Photobacterium sp. | reverse complement strand
TTTGCTGCCTTTTTTAATTAATATACCTTTATCTTTTGCAAGCAATTCTAGTGCATCTGAATTGGATAGCAGTTTTGATTTTAAAACCACTTTGTTGGTTTTGATTACTGGTGTGTTCTTATCTGCTTGTCCAAGGTCAATGATTGGTAATACATTGAAATGTGTTTTGTCACTTGCAGTACATTGAGCGTTTGAAAATGCATAAACGGTCTTATCTGTGGTGACATCTTCTGCGGGTAGCGTGTTGCGCTTTTCAGGTGTCGTAATGTCTTGGCTTTTGGTTTTAACATTGAGTTTATCACCAATAGCTAACGCTGTTGGGTCGCTATTGTAATGTTTGTTTAGCTCTAACAATTCCTTGGGTGCAAGACTGTATTTGGCCGCGATTTGTGACCATGTTTCACGTTGGTTGGTTTCTGGGTCAATTTGACAGACATGAAATTCTAGCTGGGGAGTTGCTTCCTGCTTTGTCTCAATAGTTATTTTTTCACCGACATTAATCGTGTTTGGATTTTCTTTATATTTCGGATTTAGTTCAATTAACTTACCAAGGGTTATTCCATGTCTATTCGCTATTTTTGAAAGTGTATCCCCAGCTTTGATAACATAAATGATGTTATCGCCTTCTTGTTTTTCTGTATCAAGTATTGGTACGGTGCGTGTTGCCGCAATATCTCTCATATTTAGTAAACAAGCGTGTTCGTCTAACCAATCAGGATTGATCTCGTTATCTAAAAGTTCTTTGGTTATCTTTTCTTTCTTAAACAAAAGGTG
>NZ_CANMZV010000092.1 GCF_947502415.1 uncultured Photobacterium sp. | reverse complement strand
TTAACCTGAGCTCGGGATAAGAATCTTGGGAACTAAAAGCTGGTTCCGTGATCAGATCTTTCGACCAAGAAGGACTAATCACAAAGGAACCAGCTATGGACAAGTTAGTGGACTTATTTTGCCATGTCGATGACTTTTGCAAGGTTTTTATACCTCAATGGCAAAAATTACAGCTAGAAAATGGTGAAAGGAAGCGGAACCGACAAAGCCGCATGTCCCCCAGTGAAATCATGACCATTATTATCGCTTTCCACATGTCCCATCAACGTGATTTCAAAAACTTTTATCTAGGTATTATCCGCCGCTATTACAAAAGTGAATTCCCAGCTCTGCTTAGCTATACGCGCTTTCTAGAAGTTATGCCGTCGGTTTTAATCCCTTTAAGCTCTTACTTTACTCACTTAAAAGGACAGCCCACGGGCATTGAGTTTATTGACTCAACAAGTCTTAAAGTATGTCATAACATGCGCATACCAAGGCACAAAGTGTTTAAAGGTACTGCTGCTCGGGGGAAAGGAACGATGGGATGGTTTTATGGGTTAAAATTACACATTATCGTCAATCATGTAGGCGATATCGTTGCTGCAAAACTCACCGCGGCTAATGTTGATGATAGGAAGCCTGTTCGTGAGCTTTCCAAGGGCTTGCTGGACAAGCTATACGCAGATAAGGGCTACATAAGCAAAGCATTAAAAGAAGATCTGAAAGATGAAGGTATTACACTTATCACGACACAGAGAAAGAATATGAAGCCTAAGCTTCTGGCCGCATGGGACAGAGCTATGCTAGCTAAAAGATTCATCATAGAAACAATCAACGACCAGTTGAAAAATATCTCCCAAATAGAACATTCTCGGCACCGTAGTCTTCACGGTTTTATGTTGAATTTAC
>NZ_CANMZV010000091.1 GCF_947502415.1 uncultured Photobacterium sp. | reverse complement strand
TAACGCCGAACATAAGGTGCGCCCCACAGAACTAACAAAGCACACTGAACTCCATACCAAAACCGCCGAGTGTAACGCGTCACCTTGATGTTTTTGTTAGGTTTATCATGCGTTGCAATCAATGTTTATCGAACGTAATTGTGCGGCTAAATGGAGGATAAGTAGATGTACTATCGTATAAAGTATAAGTTGCTACAATATTTCCATTTTCATCATGCTCTTCAAATTCATAAGTATCAGTATCCTGACCTTTTTTCACTTTCCATTCAGATGAAGTTTTAACCAAAATGTGATTATCAGCAATACCCAATTTTTCCCTGTACTCTTTCATTCCTGCATCCTTAATAACTAATGAACTTCTTACAGCTAGATCAGTAAACCTATTAGCTTCATCCTGATTAACCTGAATATCATAATTATGTGCTGCTTTATTACGCAACTGCCTAAGCGAATTAATTACATTTATGCTTTCATCTGAAAAGTGACCTGAATCTTTCAAACAGTCCATAATTTGCTTTGGTGACACTTTTCTTATCGTTGAACCTTGAACCAACCCAGAACTCATTGCCGCCTCTTCAACTAAAGCCCATGCTTCAGTAATAGCAGCTCGTGGGGAAACCTCACTAATACGTTCTAATTTAGTTTTCTCATTCAGTTCAAAGTCAGATTTGCCCACTTCTTTGATTTCTGGTTGAGTTGATATGATTTCTTTATATTCATCTTCAACTTGATTCAATTCATTAGCAAATTCAGCCTCAGCATCACCTACTTTTAGGCTTGATATCCTTCCAATCAATCCTTTGGTTTCATTCTGAAATTTATACGCAATAATTAATATAGTTACAGGCCATACTAATGATTTAAATATTTCCACAAAATGTTCCATAAACCTCCCATATAAACCTAACGCCTG
>NZ_CANMZV010000090.1 GCF_947502415.1 uncultured Photobacterium sp. | reverse complement strand
AGGATACTTAAAGTATCAGGGATGACTCATCTCAGGGCTCGCTTCCCGCTTAGATGCTTTCAGCGGTTATCGATTCCGAACTTAGCTACCGGGCAATGCTACTGGCGTAACAACCCGAACACCAGAGGTTCGTCCACTCCGGTCCTCTCGTACTAGGAGCAGCCCCCTTCAATCATCCAACGCCCACGGCAGATAGGGACCGAACTGTCTCACGACGTTCTAAACCCAGCTCGCGTACCACTTTAAATGGCGAACAGCCATACCCTTGGGACCGACTTCAGCCCCAGGATGTGATGAGCCGACATCGAGGTGCCAAACACCGCCGTCGATATGAACTCTTGGGCGGTATCAGCCTGTTATCCCCGGAGTACCTTTTATCCGTTGAGCGATGGCCCTTCCATTCAGAACCACCGGATCACTATGACCTGCTTTCGCACCTGCTCGAATTGTCATTCTCGCAGTCAAGCGGGCTTATGCCATTGCACTAACCTCACGATGTCCGACCGTGATTAGCCCACCTTCGTGCTCCTCCGTTACTCTTTGGGAGGAGACCGCCCCAGTCAAACTACCCACCAGGCACTGTCCGCACCCCCGATAAGGGGGCGACGTTAGAACATCAACACTACAAGGGTGGTATTTCAAGGACGGCTCCACGCAATCTAGCGACTGCGCTTCAAAGCCTCCCACCTATCCTACACATGTAGGGTCAATGTTCAGTGCCAAGCTGTAGTAAAGGTTCACGGGGTCTTTCCGTCTAGCCGCGGGTACACAGCATCTTCACTGCGATTTCAATTTCACTGAGTCTCGGGTGGAGACAGCGTGGCCATCATTACGCCATTCGTGCAGGTCGGAACTTACCCGACAAGGAATTTCGCTACCTTAGGACCGTTATAGTTACGGCCGCCGTTTACCGGGGCTTCGATCAAGAGCTTCGACC
>NZ_CANMZV010000089.1 GCF_947502415.1 uncultured Photobacterium sp. | reverse complement strand
ACACTCGGCGGTTTTGGTACGAAGTTCGGTGCGCTTTGCTGGTTTAGTGGGGCACACCTTATCGCAGGCGTTATGTTTTTTTAAGGTAATTCATCACAATGTTGAAAATTAAAGCAGAATCAGTTCGGTGTCCTAGGTGGGCCAGTGAAGATGGAACACGTGTTAGCTGCTTGGTTAGATTCAACCATATGCAAGGAGAACACGAATTTATAGCGTATGCCTATGATTGCGAAGAGCATGGAAGAGGTATATGGCGAAGGTGTGTCAATGGAGATTTTGGTGAAATTCTGCCTTATATCCCCAATGAATATTCTGAGTCATATGGTGATTTTGAACTTCATCAACCTGTTACGGAACTAAGTTCATTTATTAAAGAAGTGAATTCTGAAAATTCAAAGAAATCATTTCGGAGTGTGGCTATTTTATGGGGGGCGATGTTAGATGATTCTTTAAAGGCTCTACTGTTGGTATATAAAAAAGCTAACCCTAATATAAAGCTAAAAATTAACACACTCAATAATAAAATTTCTGCCGCATATAAGTATAAATTAATCAGTGATCACCAAAAGTCACGGTGTGATTATATTCGTCATATTAGAAATGCCACAGCACACACATGGAAATTAACTCTAGATGATGAGAAACTCAGTGACAATCTAAAAAAATTGTATGAGTTAGAACACTCTCATTATTTCAAATATATAAATGATTTAGATTTCCTCTTACAAATGATATACGCAGGATCTTGTGCAACAATGACAGTAGAGTTACAAAATAAACTTGATGCACTCAAAATAAAAACATAACAAAACAATCAAGGTGATGCATTACACTCGGCAGTTTTGGTTTGAAGTTCGGTGTGCTTGGTTAGTTCAGTGTTGGCACACCTTATTGTAGGCGTTATGGCTTAAAAGCACAGGTAACGTGGCTTTCGCTTAAAGGTCTGTGGGTCAAGCTTAGCGGCTACCAAGC
>NZ_CANMZV010000088.1 GCF_947502415.1 uncultured Photobacterium sp. | reverse complement strand
GGCAAGCTGAGTTTGGTCAGCATCAACAAAACCAGCTTCCTGCTGCGGGCTTGTCGGTTCTGCTGCCTGACTTCCTGAATCGGCTAAATGCATTGGCTGTGATTCACTGGCATGTTGACCATCGGCTACCGGTTGTTCGGTTGAGGTTGCAACTGGTGCAACATCGGCACTGGCAAGCTGAGTTTGGTCAGCATCAACAAAACCAGCTTCCTGCTGCGGGCTTGTCGGTTCTGCTGCCTGACTTCCTGCATCGGCTAAATGCATTGGCTGTGACTCACTGGCTTGCTGGCCACCAGCCATTTGCTGGCTACCTGAGGTTGCTACAGGAGCGACATCGGCACTGGCCAACTGTACTTGTTCTGATTCAGGCGTACCGGCTTGCTGCTGTGGACTCGACTGTTCACCAGATTCACTAGCCATGCTTGCTAGGTGTACCGGCTTAGCTTCACTGGAACGTAATGAGCTCTCACTAACCTGATTCGTAGCAGATTGAGAAATTGATTCTTCATTTCGGCTTAATTTAGCCATAAGCTGGAAGGCATCATCAGCTGGTTTAGGTGCGCTGTTACTGGACTGACTCACTGCTGATTGTGACGTTGATGCTTCCTCACGGCTCAACTCTGCCTTTCGTAGAAAAGCATCACCCGATTGTTTAGTCTCAGCACTACCGTTACCAGCAGGCTCTGCTGGTCGTGGTGAAGCATCACCGCCCTGAGCCACAGGTGATTGAGGCGCTGATACATCATTACGGCTCTGCTCAGCTTGACGAGGGACATTGTCACCCACTTGTTTAGGCTCAGTGCCACCATTACTGGTAGGTTCCGATGAACGTGGAGAACTGTCAGTGGTCTGATTTACAGGTGCCTGTGGTGCAACTACATCATTGCGGCCCTGTTCGGCCTGACGGGGGGAAGTGTCACCCGCTTGTTTAGGTTCAGTACTACCGTTACCAGCAGGCTCTGCTGGTCGTGGTGAAGCATCACC
>NZ_CANMZV010000087.1 GCF_947502415.1 uncultured Photobacterium sp. | reverse complement strand
CTTAGTTTCAACTTTGAAGTGCGACAAAAGTAATTATTGTGCATAGCAGTATCCTGGAGTGTAAAAACCAAGTCTTTTCCTTGGTCGAGTGTTGAGTTTGTGAGCAATCGCATAGCAGTGTTTTTGTGTGACATGTGCCATAGAGCTACCTTTTGGCAGGTACTGTCGAATAAGGCCATTGGTATTTTCATTGGTTCCACGCTCCCATGAGTGGTGTGGGGTAGCAAAGTAAAACAGCACACTGGTCGCTTTCTCAACCTCTTTGTAGCCATGAAATTCAGTCCCATTATCTGCAGTGATAGTCTTGAATTTACTTCGGTGTTTCTTAATAAATTCAATGGTCTTTGAGGTTACTTGGTTTTTTGTTCGGGCCGTTAGTTTGCCAATGAGTGTGTAACCTGTTTTTCGCTCAACCAGCGTCAGTATGCAGTGTTTTTTATCTTTCCCGATAACAGTGTCGATTTCCCAGTGTCCAAGTTCGTCGCGGCTTTCAACCTCCTTCGGGCGTTCAGAGATATGCCGTTTGTCAGCGAGGCGGCCACGGTTGTCGTAGCTTCGGTAGCGTTTACGCCGTTGCTTGGGGGCACACCGTAGGTGTTTGTATAGTGTCCCGCCTTGTTTTTTATCGAGCCAGATGTAGCGGTAAATGGTCTCGTGGCTGATGTTGAGCATGCCCCTGGTACGCAGGTAACCAGAGATTTGCTCTGGGCTCCAGTCGGCTTTGATAAATGCTTCGATGATTTGCATCTGGAACCGAGAGAACTGACTGTTTTTACGAGACTTTGAGCGTCTCCCTCGGGTTCGGAAGCCTGCTTTATGGACCCGGTAATGGTTGTCATTGCATTTATTGCGCTTGACTTCGCGGTATACGGTGCTTCGGTGAACCCCGATGACGTCTGCGATAAATGAGACAGGTTTTCTTCGAAGCCGTAGCTGGGCAATGGTATAGCGCTGTTCATCGGTAAGCTGTTTGTATTGTCTCATACGCGACCTCCAAGATAACAAAATAGAAGGTTGAGGCAGGAGAGTAATATTTCAATAATGGTTGTCGCACTTAGTATATGAATTCGGC
>NZ_CANMZV010000086.1 GCF_947502415.1 uncultured Photobacterium sp. | reverse complement strand
TCCCCCTTAGTTCAGTTGGTAGAACGGCGGACTGTTAATCCGTATGTCGCAGGTTCGAGTCCCGCAGGGGGAGCCAATTAAGAAAGCCTTGTCGAAAGACGAGGCTTTTTTTATGCCTGTCATAACCGCTTTTCAGGGCAGCTTCATTCCTCCCTCTTACAAAATTTCTAATACCTACCCTCACCTCCTGATACATAAGTCTTAATTGTGACAGTTCTTTTGCGGCCCCCCTTCGTTTTGAACTAAGTTTATAACCATGCTTTAGCACACCAAGGAAGAAGGTATGATCACGCTATACGGTTACCCCCGAACACGTTCATTGCGCGTATCCTGGCTGCTGGAAGAGCTCGGCATTGAATGGCAATACCGCTTAGTCAACTTTGCCAAAGGCGAGCACAAATCAACCGACTACCTTGCCCTCTGCCCGCAAGGCAAAGTGCCAACGTTATTTGACGAAGGAATTGTAGTTACCGAATCTGCAGCCATTTGTCTCTATCTGGCAGAAAAATATGGCCAACACTGGCTACCAGAGCCTGCAACAGCAGAATCAGCCAAACACCTCGAATGGCTCAGCTTTATTATTACAGAGCTTGAACAACCGTTATGGTCGATGGGAAAGCACAAGTTTGCCCTGCCCGAGCAGATCCGCCTGCCCGAAATGATCTCCGTCGCTAATTGGGAGTTCAAAAAAAGCGTACAAACCGCCGAGGCCTGGCTACCTGACAGTGACTTCCTCATCGGTAACTTCCCAACGGTAGCCGATATCCTGCTAACCCATACCCTAAACTGGGCTGTGAAGTTTGAACAGAAGCTCCCGCTCAGGCTCGAGCAGTACCGTCAGCGCCTCAGTCGCCGCCCGGCGCTCTTACGTGCCTTGAATCAAGAGCAACAAGCGTTAGCTGATAACTAATCTCAACTCATAGTTTCAACCATCAAAACGCGCTCAAAATACACACAATCAGCATAAAAAAACAAAGGTTGCACTTTTTTTATCAAAAAACCGTTGACGCAAAGCCGGAAAACCTTTTTAATGCGCCCCGTTGCCTCGATAGCTCAGTCGGTAGAGCAGAGGATTGAAAATCCTCGTGTCGGTGGTTCGATTCCGCCTCGAGGC
>NZ_CANMZV010000085.1 GCF_947502415.1 uncultured Photobacterium sp. | reverse complement strand
CTGCGGACAAAGCCAGCCAAATTTACAGTTCGTTATACCGACAAGCGTTCAGTTATATCGCCTGAAAAGTTCGGCTTGGTAGCCGCTAAGCTTGACCCACAGACCTTGAAGCAAAAACCACGTTGCCTGTGCTTTTTGTGCCATAACGCCGAACATAAGGTGCGCCATGATCAACCTACCAAGCGCACAGAACTTCATACCAAAACCGCCGAGTGTAACGCGTCACCTTGATGTTTTTGTTATGTTTGCCGAATTCATGTACTTAGATTTTCATACCATCAATGGTTGCTTCTATGAGCTCATCTGCGACGCCATCTACTTCATATTTAACTTGGATACCATACCTAACAGCATACCATGCTGTTAAATTCACTTGTTGCTTCAATCCAGATGGTAACGTAACGGTATTCTTTGCTTCAAATCTACAAGTCTTATAAGTACCAGCTGGAACCGTTATTGTTTCTATACCAATGAACTTATTGACTGAATCAAAAACCACATCAGCAGTTTGTTCGGGTAAAACCGTAATCTTCGTATACGTCTGCTCAAAAGACTCCCCTGCATTAAGGTCAAATTTATTCTGCTGACCTGGTGTGTAGTACCACTCAGTATCGCCATCCATCACACCTAATATTGAGTAAGACTTATCACTACTATCAAGTGAATAATATGTGTTGAAGCCCGATATTTCATCATTGACTTTGATAGCCTGTTGACCTCTAAACTGAGTCGTCTCCATCACGCTAAAACTACTTCTCTCAGCATCGTTGTTACCTTCTTTTGTGACAATGGAATACCTCGAACCCACCTTGAATAAGGTCTCATTGAAACAAGCCGCGGCATTTTCATCAGCAGAACTACCACCACCGCAACCACTAATTACACCACTCATCAGCGCCAATGATATTAATTTAATCTTCATCTTTTATCTTTAAACTCCATTTAATCTATAAAGGCACATAAACGTGCCTACTTTATGAGGAAAAACATAACGCCTGCAATAAGGTGCCCCACACGAAACTAACAAAGCACACTGAATTTCATACCAAAACCGCCAAGTGTAACGGGTCACCTTGATTGCTTTGTTATAAGCGCCGAATTCATATACTAAGTGCGACAACCATTATTGAAATATTACTCTCCTGCCTCAACCTTCTATTTTGTTATCT
>NZ_CANMZV010000084.1 GCF_947502415.1 uncultured Photobacterium sp. | reverse complement strand
ATGGGTGTTCACGTTAAACCAGAATAGGTGTTCACATTGAACCGGAATGAGTGTTCAGCATGGGCCGGAATACGCACACTGAGAACATTAACTGTTTCCTGATTGACAATTTGCTCGTCAGATCCTTTCATTGAATTTAGGGCATACAGGAAGAATTTATAACCATGATCATTATATTCATCAGATGCTCTAGGCATTGACAACCAGATGTTAATGAATTTATGAAGATAATTTGTAGGGTCAATATCTCGACCATATTTAGTTTTTATCGACTCTTCAATTTGAGTTCTATTTGTTACAAGTAAGAATGTAATTCCTTTAACTGAAAACAAGTGTTTAACTTGTTCTAACAGTCTAAGGGCAAAATCAGGGCGACAACGATCCAATTCATCAATAATAAATACTATCGGTTTCCCCCCACTCACTTCATTTGCAAATTCAGATAAGTGGTCTTTGAAAGCTTTAAGGGCAAGCTTATCTTTCTCTGCATGTTGAAACTTATCTTTAACTATATCATCAACTTGATCAGCAATTAAATTTGAAATCTCTTTTTCAGCAGAATCGACTACACTTCCATCAACAACCCCAGCAGTAGCTGTTCTCACCGTCAACTTAAGCGCACCTCTAGCTAAAGATTTTACCGCTTTAGTCGCTTTATCACGAAATTCAGTTTGTTTTTCTTTATCTTCAATAGAAATCAGCTGATATATTTCAGAAGCTAATGTTAAGAATGGATCTTTCTGATAATCATTTTCAAAAGCGTCAAAATATATAGATATGATTTTTTCTTCACGATGATGTGAAAGGTATCCTCTCCACATTTTTATAAAGGTACTTTTTCCTTCGCCCCATCCTGAATTCAATGCAATTACGGGGTTATCATCTGAATTTGCAATTAAATTCGCTAGTCTTTCACCAAAATTGGCGCGCTTAAATATATCTATATCTTGAGCGAATCCACAACCTGACCCTATCTCAACTTCTGGAAGAACTATCTTCATATATATTCCTTATAAGGCTAATATTGTTCGGATAATTGGTTGGTATAACATTTTATTCAACGAACCAAGCTCGTAAATTTCCTGGATATCGGTAGATATATGAACGAAATATGCGACCTGCTTTCGTATATCTCTACAGGGCAAGATTACGAAGCCCCTTGCCCCGTAAGGACTTGTGACAGGTAAACATTATTTCTACCTGCTCGTTTTT
>NZ_CANMZV010000083.1 GCF_947502415.1 uncultured Photobacterium sp. | reverse complement strand
CTCTGGAGGCATTAAAAATTCAGAATATTGAGGTTTGCTTTGGTATCTCATAGCTGTTTTATTTGGTATTACAAACTAGCTAGTTTACCTGATAATTGGGCGGTAGTGTGTTCGTTTCGCTAGGTAAAATAACCAAATTACAGTAGGTTGTCGTAGCTGTGAAGCGGATTGTGAGTATCGCCATACAAAACAATCAAGGTGATGCGTTACACTCGGCGGTTATTACTGAAAATAGCCTCGATATGGCACTCACCTCATCACTACCAGGGTATTGTCGACCACCTACATATCGCTTTCTTTACATGTTATCTCTCAAGGAACCCTACAAACCCTAGAAACTCATTGAGTCATTTCAGTTCGTAGGGTTTATAGGGTTCGTAGTCGGCTGGGGGCACTCTTGACGAAATAACTTGCCCGAAGTTCTGGCTTGTTTATGTCCTAAACCGAGTTTGAGATAAGGAAAACACCTTTGGCTGCTATCTTGTTTTTCTATACCTCCAATAATTCGCATTAAACGAAATACAGATCACATATTTAGACTTGTGCTTACCCACATTGAGTAACCAGTGAGTAGAGGCTGATAATCACGGTAGAATCAGTGATAACTTCAGAATTAGGCTACAAAAAATGAATAAAGTAAAACTGTTGTCAACATTCGTGGAAAGAACAGGAGACGTTAAAATTCCTGTTGAGATCGATATTGATTCTTCAGGCAAAAATGAGAATGAAAACTATCAATCGCTACTAACAAGTATCAATAGCCTGTTAGATTTTGATAATTTAATTGTTCTTGCTGGTTCGGGAACTTCGTTAACTTTTACAGGTATTGCACCAAGCATGGGGCGATTGTGGGACAAATGTAAAGAGCAAAATCCTGAACAGTTCGAGGCTGTTCTTGATACTGTTCAGTATGATAAAAATCAGACCAAAATGGATACTGTAACAAATGAGCCTTGGGACGATATTGAGCTATTACTATCTTTATGTGATCAGTATATCGCCTTATTTCCCAATGAAGGCAAAACTATCCAGGTTAGGTCTTTCTTAGATCAGTCAAAGAAAACTATTTTAGATGAAACAAATTTTACAGATGATATTGAACCAAGTGATTGGGCTTCACATGATAAGTTTATCAGGACGTTAGGACGAAGAAGCCCCGGCGTTTTTCAAGGTAGTTGTCGCCTAATTATGTTTAAGCAGCTTGTTCCAGCTGCTCGTTGATATCTGGTTTCTC
>NZ_CANMZV010000082.1 GCF_947502415.1 uncultured Photobacterium sp. | reverse complement strand
GGCTTGGTAGCCGCTAAGCTTGACCCACAGACCTTTAAGCGAAAGCCACGTTACCTGTGCTTTTAAGCCATAACGCCTGCAATAAGGTGTGCCCCACTGAGCCAACAAAGCTCACCGAACTTCGAACCAAAACCGCCGAGTGTAACGCATCACCTTGATTGCTTTGTTAACTGCCAAACCACATTGATATGTATGGAGAAATCAGTGAAGTAACAATCAAACACAAAACAGTTAAGGAAATAATGACTCTTTGCTTTTTTATAAGATCTCTTATTGATACATAGGCGGCAAGAGCTAAAAGCATTACATGTATGTAATCTCCAAAATATCTCCATGACACCAATACAAGAAGAGAGCAAATAACACCTGTTAAAAGAAGCAATATACGGTCTTTTAACCAATTAATATCCATACAATAAATTCCATCGACATGAACAGGTTACATAGTTCCAGTTCATTATTTCCTTATCATAATGGCAACTTCTTTGAATGTGCTTACGTTCGTTACGATTAATCTTGATTAGCAGTCACTCTCACTCGGGCAGTTAACGCCTACAATAAGGTGTGCCAACACTGAACTAGTCAAGCACGCCGAACTTCAAACCAAAACTGCCGAGTGTAACGCATCACCTTGATTGTTTTGTTATGCACTTTGCGTCTATCGACCAAATTTAACCTTTACGATATTTGTACCTTCAACATGTTCAACTTTAGACTGAAGTTTCCATTTTGGATTTTGAAGCCAATCTAAACCTGTATTACTCAACACGATGCCAAAACCACAATGGGACATTAAGCCACCTTTAATTGTGTTACCACCAAATGTAGTTTCTGAAAGTGTCAGATTTATACTTGTCCCACCGATTGACATGTTTATCTCAACAACTGTAATTGGATAATTAATATCAAGATGAGAATTAAACACATCTGAACTATAACGACGAGTTGCTTGATCAGCAGATGCTAATTCAAGAAACCTTAAGTAAAGATAATCACCATTATGATACTTAACTTCAAGTTCTTTACCCTGTGGGGTACAACGAAGATCATAAGGGGTGCCAATATTCTCCCATGAGTTCGAATCAATAATGATGCGTTCCTCAGGAAGAAGGCTCAACATATTAACGCTTAAACGCAAATAGCCATCATCCTCTCTTTTTAGAGAAATGGGTCGTGATGCCAACTTGGTGATTTGAACTATAGTTTAGTTATTTGTCGAGTTATCGGGTGATCTTATGGCGAC
>NZ_CANMZV010000081.1 GCF_947502415.1 uncultured Photobacterium sp. | reverse complement strand
GACAAGGAATTTCGCTACCTTAGGACCGTTATAGTTACGGCCGCCGTTTACCGGGGCTTCGATCAAGAGCTTCGACCGAAGTCTAACCCCATCAATTAACCTTCCGGCACCGGGCAGGCGTCACACCGTATACGTCATCTTTCGATTTTGCACAGTGCTGTGTTTTTAATAAACAGTTGCAGCCACCTGGTATCTGCGACTGCCAGCAGCTCCAAGAGCAAGTCTCTTCACCGCCGGCAGCGTACCTTCTCCCGAAGTTACGGTACCATTTTGCCTAGTTCCTTCACCCGAGTTCTCTCAAGCGCCTTGGTATTCTCTACCTGATCACCTGTGTCGGTTTGGGGTACGATTCCTTATAACCTATCGCTTAGAGGCTTTTCCCGGAAGCATGGCATCAATGACTTCACTGCCGTAGCAGCTCGACATCGGGTCTCAGCCTTAAGTAATCCCGGATTTGCCTAAGATTACAGCCTACACCCTTGAACCAGGACAACCGTCGCCTGGCCCACCTAGCCTTCTCCGTCCCCCCATCGCAGTTATAAGCAGTACAGGAATATTAACCTGTTTCCCATCGACTACGCCTTTCGGCCTCGCCTTAGGGGTCGACTTACCCTGCCCCGATTAACGTTGGACAGGAACCCTTGATCTTCCGGCGAGGGAGTTTTTCACTCCCTTTATCGTTACTCATGTCAGCATTCGCACTTCTGATACGTCCAGCACACCTTACGATGCACCTTCAACCGCTTACAGAACGCTCCCCTACCCAATGTGAACAAGTCACATTGCCGCAGCTTCGGTGTATAGCTTAGCCCCGTTAAATCTTCCGCGCAGGCCGACTCGACCAGTGAGCTATTACGCTTTCTTTAAATGATGGCTGCTTCTAAGCCAACATCCTGGCTGTCTGAGCCTTCCCACATCGTTTCCCACTTAGCTATAACTTTGGGACCTTAGCTGGCGGTCTGGGTTGTTTCCCTCTCCACGACGGACGTTAGCACCCGCCGTGTGTCTCCCGGATAGTACTTACTGGTATTCGGAGTTTGCAAAGGGTTGGTAAGTCGGGATGACCCCCTAGCCTTAACAGTGCTCTACCCCCAGTAGTATTCGTCCGAGGCGCTACCTAAATAGCTTTCGGGGAGAACCAGCTATCTCCAGGTTTGATTGGCCTTTCACCCCTAGCCACAAGTCATCCGCTAATTTTTCAACATTAGTCGGTTCGGTCCTCCAGTAAGTGTTACCTCACCTTCAACCTGCCCATGGCTAGATCACCTGGTTTCGGGTCTAATCCTAGCAACTATG
>NZ_CANMZV010000080.1 GCF_947502415.1 uncultured Photobacterium sp. | reverse complement strand
AAAGACTTGGTTTTTACACTCCAGGATACTGCTATGCACAATAATTACTTTTGTCGCACTTCAAAGTTGAAACTAAGCGTTTACCCAAGCGCCACTCTATCCTTGCTAACTAAGGAGTCCCAATGCCATTTTTCAAAGTCATTTCCAGTTAATTCAGAAGGGATCCGACATTTGTATCCAAACATTTCGATTGGTTCGATTTCTGTCAAAGGCTGAGGCTCGTTACCATCCCAAATAAAAGGTGCTAGCAAATAACTTTTATCCTCTGGATGGTTATTGGTAAACATGCCCAAAGCAAATTGACCTTTTGTTTCAAATCCTTTGCATATAACCATCTGCATGATCAAGCCCAAGTGCTCTTTGCCATACTTATTCAGTTCATTTTCTTTTCTTGTTTTTTTGAATACATTCTCTATCAATTCGCTTTCAGGATCAGGATAAAGATATACAAAGTACATATCTTCATCTATTAAAAACGTCAGCTTAAGGTCACCATTCCTGTTTTCATTACCTTTAGACCAAGATCTTAGTAACTCAAAGAATTTTTGAGCATAGATTGAATCATCAAAAGTTAAACCAACGATTTTAAGTGATTCGGGATCTTCGGGCTCACCCATAGACATAAACATGTTGGCGACCCATTTTTCCGACTGATACTCAAAATCTGGGAAGGGCAAAATGTAAGCGGATGTATAGTAGAAGAGAACATTCTCAACGAGAAAATCTACTGTACAGAACGTTAGCGCAATAGCAAGACTGATATACCATGGGAAAGAAATAACACTTATTAAAATTCCGAGTGCTGTAAAACCTCTTACAACCCATCTGAGTCTTTTTTCGTGTTTTTCACTGACGAATACTCTTGGTATTCCCTTTTCAAACTTAACCTTCGGGAGACCAATTTTAAATTTGTCTTTGTTCATTAGAATATCTTCCTTAACGTATAACGCCTGCAATAAGGTGTGCCCCACCGAACCAGCAAAGCACACAAAACTCCGAACCAAAACTGCCGAGTGTAACGCATCACCTTGATTGCCTTGTTATGGCAAACTCAATGAATTTGAATCACTTACCAAGCACGCTACCGCTACAGATTTATCTGCTCGAACGCCAGCCAGTTTACCCTACCAATAAAACCAGACAGAAATTTATACATAACCTCATGAATCAACTAACAAAATCAGTAGCCATTGAACAATGAATCGCTCTTTACCAACAGATATAAATCGTAAGCTTCGGGGAAAATAGCTAAGAATTGAAACTTGATAATCCGAAGCCCAATTTTGGATCGTGATGCCAACTTGGTGATTTGAACTATAATTTATTTATTTGTTGAGTTACTGGGTGATCTTATTGGCGACGT
>NZ_CANMZV010000079.1 GCF_947502415.1 uncultured Photobacterium sp. | reverse complement strand
CTAGCTTAAGGGCTAATCCGGTTTCGCTCGCCGCTACTGCCGGAATCTCGGTTGATTTCTGTTCCTCGGGGTACTTAGATGTTTCAGTTCCCCCGGTTCGCCTCACAACGCTATGTATTCACGTTATGATACTTGCTTATGCAAGTGGGTTTCCCCATTCGGAAATCCGAGAGTATTGTGATTCTTACCATCTTCTCTCGGCTTATCGCAGGTTAGCACGTCCTTCATCGCCTCTGACTGCCAAGGCATCCACCGTGTACGCTTAGTCACTTAACCATACAACCCCAAGAGGTCTGTATGTTCAAACAACCAAGGTTTATCTCTCTGATAAGGAGAGAATTGGTTTTTCGCCGGACTCTACACAAGACACTTGAATGTGTTTGCTTGAGAACTCGTTCTTCTTTCGAAGAACATTTTAATTGAATCTAACGATTCAATTTACTAGTCAGCTTTCCAGATTGTTAAAGAGCATGTGTTTCATTATCTCCGATGAGATTGAACCACTTTCTAACAACATTCTGAGAATGTGTTTAGAAAGTGGCGTCCCGTAGGGGAGTCGAACCCCTGTTACCGCCGTGAAAGGGCGGTGTCCTAGGCCTCTAGACGAACGGGACTAAGTATTTCAGGTTTGGGTACCTGAACATGTTCTTTTACTTTTTAACCAAGCAATCTGTGTGGACACTACGCAAAGCGTAAGTCATATCGTTAAGGAGGTGATCCAGCCCCAGGTTCCCCTAGGGCTACCTTGTTACGACTTCACCCCAGTCATGAACCACACCGTGGTAAACGCCCCCCCGAAGGTTAAGCTATCTACTTCTGGTGCAGCCCACTCCCATGGTGTGACGGGCGGTGTGTACAAGGCCCGGGAACGTATTCACCGTGGCATTCTGATCCACGATTACTAGCGATTCCGACTTCATGGAGTCGAGTTGCAGACTCCAATCCGGACTACGACGTACTTTCTGGGATTCGCTCACCTTCGCAGGTTGGCAGCCCTCTGTATACGCCATTGTAGCACGTGTGTAGCCCTACTCGTAAGGGCCATGATGACTTGACGTCGTCCCCACCTTCCTCCGGTTTATCACCGGCAGTCTCCCTGGAGTTCCCACCCGAAGTGCTGGCAAACAAGGATAAGGGTTGCGCTCGTTGCGGGACTTAACCCAACATTTCACAACACGAGCTGACGACAGCCATGCAGCACCTGTCTCAGAGCTCCCGAAGGCACTCCTCTATCTCTAAAGGATTCTCTGGATGTCAAGAGTAGGTAAGGTTCTTCGCGTTGCATCGAATTAAACCACATGCTCCACCGCTTGTGCGGGCCCCCGTCAATTCATTTGAGTTTTAATCTTGCGACCGTACTCCCCAGGCGGTCTACTTAACGCGTTAGCTCCGAAAGCCAGTG
>NZ_CANMZV010000078.1 GCF_947502415.1 uncultured Photobacterium sp. | reverse complement strand
CATTAATTCCAATTCAGGATCCGACTTTTTTCTTCTTCCAAACATATTTAATTATTTCCACAATAATGCATAACGCCGGGCATAAGGTGCGCCGCAACGAACTTACCAAACCCACTGCACTCCAAACCAAAACTGCCGAGTGTAACAAGTCACCTTGATGCCTTTGTTATGTTGTGGCGATCTAAATGTTTGATTCAAAATTATACCAAGGTATAGATTTTAATTTAGTTGCCTCGCTAGAAAGCAATTTAAACTGAATATGGAAGTGAATACTTTTGCTTTCTATCATCTCGTCTTCTGACATTTCATTTGGGTCAAACATCATGCTAACTTTGCAAGAGTACTCCCCTTTCGGAAGATCAAAAACCCAATCTGTACACTGTGAAGGAGGGAGAATTTCCTCTTCGAACATGCTCGCACTGACAAGTTCATCATACGTGACAAATGCAGCTTTCCCATCAGATATAAAGCTCCCCTCCACAGATTGAAACTCACCATCTCCCCCTTATCACTTATTTCAATATTCCAATTTCCATGATCACAACCCCACAGCATTATTCTACCTTTAGACGCTTGGTCTAAGACCTTTTGCAGGGAAAACATCATGCCATTGTCATAAGCTTCATACTTATCTGGGTTGATAATTGCGATACAGCCAAAACTGGCTGGTATAGTTTTTAAAATTTTCATATTTTGTAATTATACTTCAGAACAACATAACGCCTGCAATAAGGTGTGCCCCGTTAAACCAACAAAGCGCATCGGACTCCATACCAAAAACGCCGAGTGTAACGCATCACCTTGATTGCCTTGTTAGGCGAACGAAATTAATACATCCATGAGCACGTGCCTGTTTTTACTCATATGATGACAGTTCTTTTGAAAGAGAAGAAATTAAAGAGTCAAAGGGGGAACCAAAATAAAAATGAGGTGCACCCTTTACTCCTTGGTAGTATGGCGTATTTAACTTTACATGAGATGATATGATTTTATTATATCTACCCTCGATATCAATTTGGTTAGCAACCTCATACCCATAAAGAACCTTAATCCATTCATTTAAAAGTGATAGCTTTTCATCGTTAGAATATTTGCTTTCCAACAAACCATTACAGCGCCATAAATTTTCTATTGTTTTAACTTCTGGCGAGTAAATGATATGGTCTTCTTTTCTTAAAGAAAGAATTTCTAATTTCAATCTACAATAGGTGTTAATCCATTTATAAGTATATAGAAGTAATGCAAAGGGAGAGCAAAAAACCAACACTGTAAATATCAAGCAAAAAATAAAAATTTGAACAGTTCTTTCGCCTAATTTATCATTCCATTCAACACTATCCTTCCTAAACAAATCACCCAATGAGGGATAGTCAAATGGCACACCATCAGCATGTAATTCATCTAACAGAGATTTAGCTGACTCAATTTTTGCTTGTACGCATAACTGCATACACTTTTGTTCTTTATCGATTGCCATAAGTCATCGCCTAACGCCGAACATAAGGTGCGCCCCACAGAACTAACAAAGCACACTGAACTCCATACCAAAACCGCCGAGTGTAACG
>NZ_CANMZV010000077.1 GCF_947502415.1 uncultured Photobacterium sp. | reverse complement strand
ATTCCCAACTCATACCACCTAACATTCCGATTGTTTTCATTCTGTACTCCATAATTTAAACGGCAATATAACGCCTGGGATAAGGTGCGCCACGACGAACCAACCAAGCACACCGAACTCCATACCAAAACCGCCGAGTGTAACGCGTCACCTTGATGCCTTTGTTAGCTGCGCCGAATTCATATATCTAGTGCCTAAACAACGCCCAACTTGATCACAACATCCTCGCCCACACTGGCATTTACAAGGTGAGTATAAAATTCATCGCTTTCCTGTTCTTCAAATACCCCAACAATGAAGTCTTTGCTTGTATTCCAAGTTTTAAATGGAGATAAATCAGAACTAATTTCAGCATTTAAATCCTTACATAGCGTCGTGTAGAAATCGTATTGATACAACATTAACTGTTCCCAATCGTTCTCAGAACTGCCCTGCATTAACTCTGAAAGCTTTTTATATAACGGGGATAATGTATCAACCATGTTACCCTCTACATCAACAACCCACTCCGAAGGACTCCACTTAAAATCATTTTCATTGCCAATTATGTTGTAACCAAAACATGGTTGACCGATCGTTTGGCAATCACAGTAGAATAACCAAAATCCAGCCACATAAACTTCGTCATATACATATACATTTTTCGCTATAGTTTTTCTTATCTGCTTTTCTATTTCTTTAAAAACTTTTTCTATTTGATTATTCATTACTTCTGCCTATTTGCAGCTAACGCCTGCAATAAGGTGTGCCCCACTGAACCAGCAAAGCGCACCGAACTCCAGACCAAAACCGCCGAGTGTAACGCATCACCTTGATTGCCTTGTTAGCACTCTTGAGAAATACGCTTTATTATGAACGTGTTTTAGCATTACCACCTTTACCTTTTGACACTGAATAAAGGACGAATATAATTGCAGGAATAAGAAGAACAGGGAACATTACACAAAGAGCGATAGCTCCGACTAATATTGCAATTCCGATGACGACACCAAGAACATTCCCTAAAAAGGCCAGTAAAGCTTGAAAAAACGATTTTACAAGAGGTAAAACAACAAAGATCAACAATAAAGCAACAACAACAATTCCAATCACAATATGCATGATAATTCCTTTTATTTTATAATTTTTCGATTTTTAACAACTTTGAGTGATTTACAATTTGGACAGAACATTCCAATACATACACGCCTTGTGAATGTATGACCACATTTTCTACATATAAAGAAATATGGAGGTCCTGGTATTATACCGCTCATTTTTACCTTCTCTTTAAAACGACCTTTTTCCCACTCTGTTCCACTACTCGATAACGCCTTAAAGAGTTTAATGCGCTAACTCCGCCAGCGGCAACTGCAATAGAAACAGCAGACACTGAGGTAGCACTACCTAGTACAGAAACAGCACCAAAACCAACCAAGCCACTTACTGGAGCCCCAGTCCCTCCACTTGAAATTAAAATTGTCACAGCAATACCAATCGCACCTATTGCGATAGCCCATGCAACTTTTCCTGTCGCTTTAATCCTTAGTACTTTTTTAGTTAAATCACCTTCAATTTCAATAGTATCCAGCTCATCTTTAAGAGCTTTCCCCAAGTCTTTCTCTGTATAAACTGTCACTTTTATCCTCCTAAAGTGCTAACGCCTGCGATAAGGTGTGCCCCACCGAACCAGCAAAGCACACAAAACTCCGAACCAAAACCGCCGAGTGTAAC
>NZ_CANMZV010000076.1 GCF_947502415.1 uncultured Photobacterium sp. | reverse complement strand
CAACTGTCGTGATACGTTGAAAAGTTAAGTGTTCACATTCAGCCGGAATCGGTGTTCAACTTCGCCGGAATACGCACTCAGTGATATTGTTCGGTACTATCAACCTTCATTTAGGGAAATTGAAAGGCTCCTGTCATACTTTTCAATAATTAACAATATGTCAGGTGATACCCGATATTTGACAAACTATCAGTATATGATCGCTATGGTTTGTTATCTAAAAGCATGTAAGCCACATGCTTTGACTCTCGTGAATGGCAGATTAAGCTATGAAAAAATTATTGAAGAAGCTAATTTAAAAGATCTTGTTGAAGAGCACCAATTCTATTCTTTATATTACCTTAAAAAATTAATTAGATTCGATCTTGGTAGTGAAGAAACTCGAAAAGAAATATTAGAAGAACGAGAAATTCAACTGGATAATTTTGGTAGAACACCAAAAGATATGATTATAAAAATAAATTCATGGCTATCTGAAGTCAATAATGGGTAGTCGTAGGTTGGTATAACAAAGCAATCAAGGTGACCCGTTACACTCGGCGGTTTTGGTATGAAGTTCACAGTGCTTTGTTAGTTCAGTGCGGGGCACCTTATTGCAGGCGTTATGGCTAAGGGTAGAAATATATCTACCCATATTTTAATCATTAAACTTGCAGGTTCTTTTTATTATTGCTTGAGCTATCTCTTGGATTTCATCTTTAGAACCTAATTGTAAATAATATGTTTTAATTTCTTCACATAGCTTTGGAGTTATTGAAACTGATAGTCGTAACAATGCTGTAGAGTCTGATGGATCCATGTCTAATTGTTTTAATGCTGATTTACTCGCATTTACATTATTATGGCTGGAGTAATCGCGAATGAATTGAGTAGATAGGTCACTATAATCTTCTACTATACTCTGTGAGTAGCAAGCTGATGACACTAAAGAAAGTAATAAGACTAATGTTTTCATGGTATAGTTATTTCTCCTTTTCCGTTTGGTATAGACGATAAAAATCTTTTCCAATCATCAGGGTGTATTGTCATACAACCTGCGGATCCTTTCCAAGTTTTAGAGTAACCCCAATGTACATGAATATAATTAGCATTTTTTCCATATTCGGGGTAGTTAGGGTTTGTTTTTGTTGTCGGGACGTATTTGTTAGAGTTTAAGACTAATGCTGGCTTTCTTTTATGTAAGCCATGTTCAACTAAATAGCTCCCACTTTTCACATGCGGATATGCATTTTCCCCTTTTATTGATGGTGATTTAGGTTTGAATGGGTTAGGTTTACTACTGCCCTTCACTTCGATTAAAAGTTCATTCTTAGCATCAAATACTTGAACTAATTGGTTATAAACATTGTCGTTCTTAATTGAGCCTACTTCATTGAATATAATAGACCAGAAATGATTTGATACTCTCCAACCTATGTTTAAAGCTTCATCAATTGCTAGTAGGGTGTTTTTCCCCACAACTCCATCAGGATTGCCAATTTTATATTCTGGGTGGATAGTGTTTTTTACAACAAACTTTTCTTGAAACTGCTTTATAGCATTGTATGTGTTTTTTCCAAAAACTTCATCTGAAGTGCTAGAGCCAATGTCAATCTTCATTGCTAGCAAGGCATCTTGAATGGCTTTTACTTCTGGTCTTTTGCTGCCTTTTTTAATTAATATACCTTTATCTTTTGCAAGCAATTCTAGTGCATCTGAATTGGATAGCAGTTTTG
>NZ_CANMZV010000075.1 GCF_947502415.1 uncultured Photobacterium sp. | reverse complement strand
TGTCATTACTGAGGGAGCATGACGGGATAAATACCAACCGATTCTGTCATGCTCTTATATTCTAGTTCTCATGTTGCCTATTCGCCTCACACTTCGATATTCATTGATTGAGAGCGCTTGATTCTGAGCTCTCTTGTATTGAGTTGCTCTCTCTTCCAGATATTTTGGATAGTGCTAATGCTCACCGTGATATTTTGCTGTTTGAGTTCTTTCATAAGTTGTATTGATGTCCCATGAGGGTTCAACAATGTCAGCTCGATAATCTTATCTTCAGTGCTTTCCGATATACGATTTTTACTGCGTTTAAGTGGCTTATTGATCCTTTTCAGGCCTATTGCTCCTTGCTCTTCCATAATTTGTTGGTAGGTATAAAGTGTTTGACGGGAACAGCCAAGGATACGGGCGGCTTTAGATACGCTGCCGAGCTGCTCAACAAGCTCTAATGCTTCTATTTTCCGCTGAACCTCTTTGCCATATTCATGACATTTTCTAGGCTCTACCAACTCTGTGATATCAAGCCGACGGTGACCAAAATAGGCGGAGAATTTACCGTCAAACTGGCATCGGATCTCTACTTTCTGATTTTCGATTGAATAGCGGATGGGCGAGTCAATGACGTACATTTTGCTATCAAAGCTAAACGTATGATCACGCCGTATCGTGCGATACTCTTTCTGCACACAGATGGTGTTGAGATCTAAATCAGGTGGCAAGCACTTAAAGGCAGTGCGTGCACTTTTAGCCTGAACCATGATGTTTTTCACCCAGTAGTTGGGGATGAACTCTTCTTGTAAATAGCGGTTCGCGCTCTCCATATCCGTGATGCTGTGCAGTCGTAACTCTGGTACCAGCCGATCTTGGAAGGTATCGAATGAGCGTTCTATACGGCCCTTTCCTTGCGGTGAGTTGGCAAAGATAATTTCAATACCTAGCTCGTCACAAGCTCGCTGCATTTGAGAGAAGTTACAGCGTTTTGGGCCACCAAAAATACCTGCTCTATCGACATATAGCGTCCTAAAAATCCCACGCTTCTCGATATATGCCCGCATTACTTTCATGCAGCCCTCGGTCGTTTCTGAGGGGAAAAACTGAGCGTAAATATCGCTAGTAGCGTCATCAATGATGGCAATCAAGCAAGACTTTTCATCACCAAACCAGCGATGAGGACTGCCATCCATTTGCAGCATTAACCCTGGCGATTCCATACGCTCTCGATACTTTCTTACTCGACTTCTGCGTCGCTTAGCGCGTTTAACATGATGGATATCGTGCGCCCAAGTTCGCAAGGTTTCGCGCTTAATAGCGAGCCCTTCATTCTTCTCAAGAAGCTCAGAAAGGTGTTGCAGATTAAAGTCGAAATACTTGGTTTGAATGAGGCTTTGCACCTCTTTCTTGAGCGACTCTGGGATTTTATTTACTGGAGCACGACCTTTGTTGCCATGAACAACGAATCGAATGCCTTCTTTCCGATAGCGACTCAAGTAACGCTCAATGGTTCTTCGTGATTTGTTCAGCAAGGTGGCGGCGCTATTGATACTTATCCTGCCATCGATAACCTTGCTGATGATATCGACAGTGAACTGGGATTTGGAATCCATATAGAACATCCTTAGCACCTTCTAAAGCTCCATTGATTACTTTAAAAGGTACGCTAATTCAGCCCCGTCAAATTCCCTCGGTAGTTAGCGCAATGACAAAGTCGCTTGGTAATTAAGATACGACAGAATCGCTCGGTGATCACA
>NZ_CANMZV010000074.1 GCF_947502415.1 uncultured Photobacterium sp. | reverse complement strand
TGAATAAACACATACCCAAAATCTTCTTCAAGTTTAAACATCAACCTTTCTTCAAGAGGAACATTTTCAAGTATTGAAAAATCCAGTTCTACTTCATCAAGATTTAACAAATTTAGCTTAGCACGCTGTTTTCTTAATTCATTATGACTTTCAACAATGGCTTTCATATAGTGAGCCGAACTAAATAATGCAGATTTATTGAACTATGAAACGAATACTAATATCAGATTTTAACATATAAGCGGATACTCTGTATTTTTGATAAAACACAACTACAATCATACAAAAAATGATACCCCATCACGTTTTCTATAATTACGCATTAACATTATCGGCTAAAAGCTTCTATAATTTTGTATTTACCACATGCTTTGGCTGATATAAGTAATTCTTCGGGACTAAATAAACTTCCACATTTTTCAAGAAGACAAATGATATTGTTAACGTCGTCGTCATTCCAATTTTCTATCAATTTCCCCCACTGTTTGAATTCGTTCAGAGGTTGTAAGCTTATCTTTCTTTCCAGTACGCACAGGAACAAATCATGAGCACCTACGTTATAAAGAAGTGATGCGAGATAACAATTAAATTCAGCATCAAAACCTTCTAATGTTGGCCTTAATTCTAGTAACTTTTTAAAAGTAGATACTTTAACTACATTCCTTTTGCTTTGTCTAGCAAAAGAATAGTACATCCCTCCAATATCATCCTTACCAAAGTCATCTCGTTCAAAATCAAGATTAGATACGATAAGATTAGCAATGTCATAAGCTTCATTAGTAATCGCATGGGACACAGCCAAATATTTATTGAATAGACATCCTTGATTTATAAAAAGTTCAAATATTATTAATGCCTCATCACCAATTGTTGTGAGGGACCATATTTCTTCATTAAAGCTTCTACTATTTATATAAGAGTAATCGATAATGTCGAGCTTTATCCCTAATTTAATCAACGCCCCACATTCTTTCACTTCAATTTTGCTTAGATTAAGCAAAATCAGTATTTCATATAAATAGTCAAATTTAATATCACCATCAAAATATGCAACAAAATCACTTATAACGTCAGAATTGCACTCCCTTAGAAGAAGTTCTAAAAAATCTTCAGACGGCTCACCCTCTTCTTCAACATATTGCTCATATATGTTAAAATCTCTATTTATCATATGGAGATATAAACTTTCATCTGTCATTATCGTTCCCTCTGAACTCAACATCTACAATTGGCAATGAATTAATCATTTCAATAAATCTTTCACTTACAAAAACTTTACTGGGGTCGCATGATAGCTTGAATATATCAATACCATCCTCATATAATTTTATAAGTTTTTCATTGTCCAACTCTAAATCACCAACAGCAAACAAACCATTTGTCTCATTCGTGATCACATTAAATCGATTCTCAATGTATAATGCATACATACCGTGAAAAACTTTCACATTATCGTCTTTAAATGGAGTCAATGAGGCATCATATATAGCATCGGAGAATGAAACACCTTCTAGATTCATTCTATCATATAGGTCAGATGAGATAAATATTGTAGGGACAAATGAGAAATCTATTAGTAAATCTGGCTCTACACCAATCCTTTTGTGCCCTAAGTGTTCTTTAATTGGAAATGAATTAATGCTGTCTTTTGATAACAAAAAATATTCACTCATAATTTATCACCATATTGGTTTATAATCCGCTTCACTCTTTATGAGGCCATGATGCCAACTTGGTGATTTGAACTATAGTTTAGTTATTTGTCGAGTTATCGGGTGATCTTATGGCGACAAT
>NZ_CANMZV010000073.1 GCF_947502415.1 uncultured Photobacterium sp. | reverse complement strand
AAAAATGAAGCCTATTCTAAAAAAGCAACCTCTCTGGAAGCCTTGTAAAATAAGGGCTCTTCATGATCTTGCCCTGTATTTACCTGCCATATGATTAACGCATCATACAACAAACAAAATGTATAAGTTTGAAATCGCTCAATTTTGGCCTTAAATATTAACGACATAGTCTTTTTGGAATGGATTTTGTGCAGGTAGTTTTCAGAGAAATTGGATTAACAGCTAATGAAGAAAGAATCACTCTTTACCAACTGATATAAATCGAGAGCTTCGGGAGATTTATGAAGACTGAAATTTGTTAGCCTTTAGCCAAAATTTGATAACTTACTTTCGATGATATTTCTGGGATTTCTGACAACGAGAACTGGAAAATCAAGCGTGCTGCGGACAAAGCCCGACAATCTCACAGTTCGTTATACCGACAAGCGTTCAGTTATATCGCCTGAGAAGATCGGCTTGATAGCCGCTAAGCTTGACCCGCAAACCTTGAAGCGAAAACCACGTTGCCTGTGCTTTTAGGCCATAACGCCGGGCATAAGGTGCGCCACGACTAACCCACCAAGTGCACCAAACTCCACACCAAAACTGCCGAGTGTAACAAGTCACCTTGATGCCTTTGTTCGGCATATCAAGCGTAAATTGTGCTTTAATTAATTCGTTATAAATGCTCTTAGCTCTTTCACAACAGGATTGATAGTGAATAGCTGCAAAACTGTAAGCCTGAGCTTAGGTATGAAGATTACATATTTGCCCAAATCTTCATCGTTTACTTTCATCAGGATTAACTCCGGATATAAAAGAATAGAACCATGAATTGATTTAACTTGTTCAAAAGGGATAAATTTTTTAGATTTGAAACCCGTAACTAAAAATCCACCTTCCAATAACAAAACCTTTTTGATTTTTAGGTAGATGCTTGTTATTAAAACTAAAAACATCAAGCCTAAAGTAAGCTCAACAATCGAATAATTTCCTGAAAATCCATCATCAGTAAGCATCACGTACACTTGCACCAACCACAAAATTGGCAATGCCAATAATAGAAGTGGAATCAAAAAACACTTGTACAACACTGTAATGCTTGAACTTAGTTGTAACTTCTTAACCATAGATAAATGCCTAACGCCTACAATAAGGTGTGCTAACTCTGAACCAGCCAAGCACACCGAACTTCAAACCAAAACTGCCGAGTGTAATGCATCACCTTGATTGTTTTGCAACTCAATCCATTGATTCGATCATTCTTGGCCGAAAGCCCTTCCACGTATGATGAATTTGCGACATACAGACAACAAGCGCAGACTCTGATAATTCCGATTTACTTTCAACAATTTGAGCCAAACCAACTTACATGACAACCTAATGCTGACTCGATTGGCTGCTGCACCGAACAATTGCTAAAGACAAGCAACTGCCCTTTAAGAGCAGAGTAACATTGATAACTCAGTGTTGAATTGCCTGAGTAAAAGGCAGAAAAGGGCAATAAAACCAGCTGTTCTCGGAACCTTCTGGCAGCCTTTCGCTGAACGAATGGCCTAAGAATTCATGGAAATGAGCGATGAATCATCAACCATCACTGCACTTGGCTCTAGGTGCATAACGCCTGGGATAAGGTGCGCCACGATGAACTCACCAAACCCACTAAACTTCAAACCAAAACCGCCGAGTCAAACGCGTCACCTTGATACCTTTGTTATGGCGAGCTCCAAGTAACCTATTCAACTTCAATGCACGCTACCGCCAAACAGGATTATTTGCCTCAGGGCAAGATTACGAAGCCCCTTGCCCCGTAAGGACTTGTGACAGGTAAACATTATTTCTACCTGCTCGTTTTTG
>NZ_CANMZV010000072.1 GCF_947502415.1 uncultured Photobacterium sp. | reverse complement strand
TGAAGATTGTCGATAAGATGGTGCCAGATAAGCTTCAGCAAGCAATGGGGGAGTTTGATGACCTGTTTTCTCGAATTCTAGGAAAGAGCGAAAAAAAATATCCGGCTAAGACAAAGCATAGTACCGGTAAATCTTCACAGTCAGGTAGAAGTGAGGATACGGCTAATGAAAAGAAAAGCAAAAAACAACAACGATGTAGAAGTTGTGGCCGACCATTATCATCCCAAAAGGGGCATTGTGTTGGGTACAAAAAAGGGAGAAAATAAATGTCAAATAAAGAAAACCGCCCTTCGTTAAATGATTCCAGAAAAATAAAAAAACATATTCTATATAGAGAATTAGATTGTCCGATAACAAGCCATCATCTTATTAGCTATAGTTTGTTTGATAAAATATCAATTAGGCGAACAAACCAAATGAATGATCATAACTATAATCGTGATAGTTTTGAAAACTTAGTCCTCCTACCAAGTAGAGATAAAGCCTTCGCAAAACATGTTGCTTGTTATTATTGTCTTCCTTGGCATTCGAGTGGGCATACTGGAAGAAATATCATTAAACATTTTAATGAGAACAAATATAAAAGAGATGTTCGGGAGAAGAAGAAAAACCCTTTTTTAAGAAATGTAAAGCAGATGAAGGGTAATACTATGACAGAAGAGGAAATGAAAACGTATAATGAAGATGTAAAAGGGTTAAAAAGGGTTTCTGGATATCATAAAATAGTATCTACGTTGTTTTTATCTGTGTTGAAAAAGTTAAAATGTAATCAAAGTAATCTGGTATATAATGATCACTTGGATGAGCTTTCCGAAAAGATTTGTGATTACATTTCTTATTTTGAGCTTTTATTAAGTAATCCAGGTTATAATTTTGCTTCAGATCAAGTAGGTTGTCGTGAGGTAATGTGTAATAACCGAAAACATGATAGCGATGGTGTTGAGTGGGTGTTGAAAGAACAGGTAGATTTAGAATTAAAAATATCAGGGCGGCTAAAGTTATTGTCAGAAATATAGGTTTAAAATGAAAGTTGCGTATGTGAATGAAGATTTGATGGAAAGTAATTCGATGTTCATGGTTGCAGATGAACGTGAGTATTTATATTCAAATATGGATTATGTTCCATGTTCGTCTATTAATCCCATTATATGGAAAGATGAATGCATGGTTAGTTTTGGTGTGTTTGACATTACAAATTCTGGTGATTTAAGCGTTACTGCACCGATAGCAGAAGTATTTATGAGCTTTGACCCTTACGGGGTTGAGGTATATCCAAATAAACTAAAATGTAGTGATGGCGATTCTGATCAAGTTAGATACATTATAGCTATAAACAATGAAGTCGATGTAAAAGATGATGAAAAAAGCGTAATAGAAACTAAAATAATAAAATACGATCCGGAAAAACATGGCTCTGATGTTCCAGAAGAAGATAAGAAAGATTTGATTCGTAATCGAGTTAGACGGCTTTATTTGTCAGAGGATAAGTTAAATTCTTTGCCTGATTCGCATCGTCATATTTTTAGGGTGAAAAATACAGAAGCCTTTTTCTTTTCAGAAGAAGTCTACAATGCTTTATATGAAATAGCTCTGGAAGGTAAGGCGAGTGGATTAACTGCTTATACCTTTGATACTGATGACATGGCACCTAGTTTTTGAGGGCTTTTTAATGAAAGATGATTACTTAATTTTTTCAAAACACGTTTTTGATGAATTCCCATTTCAACAAACACCTCAGCGTATTGTGCCTACAGAGCCAGACTTATTGCTTGAAGTAACTTTTTCTCCAAAACTATTTATTATTGATGATGTTGCTTCAAAAGTGGAAGCGTTAGTTAAACATGGTGTTGAGTGGTTAGATGCTCGAGTTGATTGTTCGCC
>NZ_CANMZV010000071.1 GCF_947502415.1 uncultured Photobacterium sp. | reverse complement strand
GAACAGCTTTGGAGAAAACGTCATTTCGAGTAGTAAATCAGGCTCAGAAGGCACGATACGCTGAGGAGTTTGTTGGAGTGGGAATTGTTCAAAAACATTTTTAGATATAATGTAATATTCATTTTTCATATATCCGCCTTATAAAATTGGAGCTTCTTCTGATGTGTTAAACGGGGTTATTTGAATGAGTTTCGCGCCATGAATAGAAAAATACTTATCGGCCGCATCAATAATCCTGCCATCAAAGAAAATGGTGTCATCGGCACCTTTAACACGAAATACCAAGCGCTTGTGTAACGGGATTTTAGATAATTTTTCAGTCGAAATATAAACATCATGAACTAGCCTTTCTCCATCAACAGGACTAATTTCAATAGAACTTTCACTTTCATCCATTACATCAATTATATTTTTAACGGACATCAAATAACGCCCTTCTACTGCTGCATCAGCTAATTTAAGCTTAGCGGGATAAACCTCTACACCATAAGGATCAAAAGACATAATTATTTGAGCAGTGATAAAGTTAACCACACGCTCACCTTTATCAACAATATCAGGTAGTTCGTCGGCGAAACAATCATTGTCCTCCCATATAATAGGCTCTACTGATGACGTTGGCTGGTACTCATTATCTGAGTATAAAAATTCACGAACATCAACATCAACAAACATTGTGTTGCTAGCATAAACATTTTCTGAAAATGTACCTAATTCAATTAGTTCCACTCATGGCCTCACATTAATTATAGTTCTCTTACTGATTTCAATCGATTAGAAACCCAATACTTACTCTTGACTTCACCTTTAGATGGTATAAATTTAGTCTCAATCCTAAAAATTCGCTTAAGAGTCTTACCTTTTTTCGTTATCTTTTCTGAGTAAATAAAGTATTGTTCTTGTTCATTATAATAGTTTTTTTCTGTGCGATTTTCATCTATATATCGCTTTGTCTCTGCGCTATCATATACAGGCTTTCCCATACTACTATTTGTCTTGAAGTGTACACGCGTTGGTTTACACTTCCCACAGCCACATGGATTTGACTTTTTATGATATATCCGACCATTTGGTGTTAAAAGTAACTTAAACTTTGATAGCCAATCAAGGACTCTTAGGGAAAAATTATCCAGCCTATTAACATATATTTTATACTTTGTCTTACAATTAAGATCTTTTAGCGTCAAACCAAGTTTTATTGCTACTACTTTATGATATCCTTTAACTTTTTTGTGTTTAACAACATCCATGTCTTCTGGATTCAATTTACTAATATCTAATGCTAGTGACCCATTACCAAGATTATCGTATGTTTTTGTCCTTGGTGAATAGAAGTCAGAAACAATTTCTTCCTCCATATGATATGTGCTAATTTCATGGCAAGGCATTTCATAATGACAAGCAATTTCACTCAAAGCCGGTAATAAAACAACATTAAAACCATTATTAATTGACCAACCTTTATTTCCAAATTGTTTTCTACGACTAGTAGATAGTTTAGAAACGACATTATTTGATATCAAATGGTGACCAGCAAGAGCATGCGATTTAAAATTCAGCAAATGTGAATTTCTAATACAATTTTCAACAAGTTCATGCGAGTACTTTGGACTAAGCCGACCATCAAATTCCAGTATCTTTTTTTTAGCACTCATGACTTCTTCTTAGTTTTTCGGTTATTTCTCTTTAAGGCATCTTCACATTGATTCTTCTTAGTGCCTGCTATTCGCTTACAAACATCACATCGAATCACCTCATCCGATTTTTTCTCATTAACCTTATCTTCACTTTTCTGTGATTGAGCGGTTTTACCGGTATCATGCTTTGTCTTCGCCGGATATTTTTTTTCGCTCTTTCCTAAAATTCGAGAAAACAGGTCATCAAACTCCCCCATTGCTTG
>NZ_CANMZV010000070.1 GCF_947502415.1 uncultured Photobacterium sp. | reverse complement strand
CGTTACACTCGGCGGTTTTGGTATGAAGTTCGGTGTGCTTTGCTGGTTCGGCGGGGCACACCTTATTGCAGGCGTTACCTGCGTTTAATTAGCTTCTGTGCATGATCTTGTACAAGTCTGAATATTGAGTTAAACTTGTGCAATAACGTGTACAACTTAAGTTGAGGTTAATTATGCGTATTGTTTCTTTTACTGAGGCACGGAATGGTCTGAAATCTGTGCTAGATGGCGTTGTTAATGATGCTGATTGCACTGTTATCACTCGCCGAGATTCTGAAGATGCGGTTGTAATGTCAATGGACTACTACAACAGCCTTATGGAAACCGTTCATCTACTCAAATCGCCTGCGAATGCAGCTCACTTAAACAAATCAATTGAGCAGTATAAAGCGGGCAAGGTAACAGAACGAGATATCATCGATGAGTAGAATGTTGGCCTGGACTGATGCTGCTTGGGATGATTACTTATATTGGCAAAGTCAGGATAAGAAAACACTCAAGCGCATTAACAAATTAATCTTAGATACAAAACGTTCACCTTTTGAAGGTATAGGAAAACCAGAAGCCCTGAAAGAAAATTTATCAGGTTTTTGGTCTCGACGTATAGACGAGTCAAATCGCCTTGTTTATGCCGTTGATGATATTCACATCACCATCATTTCTTGCCGCTATCACTATCAAGCTTAAATCCTTGAATACGCCGCGCAGGTAACAAGGCAATCAAGGTGATGCGTTACACTCGGCGGTTTTGATATGGAGTTCAGTGTGCTTTGCTGGTTCAGTGGGGCACACCTTATCGCAGGCGTTAGGTTGCTCTATAGAGTAGGTGATATGGAAAATAATCATAAAAATGACATCAGTATTGATGATGGGCTGTGGATTAAAAATGATGTCGATGTTAACTGTCTAAAAGAAGCGCATGAAATCGATGTCACCTTGATTCAAAATCCTCAATTTTGGAACTTGTTGGAACAAGAATGTGTATCAGCATGCTGTGGAATTGATGCATTCATCTTTTGGTCTGAAGATGTAAGTCATATAGCTAAACAGTGTGGTCGAGAAGAGCTAAAATTCCAGTTTTCTCAAATTATTAAAGCCGTACTTATCATTGACAGCGAAGTGTTTATTAGCAAGAGGCTGAACACATTTTTTAAAAAGTCAGCCTTACTAAAATTGCTTTGTCACATAGAAAATAGCCTTTAACGACGAACAGCAACCTAACAAAGCCATCAAGGTGATGCGTTACACTCGGCAGTTTTGGTATGGAATTCGGTGCGCTTTGCTAGTTCTGTGGGGCACACCTTATGGCAGGCGTTATGGCGTAAGTAAGTACAGGTAACGTGGCAGCTGAATTACTGGCCGGTGGGTCGTTCTTAGTCGCTAGTATATTGCAGTTTTCCAGCTCTGTTATGGTGCTGGATGTATTCAAAGAAAATCGGTATTTGTAGGCACTGTACGCAACACGTCCGATTGTCGTCCTGAGGTGGCTTTTTTCATTTGTCCAATTGGCTCCTGCAGTTGTGTTGATTTCCTTCATTTTCGTTGGGTCGAGGCTTGGCAGCTAGCAAGCAGTAGTTTTCAAATCCTGTTATGGTGCTGGATGTTTGTAATGAAAATCGGCATCGTTGGTTCCAGTCCGCAGCACGCTCGATTGTCGTTTAGTACTCGCTGTTTTTTTCCTTAAGCACCGATTCACACAGATAGAAGAGAGCAGTCCGTTCCTCTTCTGAATAAATCCTGTTTAAATTCCCATCAAAAAAGTCAGGTTTCAGTTATAGCCACCTGAAATTAATCACAAAAACTGCGATCCCTCAACTTCCTATTTACTCAGTGATGTATGATGCCTGAATCATATGGCAGGCAAATAACAGGGCAAGATCATGAAGAGCCCTTATTTTACAAGGCTTCCAGAGAGGTTGCTTTTTTAGAATAGGCTTCATTTTT
>NZ_CANMZV010000069.1 GCF_947502415.1 uncultured Photobacterium sp. | reverse complement strand
CACTCGGCAGTTTTGGTTCGGAGTGTATTTGGTTTGGTAAATTCAGCGTTGGCGCACCTTATGCCCGGCGTTATAAGTTTTTTCTCTGAAGTAAGTATGGCTTAAATATAAATATTGGATAATAAATAATGAAATCTTTTAATCAAATTTTTACTGTTACCGCCTTGAGTCTAATGGTATGTGCCTGTGGTGGAGGTGGTTCTTCTGCAACACCTCAGGGTAAATCATCAACTTTAACTATAAATAAAGACAACGTATTGAATATAGGCAATACAGTTACATTAGGGGTTGACTGTGATAACTGTAAAAACATTCAATACAAATGGACTTTTGATATAAATAATAATGGACAGTTTGGTGATACAGTTTTAATTGATGACGTTCCTGTTTCCGATAAGGAATTTTTGGCTAACTCTTATACGTTACTCCAAGACGATTTTGGTGTAAAACTAAAAATTGATGTTAATGCAACGATAAATGGTGTGTCACACTCTGAGTACGTAGTATATCAACCTTCAATAGCAGAAGGTATTTACACATCAACTCGATATTTAGCGGTTAAGAAAACAGATGATTCCCTTGTTTCTTGGTTAGGTGGCTCCCAAAATATTGATAAGTTGGATGATATTAAAACTGTATTTGAGACTGAATTTGGTTTTGCTGCAAATAAAACTAACGGTGAATTTGTGACGTGGGGAACATCAAAAAGGCAAGAAACAAGTCCTGAAGTTTCAAATGTTACGCACTTTTATTCAAACCAAGGTGGTGCTTTTGCCGCATTAAAAGCGGATGGAACCGTTATCACATGGGGCAACGAATATGCAGGGGGAAATAGCCAAGCCATTAATGATCAACTTGTGAATGTGAAAAATATCTATTCAGCTAAAAATGCTTTTACCGCGCTAAAAGCTAATAAGACAGTTGTATCTTGGGGGGCTGCAGGTTCTGGTGGAGATAACAGTTCAGTTAATCACCTGCTTGTAGACGTTGAGAAAATTGCCGAGAATGAAGTTGCGTTTGCGGCTCTTAAAGGTGATAAATCTGTCGTGACTTGGGGAGAGCTAAACTTTGGTGGACACAGTGATCATATACGGTCGGAATTAGTCGGTGTGTCAGACGTTTATTCTAATAGGACTAAGTTCTATCAGACTTATCAGAATGGTACAGATTTTATTGCGATAAAAGATAATGGCGATGTGATTTCTTGGGGAGCAGACGTCTATTCAAGTGGTTTGCTGAAGCGTGTCAAGTCAATTCCTGGCGCAAAGGAAGTTTTTTCAACCTGGGGGGCTGTCGCCGTACTTACTCAAGATGGCAATGTGGAAATGTGGGGAGATCTTGATGTAGGAGATGCATCTCAACTTGATAGACCTCTTTCTGGTGTAAAGACTATTGTAGCAAATGCCAATGCTTTTAGTGCGCTCAAGTCTGATGGTTCAATTATAAATTGGGGAAATCCCGGCTGTGGTGGCGAAAATAGCACTACAAAAAGCCTGACAGGTATTATTGAGGTTGTGGCCTCTGAATGTTCTTTCGTGGCTAGGAATCGAGATGGTGGCTTGGTTGCTTGGGGCGATCATAACAGTGGTGGAAATATGAGTGCGGTAGAAGCACAGTTGAAATCAACAAAGTTACTAAAGGCCACTCAAGCTGGGTTTATTGCATTACAAAATAATGGTTCAGTTTTGGTTTGGGGATACGATTCTGAGCTATCATCAGAATTACAATCGTTACTTGAGCCGAAAGATTATGTGTTAGAGTCTTCTTTCTAACTCTGATTAAATTCAATAACTTATAACAAGGCAATCAAGGTGACCCGTTACACTCGGCAGTTTTGGTTTGAAGTTCAGTGTGCTTTGCTGGTTTAGTGTGGGGCACCTTATTACAGGCGTTAGGTTTATATGGGAGGTTTATGGAACATTTTGTGGAAATATTTAAATCATTAGTATGGCCTGTAACTAT
>NZ_CANMZV010000068.1 GCF_947502415.1 uncultured Photobacterium sp. | reverse complement strand
AGGCTCTGTTGTACTTCTGTGTTGCTACGTTATTCAAGCGAGCAACCTATAGTCTATAGGAAGGCTCTCTTTAGCCTCGAACTTGCTTGTACTTGTTGTATATTGGAAGGTCTGGAAGTCGTCTGTTTTCTGGTTTGACAAAATCTGGTTTCTGTAGTTCTGGTCTTAACCTTTCCAGCACTAACCAGTTGTTTTCTAACTCAGTAAATCGATTTTCGTATCGAGCATCTAACTTTTGAATATACTCATCGACACTAAGAAGCCGTCCATCAACCCGAAGCTCTTTTCTTAATGTTTCAAGTCTTTCAACTTCATTTCGCAACCGAGTTACCTCTCTGTTCAGGATGTGGTCGCGAGCTTTCTTTCTCAGGTTTTCTTCGTACTTTTCGATGTCCTCATTGGCCTTGGCTACCTCCTTATCGTAATCACGCTGCAACTGTTCACTAAGTTGATCGTAGTTTTTCTTCGCTTTGCGATATTCTCGTACATGTTGCTGAGATTCAATTTCCTGATTTAACTGGTGTCTATATTGCTGCGCCCTTTGATATATATCGCTTGCGACAACCTCCCAATCTTGGACGGTGTTTTGCAACTCACTTTTTTTACGGCTAAGTTGATTAAATTGCCGTTGTGAGTCGCGAATCTCCTTTCTTATCGACCGAAGTTCATCGCCTTGTTTTGAGATCACCCTCTGGTTGTGTTCTGCGATTCGCTTGCAGAATTCAGATAATGGATTTAGAGAGATACATCTAATGTCGGCTGCATTTATTGCGCGACGCACAAAGTTAAGGTCAAGCACTTGGACATCGTCAAGCAAAGTCGGAGGAAGAGCGATTTCAATCGCATTCATGCCTTGCTTGCGATAATGATGGATCTTGGCTTCCTCGCACGGATGAGTGACACATATTTCAATAAGAATTGAGTCACCGTCAGCTGTAGTTCCCATGATGTCAGGTTTTAGATGTCCAAGTTGCACCTCTTGTTCCACCGATATAAAAGGGACGTTGATTTTGTAAGGAACACCGTCTAGCGCAAGGTGAGTGAAAGATACTTTCTTATCATTCTGCAATACCTCTTTCGCAAGGAGGTGAAGCTCTGTTTCTCCAGTCCAGTCGCAGGTACAATCAACGTCATGCGCAAAATGATGCTTTTTCTCGTCGCCTTTCTTAGCAATCAGTCCAGAGCCACAGACAATGCACGTACAGTGGCACGCTCGGCCTCTTTCTACTTCGTGGATTGGGACGATCTTTCCTTCATCATTGAAGGCTCTGGTCATAAGTATGCTTTTGTGTTTCTTCATACTGCTTGACCTGTTGCTTCCTTGATCCAAAGGTTTTCTTCTCCATAGCTTTTATCTTGCATCCAGATAAACCAAGCCAGATAACGGCTTACGTAAGCGGTGCCGACGCCACGGAAACGATCTAGCCACTCTTTCCAAAGGCTGATAAATCCGTTAACGTGCTGAATATGGTAGATTTCATCAATAACTCTTCCATCTGATGCAATAATGCGCTTGTGATCTAGCTTTATATCGAGTTTTTCTACAATACTCTTGTAAGACAGGTTGCCATCAGTGCATAGACAACAACCATCTGTTAACAATGGTGTTATGGCGTTTGAAAGGTTTTCTTTGGTGTTTCTGTCCATCACTTCGTAGGTATACCGATCACCTCGCTGATAAGAGATAAGAATCGGCACTAAGGGGACTTTACCACCACCTCTCTTACGTGATTTACGGGGCACTTGACGTTTTCCTTTATAGGACTCAGGCAAGAACGCTTCGTCTGCCTCAATAATGCCTGTAAAACTTGTAGGCTTGTTTTTATCAGGCATTTGTAGAAAACGATGCCGCCAGAAAAACGCAGTCCTCAAACTGATATTTAGAACCTTGGCTATCTTCCTCAGAGCTACCCCTTCCCACATCATAGAGGCATATGCTAGCCACTTACTTTCTTTACGCATCCTATAGAGTGGAGTCTTTGTTAGGGAGCAGAAGGTCTTCTTGCAACATTTGCAACGATAGCGCTGTATGCCTTTACCAGTAACACCATGTTTAACAAATTCGACAGAGTGGCAGTGAGGGCATTCTGAAACCTCATCTTCCCGCTCTGCAATCACCTTGCCTACGATGTCCGAGTCTAGCTTCTGTCTGACAGAGTGGTTGAGGCGCTTGGTGTCGGCATAGTTTAATGAGGGGATTAGCTGTAGAATTGAGTCTAGCGCCATGTTTCTCATAACAAAATGCCTCATGAAGATCTGGTTTGTTAAACTTGATTATAGTTGAGCAACACAGAAGTACAACAGAGCC
>NZ_CANMZV010000067.1 GCF_947502415.1 uncultured Photobacterium sp. | reverse complement strand
GTAAGCGGGTATTCCTACCCACCTAGCTATTGAGAGTGCTTGAAGGTAAAAGGCAGCAGATCACCGACATCACAGCCTTCACCACGTTGAGGTAATTCTGTCAGGACGTGACGCAGATAGGCGTAGGGTTCAACGCCATTTGCCCGGCAACTCAGCATAATACTGAACAGGGTCGCACTGGCATTCGCCCCACTTTGGGTATCCGCGAACAACCAGGCTTTCCGACCGGTCGCAACCGGACGGATATCTCGCTCGACACGGTTATTGTCTATCGGGTAATCGCCATCCGCGACGTACTTTTCAAGGTAGGCCCATTGCTTGAGCGTATAATTGACCGCCTTTCCCATCGGGCTTTCAGGAAGCAGTTGTGAAGCGGCTTTTTCAAGCCAGACTTTGAGCGCGTTGAGTATGGGGATGCTTTCTTTTTGACGTACCGTGTACCTTTCTGGCACAGGCTTGTCTTTCAGCCTTTTTTCGATGGCATACAGCTTTTGGATATAACTCAGCGCTTGTTTAGGACGACCCGCTTTCTTGGGACTTAAATTGAGAGCATCGTTGAACTTACGCCTGGCATGCGCCCAGCATCCAAGCTGTGTCACCTTATCAAGCATACGCCACGCGGCATAGCCATCGGTCATGATGGTGCCATCATACCCCTCAAGAAATTCTTTGGGGTAAGTATGTGCACGGCCCGGTTGGTATTCGAACAGCACCACCGGTGTTTGACTATGCTCTGGGCTGGAGTATGCCCACAGGTAGGATTTTGCTTGCGCTTTTCGGTTCGGCTCCTTGAGCACTTGCAATGTTGTTTCATCACCATGAACCACGCGCTCCTTCAGGAGTGCTTTGTGCATAGCCTGATAAATCGGAGAGAGTAATGCGGCTGTTTTTATCATCCAGCTCGCTAATGTTGTACGTTGGATATCAACACCCACACGTGCCAGCTCTTTTTCGATGCGGTACAGCGGCAGACCATCGGCATACTTGCTTACCGCGACGGTTGCTAATGTTCCCGCTGTGGCAATACTGCCGGGAAGGGGGTGTCGAGGCATGGTCGCTGTGATAATTTTGCTGCCTTCCCCGTGATTTTCACAGCGACGGCACGCATATTTTTTACGTTCGTGGCGCAGGACTTTCACTTGCTTGGGGATGATGTCGAGTTGCTCAGAGGTCTCGACACCGATGCGATGAAGTTCTCCCTGGCAGCATGGGCAGGTTTTCTCACCCTCAGACAAATCGTATTCGATAACCTCCCGCGGTAAATCTGGGTTGATGGGCTTGCGACCGCGTTTACGCGTATAGGTGACGGTTTCCATTTCCGGCTTATCGTCAAGTTGCTCGTTATCTATCAGCGATTCCGCTTCGTTGAACAAACAGCCTTGAGCTGGGAACTTCTCGCTTTGTGGCAAGAAACGCTTGGCTTGAGTCAGCCGAAATTGCTCCCACATTTCAGCAATGCGGGTTTCGTATTCTTGGCTGACATTTTGAACCAAGCTATCGATGTAGGCTTGGATTTCTGGGGTGATGCCCGTGGGCTTTTCAAGTTCCTTTTGCATACGAAAAGTATAGTTAAAACAGCCACTTTAACCAGTTTAATTGGCTGTTTTTATGATATTTTCAGGCTTGATAATGGTTGGTGTGCCACTGCATTTTGCCAGTTCAAACCATCGAGCAACCACCGTAGCTGGCGAGCGGTAATTTCCATCGCTATGGTATCTTTCGGGTGCCTGGGCCAGCTGAATTTTCCTTTCTCGAGGCGGCGGTAATGAAGCCAGAACCCGTTGGTATCCCACTGCAAGATTTTGAGTTTGTCACGTCTGCGGTTGCAGAACACGAACCAGTGAGGGCTGACTGGATTAAGCTCCAAGACCTCTTCAACCAACAGACCAAGTGTATTGATGGACTTTCTCATATCGGTCACTCCCGTTGCCAGATAGACATTGCCAGCAGGTGCCGGGATCATGGTAAAGCCTTGATGATATCTGGCAGCAACCCCATAACGGTAGTGTCATTGACGGAGATCCGGTAACCACTGGGCGTCTCGATGACAACAGCAACAGAAGGTGACGACATCGAAATAGGAATGATGACATTATCGGCGTCTTGCGGTGGATTAGTAATTTTCTTCTGCCAGTAATAAAACTGCGATTGAGCAATCTGATTTTCCTCACACCAGGTTGTTACTGTCTGGTCGCTCTCGGCCTGCTGTTGCAAACGTTGATTCCATAAGTTCCACTTGTCTTCGCGTGTCATGATTTAGCTCCATTTATAAAGGAGCTTTATCAATACCAATCTTTTCTTTTAAAAAGAATGCGGGGCGAAATGGGCGCTTAC
>NZ_CANMZV010000066.1 GCF_947502415.1 uncultured Photobacterium sp. | reverse complement strand
AAGCCCTGCCGTCTTGCCTCATGTGGAAAAGTTGGGACAGACGAGCTGCCCCGAACTTTACACACAATCGACCAGGCACGATCGAGGGCGCAGGAAGGCAGCGCTCCGCGCCCAATAAAAAGTTTGTATTTTTTTTCATGGAAAGCAACGCGGCCTGGGGCCGCGGAAAAGGCCGTCGCGGAGCTCCCCGAATCAGCCCTTTCGGCTACGCCGAACCCCTACCTCGAAACCAAAAAAATTTGGTTGAAGTATCGGGGTCATTTCACGCTTTCCTCTGGGTTGTTTCTCCCTTTCGGGCTGCCCTACGCTCTCCCTTCAGCGTCCTGAGTTCATTTGCAGAGTCTCAGAACGTCCACCTCAGTGGGAGACACCAAACCGTATTATCATTTGGCCTTACTCGATGCCTAGCAGCTGGAGCATCGTGACCTATTACGTCATTTCGGGTCTGGTTCGTTCGCTGGCTACCTTAGGTATCCCTTGGTCGGTAGCGGGATGTCTTCGCCTATCCAAAACATCTTGATTCCAAATAGGCCGTGGGAATACTTGAAGTGCGATCTTGATATGGTCTATCATGATAGGACTTAACACGCCGTCAAACGTTTAAGTATTCCGAGAAAACCGACCTTGCAGGGTCGGTTTTTTCACATCTGGGGCAAAAGGTTACGACTTAATGCTCAAGATCTCAACGATAAACTCATCACCTAGCCTCTATTCGTTCCATTAATCTCACGACCAATGTCGAGATCAAGCGAATCTCATCGGATTTCTTTTTTTTCAAAAATGGAAAGAATGTTTCTTTTTTTCAAAGATTTAAAACTCATGAAGTTATGTGAATGTAAAAATAGAACATTCGAGTATCAACGATTAAGACGAGGGATTATAGACATTGTGATGCATAGGGTTCCCTA
This sequence comes from uncultured Photobacterium sp., assembly GCF_947502415.1. Classification (GTDB taxonomy): domain Bacteria; phylum Pseudomonadota; class Gammaproteobacteria; order Enterobacterales; family Vibrionaceae; genus Photobacterium. The sequence continues at coordinate 1,529 of NZ_CANMZV010000066.1, read as the reverse complement.
CAGGTGTGCAAACTGCATGACGGTTTTTTTTATTAAAAAACAAACACTAAAAAAACAAAGAAAATATTAATATCATGATGACAAGCCGCTTTTCGGCTTGTTACCTATGCCTACGCCACAAAAGATATAGCGGGATGGCAACCAGGGCCGACAAGATCAAATACCCAATGATCTGAACATTCCACATGACACATCCTTTCCCTCCCACGGAAAATCAAAAAAAAGCCGCATCCAGCGGCTCAAAAGAAAAACGGTCTGGCTTAAACCGCATAAAACCGAACAAGTACATAAAAACCGTAGGGCAGGAATTTAGAATCATCCCCCTACGATCACACTTGGCTACACTCAGTAATGGGTAGCTAGCCATTAATTAGCCCTAATCTATGCGAAGGGATCACGCCAGAGAAGTGAACAAGATCCCGATAACGTTCACTTCTTACTCGAAAAAAAAGCCGCATTCCGCGGCCTAAGAATAAACAACAGTCAAAGACTGAAAGGTTCATCACGTCTCTGCAACAAGGACACTCTAATCGTGGCAAAAATACATAGAAAAGCCAAAGAACTGGTGCGTTAAGTGCCCATTATGTTAAATGGCCGAGATCACCCCCTTTTTTACCCCTCAGAGCGCCTCAGAAGCCCGTAGCGGCGATTTTGGACCACTGATCAAGGCGATATACTTCCGATGACACCTGAAAGTTTGTGACGCTCTCAGGGCGATTTACAGGGCAAAAAAGACCGCATCCCAACTCAGACAAAAATCACCCCGTAACCCCCATTTACCCCACTCAGCGGAATACAAACGGGTTTGTATTTTGCCTGGGCGGGGAGACAAGCGAAGCGCGTCAGAAAAACACGGGGTCTGTATAGCCGAGAAACCTTATGGGTACAGGCCTGAACACAGTCAATGTAGACACCCTTACACAGGGGTGTGTCTAGCTCTAATCCCTTGCACTGCAAGGATTGGAACCATTCAGTGATCACTGCGTTGGGTGTGACCGAAAATCAGCTCATCCGGCTCGAAAATATTTCCCATTCTTGGTCGGAGACCAAAAGTTATATTTTTATCGTCCAGGAACGTGCCGGCTAAAAATAATAAACGTGGTCTGAGACCACGTCGGCGAACGGGGAGAAAATCACATCAGAAGTAGGGTGATTTTGACGGCTTTTTCGCACCCTGTGCGCTCTAGGTGAGGGTCTCGCCCCCACCTAGAGCGCACGCCGCACCTGGCCTGAGCCCGAAAAGTGCACGTTTTTCGCGAACGCCCATAGTGAAACACTCCATGCAACACATAAGTGAGACACAAAAATAAAATTTAAATATTACGGAAGTAAAAAAATGAGCAATGAAAGTTACCGAGGAAAATAAAAGTGTCCCCACGTAATTTTCATATAAGGAAAACTGTAAAACCACAGCATCTTCAAAAGAGATTCCTGCTCAGGGAGGAAATCTGAAAGCCCTGCCGTCTTGCCTCATGTGGAAAAGTTGGGACAGACGAGCTGCCCCGAACTTTACACACAATCGACCAGGC
>NZ_CANMZV010000065.1 GCF_947502415.1 uncultured Photobacterium sp. | reverse complement strand
ATAAAGTATGGCGAAACGCAGGTTATCTGATTTATTGCTGCCTTTAACTCTGGCAATGAACCACCGCATTATTCATCGTTACAATGCAGTGAAAGGGTTGTCGGTTTCTCTGCCGATCACTCCGGTGATGCAGCCCTAAGAAACACTTCATCAGTTTGTCATGCAAATGTATCTGGTTCAAAGTGTTGATAGTTCATGGGAAAATACAATTTCGAGGTTGTTGCGTCCCATGTTTGAAGGCGGGATGCGTTGAGAGTCCACCTTCCAAGCTCGGACAGCGCACATGGAAATGCCTAACAAAGGCATCAAGGTGACTTGTTACACTCGGCAGTTTTGGTTTGGGGTTTAGTGCGCTTGGTAGGTTAGTCGTGGCGCACCTTATGCCCGGCGTTATGCGTATTAGGAGTCTATAGTACAAGGAGTGTTTTGTGGACTACAAACAACAGGTTACATCAGTATCTTTGGCTTTTTCGTCATTGGGTATTTTACGAAAACTATTTTTAGTTTTTATTTGGGTTTGTACTTTTGTGATAACTCTTGGTGGCATAGTCTGGTTGTTTTTCCCTGAGATAATGCAAAGTGAACTTGGAATTTCTAATGAAATGTTGTTTCTTCTGTGTATTCTCTGGGTTATACATTCATGTTGGATACATTTAGCGGTAGTTAAAAGGAAAACTAGTCAGCTAATAGTTTTAGGTCTGTTACAAATTATTCCTTTTGCTAATTTAATCGGAGCGTTAATTTTTGCTGGTATTTACTATGTAAGTAAATCTGAAGTTAATAAGCAAAGTGATTAGTTAGCGAAGTTTGACCATTATAGATAATCAGAGTTGAATCACATTCAGTCCTGCTCAACTGATGCGCGCATAACAAGGCAATCAAGGGTGACGCGTTACACTCGGCGGTTTGGGTATGGAGTTCGGTGCGCTTTGTTAGTTCAGTGGGGCGCACCTTATTGCAGGCGTTAGGTGCTTTATCATTTTAGTCAGATGGTTCAAATATGAATATTGAAAAAATCGAAGATGTTGTGTCTGAAAATCTCGGGGAAGGATACAAGATTGTTTATGAAAATGGTGAATTATCACCAGCGATTGAATGGGTAGATTGGGTGCAATTGTCGGATGATGAAAATGATGTTCAAGTAGAAGTCCATTTTGAAGATGATAGTGAGAAAGCTTTTAATAAAGGTCTGAAACTACGTCAAATTTGGCATGAAGATGTCTAATGTGACTCCTTCAGGTAAAACCTCACGATACCTACTACGTGCCACGAGAAAGCTTGAAAGTAGTATATCGTAGACGTTGAGCCAGCACCTAACAAAGGCATCAAGGGTGACGCGTTACACTCGGCAGTTTTGGTATGAAGTTTAGTGGGCTTGGTGAGTTTATCGTGGCGCACCTTATGCCCGGCGTTATGGCTTAAAAGCACAGGCAACGTGGTTTTCGCTTCAAGGTTTGTGGGTCAAGCTTAGCGGCTATCAAGCCGAACTTTTCAGGCGATATAACTGAACGCTTATCGGTATAACGAACTGTGAGTTCGGCGGGTTTTGTCCGCAGCACGCTTGATTTTCCAGTTGCTCTCGCTGTCAGAAATGCTAGAAACATCATCGAAAGAAAACCCTCTAAATTAGGCTTCGGATTATCCAGTTTCAATTCTTATAAAATTTATCCGAAGCTGCTGATTTATATCTGCTGGTAAAGAGCCATTCTTTGTTCAATGGCTACTGATTTTGCTAGTTGGTTCATGAAGTTATGTATAAATTTCTGTCTGGGTTTTATTGGTAGGGTAAACTGGCTGGCGTTCGAGCAGATAAATTTGTAGCGGTAGCGTGCTTGGTAAGTGATTTAAATTCATTGAGTTTGCCATAACAAGGCAATCAAGGTGATGCGTTACACTCGGCAGTTTTGGTTTGAAGTTCGGTGTGCTTTGCTGGTTCGGTGGGGCACACCTTATTGCAGGCGTTAGCTGCTTTTCGTAGGTAATAGTTCAGTTGGTAAATTGGTTCAAAACAAAAAAAGGATGAAATTGTAATGTACGAAGATATCAATAAAGTTCTTGAAAATATTAAACTTCATTTCGAAACTAAGTTTGATGAGCCGTTTGAAATGGTTAGGAGTGGAAGATATGTCACATATCAATCACATAGCTACTATTTCAAAGTGATGGCTGCATTCATTCAAGCACGAGTAGCATCGGATTTTTTGGTCTCTATAGAAGACCGAATTGATGAGGTAATTAAAAGTGTCAGCATTGAAAAAAATGCTCACTATCGGTTTACATCAAAATCGGTAGATAAACCTTTACCGATCGAATATTGCCTAGACCTCATTGAGTAATTAAATCGCTATAGTTGCGTGATCTTCAGTTGCGCAGCTAACAAGGCAATCAAGGTGATGCGTTACACTCGGCGGTTTTGGTACGAAGTTCGGTGCGCTTTGCTGGTTTAGTGGG
>NZ_CANMZV010000064.1 GCF_947502415.1 uncultured Photobacterium sp. | reverse complement strand
CTGGAACAACTTTATGCATTGTATTTGTGCAAATCATTAAAAAATCAGCACCGCCAGCTTCTACTGACTTTGCTGCATTCGATAATATCAATGCCGTTTCATTCCATTTGCCTTCATGTTGTAACTTTTCAATTTCATCGAAATTTACGCTATATAAGCAAATTTTTGCAGAATGTAGGCCACCAAGTTCAGACTTAACTCCTTCATTGATTGCCTTATAATAGCTGGCAGTTGATTCCCAACTCATACCACCTAACATTCCGATTGTTTTCATTCTGTACTCCATAATTTAAACGGCAATATAACGCCTGCCATAAGGTGTGCCCCACTGAACCAGCAAAGCGCACCGAACTCCATACCAAAACCGCCGAGTGTAATGCATCACCTTGATGGCTTTGTTATGGCGCAAAACCTTTTGATTTAATTACGTTTATCGCTTAACTCTCCGCATTCTGAGTCCTTGCTCTTCAGCATGCAAGATAACGGCAACAAAATCGGAATTTCATTGGCAATGAATCTGAAAGCGCCTTAATAAACGAGAAAACAACCACTAACCAGATGCCAATTCTTGTTGCGGCACTCGGACTTTGGCAACCCAAAGTTACAGAGGAGAAGAAACCTTGTGACCACCAAGCAGATAACCGCAACCTGCGTAAAAACCATCATCGTGTGATAACCAATTGCGGCTAGAGAACTTAGGGAATTTCGGGGCAAAATTGGCAACGAATTTTGTTTGCGCCATGCTGCAAACCGCAATAATCGCTGGACGATTCTCTCCGCATTGCGACTGATAAGAAATTGATGAAACTGCCGCCATTGATGAACCGAACCATGATGACTACAGACCAGTAAGAGCCATAACGCCTAACATAAGGTGCGCCACGATGAACTCACCAAGCGCACTGGACTCCATACCAAAACCGCCGAGTGTAACGCGTCACCTTGATGTTTTTGTTATGTGCGAAATTTAAGTGACTGAAGTACATGGTATTTAATGAAGTCATTTTTCCCCGAGCAATAGCTATCTGGATCATTATTGCAACCAAGTGCAACTTTCGTCTTCAACCTTCCGTACTCTGTGGCTATATCAGGATGTGCAATCAAGTAATCTCGAAATGCTATATGTCGTACAACATTACTATCACCAACTTTGAAAGCATGGAGATGATGAGTACGATTGTTGCCACCTTTTTGGAAAAAACGACGTCCTGCTATTCCAAACTCACCTTTTGATTCATAACCTAATGAAATTAAACCTGATGATAGAACATCAAGAGAATGCAAATCAGTAACTTCCAGAAGAATATCAATGATAGGTTTTGCAGCTAAACCGGTAACAGAAGTGCTTCCAATATGATGGATGTTTACTACTGTCTGACCCACGACATCACTGATTGCTCTTGATTCCAATTCAAACAGCTCAGCCCACTTCGGATCGTAGCTTACAACTTCAATGATTCGTTTACTCACTATCATTCCCTTAGCACATAACGCCGGGCATAAGGTGCACCAACACCGAACCAGCCAAGCGCACCAAACTCCATACCAAAACTGCCGAGTGTAACGTGTCACCTTGATGCCTTTGTTAGGCGAATTTTCTTATGGAGTGAATGAATAAAAGCTAAGCTTTCTATGAAACTCGCTATTGTCACCAGTCTTAACCGTCGATAGAAATACCGGAGACTTAGGCAGTTCATCCCAACTAACTGCACCACCTTGGATTGTACTGACCGAGTTACCAAATAGGTCATAACCCTTTTCAAAATAACAACGTTGAACAGAACTCATGGAGCTTTGAGAGGAAAAACAACTGTCTTCACTAATAATTGGAACATTCAATCCAATAAGAATAACCTTAGCTTCATGCGAACCTATCAAAAGAGGCAGCGACAAAGGCTTCAACTCACGGTCAAATGTCCCCACGGTTATATTACTGTAATCTATGAGGCTTCCAGCACCTGAGAACAGTTTTGTGTCAATATCTTTAATCGTCACCGTTCGATCAAGGCTATTGTAAGCTGTAAACTCCCAGAAGAATGGTCCAGAAATTTTGAAAACCTCATCCGATATACCATCTTGAAAGTCGAAATGTTGCTTTAAAGGGACACTAGTAGGTATTGGCGACACATCAATATCTATTTTATCGCCTTCAGGTACGAATTGGTGGTATGCCGTGACTAAAGCAATCATTAAGCCTAATACACCAATAACTGAGTTCACCGTTTCATGCTTAATCATTACCACTCCATTCAAAAACGTGATCTACTCGCCTAACGCCGAACATAAGGTGCGCCCCACCAAACTGACAAAGTGCACCGAACTTCATACCAAAACCGTCGAGTGTAACGCGTCACCTTGATGTTTTTGTTAGGCTTGCCGGATTCGATACATTTTCCTCGGTACTAACCATGATGAACCCAACTATTTATTGATGAAGTTCAATTCCTTTCGGGAACATTGCC
>NZ_CANMZV010000063.1 GCF_947502415.1 uncultured Photobacterium sp. | reverse complement strand
ACAAAAACGAGCAGGTAGAAATAATGTTTACCTGTCACAAGTCCTTACGGGGCAAGGGGCTTCGTAATCTTGCCCTGGATCTATAAGGTGTTGATCTGATATTAGGAGAAGGAAATGGCTACAGTTAATTATCAGCAAGTACAAGCGGCTTATAATTTTTTTCATCAGAATATTGACTCTACAATCTCTCTTGTAGATGTTGCGAATACTGTCGGTTGGAAAGAAAGCACAGTTCGAACATATTTTAGTAAAAAATGGGATCAATTGATCTTAACTAGGGTAGGGCAAGGTGTATACCATGTATGTATGCCCTCAGAAATGACGCTTAGTGAGTTTGCAGATATACATACACAAGTTGATGAGCATTTAAGGTAAGAATAATGAGCGATTTGGTAGTTGATGTTGAGTTACGTTTGGCTAATCAAGGGCAATCCGTGACTAGAATTGTGTCGGTAAAAGATACAGCGGGTACTGATTGGTACGCATCATTTATTGTTTTTTGCCAACAAAACAGTTTACCACTTACGGTACCTGAAGAGGTTCAAAATGCAACTGTAGCATTTGCGGAGGCATACAAAACACAGTTGCCTTAAACATAACAAGGCAATCAAGGTGACCCGTTACACTCGGCGGTTTTGGTATGGAGTTCGGTGTGCTTTGTTGGTTCAGTGCGGGGCACCTTATTGCAGGCGTTATGTGATATGTCCTTATGTGGCATCTATGGCATATTGATTTAACTTTTTAACTTTTTAACTTTTTAACTTTCTAAGTATTTAGACTGCTCATTGGTACGTAGCACAAGGAGATGAATCATGATTACTTCTAACGATTTCCAAATCGGAGGTAAGTTCCTCAAATTCAAAACTGACGAATACCCAATGTCAAAAATCAAAGGAGCTAGGGTCAAAGTTAACACTTTTAAAGACCACGTGTTAAAAATTCTCATTGTAGGTTTATTAGTATCAAGTATCGCATGGGTAATATGCCCAGACTCCATAGGGCAATTTGCAGGACTAATATCACTAATTGTTGGTATGTTGGCTGGGCTTTCAATAGTAAGAAAGTATGAGTTGCAAGTGGACTTTCAGCACTCTGATGAAACTGGTTTGCAATGGGTCACGATAGCTAAATCAAATCATCAAATCGCTAAGAAAGTATTCGAACAACAAGTAGTTGATATATTTAAAATTATCACATAACAAGGCAATCAAGGTGATGCGTTACACTCGGCGGTTTTGGTACGGAGTTCAGTGCGCTTTGCTGGTTCAGCGGGGCACACCTTATTGCAGGCGTTATGGCAATAAAATAAAAAGTTGAGCAATAATGAATGAGGTGATTCAATAAATCACTCAGACTTTTTATCGTTTTTGATTTATAAGCCACCGATACCTATATATAAAGAAAGCCTAAAGTTATATATGTCGTCTTCTTGTTTGGTTAAGTGAAAATAGTGTTCTATATTATCATCGTTTTTATTTTTCGAAAGGTTGAAGTCATTGTTATCTAGCTTGTTATTTAAAAGTGCTAATTTTAGATTCTTATTAAACTCTTTATTTGTCACTAAGTCTTCATGTTTTAAAATATTATTTAATATTTCAATAATTTTGTTGAACGCTTCATCTCTATTACTATCAAATTGATAGTAATAAGAAATATCATAGTTGCTCATTAGACAATGTTTTTGATTGAGTATGAGCATTTCACCTGTTGAATAAATGAAAAAGTCTCGATTGATATTTTCATTGCTATCAGACGATTTCTTGTTAATTTTTTTTGTTAAGTCGGTAGAATTAATCGTTATCATTTCCTTATGGCAAAGGGTACTTGATACTGATGAAAAACTACTAAGAAGAGCTATTAAAAATAAGATGGTTTTCATGTACATAGCCTTAGATTTTTATTTCAATATGCCAGCATTTATTTGATTTTTTTGTCTCATCAATAAATTTTATTTTCCCTTGCTTATGAAGGTTGTTGAATTCGGTTGTGATTTTGTTGATTAACCCGTATTTATTGTTGTTAAAGTTTAGCGTTGAGTTGATACCTATGTCTATTATGTTGTGTTTCTTATACATATCCACTGTTGTACAATGCTTTGAGACCATTCTTCCAGATAGAAGTAAGTCTTTTATTTTATTGCTCATAAGTTCAGTTACATTTGATGCGTCTTTGTTGTCTCGGTAAACATGTAAAACTTTGTCACCATTCCTACCATATAAATCAATTTGACCTTGATAGTCAATTTTTGCATTCCGATACATAATTGCTGCTTGTTCTTCTGGTGTTCTTAAGGTACTAGTAATCACAGCTTTTTTAGCGCCGACTTTAAAGAAAACCGACTTTATAATATCAATAGATTTTTGATCTACGATTCTTTTATCCTGTGGGATGTTATACTTATAGATAACGTCAACATCACTAAATTTAAACTCATAAGTCCACAGATTTATTAAAGCTTCATCAATTGCTAGTAGGGTGTTTTTCCCCACAACTCCATCAGGATTGCCAATTTTATATTCTGGGTGG
>NZ_CANMZV010000062.1 GCF_947502415.1 uncultured Photobacterium sp. | reverse complement strand
GTGCGTATTTCGGCTGACGTGACCACTGATTTCGTTTTTATTCGACCACCTTTTTCAGCTCCTCTTTTCTCTTCCTAAGTTTTACTCCAAGTGGTCGATTTACGCTAGCTTTCTCATGGATTCTCCTTGCAACTCGATCCGATGGCTTTGGTGAACCAACCTATCTAAGATCGCATCGGCGATTGTGGAGTTATCGATCATCTGATGCCATTCTTTTACGGGAAGCTGGCTGATGATTATTGTGCTGCATTCTTGATATCGATCTTCCAGAACTTCAAGCAGATCACTCGCTTTTTCTTGGCACAGTTTCTCCATTCCCCAGTCATCGATGATAAGCAGTGATTTCTTCGATAAGTTCAACAACTGCTTCTGGTAGCTGCCATCCAGTCGGCTACTGCTTAAGTCATCAAGTAAGCGGTTGAGACGGTAATAGCGGGTTGGATGATGCTGCTCGCAGGCCTGCTCAGCAAGTGCGCAGGCAACGTAAGTTTTCCCGGCACCTGTCGGCCCTGTGATTAAGATGTTCTGGCGTTTTTGTAAATAGGTGCCAGATAACAGCTCACCCATTAATGCTCTTTGCAGGCCACGCTCTGGGCGGTAATCAAGTTGATTACCACTGGCGCTGAGGCGTAACTTAGCTTGTCGTTTAAGGCGCTGGATTTTTGTTTGGTTACGGTTGATCAACTCATAGTCGAGCAGTAGCCCCAACCTTTCTTCGAAGCCAAGTTCAGCATAAGTGGTTGGCTGTATTCTCTGCTGCTCCAACGCATCTGAAGCATGGCTAAGGCGCAGTGATTTTAACTGTTGGATAAGGGCGTCCATGTTTTTCTCCTAGTGATAGTAATTTGAACCGCGAACATTGGTGTGATTGAGGTTAGGTGTATCAGGCGACTGCCGTGATAACGTTCCTTCACGGTGATTTTGCAGCAGGTTTTTTACGAAGTTTAAGTACGGTTTTTCTGCCACTAACGCATCTCGACACGCTTGCTCCAGACGTGCATCCGAGTGTTTTTTTGCAAGGCTCAGTAGCCCGAAGCAACTTCTGAAGGCCTGCTCTGCATGCTTGGGACGCTTTAGTAATAGTGAAGTCACTTCGCCAACAGCCGGGCCGATAGTTTGTGCCCAGCGGATAAATCGCTCGGGAGTCCACGACTGGTATTGATGATTCGATGGCATGTGTTCGTGCACGGTAGAGAGGCCATATTCCTTCTGGCTGGTTGGATGTTGGGCAACGATATTACCTTTGTGGTAGATACGTACTATTTGGTGTGTTGCTTCCAGCTCCACTTGTTGCCCGACAAGTGGATGAGGCACTGAGTAGAAGTGCTTTTTGTATTGGATGTGGTAGTCGGGGGCAACCTTGGCTCGCTTGATGTCGATGTAAACATACGGCTGTGACGGCAAGGTTTTCAGAGCTGGTTGGTCGATTTTATTGAAGAGAGCGTGGCGGCTTATACCCAGTTGTTTCATTTCACGCTGGTTTAAGTCATGCATCAGCCCGCGGATAGCCTGATTCAGCTCGGCCAGGGTGTGGAACACCTGGTGGCGTAAACGCATCATTATCCATCGTTCGACGATAAGCACTGCATTTTCTGCTTTGGCTTTATCCTTGGGCTTGTAAGGCCTGGCGGGCATTACCGCGATACCGTAATGATGTGCAAGCTTTCGGTAGCTTTCATTGAGGGTGGGTTCATAGCGGTCAGCTTTGATGACGGCTGATTTGAGGTTGTCAGGTACCAGCAAGTTTGGGGTGCCACCAAAGTGGTTGAAGGCATTCACATGTGCCATGAGGAAGTGCTCTAAGCCCTGGCTTTCACTGGCCTCGACGTAGGTGTAGTTCGATGCCCCTAAGGTAGCGACGAAGATTTGCGCCTGCCGGCACTCGCCCGTATCAGGGTTCATTATTGCGATGGTTGGGCCACAGTAATCGATGAAGAGTTTGTCCCCCGCTTGATGGCGCTGCCGCATACTGCGTTTTTGTGTTTTCAGCCAGCGTCGATACAACTCACAGAACTGAGTGTACCCATAGGCCTGCTCTTGATACTGGTGACAGTACTCCTCCCAGAGCAGGGCTTTGGTCATCCCCTTTCTTTTCAGCTCTTGGTAACAGAGCGTAAAGTCTGGCATCACCTTATTTTTAGAGGGTGAACGGCCTTCGAACAGTGCTTGGCTAATTTGATTTTCATGATGGGTATCGTTCAGCGGCCAGGTAAGGCCACTGGATTTAAAGCGAGATAAGTGCTGAGAGACAGTCGAATGGGCGATATTGAGGCATGCTGCAATTTGTCGATTGGACAGGTTGCACTCGTATCGGAGACGTAAAATTTCCTTGATCTTGTTCATTGGCATTCTCTTTTTCGGCATGATTTATCCCTTGTGCTCTCAGTACGAAAGACTCAGGTTAAACCTATTGATTTAAAAGAGAAAAGAGATTGATTTCGCTAAATCGACCACCTATTTCGGAATTTGGCCAAAAGTGGCGGATTAAAAACGAAATCAGTGGACGTTTAAAAACGGATTTGGTGGTCGATTAAAACCGAAATAGCCGGTCGGCTGACTCCGAAATATGCA
>NZ_CANMZV010000061.1 GCF_947502415.1 uncultured Photobacterium sp. | reverse complement strand
TGCGTATTCCGGCGAAGTTGAACACCGATTCCGGCTGAATGTGAACACTTAACTTTTCAACGTATCACGACAGTTGTTTTTTAGCTTAAGTGTTCATCTTCCGTCAACGTTCCGAGCTTTTTCCTCATTGATTCTCCCTTTAGTTGCAGCCTGTGAGCATTGTGCATCAGGCGATCCAAGATAGCGTCTGCCAGCGTGTTGTCACCGATTTGTGCGTACCATTGTTCAGTCGGTAACTGGCTGATTAGCACAGTTGAGGCCTGAGCATAACGATCATCCATGATTTCCATCAGGTCGTTACGGTGCGCGACTTTCAGCGGTTCAAGTCCCCAGTCATCCAAGATCAGCAAGCGGACTTTGGCAAGCTGGGCCAGTAGCTTATGGTATGTGCCGTCAGCTTTTGACTGGGTCAGGGCCAGCAGTAGCCTTGAAGTCCGGTAATAACGAACGCTATAGCCTTGCAGGCAAGCGTTATGGCCAAGAGCGCAGCCGAGATAAGTCTTGCCACTGCCACATGGCCCGGTGATCAGCAGGTTCTGTCCTCGGTCAAGCCAGTCCCGTTGCGCCAGCCGCGCGATGCGTGAACGTTCGATATTGCGTGGGTGCTGGTAGTCGATCTCCTGAACGGTGGCATTAAGTTTGAACCTGGCTTGCCGGATCAGCCGGTCATGCTTGCGTTGCTGCCGGACTGACTGCTCTTGTTCGACCAACAAGCTCAGCCGCTCGGTGAACGAGAGTTCCTCATAAGTGCCAGGCTGTTCTTGCTGCCGCTCCAGTGCCTCTGCCATCCCGCTGAGCTTTAGCTCCCGTAACCGGTTGAGTGTTTGCTGTGTCATGGCATTCTCCTAGTGGAAGGTATGGGGCCCGCGGATATTCTCGTGATCCTGAGGCAAGCATGGGTTGCCATCTTCCTGCTCGGGTAGCTGATCACGGTTGCTCGCCAGGATTGACTTGATTTGCCGGAGCTTAACCAGGCCTTCCTGGTTGGCAAGTTTACAGCTGCTATTGAGCCTCTGGGCTGGATAATGCCGGCTCAGGCTGAGTAGCCCGAGGCACAGGCGGTAGGCTTGTTCCGGGTGGGCTTTTTCCTCCATACGTTCGCTGACCCATTGCAGGGTATCTGGCCCGATGGCGCTGGCCCACTGCTTGAGGCGGCCGGGCGTCCATTGCTGATGTTTCTGATGGCGTTTCGGCATGTGGCTTTCATCGGTTGTTATGCCGGGATAGCGTTTCCGGGGATGGGAAGCGACGAGCTGTTGGCGGTAATAGAGCTGGATTAACCGTTCTCCGGCATGCAGCTCCAGCCTCTCACCAACATACTGGTGCGGAACTGAGTAGTGGTGATGTTCATACTGGATGTGATAGTCGATATTCACCTTTACCTGTTTGATCGCAACATAGCGGTAAGGCATGCACGGTAAGGGCTTGAGGGCTGGTCGGTCTAACTTTTCGAAGGCCTCTTTGCGGTTGCCGGGTAACTGTTTGAACGGCTTCTGGTTCAGCTCTTCAAGCAAAGCCCTGATGCACTGGTTTAACTCAGCCAGTGAGAAGAAGCTGTGGTGGCGCAGGCGTGCCAGGATCCAGCGTTCGACGACTTGCACACCCACTTCAGCCTTGGCTTTATCCTTGGGCTTATAAGGGCGAGCTGGCATGACTGCTACCTGATAATGTTCAGCAAGCTGCTGATAACTCGGGTTGAGTTCCGGATCATAACGACATGCTTTGCTGACGCCACTACGCAGGTTGTCGGGGATCAACATCTCCGGTGTACCACCGAAGAACTCGAATGCCCGAACATGGCTTTGCAGCCAGTCCGGTAATGACTGGGACTCTGTGGCTTCCGCATAGGTATAGTTGGATGCGCCAAGAACCGCAACGAACACCTGGGCATGCCGGACTTCACCGGTGCTCTGGCAGATAATGGGAACCGTCTGGCCGCAGTAGTCGATAAAGCACTTTTCCCCGGCCTTATGCAGCTGTCTCATGGAGCGTCTTTGCTGCTTATTCCAGTGAAGGTAACGGTCACAGAACTGCGAGTAGCTGTAGCAGCGGTTGGGGTATTGCTGGGTATATTCTTCCCACAGCAGTTGCTTGGTGATCCCCTTACGTTTCAACTCTTGATGGACAGCAGCCCAGTCGGGAACCTGATATCGGCTCGAGGCCCGCGTATCGGCTTCGGGGTAAAACAGTTGGGCCAGTTGCTCATCTGTCAGTGAATCAGGAAGCGGCCAAGTCAAATTCAGTGCTTGTGCTTTCTGGAGCAGTTTCTGGATAGCACCAACGCTGACTTTTGTGCTTGCGCTGATTTGCCGAATCGACAACCTGGCATCCAGTTTCAGCCTGAGTACGTCTCGAATTTTACGCATTGCAATCCTCTTTGCTGGCATAGTCCTGCTCCAAATAGGAAACAGGTTACCAAATAAGTTGAAGATCAATACGTTGAAAGGGATTCCGGCGGAACGTGAACAGTGATTCCGGAAATGTGGGCAAAAGTGTTCACATTGAGTCCGGAATGGGTGTTCACGTTAAACCAGAATAGGTGTTCACATTGAACCGGAATGAGTGTTCAGCATGGGCCGGAATACGCA
>NZ_CANMZV010000060.1 GCF_947502415.1 uncultured Photobacterium sp. | reverse complement strand
GCCGCTGCGCTGCGATCACTGTCCGGGGTAAACGTCGCAGTATATGTGGTGCCACTACCACTAAAGCCGCTCAGTGAACCACCGACCACGGTAATATCACTTTCCGCAAAGTCTGAACTGGCTTCACTCAGGGTAAAGGTCAGCGCCGCGGTCTCGCCGGCTTTCAGGCTCGGCGTGTCACTGCCGATGCTGATCCCCGGCAGCACGGTATCCAGGCTGAGACTAAGCTGGATCGCCGCGGTGTTGGTATTCCCGGCGCTGTCGGTGAACACGCCTCCTGCAACATCAATGGTCGCCGCTGCGCTGCGATCACTGTCCGGGGTAAACGTCGCAGTATATGTGGTGCCACTACCACTAAAGCCGCTCAGTGAACCACCCACCACGGTAATATCAGTGGCTGCAAAATCAGAGCTGGCTTCGCTCAGGGTAAAGGTCAGCGCTGCGGTTTCACCCGCCTTGAGGCTCGGCGTGTCGCTGCCGATGCTGATCCCCGGCAGCACGGTATCCAGGCTGAGACTGAGCTGGGTCGCCGCGGTGTTGGTATTCCCCGCGCTGTCGGTGAAGGCATTGACCGCCACATCGATGGTGGCTGCTGCGCTGCGATCGGTATCTGGCGTAAAGGTCGCGGTATACGTGGTGCCACTACCACTAAAGCCGCTCAGTGATCCACCCACCACGGTAATATCACTTTCCGCAAAGTCTGAACTGGATTCACTCAGGGTAAAGGTCAGCGCCGCGGTCTCGCCGGCCTTGAGGCTCGGCGTGTCACTGCCAATGCTAATAGTCGGCAGCACGGTATCCAGGCTGAGACTGAGCTGGGTCGCCGCGGTGTTGGTGTTACCGGCGCTGTCGGTGAACACGCCTCCTGCAACATCAATAGTCGCCGCTGCGCTGCGATCACTGTCCGGGGTAAACGTCGCAGTATATGTGGTGCCACTACCACTAAAGCCGCTCAGTGAACCACCGACCACGGTAATATCACTTTCCGCAAAGTCTGAGCTGGATTCACTCAGGGTAAAGGTCAGCGCTGCGGTCTCGCCGGCTATTAGCATCGGCGTGTCGCTGCCAATGCTGATCCCCGGCAGCACGGTATCCAGGCTGAGACTAAGCTGGGTCGCCGCGGTGTTGGTGTTACCGGCGCTGTCGGTGAACATGCCTCCTGCAACATCAATAGTCGCCGCTGCGCTGCGATCACTGTCCGGGGTAAACGTCGCAGTATATGTGGTGCCACTACCACTAAAGCCGCTCAGCGCCCCCCCCACCACGGTAATATCAGTGGCTGCAAAATCAGAGCTGGCTTCGCTCAGGGTAAAGGTCAGCGCTGCGGTTTCACCCGCCTTGAGGCTCGGCGTGTCGCTGCCGATGCTGATCCCCGGCAGCACGGTATCCAGGCTGAGACTGAGCTGGGTCGCCGCGGTATTGGTATTCCCGGCGCTGTCGGTGAACACGCCTCCTGCAACATCAATGGTCGCCGCTGCGCTGCGATCGGTATCCGGGGTGAAAGTGGCGGTATACGTGGTGCCACTACCACTAAAGCCGCTCAGTGAACCACCCACCACGGTAATATCACTTTCCGTAAAGTCACTGCTGACTTCACTCAGGGTAAAGGTCAGCGCCGCGGTCTCGCCGGCCTTGAGGCTCGGCGTGTCACTGCCGATGCTGATCCCCGGCAGCACGGTATCCAGGCTGAGACTGAGCTGGGTCGCCGCGGTGTTGGTGTTACCGGCACTGTCGGTGAAGGCATTGGCGCCCACATCGATGGTGGCTACCGCGGTGCGATCGGTATCCGGGGTGAAAGTGGCGGTATACGTGGTGCCACTACCACTAAAGCCACTCAGTGAACCACCCACCACGGTAATATCACTTTCCGCAAAGTCTGAGCTGGATTCACTCAGGGTAAAGGTCAGCGCTGCGGTCTCGCCGGCTATTAGCATCGGCGTGTCGCTGCCAATGCTGATCCCCGGCAGCACGGTATCCAGGCTGAGACTAAGCTGGGTCGCCGCGGTGTTGGTGTTACCGGCGCTGTCGGTGAACATGCCTCCTGCAACATCAATAGTCGCCGCTGCGCTGCGATCACTGTCCGGGGTAAACGTCGCAGTATATGTGGTGCCACTACCACTAAAGCCGCTCAGCGCCCCCCCCACCACGGTAATATCAGTGGCTGCAAAATCAGAGCTGGCTTCGCTCAGGGTAAAGGTCAGCGCCGCGGTCTCGCCGGCCTTGAGGCTCGGCGTGTCACTGCCGATGCTGATCCCCGGCAGCACGGTATCCAGGCTGAGACTGAGCTGGGTCGCCGCGGTGTTGGTGTTACCGGCACTGTCGGTGAACACGCCTCCTGCAACATCAATAGTCGCTGCCGAGATACGATCGGTATCTGGCGTAAAGGTCACGGTATACGTGGTGCCGCTACCGGCAAAGCCGCTCAGTGAACCACCGGCCACGGTAATATCACTTTCCGCAAAGTCTGAACTGGCTTCACTCAGGGTGAAGGTCAGCGCTGCGGTGTCACCGGCCTTGAGGCTCAGCGTGTCGCTGCCGATGCTGATCCCCGGCAGTACAGTATCCAGGCTGAGACTGAGCTGGGTCGCCGCGGTGTTGGTGTTACCGGCACTGTCGGTGAACACGCCTCCTGCAACATCAATAGTCGCCGCTGCGCTGCGATCGGTATCCGGGGTAAACGTCGCGGTATACGTGGTGCCGCTGCCACTAAAGCCGCTCAGTGATCCACCGACCACGGTAATATCACTTTCCGCAAAGTCTGAACTGGCTTCACTTAAGGTAAAGGTCAGCGCCGCGGTTTCACC
>NZ_CANMZV010000059.1 GCF_947502415.1 uncultured Photobacterium sp. | reverse complement strand
ACCATTGGTTTCTCTAAATCTGAAGAAATGCACGACAAAGTGATAGGCACATTCATTGAGCGTGAGTTCTACAGATGTTAGTTCAACAAGTTGGCGTCATGACCAGATCTGATGGTTTTTTGCAAAAAAATAAAATTTTATAATGAAACGGTGTGAAACGAAAAAAGGGCTAAAAAGCCCTTTTAGTTTTGGAACTACCGTAGCTGAGGATTAGATCTTTTCTACGTTAGCTGCTTGTAAGCCTTTAGGACCTTGCTCTGTTTCGAACACGACTTTCTGGCCTTCAGCGAGAGTTTTGAAACCATCGCCTGTAATGGCACGGAAATGAACGAACACGTCAGCACCGCCGTTGTCTTGAGTGATAAAACCAAAACCTTTTTCTTCGTTAAACCACTTAACGGTACCTGTTGCTTTAGACATACTGTCTCCTGAATTTCTACATCAAAAAATAAACGCCAATAACTATTTAACTTTGGTGACAATTGAAACAGATTTCTTCAATACAACATCCTTTGAGCAAGGACCGATCATGAAGGGCATTCGTTCACATTGTTGCATCATTGCCAAACACTACTGGTCTATTGAAAGAGTAGGCATTGCTATATTTTTTGCAAATAGAATGATGGGAAAATTGTGGATGAATTCACACGTTTTTTACTTTTTGGTCATTATTTTCATGATCTCTAGGCAAATGAATTAAAAGCAAAAATTTTCACATATGAGATGATGCAAGTAATCACTCGCGTGAAATGGGTTGAAATGTTCATTATTCGTTTTTTTTCTGTATCAAATCAAAGAATCGTTGATAATCTTTTTTGGCTCATAATGTGACTTGAGTAACGCCATAACTTTCTGTTATAACGAAGCTAGTTAGGTTTTGTAGATTCATAAAAGGACAAATAATGAACACTATCCTGGAACTGGTACGCCAGACACGCCGTAAAAATAAGCTAAAGCGCGAAATTTTGGATAATGATCGTAAGATCCGCGATAACCGTAAGCGTGTTGAGCTACTGGAAAACCTGCTTGACTATATCAAAGTTGATATGACTCATGATCAGATTGTAGAAATTGTCGAAAACATGAAGGGCGACTACGAGGATCGTGTTGATGATCACATCATCATCAGTGCTGAGCTTTCTAAAGAGCGCCGTGAAGTAAGCAAGAACGTAAAAGATCTGAAGAAACAAGAGATCGGCTCTAAACAGTAACCTTGAGCAGAATTTTAAAAACCCGGCAAATGCCGGGTTTTTGTGTATGGGTTAGCTTAGTTGGTTGATATCGGATGGCGGCGAAATAAAGTTGTGTACGCAATAAACCAATAGTTCACAATTTGCCATGCGATCACTGAGTTCATCGATCATATCGTTATATGATTTATGTCGCTGAAGCGGAGTGGGGCATAGCTGGCGATACAGTGTCGTTAAGTCAAAGCGATACCCCCAGGTATTACAATGCGTACGGAGCAAATGATCAGCCCAATACTTGTTTTGGTATTGCCAGAGTGCGTTATTAAGATCGCCGCTGATTGGCCTTGAGACAGGTGTTATAACGTAACAAAGTCCGACAGGGGCAACTAACAGCGTCCTATGAAACTTTGCATTATTAAATGAAGGTTCTGTAAGCAAAATATCCTCTCTCGAGTGTGGCTAAAGAGTTGTCTCTACTAAAATGAATAATCAGTGTCTATCCATGATTAGCCTGCGTTCGTGATGTATATGCCTTAGCTTCTTCTACTCGAGCGAAGAGATTGTTGGCTTTTTTCATAACAGAACTTGCGCTACGCTCTTTTTTTGCTTTCAAGAATTGGTCGGAAAACTCCAGATAGCGTGTTGCCATAGAAAGGCGGATTTGAATTAAAGGCGAAAAATCATTTGGTAATGAAGTGGTGAGTTTATTTACGTTTTTGTTCAGCTTGTCTAACTGCGCCACAGTTCTGACTTTGTTGAGTTGGGAGTTAAAATTGCCAAATTGGTACTTATAGAATAGGTTAGCTGCCAAGTATGGAAAATCAGGTGAGTTGCCGTGTTGTTTTTGCTTACGATATTCATTCATTTGTTGAATGGCATCTACTAGCTTGATTGCCGACGTCAGAAGGTGTGCTTGTTCTGTAAAAATCAAATTGCCTGCTTTAATTATTTCACTTAGCTTAGAGAAATCACGCTGGCTAGAGGCGGTGTTGAACTGTTTGAGAAAGGTTGTTTCTGCTTTTTTTGATGGAGATAGCTTGAAGTCACTTTTGACGTTACCTAAATCGGCCATTAACTGATAAATATCATTTTCATCACTTTTTTCTTGATAATCACCTTGTTCTAATAGCGTATTGATTTTGTGAGTAAGCATGTCAATTGTTGCTTGCCAACTGTTGTTGATATCTGCAGATAAGGTTGAAAGCATCATTGAGTCAGGATAGAGCTGCTTGGCAGATTGCAGTTCTTGTTGTACGGCATAATAATCCGGATAGCGCTCACCTTTACGGTCTAATATTGTAGTGATGCGTTTTTCGTATATCGAAAGGATCCGATTTCTATTTTTACGAAGAAGCCCATCTTTCAGTAATGATTTGTCCTCAGGAAAAGAAGAAATAGACTCAAGCAGTTTTGATGACGGTAAATTGGCTAGTTGATGTTCTGCAGCTACATTTTGCTCAAGCTGCTGAATCGATGATGATAACTTGATGATTTCGTTATTTTTTAAATGGTATCCGTAACCGGCTATTGCCGTTATCCCGCATATCGTTGCCAGAGCCGTAATTTGAGGCCAATGTTTGGCATTGATTCGCTGATTAAATGTATCGAAACTATCCAGACGTTTTAAGCCATCAAATTGTAAACCTTGACTAAGGATGCGCCATTTTCTGTAATTAATATTACGCGGCTTGCTTATCTGCATTTGTGATTGTTGTGCAAGATCTGCAGGTTTGCGATTAAACGGATGTTGGCTTGTTAACAGTTCATATGCAATGTAGCTGAAGGCAAAGATATCATCTTTGATTTCCGGCTCATTACCTTTTAGTAATTCGGGGGAAGCATAAGTTGGTGTATAACCGCACAGCGCATTGGTTTCATCTTTGACTTCTGCAGCATAAATATCAGCATTAAGGTTCAGCGCTCGTGAAACACCAAAATCAAAGATTTTAATTGTACCATCACGAGTAAGCATAATGTTGCTTGGTTTTAAGTCGGCATGAACGACGCTTTGGTT
The DNA here is from genome assembly GCF_947502415.1 of uncultured Photobacterium sp. Classification (GTDB taxonomy): domain Bacteria; phylum Pseudomonadota; class Gammaproteobacteria; order Enterobacterales; family Vibrionaceae; genus Photobacterium. The sequence goes on along the minus strand of NZ_CANMZV010000059.1, from coordinate 185 downwards.
GTGAGCATATTTAAGTGCAGATACAATTTGGTTAAGAAGCTTCATTGAACTTGGGTAATTGAGGCCATTTGGGCGCGAACGTTTGATAACTTCTTCTAGAGTTTCGCCGGGTCATGACGCCAACTTGTTGAACTCTCATTTGTAGAATTCTCGCTCACTGAATGTACCAATGACCTTGTCATGCG
>NZ_CANMZV010000058.1 GCF_947502415.1 uncultured Photobacterium sp. | reverse complement strand
TGTCGCCATAAGATCACCCGATAACTCGACAAATAACTAAACTATAGTTCAAATCACCAAGTTGGCATCACGACCCTTCATTTAAATCTGGTAACTTTGCTTTTCTCTTAAACGACTTCCTAATTTCCCTTGCTTCATATAACAAAAAGAATGTCACAACTAGTCCAATTATTGAACTAAGCACAGATAAATTTTGCGCCCAAATAGGCATCAACTGATTCACAAAACGATCACCTCTCTAATTAATGTAAATATAACGCCCGCAATAAGGTGTGCCACGTTGAACCAACCAAGCGCACCGGACTCCATACCAAAAATGCCGAGTGTAACGCATCACCTTGATTGCTTTGTTATGTACGGATTTCTAATAAATGGATAAATTTTTCATCACCTTTTTGCTCTGTCGATAAGAATAATTTTAACCATTCATCTGGATTTTCAGTACTAACTTTATATACACTATCTTCGAACAAGCTCCCTTTACTTTCCAGAATAATATCAGCAACATCTGCTCGTAGAATTGAATATACTTGTAACTTTTGGTTCTCATCAGTCCAGTATAAAACCACTCTTTTTGACGTTAAAACATTACCGCTTTCTAATATTGATGACAATCCTTGAGAATAAAATGCTTCAACGCTCTCTCCCTCACTAATAACACCATTACTAACAAGAATTGCAATATCACTTGTTGATACTTCTTTATTAAACTGAACTCTAGTTGATGGTACTACACCTGTAGTAGACATGAGTGAAAAACCAATTAAAGCAACAACAATAATTACTGATGGGACACCAAAAATATACATCCATTTATTCGTTGCTTTATAATTTGGATTTTCTTTTTTCTCTAGCTTGTGATATACAAATGTTCCTTGAATTGCTTTCCCATAAAAATATAAAAACACTAAGCCCATAATAAGGCCTGTTATTTTCTGTAACTCTATTGCAATTATAATTTTCGCAGAAATGAAATAGACAAATATCACTATTGCTGCAACTCTAGATTTTTTATACATACCTAAAGCACAAACCAAAATCAAAACAACATCTATAAAATTTGCTGGGTCATTCCAAAGCGCTAATTTTCCATTCGAGTCAGAGTTAATTGCAGCCATAACAACAATTATTGTCATAATTGCAGATATACAGGCTGCTACTGAGCCATTTTTAGCTGCTTTTATAGCCTCAACTTTATTCATGATATTTCCTATTATTAATTAGAGTACATAACGCCTGCAATAAGGTGTGCCACACTGAACCAACAAAGCGCACCGAACTCCATACCAAAACCACCGAGTGTTACGCATCACCTTGATTGCATTGTTATGACTCACCAAAAATACTTCCCTATCTTGGCAGCAAAACAAGCCACGCGTGATGCCTTGCGACAAAACTTACAGCGTTCACCAACTCAAGTATTCCCGCAGACTTTCAGCGACTTTGAGCACACCAAATTTGCATGAGAACAAATGCGGAGTCACACAGGCTGCAAACACCAAACTAATAGCCAAGGGAAACACCGTTTCAAGCAAAGGACGCATCGAGTTAAGCATGAGCCAAACAGCTCGATACGGATGGCAGCAAATACATTAACAACCGACGCTTCGACGAATTCAAGGAGCAGCCGGTTGATGAACGAAATTGCCTGAGAGATGGTGTTCATTCGTGCTGTAGCTTTTGTATAAAAAACACCTCGCTTTTAGAGGCATAACGCCTGCGATAAGGTGTGCCCCACTGAACCAGCAAAGCGCACCGAACTCCGTACCAAAACTGCCGAGTGTAACGCATCACCTTGATTGCCTTGTTATGTTTATGCTGCGCCGGGTACAGAACCTATTGCGATGAATCTTCTGTCTTTATACTCTTCCGTTTCAAATACCCCCAAGAGTATTAAATTCCTTCTTCTTTTACTTAATTTTTTAAGGTGTTGTAACTCATTATCGGAATTGAACATAAACACACCAATATTTTCCGACTCTTTATCGCTGGGATCATTGATTAAAGCAAATTTCTTAAACCCCTTTTTGGCCGTAGCTTGAGCTGCTCTATAAACATATTGAGAGATAGTATGAGCTTCAACCTCTTGATTTTTAGGAGGACTAAGCATATACAGGCTAGTATTAACCGATGAGGCGCTCTCTTTTTTATAACCAACTGTTTTATTACTAGCACATCCTGCAAGTACTAAAACCAAACCAACTGTAAATATTGTTTTATATTTCATTATTTCTTCCAAAAAACATAACGCCTGCAATAAGGTGTGCCCCACTGAACCAACAAAGCACACCGAACTCCCTACCAAAACCGCCGAGTGTAAAGCATCACCTTGATTGCCTTGTTAGCTGTGTTTAGTTTAAATTGATAGCTGCGACAATAAACAATATTGATTTAAATACATGTTCTTTATTGATAAATACTCCTGAATCGTGACTACATGTATTCAATGTATCTAAAACATTCGGTAGCTTGAAGTCAACAGCATCAGAAAACTCCAAATTTTTCAGAATGCCTGTCAAATCACCCAACATAAGCCTCTGATAATCCTTATCAAATTCCACTCGAGATTTGAGGTTTAGTACTTTTAGAGCGTTTTCGAAACATTTTCTAGCAATATTGCCTTTGACCTGTAAAGTCTCTTGATCAGCATCATTTACTGAGTTTAACTCAGTAATTAAAGCCAACAGCCTTTTTTGTACAATATCTATATTAAATTTATACAACAGTGTTTTTGATTCATCTGCTGATATATACCTTGCACAATTAGGTATTATTGACATTGTGAAACAATTAATATTAGGAACAACTATTGATTGATGCTTTCTCTTTACTGTTCGGTTTATTTCAGTTGAGAACGGATGGTTCGATGAGATATTTATATCTGAGCACTTATTATTATAAGTAAGATTTATATCTCTTGCTGCTTGATAAAAACCTTTTAATAAAAGCACTGGCATTGATTTATTTATTGTGATGACTACTGATTCAATTTTTATATCACATTTTATCAAATCAACACCAAAGTAATCCCTCATACCATCAGGATCATTTGTTTGAAAGTCATGCCATACTAATTCTAGAGTTCTAGACTCATCATCAAACGTATAGCTTTCAACTGAATCCCAATTAGAAAGATCTATAAAATCGACAATGGGACTACCTTCATCATTATCTATATAAAATGAAATCAATTCCTTTATTTGATTCCAATCCTTAATTTCACAATTAATTTTATCTTCAAATCTAGGTTTAAAATCTGAAATAAACCTCATAATATTTTCAATTCTTTCGTCCATTTTTCTACCTTTTATGTTGAAACAGCTAACGCCTGCAATAAGGTGTGCCCCACGGAACCAGCAAAGCACACCAAACTCCCTACCAAAACCGCCGAGTGTAACG
>NZ_CANMZV010000057.1 GCF_947502415.1 uncultured Photobacterium sp. | reverse complement strand
AGCGTTCCACGAAAACAACGTTTTGCAGCCATGGAAACAGGCTATTTGGACAAGGTTTTACTGGCTGGATTTAAAGTGCTGGGTAAAAATTAAACACTCATGCTCTCACCCTGTAATCATAGCCTTGCGTTATGGGATGATTCATTACATTAAAGTCCATCACTATATTGGGAAAGTATTATTTTTGGAGTCCATATCTAAAAAATTGGGTCTGATTTTTTACATAAAACAATAATGTGCCGCCTTTATTGTTAAAGCAATTGATTTTAGGTTGATTATGTCTGTTTTTAACCTAATAACATATGTTTATATTGGTTATCTTATGTCATTCCTTAAGGTTTTTTGTTTTATATAGCAATTCAAGCGATTAAAGATTTTTATCAAGGAAACATTTTGATGCATTTGGGAAGAAACTTGATCTTGGGCCTAGTCGCCTCAGTATCTCTGGTTGGCTGTGGCTCGGATAGTGACAGTTCAGCTACGGAAAAAAAAGCCATAGCTGGTGAAGTTAGGGGACTAGCCAACCCTAAACTGGCAATGGTAACCGTATCTGGCAACGGTGAGTTACGTAGCCAAAAATTAGACGCGAATGGTGCGTATAGCTTTGCTAATTTAGATCCAAATAAAAAATATAGCGTTAAAGTACATGCTGATGGTTATAAACAAGAAAACCTTCCGTTTATAGTGCCAACGACTGATTCTGTCGGCATTAATGTCTCGGAAGAAAGCTCTCCTGTTGATGGCGTGTTTCACTATGTGTGGGAAGATGATGGACAAAGTGTTAGCGGTTTAGAATACGCATCATCCGTCAATCATCCATTGAGCATTACTATTAACGGTGAGCAACAACAAATTCCGAATATTGCAGCCGCTCAGTTTCTGTATCGTGATTATAAGATTGTTCTTGATAACTCAGATATACCTTGGACTCAGGCGCACGCCTACCGTTTATTGGAAACTATGCGCCAGCTACCGCAGAAACATTGTAGGCAGGGGCAAGTCACTACAGGTGGTTTACCCTGCGATACATCCAAGCTCAGCGATGTGAATTGGACTCTGACGACTGAGCATATTTCAGGTGATGTGATAATTTCAAAATCAGATGACTCCGATCCTCGTAAACAAGTACGGATCAGCGAAGATGCCTTCAGTTATGCTAATCCACAAATAGCGACCATGGACAAACAACGTGGCCGTTTTTTCTCCAAACGTCTTCACCACGCTGCGGTTACTTATTTAACCGATGCAGGTCAAGATCGGGGCGCTGCTAATTACATTCTCGAGAATCGTTTCGGTGTCAGTATTGATACCGGCATTGCCGATGAGCCAGATTCGTTATTTAGTACGCTCTACAATACCCTGCCAGTAACAGGCGAGGCCGATCGCAGTGCATCAACTTGGCAACCGTTTACGCCAAAAGAAATTTTATTGGTCATCAACCAATTTGAAGAAATGCCAGTTGGCCTTCATATTATTCGCGATAGTAATAATCCAGAAAAAGGGCTTAAATATTTATTACGTCGTCGAAATGGTCATGATCACCGGCTTTATCCTGATGCGCCAGCCGTGGCATGGCCATCGGCTGGCTATATCGAGTTTATGGAAAAAGCATTCAACAATGCCAACCTTGAACATATGCAGCGCTTGGTTATTCATGAAAAAACACATTTCATCTGGCACTACGTGCTGAATAACGAACTCAAGCTTGAGTGGCTAAAATTGTCAGAATGGTATCGTGTTGATAATTCCAATTTTGACGATTACTTAAATCAAGACCCATACAGTGCCGACATTTATCAAAAAGGTACGCGCTATACACATGGCAGTGCTTATAATCCGAACCTGACCTCGATTAATGTTGATAGCAGTGATGGCTGGTCTGCCCATAAAACAACGAATTTTGTTTCTGGTTATGCTCAGCTCAAAAATCCAAATGAGGATCTTGCTGAAAGCGTTTCTTTTTTCCTTAATAACCCAGATAAACTTCGCTCACGCGCCCCAGAAAAATATAATTTCATTCGTGACCGCTTAATGAGTGGCGTCATTTACTTCCAGAAAATCCGTCAAGACCTGACGTTTGAAGTACTTAACCTCTACCCGGACTATGTCTACCCGGGCAAAATTAAAAAGGTAGAGATCACGGTTAACGGTTATAGTGATGAAGAAAAAAAGGTTACGATTGATCTACAACTTTATACCACAGAAGGTACCTGTTCAGAGAAAAACAGCAATCAGTGCCTTGAAGGTGCAGTTCGCGCATATACTCGGATCTTTAGCCAAGGTGACACGTTTAAAGACATTAGCTTCTACCCAACGGAAGATCGTGGCCAGCCGTCTGACAAACTAAGGGCAGAGTTTACACTGGCAGCAAACGCTAAATACGGGTGGTGGTCACCAACGCAAATTCAAATTACCGATCAAAATGGCAACCAGCGTTACCAGCGTTCAACTGACTATGGTTGGCAACTGTTCGTCAACAACCCTGGTGAAGATATAACAGCACCTGCTTACGTGCCTGAATCACTGACTCTAGAGCTTGGGGAAAAACAAAGCCTCGATGGGCATACTGTGCAAAATATGTCAGCCAGATGGAAAGTGAAGGAAGCGGGTGGGATGAATGAACCCCGTAATGCTGGCGGAGTTGGAGATGCTTGTTTCGCCCGTTTCGCAAATGCAAATTCAGATGTATATTCAATGAATGTATTTGGCAAATATCAGCCAAATACAGATGAAGATGGTTATTGTACAGTCGATATTCAAACCACAGAATATTTCCGCAGTGGTGAATATGGCGTGGCTTCAATTTCGATGACAGATAAAGCCCTGAACAAAAAACGCGTTGATTTTGCAGACAATAATCCTGTCCATTCCGCATCACCGAAAATCACACTTACAGATACGGGGCGCAATGAGGATACTCTCAGCCCTGTGATTGGATTAGAAAGCTGCAATACACAGGCTCAGGGGCAGCCATGTATTAGTATTGAAGGCGTTCCAACGAAACCAGATGCGCCAGATGGTGAAACGCAAGTCACTCTGACGTTCTGGGCTAAAGATGATAAGTCAGGTTTGAACAAGGTTTCATTCAAACTGCGCGATCCACAAGGTATTGAACATAATTATTTTGTTGATCACGCAAATAACCATACCGATTTCTTCACCGGTGATCCAACTCAGTGGCAAGAATATTCTTATACAACTGTGCTACCGGTAGGTTCAGTGCCTGGTTCATGGGGGCTGGCATCAATATCATTTAATGATAAAGCGGGTAATGCAAAATCAGAAGATTTTACTGAAACCGTGATGTTTACTCTTGAATAACCTTTGTTCTTTACGAATCAATTAAATAAATGCCAAGCAATATTGCTTGGCATTTTAGTTTTGAATGTAATGAACATAATGCCTCAATCTACTAGACATAATTTTCTTTTTTTTGCACTAATAAAGCTATCGTTTGAAATCACAAAAAAGTAGTAGTCTTGCGGCATTTCGTATCTTTGAACAAACGTACGTATATGATCAGGGTGAGATCGCGAACGTTTATTGAGCAATTCAAACCGATTTGACCCGTAAATCTGTTTATGATCTTATACTCC
>NZ_CANMZV010000056.1 GCF_947502415.1 uncultured Photobacterium sp. | reverse complement strand
TAGTCCTTCTTGGTCGAAAGATCTGATCACGGAACCAGCTTTTAGTTCCCAAGATTCTTATCCCGAGCTCAGGTTAATTAACAAGAAAAATATTAAGCCAATCATAAATAATAAAATCAGCCTTAGTTATAATTGGTAAGGGATGAGACTCGGGGTGTAGATAGAAGACAAATTGAAGCAAATCACTAATATTAGGCTTAGTCTCGTAAGTTAATAACAAAAATCTCGCACCAATTACCATATAAATCACAATGTGTAGGTATACATGTAATTAAAATCAATCTTCATCAATAACTTAACCACATCATCACAGCCATATCTAATTTCCAAACTTTTTAACTATCCAACATAGGTCACACTAAATTTCTCATAAACCAAATAACACAAGCTCAAATTTCCTAGTTGCATAACGCCGGGCATAAGGTGCGCCACGACCAACTAACCAAGCGCACCGGACTCCATACAAAAACCGCCGAGTGTAACGCGTCACACTTGATGCCTTTGTTAGGCTAGCTAAATACTATCCCAAAGGTTCAAGGCGGAGTTTTGTTGTGCTTCTCTATTAGCATCTTTTAATTCACGAATTAACGACTCGTATTCTTTATGTTTTTTGCTAAAAACCTTGGCTGATTCCAACAATCCGTCTGTTGTTGGTAACCCATAAGAATACCTATATTTGCCTCCTTGCATTTTCCAATTATCAGAGTCGGCTAGTTTATGCCCTAATGAAATTTCCAACATAATTACTTCCAACAACTCATAACGCCGGGCATAAGGTGCGCCACGACTAACCCACCAAGTGCACCAAACTCCAAACTAAAACCACCGAGTGTAACAAGTCACCTTGATGCCTTTGTTATGCATTAGCTTCCAAATATCCCAAGTGATTTCTGAGCACCTGACATCATTGTGCTGTAAAACTCTCTCTTACCACAATAATTACAAGTAATTGCATGATACTTATTCCTTTCCCACCCCATGAAGCTATCCATGAAACCACCAGAAACTCTTATTTCTTGTTCATGAAACGCTGTTTTATCACAACGTGTGCACGCCCAATTTCGCCTTGGATCACGTCGAGAAAGCTCTTCATCCGCCCGTTGAACCAAATCATCTAAGCTATTTGCCCAACGTTTATTACGAATACGCTGGAGTTCCATCAATGTCAGTGAAGATAACTCTTCGTCTGTCATTAATTCCAATTCAGGATCCGACTTTTTTCTTCTTCCAAACATATTTAATTATTTCCACAATAATGCATAACGCCTGCCATAAGGTGTGCCCCACTGAACCAGCAAAGCGCACTGAACTTCAGACCAAAACCGCCGAGTGTAACGCATCACCTTGATGGCTTTGTTATGGCGCAAATCCTATTGTTTTACTTACGTTTTTCGATTAACCATCAGCATTCTGATGGCCTTGCTCTTCATCATGCAAGGTAGCGGCAACAAAATCAGAACCTCATTGGCAATGAATCTGAAAGCGATTAAGTAAACGAGAAAACAAACACTAACCAGATGCCAATTCTTTGTTGCGGCACTTGGACTTGGGCAACCAAAAGCCACTAAGGAAAAAGGACCTTTTGACCACCAAGCAGATAACCGTAACCTGCGTAAAACCATCATCGCGTGATGACCAATTGCGGCTAGAGAACTTGGAAAATATACAACCAATTGGACAATGAACTTTGTTTTCGCCAAGCTGCAAACCGCAATAATCGCTGGACGACTCTCACGGCATTGCGACTGATAAGATATTGGTAAAACTGCCACCATTGATGAACCAATCCATGATGACTACAGTTCGTTAAGAGCCATAACGCCGGGCATAAGGTGCACCAACACCGAACCTACCAAGCGCACTAAACTCCATACCAAAACTGCCGAGTGTAACGTGTCACCTTGATGCCTTTGTTATGGCTATATTTCAAGCAGTTAACTTGAATTTGGCACGCTCCCCCTGTGTCAGGATAGTTGTCGCCTAATTTAAATCCGTAGATTAGACAGGGGGCGGTAAGCAAAATATATGTCCCGCTATCCAGAAGAACGAAAGAACGCCGTCCTTAAGAAATTGTTACCGCCAATGAGTATGTCAGTACCAAAGCTGGCTAAACAAGAAGGCATTAGCGAAGCAACCCTGTACAATTGGCGCAATCAAATCAGAGAGACAGGAAGTCCAGTGCCTAACAGTGGTCAATCTCCGGAACAATGGTCACCGGAAGTCAAATTTGCCGTAGTGGTTGAAACCGCCAGCTTATCCGAAATCGAATTAGGTGAGTATTGTCGCTCTAAAGGTTTATATCCGGAACAAATTGTCCAATGGCGTGAAGCCTGTATCAATGGTACTGCTTCTGCTAAATCCAGTGATAAGGAAGCGCAAGCTAAATTAAAAGCTGAGCGTCGCAAGACTAAGCAGCTTGAGAAAGAGCTTCGGCGGAAAGATAAAGCGTTAGCAGAAACCACAGCATTGCTGGTATTGAGAAAAAAGTTCGATGCCCTTTGGGAGGACGACGAGGTCGATTAACGCCTCTAACTGAGCGAAAACAAATAGCCGCATGGGTCGAAGAAGCCGTTGCTTCAGGAGCACGCAAAACAATGGCTTGTAAGACCATTGAGCTGCCAATCCGTACGCTACAACGCTGGTTAAATAAAGGGATAGTCGGAGATGACAGACGGTTAACAGCAAAGCGTCCGGTACCGGTAAATAAGCTGTCTGACGACGATGTGGCCCGAATCGTTGAGATCTGTAATCGTGAAGAATATGCCAGTCTGCCGCCATCTCAGATCGTTCCCAGGTTAGCAGATGACAACATATATCTGGCATCAGAGTCGACCTTTTATCGAGTACTGAAAGCGCATAACCAGCTTCATCATCGTGGCCGTTCACAAACTCCGTGAAAGGTGAAAGCACCAACGAGTTATACAGCGGAGAAACCCAACCAAGTTTGGTCTTGGGACATTACCTATTTAAGTAGTTTTGTTCGAGGACAGTACTTCTACCTTTACATGGTCGAAGACATTTACAGCCGTAAAATTGTCGGGTGGGAAGTCTATGAAAGCGAATCCGGAGAGCAAGCTGCGGCGTTGATGCAGCGAACCGTAATGACAGAGCAATGCTTCCGTACACCTCTTGTCCTGCATTCGGATAATGGTAGTCCCATGCGTTCAGCGACCTTGCAGGCAAAGCTGTGTGAGTTGGGTGTAACACCATCCCATAGCCGACCACGACTCAGTAACGATAATCCGTTCTCGGAATCTTTGTTCCGGACGCTGAAATACAGACCACAGTGGCCTTCATCCGGCTTCAATAATCTGGATGATGCAAGAAGCTGGGTTAAGAACTTTGTCGAGTGGTACAACGAAGAACATCGCCACAGTCGAATAGGCTTCGTGACTCCAGGGCAACGTCATCGTAACGAGGATGCTGAAATCTTGGCAATAAGAAAGACAGTCTTCGAGCAAGCGAAGACAAGAAACCCAGAGCGTTGGTCAGGTGAAATAAGGAAATGCGAACCTGCTGGGCCGGTCATGCTTAACCCAGAGAAACCAGATATCAACGAGCAGCTGGAACAAGCTGCTTAAACATAATTAGGCGACAACTACCTTGAAAAACGCCGCGCTACCGCCGAACAGAATTATTTACCTGCAGGGCAAGATTACGAAGCCCCTTGCCCCGTAAGGACTTGTGACAGGTAAACATTATTTCTACCTGCTCGTTTTTGT
>NZ_CANMZV010000055.1 GCF_947502415.1 uncultured Photobacterium sp. | reverse complement strand
CAGCAAGCAATGGGGGAGTTTGATGACCTGTTTTCTCGAATTTTAGGAAAGAGCGAAAAAAAATATCCGGCGAAGACCAAGCATGATACCGGTAAAACAGCTCAATCACAGAAAAGTGAAGATAAGGTTAATGAGAAGAATGAAAAGAAAACTTTTAAGTGTCCTATTTGTAGAAAACCTCCTGAAAAGTGTGATGCATATTGAGTTGATGTTAGGTGCTTTGATGTTAAGAGAGAAGTAAATGAAAGGCACAAAGAAAAAAGAGATAAAAGAAAGAAAATTAATTGAAGCTAAAGGAACCGTGTTAGCTTCAAATATTGCAAGTGAAAGCCATAGAGGTTCATTGTCGAATCACCCTTGGTATGATAGGGACGTTGCTGGTACTGCTGGGGGACTAGAGGCTCATCATATTATTACAAATAAAAACCTGAACTCACCGAATTGGAGAGGATGGCGTAAGGCTTATGATTATGATATCAATGAGCATCAAAATGGAGTTATGTTTCCTAGTAACCCTCAGATTGCTTGTCAAGTTGAAACTCAGGTTCATAGATCAAATCATAACCGCGGACTAATTTATACCAGTTTAAAAGAAAAGTATATTGATAAAGGTGAACCTATACCTGATAGTGAATGTGAAAAAATTTATAAGAATGGCTTAAGGTATTTAAAAGGTGTTGATGATGAGATTCAAGAAGTTTTTGATAACGCAAAAATAAAATATTATTGTAAGGCAGGTAAGAAAGATGAGTTTACCGAAGACTTAAGAGGCGCGGCTGAAGATATTCTTGATTGTTTGGCAGACTTTACTTGGACTATATCCAGGTATGGGAAAGACTATAAGCGTGGTATCCTTATTGGTTGTTCAAATGGTTTGGATGAGTCGAAGAACAAAAAAAGAACACCTTGTTCACACCGAACGAAAGAAATAGATACGAATACCAATCAAAGAGTGTTAATACATGAGTATAAAAATGGAAATGGGATTATTATGAAGCCAAGAAAATTAGAGGTGGGGAAATGAGTGAGTATTTTTTTGTCGTTGAATCTACTTCAATGCCATACTATGTCTTTCCTGAAAAGTACGCAGAGGTTTTACCTAGTCCGATTTTCGTTTATCCCCAAGAGCCTATTCCTCTATTCGCTGACATTAAACCGGATGTTGACTATAAAGTTCAGGATTTCATAAAGTTCCCTGGAATATCATTTTCTGAGCGAGTATGTGAAAATGCTGGTTTACAATACATTTATGGTGTCAATTGGGCTCCGGTTGTTATAAATGACTCTAGGGAATATAATTTTTATATGGCACAAGTGGCTAATAGAATAGAATGTATTGATCTGAATCGTAGTGAGTACAAGAAGGTTTCTAGAAGTGGGAGAATTTCTGGCTTAAATAAGGTGGTGCTTGATGATGATAAACTTAATAAAATACCTGAAAACAGACGGTTAATGTTTGTTTGTAAAGGGTGGGGAGCCGTTTTATTTCATCATTCATTGGTTGAAAAAATCATGAGAGTTGAACCTATGGGGTTAGAGTTTATTTCAGTTGATGATTATACTAAAGGGATGTTTTAATGTTTGTTATCTTTAATAAAAATGGAATTGCTCAGGTGCTTCCAGAAAAAAAACCAAAGATAATTTTTATGGAGCCCGATGCTCTTTTTTTATTTGGAGTGCAAAACTCACTTATTTTATTTGAAGATATACTAGATAATTTAGATATTAAGTGGAAGGAAAAACTAAATTTATGGCAAGCAGAGCTTGATTTTAGAAAAAGCCTAGATGATGAAGAAGAATTTGATAAGCTTATTGATACATACTGGTCTGTAGATTTCGGTGATATACCTCAGGTAAATGTAATCGAAATAGGTGATAGTGATATACCATTTGTTTTTGATAAAACAAAGAAACTTTATATTAACATTGACTTTCTCAATGCACTAAAGAAGGCTGGGGCAAAAGATGTATGGTTTGATACAACAGCTCCATATGGAAGGTATTAAAATAAGAGGTTTTTTTAGGATATTTTAGTGTGATTAATTACTGAACATACGGTGGTTTTCTAATGCCATATATTAACTAATCTTATCGTTTAACGAATCAAAAAAAGCAATATAATAAGTTAAATTCACAAAGTTTGGATGATGTGAAACTTCATTATTTGAAAGTGAAAATGTTGCGTTAAGTCTGTTTAACCTGTTTTGAATAAAGAAGATAACACCTCCAAATGGAGGTGTTTTGGGTTTTGATGTTAAATCAGAGGTCATAGTAAATGGAGCGACTTGCTATCATGGATGGCGAAAGAATATTGCTATCAAAGGCAGCACGTTTTCATATTGATAATGAATACTCTATCGTAATGGATGAGGGTGTTTATGAAATTATTAAAGATGAAGGTGTTAAGTGCGAGATATTATAGTGTCCAGTTTTCGATTGTAATCGATACATCGAAGTGACCTGGGCATGGTATGTCTGATGCGCAGCTAAGATCACCATAGTTGCTCTCATTGTCTACGATTGATAGGGTGTTAGATAACTTAAATATCATTATACACTCTGGCTCGATATGCCCAAAAGTGATAACCCCATCTTTGTATGTGATATCTGATTCTGTAGGAAATGAGAGTTGATGTAGGCTAGTAATTATAACTTCAGATGAATTCTCTTCAAATTTAGAAGAAACCACATTGTAACCATGAACTATAGAGTCTTCGATAAAATCTATGCCTGTATCGGTATCAATATAATCATTCTCGATTGTTTCAAAATAAACAGAAGGACATACTATTTGTCCTTCTGTTAACAAAACTTTTTTTGGCGGTTTGCAGTCAATTATAGATTTAACTAGTTTTTTATTAATTTTAATTTCCTGCTTAATATTGATGAACTTTGATTCGATTTCTATACTCATGAATTAATATTGACTTTTGTGAAAGATAGTGTTCTATAATTATATTATATTTTTAGTTGGTTAAGCAATGAAAAACGAATACAATTTTTTGTCGGAAAACTTAGTTGAAAGGTTTCCTTTTCATAAAACTAAGAAACGAATTGTTTTTATTGAACCAGATCTTTATTAGATATTAGTTTCTCACCAAAGTTGTATATAATAAGTGATGTTGCTTCAAAAGTGGAAGCGTTAGTTAAAAATGTTGTTTGGCTGTGAGCTTCAATGAGAGGTTTGAAATTTGATGATGAAACCAGTTGATTTAGGCACGTTTTCAGAGAACGTATATGCAACAAACTCAATTTTTACCGACGTAGATGTTCGTGAATTTTTATACTCAGATAATGCGTACCAGCCGACGACTTCTCTTTATCCAATTGTATGGGAAGATGAAGATTGTTTAGCTGATGAGTTACCAGATATTATTGATAAAGGCGATCGTGTAGTCAATTCAATTGTGGCCGAAAAAATTATGGCTTTTGACCCATATGGGGTTGAAATCTATCCGGCAAGGCTGAAAGTAGCTGATGATACAGTAGAAGGCCGTTACTTGATGTCGGTTAAGAATGTAATTGATGTGTTGGATGAGAATGAAAGTTTTATTGAAATTAGTCCGGCTTCAGGCCGCGTGCTTGTTCATAACGTCTTTATTTCTGATGAGAAATTACTTAAAGTCCCACTTTATAAACGCTTGGTATTCCGAGTTAAGGGCGCCGATGACACCATTTTCTTTGATGGTAGGATTATTGATGCGGCCGATAAGTATTTTTCTATTCATGGCGCGAAGCTTATTCAAATAACCCCGTTTAACACATCAGAAGAAGCTCCAATTTTATAAGGCGGATGTATGAAAAATGAATATTACATTTTATCTAAAAATGTTTTTGAACAATTCCCATTCCAACAAACTCCTCAGCGTATCGTGCCTTCTGAGCCTGATTTACTACTCGAAATGACGTTTTCTCCAAAGCTGTTCATTATCGATGATGTTGCTTCAAAAGTGGAAGCGTTAGTTAAACATGGTGTTGAGTGGTTAGATGCTCGAGTTGATTGTTCGCTAAGTCAGCCAGAAGATGATCAGATTAAAGTTTACGAAAATTTACGTATGCCATATATTCATCAAACTTATCGTCTTACAAATGAACAAAAACAGCACGGTAAGCTGAATTGGTTAAATCTTGATGAAGTAGAACTGGATTTTACAATACTTGAAAATGTTCCTCTTGAAGAAAGGTTGATGTTTAAACTTGAAGAAGATTTTGGGTATGTGTTTATTCATAATAGTGTGATTGAATTGCTAAAAAA
>NZ_CANMZV010000054.1 GCF_947502415.1 uncultured Photobacterium sp. | reverse complement strand
ACGCATGACAAGGTCATTGGTACATTCAGTGAGCGAGAATTCTACAAATGAGAGTTCAACAAGTTGGCGTCATGACCCAATTTTGATAGTTTTCTTTCGATGATATTTCTGACATTTCCAACAGCGTATACTGCTATAAAATCAAGCGTGCTGCGGACAAAACCCACCAATTTTACAGTTCGTTATACCGAGAAGCGTTCAGTTATATCGCCTGAAAAATTCGGCTTGATAGCCGCTAAGCTTGACCCACAAACCTTGAAGCAAAAACCACGTTGCCTGTGCTTTTAAGCCATAACGCCGGGCATAAGGTGCACCAACACCGAGCCAACCAAGCGTACCGAACTCCATACCAAAACTGCCGAGTGTAACGTGTCACCTTGATGCCTTTGTTAGGCATTTCCATGTGCGCTGTCCGAACTTGGGAGGTGAACTCTCAACGCATCCCATCTTCAAACATGGGATACAACAACCTCGAAATTGTATTTCCCCATGAACTATCAACGATTTGAACCAAATACATTTGCATGACAACCTGATGAGGAGTTCATTTAGGCTGCATCACCGGATTGATAGCCAAAGAAACCGACAACCCTTTCACTGCATTGTAATGATGAATAATGCGGTGGTTCATTGCCAGAGTTAAAGGCAGCAATAAATCAGATAACCTGCGTTTCGCCATACTTTATGGACAGCCTTGCGATGAAAGAATGACCTTTGTGGCATCGTTCTTGAGCGAAGAAATAACCAATAAAAACAGAGTGGCTTTTCAGCATGCCTAACGCTAAGCACATGCGCCCGTTACCACGCAGATACCAAAATTGGCTACCATAAACACCATAGCCAATTCATACTAAAATTGTTGAGTGTAACGGGTCGACATGGTGCGATTTGTTAGTTTTTCAATAAACTAGCAAAATCAGGATGATTTACGGCTGTTTTAATCAAATCCTGAACTGCCGGAGTAAGGGCATCTGCAGTTGCATTACAAGCCGTAATTGCATCAAAACCACTTTTAAATGTGTATTTGTTGCTTGTTTTTAAAGAGCTTCCATTAGATGACTTTAAGATAACACCAATATCCCAATACCCATTTGTTAATCCTGATGTCGATGAAAACTCAATGTTAGTTATTTCTCCAGTAATTTGACTTCCAGTTGGTGAGTAAATATCAGCCATCTTAAATTCATCATTTATCGCTTTCGTAATAAACTCTGGAATCGTTAAACTATCAGCTGGCTCAATCGGCCCCATAAGGCGACAGTTTGCATCAAATGATGCATTTTGAGTGAACGAAGCCACATTAGCTTTCGCACCTTCAAACGTCTTTAGCTTTTGTATATTATCAACTGACGTTGAGTATCTTGGTGGTTGCATGGTTGAACATGCGGTTAAAGTTAAACTACATACTGCTACTGCAAGAATTTTCTTCATTTTATTTCCTTATCACTTTTAAAAAAAACAATCTTATAGAAGGGAAACTAACGCCTGCCATAAGGTGCGCAACGGTGAACTCACCAAACACACCAGACCTCATACCAAAACCGCCGAGTATAACGCGTCACCTTGATGGCTTTGTTATAAGCACGCTGCACATATTACAAGCAGAGTTCTATGCTAAGTTAGTCACGACTTGGTTTACCATGCTTGTTCTGTGATAATCCATCGCAAACTACACTATATTCACTATTTAAGAATACGGCTACCCATGAAACTATTAGTTCGAAACCTTGCACGTACAACAACTGAAACTGAGCTAAAGGCCATTTTTGAAGCTCACGGTACAATTGAATCTTGTAACCTCGTTTTAGATCAGGAAACAGGAAAATCCAAGGGTTTTGCATTCATTGAAATGCCAGAAGAGAATGAAGCTAAAACTGCCATTTCAACGCTTAACGGTACCAAAATCGCGAAAAGTAAAATTCGAGTAAAAGAAGCTGAGTAATCGTTAATTACTAGAGGTCAGAACAGTATTTTTCTGACCTATTTTATGAAACAAACATCTTCGCTTTGTGCTTATAACGCCTGCGATAAGGTGTGCCCCACTAAAGCAGCAAAGCGCACCGAACTTCTAACCAAAACCGCCGAGTGTAACGCATCACCTTGATTGCCTTGTTATGCCTCACCAAAAACGCTTCCCTATCATGGCAGAAAAACAAGCCACGCGTGATGCCCTACGACAAAACTTACAACAACTACCAGCTAAATATGCCCACTGACTTTCAGCGACTTTGAGCACACCAGATTTGCATGACAACAAATGCGGAGTCACACAGGCTGCAAGCACCAAACTGATAGCCAAGGGAAACACCGCTTCAACCAAAGGACGCATCAAGTTAAGCATGAGCCAAACAACTCGAAACTGATGGCATCAAATATATTAACAACCGATATTTCGATGAACTCAAGGAGCAGCCGGTTGATGAACGAAATTGCCAGAGAGATGGTGTTCATGTGCGCGAAAGCTTTTGAACAGAAAACACTTAGCTTTTAGGGGCATAACGCCGGGCATAAGGTGCGCCACGACTAACCAACCAAGCGCACAAAACTCCATACCAAAACCGCCGAGTGTAACGCGTCACCTTGATGCCTTTGTTAGCTGCTAACTTATATGCGATTACCCTTTGAAAGATTACAACGCTCACATAACAATTGAAGATTACGCACTGTATTACTACCACCTTTTGAAAACGGCACAATGTGATCAAAGCATAACTTTACTTTGGATTCACATTCTACGCATCGACCTCCATCACGTTGCCATACTTCTCGTTGTACAGCTCGAGGAATAGCCTCCCGTCTTGCCTTAACTGGTTTGGGCTTTGGCATAGCGGATGTATCTACATGAATTAGGTTTTCCTCTGAGATTTGCTCCTGCGGCTCATCAATTTTTGGGTTGGCTTTTAGTTCAGGCAAAGGTGCAAATGACTTAAAAGCCTTAACATAAGAAACTAATTACTGGTAACAATGAGTTTCAGCGCAGGTTTTCCTCGTTCTAAACCAGGTGATGGATAAGTATTGCTATGGCGACCTGATTCAGCAGGATATTCAAGGGCTATTTCGGGTAGAGACTCCGTATCTGGTGGATATGGCAGCCATACAAAAGCATGATCTTCCTTGTTTGGCTGATCAGTTTGAACTACCAGACCCAAATTGCTTCCAACATTCCACGCTGTAACTTTTACTGTTTGTCTTGCTGGAATTCCAAATTCGTTAGTTATTCTTTCTATGACTTTATTTTTGAACATCAAACTTCCTTAATACTCTGAACTCGGACAGCTAACGCCTACAATAAGGTGTGCAAACACTTAACTAGCCAAGCGCACTGAACTCCAAACCAAAAATGCCGAGTGTAAGGCATCACCTTGATTGTATTGTATGGCCAATACGTGCATTACAATCATGAGAACTCACATTTTGGTGACCAATTAGACAGTTCAATGATCCTTACATCCTTTGGTGGGCATATTGCTTGTAACTTCTCTACCACATCCTTATGAAAATACGTATGAAGAGAACCGATTGAAGGCTTGAATATCAAACGCTTATCGAGAGGAATATTATTCAATTTTTCTAAGTTTAATGTTTCAGCCTCAATACATTCAATTATGTTATAACAGTGTATGTATAGATATGGTTTATGCCCAACGTTTGCTGGTACTACTGATGTTTTATGAAACCCACCGTTGTTAAATAACTCTTGGTACTTAGTTGAAAAAAGCATTTCACAATCTATAGATATATCGAAATTGACCTCTTTTTTGACCAACGATGCAAAATCTAAACATTCGAATTGTGCTGCTTTTTCAAACACAAGCTCACGATCTAATTTTATATCGAGAGACCTTTCATCCTCAAAGTTGATCACATAATCAACAACATCGTAGTCGGTAGCCAACACAAAGTACTGTTTTTCAATTGGATCCATGTTTTCCCTTTTTATTGAATCACAAATCGTAACTTTAAAAAATTGCCGAAGCTTTCAGTTCATCTTGGCATAACGCCTGCGATAAGGTGTGCCCCACTAAAGCAGCAAAGCGCACCGAACTTCATACCAAAACCGCCGAGTGTAACGGGTCACCTTGATTGCTTTGTATGGATAATAAAACCGACTTGAGGGTAAAGTGAGACCCAGGCTTTAGCGGCAACTAGAGCCTTCTATACAGTAGTTCGATTGATTGCTGGCTCCTCTGTCGAGAGACCGATAACAAACATGAACACTGTATAGGACTCCAAGCATAACACTCGGATAGTCTACTGGGTCTCGAACCCGCATTACGCAATGCAGAGTTAGCTTATTATGAACACTTCAGCTATTCAAAACATTAACATCGGTGTCGATACCGGAAAGTCTCAACTCGATATTTATATCCGACCACTCGACATCTTTTTCTCTGTTTCTAACGACGACAAAGGGATTAAACAAGCCATCAAAACCATCAATCAATACGCACCACAACGGGTCGTTATTGAAGCTACTGGTCGATTAGAAATGCCCTTCATTCTTGCTTGTGCTGACGCCAATATTCCATATGTCATCGCTAACCCTATTCACGTTAAACGCTTTGCCGGCGCCATCGGCCAACGAGCAAAAACCGATAAGCTTGATGCTAAGCTTATCGCCCACTATGCCGAAGCGATACAGCCCGCGTTAACCAAGCTCAAGCCAGATTCCATGCGCCTTATGGCGGATTTAGTCATCAGAAGAAATCAGCTTCTCTCGATGCAAACCATGGAGAAAAACCGACTCCAAATTATGCCTCAAAAACTGGTAATGACTATCAAGCCCATCCTGACGGCATTTAAAAAACAGATAGAAAAAATCGAAAAGAAGATCGTTGACCTTATTGAAAACTGTCCCGAATATCAGGCTAAAAATGTAATATTACAAAGCATGCCAGGGATCGGTAAAATCGCCGCCGCTTCTATCATTAGCAACCTTCCCGAGCTTGGCTATATCACCAATAAACAAGCCGCTGCCCTCGTCGGAGTCGTAAGCGCCCATTTCGCCCCGCATTCTTTTTAAAAGAAAAGATTGGTATTGATAAAGCTCCTTTATAAATGGAGCTA
>NZ_CANMZV010000053.1 GCF_947502415.1 uncultured Photobacterium sp. | reverse complement strand
TCATAACAAAATGCCTCATGAAGATCTGGTTTGTTAAACTTGATTATAGTTGAGCAACACAGAAGTACAACAGAGCCCTAAATGAACAGGTATGAACACCATAAATTCCCCGCGAAAACTTAACGCACCTCCCACAAAATTACGCACCAACCTGAACGTTCACAGCCATTTCCCACTATTAATATTTCCTTGTAACAATATGAGCAATTCATTGTTGCAATTGGTATTATGGCCCAATAATCGCTATTGTTTGCCTAAACCCATAAGATAATCATAAATTATGCCATCGTTTTCATCTTCACGGCGGTTTCCGTTCTCGATACCACGGCTGCTCGGTTACACATTCTTTTTTTTCGTACTGGCCGGCTGTGCTACCCAACCCACTGTCGTACCGACCGTCGACTGGCAGACACATCAGGCATCACTCCAGCAATTGAATCATTATCAAGCTAACGGCAAACTGGGCTACAGAGGAAAACAACGCTTCGGTGCCAACTTGCTCTGGCGTTCAGCCCCTCAGGCTGACCACTTGCTGTTGACGAACTTCCTCGGCAAAACCCTATTAAAACTTGACGCAACTCCGCTCCGAGTCACCCTGGTATCCCATGACGGCGCAACCCATCGTGGCACCAATGCTTCCGCCCTCATCCGCCAGCTGACCGACATTAATCTACCGGTTGAGCAAATGCGCGACTGGCTGATCGGCCTTCCGACTGCTGCCGACACTTATAAGCTCAACGACGATAATCGCGTGGCATACCTAGCCAAACAAATTGATGACCAACGCTGGCAGCTGGACTACAACGATTACGACACCTCGGTAACCCCGGCCTTACCTAAGCGCATGGTACTTTCGCAGGGGAGCGTCAAGATCACACTCGTTATCAACGAGTGGCAACTACCGAACAAACATCAGCAATAAACAACTGTGAGCAACACTATGATCACTCGTACAACCCGCTGGCCGGCGCCAGCCAAACTCAACTTGTTCCTTTACATCACTGGTCGCCGCCCTGATGGTTATCACGAGTTACAGACTCTGTTTCAGTTTCTCGACCATAGCGACACCCTGACCATCACAGCCAATCACTCAGATGTGATCACCCTTTCACCAGCCATTGAAGGTGTCGCCACTGAGGACAACCTGATTTACCGTGCAGCTGATGCGCTGCGACGTACTGCCGGTATCACCGCAGGAGCAGATATTCATCTGGACAAAATTCTGCCGATGGGCGGGGGCTTAGGTGGTGGTTCATCCGACGCGGCAACCACACTTGTCGCCCTCAACGTCCTGTGGCAGACCAACCTCAGTATTGACGAGCTGGCCGAAATCGGCCTCAATCTTGGTGCAGATGTACCAGTTTTTGTCCGCGGGTTCAGCGCATTTGCCGAAGGTGTCGGCGAAAAACTCCAACCGGCAGAGCCGGAAGAGAAATGGTATTTAGTAGCAAAACCGGATGTCAGCATCGCAACTGTTGATATTTTCACCCATCAAGAATTAACTCGAGATACCGAAAGAAGGTCACTAGATGCCCTAATGGCGGGGATTTACGAAAACGATTGCGAAAAAATCGTTAGAAGACTGCACCCTAAGGTTGATAAGGCGCTTTCGTGGCTGTTAGAATACGCGCCGTCAAGATTGACCGGCACTGGCGCTTGTGTATTTGCTGAATTTAGCACTCAACAAGAAGCCATTGCAACTCTGAAAAATTTGCCTGACTGGCTCCAAGGATTCGTCGCAAAAGGTGTCAACACATCTCCTCTTTTGACAGCCTTGAACGCACATTCTAAGGATAGTCAGTAACTATACAACTTGGACGCAACCTGAGGTTTCCACCGTGCCTGATATGAAGCTGTTTGCTGGTAACGCGACACCAGAACTAGCCCAACGCATTGCTGACCGTCTCTATATTTCTCTAGGGGACGCAACAGTTAACCGTTTTTCCGATGGTGAAGTATGTGTTCAGATTAATGAGAACGTCCGTGGTAGCGACGTATTTATCATTCAATCGACTTGTGCGCCAACCAATGACAACCTGATGGAATTGGTTGTAATGATCGATGCACTACGCCGTGCTTCTGCAGGTCGTATTACCGCTGTAATCCCTTACTTCGGTTATGCTCGCCAAGACCGCCGTGTCCGTTCTGCTCGTGTGCCAATTACGGCAAAAGTTGTTGCCGATTTCCTTTCTAACGTTGGTGTTGACCGCGTTCTTACCGTTGATCTTCACGCCGAGCAAATCCAAGGCTTCTTCGACGTTCCAGTTGATAACGTATTCGGTAGCCCGGTACTGCTGGAAGACATCCTAGCGAAAAAACTTGAAGATCCAGTTGTGGTTTCTCCAGATATCGGCGGTGTAGTACGTGCACGCGCAATTGCTAAGCTGCTGGATGATACTGATATCGCAATCATCGATAAGCGTCGCCCACGTGCTAACGTTTCTCAGGTTATGCACCTGATCGGTGACGTAGAAGGCCGTGACTGCATCATCGTTGATGACATGATCGATACCGGCGGCACACTGTGTAAGGCAGCCGAAGCACTGAAAGAACGTGGGGCGAAGCGTGTATTTGCTTACGCAACTCACCCGGTATTCTCAGGTAGCGCGCCAAAGAACATCAAAGAATCTGTTATTGATGAAGTAATTGTTACTGACTCTATCACTCTGTCTAAAGAGATGGTTGATACTGGTAAGGTGTCGGTTCTGACCCTATCAGGTATGCTGGCCGAAGCGATTCGCCGCATCAGCAACGAAGAGTCAATCTCTGCGATGTTCGAGCACTAATCCGCCAAACCAATCGACCCGGTTCGATTGTACGAAAGCATCCCGACGCCCCGCCTTCCGCGGGGCGTTTTGCGTCCGGAGATATCAATCTTGCGCGGTTTGGTATAACATAGCGCGCGTTTTAAGCCCCCTAAGACTTGAGAGACTAGCGTGAGTAACAATATTCGTCTATTAGTCGGCCTGGCTAACCCTGGTGCCGAGTATGCTAAAACCCGCCACAACGCGGGGGCATGGGTCGTTGAAGAACTAGCCCGAGCCCACAACATTAGCTTACGAGAAGAATCAAAGTACTTTGGCCTCACTGGCCGGATCCAGGCCAATGGCCATGATCTTCGCTTGTTGATCCCAACCACGTTTATGAACCTTTCCGGTAAATCCGTGGCTGCACTGGCGAAATTCTTCCAGATCAAGCCAGAAGAGATCTTAGTTGCACATGATGAACTGGATCTGCCACCAGGCGTGGCCAAATTCAAAAAAGGCGGCGGTCACGGTGGACACAACGGCCTGCGCGACATCATCAGCAAAATGGGCAATAACAAAGATTTCTATCGCCTGCGAGTTGGCATTGGCCACCCGGGTGACAAGAACAAAGTGTCTGGCTTTGTCCTTGGCAAAGCGCCAGCCAAAGAACAGGACAATATCGATGCTGCGGTTGATGAAGCCGTTCGCTGCATGGATATCCTGCTTAAAGATGGCCTGAACAAGGCGCAAAATCGATTACATTCATTCAAAGCTGAATAATGTCTTCACTCTAATATAATATTGCTCTGCCGGTGCGATACTTAACATCGCTATCGGCATAGTTGTTTCACCGAATCATCACCAAAAGGGTTTCAAACCATGGGTTTTAAATGCGGAATCGTCGGCCTTCCTAACGTAGGTAAGTCCACACTATTCAACGCCTTGACAAAAGCGGGTATCGAAGCTGCGAACTTCCCGTTCTGTACTATTGAACCAAACACCGGCGTTGTACCAGTGCCAGATCTGCGTTTGGATGCACTGGCGGAAATCGTCAATCCAGAACGCGTACTGCCAACCACAATGGAATTCGTTGATATTGCAGGCTTGGTTGCCGGCGCATCAAAAGGTGAAGGTCTGGGTAACAAATTCCTGGCAAACATTCGTGAAACCGATGCAATCGGCCATGTGGTTCGCTGCTTCGAAAACGAAAATATCGTCCACGTTGCAGGTAAAATCAACCCGCTTGATGACATCGAAGTTATCAACCTGGAACTTGCACTAGCGGATCTGGATACTTGTGAGCGCGCAATCCAGCGCCAAGCAAAACGAGCTAAAGGCGGCGACAAAGACGCTAAGTTCGAAATCACTGTACTTGAAAAGCTACTACCAACTCTGACTGAGGGTGGTATGGTTCGCTCTGTTGAGCTAGCAAAAGAAGAACTAGCAGCAATCAGCTACCTGAACTTCCTGACAGTAAAACCAACAATGTACATCGCTAACGTAAGCGAAGATGGTTTCGAAGATAACGAATACCTGGACATGGTTCGCGAGCACGCAGCGAAAGAAAATGCTGTCGTCGTACCAGTATGTGCTGCAATCGAATCTGAAATTGCCGAGCTTGACGACGCTGACCGCGAAGAATTCCTTGCTGACATGGGTATCGAAGAGCCAGGCCTGAACCGTGTGATCCGTTCTGGTTATGAGCTACTGAACCTGCAAACTTACTTTACCGCTGGCGTAAAAGAAGTACGTGCTTGGACAATCCCTGTTGGTGCAACTGCGCCACAATCAGCGGGCAAGATCCACACTGACTTTGAAAAAGGTTTCATCCGTGCAGAAGTTGTTGGTTACGACCACTTCATCGAGTTCAAAGGTGAAAGCGGCGCAAAAGAAGCTGGTAAGTGGCGTCTTGAAGGTAAAGATTACATCGTTAAAGATGGCGACGTGGTTCATTTCCGCTTCAACGTTTAATACCGCTTCCGCCCAACAGGGCAAATAGCATAGAAAATTCAGTAAGCCAGCCTTGTTGCTGGCTTATTTTTTATCTCTCTGACAATAAAGTTAAAAGAAGGTAACCTCATCATTCACAGCCTATTAGGCTTAAAAAGCAGCATATCAGTTTGGCATTCACCCATTTCGCCCAAATATCCAGCGAACACGCGAATTTTCTGAAGATATTAAAAAAAACTATTGACGGTTTTCGCTGGTATGAGCATAATGCGCCCCGTTCCCGAGACGACGGTCACTTAGAAAGACCGGAGTTAGGATAACAAAATGGCTACGTAGCTCAGTTGGTTAGAGCACATCACTCATAATGATGGGGTCACAGGTTCGAATCCCGTCGTAGC
>NZ_CANMZV010000052.1 GCF_947502415.1 uncultured Photobacterium sp. | reverse complement strand
ACAACTGTCGTGATACGTTGAAAAGTTAAGTGTTCACATTCAGCCGGAATCGGTGTTCAACTTCGCCGGAATACGCACCAGCGAAAAAATGAATAATTGCGGGCAATCGCTACAACGCAATGAAGAAAACCTTCACCAATTATTTAACCAAACTTATCCACAACAAGCTTCCGTATTTTCCTTCAGAGCCAGAATTAAACACAGCAATCAGATAAAACAGAAACAAGCTAACCTGCGAAAGGAAATGAAACGCTACAAAAAACGACAAGAGAATATAAACGGAGAAATAAGAAAGACTCGACAGAAGCTACTAACCTGGCGAAATATGTATAAAAATTCAGCGCAACCTCCCTGTCCTATAGCCCAGATAAGGCTGGAGCGGAGATCTAGCAAACTGGCTTTAATTCTAAAAGGATATGGGATAGAAATTTGAGAGGCGACGGTAAAATAATGTCCAAAAAGCAGTGGACTAAAACGAAAAAAGGAGAGCCGAAGCTCTCCTTTCACATCAAACTGGACTGAAATTACAGTGCAGCTTTTGCTTTTTCAACTAGTACTGCGAAAGTAGCTTTGTCGAATACAGCGATGTCAGCAAGGATCTTACGATCGATCTCGATAGATGCTTTCTTAAGACCGTTGATGAAGCGGCTGTAAGACATACCGTTCTGACGAGCAGCAGCGTTGATACGTGCAATCCATAGTTGACGGAAAGTACGTTTCTTGTTGCGACGGTCACGGTAAGCGTACTGACCAGCTTTAGTTACTGCTTGGAAAGCTACGCGGTAAACACGTGAACGTGCACCGTAGTAACCTTTAGCTTGTTTAAGAACTTTCTTGTGACGTGCACGTGCTTGTACACCACGTTTTACGCGAGGCATAGGAGACTCCTAACTAAAATTAAAATATAAAACTAAAAACGATTAAGCGAACGGAAGCATACGTGCAACAGCTGCTACTTCACATGCAGGAAGAATAGCGTTTGGACGTAGCTGACGTTTGTTCTTAGTAGTACGTTTAGTCAGGATGTGACGCTTAGTTGCGTGCTTAAACTTAAAGCCACCAGCAGTTTTCTTGAAACGCTTAGCAGCACCTTTGTTGGATTTCATCTTAGGCATGATGAGACTCCGCATTGTTGATAGTTAATAACATAGTAATCAGGCGAACAAAAAGCGCTGCGTTAAGCAGCGCTTAGTGCTACTTGAATGCCGTAATTACTTCTTCTTAGGGGCAAGCATCATCGTCATTTGACGACCTTCTACTCGACTAGGGAAGCTCTCTACAACCGCTAGGTCTTCAAGTTCTTTCTTAATACGATTTAGAAGCTCGATACCAAGATTCTGATGGGCCATTTCACGACCGCGGAAACGCAGTGTGACTTTACCCTTGTTGCCCTCTTCTAAAAAGCGAGTCAGGTTGCGCAGTTTTACCTGATAATCGCCTTCGTCTGTACCAGGACGGAATTTAACTTCCTTAACCTGGATTTGTTTCTGCTTTTTCTTTTGCTCTTTAGCAGCCTTGCTCTTTTCGAACAGGTACTTGCCATAGTCCATCACACGACAAACTGGTGGCTCGGCATTAGGGCTGATTTCAACTAGATCTACACCAGCTTCATTAGCAGCACTCATTGCTTCTTCAATAGAAACAACACCAATGGACTCACCATCAATACCAGTAAGACGCACTTCGCGTACACCACGGATTTCGCCATTTAGACGATGTGCATTTTGCTTAACTGGTGCTTGGGTTCTTCTTCCGCCTTTAATACCTTATTCCTCCAAAACATTGAGCTTGCGACTGCTAACTTCTTGCTGCAAGTAAGCAACAAGATCATCAATCTTAAATTTACCCAAATCTTTACCCTTGCGAGTACGAACTGCAATCTCGCCTGCTTCGACTTCTTTGTCGCCACAAACGAGCATGTAAGGCACTCGCTTCAAAGTATGTTCGCGAATTTTAAAGCCAATCTTCTCATTTCTCAAGTCCGCATTGACCCTAATTCCACTTTTTTGTAGTTTTTCGACTACTTGTTGAACATATTCTGACTGACTGTCAGTAATATTCATCACAACTGCTTGTTGTGGCGCCAACCAAGTGGGGAAGAAACCAGCATACTCTTCGATAAGGATACCGATAAA
The DNA here is from genome assembly GCF_947502415.1 of uncultured Photobacterium sp. Lineage (GTDB taxonomy): Bacteria > Pseudomonadota > Gammaproteobacteria > Enterobacterales > Vibrionaceae > Photobacterium. The sequence goes on along the minus strand of NZ_CANMZV010000052.1, from coordinate 3,520 downwards.
GCGTTCTAGAGAGCCAAGAATTGCACGGTGGATCATAACAGGCGTGTGACGCTCGTTATCTTCACCTACATAAGTAGCACCTAAACGCTCAGGAAGTGCAAAGTCTAACTGAACTGTACCGCACTGCCAAGCACGATCTAGACAATCGTGTAAGGTAAACTCGATCTTAGGACCATAAAATGCACCTTCACCCTCTTGGATTTCGTAAGGGATATCCATAGATTCTAGCGCAAGTTTCAGATCAGATTCAGCCTTATCCCACATTTCGTCAGAACCTACGCGCTTTTCTGGGCGTGTAGACAGCTTAACAACGATGTCGTCAAAGCCAAATGTCTGATATGTGTCATAAACCATCTTAATACAAGATGTGACTTCCTGCTGAACCTGGCTTTCAGTACAGAAGATGTGAGCATCGTCCTGAGTAAAGCCACGAACACGCATCAGGCCGTGTAGCGCGCCTGATGGCTCGTTACGGTGACAGCAACCAAACTCTGCCATACGTAATGGTAGATCACGATATGACTTCAGGCCTTGGTTAAAGATCTGAACGTGACCTGGGCAGTTCATTGGCTTAACTGCATATTCACGGTTTTCAGAAGAAGTCGTGAACATATTTTCTGCGTACTTATCCCAGTGACCAGAACGTTCCCAAAGAACGCGGTCCATCATTAGTGGACCTTTCACTTCCTGGTAACCGTATTCATTTAGCTTGTCGCGAACGAATACTTCTAGCTCACGGAAAATAGTCCAGCCATTGTGGTGCCAGAACACCATGCCTGGTGCTTCTTGCTGCATGTGGTACAGGTCAAGCTGCTTGCCAAGTTTGCGGTGGTCACGCTTCGCTGCTTCTTCAAGACGTGTCAGGTGTGCTTTCAGAGCTTTCTTGTCTGTAAAAGCAGTACCGTAGATACGCTGAAGCATCTTGTTGTCGCTGTTACCACGCCAGTAAGCACCTGCAACATTCAGCAGTTTAAAGTGCTGGCAGAAGCTCATGCTTGGAACGTGAGGACCACGACACATATCGATGTATTCTTCGTGGTGGTACAGACCCGGGCGATCATCGCGAGAAACGTTCTCGTCCAGGATTTCCATTTTGTAGGATTCGCCACGTGATTCAAACGTATCACGTGCTTCCTGCCAGCTAACTTTCTTCTTGATAACCTGGTACTTGGTCTTAGCAAGTTCAACCATGCGTTTTTCAATCACTTCCAGGTCTTCCTGGGTCAGTGATTGCTCAAGATCGATGTCGTAGTAAAAACCATTGTCAATCGTAGGACCGATTGCCATTTTAACATCAGGGTAAAGCTGCTTGATGGCATGGCCTAGAAGGTGAGCACAAGAGTGACGGATGATTTCCAGACCGTCTTCGTCTTTAGCTGTGATGATTTCTAGGCTAGCGTCATTTTCAATTAGGTCACAAGCATCAACACGTTCACCATTAACACGACCCGCGATACATGCTTTCGCAAGACCAGGACCGATAGATAGTGCAACATCCATAGTTGATACGGCTTCATCGAATTGACGTTGGCTGCCGTCAGGAAGAGTAATTACAGGCATGAATATATCCTTTCACAGTGGTGCCACATACCAAGTAGCACATGTTGAATTTGTAAAGCTTTGAAAGCTTAGATGAATGTAAAAAAGTCCCTAGTTCGGTACCGCAATACTGAGCAGCACTCTGAATCAGAAACGAAGGGTCAACTATAACAAACGGCAGTTACCGAATGCAAAGGCGTTTGATGAAATAATTCAGAATCCAGTCAGTTACGGTAGCTTTAGACTGCCTATCATCTCCTTCCATTGTACTGATACTGCTCTGCCAACCTGTCTAATATATCTATTGTTACTTCGTACTTTTCCATTCACTTCCTTTTAAACTTCGGCCCTATAGATAAAGAAGACTTAAAACCAAGACTCACTATGAAATAAAAGCTTAATCGTTTAATCAAAAAGTCCGCACAAAAAAAGCTGGCAGCTTTCATTTAAAAGCTACCAGCCTTATTTAAAAATATTTATAGCCTTAAGCTACACGGAAATGCCCCATTGTAGCCTGAAGATTTGAAGCCAACTGACTTAGTTCTACACATGCCTTCGCTGTGTGTTCTGCACCTTGTGCGACTTCATTTGAAGAAAGGCTGATATTTTCAATATTACGACCAAGTTCTTCTGCAACAGAATCCTGTTCACTACAAGCACTCGCAATATGCATACTCATTTCGGCTATCTTACCGACATTGTCCTCAATTGAACTGATCTTCATACCGGTTTGCTGCCCCTGCTCTACACAATGTGTGATCATATTGCAGCTCTGGCTGGTTGCCTCTTTCGCATCATGAGCACTTTTCTGCAGTTTATTAATAATAGAGACAATCTCACCCGTTGAATCCTGAGTTCGTCCCGCCAGAGTTCTTACCTCATCAGCCACAACCGCAAATCCACGCCCTTGCTCTCCGGCGCGGGCAGCCTCTATGGCCGCATTCAGCGCCAACAGATTAGTTTGCTCAGCGATATCACGAATAACATCAACGACCATTGTAATATTGGCAGACTCCTGCTCCAGTTGATGTACAAGTTCACCAGCATTCTGGATCTCATCCGACACCTGCAAAATAGAATCAACACTTTGCTGAACGTCTTCACTACCTTGCTTAGCCTCATTACTGGCTGACGTAGCAGCACCAGATGCATCTTCGGTATTATTGGCAACATCAGCAACTGTTGCTTTCATTTGATCCATCGCAGTTGCAACCATAGTAATTTCATCTTGCTGCTGCTTCATTCCCTGAGACGACTGCTCAGAAATAGCGCTAACTTCTTCAACAGCAGTATTGAGCTGCGTTACAGCAGCAATGATATCTTCCACTAACTGGCGAAGCTTGTCCTGCATCTGAATACTTGAATCGGCCAGCTTGCCTAGTTCGTCATTACCAATGGATTCACGATTGATTTGATGGATAAGATTACCGGAAGCAATCTCAGATGCTAACGTCATAACTTGATTTAAAGGCACACAGATCTGACGAGTCAGGAACAAGTTAATCAACACCATAAAGACAACAAGACCGATGATACAGCCCATTGTGATCATCTCAACGCTGTTGATACTGGCAATCATTTCCTTACTGCTGACATCAACATATTCAACATTCATTCGCCTTAGTTTGTCGATTGCAGTTTGCAATTTTTCATACTGGTCAAGTGAACCAACAAGAATTGGCTGCGCCGTGTCAATACGGTTATCACTTACTGCTTCATTAAAGCCAGAGAGGACATTTAGGTAATCATTCCAGGCTTTTTGAACCTTATTAAATCGTACTCGATCAACGTCTTCAGTGATTGTTTTTTCATACTCAGAAAGCGAACTGTCAATTCTTTCATTTATTACTGATGTTTTTTGCAAGCTCTCCTTTCTTTTATCTACAGAGGTATAAGTAAGAAGCGGGTCATGACGCCAACTTGTTGAACTAACATCTGTAGAACTCACGCTCAATGAATGTGCCAATTACCTTGTCATGCA
>NZ_CANMZV010000051.1 GCF_947502415.1 uncultured Photobacterium sp. | reverse complement strand
CTCTGGAGGCATTAAAAATTCAGAATATTGAGGTTTGCTTTGGTATCTCATAGCTGTTTTATTTGGTATTACAAACTTGCTAGTTTACCTGATAATTGGGCGGTAGTGTGTTCGTTTCGCTAGGTAAAATAACCAAATTACAGTAGGTTGTTGTAGCTGTGAAGCGGATTGTGAGTATCGCCATAACAAGCAATCAAGGGTGACGCGTTACACTCGGCGGTTTTGGTATGGAGTCCGGTGTGCTTGGTTAGTTCATCGTGGCGCACCTTATTGCAGGCGTTATGGCTTAAAAGCACAGGCAACGTGGTGTTTGCTTCAAGGTTTGTGGGTCAAGCTTAGCGGCTATCAAGCCGAACTTCTCAGGCGATATAACTGAACGCTTGTCGGTATAACGAACTGTGAGATTGTCGGGTTTTGTCCGCCGCACGCTTAATTTTCCTGTTGTGCTTGCTGTTAGAAATGCCAGAAACATCATCGAAAGAAAGGGGGTATCAGGGTTTAATCCTTACTATTTTCCCCGAAGCTTCCGATTTATATCTGTTGGTAAAGAGCAATTCTTTGTCCTGTGGCTACTGCTCCAATTCCTCTGAAAACCACCCGTTCAAAATCCATTCAAAAGAGGCTAGGTGTCTAATATTTAAGGCCAAAATTGAGCGATTTCAAATTTATACATTTTGTTTGTTGTATGATGCCTTAATCATATGGCAGGTAAATAATTCTGTTCGGCGGTAGCGTGCCAAAAATACGTTAACTGATTGAAATATAGCCATAACAAAGGCATCAAGGTGACACGTTACACTCGGCAGTTTTGATATGGAGTTTAGTGCGCTTGGCTGGTTTGGTGTTGGTGCACCTTATTCCCGGCGTTATGGCTTAAAAGCACAGGCAACGTGGTGTTCGCTTCAGTGTTTGCGGGTCAAGCTTAGCAGCTATCAAGCCGATCTTCTCCGGTGATATAACTGAACGCTTTGCGGTATAACGAACTGTGAGATTGTCGGGCTTTGTCCGCAGCACGCTTGATTTTCCTGTTGTGCTTGCTATCAGAAATGCCAGAAACTTCATCGAAAACCAGCTTTCAACTTTTGGCTAAGGGTTATCAGATTTTAATCTTTGCTACTTTTCCGAAGCTTCCGGTTTATATCAGTAGGTAAAGAGCAATTCTTTCTTCATGAACTGCTGAACTAATTTCTCTCAAAACCACCTGCACAAAATCCATTCAAAAGAGGCTAGGTGCCTAATATTTAAGGCCAAAATTGAGCGATTTCAAACTTATACCTTTTGTTTGTTGTATGATGCCTTAATCATATGGCAGGTAAATAATTCTGTTCGGCGGTAGCGTGCCAAATTCAAGTTAACTGTTTGAAATATAGCCATAACAAAGGCATCAAGGTGACACGTTACACTCGGCAGTTTTGGTATGGAGTTTAGTGCGCTTGGTAGGTTCGGTGTTGGTGCACCTTATGCCCGGCGTTATGTTTTAAGGAGAGTTTATGCCTGATTACAGCTATTGCGTTTCTTTAAGTATTTCCCACCCAACAGTCGATACTAATGAGATTAGTGAAAAATTGAACGTTACGCCTTCTATAGTTAGAAATATCGGTGAGCCGCGATTATCATATAGCGGGAAATTATTAGGTGGAGTAAATAAGGAATCATTCTGGAGGCTAGGTTTACACGATGAAAAAAGACTTCATTCAAGCCAGGTGCTAATGGAGGATTTTATTGCTAAACAAAATGAACGATTTCAATCGAATAAAGAATATTTTGAAGAACTGTATCGGTCGGGTGGATATATAGAGTATTTTATAGGTTGGTTTAGTGAGGGTAGCATTAATATGAGCGTACGCTTTGAACCTGATCTATTAAAATCGACCGCGGAATTGTACATTTCAATTGGCTTAGATGCTTATCCTGAATAATAAACATAACAAAGCAATCAAGGTGATGCGTTACACTCGGCGGTTTTGGTTCGGAGTTCAGTGTGCTTTGCAGGCTCAGTGGGGCACACCTTATTGCAGGCGTTAGCTGTTTGGAGGAATAATGAGCAATTCGCATAATTTAATATCAAGTAATAGAAATGATCTAATTGCATCAGCTGGAAAATCACTTGTTGGCGCTGTTCCTTTTGTTGGGCCATTACTTTCTGAGTTAGTCGACACATTAATTCCAAATCAAAGAATTGATCGGCTTACAAAGTATGTTACTGAGCTGGAGAAAAGGTTAGCAAATTCTGATGAAGAAAGCCTACGACAACGAATGAAAGAAGATGAATCTATTTCTTTAATGGAAGACGGTTATATACATGCTTCGCGTGCCATAACTGATGAACGAAGGGCATATATTGCAGCTATTGTCGCAAATGGTATATCTGACGAAAATATAAAGTTGCATGACTCAAAGTACCTGCTTGGCTTACTCTCTGAACTAAATGATACGGAAATAATATGGCTTAGGTTTTATCTAGATCCTACTGTCGGTGGAGATGAGGAGTTTCGTGCTCAGCACGCTAATATTCTTGAACCTGCTCATTCATACATTGGAGCACCGGAACCTGAACTTGATAAGTCTGCTCTTCAAAAAAGTTATAGAGAGCACCTTGAAAGGCTTGGCTTAATTCGTAGTCATATACGTATAGATAGAAATACTGATATGCCTGAATTTGACAAGATTTCAGGGAAACCAGCTGTGAGCTACAGAAGTATTACTCAATTGGGGCGTATGCTTCTACGCGAAATTGACATGCTTGATGAAGTTCGCAGCTAACAAAAACATCAAGGTGACGCATTACACTCGGCGGTTTTGGTATAAAGTCAGGTGTACTTGGAGAGTTTAACGTGGCGCACCTTATGTTCGGCGTTATGGCGCTAGGTGCACAAATAACGTGGTGGTAGCTTTATTCTCATCGTGTAGTGCTTAGCAGCTACTAAGTCGGTTTGCTTACGCGATATACCTGAACGCTTTTCTGTATAACGAACTGTGAGATTAATTGGTTTTGTTCGCAGCACGCTCGATTGTTGTTCCGAGTAAGCTACTTTTCCAAAGTTCTGCTCATCACTTGTCGTTTTGCCAGTTAACTTCATAGTATGCGGTTATTACGCCGTATGCCTGTGACACTGGTTCATGCTTTGAGAAAAGAGCTATTCAGTTCAATTAACCTCTGATTCTTGATGTAATTCAGCAGGTTAAATGGAGGTAACTTTAACTTTTTTCTGCGTTGGTTATTATCTTTGCTCAAGAGCAGGACATCCTGAAGCGTTCGCGTGCATGATGATTGGATCGGATGCCTTGAGTGCGCCATAACAAAGGTATCAAGGTGACGCGTTACACTCGGCATTTTTGGTATGGAGTTCAGTGGGCTTTGCTGGTTCGGTGGGGCGCACCTTATCCCAGGCGTTAGGCACTAGGGGGGTAAATGAGGCAGCAATATCATTTTCGTGATTCAAATGATGGCTTACTCGCATGGGATGTTTTTCGGCTCTTGAAATTATCTCAGCATTTTAAAGTCAAAAATATTCCCCTGGCAGATATAAAGGAATTAGATGAACCATTTTGGTATGAATTGGGTGGTGCTACTCCTACATGTAGAAATGTTCTTGAACATTCAATCTTAATCGAAAAAGCGGATCTAACTTATCCAATCATTTTGTGCCACGAAGGACGTGTAATGGATGGAATGCACCGTGTCTGTAAAGCAGTTAAAAATGGGGATACTCATATCAAAGCTGTTCAGTTCGAAGATTACATACCACCTGATTATATTGGAGTGGATGCTGATGATTTGCCTTATTAATCACGTGCCTAACAAAGGCATCAAGTCGACACCTAACACTCGGCATTTTCGATACGGTTGGCATCAGTGATTTAGGTGGCATGGTTGTGGTGCGTGGCGGTGCAACTTATGCCCGGCGTTATGGCTCTTAACGAACTGTAGTCATCATGGATTGGTTCATCAATGGTGGCAGTTTTTCCAATATCTTATCAGTCGCAATGCCGTGAGAATCGTTCAGCGATTATTGCGGTTTACAGCATGGCGCAAACAAAATTCGTTGCCAATTCTGTCTTGAATATCCCGAATTCTCTGGCCGCAATTTGTCATCTCGCGGTGATGGTTTCTACGCAGGTTGCGGTTATCTGTTTGGTGGGCACAAGATTCTTTTTCCTCTGTGGCTTTTGGTTGCCTAAGTCCGAGTGCCGCAACAAAGCATTGGCATTTGGTTCGTGGTCGGTTTCGTGCTTACAAAGTTGCTTTCAGATTCATTGCCAATGAGGTTCCGGTTTTGTTGCCGTTTCCATGCATGATGAAGAGCAAGGCCTCAGAATGCTGAGAGTTAAGCGAAAAACGTAAGTAAAACAATAGGATTTACGCCATAACAAGGCCATCAAGGTGATGCGTTACACTCGGCGGTTGTGGTATGAAGTTCAGTGCGCTTTGCTTGTTCAGTGGGGCACACCTTATGGCAGGCGTTATACACAAAAGTCGGTCAGCTTCCTCATAAGTCAGTGCCCTGTTGCTTATTATTGGTGACTAAGGATAATGGCCTTCTTTGTCCATCCTCTTAATGTTGTCTGCAATGCGCCTTGATAAATTTGTTTGTAAAAGTACCGAGTTGACGAAAAGTGAAGCAACCCAGTTGATAAATGTTGGGGAGGTGAGAGTTAATGGTGAAGTTATTATAAATGAAGCAACTCAGGTTCATGAAAACAACAAAATAACTCTCAATGGTGAAAGGCTGAAAGCTCGCAGCTTTCGCTACATTCTGATGCATAAACCAGCAGATACCATTTGTTCAAATATTGATGAGGTTTATCCATCCTTATTCAATCATATAGATGTTGATAAAATCTCTGAACTTCATATTGCAGGGCGTTTGGATGCAGACACAACTGGTTTGGTTCTGGTAACCGATGATGGACGTTGGTCGTTCAATATAACCACGCCTACCAAGCAATGTGAAAAAGTTTATCGTGTTGGTTTATATCGCCCCATTGCAGATGATGTTGCCTTTAAATTTAGGAATGGCGTTAAATTACAGGGTGAACAGAAATTGACTTTGCCAGCAACATTAGAAGTTATTAGTCCAAAAGAGGTACTTTTAACGATAACTGAGGGCAAATTTCATCAAGTTAAGCGCATGTTTGCTGCTGTTGGTAATCGTGTTGTTTCGTTACATAGAGAGAAAGTCGGGAAAATATCTCTAGATGTTGATGTTGGGCAATGGCGCTATTTAAGTGCTGATGAAGTGCAGTCATTTTTCAATTAAATCATGTGGTTGAAATTTGTGTATAACAAACGACTATGGCGTCAACAGATAATTTTAGGCTGTTTTGGCATCCCACAAGACGCCATCTCTCAGCATCGAATTTAGGATGATAACCATCTTCCTTACGCAGGCGATGATGGCCACTTTTTTTGGTTTGCCTTCAGCTAGGAGTCGTTGATAAGTGGTTTTGAATATAGGATTACACTGCATGGCAGACATCATTGCCATGTACAAAACAGTTCTGACTTGGGTTCGACCACCTTGTATTTTTCGCAGTCCTTTATAGCGTCCGCTTTCCCTGCTCATGGGGGCGACTCCGAGTAAGCGGGTATTCCTACCCACCTAGCTATTGAGAGTGCTTGAAGGTAAAAGGCAGCAGATCACCGACATCACAGCC
>NZ_CANMZV010000050.1 GCF_947502415.1 uncultured Photobacterium sp. | reverse complement strand
TAAAAATGAAGCCTATTCTAAAAAAGCAACCTCTCTGGAAGCCTTGTAAAATAAGGGCTCTTCATGATCTTGCCCTGATAGTCACCATTTGCACTTGCCAGATAAAACTCAAATGGTTTTCCTGTTACGCAAAACTTTTCGAGTAAACCTCGCCAATCTTCTAAACCTAGATATCGTCGAGAGAAGCCGGAACCAACAAACAGAAAAGGCCCCGCTGGCCGAGTCTTAAAAATATCAATTAGTTTACTTCTAATAGTCATATTCTTCATACTCATAGATTTGTAAATTATTTTAGTGCGTTTAACGCCTGCAATAAGGTGTGCCCCACTGAACCAGCAAAGCACACCGAACTCCGTACCAAAACCGCCGAGTGTAACGCATCACCTTGATTGCTTTGTTATGTTCTTTATTTTCAGCCACTTAGTGACGCAGCATAGATGGTGGCAACTGAACTTATTATACAAGCAATGATACTGAATACGATGGCAACTCTTGCTGTTGTCACTGTTTTCTTTGCTAATTGATTTGCGGTTCTTTGAGGCTCTAACCTTTCCTCTTCTTGCCTTTCGGCACGAATTTCTTGAATCACTTGATAATAAAAGTTTTGGGCTGGCTTATTGTACGTGTGTAACTCTTTGAGAATAGTATCTTCACCACGCTCTAAGATCTTTTCTCGTACTTCATGTGGATTAAAGTAATTCGACACTGAACCTCCCAGAAAATATTTAATATTATTTACAACATAATCATCATGCTTCGATTAGCAAACTAATCCCCTTACGTTGACTTGCCACTTCATCAACCAACTCGAAAACCGACTGTTGAAAACACTCAAGCTCTAGCTTTACTGACGATGAATTTTTATTTACAAAACAAACAGGTAAAGTAAGTTTGATAAGCCGCTCATCTAATAGTCCATCATACAGCGCATCAAGATTACGTCCGTGCCAATTGGGAGCATCGACCTGTTCTAAAAACATGGTGTAGAATTCTGATTTTGTTGATAATTGTTTCCAGTCGATCACTATTCGCATGTGTATCCTTTGAGAACATAACGCCGGGCATAAGGTGCACCAACACCGAACCAGCCAAGCGCACTGAACTCCATACCAAAACTGCCGAGTGTAACGTGTCACCTTGATGCCTTTGTTAGGCATTTCCATGTGCACTGTCCTAACTTGGGAGGCGAACTCTCAACGCATCCCGCCTTTAAACATGGGATACAACAACCTCGAAATTGTATTTTCCCATGAACTATCAACGCTTTGAACCAAATACATTTGCATGACAACCTGATGAGATGTTCCTTAGGGCTGCATCACCGGAGTGATCGGCTGAGAAGCCGACAATCCGTTCGTTACAGTGTAACGTTGAATAATACAAGGGTTCATTGCCAGAGCTAAAGGCAACAACGGAAGAAACAACCCGCGTTTCGCCATATTTTATGGACAGCCTTACGATGAACGAATGACCTTTTTGGCATCGTTCTTGAGCGAAGAAATAACCAATAAAAATAATGTCGCTCTTCAGCATGCCTAACGCCTGCGATAAGGTGTGCCCCACTGAACCAGCAAAGCGCACCGAACTTCATACCAAAACCGCCGAGTGTAACGCATCACCTTGATTGCTTTGTTATGCAACTCCATCCATTAATACGAATATACTTGGCCGAAAACCTTTCCACGCGTGATGAGTCTGCGACATGTACGCAACAAACGCAGACTTTAAAAAATGCGATTTACTTTCAACAATTTAAGTCAGGTCAATTTGCATGACAACCTGATTCGAATTGGATTGGCTGTTGCACCGAACTATTGGTTAAGACAAGCAACTGCCCTTTCAGAGCAAAGTAACGATGAAAACTCATTGCTGAATTGCCAGGGTAAAAGGCGGCAAAGAAAACGACAACCTGCTGTTCTCTGAACTTTCAGGCAGCCTTTCGCTGAACGAATAGCCAGAGAAATCGTGGAAATATGCGATGAACATTCTACCATCGATGAACTTGGCTCTAAGGTGCATAACGCCTGCGATAAGGTGTGCCCCACTGAACCAGCAAAGCGCACCGAATTCCGAACCAAAATCACCAAGTGTAAGGCATCACCTTGATTGCATTGTTATGACTCACCAAGAACACTTCCCTTTCCTGGCCGCAAGACAAGCAACACGTGATCCACCTGCGACGAACTTACAGCAATCATCAACTCAAATATTCCCGCTAACTTTCAGCGACTTTGAGCCCACAGGATTTGCATGACAACAAATGCGGAGTAACACAGGCTGCAAACACCAGACTGATAGCCAAGGGAAACACCGTTTCAACCCAAAGACACATCGAGTTAAGCATGAGCCAAACAACTCGATACTGATGGCAGCAAATACATTAACAACCGACGTTTCGACTTACTCAAGGAGCAGCCGGTTGATGAACGAAATTGCCTGAGAGATGGTGTTCATTTGTGTTGTAGCTTTTGTATAGAAAACACCTCGCTTTTAGAGGCATAACGCCCGCAATAAGGTGTGCCAACTCTGAACTAACAAAGCACACCGGAACTTCAAACCAAAAATGCCGAGTGTAATGCATCACCTTGATTGCTTTGTTAACTGGCTTGGATTCATATACTTACTGCGCGGCTGACATGAGCCAAGAAAAGGTGTCAATAGTAAAGCAATTACAGCACTGTAAAGCACAGGTAGAATCGCTACACTTAAACCCATTAATATACCTAGAACATCCACTTCATAATGGCTAAAAACTCTCACTAACCCAATGAGACTACCTACAAAACCACTTAACCAAGCGACCTTTACAACGGTACGAAGCTTCAATTGGAATGTGTTTGAATTATCTACCCAATAAGCTAATAGAGTTGGAGTTAACACGAAGCCTAAAGACCAAAGATCTATAAACTGTAACCAACTATCGATCGATATTGCATTCCAGATTAGAACTACTGAAACAAAAATATAGATAACCTTTATTGCTATATTCATGTGTTTAATTTAATACTCTTTCATTATGTGGCTTAGGTGTAACTTATGCCAGTTAACGCCTGGGATAAGGTGCGCCAACACCGAACCAACCACGCGTACCGAACTCCATACCAAAACCGCCGAGTGTAACGCGTCACCTTGATACCATTGTTATGTTCGTACTCAATGAAGTCAAATAGCTAATACACCTATAACCATCTGTTTTTGTGAGCATGTAATGAACAATCACACGGTAAATCAGGAGTGTCACAGTGACCATCAGGTATACAATCAACCACATCGCAAGCCGAAGCAGGATCAAAACAGGAGTCACATCGGCTACTTTTTTTACGCTTTCGATTATCATTCTTTGTTGAAACTTGAATATATGCTTGTTTACATTCGTTCAGGCGCAACTTAGCAAGTTGATAACCATCATAGACACCATGTTTTTCAATAATCTTTTTTATGGCTTCCGAACAAGAGTCACCACAATGTAAGTAAGCATGAGCACAACGAAAGCCTTTATATGGTGAGATGTATTTCTGGTAAAAACATATAAGTGAAATAACTATGAATCGCAATTTTTCTCCCTAAGAACATAACGCCGGGCATAAGGTGCGCCAACGCTGAACTTACCAAGCTCACTGAACTCCATACCTAAACCGCCGAGTGTAACGTGTCACCTTGATGCCTTTGTTAGCTGTACATTCAAAAAAGGCCGCAAGTTGCGACCTATCTAAGTTTATTAATAACTATTTCCGTAATCGTCGAATTTCATCAGGCGAATATCCACGCCTCTTTAATTCAGCACCTGCCATGTTTTTTTCTTTATCAGATGCACCAAAGAACCCATCATTTTGAAGCACTCTCTCTAACTCTCTATCAGAACGAGACTCACATTTCTCTTTTAATTCTTTGATCTCTTTACCTTGCCGAACAGCCTCTTCACCAATAGCTTTTCCTGCACTCAAGGCTGCTTTACCTGCTTTTTCCCAAAAACTCATATTTCACACCTTAATCGTTATTTTGAGGATTTGGAGTCGAGCGATAATGACGACGTACTTTCGTTCCGTCTTCCTTAGTATGCTCTGGAACGTAAACTTTCTTTTTGCCCGATTTGGTTTTAGCCATTACATTCACCTTCATATGCAACAATAAAAAATCATATCAAAGGTACTACAAATCATTCTCGCAAAGCATGACTGATGTATCAATTTTCGCTCTGTACAGCTAACGCCTGCAATAAGGTGTGCCCCACCGAACCGACAGAGCACACCGAACTCCCGACCAAAACCGCCGAGTGTAACGCATCACCTTGATTGCTTTGTTAAATGCTCTATTGGCAAGCCACTAACTCATCTCTAGATTGCGACTCAGGGTAATCAACGGTAAGACATACGATAGTCCACGTCCCCATATCCATTTGTGCATCGAAGTTAACAACTCCCTCACCATTAGGTCCTTCTACAGTGTACTTTATGCTGGCAGTACCTTCAGTTTTAGAGCTTCCCATGCTGCCACTATCGATGCTAACTTCATATGGCTGTCCAATTTTTGTAATGAATGACTTTGATTCAGTTACTTCTACTAGCGATAGCTTATATGGAGCAGAATTCAGGAACGAGCTCTCAATGCGGAAAAACATAAAGACACTTAAAATCACCAATAATCCAATAAAAGCCAATGCAGCCTTAGACCACTTGCGCTGAACTTCTTTGAAGTGCTCTACGCTCTCCCACTTTTTATGCTTCCAAGCCCACTCATTTCCTTTCAGACCAAGTAAAATCATCATGAAGATGTTTACTATTGGAATGAAGGCAAAAAGCGCACGATATGTATTGTTACCGATACCCCAAACCCAATTAAATACAAACGCGCCCCAATTCCAACCTTTTATTTCTGCTGGAACTACTGATTCTTTACCCTTTCCAGATAAATTTTCCATACTACTACTTTCTTCACTCACAAAAAAACCTAGCGACTTTTTAAAAAGTCTAAACACCAAGTAGCATAAAGTTACGACCGGAAGAATAGGTAACAACCAGTAAATAATCGAGTATGTTACTGGATTTTCTGCAAAATTATAGTCAATCAATATTGTCGCCATAAGGGTAATTATCACAAGAGCAACAATTAACATTGAGACTGATAAAAAAAGGAAAATACAGCCTTTAAAAATATTTCTAGCGCTCATTAACGCTCCTAAATGATGAGTGATACCGTCGAACATTTAACGCCTGCAATAAGGTGTACGCCCACTAAAACAGCAAAGCGCACCGAACTCCGAACCAAAACCGCCGAGTGTAACGTATCACCTTGATTGCCTTGTTATATTTACAATTTCGAGAATAGATCGTCTAAACCAGCAGCCTTTTCCCTAACAGTTTGGAATAAATCATAGAGTGATGACTCTCTCTCATAGAACTCCCAAAGTACTCGATCATAATCATCAACAATTGCGATACTAATATGCTCATTCCAATAAAATCTCTCATATTCATCAGCAAAACTTTGAAACCTTCGCTGAAATAATAAAAATCGCTTATTATCAAAATAAGTTGTAAACATTAAGGGGATAAAATCATCAGTTGATCTTGATATTGTTAGCGGAACATCACAAATTTCCCAGTTTAGCTGACCATTTGAAGTTAGCATATTTAACTGTGATATTAGCTTTATCTCTTTTCGTTCAAAAAAGTTCATATTAATCCCACTTCGAATCTTTTTCCGATTGTTGCAATCTTGATGTCACATACTGGAACTTTGTATATATATCCCAGCCTTTTTGATTACAAAGTTTATCGAGCTCTATCGTTGACTCCTCAAGGAAATTCGATACAGCACTTTTATCATCAGCATGAAGTGTACTCTGAGATTGATCTAGCAACCCTCGAAGACGACTTAATTGGACACTAAATGCATTTGCATCCCAATTTTTCAAAATACTGTTGAGAGACGAACTGATAGAACCCAACTCTTCATTTGGTCATGACGCCAACTTGTTGAACTAACATCTGTAGAACTCACGCTCAATGAATGTGCCAATTACCTTGTCATGCAT
>NZ_CANMZV010000049.1 GCF_947502415.1 uncultured Photobacterium sp. | reverse complement strand
TCTTTTGTGATTTTTTCACAAAAGCTCGAAGCACATGAATATTCTGACCTTTCAAGTAACAAAACAGCCCTCGCCCAATTCCCTCTTTAGCTTTGGCTCTTATTTCAAATAAACCGTCACCCATTGGTTCAGTATGTGGTGGTCCTAAATTCGCACCATGCTCTTCCATCAACTCCAATAACCGAATCATTCGAGCTTGAATTTTAGGGGGCATCGACAAAATTTCGTCCTCAACCCCCTCATAAAAATCAACTTTCCAAGCCATTTCGCCATCTTTTCAACTTATCATATATGATAAGTTTACTCTTAATAATTGGATAATCCAATAAACACTCGTCGGCTTGGACTTGGCGAACCGGCTCCGCCGATCAGTTCGCCAGGTTCAAGCTGGCCGACAAGCGAAGCGCGTCAGATTTTCACATGTAAAAATTTGGGGGCCTACCGCCCCCATCCCCCTGTCAAATTCACTCAACGAGACACGCTCACTCTCCCCGCCGGAGGCGCTGGAGAGTCGAGTGATGCGTGCCTCATTTCGCAAATTTCGTTCGCTGCTCGAACGCTATGTTAGAAAGTTAAAACTTCCTGAACATAGCGTTCTCACTAGGCCAAAGCGTTTACACGCAAACCTTATACGCAACTTGATTCATTTCATATGCTTTGATATAAAAATAGAACTTATAGCCCGTCGTTGCTTAAACGATGTTCATCTTTGCCCCGACCTAGAACTAAAAAGAGGTCGAGTTCTGTAAGTCCAATTTTTGGCAGGAAATCTGTACCTCACAGACCAGTGAGAGTTACGAAAGTAAACCTGAAGCTCAACTGACAAAAATGAGTCGTGATTGCACGTTACAGCAACGCTTTCTTTCAAGCGAGATTGAAGGAGTGTCGTACTTACACACTGAGAGAAGTCGCCTAATCCATCGACACGGATTCGCCAGGTCAGAACGGTCAAGCCTGAGTGCGTTAACTCAAACAATGTGGCGAACAGGCATTAAATTGTCGCTGAACTCTTAGGAGTCAGTAGTTCTTACAATGAAGGGTGGACGATATGAGTAATTTCGATGCAGAAGCCGAACTCAAATCAATACGGGAGGAGGCAAAGAAAATCCGCAAACCCCGCATATCAAAGCTTAAACGCTATGAATCCCAACTGCTCCAAATGCATCACGCCGGCGCCAGACCCATCGAGCTTCAACGCTGGCTCAAAAAACAGCGTATGAAAGTTGCCCTCTCTACAATCACACGATGGTTAGAGAAAAATGGGTAAGTTCGCCAGCCCTGCCAAACAAGCCGCCTCGGTTTTAAAAGCCCTGCAAGGCGATAAAATTCAATCCGTCGGCAGTGTCAGAAACTACGAAGAAGCCCTTAAACACATAGCGGAATACGCTAAAAATGAACTTCGTTGTTCATTACGGGACATGACCCCCTCTCAGGCGATCCTATATCTCGAGTACCGAGGCCAGGATCACGGCCAGTCCTCTCTCAATATGTCCAAACAAGCACTGCAGCACATGATGCAAAGCGTCACGCACCAGCTAGCCCCCAATGAAAAACTCCCCACTATCACCTCTGAACGCGATGAAGCCTTAAATTCGAGGGCATACAGCAGCGAACATTTGAAAATGGTGATGGATTGTCAGCGTGAAAACAATGCATTCAGTACAGCAATCAGTGAAGCGGCAGGTCTGAGGGCCCACGAACTCTTTACGATACGTCCTTTGGCCGCACGTGCCCCCTCAGACCGCCCTGCGTTAGAGACCAAGTTCCTGGGACGTGAAGGACATGCCTATACCGTACACGGAAAGGGAGGGCTGATCAGAGAAATCCGCCTACCCAACGAGCTGGCCGAACGACTTGAAGAAAAGCGACTGCCTGAACCTCGAACGATTACAGACAGGGGAGTTAACTACCAACAATTCTACGACCTGAATGGTGGCAACCGATGGTCGAGCTCTTTTTCAACCGCATCAAACCGGGCGTTAGGATGGAGCACCGGTGCACACGGTGTTCGTCATTCCTATGCACAGAGCAGAATGCGTGAATTACAAGTCAGTCACGGGTTAGACCGACACACCGCATTAGAGACCGTATCACAGGAAATGGGGCATTTCAGACCCTCAATCACCGAGGTTTATCTACGATGATTTTTCTAGTTGGCGTCATCATCTTAAGCGTACTGATTTGGTACGGCTACAACACATTCACAATGTTCAGTGGAAACATCGAAAACGAATATATCTACCGAGTCATTAACGGCCAGGGCGAAATCCTCAGCCACGGTTGGGGAAACATTTGGCATTACACAATCTCGATTCTATTGCTGGTTGGGGTAGCAATAACAGCATTGGTTCTGAGCTATTGCCTGTTCAAGTGGGTTGCTGTAATGACAGATAGCGAACTACAAAATCAGCGAAAAGCCGCTGAACAAGCGAAACAAAAAGCCATAGAAGATCAGGATTACTACCAAAGTGAAGCCGAACGAGTAACCAAAAACATTAAAACCTATGCCCAAGAAAAAATAGAATCAGCCTATCAAGACCAACTTAGCATCGTTCAAAACGAACTCTCCGAAAGACAGAACGACATAGAACAAAGAGAACAAGAGGTCTCAGCTCGGGAACATGAGGCCCAGGAACTCAAACAACAAGCTGAACAAGAAGTGGAATTCTACCGCTCAGAATATCAACGTTTAAAAACAGAATTAGACGACCGTGAAAAACAGACAACCCACAGTCGAAATAACGCAATTGCTGCAATGAACCGCAGAAGGTACAAGAAAGCAAAACAGCCCTAAAAAGGGCTGTTATCTGATAAGGCTGCTTGTTTTGGATCACTCATTTGAAATTAGACGAAGCCAGCGACTAACTGTAGCCGAACCAATCCCTAAATCCTCGGCGATCGCTCGGTTGTTATAGCCCTGCGCTTTCAACTCTAAGACCTGAGGGAGCAAGGCTTTCTTATCAGGACGACCTCCACCTTTAGACACCGTACCGCCTAAAGAACCAGCTTTTGCTTTGTTCTCTCTCGAACCTTTTGCCCCTTTCACAGCCTGGCTCTTACGAAATCCTTCCGGTGTGAAATGCTTGTACGTCCAGTTCGCTATCGACTTCGATATTGATTTCACCTCAGACACAGGAAGAGGTTGATTAAATTGGCCGTTCAGCGCTTCAACACGTTCATACACGGCGCTGTTCCATACCCGCTTATAGTTCGGTGCCCAGTAATCCCTAATCGCCCTGTATGCCCATTTACGGACAGATTCGAACAACTCACAGTTGCGTCCTAAACCAACCGACTCAATACCGCGTAACGGATGGCCTCGCAAATCAAGGTGATCTGCCAACTCATCCAGCGTGTACTCGTATTCCGTCCAAAACTCATTCTGCCAATGCGGATGCATCGGGTTTTTCGTCAACAAGCCAGCAAACCCACGATCCGCTTTCAGGCACTCAATCATGGCTGATTGGATCGCTGCGGCGTATTTAATTGGCTCGATATTGGCAATATCTGACGTGCAAAATGGGATTTTCAAACGATAGGCGATATGTCCGTGTCCGTTTTTGGGGTTCTTACTTGTCCAGTAAGGCGCAGGAAGATTGGCATCGTACCAGGCCAACACAGCACCATTACGGTCAATATCAAACACCAGGTATGTGACCATACTGGGCTGATTGACCTGGAGGTACTTTTTCTTAACTGCTGTTTTCTTCGGACGAATGTAGGTAACACCGAGTTCATCCGTGCAATACGGCTTATTCGGGAGTGACTCGAACAAATCGAGCTGAAAGGCGTTTGAATGTTCAGTTTTCACACATAACTGCGCTTATGGCGGTCATGTGTGGATTGTGTTTGGTGATCCATGTGTTAAAATTACCTCAGCATTTATGCTAAACCCTGAACTCTCATAATCTCCCGCCAAGTTGATTAGATGAGATTCGGGGTTTTGTTTTTTCTGGGGCTTATCTTACCCCTCGACTTATAACTTCGCAATTTAACAGCGCTTTTCTAAACACCTTCTTTGAGCATCGCTTCAATCTCATCCCAGTAGCGACGAACTGAATCCTTAGAGACCCCTGAACGTTCAGAAAACCTAGCCTTCGGATAACGCTCACCTAGAAGCTGTGACTTTTCATCTGCACTCATTCCTGAAATTACCGAGTCAATTTTCACCCTAGTTTCTGCCGCCCGTTTCTCATTTGCTGCATTTGGTACTGCTCGTTCTTGAGTTTTAGGTTTAGGTTTGTTGGGCTTGATGCCACCAAGGCGCATCTCGCATGCCTCCTTAATCCAACCACCAAGGCTCTGCCCCTCTTCCAGTTGAGCCTCGATTTCTTCTCGCAACGCCCAAGGGAGGCGGAGCTGGAACTGACATGATGTCGTTGTAACTGTACGCTTAGTTGTCATTAGATACATCCACATATGTGTAATTACACTTACATTGACACATACTGATAAAAACTTCAAAGAAACAGCGTTAATAACATAAAAAAAAGAGCCTGATTAATACAGGCTCTAATTCATAATTAACACCTAACTAAAAAAGCCCAAGCTTCATAGCCATACTCATGCGCATCGAGAACTTTTTGAGAGTTTCCTCGCACTTTACGATAACGACAAAAAATCCAACGAAAACCCGCAGGTGCTTGTTTATTAGTGATTTTCTTTAATGACATGCATAGTTCACCTCCTTACCAAAGGGGGATTTTGAACCTTGCGTCTAAAGAGAGTAGGTGCTAACCTAAACTTGTTCATTCAATAGTACGCTAGGTGATGATGCCCCTTGGTTCATCATCTTTTTTGTTGTCTTTTTTTGGCGATTAAGACAACAAGTGTTACTGATTTACGCACAACATGTTTTGGCGAATATGCTGTGATGTAAACCTAAAGCTTAGATATTCTTACCTGAGCTGCATGGTGAGTGACGCCAAATTTTTTAACAAGTTCTTTGGCGTCATCTCCCTTCTCTATATGTCGTGAATCCATTAAGAATTCAGAAGCAAATGTATCAGCTTGCCATTCGCTATCTTCAAATATTTTATGCTCGCCCCTAGCAAAGCTTGGCTTTTGATCCTTATGTAAAATCAAATGACCGAACTCATGAGCTAATGTAAAAATACTATGCCCACACCCATTAGATGCAGATTCATAAATCGAATTTTTAACCTGGATAAAATTTCTATCTGGATAAGCTATGGCTTCTTCACAACCAGAAAACTCGTGATCCTCAATAATTTCAATCTCTATTTCATCCAAAGATTGTAATGTTTCTAATAAAGCAACAATATTCACTTTAGCTTGCCTTATACCAAGGCCATCTCTAGCTTCTTGGGCAATCTTTCGAATACTATCTTTACTTTGTGGATCTACCTTTGTGCCGAGTTTTCTTTTATACATTCAGCTTACTCTCCTAGCATTTTCATAACCTTTTTTCGATCTTCTTCAGATAGCGATTCATATCTTCTGGCAAAAGACATAACAACCTCTCGATCTTCATTAGACTTTCCTACAAGATCAATCTTTACCGATGGCTGAGACCTCATAGCCAATTCTTTTAGCTTATCTTGCTGCTCTTTATTTAAAGAAAAAGCAGAACAAATTTTATTAATCACTGCATCAGAAATAGATTTTTTACCTAGTTCCAATGAAGATAAGTATGCCGAACTAACATTAAGAGTTTCTGCCATCTCCTTAAGCAACATTTCCTTTTCTATTCTCAATTTTCTGAGATATTTCCCAAATGCTGTGGCTTTCATACTCATACCCACCATGTCACATTACAACAATGTGTGAGCAAACAATCTCTCACTGTACTCTTTAAGTATAAACCAATTTTTGGTTTATTGCAATACACCTCTACAGGTTTCCCCGAGAAACCTAAATAGTGAGAATTGAAATACCAGGTATACATATCTACTTAATAATGAACAGAAGACAAGAAAGGCCGCCTCGGGCGACCTCTTAGAGCTGCGGATTACGGGAGTTATGCTTAATCCTGATGTGAGCCATTCATCGCATTCAAAATACAATCTGTATATTCCGATAAATTTTGCATGTGTTGTTCTAGGGCATAGCTCCCCTTAGTACCAGTTCCTCCAGTAGAGTAAGATGCACTAACATCAGCTTTAATTAACTCTAGAGCTGAAACAACCGCTCGTTGGCGTTTTAGCGTATCACTTGCTAGAGAAAAGTAAGTTTGGCCTTCTGCTGCGCCTTTGACCATCAAAACATCTTGGAAGCTAATAATTTCTTTTGACATTTAATCACCCAATATGAATTACATTACACATTATACGTGCGGGCGAAGAACTATAGTTTCAAGGTACGTAAAGTGCCTGTTACGTTAAATCATCGACGAACGGGCGTGATCGTGTAACGCCTCGATGAAGACAAGTTTCACACTGTGAAACAAAAAAGGCCGCCATTGGCGACCTCTCTGCGATTCGGTTTACGGGAATTACGTTAAATAAGTAAACAGAGTTTTGAATAAGGCTCTAGAATTTCATATTGGTAGCTAGCCATCAATTAGCCCTAATCAATGCGATGGGATCTCGCCAAAGAAGTGAATAGGATTCCGGTATAATTCACTTCTTCCTCGAAAAAAAAAGCCGCTAGACAAAGCGGCATGATCGAAAATCACCATAGAAAAGGAATGCGTCTGGCTAGCTATAATGACTGCACAATCTAAATCGCATCAAACAATGCGTAAGAAGCCTACCTACCGTAATCAATTCAATTAGAATAAAGTAACTAAATCGTATCCCTCTATAATATCTCTCAGTTTCTGGTTCTGTCCGGTGCGCTAAGTGCCTCTTATGTTAAATACGCCAGTTTGGCACTAAAAACAGCCCTTCCAGCTCCTCAGCAGCCCATAGGCGGCATTTTAGATAGATGATCAAGGCGACATGCTTCCGTTAGCGATTGAAAGTTTGTGACGGTTTGAGGGCAATTTACAGGGTGTTTTTAGACGGGTTTATTTCAAACAAAAAACGGGGCCAAAGCCCCGTTTTCGCAGTTAAGCATGCTTAAATCCAAGATCTAACTTAAAGCCACATGCTTTGGCGTAGCTTACTAGCGTTCTTAAACTAGGATTCGATTTACCAGATTCTAGACGAGATACATTAGGCGCCTTTGTCCCCATTCGTAAGGCCACCTCATCTTGAGTTAATCCAGATTTCTCTCTCATCGAGATTAAGGTACTAATGAGCTCAAACTCAGGTGCTAATTCTTCGTATGCCTGTTTAACTTCAGGTTTACTCAGTGCCTTGGCCTTCAATGTAGATAAACTCATAATTTCACCTCTTTCATTCGCTCTTTCGCAAGATCAATTTCTCTCTTTGGCGTCTTTTGTGATTTTTTCACAAAAGCTCGAAGCACATGAATATTCTGACCTTTCAAGTAACAAAACAGCCCTCGCCCA
>NZ_CANMZV010000048.1 GCF_947502415.1 uncultured Photobacterium sp. | reverse complement strand
TACAAACGTATGCCGGTTTTCAAGACCGGTGCTTTCAACCACTCAGCCATCTCTCCGTAAGTGCGGCGAATAATACGAGCCTCTCAGACGCTTGTAAAGCTATTTTTTTTACTTTCCTCTCAAGCGATTAAAGAATCAACAATCACATTTCCCTTAGCTTTATAATCAACCTCTAATCACAGGTTTAATCTTCAATAAAACGGTATTTCAGCTTCAGAGAAAAAGTATCGACATCATTGATATCAATAAAATACCGAGTTGCTTCCAGCCCAATAACCCAATTTTCAGCAATGGTATATCCCAGCTCTATTCCTAAATAAGGATCAACCCCCTCATCACTGGATTTGATAGTACGTCCTTGATAGGTGCTCTCAAAATCCGTCTCCCAATCTATTCCCCCAACACTGACGTCAATATTGAAAGCATCTACCTGCAAAAGAGAATAGCTAACATCCAGCCCAATACCGCTAACCAGTGCCGGAGCCACCAGGGCCACACTCTGGTGATATTCATCCGGTGATGTTGTGCTATTGCTAATCGTTGCACTCCCTTGCCCCTGGTCGATATAACGTACAGTCAACTCCCACTTGGGACTTAGCGCATAACCAAGCCCTACCGTCCAGTAAAAGTCTGAATCATCACTATCAATAACAGTTGCCGCTTTCACATTCGAACGCTCATCCGTAGAGCTCATTCCTAAATCCGCTTCAATAAACCAGTTAGCCTGACTGTTAAAGCTTATAACCAGCAACAACAATGCCAGCCATAATTTTCGGCCATAACAACGAACAAAACCAAATAGTGTCAATAGCATAAGTCCCACTCCACCAACGCCGCCTCCTGATTCATTTTCAATCACAACAGACATCATCAATTTGGTCTGTACCTTAACGGTTGCTGTAGCTTCCAGCCCGTTCACATCACGAATGCGATAGGTGACGGTATCAATACCTTCATACCCTCTCTTTGGTATATAAGTAATTGTCTGATCGGTATTGATACTCACCAGCCCTTTCTGAGCCACGGCTGAGACAACTGTCAAACTGTCACCATCTGGATCACTATCATTGCCCAGAACATTAATAACCAACGCAGTTCGATCATCCGTCTCAACCTGATCGTCCTCTGCCTTTGGTGACAAGCTATTTACGACATTCACAGTGACACTGGCAAAAGCTGTACCGCCACTATTATCTGTAATGCTGTAACTTACTGTTGCAACACCATAAAATTTATCTTCAGCGGTATAGTTCAGCTGATTATTATCGACAACAACAGAACCGAAATCTGCTGATGCATTAGCAATGTCGAGAATATTTCCGTCAGCATCGCTGTCATTGGCAAGGGCATCAATAATAATACTGCTGTTTCGGCTTATTGTGACGGTATCATCCTGGGCGACAGGCAATGTATTGGTACTCGCCCTCGCGGCAACGCCTCCTGGGTCAATAACGCTTCCGTTTGCTATACCGTCGTCGTCATTCGGGCCTCCATCCTGTATTGTCACTTGT
The DNA here is from genome assembly GCF_947502415.1 of uncultured Photobacterium sp. Lineage (GTDB taxonomy): Bacteria > Pseudomonadota > Gammaproteobacteria > Enterobacterales > Vibrionaceae > Photobacterium. Next base: position 6,108 of record NZ_CANMZV010000048.1, on the reverse strand, counting down.
ACACACCAATGGCCTTCAGTCAGCCCTGAAGTCCAGCGGCTATCTCCCGGAGGCGGACAATAACCAGCCTCTCCCTGAGTCGATGATAAGTAGTTAAACTCATTGGTGACAAAATCAACCCACCCGCTCCCTTGAACAAACTTCCGATATACTGCATTGGCCGGAATAGGAAGACGCTGAGGGAAAACGACCTGATAACTCTGTCCTACCTGAGGCAAACCATAAGCAACAAAATCAAAGATACCGCCAATATTCTCTGCTTGCTGATCAGCGCCAAGTCGTGATGAGATTTCACTATCAAGCAGTTGAGCTCCACCGGTTTCATTACCCGCGAGTGTAACGCCTTTACGTAAGCACACCCCAGGCTCCCCTTCAACAAGATAACTATCCGACTCCGCAACCTGCTCCTGGATAACATTACATTCACTAATAGCATCCTGATAATCAGGAATTCCATCACTGTCAGAATCAGAGAAGCCCTCTTGGTTATCAGGGATCAGATCACCATCCATATCTTCACTACCAAGCGAGGCAAGCTGTTCAACGACCTCGATATAAATATCTGTAGATACAGACAAGGGCTCAACTGCATTATCGGTTACTGTCAGCTTTAATAGATAAATACCAGGGCTCAACTGAGCTGGAGAGAATACATACTGCTCCGGCTCCTGACTGATATCAGCCAACAGAGACTCAGTACTCATCCATTGATAATCATGGTTATCGCCCGTATTCGCATCAGTAACTTGCGCAGTAATCGTGACAAGGTCATCGGTATTTTCAATGAGCTGTCGCTGTTCTGTCTGCTGAACAACAGAAATAACCACTTTCGGAGCGACATTTTGCTCCTGGATTGACAGCGTGTACTCTTTTTTACTGCCTAGATTAATGGCCGGATCCAAGGTGATAATTAATGTTTCCAGACCTTCGACATGTTGATCTTCGTGAATGCTGAACTGGATCTCACCGACGGTACCACTTGCAATCACCACATTGCTATCCCGCAAATCATGGTCATTTGGGCCACTGGTACCCGAGACGGTATATGGGATGGTCACGGGATAACTTGGAGATTGACCATTCAGGAATACCTGAACGCGCTGTGTGGCTCCTTCCGTCGTTTCACTGTCTTTGGCGATTGTCACCAACGGATGAATAGTTACTTTCTGGCTTGCTTCAGCAACATTTCCCTGTGAATCCTCAGTGCGCCAGTACGCCATATTATTACCCGGCTCAAAGAAAGTCTGGTTGTCGACCAATGAAACAGGCAGAACTTTACCATTACTATCACTCGCTACCGCAACCCCGAGATCGACCTTAGTAAACAACGCCGTTGCGTTCAATTCAACATCATCAGGAGACGTGATCTGCGGAACTTGCAGTGCATCACTTTCGATAGTCAGTCGAACCTGACCATTATCACTACCACCATTGCCATCAGTAACGCTATAACCCAATGTTACGGTTCCAGTTAGCTGCGAAGTAAACAAAACGATACCATTTTGAACCGTAGCAGCCCCCCACTCGGCACTGACCCACTCAAGCCGCAAATCATCATTTTCGATATCTGTATCGTTGCTCAGTACATCAAGCGTGTAACTGCCGCTATTGTTTGCAGTTATTACAAAACTGTCATCTACAGCTAACGGAATATCATTTACCGCAGAAACAGCAATATTCACCGAGTATGATGTTGATGCGACCTGACCATCCGTAACCTGATAACTAAATTCATCATCCCCGAAATAGTTCTCCTGCGGTGTATAACGCCATCCCAATCCATTACTTTCCAAAGCGCCATGCTGCGGAGAAGCGATTACCAAAAGTCCAAGCCTATCACCATCAATATCCTGCAGATTAGGTGCAATAATGACACTATTATCTTCAGCAACACTGACGGACAATGATTCGCCCAAAGGAGTGTCATTTACGTTAGTAACCGTAATATTAAATGCTGACAGAGAAACACTTTCTTCACCATCTGTAACAGTAATAACAATACCACTCGACAAACCAACATCACTGTTGGTCGGGCTACCGCTAAGCGTACCAGTCCTAGTATCAAAACTTGCCCAATCTGGCTTATTCGCAATGTTGAAGGCCAACGTGTCATCATCTATATCTGACGCTATTGGCGTAAATGAATAACGACTGTCTTCATCAACTTGTGTCGACGGTGTTCCGTTGATCGTCGGTGCATCATTCACATTGGTGACGGTGATGGCAAAAGCGGGAAGGGACACTGTCGCAACTCCATCGCTCACACTAATCACAATGTTAGAATAAGTGCCCACATCATCATTACCAGGGCTACCACTCAAAATACCAACCGAGGAATCGAACTCAGCCCAATCCGGAAGGTTGCTAATACTGAATGTGAAATTGTCACCATCGATATCACTGGCTTGGGGAACAAAATTGTAGCTTCCATCCTGAGCCACTTCTGTTGTCGGAGTTCCCGATAACGTCGGTGCATCATTAACAGCTTCGATTTCAATCGTCACTATCGCGGTATTGGATACACCTCCCTCATTATCACTTATAGAGTATGTGAAACTATCAATACCATGGCTATTTTCATCCGGTGTATAAGTAAGCGTGCCGTCACCGTTATCGCGGAGCGTGCCGCTAACCGGAGCAGTGCCAAGAGTAAGTGTCGAGGTATCTAAACTACCATCCACATCACTGTCATTAGCAATAACATTAATGGTGACGTCATTGTCTTCCGTGGTAGTTACATTGTCATCATTGGCTAACGGTGTGTCATTCACTGATTGAACAGTAATCGTCACCTTCGCCGTATTCGATACCAGCCCCAACTCATCACTAACCTGATAAGTAAAGCTATCTTCACCGTTAAAATTTCCAACCGGTGTAAACAATATAACCCCGCTATCAGCAACACTGACGTTACCTTGCTCCGGCTGGCTGATAACAGTTACGCTACCGCTATTCAGCTGGCCATCAACATCGTCATCATTACCCAAAACGTTAATTGAGTGAGTGCTGTCTTCAAGTAATGTCGCAATATCATCATTCGCAACAGGCGCATCATTAACGCTATTAACCGTCATATTCACAATGGCCGCTTCTGAAATCGCGCCTTCGTTATCCTCTACCACATAAGTAAAGCTATCCGCACCATTGAAATTAGTCTTTGGCGTATAAGTCACTACGCCAAGTTCAGATACACTGACAGTCCCATTGTCAGGCTGACGGACTACCGCAACGGTTGCAACATCCACAGTGCCGTCAATATCACTGTCATTCGCTAATACTGAAACCTCAACTGCCGTATCTTCATCCGTAACAACGTCATCGGCAACTGTCCTTGGGGCATCATTAACACCGGCAATATTAACCCTTACTTCAGCGACATTGGATAGTCGTCCACTGGTATCCCGCACGGTATAAGTAAAGACATCACTACCTGTATAGTCTCTATCTGGCTCATAACTAACCTGACCATTTTCAATTGTCACACTACCATGACCGGGCTGACTAGCTATGACCAAAGTATTTCTGTCTGTGCTATCACCTTCATCAGGATCCGTGTCATTGGCCAGAATATCGATAAGCACTGATGTGTCTTCGTCTGTCGAAACTACATCAGCAACAGCGACAGGAGAATCATCAACAGGAGTTACCGTAATCGTGACTTTAGCCGTATCTGACTGCCCACCATACACATCCTCAACCCGATAATAGAATCTATCCGTTCCAGCGAAATCTTTCTCAGGCGAATAAGTCACCACACCTGTCCCGGTGTTCACACTGGTATTACCATGAGCAGGCTTAGTCGTTACAGTTACACTGGCAGGGTTAATTTCGCTGTCACTATCACTATCATTATCCAGCACAACAATTGCGACACTATTATCTTCTGCTACCGTTGCCGTATCTGCTGCAACCTGAGGAACATTATTACCAATAGTAAAGTTATAACTGGTTGAATCATCAATACCGACGAAGGTATTACCCGCCTTATCAGACAAGGCATCAGAAGAAATATGAACGTAATAGCTATGGGTCGGGATAAATTTATCAAGGAGCGATATAGACACTTTCGCACCATCAATAACAATCTGCTCACCGTTCATACTCACCGCTTCAAACAGACCATCATCAACATCATAGATACTGATACTGCCTTCACCCGCAATGATATTTTCGCTAAAGGACAACTCCAACAACGTATTATACTGAACGTTTCCGGCATCATCTTCCGGAGTCATCTGCTGGAGATAAGGACGGGAACCATCAAATTCCAAGCTATAACGCTCAGCAGCCAGATTATTATTTCCAACGCTATCAGTAACACTTCCAGCAGCTACATCAAGTGACACCATACCGTCACTATCCGGTGTAACAGTAACCTGATATTGCCCATCAACTTTATCTACCAAAGCACTCAAACTGGCATTAACTACGGTTATCTTATCTAAACTAAAGCCTGTAACAGGCTCACCAAAGTCAATATCGGCAACAAAGTCAGCATTAGTAATAGCATTCGCATTGCTTGAAATAACTGGCTTAGGCGATGTGCCATCATAACTAACCGTAACCTGACTTGCGGCCAAACTTTCGTTGCCTACCATATCGGTAAAGGCTCCTTTTGACACATCCAGCGTTACCGTTCCGTCATCGGATGGCGTTAATGTCGCACTGTAGCTGGCCTCTGAACCGGTAAAGTTACTTAATACACCATTTTCAACGGTTATATCCCCGACAGCAAAATCCGAACTCGCTTCACTTAAGGCGAAAGTGATATTAGCAGTACCTTCCGCTTTCAACTCGGTCTTGTCACTGCCGATAGTTACCGTCGGCAGCAGGGTATCCAAGCTGATACTGAGCTGGGTCGCCGCGGTATTGGTATTCCCCGCGCTGTCGGTGAAGGCATTGACCGCCACATCGATGGTCGCTGCCGCGGTACGGTCACTGTCCGGGGTAAAGGTCGCGGTATACGTGGTGCCGCTACCGGCAAAGCCGCTGAGGCTACCGCCGACCACAGTAATGTCACTGGCTGCAAAATCCGAACTCGCTTCACTCAGGGTGAAGGTTAAGCTGGCCGTTTCACCCGCCTTAAGGCTCGGCGTGTCGCTGCCGATACTGATCCCCGGCAGTACGGTATCCAGGCTGAGACTGAGCTGGGTCGCCGCGGTGTTGGTGTTACCGGCGCTGTCGGTAAAGGCATTGACCGCCACATCGATGGTGGCCGCTACGCTGCGATCGGTATCTGGAGTAAAAGTGGCGGTATACGTGGTGCCGCTGCCACTAAAGCCGCTCAGTGAACCACCGACCACGGTAATATCACTGGCTGCAAAATCAGAGCTGGATTCACTCAGGGTGAAGGTCAGTGCCGCAGTCTCACCGGCCTTGAGGCTCGGCGTGTCGCTGCCGATGCTGATCCCCGGCAGTACGGTATCGAGGCTGACACTGAGCCGGGTCGCCGCGGTGTTGGTATTCCCGGCGCTGTCGGTGAACACACCTCCTGCAACATCAATAGTCGCCGCTGCGCTGCGATCGGTATCCGGGGTGAAAGTGGCGGTATACGTGGTGCCACTACCACTAAAGCCGCTCAGTGAACCACCGGCCACGGTAATATCACTTTCCGCAAAGTCTGAACTGGATTCACTCAGGGTAAAGGTCAGCGCCGCGGTCTCGCCAGCCTTGAGGCTCGGCGTGTCACTGCCGATGCTGACCCCCGGCAGTACGGTATCGAGGCTGACACTGAGCCGGGTCGCCGCGGTGTTGGTATTCCCGGCGCTATCGGTGAACACACCTCCTGCAACATCAATAGTCGCCGCTGCGCTGCGATCACTGTCCGGGGTAAACGTCGCAGTATACGTGGTGCCGCTACCGGCAAAGCCGCTCAGTGAACCACCCACCACGGTAATATCACTTTCCGCAAAGTCTGAACTGGCTTCGCTCAGGGTGAAGGTCAGCGCCGCGGTCTCGCCGGCCTTGAGGCTCGGCGTGTCGCTGCCGATGCTGATCCCCGGCAGTACAGTATCCAGGCTGATACTGAGCAGGGTCGCCGCGGTGTTGGTATTCCCGGCGCTGTCGGTGAACACGCCTCCTGCAACATCAATAGTCGCCGCTGCGCTG
>NZ_CANMZV010000047.1 GCF_947502415.1 uncultured Photobacterium sp. | reverse complement strand
TGAGTTTATTGATCACGAACATAACAAAGGTATCAAGGTGACGCGTTACACTCGGCGGTTTTGGTATGGAGTTCGGTGCGCTTGGTAGGTTCGTTGTGGCGCACCTTATCCCAGGCGTTAGCTATCTTCAGTGTAATCAGGGAGCAAGATGGAAACTGAATACTTTTGGTGGGATCTTAAAGAGTCTACATTCAAGGGCGTACTTTATGATTCTATAAATATGTACTTCTTACATGACCACCCTTACAAAAATTGGGATGAATTCAAAGCAGCAGATCCACATATGGCATATGCACATTTAACCTACGTTAGGTTTGATGCTTTAGAGCAACAGTTTGTGGATCTACGGGTAATACCTCAGATGTTAGGTGCAAAAGAAATACCTTTGCCCTCTACAGTTAAAAATATAAATAGATATGATTGGTTAAAATCTATCGTTGATTTAGCATTATTCCGCTTTTCCAGTTTGAGGGACATTGCATTTCATTTTGTAAACGAAGTATTAGAAATTAACTTACCCGACCATAAGCTAAATATTAAACAATTGAGTAAAGTATTAAGGGAAAATCACCCTGAAATACTGGAGCACTTAAAAGTTATAGATAAAACAGGGGTTCCACTTCGTCAAGATCGCAATAAGAGAGCACATAAAGGCTTTTGTAATTTATATACTGAAGACGACCAAATGTTTAAGAATATGTCTTGGTCAGAATCATATGGTTCAAGCATCAGTGGCTACGACTTAGTCGAAACTTACGAGAAGTCACGAGACAAAATTTATGATGTTGTTGTGAAAGAGGTCAAAGAAGCTCTTCGTGCGTGCATCGAATTAGCAGACGAACTATACGTTTACTATCGTGATAGGCATGACGTTTTATCCAAAAACTCTAGAAGTGGTGTTTCACATCATTTCCATGGCTACCACAGAGCAAAAGATAGCTAACAAAGCAATCAAGGTGATGCGTTACACTCGGCGGTTTTGGTACGGAGTTCAGTGCGCTTTGCTGGTTCAGTGGGGCACACCTTATTGCAGGCGTTATGGCTCTTAACGATCTGTAGTCGTCATGGTTTTCTTTATCAATGGTGGCAGTTTCATCAATTCCTTATCAGTCGCAATGCCGTGAAAATCGTTCAGCGATTATTGCGGTTTGCAGCCTGGTGTAATCAATGTTCATTGCCAATTCTGTTTCGAGTATCCCAAATTCTCTAGCCGCAATTGGTTATCACGCGATGATGGTTTTTACGGAGGTTGCGGTTATCTGTTTGGTGGCCACAAGGTTCTTTTTCTTCAGCGGCTTTTGGTTGCCCAAGTCCGAGAGCCGCAACAAAGGATTGGCATCTGGTTAGTGGTTGTTTTCTCGTTTATTAAATCGCTTTCAGATTCATTGCCAATGAGATTCCGATTTTGTTGCCACTACCTTGTATGATGAAGAGCAAGGTCTCAGAATGCGGAAGATAATTGAAAAACGTAATTAAAACAAAAGGTTTTGCGCCATAACAAGGCCATCAAGGTGATGCGTTACACTCGGCGGTTTTGGTATGGAGTTCAGTGCGCTTTGCTGGTTCAGTGGGGCACACCTTATGGCAGGCGTTATATTCACTAGGTTAATTAAGCGTACATGGACAACGAAGAAATAAAATTAGAAAAACCTCTTTTTTACAAAAATCACTTTGCATTGAGGTTCGAGATTGGCCCTCCTGAAATTGGTGCCTGGTCAAATTTTGACAATGAAAATTTCAACGAAGAGTATTTCAATGTTGCTTTAGATAGAGCGGTTAAAATATTTAGTACTGTTTTTTCTTCAGATGATGATTGTTCAATTGTTTATCAAATTTACTCTGACGGGCGGAGGAAAATAAAAAACAGGAATTTCCTGTTTAAGCAGGTAAGTGATGTGAAAAATAGAAAAGTTGTATTTACAGATCACAGGGAAATCTACTCTGAAGACCTAGATTATAAGTGTGAATGTTGGAAAAGAGCTACAATTTCAAATGTTAAGGTCAACGATGTTAATGTGGACAATATCTTAATAGCACTTATTAACTCCGATTTCGGCTCAAGGAGCCCCTCATTGATTGGAGAGTGCTTTTTTATTAATCACAATAATGGCTTGGTTTTAAACCTCTACGACGATAGAGGTATGGATGTAGTAGCCCCAAAAAAAGACGCTCTGGAGCAACTTTATAGAAGACACAATGATTGGATTTTAGATTATGACCGAAAACGTATTGACAGTGTTTTCTCGTGAATATAACAAGGCAATCAAGGTGATGCGTTACACTCGGCGGTTTTGGTGTGGAGTACAGTGTGCTTTGTAGGTTCAATGGGGCACACCTTATTGCAGGCGTTATGTGTTTCTATAATTTTAAACTTCAAGGTTGTTAATGAATGGATAATTTAAAAGAAATCAAACTATGGAAAGAAGTTGATGACGGATTATGGAAAAACTTGTTGTTAGGGAATGGCTTTAGTATTGGAATTAGTGAAAAATTTCATTATTGGACGTTATTGGATAACGTTAAAAAGCTGGGAATAAAGATGTATCCGCACGCGCAAGAGTTATTTGAAAAAGTGGATACTGTCAACTTTGAAGAGGTGTTGAGAATTATTTACCATGCGCACCTTGTTAACTTTTACAACCTTGATGCGATAAAGACTCTATACCATAATGTCAGAAAGTCATTAATTGATGTTGTAAACGCATCTCATGTTTCATACGGTGGAGTACCTGCACTAAACATTAACACTCAGCTACGAAAATTTCGCTCAATTTATACAACAAATTATGACCTAATTCCTTACTGGTCAATTATGAAATCAAACAGTGATGGGTTCTGTGATTTTTTCTGGAATAAGGCGTGTGTGTTTAATTTGTCTGATACGAATATCATAGGTGCTAAATCAGCATTGTATTACCTGCATGGGGCAATACACCTGCAAGAATCTCAAAATGGTTTCACGTTTAAAGTTACTGCTACCCAAGAAACTTCAATATCAGATATTATTGATGAATTAGGATTTAAAGATACGCCATTATTTATATCTGAAGGCAAGTCTGAATTTAAGTTGCGCCGAATACGTTCAAACGATTACTTAAATTTTTGCTATAACCGTTTTTCAAAAGCCATAGGGAATTTTGTGGTTTTTGGTCATTCGTTAAGTGAAGACTATGATGCTCATATTTTAAATGCTTTAAAATCTAACAAGGCTGAAAAAATTGCTATTAGTGTATTTAGTGGCATGAAAGACAAAGATAAATCAAAATTCATTAACGAAGTTCAAACTTACTTTCACGATTCAAAGAAAGAAATTATGTTTTTTGACTCTAGTTCCCATCCTTTAGGGCAGGTAAACAGTTAAACACATAACAAGGCAATCAAGGTGATGCGTTTTACTCGGCATTTTTGGTGTGGTGTTCGGTGCGCTTTGTTGGTTCAGTGGGGCACACCTTATTGCAGGCGTTATGCACCTTAGAGCCAAGTGCGTCGATGGTAGAATGTTCATCGCCCACTACCATTATTTCTTTGGCCATTCGTTCAGCGAAAGGCTGCCAGAAGGTTCAGAGAACAGCACATTGTTTTGTTCTTTTCTGCCTTTTACTCTGGCAATTCAGCACTGAGTTATCAACGTTGCTTCGCTCTGAAAAAGCAGTTGTTTGTCTTTACCAATAGCTCGGTGCAGCAGCCAATTAAATCTGTATCAGGTTGCCATGCAGGTTAGCCTGGCTCAAAGTGTTGATAGTTAATCGGAACAAATTAGAGCTAGCACTTGTTGTTTGCGTGTCGCAGTCTCATCATGCGTGGAAAGGCTTTCGGCCAAGTATGATCGTATTAATGGATGGAGTTGCATAACAAAGCAATCAAGGTGACCCGTTACACTCGGCGGTTTTGGTTTGAGGTTCAGTGTGCTCTGTTAGTTTGGTGTGGGGCACCTTATCGCAGGCGTTATATTTTCTGGGAGGTTATGTGATCTACAATGATCAGTTAGAAAAACAAATTTGTAAACAACGGGTGCGTGCATCAATAGGCAAAATTGAAGCTCAACGAAAGAAACCCAAATATAAGTGTTTAGTTAATGGTTGTTCTGAGTTTGCAATTGGTTCTCACTCTCAGCAAATGGGTGGGCAGCTTAAGGTAATTGCAGAAAATAATAAAGTGACGTGTTTGCGTAGAAATCTGTATGACTTATATCAGGATGACTATAACGGGAAAGCAAAATTACAAGAGCAACATATTTCAAATGTATCGGTATTCCCTGGATATTGTAATCATCATGATACAAATGTTTTCTGGTGCATAGAAAAAGAGCCTTTAACTGTACATGATACAATGCAATCAGCTACTTTTTTTCTCAGAGCAATTAGTCATGAGTTTGCACAAAAGCGTACTTTTTTTGATGCAAACAAAAAAATGATCAATATGTGTAAAAACTTCTTTAATCCAAGGTACATTCAATTAGTTAAACAGATGCAAATAGGAAGAGAGAAGTTTTTAGAAAATGATGGTTTGTATTACTTAAAAAAAGCTAGCAAGTCAGTTACGGATGGACACCAAATTTCAACGGTTTGGGTTCAAATCGATAAGGTATTACCTGCCTCGATTTGTACAGTATTTTCACCATATCGAACTTACGACGATAAAATGGAAAATTGGCTGTACGGAAACCCACAGGTTATGTGTAGCTTTAACCTGGTACCGACAGATGATAGTACTCATATAGTCATATCTTGGCTTGTCGAGCACGAAAGTGAATGTGCGTGGTTGTATGAACTTGAAAGTAATAATGAGTTACTTGAAGCTACAGTCAATGAAATTACATTATGTGATTCTGAAGATATATGTTTTAAACCTAGTTTCTGGGAAAGCATCGATATCTTTACTAAAGAGGACATTATTTCGGCATTTCATCATGAGTCTGCGCGAGGACCGATGCCACGAATACCTATGGTGCTTAAAATATAACAAAGCAATCAAGGTGATGCGTTACACTCGGCGGTTTTGGTATGGAGTTCGATGTGCTTTGTTGGTTCGGTGGGGCACACCTTATTGCAGGCGTTATGCGTATTAGGAGTCTATAGTACAAGGAGTGTTTTGTGGACTACAAACAACAGGTTACATCAGTATCTTTGGCTTTTTCGTCATTGGGTATTTTACGAAAACTATTTTTAGTTTTTATTTGGGTTTGTACTTTTGTGATAACTCTTGGTGGCATAGTCTGGTTGTTTTTCCCCGAGATTATGCAAAGTGAACTTGGAATTTCTAATGAAATGTTGTTTCTTCTGTGTATTCTCTGGGTTATACATTCATGTTGGATACATTTAGCGGTAGTTAAAAGGAAAACTAGTCAGCTAATAGTTTTAGGTCTGTTACAAATTATTCCTTTTGCTAATTTAATCGGAGCGTTAATTTTTGCTGGTATTTACTATGTAAGTAAATCTGAAGTTAATAAGCAAAGTGATTAGTTAGCGAAGTTTGAGCATTATAGATAATCAGAGTTGAATCACATTCAGTCCTGCTCAACTGATGCGCGCATAACAAGGCAATCAAGGGTGACGCGTTACACTCGGCGGTTTGGGTATGGAGTTCGGTGCGCTTTGTTAGTTCAGTGGGGCGCACCTTATTGCAGGCGTTATGTGCTAGGGAAACGAATGAGTATGTTCTAATGAGTAAAGTTAAAAACCCCCAAGAGAAAAAGTGTAAAAGTTACGAAAAGGATTGCCGAAATGTCTATGGTGAAAATGACAAAAGTAGTCGCAAGAGTATCCGAAGAAATAAGCAATTAGCATCTAAGTTGTCGAGGTCATCTTCATCTAACCTTGCTTTACTCGCAAATCATGATCTAGACGAAGATTTTGTGCTTGAAGTTGAAAGCAATATTAAGGCTTCTGAAAAAGTTAAACGCTTGAAAGGGTTTAAGAAAGTACCAGATCGCCCACTTGGCGGGTATCTTGCTAATAAATCAAAATAATTGGTATCAGCACATAACAATGCAATCAAGGTGATGCATTACACTCAGCATTTTTGGTTTGAAGTTCCGGTGTGCTTGGCTAGTTCAGAGTTGGCACACCTTATTGCGGGCGTTATGCAGCATATGGAAAAGGAAATTCGATGATAAGAAAAGTAGAAATTGAAGATGCAGATCATTTGTTAGCTTTGATGTATCGACTTGATGAAGAAACCAAGTTTATGTTGCTTGAGCCCGGTGAGCGTAAAACTACAGTCAAAGAGCAAGTTGAAATCATCAGTTCTTTTATTGGCTCAGACTCAAAACAAATGTTTGTTGCAGAGGCGAATAATGAAATTGTTGGCTTTATAGTCGGTATTGGTAATACGGCTAACCGAAATAAGCATTCAATTTATTGTGTAATTGGTATTCAGCAGAGTTATTGCGGTAAAGGTATAGGTAAAAAGCTGCTATCTCACATAGAAAAGTGGGCAAAAGGTCATGATTTTACCCGAATCGAGCTGACGGTGATGGAACACAATGAACATGCTAAACAATTGTATCTATCACAAGGTTTTGAGGTTGAGGGCACTAAGAGAAACTCTCTATTTGTTGATGGTGCATACGTTAATGAGTATTACATGTCAAAGTTACTTGCTGCATAACAAGGCCATCAAGGTGATGCGTTACACTCGGCGGTTTTGGTATGGAGTTCAGTGTGCTTTGTTGTTTCCGTGGGGCACACCTTATGGCAGGCGTTAGGCATTTATGAGGTTTAAAATGGATTTAGTGTCAGTAGGTATTGGTTTTATAGGTGGTATATTCACTGGGGCTGCAGGAACTTACTTTGGTAATAAATATACAGATATAAGACATAAAAAAGAAGCCATGAAAGCTGAAATTAGCCTATGGAAGGAGTTAGAAAAAAAGTTTCCAACCCTAATTAATGAAATGAAAGATGACTTTAGCAAACCTGAAAATAGTGGAGTGCGTAAGTTTTTTATTAAAGAAAAAAATACGATAGTAAACAATTCTGAGCATAGTTTTGAGTATCACACTGATGTTCATACTGATCTAACTGCAGCCATCTTATATTTAGTTGATTTAGAGCTAATAGAAGACATTACACCTAGTAATTGTCCGATGTATCGATTTCGAGAGAAATTTGTCGATTATTTGAAGGGAAATGCCTAACAAAGGCATCAAGGTGACACGTTACACTCGGCAGTTTTGGTATGGAGTTAAGTGCGCTCGGTTAGTTCGGTGTTGGTGCACCTTATGCCCGGCGTTATGGCACAAAAAGCACAGGCAACGTGGTTTTTGCTTCAAGGTCTGTGGGTCAAGCTTAGCGGCTACTAAGCCGAACTTTTCAGGCGATATAACTGAACGCTTGTCGGTATAACGAACTGTAAATTTGGCTGGCTTTGTCCGCAGCACGCTTGATTTGCTTATTGTGTTTGCTGTCAGAAATGCCAGAAACTTCATCGAAAATCAGTTCTCAAATTTGGGCTAAGGGTTTTCAGGTTCTAATCCTTTCTATTTTTCCCGAGACTTCTGATTTATATCTTTTGGTAAAGAGCAATTCTTTGTCCAGTGGCTACTGATTTTGCAAGTTGGTTCATGAAGTTATGTATCAATTCCTGTTCGGTTTTTATCGGTAGGGTAAACTGGCAGGCGTTCGAGCAGATATTTCTGTAGCGGTAGCGTATCTGGTAAGTGACTAAATTTCCTTGAGTTTGCCATAACAAGGCAATCAAGGTGATGCGTTACACTTGGCGGTTTTGGTATGGAGTTCGGTGTGCTTTGTTGGTTCAGTGGGGCACACCTTATTGCAGGCGTTAGGCTCTATATTTAAACATTGATATACGAGTAAATCGGAGGTCAATGAAAGTTGAAAAC
>NZ_CANMZV010000046.1 GCF_947502415.1 uncultured Photobacterium sp. | reverse complement strand
GAGTGGACTCGAACCACCGACCCCCACCATGTCAAGGTGGTGCTCTAACCAGCTGAGCTACGGTCGTACTATTTAGTGTTCCCTTAGAACAAGTTGGATATTAAACACTTCATTCAACCTGTTCAAGAGCAAGTCGCGATAAAACCAGAAAAAAATAACTGCTTGATTACTGTTTGTTCAAAAAGAAACCCGCTTAACCGATAGAGAGTAGAGGTTGCGCTAACTATTTGTACAGTAACGCAATCATCGTGGTTTATTCGTACTCTGATTCGGTTAATTCAACGTTGTCTTTTTCAAGAGTCCCATACAATCGCTCAAAGTGGTTGGTCAACTTATGAGTTGGATATAAATGCACCAGAGGCTTTTGGTGATAGTGGGATTCCTTCATTTTGATTGATTGCGGCAGATAAGGCTTAAGGATCGGAAGCTCAAGATCTTGCAGATCCGCAATGATTTTCGATGGGAAATTAGCTTGAGCGTTGAACATATTGACGATAACGCCTTCAACTTCCAGATCTGGATTATGGTCTTCCCGTAGTTCGGCAACATTATTGAGAAGCGTGAGCAGGGCTTGTTGAGAAAAACTGTCACAATCGAAGGGGATGAGCAACTTGTGTGCAGCAATCAATGCGGCTTTACTGAAGAAGTTAAGGTTAGGCGGGGTATCCAGGTATATGCGATCGTAAGTTTTTTCCAGTGAATCTAATGCATCACGGAGCTTGTAAATTTTGTAGCGGCGTTCTAGTTCGGATTCTATTTTTTCTAGCCGGGGACTGGCGGGGATAATGTCAAGATTGCAGAAGTCAGTAGACTGGGGGAATTCATTGATTGGTGTCGAGACAGAAAACCAGCCGACACTTTGGTTGAGTAAGTCAGCAACTGTGGTTTTGCTTTCTTTGTTGATGTCGTAGCCAAGGTAATGGCTGCTGTTTCCCTGAACGTCGAGATCGACTAGTAACGTTTTATACCCTTTGGCTGCACTAAGGGCGGCCAGATTGGCTGCAATACTTGATTTACCAACGCCACCTTTTTGATTGAATACAACGCGCCGCATGTTTCCTACCTTAAATATGTATGATTAATAGGTAAATAAATGGAGTGAGGTTATTGTAAAAGCTCATGTTCTGGCGGTAATAACCGGGAAATCCACAAGACTAGCTTGTGTTTCATGTTCGGGCCATCTTCTTGATTTGTGGCGAGAGGGGTGATTTGCTTGGTTTCGACCAATAGGCGGTAGATGCATTCCACTTTGTCTTTAGGGGAGACACTCTTGTCCAGATCGCCATATCCTTGCTTTTTCGCAAATGCCATGCCGAGCTCGAGTGCTTTCTTTAGCAATTTGGCTTCATTTTTGTGTTTCTTCATTGCTTGCTCCTTGCAATACTGATTCGCTCAGTTCATCCGCTTGAAAAACTGAGCGAATAGGTATCATCCAGCCTTCATCTTAGAGCCAATTAATGTTAATTAAAAGGCTGATTTTTCAAGAATAGTTAGTTACACACCTATCTTCATCTGGCAGCGTTTGAAGGTTCGCTGCCAGTATTTGACATGCTCCATAGTTGCATCTCGGAAACTTTGATGTAGTTCTCCGGCAACGTAATGAGTGTAGTACGCTAAAAAATGCTTCGGTACCGGATGGGGAGGTTGCAGGATAACTTTAAGAGGTTCTTGAATTTGCAGATACTGGGAATCTAGTTCTGCCAGGTAGGGTTGGATTTCGGCAATAAAGAATCGGTAGAACACATTTCTCAGGTATTCAGCTTTTTGTTGGTTACGGTTTTTACCGCAGATAACCTTAGATTCGTTTTCTTCTAGCAACTGGGTGGAGATTACCAGCCAGTCCCGAGTTCTGGTAATTGAGTATATGAGCTGACCAAAATAACGGTAGGTATGGATTTGTTCTTGATGGAACAGTAAGCGTTCGACTTTTTTGGGAGGGACAATCTCATCATTTTGGATAGCATCGTGTATAGCGTGCAGGTAGTGCAGTGCTTCCTGGTTTTCTGTTGAGCCGGGGAAGTTACTTAGGGCAAAGGGCCGACTTGTAATACGAAGCTGTTGGCGCCATTCTTTACCCGACGTCAGCATGTTCCAGAAGTAGACCGGTAGTTGTTTGTGTTTAAGCTGGTGAAATTTATGCAGGTCTGGGAGTAGTTCAGAGTCTTGTGAAAGCGAGTTGATACAACGTTCCAAGCCGCCGATAAATAGCAACTCGTAACGTAGCTGTTGGGTTCTGTCACGGACCCTTCCCAGAACTGAATTACGCTCGGCGATTAGGCCGAATAAACCACACTTTCTGAGTTCGTAGGCATCAAGTAACCCCATCCGGATATCTTCGACAGGTAAAAGTAGTTCGCGTATGTCTGCTAACTGTATGATATCAGTTTCAGGTTCTTGGAAAGGTGTGACATCCAGTACATTGGCCAGCCTTGAATGGTAGGTGTCGAGACTTTTCTCTGCACTATCTCGCTCGCACCCTAGCATATAGAGACAAGTAAAAATTAGAAAAAGAAGCAGGTAAGTCTGATGGTATGGCATCTCATACTTTTGCTGTTTTTTTTAATTATGGTGAAGGATTGAGCAAAAAGGAAAGGCGACACATGTTCGCCTTTTCTTTTAATATCGAGCTGTTTAATACTGGATTATTTCGGTGACTTGCTGTCCGAATATCGTTTTTTAACGAAGTGACATGGCAATTTGGTAATCATTGCCTTGTTTTTGTACCCAGTGCAGTCTTGAACCCAGCATAATGGCGGCAGAGGTCAGGCCAACAATATTACCAGTCCAGAAACCATGTGGGCCCATGGCCTCAACAACCAGGTCGGTCATGCCAAGGGTATAGCCGATAGGCAGGCCGAGAATCCAGTAAGCAATAAAGGTACGAATAAAGATTGCACGCATGTCTTTGTAACCACGCAGAGCACCAGCGGCAACGACTTGGATGGCATCGGTGCATTGGTAGACTGCGGCAAGGAATAGTAGCTGACCAGCCAGTGTAATAACATCCGGGTTATCGGTATAAAGTAGTGCGATTTCCTCACGGAACAAGATGGTAAGTGTCGCGGTTGTCATCGACATCAGCAGGGCTACAAGCAGGCCACAGTGGCTGGCAATTCTTGCTTCCTCAAGATCTTTTTTACCGAGTAGGTGGCCAACCCGGATGCTCAGTGCTGCGCCAAGGCTCATCGGTAGCATGAATACCAGCGATGAAAAGTTAATGGCGATCTGGTGTGATGCGACAATGATTGAACCTAGAGGTGAAATCAGTAGGGCAATTGCGGCAAAGAGTGAGATCTCGAAGAAAATTGAAGCAGCCACGGGAAAGCCGAGCTTAAACAGGCGAATAACGGCTTTTAACTGAAGTTTGTGCCAGGTAGTGAAAAGGCCTACTCTGTTCAGGTGCTTGTTAAGCTGTACGTAGATCAGCATAGAGAAAAGCATCAGCCAGTAAACGATAGCTGTTGCAACACCACAGCCAACACCACCCAGTTCAGGTGCGCCGAATTTACCGTACACAAATATCCAGTTGAGTGGAATATTGGCACCTAATCCGATAAAGCCAATGATCATGGCTGGTATCGTCATCGACAGGCCTTCTGAGAAGCTTTTCAGTGTCTGGAAAAACAGAAATGCCGGTACGGCGAAAAGTACAGCATGCATATAGCCGATCGTTTTTGCAGCCAGGGTGGCTTCTACATCCATGAACTGGATTAAGACCCCCGCATTATAAAGAACCAGCATAATCGGCACGGAAACAATTGATGCTAGAACGAAGCCATGTTGAACTTCAAATGGGATTCGGTCTTTTTTACCTGAGCCGTTCAGCTGGGCAACGATAGGAACCAGAGCAATAAGCAAGCCCACTCCAAACAGGATGGAAGGAAGCCAGATACTGGCAGCAACGGAGACGGCTGCCATATCGGTAGCACTGACGCCACCAGCCATTACTGTGTCGACAAAGCTCATAGATGTTTGAGCGATTGACGCAATAAGGACAGGAATTGCGAGCTTTAATAATTGGCGTGTCTCACGCCGGTAATTATGCACTGAATGCTCCTGATGCAGTTATTAGTAATACATATTCGATAAGCGGTAAATTATAACGCTACGATCTGCCGATACAATTACTAATCAGGGCTGATTCCGGGCTTTAGCGTACGTTTTATTGGTGGCTAGTCTAGGATTGCTCTGAATTATTCGCACTACTATCAATAACGGCACGTTTTTTACCTGTCAGCTTGGCTTTGTATAGCATGTTGTCTGCTATGGCATAGCTGTTCACTTTGCCCGGGAAACAGTCTGTCCCACCGATACTTGCACTTAGTTTGATCTGACAGCCTTCGATATGCAGTGGGCTATGTTTCAGTTTTAACAGTATGCGTTTAGTCAGGGTTTCAACGTCATTAGCTTCGGACCAGATAGCAAACTCTTCACCGCCAATTCGGCCAATAATGTCGCTAGTTGCCAGGCAGGTTTCACAAACACGGGTAAAGTGCTTCAGTGCTAGATCGCCGATGACATGGCCAAAAGTATCGTTTAGCTTTTTAAAATCATCGAGATCCAGAATTAGCAGCCAGCCGTTATTTTCTTCTGAGCGATGTGCGAATGTTTCCCAGAAGTGGCGCTGGTTGGCGATGCCGGTTAGCGCATCTGTATTGGCAAGTTTCCGAAGCTGGTGATTTGCTGCACTCAGCTCTTGTGTTCTTTCGCGTACGCGTTCTTCCAGTTTCTGATTTAAGTGATCAGTTTCTTGTTTCTGTTTGTCTAACTGGCTGATGGTCGCTTCAAGGTGAATAGTCATTTTATTAAACGAGAGTGCCAGTTTGCCCACTTCATCGTCATGTTCAACGGCGATTTTCTGAAGCCATTTTCCTTGACTGATTTCTTCGGTAGCTTTTGTTAATTGTCGAATTGGTGTCAGCAGGCGTATCGTTCTGCGACTGCCGTAGTAAACGGCGATCATAATAATGAGTGCAGCAATTATGAATGAGTAGTGCTTAGTTTGGATTAAGTCCTGCGTAAACTCTGATTCCGGTGAATATATAACAATGGCGACAGAGCGTTTCTTGCTCAGTGGGAAATGAGTATGAAAGTTGAGCCAGGTTTCGCCCTTATAATCAAAGGATTGAATAGATGTATGGCTTTCGCCTTCCTGACTGAGGCTAGGTAACAGTTCGCTTAAAACCGATGTCGGTCCTGAAGTAATATTGACCAGTTTACCATTTTTAGCTCTGTGATTAATATCACTGCTGGCTAAGATATCACCATTGGTATCAATCAGTGCCACTATGCTGTTTTTGCTGGGTTTGGCATTGAGCAGGGCTTTTTCGATGCTGGAAAGGGTTAAATCGACACCCCATACGCCAATCACTTCCCCGTGCTGGTCCCGTAATGCTTTCGAAAGTGTTATACCAAGCCGGTCGTTATTAACAACGCCCGGGTAGATATCACTCCATACCGGCGAGTTGTTATTTATTGCATCCTGATACCAAAGCCTTTGTCGCGCATCAAAGTTCCTAATGCGTTTGATGAACCTATCTGGTTGAACTGTATATGATGTGCGGTAGCTGAGCAAAGGGCCGGCTTTACCATTTTGGGATTCAAAGCGTACAAAGTGCTGTTTAAGTTTCTGACCAACAGACAGCAGGCCACCCTGAGTGTTGGCAAAGTAGAAGTAATCAATGCTTTCATGATGATTAAGCGCATTCGTCAGGTACGCTAGTAAGTGCTCTCTGTCTTTTACTATATCTGTCAACTGTTCCTGTATAACATCCTGGTGCAGGTAAACTTCATGCACTTTTGAGAAGAATGAATCCAGCTTGTTGTATATGGTTTCACTGGAATGGCGGTAGAGTTTCTCAATAGTCAGACGGTGATCCTGTTCATAGCTGTGATGCCACAATAAACTGATTGTCAGAGCTGTCAGGATAATAAACAAACTTAGGGTAAGCTGAATACGCAGGACAAGATTATTCGATAATAAGGTAAGCATTGAGTGATGTTGAGTCTTGTAGATGTTTTATTTATATGTATTGTGTGGAGCACGTGGAGAATATATGGTTCGGTGTGATGTTACAAATCAAACCTATAGTTCAGGATGAAAAATGTACGAGGTTTTATTCTCTAGGTGCATTTGTATCCTTAGGCGCCATATGAAATTTATAACATTGGATTTTTAAAGCATAGCTGGCAAATTTATGGATGATTGGAATAAGTTGTTAATATAGAGTGGCTTTTTATGTGCTCCTATCAGGCTGTTAAGAATGATTCTCGTTACTGTCAATAACTGCTCGGTTTTTACCTGCCTGCTTTGCTTTGTATAGCATGCTGTCTGCGATTGCATAACAGTTCACTTTACCGGGGTAGCCGTCTGTACCTCCAATACTGGCGGTCAGTTGAATTTGATTGCCAACAGCATGAAGCGGGGCATTTTTCAAAACAGAAAATATCTGTTCAGTTAACGCCTTGATTTCACTAAGGCCTTTGGCCTCGGACCAAATGGCGAACTCTTCACCACCGATACGACCTATAAAATCATTACCCCCCAGGCTAGCTTCACAGCATTGGGTAAAGTGTTGTAGGGCCTGGTCGCCTGTCATATGTCCGTAGGCATCATTTAGCTGTTTGAAATTATCAATATCCAGGATTAGTAGCCAACCGTGGGTATCCTCAATTTTTTGTGCGAACATTTCCCAGAAATGACGACGGTTGGCTATTCCCGTTAGAGGATCAAAGTCGGCTAACTGGCGAAGGCGCGCATTTACAGCACTTAGCTCTTCTGTCCTTGCTTTTACTCGTTCTTCCAGCTTTAGGTTCTGCTTTTCAAGCAGGGTATTTAGGCGTTCGGTTTCTTGCTTTTGGTTATCTAATTGGCTGATGGTTGTTTCAAGGTGTTCCGTCATATTATTGAAAGACTTGGCCAATTGACCCACTTCATCATCACGCTCAAGTCTTATTTTATGAGTCCATTTACCTTGGCTTATTTGTTCGGTGGCTTGGGTTAGTTTCCTGATAGGCGTAAGGATATAGTGGGTTGCCGCTGAACCATAGTAGATAGCAAGGGTGATCATCAATACTGTAATAATGATGGCATAATGCTTTGCTTGCAGGAGATCCTGGGTGAGATCGGTAAGTGGCGAATAAAAGACAATGGTAACAGAGTTATTCTTACCGAGAGGGTAGTGAGAATAGTAGTTAAGCCATGGTTCGCCTTTATAGGTAAATGGCTCGATAACGTTATCCCGGTGTTTCGCGTTGTGGTTGATAGCAGGCCACAGTTGACCTAAAAGCGGAGCATGATCGGAATCTACATTGAGCAGTTTGCCATGTTGCGGACCATGTTTCGGATCGCTACTAGCGAGAATGTCCCCGTTAGCATTAAGCAGGGCAACGGTACTATTTTTGCTGGGTTTGGTTTTTTGGAGTTCATGTACCACTCTTGAGAGAGTCAGATCGACTCCCCAAACACCAAGAACTTGGTTATTTTCGTCTCTAAGCGCTTTGGACAGGGTAATACCCAACATATTTTTATCGACCGCACCTGGGTAGATATCACTCCAGATTGGTTGATTTGTTTTGACGGCACGCTGATACCATTCTCTTTGGCGGGCATCGTAATACTTGATGCGATCGATTACTTTTAAGTCGCGACCATCAAATTGACTTTCATAGCTGAGAAGCGGACCGGCCTTGTTGTGCTGAGATTCCAGCCGGACAAAATTTCTATTTTCTCCTTGCCCTAATGACAACAAACCTCCTTTGTTATTGGCAAAGTAGTAATAATCAATATTGAAATGATGGTTGAGAACATTCTCGATGTGTGAGAGTAGTTGTTCACGGTTTTGGACGATTTCAGGAAGCTGTGTGTGGATTCTTTGTTGGTGTTGGTACACCAATTTAGCTTCAGCAAAGAAGTTATTTAATTGAGTTTGAATGGTTTTGCTTGAATATCGATATAACTTTTCAACAGTTGTCAGACGTACTTGTTCAGAGCTGTGATACCATAGCAAGCCAATTGGCGTTGCTGTTAACAGCACAAACAATGTCAGGATTAGCTGAATACGAAGGCCAAGGTTTTTAGATAACTTGCTGAACATTTAGATTCCTTGGGCTTGGAAAGGAATATTTATACCTTTGTGTATCCTTGAGAAGGATATATCGTTCAGTGTGATGTTACAAATGTTATACGTGTAATATGCAGCACAAAACACTTCTAATCAGCCGTATGATTGATTTTAATGTCTAGCAATATTTACAGTATTGTTGCTATATCTAAGTAACCTCGCCTTCCGGGAGTGAATTTGCACCTTAAGATATTTTGCACCTTAAAAGATATAGGTTAACAGGAGAAATTATGTTTACCGGGATTGTTCAAGGGACGGCTGACGTCGTTGATATTAAGAAAAAAGATCATTTTCAGACGCATGTGATTCGCATGCCTTTCGGATTATTGTCTGATTTGGAAATAGGTGCATCAGTTGCACATAATGGTTGTTGTTTAACAGTCACTGAAATTAATGGCGATCAGGTTTCATTTGATTTAATGCAAGAAACGTTAAGAGTGACAAACTTAGGTTTGTTGTCTATCGGTGATTCAGTCAATGTTGAGCGTGCAGCCCGGTTTGGCGATGAAATTGGTGGCCACTCTATGTCAGGGCACATTAATGTTGCGACAGAAATTAGTGACATGGTTAAAACACCGAATAATTGTATAATTTGGTTCCATTTGCCTACTGACTATAAGAAGTATGTATTACGAAAGGGGTATATTGGAATTGATGGGTGTTCGCTGACGATTGGTGAAGTAAAAGAGGATTGTTTCTGTATTCACTTAATACCGGAAACATTGAAACGAACCTTGTTTGGACAACGTAAGGTTGGTGATGTAGTGAATATCGAAATTGATCCGCAGACCCAGGCAATCGTTGATACCGTGGAAAGGGTATTAGCTGAGAGGGTCGTGATGCCAACTTGGTGATTTGAACTATAGTTTAGTTATTTGTCGAGTTATCGGGTGATCTTATGGCGACAC
>NZ_CANMZV010000045.1 GCF_947502415.1 uncultured Photobacterium sp. | reverse complement strand
GCGCTGTCGGTGAAGGCATTGGACGCCACATCGATGGTGGCTGCTGCGGTGCGATCGGTATCCGGGGTAAACGTCGCAGTATACGTGGTGCCACTGCCGGCAAAGCCACTCAGTGAACCACCCACTACGGTAATATCACTTTCCGCAAAGTCTGAGCTGGATTCACTCAGGGTAAAGGTCAGCGCCGCGGTTTCACCCGCTTTGAGGCTCGGGGTATCGCTGCCGATACTAATAGTCGGCAGCACGGTATCCAGGCTGATGCTGAGCTGGGTCGCCGCGGTGTTGGTATTCCCGGCGCTATCGGTGAAGGCATTGGCCGCCACATCAATGGTGGCTGCTGCGCTGCGATCGGTATCCGGGGTAAACGTCACAGTATACGTAGTGCCGCTACCACTGAAGCCACTAAGGCTACCACCAACGACAGTAATATCACTTTCCGCAAAGTCTGAACTGGCTTCACTTAAGGTAAAGGTCAGCGCCGCGGTTTCACCCGCCTTCAGGCTCGCCGTGTCACTCCCGATGCTGATCCCCGGCAACACGGTATCGAGGCTGATACTGAGCTGGGTCGCCGCGGTGTTGTTGTTCCCAGCGCTGTCGGTAAAGGCATTGGCCGCCACATCGATGGTTGCCGCTGCGGTGCGGTCACTGTCCGGGGTAAAGGTCGCGGTGTAACTGGTACCACTGCCGCTGAAGTCGCTGAGGCTACCACCGACCACGGTGATATCCCCGACCGTAAAGTCAGAACTCGCCTCGCTCAGAGTGAATGTCAGTGCTGCGGCCTCGCCTGCCTTGAGGCTCGGCGTGTCACTGCCAATGCTAATAGTCGGCAGCACGGTATCCAGGCTGATACTAAGCTGGGTCGCCGCGGTGTTGGTGTTACCGGCGCTGTCGGTAAAGGCATTGACCGCCACATCGATGGTGGCCGCTGCGCTGCGATCGGTATCTGGAGTGAAAGTGGCGGTATACGTGGTGCCGCTGCCACTAAAGCCGCTCAGTGAACCACCGACCACGATAATATCACTTTCCGCAAAGTCTGAACTGGATTCACTCAGGGTGAAGGTCAGCGCCGCGGTCTCGTCGGCCTTGAGGCTCGGCGTGTCACTGCCGATGCTGATCCCCGGCAGTACGGTATCCAGGCTGATACTGAGCTGGGTCGCCGCGGTATTGGTATTCCCCGCGCTGTCGGTGAAGGCATTGGCGCCCACATCGATGGTCGCGGCTGCGGTGCGATCGGTATCTGGCGTGAAGGTCGCAGTATACGTAGTGCCGCTACCACTGAAGCCGCTCAATGAACCGCCGACCACGGTAATATCACTTTCCGCAAAGTCTGAACTGGCTTCACTTAAGGTAAAGGTCAGCGCCGCGGTTTCACCGGCCTTCAGGCTCGGCGTGTCACTGCCGATATTAATGGTCGGCAGCACGGTATCGAGGCTGATACTGAGCTGGGTCGCCGCGGTGTTGGTATTCCCGGCGCTGTCGGTGAACACACCTCCTGCAACATCAATAGTCGCCGCTGCGCTGCGATCGGTATCCGGGGTGAAAGTGGCGGTATACGTGGTGCCACTACCACTGAAACCGCTCAGTGAACCACCCACGACAATAATATCACTAGTTGCAAAATCACTACTGGCTTCACTCAGGATGAAGGTCAAGCTGGCCGTTTCACCGGCTTTGAGGCTTGGGGTGTCGCTGCCGATGGTCACAGTCGGAATAACGCCGTCAACAACTATCGTCTTGTTAGCGCTAAGACTATTGGTCACACCAGGTGCTGCCAGGGTTAACGTCGCATCGTTACCGGCACTGTCTTTTATGGTGCCGCTGAGAGAGTTGGTTGCAACATAATCCAAATCACTGCTGCTGTCACCAGCCTGGACGGTGTACTCAAAAGTCAGGGTGTTGCTGCCCGAACCCGAGCTGTAGGTGGCAGTGCGATCAGTGGTGCCGGTTTCAAGGGTTAAGGTCGGTGTACCAGTTACATTTACCGTGTCATCGAAACTGACAGTAATGCTGATGGTCTCACCGGTACTGTAGCTACCGTTACCGGAGATGGCACTGACGCCAGATACCGCCGGAACAGCCGCATCAACCGTGTGTACAGCTCCACTAGTAAACGCTGCAATATAACCGTTGTTACCGTTACCATTTGAATTAGCATCAGTGATATTGGTGTTGGCCTTTAAGTCCAGTCTAAGTGTCCCACTGCCGCTAATACCATTCACCGTCACATCTACACTACTGCCACTACCGCTAGATACACTAACGACACTACCTGATGCTGTTCCTGTGGTAGTTAACTCAAAATCATCAATGCTGATCTCACTGGCAGCTTCATCGAAAGCAACAATATAGGTTATGGATGTTGCGTTTCCAGCCGGCGTTCCCGACAGTGAAATGCTTGTAACAGAGGGGGGGACAACCTCATTAGAAACAGTAATTCCATTCCCTGTTGTATCCGCTATATCGGCGCTGGTGGCAGCAGCCGCCATCCAATTATCGGCAAGAGCCAGATTGTAGGTAGTATTGTCGATCGAAACGGTGCCACTTTTATTAACCAAAGCGTTTACACTTGTCTTATCGGCACCGGTTAAAGTAATGGTAAACGCCGTATCTGAGGTAATATCTACGTCGGTAGTCGTTGCAAAGGTATAGGTTGAGCCACCCTCACCGGTAACCGTGATTTCCGAAACATCTACGTCATTATTGCTGCCCGAAAGGCTCACCAAGTTTGTCCCTATTACACTTAAAACACCAGTGGACGCATCATAAGTGCCTGAAGTAATTTGCGGGGCGCTGTAGTTACTGACGGTGATAGCATTGCTGTCATCGGCGCTGTCACCGTCGGTGACATTGGCGATAAAGTCATCGGCAGCTGCAAGATTGTAAGTGGTCGAATCATCCGAGAACGTACCGTCTTTGTTAAGTAACCCTTCCACGTTTGTTCGGTCGGCACCTGATAACGTGAAGTTAAACGATGTGGCACTGTCTATTTCCACATCTGAAGCCGAAGTGAGAGTATAAGTTGCGCTATTTTCGCCGGTGAATGTAAGTTTGGAAAGGTCGACATCATTGTAAGGCCCATCCTTTACCTCAAAGTTCTCCCCGGTGACAGTCACCGTATTGGTGCTTGCATCATAAGTGGCAAAGATGATAGTGGGTGCAGATGACATCGGCGTAATATTATTTACCACAAGGTCGTCAAATTCGAAGTAAGGTAAGTCACCGCCATTATCTAGTTCAATAATTAATTTGGTTATATTATCAAATCCCGTCAATGGGATTACCGACTCAGCATAACCTGCAATCAAAACCGAGGTGGAATCACCTTTATCTGAGGTAACCTTAAAGGTTCGGTCTATAGGGGGGTTGCTTTCGTTCATTAATTTAATACTTGAAGCATTAAAACTCTCATTGGCATCAAAATAGATGTAGGTTTTTTTCATATTCTCCACGTAAGTATTAACCCACATAGTACCGTTATAAGCATAAAAGCCATGGCCGTTAGCCAGGTCTAAATCAGATCCAACGGTAATATTGTAGCCAGAGAAGCTGTAGCTAAGAGTTGTACTTTCTACGCCCGCCTGAAAACCATCCATGGTTATAGTGCCGCCAGCCAATATATCGGTAAAATCTTTTAGTGCTAGCTCGCTAAAAGCCTTTCCGTCATCAATATCACCCGTTGTAATTTCCAGATCCCAATTTGCATTATTGCTTTCGGATCCCGTTTTATCATTAGATGCAGCCACATCAACATCAGCCTGATTGGCAATCAACTCAATTAGTGATATCCCTTGTTCTGTTTTGGCTAAATCACAACCATAAAGAAGTAAATCCGCCCCATCATTTAGGGAAACATTGAGAACAGACAAAAATAAACCGTCATCAAGCAGCCGCTGCTTTGACACTGCCGTGTTACCCAGATAAATAACACCGTCATCGGCGTGAGAGACAAGATGTAAGGCATTCAGATTTTGATAATTTGACAGTATTATTTTTAGTTGTTCCAACCCATCCTGTTGGCTATTAATTTCCTTAACTTCAACATTGTTCTTTAAGTTTTTGTAGAACAAATGCTTATCCGGCACTGCCTCATCAATAATAATAAGCTCGTTAACCGGGACGTTAGCAACTAAAACTAAATCATCTTCCTTAACTGCATTTCGACGGGCTAATTCTGAATTTATGGCTGGGGTTTGTTCAGGTATCACGAGTTCAACATCTGCAATTGAGACTTGCTTTAGTTTCATCGATGCGTGGCTAGAAAAAGGCTTTTCATTAAGAGGGGTAATAAGACCTGCACCTCTATTTCTACTACCTATATAAGTATAAGTACCTGCTGGTTGCGCCAATGCATTATTCAATCCCATAGGCAACATGGCAGCCGCAATAGTGCTAAGTAAATACTTATTCATAAGAACATCCTGTTCTGTTCACCATCCAACGACGTTTTACCGGAGTCTCCACATCCGTCTCTCTCGGCAAAAATTCAAGCTACATTTTTTTGCTTTCGTTTAACTCTTGTTTTGGTGCGATGATATTAGCTGCAGTACCGCTGGCATCTTGCCAGAACGCCATTTCACTGTATTTTTGAAATAAATCAGGCGGTAATATGCTGCGCCTTGGTTTGAATTCAACTTTTTGCTTTACTCTATGTAAACCAGCGACACCAAGCTGCTGGTCAAATTCATTTGCATCATATTCAACATTGTCGAAATCATGTGAATACTGTTTTTCAGCTAGAAACTGATAGATCAATTGAATTGATCGCTGAGGATGCTGAGTCAGCAAATCGTAATCTATTAGCAATAACCGATCAGAATATTCACCGTAATAAGCTTCTTTTAAAGCGGTCCAGGCACCCCCTACTACGCCTCCCGCATTAATCAGAGAATCACAACGCGAATAAACTGTTTGCCGGGTTTGTGGACTATACATACGACTATATTCAAACGGGTTTTTACGATAGATTTTCTCAAAACTATCTAAAACCCAAGCCGGATTACGTACACAGCAGATCACTTTGAAGTCCCCAAACAACTCATTAAGCTGATGAAGGCGTGCAGTCCATATCCGGTTAGTATCAAAGATCACTTCGTAATTAGACTTGTCCTGGTAATAGGCATCAAACAAAGCAGAGCAGATGGTCTTACGCTTCTTATCATCAAAGAAAGTATAAAACTCACTGCCAGCTCCCATCTGCTCCAGACAGCCATTAACAAGTCCGGCAACAGGGCTAGACATGCCAGCATAAAACAACGGGTTCTGCCTGAGGATACCGGCTAGTAGCGTCGATCCTGAACGCGGTAAACCCGATATAAAATGAAATTTCGCCATGATTACTTAGCCCTGCCTATCGTTATCTTATGAACAAGCGCAAGGTAAAAAAGCTGAATTCACTTTGCGCTTGACGCTTCATTGCTAATCGCCCGCTAACTTCTAGGCGGATAAGTGCCCACATGTGCAAGACAGTAATTCAGGGCCAATGTCGGTTGTAAAATTGAGAACTCCCGGGTGGCTCCGTTTGGATCGACAGTAACAACACCAGTAGCACCACCACCTTTAACCTCAACACCACCTAATGCCACTAATGAGCCAGAGGACGGACTCATTTTATAAATCAGTTCATTCTTATCTGGGCCACTACTGGGGGCTGTTGCTGCGGCAAGATAAGCGCCTTCTGATGGCAGGGATTCAGTGCCGGGCTCATTTGTAGCGTTAATTGTAACGTTTGGAGCTTCTCCCCCGGTGGCGGTAAAAGTAGCGGTATGGCTATGTGCTGCCAACTCTGGAATTGTCAGCGTATGAGTTTCACTACCAGCCTGTTGGCCCATTCGCCAATCATAATAACTACCCGGGTGGCGCCCTTTATTCATAGGAACTCGTCCCCGTAGATCAGGCAAAGCGAATGTTGTTCGGCCATCGCCACCGTACATGGTGCCGAGTAATGAAAATAAAGTCGTGTTGTTGGCGATTGGTAGCAATGAACCATTGCATAAAAACCATCCTCTGGGATTGAAGTTGAAGCTAAATAGGCTAATTTCGCCGATGAAAGGGTCTGCCATAGTAACGCTCCTATCTTAATAAGATGCTGATGTATGCGAGTCGAGCCTGTTCAAGTCCTTGACGGGAACAAACCTTGAAGTGCAATACAGTAATTAGCTATCAAACTACTTTGAGTGAGATTAAATTCTTGATTGTTGCCCGTTGAATTGATTAATACCTTTCCATCCACCATCCCAGGGCCTGCAACGACGCCACCAAGTGGGACCATTGAACTACTGGAGGGGCTGGACTTATAGATATACTCCGGTTTGTCCCTTCCTGGTTTTGGAACGTCACTCTGCGCAAGATACGATCCCGCAGAGGGTGTATTGTTATCTCCGGTGTCTTGAGTTGCGTTAACAGTCACATTTGTACTGCCTGGTGTAGCGGCAAAACTAGCCGCGTGAGTGTGTGCTGGCAGGTCGGCTTCGCTTAAGGTATGGGTTTCAGCTCCAATCATATTCCCAACCTTCCAATCAATGTCACCACCAGGTCGTTGCCCCTGGCTAACAGCAACTTTCCCTCTCAAATCAGGCAAACCAAAAGTGGAACGACCATCACCACCATAAGCTGTGCCGATTAGTGAGAAAAGTGCTTGATTCTCACCAATAGCAATAGTTTGCCCCATACATTGCGCCCAGTATTCCGGGACAAAATTGAAGCCATAGAGATCTACTTGGCCAATAAAAGGTTCAGACATAGCGCGCTCCTTCAGTTATTGAACCTATATCCTGTCGGCTAAACAGTGATTTGCTCTAGCCGTTTGGTTTCAAATGCCATTCCGGCATCAATCTTAAATTGTTCACAAAAACTCAAGCTTCCATAAATGCCATCTACCGTAGAAAGCACCTCTATCCTGAGCGCACCGTCAATTGTGGCGACAATAACGCCTTCCGGATCACCAACATGGCAGATGGTTCCGGGCTGAACTCCATAAGTTGGGTGATTAACAGGGTGAGCTTCAAGAAGATGTACAGGGCTATTAGCAATAACTACGGTACACCCACCAAAATGTGGATTACCCGCACGGGCCATTGCAGAAATTGTTTCACTATTATCCACCTGCCAGTCGACAAGCAACTCCTGCTCCAGAGGAGACTGAAACACGTCATCTGAAATGAAAGTCAATGGCTCAAAGTGTTCAGGCACATCATGCTGGAGCCGTTCAAGAAACTCTTCAATGACATTAATAGATTGACTGGTAATCCGGTTTAACAGCCCTTGAGCTGTCTCATTAGAATGGATATCAAAAGCAGCTAAGGTGACTTGCCGAGCATGCCGCCTTTCCTGCACTAGCAGGCGAATATTGCGGCAACATTTTTTGACCGCCAGATAAGATGAACGATCAAGAGAAATATCAAACAACTTTATATCGTTCGCCTGCGAAAAATATTGTAATGAGTTCATGAAGCCAAAGTTCAAAACAACATCAGTTTCCCAATGACTTAGCAACTCCTCAAGAGCAATCTGACTGTCAGGTTGAACGCGCAAATAAGGAATATTTTGCTGTCCAAGCCAGTTTTCAAGTTGCGCTGAAAACATATCAACCTGAGGAGGTAAAATAACTCCATTCAGCTGACCCTGCGCCAGAAGAATATTCAGGGTCGGGACAGCGATGGAGTGGCCCGCCACAATGGTGATTTTAATGGGTAAGCTACTCATGATTTACCTCGACTACTGTTGCTAGAAAACCGGGTAATCCATTGAGCTTGTAGTAAAACTGTAGGGTATCGCCGCTTACAACGTTCAGATCACCAGGTAATGGCTTAGAAGGGGTAAAATTTATACAAATCTGTTGCTCAGGCAGCGGGTGGGTGATCCCCGAGTCATACTCACCAATGCGTTCATCTGCCCATACGATAACTTCGGTACAGAACAACAGCGTTTGCTCAACATCAGATGCCAGCTGAGGCACCATTAATGAATAACATTCAACTAATGCGTTATTCTCATCCAACTGATGTATGTTTAATTTTCTCAGCGTGTCTGCCGTTATGCTTAAAATATCTCCAACGATGGTACGTTCAGCATTAATTGTGCGAGAAATTTCCGCTTCAGAAACTTCCTTGGCATCTTGCCATTGCTCGACAAACTCTCTTTGAAGTGAAGCAATCATCCCCCGCACAGTAATCTTCTTGGGTAAAAAGTCCCCGTCTTCATTTAGCTGCTTAGAAAAATGTAATGCTATCGCAAGCTGTCCTTCTCGACTGAGTCCATGCTGCATGGCTTCCAGAACGACGAGATCGAATGCAACCTCAGATTGATATTCAAGCGCATCCGCTAATGCGATCTCCGCGATATAATCCTGAACACCTAACTCAACAACTAGCGCATCCAGCGTTTGTATTGCACCTGGCTGTAAATCAATTAAACGAACCTGCAACTGCTGAGCGGTATAACAGCCCTGTGCTTTATAGTAAGCAAGTAACGGCAGGACTAAAGGGGCAAACGGGCCACATGCAGGATAGGCAATTTGCACGACGCCATGATGGTTAGCTATTTTTCCTTTTATCGCCTGATCAAGCCCCCGTATAAACGCACGTACACGTAAATCATCCAATATCGTTGTAATACTGTTATTTGGGGATAGAACTAAGCCACTCTTAGAGATAAACTGGCGCTTACGCATAGCTGGAGCTATCTCTAACGCGTCATAAACGTCCTTATTGACGTAATAAAGCTGTGATAGCTTTTCATGTAATAGAGTTCGGTCCAGTTGACTCGTTTTCAATATTTCTGTTGCTGCATCAACCGCGGCAGACAAAGCCGAGATTACGGTGGTTTCATTAGTTGCTTTACTATCCGGCTTAACTGAATTATCAATAGTTGGACTCAACTGATTACGAAGCAACTGGTTAAGTACACCAGTTTGAAGCTTACTTCCAAAGTTAACTTCCGGCTGATTCAGCACGGTATCAGTTGTCGTTTTCTGTAAAATCGTCACTGGCTTTTCCTTATTAGCTTCGCCGAATTCATATACTAAGTGCGACAACCATTATTGAAATATTACTCTCCTGCCTCAACCTTCTATTTTGTTATCTT
>NZ_CANMZV010000044.1 GCF_947502415.1 uncultured Photobacterium sp. | reverse complement strand
AATCAGTGGACGTTTAAAAACGGATTTGGTGGTCGATTAAAACCGAAATAGCCGGTCGGCTGACTCCGAAATATGCAAGAGAGAGTCAGCAAAATTGATAAGTGATAAAATCCTTGTCTTTTTGGCAAGCTGGCACCACGCATCAAGAGCTATAACCATTGAGTCAAAATCACGCTCACACCACAAAGCTTGTAGTTGCTCTTTAAGCATATAAATGGTGCAAAGTGTCTTATTACTTTCAAGTAAATCATCCAATCTATCTGACTGTTTATCATTTAATTTAGGTGCATTCTTAAGGAGGAGAAACAACGTGCCTTTAAGCATCTTTTTTTCTTGATGTGTACCATTTCTAAACGCTTTATTTCGTTCTTTTCTAATCAGTAACGAGTAGTTTTGCATCACATGGAATCGGTCAAAGACAATGTCCGTATTTGGTAGGACCTTCCTCACTGCTGACTGATAGGACTGGCCCATATCCATAGATACAGCTTGGATCCCTTCTTTAGTTTTCGGCGATAACTGCTCTAAAAAATGAATAAGAACGTTGGCTGTCCTGCCATGATCTACCCATATTAGGTGACCTGATATGAGGTCATAAACAACCGTCATGTAGTCATGCCCTTTAGCGCGAGCGACTTCATCTACGCCAATGTGAACCAAGTTTTTTAACTCACTAGGGGTAAGCGCTGGAAGAGTAGAAAGAAGGACTGTCTTATCAATCTTCTTCACAGTCTCCCAACGAATACCAAGGTGTTTAGAAACTGCTTGAATACTCATATAACGGCAAAGCCCGCTAATAAAGTGACAGAAACGTGTCGTATACCTGCCT
Organism: uncultured Photobacterium sp.; assembly: GCF_947502415.1. Taxonomy (GTDB): domain Bacteria; phylum Pseudomonadota; class Gammaproteobacteria; order Enterobacterales; family Vibrionaceae; genus Photobacterium. The sequence goes on along the minus strand of NZ_CANMZV010000044.1, from coordinate 8,501 downwards.
CCTTTAGCAACGAAACCTGTCGGTTCGATAAATCGTCTTCCATCTTCGCTACGAGCTTGAGCAAGTTCGATATCAACATGACAAACTCGACCGGAAACAGGCAGATCATGAATGCGACGTCGGATATAACGATTAACAGTACAAGGTTTGCCTGTCACTGAATCGTGAAGCTTATATCTCTTATCTCGACGACACTTCACTCGCACAATTTTGGTGCTTTCTTCGATAGAAACGGAATCAATACATTGGCCAGGAAAGCTAAAGAGAGTTGAAGTCAATGACATAAGGTACGACAGAGTTCTGTTAACAAAATAAACGCTGTAAAACATTACGTTAAGTTGCTTCTGTTAACAAACTGAGACTCACCTAACCGGAGAAGAGCCGCTCACATATGGCAAATTGGTATGAACAGAATACGAATGAGTAGAAGCACTAACAAGAAAAGGGGCGTGCGACGTGAAGTCGTATGAAGCGCTGTTCACCGCTTAATGAGTGAACCATCTGTATCACCAGATGAACCTAGGAGCCTGAATAAAGTAGCGGCTCTGACAATGTAACGAAGAACGGGGGTCATACCGTTCGGGGTCGAAATCGTGAGAGGACGACCCTCCTGATAACCACAAATCGGGTGAGTGCTAGGTAGCCAGTATGATGAACATATGTGAACCTGCGTAAGGGGCGTTATCCTTGCAAACAGCGGAAGTGGTTAACACGCTGTAGCCAAAAGGCACGAGAGTTGGAAAGAGATTGCCCCATGCTCTTTCGTGATCGTTAAGCTCTCCGCTCCATAGCAGGCATCTACCCTGACATTGCGCGACATACGGAACACGGTAAGCCTGTATCACTCCCTCTGGGAAAGCCTACATAGCCGATAGTGATGCAGGTATAGGAGGTCGGAGAAAGCAAAGGCTGCATTGTAACGATGCAGATACAGACTCATGTCTGAGCACGAAAGTGCGCCCACTTCCGACTGGTCTCCCGTTGCGAGAGAATTTCGAAGAACTTTATTCAAGGAGAAACGCAAATGATGGTCTCAAAAGAGATTAGTGCCTCTCCTGACAGCGCTCAATGGAAATCCATAAATTGGAAAACCGTTGAATCCCATGTTTTAAAGCTTCAGATGCGTATCGCAAAGGCAACGAGAGAAGGTAAACACGGCAAAGCGAAAGCGTTGCAGTGGATACTGACTCACTCGCGTTCAGCAAAGCTTCTTGCTGTTAAGCGAGTATCACAAAACAAAGGCAGTAAAACGCCTGGAATTGACGGCGTTATCTGGAATACGGATACGCGCCGCATGAAAGCTGTCAGTCAATTGAGCAGAAAAGCTTATCAAGCCAAACCGCTCAAGCGTATCTACATCCCCAAGAAAAACGGCAAGCTCAGACCACTTGGTATCCCCTGCATGGTCGATAGAGCGCAGCAAGCGCTTCATCTTCTTGCACTAGAGCCAGTATCAGAAACACTTGCAGACCCTAACAGCTATGGATTTAGACCAAACCGCAGCACTGCCGATGCAGTCGCGCAGTGCTTCAAGTGTTTGGCTCTAAAACGATCCGCTGAATGGGTTCTTGAGGGAGACATCAAATCTTGTTTCGACAAGATCGGCCATCAATGGCTTCTTGATAACATCGCTGTAGACAAGCGTATGTTGGAACAATGGTTAAAGTCTGGCTTCATGGACAAAGGGCTGTTTTATCGCACTGACGAGGGCACACCACAAGGAGGGATCATATCTCCCACCTTGATGCTAATGACTCTTGCAGGGCTTGAGCAGTGCATAAAGTCCACTGCACTCAAAAAGGGTGCTAGAGCCAACTTTATTGGATATGCCGACGATTTCGTCGTCACTTGCGCTTCAAAGGAAGTGCTGGAGAACGATATCAAACCGTTGATTACTGATTTCTTAGCGGAAAGAGGCTTAACACTCTCCGAAGAGAAAACGCACATCACTCACATCAACTATGGCTTTGACTTCTTAGGTTTTAATCATAGGAAGTACAAAGGGAAATTGCTCATTAAGCCGTGCAAATCCAATACATTGACGTTCTTAAGTAATCTGCGTGAACTCATCAAAAAGCACGTAACCCTTCCAGTGAATGATCTTATCAAACTGATAAATCCGAAACTCAGGGGATGGTCGAATTACTATCGACACTGCGTCGCGAAACAGATATTCGGATATGTAGGCCACAAGCTATTCCATGCGTTATGGCACTGGGCTAAAAGGCGTCATCCAACAAAATCTAGAACTTGGATCGCGCTTAAATACTTCATCAATCGAAAAGGCCAATGGCAATTTCACGGTTGGCAGAAGATCATGGATATGGATTGCCAGTTCAATCTCTTCCAAATAGCCAAAGTGCCTATCGAGAGACATGTGAAAATCCGAAATGCGGCGACACCATTTGACCCTCAATATCAAGAATACTTGGCGAAGAGAAAGTCCAAAAGGCAAGCTCGCAACTCTTGGAATGAACCTGCTCCAACTGCTCTATAAGTTGCTGGGTATCAAACGATGCTTTTGTGGAGGCTTGAGCCGTATGCAGTGAAAGTTGCACGTACGGTTCTTAGGGAGACGGCACTTGGTAACAGGTGTCGTCCACCCGACACAGACTTTTCAAAAGCCAAGAAAAGCCTGTATCAATGCTTCTAGCAGTCTGTTTGCTCTGAGAGCCTTAGGGCATCTTCTAGTTCAACTCCAAGGTAACGAATGGTGTTATCTAGCTTCGAATGCCCCAGTAAAATCTGTACCGCCCTAATGTTTTTCGTTCTGGCATAGATCAAGGTAGCTTTGGTGCGACGCATAGAATGTGTCCCATAATAGTCCGCATTCAACCCAAGTTTTACAGCCCAGTCCCTGATAATCGAACGATAAAATGAATAGCTGATAGGTTGCCCTTTGCGGCGGCCACTGGGAAACAAAAAGCTACTCGTTTCTAGGGAAGCTGAATAGATCCAGCGACTGATACTTTGCTGCGTTCTCGGAGTGATTTCATAGTGAACATCGGTGCCTGTTTTTTTCTGGATACATTGCACCCTTTCATGGATCACTCCTTGCGAAGATACATCGTGTACATGCAGCTTTAGTAAATCACTCGCTCTCAGTTTGCTATCAATGGCTAAGTTTAATAGTGCAAGCTGCATCAAGTCGTTTTCAAGCTCAAGTCGAGTTCTTATTCGCCAGACCTCTTCTAGCTTGAATGGCCTTTTGATGCCACTACATTTCCCTGAAGATAACGTTCTCATGTTGACCACCTCTCTGATGTTATTGGTCAACATAAAGTTTGGTAGCCGCCCAAGACCGATTACTAAAACCATCGTGGATAAATTGGGTTTAATTCAAAAGCACTAACTGGTAAAACACGGATTAGATAATGTACAAATAGTCGCGTTAACTCTTAAATGCGTTTGTCGGAAATTTTGCACAAAGCTTTAAGATATGAAATTCTGTTTGTGTAGTTGCTCGAATAATTTCTGTACAACTAGTGAACATTTGGAAATATCACTAAATCCTAACCAAGATAACTCTTCTATTTCTGAGTCTGGAGCTAATGTTCCTGTGTATTTGGCTTGATAACACGATATTTTGACCATTGTTCCTTCAGGCTTTCCATCTGCCTGAGCTTCTAAAGCACCAAAAAAGGACAGTGTCGTTGTATCTAAATCGACAGTTAGTTCTTCCTTAATTTCCCGCACCAAAGCCTCTTCATCACTTTCACCTAAATCTCTTTTACCACCTGGTATATAGAAAGTCGATTTGCCGATTGAACGCGCACATAGCACCTTTCTATTTTCAATATGTAACCACGCTAGTTTATCTATTTTTTGGTTCATGTTGACTCTCAATTAATGATTATATGCCTAACAGTGTATTATAAAAAAATCAGTATACGTCAGAGCGATAATTAGTTTATCTCGATACTTTTATTTCTTTTGCTCTCTGGTCTTGACCGCGCTTTGTGACTAAGACACTAATCAGGATACACAAAATGCCAAATAATGGAGTGAGTTCTGCACCATTGCTGAAAGCATCCCAAACAACCCCAGTCAGCAACTGACCTCCAATAACGAGTAATACAGTCAGCGTTGCCCCGACTTTTGACAATACATAGCTATTAAGGGCGACAAACAAAGCGCCCATAACACCGCCAAGCCAGGCTGTCACAGGAGCGTCCATGATAGTCTTAACCGGAACAGAAGATGTAAAATATACGATAAGACTAAGAAAAATAAAGCCTACAACATGATTCCAAAATGATGCATTAAATACACTGGTATCCTGACTAAGTCTTCCATTAAGGATTCGGCAAAAACTAATACAACAACCGTTCAATAGGGCAAGAAGAATTACCATCGTCATCATTATCCCCTCCCGAATAATGTCATTAAGCAACCTGCTACCATCAGCATTAATGCCATACCATCATTAATATTCATTGTGCGTTTGGTCAAACCGAACAGGCCAAGGGTATCGCAGACAAATCCAAACAGCACTTGGCCTGCCATGATTAATGCGATTGATCCAGATAAACCCAGTGGACTATTAACAGTAATAGCAGCCAAAATCACAGTGAAAGCGCCTGGTATTCCACCTAAGTAGGCCCAAATTGGGGTTTCAGATTTGGGTAATAAAGATATTTTCTCCCCAAATAAGACACTGGCTATCATTAACACTGCAAGGGAAATCACAGCACCAACCCCGTGTGCAACCCAGGATGCAAGCAAGGGGGAGCTAAAAAATGCCATTGTGCTATTGAGTGCAATCATACTGGCGAGCGTTACTCCTCCTGCCAGCGCCAGAGACAAATGAAATGGTTGAGTTTTCATACAATTTTTCCAACGATTTTCTGTTGGCATGCAATATATAGAGTTTCCTTTGATTTGATAATCCGTTATATTTTGAACACTTTGTTTCCCCTAGGTTAACAATAAAAGATGGATACATTTTCAGCCATTCCCATATTCACTGCCGTTGTCGAACTGGGCAGCTTTTCAGAAGCGAGCCGCAAGCTCGGTATAACCAAGTCAGCTGTAAGCAAGCGAATTAGCGCACTGGAGACTCACCTGGGTGCCAAGCTTATTCAGCGGAGACTCGGAAACTAAACTTGACTGAGGCTGGAGAGCAATATTACAGCTACATCCATAAGGCTAAATCCTTGGTCGATGAAGGTGAGGACGCTATTAGTAGTCTTCAGGGCACCCCCAGAGGGCACCTTAAAGTGAGTATCCCTATGGTGTTTGGGCATCTGCATATTGCCCCTTTACTAAGTGAGTTTTTACATCGTTTTCCAGATATAAAGCTGAATTTATCGATGGATGACAAAGTCGTAGATTTAGTTGAAGATGGATTAGATATGGTACTAAGAATCGGTGCTTTGTCTGATTCAAACTTAGTGGCACGTAAGTTATCACCGTGTCGCAGTGTGCTCTGCGCATCACCTGGATACCTTGAAAAATACGGAAACCCTGAAACGCTAAACGACCTAAAACAACATAACTGTTTGTACTATTCCTATTTCAGATCTGGCATGGAATGGGCTTTTGATGGCCCCTGTGGCCTAGAGCGAATCAAACCAGAAGGCAATATTCAGGTAAATAACAGCAAGGTTCTGAAGCAACTAATGCTTGATGATGTTGGTATCTGCCAAATGCCACTTTTCCTTGTTGAACAGGAGTTGGCCAGCGGCGCTCTAATTACAATATTGGAGCAATACCGGTTGCCCGAACACGGCATATACGCTGTATACCCCGAACGAGCATTTATGCCAGCAAAACTCAAGGTATTTCTTGATTATTTAGAGCAAAAATTGAGTCAGAAGGTAAGCGCCCCATAAACCCCGCATTCAAATAGAGTGATGAGCCTTTTATGATCTTAATTCCGAAACATGAGGAGACAAGATCATGGCCAATCGACGTAGTGACCAGGAATGGCTGGCAATATTCCAGCAGTATGAAAGTAGTTCCCTGACTCAAAGAGAGTTCTGCCGACAGAATAAAATCAGCACCTCCACTTTTTTCGCTAAACGACGTCTGCTGCAACTCTCCAGTGAAAACCGTCATAGCGGATTTATCCGAGCTGAAGTGATTGAACAAAGCACCCACTACCAAATTGCTAAACCTGTAGCGGCGAATATGACGCTCAGTTTTAACGATATTGAGCTGAGCATTCCGCAGGGTACACCTGCGGTTTATTTGGCAGAGCTTATTGGCGCTCTCCAGTCATGAAAGGGTTAATCAACCCTCCTGCCATTTACTTGTACCGTGAGTTTGTTGACTTCCGCAAATCTATCAACGGCCTGGCGGCGCTGATCGAATCTGAAACTGATTTGTCTTTAGACTCAGGGGCGCTGTTCTTGTTTACCAACAAACAGCGCGACAAAATGAAGGTACTCTACTGGGATAACACAGGCTTCGCCCTTTGGTACAAGCGGCTGGAAAAAGACAAGTTTAAGTGGCCATCCAGGGAGAAACATCAGGTCTTTACCCTAAGCGCTGAGGAGTTCGAACTCCTGTTGTCTGGCTTCACGATTATCGGCCATAAACCCATAGAAATACAGAGCTTTACAATGAGTTAGCCATCATAAAAGTCAGATGTATCGGGCAGTTATGAACCATTTTTAGTATAATGGGTGTCATGAAAAAGATGCCCGATATTAACCCTGACAGTCAAGATGTTGCCGAGCTTCAAGCGATGGTAAAAGCCCTGATGGCTGAAAAGGCATCTCTTCTTGAGCAGTTTAAACTGGCTATCGACCGCCAGTTCGCCAAACGTGCAGAAGCACTCAAGCCGTATGACGAAGCGCAGGGTGACCTGTTCAATGAGGTTGAGTGCGAAGCGGTTGCCCCAGAGCAGGAAGAGGTAATCACTACCACAACGACCAAAAAAGCACGTGGTAAACGCAAGCCACTTCCAAAAGACCTGCCACGTGAACGTATCGTTCTGGACTTGGCTGATGAAGAAAAAGTCTGCTTATGTTGTCAGCATCCGCTGCATAAAATCGGTGAAGATAGCAGTGAAAAACTCGAGTTCACGCCTGCTGTATTAAAAGTACTGGAATATGTGCGCCCTAAGTACAGTTGTCGCCAGTGCGAGAGGGAAGCGGATAAAGTCAGCATTAGCCAAAAACCTGTCCCCGCCAGCCTGATCCCAAAGAGCTTCGCCACTGAAAGTCTGCTGGCCAACATCATCCTCGGTAAATACCAATACGCGTTGCCACTGTACCGCCAGGAAAGCCTGTTTAAACAATCTGGTATTGAGTTATCCAGAACCACGATGGCACGTTGGGTGATGCAGGTCAGCGAGCACTTTACTCCGCTTTATCAGGCGCTACAAAAGCACCTGCTGGAACAAGTGGTGGTTCAGGCGGATGAAACGCCACTCAATGTACTGAAAGAAGACAAACAGTGTTATATGTGGGTCTACTGCTCGGGCGCTGACTCACCTGAAGCCGCATTAAAAGATGTCAAAAATATCGTCTTGTTCGACTATCAAAACGGTCGTTCGAGGGCGTGTCCTGTTGCCTTCCTTGGCGAGTACGACGGCTATCTACAAACGGATGGTTATAAAGCCTATGATGGACTGCCAAAGGTTAAGCACCTGGGCTGTCTGGCTCACGCCCGCCGTAAGTTCATGGATGCCAAGAAGCTGCAAGGTAAAGGCAAGACAGGCAAAGCAGATGTCGCCCTGGCGAAAATCCAAAAACTGTATGCGTTAGAAACGCGTCTGAAAGGTAAAGCTGCCCAGGAGCGATTGACAGAGCGGCAGAAACTGGCGAAACCAATGCTTGATGACCTGCATAAGTGGCTGGCATCGCAGAAAGTGGTGGGTTCAAGCCAGTTGGGTAAGGCAATTAAATATACGACAGGTCAGTGGCCGAAACTGGTTCGGTATGTAGAAGATGGTCACTTATCTATCGACAATAATCGAGCGGAACGTGCAATCAAATCCATGGTTATCGGGCGCAAGAACTGGCTCTTCGCCGATACGCCTAAGGGGGCGGATGCCAGTGCAATGCTCTACAGCATCATCGAAACGGCCAAAGCCAATGATCTTATCCTTTACGATTACCTCGTCCAGTGTATGAAAGAGATGGCCAAGCCTGAACCAGATATCGAATCACTTCTTCCCTGGAACTACTCACATTAATATTACGCCCGTGGGATCATGGGGCGCATACGTCAGAAGGGTCAATTTTGGTAATAACATTGAATCTCCTAAATCATAGAACCGCATTAATTAATAAGCATTTCCGTAGATATAATTAGTGGTGAGCTGTAATGCTCATTTGGGAAGTCAGCGAGCTATGATGCATGCCTACACTCTGTAATGTCACATTAGCTCAGGTATCATGAGCCATAATTAACAGCCTATTAATGAGTTTCAACTCTAACTGAAAAAGGGGCATAAGTGTGCCAGAGTATGCGTGTCATTACTGAGGGAGCATGACGGGATAAATACCAACCGATTCTGTCATGCTCTTATATTCTAGTTCTCATGTTGC
>NZ_CANMZV010000043.1 GCF_947502415.1 uncultured Photobacterium sp. | reverse complement strand
TGTCGCCATAAGATCACCCGATAACTCGACAAATAACTAAACTATAGTTCAAATCACCAAGTTGGCATCACGACCAAGAAGCGCATACTGTGTCCGACGAACAGTATTCACATCATATTGAATATCGCTACTTAAAATAACACCTGGTAGTGCAACTTCATCGAAAGATGTTACCCCGCCCCGAACGACTTTTAATTCGCTCATTAAGTAAACGCCAAAAGCAATAATAACTAACAATATTACTGCAAAAACTGCAGCAAACTTTTTCCCTACCGACCAATTTTTATACACCATAAATTTATAAACCTATTATTTTTATCTATTATGCGTCACTTAAAATAAGCAACACTTCACTAGAAGTGAATAAAACCCAAAAAGAAACAAACTAAAAACAAGCATATGAATAATATTATTAGGGATTTGAACATCACACTGCATGATTATTAACTGGTAAAAGATATATAAGGTTTAATTTACAATCAACCCGGCAATTTATATCAAAGTAAAAGTCATTAACTGGAATTATATCCGACGTTATTTTGAATCAGAATATAACATATAACCACCAGTATAATAATGCAGATAAAATACACATTATTAATGTTATGAGTAACAAACCAAATAGGTCATTGATATACAACCTCTTTTATCAAAATGACACAAGCGCAACAAGACACAGTATGCGCAATTGCACATTAAGGCAACATAAAGCAACTCATTCAATAAATGCAAAACTATTCATTTTTACATGTGGTTATTTCATTTCGTCATTTTAAAATTTAAGTCATGTTCATATTACAGTGAGATCTTGCACCAAAAGGTTAAGCATCAAATTTTATAATGTTTTCTATGTATTTAAGACAAAACACTCAGACTCCAATAAACGTATCAATGCTCGGACAGCCCCAGAGTTCAAGACCCACCTTCTTAAATTCACCAATCGTAGACAGTGCAAACCAATGAATAATTGGCACAACAGTTACCTACCACTTCTAGGCAATCCCCCACATCTAACCAGAAAGACGAGAGTACCCGAGCCTACGGGTACTCCTTACTCAACAAACAGAACTTGAAATACCTAGAAAAACTTGCTTTCATTTGTATAGGCAATTATGGAATGGCATCATGGCTCAATCCCCCAGGTATCTTCAAATCAAACAATACCTCAACGATAAAATTCAATCGCGTACATGGCCTCCCGGATTCCGGATCCCGACAGAAATTGAACTCTCCGAACAATTTTCAGTAAGTAGAATGACAGCCAACAAGGCTATTCGTGATCTTGTAAAAGAGGGATTACTAGAACGAACACCACGGCTGGGGACTTTTGTCTGTCAGAAAAAAGCCGAATCGCCACTGATGGAAATTCGCAATATAGCTGCCGAAGTGAAAAACCGCGGCAATGACTATACTTCCAGAGTCATTCATCAATCAACCGTTGAAGCTAATGACGATATCGCATTGCAGCTCGGTGTTCGCCATGGTACTGATGTCTATTTCACTCAAATTGTCCATTACGAAAATAGCGCCCCTATCCAACTGGAAGAGCGGTGGGTCAACCCTGACTTTGCTCCAAACTACATCGAACAAGACTTTACCCGCCAGACCCCGAATGAATATCTGGTTCAGGCCTGCCCACTTAGCGACATTGAACATACTGTTGAGGCTATTTTACCTACTAAACGAATTTCTGACCTGCTTGAGATGCCTAAAGGTTCACCCTGCCTGCTGCTTAACCGGCGAACCTGGAGTGATAAACACCTGATCAGTACAGCGTTACTTTATCATCCCGGGGAAAAATACAAACTCAGGTCGAGAACCCAAGTGTAAGTTAATTCATAAACAGGCCATGCTAAGTTGACCTAATCTGCTTTTCCTTGAAATTCCCGCATCTAAAATCCGACCCATCCTAAATTTTTACTTTCCGTCAGTTAATTATTACAGTTCCGATCACATTTCATTTACAAGCCGCCTTGAGTTAGTGCTGACAATTGTCTATTTATTTGTATATACATAATTAAACTAACAGTAGGCATACATGGATCGAGTTCTGACAAATCTGCGAATGGTCACCATGCAACCGCAAACAGGTTACCAGGTCATTAAGAATGCAATGATTGGTATCCAAGGAGGCAAAATTATGTTTGCTGACTGTGCTACCCGGCATAACCTTCACGGCCATCCGGATGTTATCGACTGCCAAGGAGCCCTTGTCACTCCCGGCCTGATTGATTGTCACACTCACCTTATCTTTGCCGGCAACCGCGCAAATGAATTCGAACAACGTCTCAATGGCGTTCCCTATGAAAACATTGCCAAAACCGGAGGTGGTATCCTTGCCACGGTACGAGCTACCCGAGAAGCCTCTGAAGATGAACTCTACACACTTGCTTTACAACGCCTGAAAGGTCTCAAGCGTGATGGCGTCACAACAGTCGAAATCAAGTCCGGCTACGGCCTGACTCTTGCCGATGAACTGAAAATGCTTCGAGTGGCTAAACGCATTGGTAAGTTGGAAGACATCAAGGTCTCGACAACCTTACTTGCTGCCCACGCCCTTCCACCAGAATATGCAGATGATAGTGATGGCTATATTGATTATATCTGTACGGATATCATCCCAGCTGCAGCGAGGGGAAAACTGGCAGATGCCGTTGATGTATTTTGTGAAGGGATCGGGTTTAGCCCTGCACAGTGTCAGCGTGTATTTAGCGTAGCCAAAAAACACAGCCTTCCCATAAAAGGACATACAGAGCAGTTATCAAACCTTGGAGGCAGTGCCCTTGCCGCACGTATGGGCGCAACCTCTGTTGATCATATCGAATACCTGGATAACGAAGGTGTCGCAGCTTTGGCAGCCTGTAATACTGTAGCAACGCTGCTGCCCGGTGCCTTTTACTTCCTGCGTGAGCCGCAACAACCTCCCATTGATCAACTACGTCAACTCGAAGTCCCCATCGCACTGGCCACCGACTTTAACCCAGGCACCTCACCTATTGCCTCGCTGCGCACCATGATGAACATGGGGTGTACCCTTTTCCGGCTGACTCCTGAAGAATGCTTACGCGGCGTTACCGCCAATGCAGCTCAGGCTTTGGGTTTACACGAGTCTCGTGGACAAATCCAAGTCGGCATGGATGCTGACCTTGCTCTCTGGAATCTAGAAACCCCAGCCGAGCTTTCATACCGACTTGGTGTACCCGATCTCATTGCCCGGGTTGTTGACGGCCACCTTTTCCCTACAAACGGAGAAGACACTCATGACAATTGATAACCAAAGATCCTTAATTGATATGAGTGTATGGCAAGGACGCCGTGATCCGGAAGACGGAGAAACAGGACTGCGCTGGCATCAGAAAATTCAGCCCGCCGATCAGGCCAACGAAGGCGGCATTATGCTACTGGGCTTTGCCTGCGATGAAGGCGTTTCCCGAAACAAAGGCCGCACTGGCGCATATCATGCCCCGCTCGCAATTCGCAAAGCACTGGCCAATTTGGCCTGGCATCACACTGGACCTGTCTATGACGGCGGCAATATTTGCTGCAATGATGGCAACCTGGAGCTAGCCCAGCATCTGTTGGGAGAAGATATCTGCCGGGCTTTACGCCAAAGAAACAAGGTAATCGTCTTTGGTGGTGGCCATGAAGTGGCATGGGGAACTTTTCAGGGCATTGGAAATTACCTGCTCCAAAAACAGCATGTTGCATCAGATCAAAGCACCAGCCAGCCACTGGAAGTGGAAGGACAACCTGCCCCCAAGATCGGTATCATCAACTTCGATGCCCACTTCGACTTAAGAAACCCTCCAGCCGGGCAGCAATCAGAACAAGGTAGCTCAGGCACCCCGTTCCATCAGGCAGCCCGTTTTTGTCAGTTGCAAAACTGGCCATTCATGTATGCCTGCCTTGGCCTTAGCCGAGCCAGTAATACCCAGGCCCTGTATGAAAAAGCCGACCGGCTTGGCGTGCTCTACAAAGACGATACCGAACTGACCCATTCGCGCATTGAGAAAACCATCGAGGAATTACAGCTCTTTATCGATCAATGTGATCATCTCTACCTGACTATTGATCTCGACGTTTTTCCAGCAGCAGTTGCACCGGGAGTTAGTGCACCAGCAGCCCGTGGCATCCCTTTCGACATTGTAGAGTTGCTGCTTGCCCCTGTACTTAAAGCTAAAAACCAACAAGGCGAATCGAAAATCCTGGTCGCTGACTTAGCCGAATATAATCCGCGTTTTGATATTGACAACCAAACCGCACGGTTAGCCGCCAGGCTAGCCTGGACAATAACACATGCGATCCGCTAACTCGGAGATGCACAGCAAGGAGAGTCAAATGACGCAATCAACGTCTCAACAAAGCACACGTTTAGATACAAACAGAACAATTATTGCCCCAACCGGGACAACACTAAACGCCAAGTCATGGTTGACCGAAGCACCATTAAGGATGCTAATGAACAACCTTCACCCCGATGTTGCTGAACACCCCCACGCACTCGTGGTGTATGGCGGCATTGGCCGTGCAGCCCGTAACTGGGAATGCTATGACAAAATTGTTGAGGTTCTGAAACGTCTGGAAGACGATGAAACCTTGCTGGTTCAATCCGGTAAACCTGTCGGTGTATTCAAAACACACAGCAACGCCCCTCGTGTACTTATCGCCAACTCGAACCTTGTTCCCCACTGGGCCAACTGGGAGCACTTCAACGAGCTCGATAAACAAGGCCTGATGATGTACGGTCAAATGACCGCAGGGAGCTGGATCTACATCGGCTCACAAGGCATTGTACAGGGAACATATGAAACCTTTGTCGCTATGGCTCGCCAACATTTTAACGGTGATGCATCTGGGCGTTGGATCCTAACTGGCGGTCTTGGCGGAATGGGAGGCGCACAGCCACTCGCAGCAACTATGGCAGGGTATTCAATGATTGCCGTTGAATGCGACGAATCCCGTATCGACTACCGCCTGCGCACTGGTTATGTCGACTGCAAGGCCACCAGCCTGGATGAAGCGCTTGCCATCATCGAAGAAGCCAAACAAACACGAAAACCCGTTTCTATCGGCTTGCTTGGCAATACTGCCGATATCTATCCGGAAATCGTCAAGCGCGGCATTGTTCCTGACGCAACGACCGATCAAACCTCAGCACACGATCCGCTCAATGGATATCTGCCTAAAGGCTGGACAATGGAATATGCCGCCGAAATGCGCTCAAAAGATGAAGCCGCAGTCGTCAAAGCAGCCAAAGCATCGATGGCTCTCCAGGTCCAGGCCATGCTGTCTCTACAAAAAGCAGGTTCGGCAACCGTTGACTACGGTAATAACATTCGTCAGATGGCCTTTGAGGAAGGCATTGAAAACGCCTTTGATTTCCCGGGGTTCGTTCCCGCATATATCAGACCTCTCTTCTGTCAAGGTGTCGGACCGTTCCGCTGGGCTGCGCTATCAGGCGATCCGGAAGATATCTATAAAACAGATCAAAAAGTTAAAGAACTGATTCCAGATGACCCACACCTCCACAACTGGCTCGATATGGCCCGCGAGCGCATTCAATTCCAGGGTTTACCATCCCGCATTTGCTGGGTCGGCCTGAAAGACCGCGCTCGCCTCGGTAAAGCCTTCAATGAAATGGTCAAAAACGGAGAGCTAAAAGCACCTATCGTCATAGGCCGTGACCACCTCGACTCAGGCTCTGTTGCCAGCCCCAACCGAGAAACCGAAGGCATGATAGATGGCTCTGATGCTGTTTCAGATTGGCCGCTACTTAATGCCTTGCTGAATACAGCCTCTGGAGCAACATGGGTCTCGCTGCATCACGGTGGCGGTGTCGGCATGGGATTCTCACAACATTCAGGCATGGTGATTGTCTGTGACGGAACAGAAGAAGCCGATATAAGAATTGGCCGTGTACTGCGTAACGACCCTGCGACCGGTGTTATGCGTCATGCTGATGCGGGTTACGATATCGCCATTAACTGCGCCAAGGAACAAAGCCTGGATCTTCCAATGATCAATACTCATTCGCCAACATAATAATCACTGATAGCGATAAGGAAGTTATATGTATCATTTAGAAATTCACCCAGGAAAGCTATCTCTGAAGCAACTCCGTGAAGTCAACCGCAAGCAAGTGACATTGTCACTTCACTCATCAGCACTTGATGACATGAAAGCAAGTACTCAGGCCGTCGAACAGGTCATAACCGAAGACCGTGTTGTGTACGGGATCAATACCGGATTTGGCCTTCTTGCTAACACGCGTATCGCCGTTGAGGATTTAGAGACCCTCCAGCACAGTATTGTTCTGTCCCACGCCGCCGGGATTGGCGATTTCATGGAAGATGCAACTGTACGCCTGATGATGGTGCTCAAAATTAACAGCCTTGCCCGCGGCTATTCAGGCATTCGCCCGGTTGTTGTGGGCGCCTTAATCCAATTAGTCAATGCTGAGGTCTACCCCTGTATACCTAAAAAAGGTTCTGTTGGCGCATCCGGTGATCTTGCCCCTCTCGCCCATATGAGCACAGTGCTGTTGGGCGAAGGACAGGCCCGTTACCGTGGTGAGGTGATCCCGGGATCTGAAGCGCTTCGCATAGCAGGACTGAAGCCTATTACCCTGGCGCCTAAAGAAGGCCTCGCCTTGCTCAATGGCACCCAGGCTTCAACAGCCTTTGCCCTTGAGGGACTGTTTGCCTCCGAAGATCTCTACGCTTCAGGGATTGTCTGCGGAGCAATGTCGGTTGATGCCGCCCAGGGAAGTCGCCGCCCGTTTGACCCGCGAATTCACCATGTTCGTGGCCATCGTAGCCAAATAGATGCCGCAGCTGCTTATCGCCATATGCTGGATGTAGACAGCGAAATAAGTATTTCCCACAAAAAATGCGAAAAAGTACAGGATCCCTACTCGCTGCGTTGCCAGCCACAAGTTATGGGAGCCTGTTTGCAACAAATCCGCCATGCTGCCGATATTCTCGAAATCGAGGCCAATTCAGTATCAGACAACCCGCTGGTCTTTGCAGAAGACAGCGACATCATATCTGGTGGTAACTTCCATGCTGAACCGGTCGCCATGGCAGCCGATAACCTCGCACTGGCAATTGCTGAAATCGGTAGTTTATCTGAGCGTAGAATGGCCCTGTTAATCGATAGCAGCCTAAGTAACCTGCCACCTTTTCTGGTTGATAACGGCGGCGTAAATTCTGGCTTTATGATTGCGCAGGTCACCTCGGCAGCCTTGGCCAGTGAAAACAAAACCCTAGCCCACCCTGCATCAGTTGACAGCTTACCAACCTCGGCAAACCAGGAAGATCATGTCTCCATGGCAACCTTTGCCGGACGCCGCCTCGCTGATATGACAGAAAACACTCGCGGTATCCTTGCTGTCGAACTCCTTGCCGCCGCACAAGGGCTGGATTTCAGAAGCCCAAACAAAAGCTCCGAACTGATTGAGGATGCCAAATCAGTACTACGGGAGCGTGTCAGTTTTTATGACAAAGACAGATACTTCGCACCGGACATCCACAAAGCTAACCAATTACTGAAAGAAGCCGTATACAACCGTCTCATGCCAGTCAAACTATTGCCTAGCCTATAAGCTAACCTAACGAAAGCCGGAAATTTTCCGGCTTTTCATTATTTTGTCATGCAATCAGTTCATCTTCTTTACGTTGATTTAGCTATTATTAAAGCGTTGCTGTCTAACAGAACAGACCAAAACCTTGATAAGCGCACAGTAATTCGCGCAATAAATAGTCTAAGATGTTGATGAGACACTCATAATCTTGATCAGCCGTGGAGGGTGCTATGTGGCAAGCGATTTCTCACCAGCTTTCAGACGCCTTAGGGAAAACGTTCAAAATTACTGAGAAAGAACCTGTTGAAGGTGGTGATATCAATGAATGCTACTGTATTGGTGATGGCAATGAGCGTTTCTTTTTGAAGCTCAACGATCGAGAACAGCTTACTGTCTTCGAAACCGAAGCCGAAAGTTTGCGTATCCTCAACGAAGCTGGCTGTATTCAGGTTCCTGAATTTCTGCACCTCGGCACCTGTCGTGACAAATCCTTCCTGGTTCTTAACTATTTACCAACCAAAGTCATTGATAACGATTCCGCCTATACCCTGGGCCAAGATCTTGCCCGTCTCCATGAATGGGGCGAACAGGCTGAGTATGGTTTTGACTTTGATAACTTTATCGGTCTGACTCCGCAACCAAACAAATGGCGCAGGCGCTGGTGCCGCTTCTTTGCCGAGCAACGTATTGCGTGGCAGCTACAGCTTTGTAAAGAGAAAGGCATCGATCTTGGCAATATAGATACCATTACCAGTCAGGTGATCCAGTTATTAATGCACCACCAGCCGAAACCCTCACTGCTTCATGGCGATCTCTGGCACGGAAATACCGCACGTACAGTTACCGGCCCGATCATTTTTGATCCAGCCAGTTACTGGGGGGACAGGGAGTGTGATATTGCGATGACTGAATTATTTGGTGGTTTCCCTTCAAATTTTTACGAAGGCTATCAATCTGTTTGGCCTTTAGATGACGGATATCAAGAACGTCGGGAGCTGTATAATCTATATCATGTTCTGAATCACTGTAATTTATTTGGTGGAAGCTATATCGCCCAAGCAGAGCATTCAATCGAAAGACTCGGCCTGCTCGGTTAAGCCATCCGGCAAAAGCTAGACCGGCATTCATTGGCCAATAAATACTGTGATTTCGGTCTGGCAACTATGTTATGTTCCGGTGCCTGTTGGCACCTTTTTTATTGAGATTGAATTATTCATGCTACAAGCTGCTGTTTTTGATATGGACGGCCTATTGGTCGATTCCGAACCCTTCTGGCAACAAGCCCAAGTAGACATATTCTCTTCACTTGGCGTTACGATTGAACAAAAGGATACGCTACAAACCATGGGATTACGTATCGATCAGGTTGTTGAATTCTGGTTCAACAAACAACCTTGGCAAGGCGCTGACTGCGCAACGGTTACTAATATGATCGTGGCCAGAGTTGAAGAGCTGATAAAAGAACACAAACCTATGCTGCCAGGCGTATGCGAGGCAATTGATGCATGCGAACAATACGGTTTGAAAATTGCTCTAGCCTCTTCCTCCCCAATGAGCTTGATTGAAGCCACACTGGAAGCACTATCACTCAAAAGTAAATTTTCCGCCGTATTGTCAGCAGAGCACCTTCGCTACGGTAAACCTCACCCGGAAGTTTATATTAATGCTGCCGACGCGCTGGGTGTTCCACCACAAGCATGCGTAGCTTTTGAAGACTCAGTAAACGGCCTGCTTGCAGCAAAAGCCGCACAAATGAAAGGCATTGCGGTTCCAGAAAAAGCATACGCCGACGACGCTCGCTGGGCCATTGCAGATCAAAAACTTAGCTCGCTTCACGAAGTAAATCGACAGTTAATTGCAGAGCTGTGATTAACAAGCCAAACTTTAAATGATGTAAAGGCTAACGAGCTTGCCTTTACATCAACTTCTGCGAGTATTTCATAACATCAAATGTTCCTAAACTGACTTTTTATTTAATTGCATGAATCTTATAAATTAATAAAAAGCCACCTAATAATGCAATTAATTGCGTTCCCTACCCTTATTTATCCAGAACTTCAAAAGAAATCAAACTTTACAGTTAATTCTCGGCAAAAACGAATAGCAAACGCTAAAGTTTAGATATAGCTAATTTCGTAGCAAAATATCCAATTAATATAGTTATAGCCAGATGATATGCCCAGCGCATTGAAAGGAGTTCAATATGAAAGATATTACAGAGCAAAGCGTCACTTGCCCACATTGCGGACACAATATTCGGATAACACTTGATGCCAGCGCAGGAAGCCAAGAATTTTATGACGATTGTCCAGCGTGTTGCCACGCTATTCATTTAACAATGGAAGTCGATGAATTACACAAAACTATTAATTTATTCGTCGATGCCGATGACGAGCAAATATTTTAATGAATAAAGAATACAAATAGATCTGGCTGAACTATATACAATATAAATCCCTACATTTAAAACGGTAGGGATTTAACACGTTTTATTCAGCTAAAACTGATACCGATTGACAATATTAGCTAATTGCTCTCTCAGCGGTCATGACGCCAACTTGTTGAACTAACATCTGTAGAACTCACGCTCAATGAATGTGCCAATTACCTTGTCATGCA
>NZ_CANMZV010000042.1 GCF_947502415.1 uncultured Photobacterium sp. | reverse complement strand
TGGTTAGAATACCGGCCTGTCACGCCGGGGGTCGCGGGTTCGAGTCCCGTCCGCTCCGCCACTTATTAAGAAGCCTCAGCAGAAATGCTGAGGCTTTTTTGCATTTGTATTTTGTCCGTCCTTCGGTCGGATAGCCCTAGACTAGGCGTCCCCGTCGAAAGACTCGGGCTTGCTTACGTCTGAAATTTGAGTATTGGTTCTGAGTGGAGCGGTAGCTTAGTTGGTTAGCCTATTACCTTGAAAGCTTGGCGGCCTGTCACGCCCCCGCCGCTCAGTCATTTATAACTAAGCCCAAGCATTTCTGCCTGGGCTTTTTACGTTTTTGGGCATTGAAAAGGGGTCATTCATAGCGATAGAAGTGACGTAGCCATTGCTCGGCAATGCGTTTTTCGTCTTCTTCATTAAGTGCCTGGATACCCTGTTTGAATGGACGAGCCTCGGTGGCTAACTGTAATCCGGCAAGCATATGCGCGGCTTCAAACAGATAAAGTGTTGGATCGCCCATCCCTGTTTTGAAAGGTGTATTGGCGGATTCTCCCCCTGCTAGCAGGTAAAGGCTCTGGCCTCTTCGGGTGTGGTATTCACGAATCAGGCGGTTGCCCCCGACTTCTGTCAGGGTGCCGTCGGCAATGAGTTGAGGAAGGTTCAGTTCATCATCTGCAGAGGTCACAGTGGAGATAAACAGGCTGTCATTAAGGTTATCTAGTAGCTTACTGGGTAGGGCACCATTACCGGTACAGCAGAAAATCATATTACATTCGTTAATCAGCCGTTCGATGGAGCTAACTTGGACCCCATTTCGGGGGAAGTGGGTAAGCCGGCGTGGATCGGTGTCAGCGACTAGAATTTGACTGATCGCTTTACCTTTCAGGTATTTGATCACGCCTTGGCCTAAATTACCTGCTCCAATCACTCCAATTTTAAGAAATTCATCATTGTTAAGCTTGAGGCCGAACTCTTCTCGAAGGATCTGATCGGAATAATGCACGATGCATTCAGATGCTTCATAGTCAGCTGGCGCTTTGATACTTAAATGGGAAACTGTGACGAGTGGTTTATCTAATTGACGGTTGAGGTATTTGTAGAGTCCGTTTGCGGTGAGTTCTGTGATCCCCAGACACTGTTCTTGGAAGGTGGTACTGATATGTTCTATGGCATGAGCGAAATACCCGCCGTGATCCAAGATCAAAAATTGGCTGTCTGCTTTGAGGTGTGCCCTTATTAAGTGCTCGGCAATGGCAGGGTCTTTTAGCTGCTCTTTGCCGTATTGTTGTCCTTCTTTGTTTACAACATGACAACGAGGCAGTTGCTCTATGGTTGTGGTGATATCCTGATTGCAAAGGGCAGTAGCACTTTTAGGGATAAAAACGAGTTTATCGGCAATTTCTGCCAATACATTGATATAAGGTAGCGATCCTTCGTAGCAGTGCATGACCGAGAAAATCACTAAATTGTCCGGGATAACGAACTGATCGGCAATCTGTTTGAGAAAATCGTAGCCTTTGGCCGCAAAAAAGTCCGAATAGTATGAATGAGTTAAAATTGGTTGAGACATTAGTATTCCGTTTTATCTCTGAATTAATGCACTAGAAAAGTTGTATTAGTGCATGGAGTAAAGGTTCTTGTTGTCGGCTTTGCTTGCAACACAAGCCGAGGATGAGCGGTGGGATCTTTTCTTTTTCGAGCCGTCTTACTTTGCTGCCTACCGGGCTATTGTCTATAACAACATCGGGCGCGATACCAATACCACATCCAAGTGCCACCATACTGACGATGGCTTCATGACCCCTGACCTGGGCGTAAATATTGGGTTTTATTTTTTTTTGCTTAAGCCATTTGTCTGCGCGATCTCTTGCGGTACCAGATTCCGGGAGGATGAAGGGAAGTTGTGCCCAATCCGGCGTATCAGACAGGTATTTTTGTAACCCTGATGCTGGCACAAGCGGTGCAATCACTGACAGGGTGACATTATCTAACTCCAGGAAGGTTAATTGACTCGATACATGATCGGGTTTGGCGGCAATGGCAATATCGGCTTTGTCGTGCTGTACTTTTTCTATTGCCTGAGCCGGATCGCCAGTGAGAAGCTGAATTTCAATCTGCGGATACCGCTGGCGAAATTTATTGAGGATGCCAGGCAGGTGGCTATAACTCGCGGTAACCGAGCAAAACAGTTTTAGTTTTCCCTGTAGCTGTTGTTCTTGGTCTTTGAGCTGAGCCTTGAGTTCCAGCCAGCTTGAGACTATCTGCCCGGCTACAGGCAATAGCTGCTGGCCCGCGGAGGTTAGCTCGACGCTGCGGTTGTCCCGAATAAATAAAGGTTGTCCTGTTTCTTCCTCCAGGCGCTGGATAATGCGGCTGAGGGCCGATGGACTGATGTGCATTGCCTGCGCTGTCTGACTGAAACTTTTAGAGTCACAGAGGTGCAGAAAGAGTTGCAAGTTCTTGATGTTCATTGTCCATGTTGCACTTTTTGCAATAAGTTATTGTGAATATATCACTTTGCGCAATTAGGTGCCTGTTCTAGTATCAAGATATTCGACAAGTTGATGTCGAATCAAGGATCAGAATTCACGGAGTTTGCAGTTATGGCTAATTATTTCAATACCCTAAATTTACGCCAGCAGCTAGATCAGCTAGGTCGCTGCCGTTTTATGGATCGTTCAGAGTTTGCGACAGAGGCGGATTATCTGAAAGGCAAGAAAGTCGTGATTGTGGGGTGTGGTGCGCAAGGCCTTAACCAAGGCTTGAACATGCGTGATTCTGGTTTGGATGTCGCTTACGCGTTGCGTCAGGTAGCGATTGAAGAGCAGCGCCAGTCGTATAAAAATGCGAAGAAAAATGATTTTGAAGTCGGTAGCTATGAACAGCTGATCCCGTATGCAGACTTGGTCGTTAATCTGACGCCGGACAAGCAGCACTCGAATGTGGTGGCAAGCGTGATGCCGCTGATGAAAGAAGGGGCTGCACTGGGTTATTCCCATGGCTTCAACATTGTTGAGGAAGGGATGCAAATTCGTGATGACCTGACCGTCGTGATGGTGGCACCGAAGTGTCCGGGCACTGAAGTTCGCGAAGAGTATAAGCGAGGTTTTGGTGTACCAACCTTGATAGCGGTTCACCCTGAAAATGATCCTAAAGGTGATGGCCTGGATATTGCCAAGGCATGGGCGGCAGCGACAGGTGGTCACCGCGCCGGTGTGCTTGAGTCTTCATTTGTGGCTGAAGTGAAATCGGATTTGATGGGAGAGCAGACTATCTTGTGCGGTATGCTGCAGGCCGGTTCTATCGTGTGTTATGAGAAGATGGTCGCCGAAGGTGTTGAGCCAGCGTATGCCGGTAAGCTGCTGCAGTATGGTTGGGAAACGGTTACCGAGGCGCTGAAGTTTGGTGGTATTACTCATATGATGGATCGTCTGTCTAACCCGGCGAAGGTTAAGGCGTTCGAGCTGTCTGAAGAGCTTAAAGAGCTGATGCGTCCACTATATAACAAACATATGGATGATATCGTCAGCGGCGAGTTTTCTCGTACTATGATGGCCGACTGGGCTAATGACGATGCTAACTTGCTGGGCTGGCGGGCAGAGACAGCGGCCACGGATTTCGAGAATTATCCGGACTCTGATATTCAAATCGAAGAGCAGGAATACTTTGACAACGGTATCTTGATGGTTGCCATGGTGCGAGCAGGGGTTGAATTGGCATTTGAAGCTATGACGGCGACGGGCATTATCGAAGAGTCGGCATACTATGAGTCGCTGCATGAGTTGCCGTTGATTGCCAATACCATTGCCCGTAAGCGCCTTTACGAGATGAATGTGGTTATTTCCGATACGGCTGAATATGGTAACTACCTGTTTGCCAATGTGGCGACTCCATTACTGCGTGAGAAGTTCATGCCGTATGTCGGTATTGATGTGATTGGTAACGGGTCAACTGAAAAAAGTAATTATGTTGATAACCAGCAGCTGATTGATGTTAATGAAGTTATCCGTAATCATCCGGTTGAGTGGATTGGTCAGGAGCTTCGCGGCTACATGACAGACATGAAGCGCATTGCGGTAGGTGGTTAATCGTTCCTTAATTGAATGTTTCATGTGAAACACAGCCCGGCATTTGCTGGGCTGTGTTGATAGTATTGAATAAAGAAAAGGCTTGGTCTGGTGACCAAGCCTTTTCTTATTTACTTCGAACCTCGACGCAATTATTCTTTATCAGCCAGCTTTTCTTCCAGCTTAGCTAACTTTTGTTCCATCTCGGTCAGTTTCTGGCGGGTGCGCAGCAGTACCTGAGTCTGGACATCAAATTCTTCACGGCTGACGACATCCAGCTTGTTAAGCTGTGACTGGATTACCTGACGAACTTTCTGCTCGACGTCATTGCCCAGCTCTTTGACAGGCTGAGGCATAGACTCATGGATCTGCTTGGCTACTTGCTCAAGTTTCTTTGGGTCAAACATAGCTGAGTTAACTCCGTAACGGCTTAAATCTGTTGTCGTTATTTTATTCAAATCCTTACTGATTGTCGTCGATAATCGCGAAATAAAAAAGGCCGCACGGGCGGCCTTGATGATTTTTCTGGAATTAAGCGTCGTGAGCTTTCAAAGCCGCGCGTGCTTCGTCTGCTCGTTTCAACTTTTCCAGGTCTTTGTCTTCCACAAAGACCGGTAGTGGTTTGTGAATACTCGCCAGGTAGGTGTAGATCACCGGCAGTACAAACAGGGTAAAGATAGTTCCGATAGCCAGGCCAGATACGATAACAATACCGATACTGAAACGCTGGGCAGCACCTGCTCCTGTTGCGTATAGCAGTGGGATCAGGCCGGCGATCATCGCAGCGGTCGTCATCAGGATTGGACGCAGACGTACCTTGGCGGCTTCCATTACCGCAGCCATACGGTCTTTCTTGTGGTGCAGCTGTTCTTCTTTCGCTACCTCACAGATAAGGATACCGTGTTTGGTGATAAGACCAATCAGGGTGATCAGGCCGACTTGAGAGTAGATGTTCATCGAGGCTGCTCCCCACGCCAGGGCAATCAGAGCACCACAGATAGCCAGTGGAACAGAGACCAGGATAACCAGCGGGTCACGTAGTGATTCAAACTGAATCGCCAGTACTAGGAAGATGATCGCCAGGGCTAGGGCAAAGGTCGTATACAGGGCATTACCTTCAGTTACGAACTGACGTGCCTCACCCATGAAGTCGTACTGATAGCCTGCCGGTAGTTTGCCTGCTGCATCACTCTGGAACCAGTTTATGGCATCACCCATAGCGGTACCCGGAGCCGGTACAGCACCAATGGTTGCTGAGTTCAGCTGATTAAAGTGAGGCAGGGCACGAGGTTCGGCGATGACATCGATAGTGATCAGGCTGCCCAGCGGGATAGCCTTGCCATCAGCTGCACGGACATAGTAACCCTCGATTGATTCCGGATTCAGGCGGTATTTACGTTCAACCTGAGGGATCACTTCGTATGAGCGGCCATTGAGGTCAATACGGTTTACATAGCCGTCTGCCATCATGGTGCTCAATGTGATACCGATGTCCTGCATGGTGACGCCATAAGCACCGGCTTTGTCCTTGTCGATGTGGATTTTCATCGTCGCCGAATCGTAGTTCAGATCCAGAATCGAGTAAACAAACATCGGGCTGGATTTCACTTCGGCCAGAATATCCGTTGCAACCTGAAACAGGCTCTCGAACTGGTTCGGTGTGGTGATGACGAATTGGATTGGCAGACCGGATCCGGCACCTGGCAGTTCAGGCATCTGGAATGCGGTGACCGCCATCTGCGGAACCTCATTAACCAGTCCGGTTACGCGTTTAACCACTTCCGCCTGGCTTGCTTCTCGCTCACTCCAAGGCACCATAGAGGCAATACCAAATGCCTGGTTGGAATTAGGCACACCAGAGAATACCTGTGCATACGCCACTTCAGGCTGTTCTGACAGGATTTGGTTCACCGTGTTCATGGTGTTTTCGATGTAATCCAGGTTGGCGTTCGACGGTGCCGTACCCATCATCATCAGTACGCCTTTATCCTCGGCCGGAGCCAGCTCACTCGGGATCAATTTGAATAGAACTGGCATGCAAGTAAAGATCAGAAGACCAAATACAATAACCACCGCACGATGTTGCATGATGCCGCCCAGCATCTTTTCGTAGCGGTTGGTCAGGCGGTCGAGGAAGTTGTGGACCGAGGTTTCAAACTTGCTTGGCTGCTCGTGGGCCTTGAGCATTTTTGAACACATCATTGGCGACAGGGTCAGAGCCACAATACCTGAGACAAAAACGGCACCGGCCAGGGTCAGGGCAAATTCTTTGAACAGTGAGCCGGTGATCCCGCCCATCATGGCGATTGGCGCGTATACCGCACCCAGGGTCAGTGTCATGGCGATAACCGGCACCGCTATTTCACGAGTACCTATAATAGCAGCACGGAACGGCGATTCACCCAGCTTGATGTGACGGTCAACGTTTTCCAGAACCACGATTGCATCATCCACCACCAAACCGATGGCCAGTACCATGGCCAGCAGAGTCATCAAGTTCCAGGAGAAACCAAAACCCTGCATCACCATCGCAACACCAATCAGCGACAGCGGGATGGTGACGATAGGGATGATAACCGCACGGAAGGAACCCAGGAACAGGGTGATCACCACGAGTACGATCAGCGCCGCTTCAGCGATAGTTTTGATAACTTCGTTGATTGACTCATTGATCGCGATGGTGGAGTCATACATCACGTTCATCTTGATGTTGCTCGGCATATTGCGCTGAAGCACCGGCAACAGCTCCATGATATCGGCAGCGATGTTGATTGGGTTGGCGCTTGGTGCGGCGTTAATCGCGGCTACCACCGCTTTCTCACCGTTTGCCGATGCACGGTAAATGTCGTGACTCTTTTCCAGTGACACCTTGGCAATGTCACCCAGACGGATCACCTGGCCTTCCTTGGTCGAAACAACCAGTTTCTCCAGATCATCGGTACTGGAAACCTGAGTATCTGCTGTACCGTTATAAAGCACGAATTCGCCGGTTGCCTGGCCTGTTGCCGATTGGTAGTTGTTGGCGTTCAGCACACCCATCACATCAGTTGCGGTCAGGTTGTAAGCGGCCATCTTAGCCGGATCAAGCCAGACACGCAGGGCATACTTCATACCACCGAACAGGTCGACTTTAGATACACCGTTAACCGTGAAGAATTGCGGGTTGATCACGCGCTCCAGGTAGTCAGTGATTTGGCTGGATGCCAGCTTATCACTGGTAAAGCCGATGTACATTACCGCCGTGGTCGAGCCGGTCGACATGGTTACTGTTGGGTCTTCCGCTTCCTTCGGCAGTTGGGAGCGAACCGAGTTGGTTTTGGCCAATATATCAGCCAGGGCTGCGTTCGGATCGGTGTTGAGCTTCATGGTCACCGTAATGGTGGATCGGCCCAGCACGGAAGATGAGGTCATAAAGTCGATATTGTCAGCCTGGGCAATGGCCTGTTCCAGTGGCTGGGTAATAAAGCCCTGGATCAGGTCGGCACTGGCCCCGTAGTAGCTGGTAGACACCGTTACCACGGTGTTGGTCATGTCGGGGTATTCACGGACCTGCATCTTGAAGATTGCCTGTAGGCCGAGCAGGGCAATCAGAAAGCTGATTGATACCGCCAGGACAGGACGTTTAATAAAAACATCAGTAAAGCGCATTAATCCTCCGGATTACAGCATTGGGGTTTCTGCTGGCGCTTGAAGTGCAGTGCTTTCAACAATGCGTACTTTAGCGTCATTACTCAGGCGAACCTGACCCGAGGTGACAACAGTGTCACCGGCTTTCACACCCTTCAGGATATGGATGCTTTCACCTTTGCGCTCGCCAGTTGTAATTACGGACTGACGGACACGTAGATCGCCATTCTCATCTTTATTAACCAAGTAGACATTGTCACCGTACAGGGTAAAGGTGATCGCTGTCTGCGGTAGGATGATCTGGTTTTCCATTGTCGGCAGGATGATATGGGCACGGGCAAACATACCACTACGTAGCTGGCCGTCGTTGTTCGGGATATCAGCCTGAACCTGGACTAGGCCGCTCTGGTAGTTGACTGCCGGCTCAATGGCGCTGATCTTGCCGCTGAACGGCGTTTCCGGATAGGCGTCAACGAAGATCTTTACGTCTTGGCCTAGGTAGATATCAGAGATATCGGTTTGCGGAACCGTGAAACGCAGTTTCATCAGGGTGGTATCTTCCAGGCGAACAATGTCGTTACTTGGCTGGATATACTGGCCGAGGAAGACGTTACGCAGGCCGACCACACCATCAAACGGTGCTTTGATCGTACGGCGGTCAATCGTCGCCTTCAGGCTTTCAATATCAGCAGATAGCGAGAAGTAGGAAGCTTCAGCATCATCGAAGGCCTCTTGGGAAATCGAGCCTTTCTTGTAGAGCCCCTGGTAGCGGATATATTTGGCTTTGGCTGCCGGTAGGCGGGCTTCAGTACTTTTCAGATTGGCGATTTCCACATCGGAATCCAGGCTGACCAGCGGCTGGTCTTTCTTCACTGTCGAACCGGACTCAAAATCAATTTTGTTGATCACGCCGGAAACTTCCGATGTGATGGTTACCCCTTGGTTTGGCTCAATAAAGCCGATGGCTTCAATGGCCGGGATCCAGTTACTTGGCTTGGCACCTAATACTGTGACAGGGAACGCTGGTTCAGGCATGTTGGAATATTTTTCCATTTTGTCCTGAATATCGAAGTATTTGTTCACAAATAAAGTGCCAAATAATAGTCCCACGATTATTAGCATGCCTAACCATGCTACCCATCTTTTCATTATATTGTGCTCCGAAATTACTAATTTTAATGCTGTGTTATGGCATCCCAGCTGGCTTCGATAGCTGCCTCGCGGCTAGCATCGTCAACTTTAAAGACACCGTTAATATGTTTTCGAGCCAGGCAGGCGCCTGGCTCAAGGCTTAAAACACTTAAAATTTCATTATCGAGTTGTTTGAATTGGCCGCTGGTTTTCCCCTCATCAAACAGCTGGTTGACCTTGGCAAACAGCTTTTTTTCCAGTTGGTGTTGTTCCTGACCATTACGGCGGGGTAAGTTTTCAAACTGGCCGCGGTTGATCAGTGGTGCATCTTCTTGATTTGCCATATTCCAGATGTTGAGCCACATGGTTCGAAAGCGTTCTTTCAGCGGCATGTCATCTGACAGGTTCTGAGTCACTTGGCTCGCAACATGGGTCAAAATATGGTCATAGAGCTGATGAAGAAGATCGTCTTTATCTTCGAAGTAGCGATAAATCGTCCCTGCAGCAACGCCGGCTTCCTTGGCGACCATTTGCATGGAAAGACCATGAAAGCCATACATTGCCAGCAGCTTTTCTGTTGCTTTCAGGATGCGTATTTTCTTGTCACTCATAGAGGTCATATAAATGTAAATAAAGATAATGAATGAATGTTCATTCATTATTTTAAAGAGCAAAATTTGTTATGCAAGTTATTTCTTATCGAGATTGGCGGTGCCTGAGAATATTCGAGGGTGAATAGACAAGCGGCCATAACTCGCTACAATGCGCCTGCTGACCTCTAGATGATCAAATACGACACAGGATACGCTGATGAAACTGAACCCAAGGCAAACCGAAGCGGTAAAATATGTATCTGGGCCATGTTTAGTACTGGCCGGAGCCGGTTCGGGGAAAACCCGGGTGATCACCAACAAAATTGCGTATCTGGTTCAGCAGTGTGATTACAAGGCGCGCAATATCGCGGCGCTGACCTTTACCAACAAGGCCGCCCGTGAGATGAAAGAGCGTGTCGGGCAGACGTTGGGACGCCAGGAAGCCAAGGGGTTGATGGTATCGACGTTTCACACCTTAGGTCTGAACATTATCCGCCGGGAATATAAGTCTTTGGGGCTGAAGGCGAGTTTTTCGCTGTTTGACGATCAGGATCAGATGGCGTTACTCAAAGAGCTGACTGAGGCCGAAATTGACGGCGACAAAGATCTGCTCAAGCAGCTGCTTTCGACCATTTCCAACTGGAAGAATGACATGCTCTCGCCGGGTGAGGCGATGGCGTATGCGAAGACAGAAAAAGACCAGTTATTTGCCCATTGTTACGATATGTACCAGAAGCAAATGAAAGCTTATAACGCACTGGACTTTGACGATTTGATCCTGATGCCGGTACTTTTGCTGCGGGATAATCAGGAGGTTCGCCAGCGCTGGCAGAACCGGATCCGTTACCTGCTGGTGGATGAGTACCAGGATACCAATACCAGCCAGTACCTGTTTGTTAAGCTGCTGGTGGGTGAGCGCTCGCGCTTTACTGTGGTTGGTGATGACGATCAGTCTATTTATTCCTGGCGTGGAGCACAGCCGGAAAACCTGGCCTTGCTTAACAAAGACTTTCCTAGCTTGCGGGTGATCAAGCTGGAGCAGAACTATCGCTCGACCAGTAGGATTTTGCGTACAGCTAATATTCTTATTGCCAATAACCCGCACTTGTTTGATAAGGCGCTGTTTTCTGAGATCCCCGATGGCGAGATGCTTAAGGTGATCACCGCCAAGAACGAAGAGCATGAAGCGGAGAAAG
Organism: uncultured Photobacterium sp.; assembly: GCF_947502415.1. Classification (GTDB taxonomy): domain Bacteria; phylum Pseudomonadota; class Gammaproteobacteria; order Enterobacterales; family Vibrionaceae; genus Photobacterium. The sequence continues at coordinate 1,982 of NZ_CANMZV010000042.1, read as the reverse complement.
TGGTGGGAGAGCTGATTGCCCACCGTTTCCTCAATAATACCGCCTATAAGGATTATGCGATTCTGTATCGGGGTAATCACCAGTCTCGCTTGTTTGAAAAGGCGCTGATGCAGAACCGGATCCCATATAAAATTTCTGGCGGGACGTCTTTCTTCTCGCGTGCTGAAATTAAGGACATCATGGCGTACCTGCGTCTGCTGACCAATCTCGATGATGACAATGCATTCTTGCGTATCGTCAATACGCCGCGCCGTGAAATCGGCCCGGTGACGCTTGAAAAGCTTGGCACTTACGCCAACATGCGCGGAAAGAGCCTGTTTGCCGCTAGCTTTGAACTGGGGCTGGAGCAACACCTGAGTGGTCGGGGGCTGGAATCCCTGCAGCGCTTCACCCGCTGGGTGGTGGAGCTGTCGGATAATGCTGAGCGTGGCGATACGGTCGCTGCCGTACGCCAGCTGATCCGTGATATTAATTACGAAGATTGGCTTTATGAAACTTCGGCCAGTCCGAAGGCGGCTGAAATGCGAATGAAGAACGTTTCAGACCTGTATAGCTGGATCACCGCCGATTTGGAGGGAGACAACTATGATCAGGAAGTCAAAACGCTGAAAGAAGTGGTGCAGCGTCTTACTTTGCGGGACATGATGGAGCGCGGTGAAGATGACGATGATGCCGATCAGGTTCAGTTGATGACCCTGCATGCCTCCAAAGGCCTGGAGTTTCCGTATGTCTACCTGATTGGTACAGAGGAAGGGATCTTGCCGCACCAGACCAGTATTGACGAGGATAATGTTGAGGAAGAGCGCCGCCTGGCCTATGTGGGGATTACCCGGGCTCAGAAGGAGTTGACATTCACACTGTGTAAAGAGCGTCGCCAGTTTGGTGAGCTGCTGAAACCTGAACCGAGCCGCTTCCTGTATGAGTTGCCACAGGATGACCTGGAATGGGAGGCGGATAAGAAGCCGGTGACCCAGCAGGAGCGAATGCAGAAAGGGCAGGCTCACATTGCCAATATCCGGGCGATGTTCAACAAAAAATAGTCGATACCAAAAGGGTTGATGCACTAGCATCAACCCTTTATTTTTATTGTGTTTCTCTTATAGCCCTTCAATCATGTGATTGATGGCCGCGATGATTTCGTCATCGCTACAGTCCATGCAGGAGCCCTTTGCAGGCATGGCGTTAAAGCCGTTGATGGCGTGATCAGCCAATACATCGTTGCCTTGAGCGATGCGAGTAGCCCAGTCTCCGGCATTGCCTTTTTTCGGCGCGCCCATAATCCCCGAACCATGACAGGCGGCACAGAAAGTGCCATAGACGGTATCGCCGCTACGAGGGCCCGCGGCAACAGCCGGTGTAGCCGGGGCATCACCTTCCAGATAGACTGAGCCGACAGGCTTGATTCTTTCAGCAATAGCATCGTCTGACATATCTGCGGCCATGGTGGAGCTAGCAAATGTTATTGCTGCTACAGCGGCTACCATTAGTTGTCGAAGAGATAGTTCCATTGAGCTCACCTTACACTTCCAGATGTTTATGCGATTGCCACAGTCGTCTGTATGAGTTGTTGTTTATCGAACTGTTGAGACAAGGCAGTGAATATTTACAGATTGTTTAAATTGTAAAAACAAAGTGATTATATCCGCTAAGTTTACTGTGATAAACTAGGTGCTTGTGTTTGTATGATACGAATCAATACTTATTTGTTTATATTTGCAGCGAACAAGAAAAAAAACCAAAAAAAGACTTTACGAGGGGCGGCGTGATCCGTAATATTCACCACCGCCGATAGGGCAAGGCGCCCGTAGCTCAGCTGGATAGAGCGTTGGCCTCCGGAGCCAAAGGTCGAAGGTTCGAATCCTTTCGGGCGCGCCATTCCGGAAAGAAAATATTGGCAGCAACATTATGGTGGCTATAGCTCAGTTGGTAGAGTCCCGGATTGTGATTCCGGTTGTCGCGGGTTCGAATCCCGTTAGCCACCC
>NZ_CANMZV010000041.1 GCF_947502415.1 uncultured Photobacterium sp. | reverse complement strand
GTGATATGTATTTCTGGTAAAAACATATCAGTGAAATAACGATGAATCTCAAGTTTTCTCCCTAAGAACATAACGCCCGCAATAAGGTGTGCCCCATTGAACCAGCCAAGCGCACCGAACTTCAAACCAAAACTGCCGAGTGTAACGCATCACCTTGATTGCCTTGTTATGGCAAACTCAAGGGATTTGAATCACTTACCAAACATGCTACCGCTACAGAAAAATCTGCTCGAACGCGAGATAGTTTACCCTACCATTAAAATCCGAACAGAAATTTGTGTATAACCTCATGAACTAACTAGAAAAATCAGTAGCCACAGGACAAAGAATTGCTCTTTACCAACTGATATAAATCAGAAGCTTCGGGAAAAGGAGCAAGGATTAAAATCTGATAAACCTTAGCCAAAATTTGAAAGCTAGTTTTCGATGAAGTTTCTGGCATTATTTACAGCAAGAGCAACTGGTAAATCAAGCGTGCTGCGGACAAAGCCCGACAATTTCACAGTTCGTTATACCGACAAGCGTTCAGTTATATCGCCAGAGAAGATCGACTTGGTAGCCGCTAAGCTTGACCTAGAAAACTTGAAGCTAACACCACGTTGCCCGTGCTTTTAAGCCATAACGCCTGGCATAAGGTGCACCAACACCAAACTTACCAAGCGCACTGAACTTCAAACCAAAACTGCCGAGTGTAACGTGTCACCTTAATGCCTTTGTTACAAGCTAGCACGCTGAATTTTAAGACTATTATGCGGTAATAAAAGCATCAAGACCCCGATCATAATTGCCACATCTGCAACATTGAAAACACCTGTACGAACTGAGCCTATACCAACATTTAAAAAATCTATAACTGCACCATTATTTGTAACTCGGTCATAAAAGTTACTAGAACCACCCGAAAACACCATTGATAATGCAATTAATGAAGATAAATTTTGTTTTGAACTGGTAACGATGTAAGCCAACAGACCTAGAAGAAAAGTACCTACCGCTATAACAAAAAAGCCAAACCGATACTCATCAGAAAGTGTATTTCCTAGCCCCAAGAAAGCACCGATATTTTCCGTATAACCCACACGAAGTAAGTCTGAAAAATAGCTAATCATTACATTTTTTGAGAGTTCTTGAGAGGCTAATACCTTTGTGGCTTGATCCAAGCCAATACACGAAAGGCTAACCAAAAATACCACTTGAATTCTCTTACAAATATCCATGTAACCTCTGTATTTCCTTTTAAGCTTGTAACGCCTAGCATAAGGTGCGCTGCGACTAACCTACCAAGCACACCAAACTCCATAACCAAAACTGCCGAGTGTAACAAGTCACCTTGATGCCTTTGTTAGGCATTTCCATGTGCGCTGTCCTAACTTGGGAGATGAACTCTCAACGCATCCCGCCTTCAAACATGGGACACAACAACCTCGAAATTATATTTTCCCATGAACTATCAACGATTTGAACCAAATACATTTGCATGACAACCTAGTGAGGAGTTCATTTAGGCTGCATCTCCGGATTGATAACCAAAGAAACCGACAGCCCTTTCACTGCATTGTAACGATGAATAATGTGGTGATTCATTGCCAGAGTTAAAGGCCGCAATGAATCAGATAACCTGCGTTTCGCCATACTTTATGGACAGCCTTACGATGAACGAATGCCCTTTGTGGCATCGTTCTTGAGCGAAGAAATAACCAATAAAAACATAGTGGCTTTTCAGCATGCCTAACGCCTGGCATAAGGTGCGCCACGACTAACCTACCAAGCGCACCATACTCCATACCAAAACTGCCGAGTGTAACAAGTCACCTTGATGCCTTTGTTAGGCATTTCCATGTGCGCTGTCCTGACTTGGGAGTTGAACGATCAACGCATCCCGTCCTCGAACATGGAATGCAACAACCTCGAAATTGTATTTTCCCATGAACTATCAGCGATTTGAACCAAATACATTTGCATGACAACCTAATGAAGTGTTCCTTAAGGCTGCATCACCGGACTGATAGTCAAAGAAACCGACAATCCGTTCACTACATTGTAACGATGAATAATTCGAGAGTTCATTGCCGGAGCTAAAAGCAACAACGGAAGAAACAACCTTCGTTTCGCCTCACTTTATGGACAGCCTTGTGATGAACGAATGACCTTTGTGGCATCGTTCTTGAGAGAAGAAATAACCAATAAAAACAGAGTTGCTCTTCAGCATGCCTAACGCCTGCGATAAGGTGTGCCCCACTGAACCAGCAAAGCACACCAAACTCCGTACCAAAACCGCCGAGTGTAACGCATCACCTTGATTGCCTTGTTATGGCAAACTCAAGGGATTTTAATCACTTACCAGATACGCTACCGCTACAGAAATATCTGCTCGAATGCCTGCCAGTTTACCCTACCGTTAAAAACCGAACAGAAATTGATACATAACTTCATGAACCAACTCGTAAAATCAGTAGCCACTGGAGAAAGAATTGCTTTTTACCAACAGATATAAATCAGAAGCTTCGGGGAGAATTGGCAAGAATTGAAACTCGATAATCCGAAGCACAATTTTGATAGTTTTCTTTCGATGATGTTTCTGTCATTTCCAACTGCGTATGCTGCTGTAAAATCAAGCGTGCTGCGGACAAAGCCCGCCAAATTCACAGTTCGTTATACCGCAAAGCGTTCAGTTATATCGCCAGAGAAGATTGGCTTAATAGCCGCTAAGCTTGACCCACAGAGCTTGAAGCAAAAACCACGTTGCCTGTGCTTTTAAGCCATAACGCCTGCAATAAGCGGCGCGAATTTAACTTTACTTACTATAAACGCCGTAATCACGGAGCCATTTCAAACCAAAACTGCCGAGTGTTCGCGTCCGTTTGATTGCTTTGTTATGCAACTCCATCCATTGATTCGATCATACTTGGCCGAAGACCTTTCCACGCGTGATGAATTTGCGACATGCAGTCAACAAACACAGATTCTGATATTTCCAATTTACTTTCAACGCTTTGAGCCAGACCAACTTGCATGACATCCTGATACGGTCTTGATTGGCTGCTGCACCAAACTATGGGTAAAGACAAGCAACAGCACTTTCAGAGCAGAGTAACGCTGACAACTCAATGCTGAATTGCTTGAGCAAAAGGCAGAAAAGGACAATACAACCAGCTGTTCTCCGAACTTTCTGGCAGCCTTTCGCTAAACGAATGGTCAGAGAAATCGTGGTAGTAAACGGTGAACATTCAACCATTGATGCACTTGGCTCTAAGGTGCATAACGCCTGCAATAAGGTGCCCCACACTAAACCAACAAAGTACACCGAACTTCATACCAAAACCGCCGAGTGTAACGGGTCACCTTGATTGCTTTGTTAGCCCTGATTTTCTCCGAAAACATCTGGATTTATTTGTTTTATCAACTCAAATTCCAATGGAACATTTTGTAAACCAGGATTAATTGCAACACCATGAATATTATCCATAAGCGTAATCTTCTTCCAGAGCTCTTTTGCAGGATAAACTAATGCATCAGATTCTTCTTCTATAAAATAATCTTTTGCCTGTATATCAGTAAATATAGGAAGATACATATTTCCATCAGTCGACTTTAATGTCATATAGTTAATTTCTTGACCTGCCTTTATAGTGACAATTCCATCATCAGTACGCTTATTCTCTGTCAACTGATTTGGAAATATTGCAACAACATATGTTGCTTTATTTATTTCCTCAATCATTTTCGTGACATTTTCAATACTTCTATCTTCCTCAACCTCACGGATTGAGGATAACAATGAAATATTGGTAACTTCACCAGAAGTTTCATCGTTTGCTATCAATGAAAACGATGAAAGTAATATAAAACAAGAAACAATCCACCACTTTTTCTTCATTATAAGAACCTTTGCCATTAAGGGGCTAACGCCTGCAATAAGGTGTGCCCCACTGAACCAGCAAAGCGCACCGAACTCCGAACCAAAACCGCCGAGTGTAAAGCATCACCTTGATTGCCTTGTTATGCCTCACCAAAAACGCTTCCCTATCTTGGCAGCAAAACAAGCCACGCGTGATGCCCTACGATAAAACTTACAACAATTACCAACTCAATATTCCCACTGACTTTCAGCGACTTTGAGCACACCTGATTTGCATGACAACAAATGCGGAGTCACACAGGCTGCAAACGCCAGACTGATAGCCAAGGGAAACACCGTTTCAACCAAGAACGCCTCGAGTTAAGCATGAGCCAAACAGCTCGAAATTGATGGCAGCAAATACATTAACAACCGACATTTCGATGAACTCAAGGAGCAGCCGGTTGATGTACGAAATTGCCAGAGAGATGGTGTTCATGTGCGCGAAGCTTTTGTACAGAAAACACTTAGCTTTTAGGGGCATAACGCCTGCAATAAGGTGTGCCCCACTGAACGAACAAAGCACGCCGAACTCCATACCAAAACCGCCGAGTGTAATGCATCACCTTGATTGCTTTGTTATAAGCAAAACCCGCAGACTGATAGAGCCAACATTAATTTCACCGTATTTATTAGCTGTCATGACGATGGAGAAAAAGGTTTACAAGATTCAACCAGTAATAAACATAAAGCTAAATGCGGCTCTATCAAATTTTCATTAAAATCAATTTTTATATACTTAGGCTCATATACCCAGCACCTAATTTTTATCCACCGCATCATAGCCCATATTAAACCACCACCATATGTGATTTTACCGATAACTTGGCCATCTTTTTTAAAACAAGTATTTCCACCTATCCATGAATCAGTTCGTACACTTAGTATAAATTCGTGAGGATATTTTAATAACCACCCAAACAAACCAAACTTACCATTTATAACCTGCTCTACTTCACTTCCATTTAACTCAATACCTACACTAGTTATCTTTGCAATATACCCTTTAGCATCTGAAACTATCTCTGCTACACCTGTATCTCCTCGTTTGAATACTTTTACATCTAGAGGGATACTTGATTCAACAGCCTCAAATTTAGCTTTATGTTCTGGTTTTCCGTTTATAAAGTGTTTTATATAAGCCATTACTCACCTACAGCCCAATTAATAATCATGCTCGTCAGTAAAGTTAGTAATTAAGTGTTACATGTTTTAAAAAATGACTTTCATGACTTAATGCAAATTTACTTATTACGCTCTTTTTGCTTATAACGCCGGGCATAAGGTGCACCAACACCGAACCAGCCAAGCGCACTGAACTCCATACCAAAACTGCCGAGTGTAACGTGTCACCTTGATGCCTTTGTTAGGCATTTCCATGTGCACTGTCCTAACTTGGGAGGCGAACTCTCAACGCATCCCGCCTTTAAACATGGGATACAACAACCTCGAAATTGTATTTTCCCATGAACTATCAACGCTTTGAACCAAATACATTTGCATGACAACCTGATGAAGTGTTTCTTAGGGCTGTATCACCGGACTAATAGGCTGAGAAACCGACAATCCGCTCATTGCACTGTAACGTTGAATAAATGCGAGGGTTCATTGCCGGAGCTAAAGGCAACAACTGATGAAGCAACCTGCGTTTTGCCATATTTTATGGACAGCCTTGCGATGAACGAATGACCTTTGTGGCATCGTTCTTGAGCGAAGAAATAACCAATAAAAACAAAGCCGCTCTTCAGCATGCCTAACGCCCGCAATAAGGTGTGCCACACTGAACTTGCAAAGCGCACCGAACTCCATACCAAAACCGCCGAGTGTAACGCATCACCTTGATTGCATTGTTAAGTGTGCAACTAAATTGGGCGACTAAGCCCTTCTACTATGGCTGCTACGATCGCTACACCTACTGGGGGAACTACCATACGAACTGCAATAAAATTAAATGCAGCAGTTCTTGGCGGACACAAGATGACAAGTAAAGTAGAAACATAGACAAGCCCAGCAACATTCATTGAATAAAACTGGCCTTTAACAAAAGGCATGTATAACGCGGACAGAAATAAGCCTAAACGTGTTAAGTTGCCCTTTACCCCAAATACCTTCCATCGTTCGATAGTATATGGAACAAACACAAGGCAAATTACGGCCCAATAATCCAATTGCCACTGTTCAATTTTTATATCAAGCAACAATGCAGTTTCAGCTGCATATCCACCAATCCAATGCCAAAAATGAATAGCTTCAGCAACGAACCCTTTCATTTTATGAACACCGTCAGCTAATGATGCTATTGAAAGAAACGACAACGCTAAGGAACTAAAGAACATAACTTTTGACGTTTTAGATAGTGAACTCCAGTTACCCCTTAGACTTTCAACATCTTCTGCTATACCCATAAACTAAAATACCTTTGAAAACACTTAACGCCTGGCATAAGGTGCGCCACGACTAACCCACCAAGCACACCAAACTCCAAACCAAAACTGCCGAGTGTAACAAGTCACCTTGATGCCTTTGTTATGTTTTAGTTTTCAGAATAACAAATGGCTGATTTCAATAATCTGAAATGCACTATGGCAGCGACGATACCCATTACGAGTCCCAGACCTTGAGCTAATAATTGTGAAGTAATAACTTGTAGGAGCGGGATGCTTAGAAGCATAAATGGTAAAATAACAAAAACCGCCACTCTAAAACCAATAGGTAACTCTAATGCTGCTAGCTTCAGAAAAAATTCACTTCCTTCATTTTTGACATGTGATTGATATACCCACCAATAGCCTACATAAGCAATAACACCAGAAAGGATGAAGCTAAACACGTCAAGAGCAATAGGCTTATTCACACTGATAATATAAAACGAGAAAGGAACTGGTATTGATATACCTGAAATGATCATCAATGCAACAAACTGCCTCAGTGAGTCAGTTTCTGTGAAATCACCGTTGTACAATCGTTTAGCTACAGCTTTATAATCCCAAAAATAAATATTTTTCACTTACAACCCTTTTTACTACTCAAATGTAAAGAAGAAAACATAACGCCGGGCATAAGGTGCACCAACACCGAACCAACCAAGCGCACTAAACTCCAGACCAAAACTGCCGAGTGTAACGTGTCACCTTGATGCCTTTGTTATGGCTATATTTCAATCAGTTAACTTGAATTTGGCACGCTACCGCCGAACAGAATTATTTACCTGCCATATGATTAAGGCATCATACAACAAACAAAAGGTATAAGTTTGAAATCGCTCAATTTTGGCCTTAAATATTAGGCACCTAGCCTCTTTTGAATGGATTTTGTGCAGGTGGTTTTGAGAGGAATTAGTTCTGCAGCTAATTAAGAAAGGATTGCTCCTTACCTACTGATATAAACCGGAAGCTTCAGGGAAAATAGCAAAGATTAAAATCTGATAACCCTTAGCCAAAAATTGAAAGCTGGTTTTCGATGAAGTTTCGGGCACTTCTAACAGCCAGCACAACTGGCAAATCAAGCGTGCTGCGAACAAAGCCCGCCAAATTCACAGTTCGTTATACAGGAAAGCGTTCAGTTATATCGCCTGAGAAGATCTGCTTGGTAGCCGCTAAGCTTTACCCACAGACCTTTAAGCGAAAGCCTCGTTACCTGTGCTTTTAAGCCATAACGCCGGGCATAAGGTGCACCGACACCGAACCAACCAAGCGTACCGAACTCCATACCAAAACTGCCGAGTGTAACGTGTCACCTTGATGCCTTTGTTATATTTGTCGCACTTCAAAGTTGAAACTAAGTTTATTCAAATTCGTCTTTGATATCACACCATGCTTTCTCTAATAATAGTGCTGACTGTTCTTGAAAAGCATTTAAATAAGAGGATAATTCTTTAGTATCAATCTCCTTTCGACTAACTGACCTGTAAACATCGTCAATCAATGAGTTCAATATTAATGTATAGTCCTTTTGGGGATCTAACATTAAGCGTATTTTTGCTCTATATTCAAAAAGCGTTTGAAAGTGTGAATAGATCTCACCGCTCTTTTGATATTCAATATCGTTTAAAGCTCTCACCTTTATGATGATGCATACAGAGATGAAGTTTGAAATGTCGTCCCTCAGCTCATTAACCCACATCTGTCTCAGCTCTGCTTTCTTTGCTTTATTTTGAGTGATTTGATTACTCTTTGATATTCTAGCTACAGCAATAGATGTAAAGATACTACCTAGACCTATCATTCCAGTCACTATAATTGATGGCCAATCTGGAGAAATAGAAACTGAAAATTCAGACATTCCATTCTCAAGCATTATTTTTCCAATGTTACTTATCACATAATCTCCAAATAAATATAACGCCTGCAATAAGGTGTGCCCCAACGAACCAACAAAGCACACCGAACTCCGTACCAAAACCGCCAAGTGTAACGCATCACCTTGATTGCTTTGTTAAAAGTCACTTCGCGTACTGAAGTGCTGAAAGGTCACAACCGACAATAGCCTCAAGGTTTGATGTGATTTTTTCTGGAGACCAATCCCACCATGCTAATCGAAGTAACTCATCAATTACTGGCTGCTCAAATCGGTCTTTAATATGTTCTGCTGGATTACCACCAAAAAAACTGTAAGCAGGAACATCTTTTGTGACAACGGATTTACTTGCGATTACTGCACCATGCCCGATTTTGACACCCGGCATTATTGTTGCGTCATAACCAATCCAAACATCACTACCTATTTCAGTATCACCTTTAAATGGTAGCTCACCTTCTTTCGGCATGACTTTCTCCCAACCATTGCCAAAGATTTGGAATGGGTAAGTAGAAAACCCAGAGACTTTATGATTTGCACCATTCATGATGAATTTCACATCTTTCGCAATCGCACAGAACTTTCCAATAATTAACTTATCGCCAATAAAAGGAAAATGGTAAAGCACGTTACCTTCAAAGTTTTCTGGACCATCAGGATCATCATAATATGTATAATCACCAACGATTATATTTTCACTTTTAATGAAGTTTTTCAGATAGCCAACTTGGGGAAATCCCTTCATTGGTTCTTTATCATCAGGATTTGGACCAAACAAAACGTACTCCTTACTTCTTGTGACTTTTAACATTATATTCAACGAACAAAGTTCATAAAACTCACTCGTATATATTATTCGTAATCTTGTCAGCCCTGTCCCTTGGTTAATTTCATAATTAAACAGCAACTTAACTATCAAAACACTGACTTAACACTCCGAAATACGCGAACGACGTTCGTATATCTCTCTCTTCTATCTAGCCTACATGTAACTGATATATAGCCGCTTTTCAGCTGATTGTGGAATTTATCATAAATCAGCGAACACATTTCACAAAGTATTGTATTGGATGAATTTGTTACCTAGCATAAAATAAAAATACTGTATGGATACGGCTCTGTTGTATTTCTGTGTTGTTAGAATTTAACCAAGCTATATCAAATAGACGAATCAGATCTAACACACATTTGCCCCTTTCTGCGTTAACGTATTTACTCAGTGGCAAATCGCGCCAGTCGTTTTACCATATTTTTGCTCATATCTAGCTAGCTATCTCTGTCTGACGCTTAACAACTCCCAGAACCGAGCGTTGCGCAATGCAATTTTTGGATTTCTCAGCATTGATGATGAAACAAGCTGAAATCTCACGAATAGGCGAAATTTGTTCAGAAGAGCAGGGGCTGCCTCAAAGCCTGTTTATGCTGCCAGACTCCCTAATACACTGCGCAATACGAGTTCATCAATCGCACCATTCAAACCTAAAACTTAGCGTGATTTATCGTTTTGCAATAAATAATTGTTGATCATCATTTGTTTTTGTCTTAAGATCTAATTATAAATTCAATAGGATTACTTATTATGTTCAAGATTCAAAAACAAAGCCGCCGTGTGCGTATACTCTTTCAATGCCTTTTTGCGCTTACACCTATCATGGCGTGTTATTACTGGCTAACTGTCAAAACACCATATGACTTTCTTACCTCATTAGGAGTTATCCAGCTCAGCTTTGATATAGACAGCTACACACAACTTTCACTCTCTTTGACAACACGAGCATTCGCCGCTATTGCAAGCTTGCTGTTATGCGGCATTATCATGTACGCCTTAAAGGTGCTTATTCGCTTATTTCGTAACTACGAACGTGGCGAAATTTTCTCAGTCAACAATGCAACGTGTTACCAGAAGCTAGGCTACTCTGTGTTTTATTGGGCTGGTGGTTCTGTCGTCTACAATGCATTAATGTCGTTGATTTTGTCGTTCAATAATCCTCCGGGTGAGCGTATTTTCACAATCAGCTTTGTAGGAATGGATTTTTTAACACTAGTGTTCGGCATTGTCATTTTGATCATTTCATGGGTGATGAAGGAAGGTTACATTCTTGCCGATGAAAACAGTCACACGATTTAAGGACTCGCCATGACTATTTGTATTAATTTAGACGTAATGATGGCTAAACGGAAAATGCGCTTAAAGACATTGGCACAAGCGGTTGAGATCACAGAAGCCAATTTATCTATATTAAAGAACGGCAAAGCAAAAGCTGTCCGCTTATCGACTCTCGACAAACTGTGTGAAGTACTCGAATGTCAGCCCGGTGATATCCTAGAATTTGAAGCCAATAATGATGATGACAGCGATTCTATAAGTTAATTTGCTGGTTAGTGCTTTATTCTCTCTGTAACCAATACATTTGACCTGTAGCTTCTTTCAGCCAAAGATCCTCTTCACCATAGCTTTTATCTCTCATCCAGATATACCAAGCTAGATAATGTTTAACATAGGCCGTTCCAACACCACGGAAACGGCCTAACCACTCTTTCCATAAGCTAATGAAACCATTGACGTGCTGGATGTGATAGATCCCGTCAACAATTCGACCATCAGAAGCAATGATACGCTTGTGATCGAGGTTAATATCCAGTTTTTCAACGATACTCTTATAGGATAAATTGCCATCTGTACAAAGGCAGCAACCTTCTGTTAATAAAGGGGTAATGGCGTTAGATAGGTTTTCTTTCGTATTCCTATCCATCACCTTATAGGTAAATTTATCGCCACGTTGGTATGAAATTAGAATTGGCACGAGCGGTACTCTACCTCCGCCTCTTTTGCGGGGTTCTCGGGGTATTTCCCTTTTACCTTTGAACGACTCTGGCAAGAATGCTTCATCGGCTTCGATAATACCCGTAAAGCTGGATGGCTGGTTTGTATCGGGCATTCGAAGGAATCGGTGTCGCCAGAAAAAGGCTGTTCTCAGGCTAATATTTAAGGTTTTCGCGATTTTTCTCAGTGCTACTCCATCCCACATCATAGATATGTAACTAAGCCACTTATCTTCCTTTCGCATCCTGTATAGCGGTGTTTTGGTCAGAGAGCAAAATGTTTTTTTGCATCCCTTGCAACGGTATCTCTGAATACCTTTGGCTGTAGCACCATGCTTAACGAATTCAGGTGAATGACAGTGAGGACATTCGCAAACCACTTGCTCTCGTTCTGCTACAACCTTGCCGACTATATCTGAATCTAGCTTCTGTTTTACTGAATAATTAAGACGCTTGGTGTCAACATAGCTTAAGGAGGGGATTAACTGTAAAATTGAGTCCAGTGCTATGTTTTTCATGACAAAGCGCCTCAAGAATGAACCTAGTCGTTACTGTGAGTATAGTTTAACAACACAGAAATACAACAGAACCATGGATACACAGCGCTATGAAAGACATCCCACTGCCAATTTCATCTATCAATAGTAACTTTATTGCCGAGGTTACATCATTCATCCGTGTTCGAGGCCTTGCCTACTCAACAGAGAAAACATATATACATTGGATTAGAAGCTTTATTAAATATTGTGATTATCAGTCCCGACAAGATATATCTGCCGCAGATATTAGCCGATATCTTGATCATTTAGTAAATGTACAAAATGTCTCTCCCAACACTCAAAAAACAGCTCTTAATGCATTAGTATTTCTCTGTCGTGAGTTACTCAAACAAAACACCGAATCTCTTATTTTCAAAAAAGCCAAAAGAGGACCAAAAGTTCCGGAAGTATTTAGCCATTCAGAAGCAATAGACGTTATCAACCACCTTCCCTTACCCTCAAAACTCATCGCGCAACTGATGTATGGTAGCGGCCTAAGAATCAATGAAGCGGTAAGATTACGGGTTGCAGATATCGATTTAGACACAAGTTCCATTACAGTCCGAAATGGCAAAGGCAACCGAGATAGAAAAACACTCCTCCCCCATGCACTTCACACACCAATAAAACAGCAAATAGTCATGGTAACTATGCTTCATGACAGAGATCTCGATCATGGGTTTGGTGAAGTTTATATGCCATATGCATTAGCAAAAAAATTTCCAACGCAAGCAAAAGGCTACGGTTGGCAATATCTGTTTCCGGCTTCGAAACTCAGTGTAGACCCACGCACTGATAAAACTATGAGGCATCACATTACTGATAGAACAGTTCAAAAACATGTGATGAAAGCTATTAGGGCAGCCAAGATCATCAAAAAAGCAGGCTGCCATACTTTTCGACATTCATTTGCAACTAGGCTACTCGAAAACGGAACAGATCTGAGAAATATACAAGAGTTACTAGGGCATTCAGATATAAAAACAACTCAAATCTACACCCATGTTGCTGGACTACACAAAAGCGGAGTCAGAAGTCCGCTCGACAACAAGTAACTGCACGCTACCGCCTAAGATACTGAAATCCCATCAGGGCAAGATTACGAAGCCCCTTGCCCCGTAAGGACTTGTGACAGGTAAACATTATTTCTACCTGCTCGTTTTTGT
>NZ_CANMZV010000040.1 GCF_947502415.1 uncultured Photobacterium sp. | reverse complement strand
ACAACTGTCGTGATACGTTGAAAAGTTAAGTGTTCACATTCAGCCGGAATCGGTGTTCAACTTCGCCGGAATACGCATTTATGAGAAAGCTGCTGTTTTCACTTTGTTTAGGTACTTTGTTATCTGCTTGTACCACTATAAATGAAGAGAAAGGCATAACTACGAAATGGTATAAAGAAGACCAAATCGCCGCAAAAAGCGGGAACGCTGCTATTTCATTCAAAGAAGTTGAAGTTTCAGCGAAAAGAGGTGATGTTATTTCTCAATTCCAACTAGGGCAATTGTATGAGGAGGGAAAAGAGGTCAAGCAAGATTACTATAAAGCTGAATATTGGTATCTGGAGGCAGCGAAGCAAGGATACGTGTTTGCCCAAGACAGTCTTGGTTGGATGTATCAAAACCCAAATGGTGTATTTCACAAGCTCATTGAGTCTGCACACTGGTATAGCTTAGCCGCAGAACAAGGCTATGCTCCAGCTCAAAATAGTCTTGGTTTCGCTTACAAATATGGTACTGGCGTAAAGCAAAATTATGAAGAAGCAGTATTATGGTATACGAGGGCTTCTGAGAAGAATTATGCACCAGCACAAAGAAATCTCGGAATCTTATATGAGAAGGGACATGGAGTTAAGAAAGATTATCTTATTGCTGCGAATTGGTATCGTAAGGCTGCCGATAACGGGGATGGCAGAGCAGCAAATTATTTAGGGGGAATGTATAGAGATGGGTTAGGAATAAAGCAAGATCGACAGTTAGCGTTGGAGTGGTTTAAAAAGGCATCGGATAGAAATGATTATGAAGGAACGCTGAATTTTATTAGTCTTAACAAATTGTCTTTTGAACAATATGTTGCTCTTGCAAAAGGTGGAAATCCCGATGCGCAACTAGAATTGTGTCATATGTATTTTAACGGTGATGAGGTAGAAATCAACTATGAACAAGCAGTTAAATGGTGCGCAAAGGCAGCAATGCTTGGTCAAGTTAAAGCTCAAGAAAATCTTGCCAGAATGTTTTTTGGTGGCTTTATTATTAAACAGGATTATCAAAGCGCATACATTTGGGCAATGATTGCATCAACCAAAAATAAAAAACAAGGGTCATTAATAACGTCTATTAAAAAACAGTTAACGGAAGAAGAACTGATTGAAGCAAAGCTTAAATTTAGTTCTTGTCTCATACCTTACTCAGAATATCAAAGTTGCCCTAAACCAGTACTTCTAGACTTATTCAACTAATTTAATTTAACAGTAATTCAATATGTACTGCAACTTATAGAACTGTCCACTATGCATTATCATGCACTAGTTAGGAGCTAATGAGAGATGGTGATTTTGGTTACTTTTGGGGTTTTCCGTGCACCTCCAACTGAATCAAGCTCATAAACTTGCAGATGTTGTGAACGTGGGAAGATTTTTTGGTTTGGTCGTACATAGTCTATTCTTCATAGTAAACTTACAACAAAAAATAGACTATGCTGACTTATGCTGCAATTTTGCTAACTTATTTGCAATTTTTGTTAAGTTACTCTGCAGTAATCAAAAGGGACAGCGAAAATTAATCCAGTTTAACGGCCGTGCCGTATATCAGAATTTCAGATGCACCTTGCATAATCGCACTGGTAGTAAAACGTACATTCACAATCGCATCAGCGCCCAGCGATTCCGCCTCGGCAACGGCACGACGCATCGCTTCTTCACGGGCTTCAGTCAACATTTCGGTATAACCTTTAATCTCACCGCCGAAAATGGTCTTAAATCCCGCCATAATGTCCCGGCCGACATGCTTGGACTGCACGACGTTTCCGGTCACGGTTCCCAACACTTCCTTAATAGTACGGTTCGCGATATCAGGCGTTGTTACACACAACATAGCTTTGCTCCTTCAAACATATCCGCTTCTTAAATTAAGCAATTAGCATGAATAACAACCAACAAGAAATCAATTAAAAAACCGTTAGATAATAACAATATATAAATATAAGGCTCTGTTAAGAAACCTCATAAACTGAGCTTTATATACTTACTGATTAACGGCCTTGAGATAAGTCAAAAACCGCTGCCAAGATTTGTAATCGGCAACCTCGCGGTAATTATCAGAACCATAAACCGTGAAGGCATGGGGAGCACCACTGTAGACAATCATTTCATTTTCAATCGATGCCTTTTCAAGCTCTCTCGAAAGCGCCACAAAATCATCCATTGTGATGGCCTGATCTGCCGCGCCGTGCAGAACCAACACGCTGGATTTGGTATTAGCGTAATCCTGCCCTTTCGGTGTTTTCAATCCACCGTGAAACGTCACAAATCCTTTCATATCAGCGCCGGATCTCGCCATTTCCAACACGGCAGCACCACCAAAGCAATATCCCATTGCCACAGCCCTGTCGGTATTAGCTCCAAGAGAATCAGCCATCTGTAGTGCGCCGTTAAGCAAAGCACGCATCTTCAGCCGATCCTTATACAATTCACCGGTATGCTGGCGTTTGTCTTCCACTTTCACCGGACGGACTCCAGCCCCGAACAAGTCAGCCGCAAACACCGCATAACCTTCTTCAGCCAGCATCTGGGCCCGCTTTACTTCATAGTCAGTCAACCCGTCCCAGTCGTGAATTAACAATACCAGCGGCGCTTTGGCATCCGGAGTAATGTAATACCCCTCATATTCCTCGTTATTGACTTTATAACTAACCGATCGTCCTTCAGCAGCAAATAAGGAAAAAGAAAACAACAAAGATAACGCTGTAACGAGTAACTTACCCTTCATTTTCCCACCTTTGGTTTACCCTGCACTAAAAACAGTTCTATCAGTGTAGATTACCAGCCAGCGGTCACGTCATTGCTTTATTCATCTTTCAGGTATTAAATAATATTCAAATAACTAAAAAATCAGGGATAGTAATGCCAGCCTTTTCAGAATTTATTAAACATGTCGGCCGGGGAGAAAAAGGCCGCCGTCCACTTACCCAGCAAGAAGCTCGTAAGGCTCTGGATATGTACCTCGACGGCAAAGCCGAACTACTTCAACTCGCCGTGCTGCTGATGCTGCAACGAGTACGATGCGAGACAGGCGAAGAAGCTGCCGGATACATACAATCCCTCAGAAGCCGGATTGATGATGGATGGCAAGACCTGGCAGTGGATCTCGACTGGCCGTGTTTTGCCGGTAAACGCCGCCAGCCTCCCTGGCTACTGCTTGCAGCTAAGCTGCTGGCACAAAATGGTATCCGGGTGCTACTTCACGGCCATGCCTCAGTCGATGCACTCAAGTACCAGATCGAATCAGCTTGCCCTGATTTAGGGATCCGCCAAGCCGAAACGCCCGAGCAAGCCAAAGCGATCCTGGCCCACGATGACATTTGCTACATCCCCCTGTCAGCCTACTGCGAGCCGCTGGTCGACCTGCTGGCACTACGAAATCAGGTTGGCCTGCGCACCCCGCTCAATACCGTCGCCCGCTCACTCAACCCGACCAATGCACCATATGCCATTCACGGGATTTTTCATCAAGGCTATGAACAGCTCCATGCCGAAGCGGCCAGCCTAATCGGAGACCGCAACATGGTGGCTTTCAAAGGCGAAGGAGGAGAAAGCGAACGTAGCCCACGCACTGCCTGCCGGATTGCTGGTATTGCCGACGGCCAGTTATTCAATGAAGAGTGGCCCACCTTTCTAGAGGGGGCATCAGGTAAACACGGTGAAATCAGCGGGGAATACTTACGGCAAGTCTGGGAAGGTAACATCGATAACAACTACGGAATCCATGCAGTTATTTCAACAATGGCAATAGTACTCAAAATGATAAAAGCATGTCCGGATCAACAATCAGCCCTGGAACAGGCACAACTATGGTGGGATCACCGCCACCAATAATTCGCTTCTACCTCACACTTTTGCTCCCTCTAACCAGCATAACCACAGGCGTGTTCGCCTCTCCAGAATCACAAGCGAACACGCTGAATATACGAAAAAGTGATATGACTCAATAATGTAATTATCAAAGCTGGTTATATACACCAACAATATGCAACCATGATAATAGCTTTTTTTTCGAATCACCGACGATCACAATGAATACTATTCGCTTTAATCTTGTTGACTGGCTAGCCCTTTCTCCAGGACTCACCGACCGCGACAACTGGATGACCTGGGCCTCACTTGATATGACTTGGCCTGAAAATCCCGAACCAGTTCCTGCCAACCTAATACCGTCAATGATGCGACGACGCACCAGCAGCCAGAGCAAACTGGCCCTGCAAACAGCTATTTCGCTCACCCAGGATAAGGAAATCGACTACATCATTTTTGCCAGCCGCCATGGAGAGCTAAACCGGCTAACGACTTTGCAGGAAAATATCCTGCAGGGTGAAGATGCTTCACCGACACTTTTCTCCCAAACCGTGCATAACACCGCCGCTGGCCTGTTCACCATTGCAACCAAAAGGCCAACCCCGGTGACATCTCTGGCGTCAGGACAAAATACACTTCATAACGCACTGATAGAGGCATCAGCCTACCTCAGTGAAACCCCGGAAAGCAAAGTGCTCGTTGTTGACTTCGACGAACCGCTACCAGAACGATACAGCCAGTTCGATCAGGGCAATTATCAGGGGTATGCGCTTGGCCTTCTGCTCACCAGTGGCTCTGATTACCAGATAAGCTGGGAGAGAAACACTGAACCTAAAGAGCAGTCCGCCCCGTTCACACTTGAGGTTATCCGGCAGTTTGTCGGTAACGAAAACCAGTGGACGATATCAACCACTCAGCAATGCTGGCACTGGCAACGTCCGGCACAATGATATATTGCTTTTTCGTTAGCTGACTCGAAGTTAGTGATCTTATTTATCGAGAAAACAGTGTCTTATGGCACAATAGCAATACGCAACAAACTGAATACATTAACTAAATAGCTACAGAGTAGGTATATATGGAACAATTACACACTGAGTTAAAGCTGCTCATCATCGAGTCCCTGAATCTTGAAGACATCACTGTAGACGATATCAACAGCGACGAAGCTCTGTTCAATGACGGTCTGGGACTGGATTCGATTGATGCACTGGAACTTGGCCTGGCAATTAAGAAAAAATACGACATTGTACTGGATGCCGATGACAAAGACGCACGCCAGCACTTTGCCTCTGTCACCACACTAGCAAGCTTTATCTCGGCAAATCAGGCCGCATAGCCCATTCTGGCTGAAGGGCCGCCTCGCATTGCCACTCGGTATCAAATATTGCGGCCCCAAACGTCTAACTTCTCCGTTACGCCACTTCAGTGGCAACTCGAAGAATGAACTATCAAATCTGCCACCTGCAATATCAGGACCATGATGAGTGGATCATCTCATTGCTATAAAGGCAGTAATAACTGAAAGTTAAGTGGAAAGGATACAATGACCGTACATTCTCAAAACTCTATTATTTTTGGAGCAGAACGCCTGACAATTGAAGACGTTATCGATATTGCCAATGGTGCATCCGCAACATTAAACAACTCCCCAGCCTTTGCCGATAAAATTAATCGCGGCTCGGCTTTCCTTGAGCGGCTGCTAAAAGAAGAAGGCGTTATCTACGGCGTTACCACCGGCTATGGTGACTCCTGCACCGTTGCCATTCCACCAGAGTTTGTTGATGATCTACCGCTGCATCTGACTCGCTTCCATGGCTGCGGCTTAGGCGAGAATCTGGATCATCAGCAAAGCCGCGCTGTTCTGGCTACCCGTCTTTGCTCACTGGCACAAGGTGTTTCAGGCGTTAGCCGAGAATTACTGGATCAAATCGTCACCCTTATCAACCACGACATTGCGCCACGCATTCCGCAAGAAGGCTCTGTTGGAGCCAGCGGCGATCTGACCCCACTTTCCTACCTTGCAGCCGCCCTGATCGGTGAACGTGAAGTACTGTATAAAGGTGAAATTCGTTCGACAGCCGAGGTGTATAACGAACTCAGCCTGACCCCAATCAAGCTTAAGCCTAAAGAAGGACTGGGATTGATGAACGGCACAGCCGTTATGACTGCGCTGGCATGTATGGCATACAAACGTGCAGAATATCTGGCACAGCTGTCAACCCGTATTACCTCAATGGTGTCGGTCGGTATGCAAGGAAACGACTTTCACTTCGACGAAGCCCTGTTTGCCGTGAAGCCACACCCGGGCCAGCAGCAAATTGCCAGCTGGTTACGCAATGATCTTCAGGCAGCCCAACCACCTCGTAACAGTGATCGCCTGCAAGATCGCTACTCGCTGCGCTGTGCCCCTCATGTTATCGGTGCCCTGCAAGACAGCCTGCCTTGGATCCGCCAGCTGATTGAAAATGAGCTTAACAGTGCCAACGATAACCCAATCATTGACGGTGACAACGAGCGCGTACTTCACGGCGGTCATTTCTATGGCGGGCACATTGCCATGGCGATGGATACCCTAAAGACTGCAATTGCCAACATTGCCGACCTGCTTGACCGCCAGATGGCCCAGCTAATGGACTATAAGTTCAACAATGGCCTGCCATACAACCTGACCGGTGCAACCGGCAGCCGCAAACCTATCAACCACGGTTTCAAAGCGGTACAAATCGGTATTTCAGCCTGGACCGCAGAGGCGCTTAAGCACACGATGCCAGCCAGTGTCTTCTCCCGCTCTACCGAATGCCACAACCAGGACAAGGTCAGTATGGGTACAATTGCTTCCCGTGACTGCCTGCGCGTGCTTGAACTAACTGAACAGGTGGCCTCTGCATCATTGCTGGCTGCAACTCAGGCTCTCGAACTGCGTAAGCGCAACAGTGAGCTTGCTGACGATCAACTAAGCCCAGCACTGCAGGCTATGGTTCAGTCTATTCAGAAAGACTTTGAGTTCGTAACCGAAGACCGGCCACTTGAAGGCGATTTACGTCTATGTATGGCTAAGATCCGCCAGGAAGCGTGGAAGATGTACTCGTAAGCTTCTAAATAAAAGCCAATAAAGAAAAACCCCGCGCCTCTCAGCTCGGGGTTTTATCATTTTATCTATTACTGACTATCGCATTAACGTAAACTTTTCGGCAGTCGCGCTGTTATTAATGGTAAACGTATTTACCTCATCAACCAGCTCAGTCATCCGCAGTTTGACCTGCTCTACCTCATTTTGGATATCGAAAATAGTTTGCTTGGTATTGCTGGCCATTTCCAATAACTCGTCAACATCGGTATCAACGCTTTTTGCTGTTTGCGACTGCTCGTTAGAAGCCGTAGCGATGCTGGCATTAAACTGAGCAATCTCATTTACCGTAACAATCAGATTTTCAACCAGCGACTTGGTATCAGACACCATATCCTGAGTCTCGTAACTCGCTTCGCGGCTCTTCTGCATATTATCGAAAGACTCTTTCGCATTCTGACCGATCCCGTCGAGCAGCTGACGAATATCTTCCGTTGACTGCTTACTGCGTTGCGCCAGAGTACGAACCTCATCAGCCACAACAGCAAATCCCCGTCCCTGCTCACCGGCACGTGCCGCCTCAATAGCCGCATTCAGTGCCAGCAGGTTGGTTTGCTCCGAAATCGCATTGATCGTATCCAAAATCTCAGACACGTTCCCCATCTGCTGCTCAAGAGTCTCAATACAACCATATGTCTGGTTCACGCTATCAAGCAACGCCGTTGTCGAGGAAAATGACTGCTCACTATGGTTATGACACGCCTCCGCATTAGACTTCACCGAATCCGTTCCCTGCTGGGCTTCGGTAGTAATACCTGCCACCTGCTCACTGGTCTGAGCCATCTCGGTCATCGCCGTTGCAATGTTATCGCAACGCATATGCGTCATTTCACTTGCTTTGCTGGCCTGTGTCACCATTTGGACCATCGCGCTCATTTCATCTTGAGTTCGACTGGCCACCTCCAACGCCTTATTCAAAGTGTCACTAAGACTTAGCGTCAATTGGTCAAAGTGAGTCGCTATCTCACCAAATTCGTCTTGCGTGCCATCTGAAAGACGGATCGTCAGATCTTTATTGGAAGCCATGCTGTCCAGCTGGGCAGTGAAGATATCTACCCGGCGGCGCAGATTTATCACAATGCGAATCGTCAACAAGATCAGCGGTAATACCACCAGCAAAGTCACACCGATATAAGTCATACGGAGCGTGTTTGCATCGGCACGATCCTGAACAGCTTTATCATGGATCGTAGCGGCAAAACTATCACGCAACCCTTTCACCGTCCCTATCCGCTCTGTCGCTAAACCAAACCAAGATGATGCTTCCGGCCCTTTGATCGAAGATAAGTTCGATTTCTGCGCCAGATACTCCTGCTGGATCTTCATCACCTTCTGCCAGGTCGAACTACGGGTAATCGATTGTAGCTGACTGAGCTCTTCACCTTTAAGCAGCATCTCTGCCTGCCTAAGCGCATAACGCTCGGCATTAATGTACGTAGAGATCTGCGCGTAACGATCCAGCGTCGATATCTTACCGGCAAACACCCCATTGAGTGCGCCGCGCGCCATACCGGCCTGCTCCTTAATCACCAACAGAGAAAGCAACCCTTGTAATTGCTGCTTCAACTCCGGACTACTCACCCCAGACATCACAATACCCAGGTTATCCAGCGCCAAGCGGTTTACATTGGAATAATAGGCAAACGGGTAATCAGCTAACTTCAAGCTATCAACCTGAGAACGGATATTGTTACGGCGATCCAATTGGGCCTTAACCTCACGTAGCAGAGAATTCACCTCGGTAGGGTTTAAACGCTGAGGCTGAAATGCCAAAAGGTTGTTGTAAGCAACATCGGCCATTTTACGTTGCTTCATCAGGGCATCACGCTGCTTGTTTTGCCCCTTAGACGCAATAACCCCCGCAGTCAGTCCGCGTTCCACAGCAAACTGATGCGCCACATTGTCGTAAAGATTAAATAACTCTACAGTTTCCTGTGACAGCTCTGCCTGCATTAATTGTTCATTAGCATCATTTATTTGCATGCCAATGAATAGCAGCAGCAAAGTAGTAGGGATAATAAAAACAACTGAAATAGTCGTTCTAATATTGAAAGCTCGAGCCAAGCTCACCATTGCACAACCTCATATAGTTATAATATTTTGCACTTTCAATACAAACTAGCAAAGAAAACTAACATTTCAAAAGACTCTTTAAGCCCGTTCACAAAAATAATGACCCAGCTCAAACCGGGTCAATATCTTGACACTCCACCATTAGCGTCAAATATAAAAATACCAAGCTATAACAACAGCTTAAACAAAATCTCATGCATAAAGCTCAGGCTCATATTAACTCAACCTATTATGCAAATAAGCCAACTGCGCTTTATTTATCATGTTAATGTTAGGCTAAAGATATCAGCCAGTTAAAACAACCATTTTATAAACACCTTTTATTTCGTTATTTATTAACCTAACGGTCAAAAATATAATCGCCCATTTCCTAATATATTCAAAAAGCATAAGCGATGAAAAGCTCATCAGCATGGCGCTGCATTTACCATAAAGTTACCCACTGTTTTTGTGGATAAAGTTATTAACTCAATTAAAAACATACACTTATTTATTGCAATGTTATTAGTTGGATTTTTGCACTTTTTGCTGATGTGCATTGCCTCGTTGCCTGAACGTGTAGCTGTAGCCGCCCGCGAGGTTTGGCAAAGGAATCCGCCAGAAATGACAAATAGATTTTGCCATTTTGGGCGGTTTCTGTGGTTAGGGGTGTTTAAAAAATAGTGTTCTTAAAACTTTTAAACGCAGTTTAAATGTTTGGGGCTATGTTTTTTAAACGAAACTCATGTGTATAACTCTGCATTGCCTCGTTGCCTGAACGGGTGGCGGTGAGGGTGAGTCGAAGCCGTTTAATCCCCTCCTTTATAGTTAAGCTATCGAATGTCAGTTCGGTGGCTGTGGTTGTTTCGTTATAAAGGACAGTGCCTGTATCAACATCAACCAGGGTCACTTTGGTTTCTGTGCCTGCTTCCGGCATACCATTGGTGAACCAGTCAGACAGGAACTGGGGCTCTGCTACTTCGCTGATGCGGTTGCGGTGTGACAGCGTAACTGTCAACGGTAAGGCTATCGATTCAGGCCAATAGCTGCCGTTTAGCTGCACGTTCGTGACACATAGCGGCTTGGCTGCCCTGCCAACCAGATTAATCTCAGACACCGTTGCTTCGCCTTCATTCAGTGTGCCCCTTGGCGTGACTGTTAGGCCCCGAAGGCTTACCCGTTCACCGGCAGTAAACTCGGCTTCCAGGGCATCGCCGTCCAGGATGGTAACTGGCGTCATTGCGTTGTGACGTTCGGGCATCGTGTCGAGTACGCCGCGTTTTACCTGGGCATTATCACCTTCCAGGCTCATAACAACGATTAGCTCATTGCCTAGCAGGCAGAGCGTCGGCAGCTCCTGTCCGGTCAAATCACTGCCGAGCAGCTGCAACTGGGTACCTGTCCGGCTGATTGGGGCTAACAGTAAAGAACCAGGTGCAAAGCTTGCGCGGTGGCTGTATAGCCAGCGGTCGAAGTGGCTGTAATAAAGGTCGGCCCCCAGGGTATCGCTGGTTGGTTTCCCAGCGAACCAGCCGACAAAACAGCTGTAGTCTTTCAAGGCCGCCAGTTCGGACGGGTTGAGGGTATTGGCCAACAGCCAGTAAGGCAACTCCATAACAGCCTGATCGGTGATTGGCTGCGGCTCGTTAATTGGGTCTTTCCAGTTACTTGGCGGTGGCGGCATGTAATCCCCAGTGACGGCTGAGAAAATATCTTCCATCACATCGAGTTTTACTTCGGGTTTGGCCAGGCTGCCCCGGCGTTTCTTCTGTACCCGCACGATATGGTTAAGGCCTGCAGGCGGATACACCACCCTGACCACATCACCAGGCTGCAAGGTCGCTGCCGAAGTATCACAATACAGCTCACAGGTCATCAGGCGTCCCGAGAGCATCCGCAGCTCGCGCATTGCCACCCGGTAAGCCAGCTTATCATCATGG
This sequence comes from uncultured Photobacterium sp., assembly GCF_947502415.1. Taxonomy (GTDB): domain Bacteria; phylum Pseudomonadota; class Gammaproteobacteria; order Enterobacterales; family Vibrionaceae; genus Photobacterium. The sequence goes on along the minus strand of NZ_CANMZV010000040.1, from coordinate 4,415 downwards.
AGCATCGGATAATTCACGGTTTCACCGATGGTGCGCCCGGTAGCGTGAAGTAAGGCGGAGTTCATCACGGTAACGGCGGCTTTATCGTAGGTATTCCAGTCGGTATAAGTCACCGTCAGGGTATTGATGAGATCGGCCTGGCTGCGTCGACGGACATTACGGGCGGACTTGATTTGTTTTCCTGTCAGTACCGGAATATCAGCCTCGCTGTAATTATCCCTGGCCAGGCGCATGGTGACTTTGCCTGTCGCCTCGTCGGTGAATACATAGCCATTGATATAACGGCAGATATCTTTGATGAACTGCTCCACCGGCTGCTGCTTCGTCCAATGGGCATTCAGACCAAAGCCTTCGGCATAAAGGATATCGGCACACTGGCGGAATGCGGCCTCGTCGATATTGCGGTTACCCGTGCCCCATTCCGGGCATTCAATCAGCTCATGGATGATATGGGCAGCATTCAGGCCACCGGCACCAAACGCTGCAGGGTCTTTAATATCCCGCCCCTCGCCAATGATTGCCTTTTCCTGATACCAGATCGGGTTACCGTCCCAGCCGGTTTTCAGCCGGGCCACTTCCACCGCTACCGGCGGCGGATAACTGGAGTTACCCATTTCCGGCTTGCGAAATACCAGCGCTGCCAGATAGCGAAAGGCGCTTACCACCTTCTTTCCATCAATCTCCTGCGAGCAGTGTCGGGCCAGGTAGTCATTCACCCCCTAGTTAGCATGGCCTAAGCAGACGTCGATATCACCAATCACCCCGCCGTACTGGTCACGATCACCAAACAGCGTTGGCTTATTGATATGCAGGCTACGGTTACCCGCAATCCGCGCTCCGGAGCCGATTTTTTCCCCGAACCAGATCCGCTGGATAAAGTCGACCGGGCCATGGCAGAGCACCAGGTGCTGCCCCCAATACCAGCGATAACCTACCGTTTGCTTTTTCTTCCTTCCCATGACGATTCCCTGTCTTGCTTAAACTTAAGTACAACTTCTGTCACCAATGGGTCACCGAGCGCCAGCAGCTGATCACAATCGGCCCCGTGCCGAACGAACTCCGCCCAGCTCAGGCCATAGTTTGCAAACACCCCTCGCGCCCCGGAGCAACAAAAACCGAGCGGAGCCAGATCGTGGGGATAAATACGGTTATTTTCGGATTGCACGGTGCGACATGTCCCCCCACCAATAAACGGTGCCACTGCTGATCTTAACCTTGCCGAACACCACCCCAAGTGGTTTGCCCTTTTCTATCACCGGGGCCTTGGGCTCCTGCGCATCCGGGGCGTCATGGCTCTGATTCATGGCGCGATAACTGATTGCAATCGACACCACCGCCATCACTATGGCTACCCAAACCATCTCTACTCCTTGTAAGCTTCTTTTTAACAGTCTGATTAACGATCGATAGGATCGCCGACATACGGGTTCTTGGTCGGCAGATTGACCGCGCCACCATGATTAATGGCATTGTTAAAGCGGCGGTGGCATGTCTCCAAAGTACCGTCGCACCCTCGGGTAATTTCTGCCGTTTCCCCCACCGCCAGCTTAGTCGGATGCAACAGCACTAAAGTCAGGCTATCGGGCTGCTGGTCGATGAAATGACAGTTCCCGCCCTGCTGGAGGTAGCCAAAGGCATACTCCTTCGGCACCGGATACGCCAGAGTGACCCTGTTCCCTTCCGCCGCCCGGATTTTTACCTCACGGGGAGACTCTTTAATGCCGCACTTCCGACAACCTAACTCATAGCGGCACTGCGGCGTCACGGTTTCGTTCAGGCCGGTTACCTGCAGCTCGGTATGCACCGCTTCCAGCTCGACAGTCACAAAGCCATCATTCCACACTCCGGCCATCAGGCGGCCTGCAAATACGGTATGAAAGGTGCGGCCATCCTCCGAGCGGAGAATGGTCACCCTGGGGGCAATATTGAGTGGCGGATTCAGGGCCAGGTTAGCCAGTTCGCTTCCGGCAGCGACCTCGAATGACGTATCAGCCCGGAGCGGATCATCGGACTGCTCGATAGACGCATCCCGTGCAATCACATGGGTTCGCCAGTTATAGCCGTTGGCCAGCACATCACGCTGGTTGGAGGTAAATCGCCACACCTCATCACGCAGCTCAATCTGGTACAGTTCAATAACCATCCGCCCTCCTATCCTGCTATCTCTTCAGCTGGCACTTCTTTCATCTGCATCGACACTTTCATTAGGTGGCGTGGCTGATAGCTGATTTTGACCTGATCATCATCCGGCCTCATCAGGCGCATCACATGGCCGCCAAGCAAATCCCCCGACTCAACCGGGATATTCCCGTCGCCGCCGATATCGAGGATTTCATTGCCTTCGGCATCCACCCCGTCCGGACGGGCAAACACCATTTGCACGCCATCACGCCACTGCAGGTACACATGGCGGCCACCGAAGCTGGCAAAGCCTGCCGGTTGCACCACAATTCGCTTTCTGTTGCCTTTGCCCGCCAGACGGATTTCGTTGTTAAAACTCACCCACCAACAGGTGTTTAAACGCCCTTTAAACAGGTATAAAAACTGGCGCAGCTGCCAGCTCGACTCACGGCCTGTGGCCGCCCATTCGATGGTGGTGGTGTGCTGGCCAAAGTCGCGCCCGGCTATCATCATCTGCTGGCCGCTGGCGGTGGTTTTATCGCGCCAGGAAAAAGCCATGTTGTCCCGCACTCCGCCCGATTTGCCGCGTTTCACCACCACCGGTTTGCCGAGATATTCCAAAGCCAATTCCACCGGTAAAACCGCTGGCGGCGCAATATCAAGCGGCTGACTATTTACCCAGCTGATTTGTTGCTCGGTTCTGGCACCACGCCGGACAGATTGCAGCCCGTCCGGGGCAATGGCCGCGATTAGGGGCATTACTACCGCATTAGAGCGGTCAAACGTCAGCGGGCGCTTGAGCACCAGGGCGTTGTCCGATACCCGGCTGATAAAGGCCACCTCGTACTGCTCGGCATCCTTATACACCACCGCCATGCCATCATCGTTAAAGTCGCGCCAGGCGACCTCGGTTTGAATCACACTGTCGCCCGCTTTTACCGACACCGGTGACGTGGCATCTGTCCACACCGGTACTACATGGCGGTTCTGGCCCTGGGCTTCATAGCGGGCGGTTTGCTCGGCGGCTACGCGAACCGGGAGGTTATAGCGGTAGTCCAGGTGCTGGATGGGCCTGTCGGCATTACTCAGGCGCTGCTCGCCGGAGCGGGTTTCAATCACAGCGGTAAACCACTGCCAGGATTCACTCACCGGATAGACTGGCGGATATGGCCACAGTGCCACCTTAGTACCGGTAACACTCAAACAAGTAGTGACTGCGCCGTGGTTAAAACGCCATTCAAAGCTGGCGTCAATGATCATCTCGACATCCAAGGACACATCCAGCGTTAACTGCCAGTGGCCGCCATAAGGAGCCAGCACATCCCCCGGCTTCGGGCCATTTATCACCATCCCCTTAGCGCCGGATTTGATGATTTCGCTCAGGGTGAGCGGAACGGTGTAGGTGCTCCAGATTTCAACTTGCTGCACAGATGGCCCGACAACAAATTCAAGATCAATACGTTTAGGCGTAATGAATAAGTTGTTTTTGAATTCGCGCTGCCAAAAACCGCCTATGGCGGTAACCGTTGGGAGAGGTACAGATGGCACTCTTGATTGATACGAACTATCAGAAGCCGAAGAAACCCAAGGTGTCGGTATGCCTAGAAGTGAAGGCTGAGATAATGGTGGTTCTGGATAAATCTCAAGCCACCCAACTTTGCTAAAACGAAAAGCACTTACCATCATTCTTATCCGAGAAGAAAAGCATAGCCAATATCACCAGGAGCGTGACTCGGAAAAACAATCCAACGTTTACCTTGAAATTCAATAATATCACCGGGGCCATGCAACTCAGTTGAACACACGCGCATCCATGTCGATTCACCGATAACACTCCATCCTGTATTAATGGAACGAGCAATCAACGCCGGAAGAAATACTGTTGTACCAGAGAGGCCCAAAACTAGATTTTTAACTTCATCATCAACATAAATGCTGCGGAGATGAAGTTCAAAACCACCATAATAATATTCTCCTTTTTCTTCGCAAAAGCCGGTAATATCTTGATCACGTGATCCGCCGATCTGTAAGAACTCTTGTTCATTTAAATTAAACAACCAACCTGTAGGGTTAACAGCTTTGTTGGATGAACGTGCGGTCGTCATAAAATAAGTCTGTTTAATATGTTTATTGCCAAAACTACACCAATAGCCTTGATATTCACCGGCACCATTCACATAAGTCCCTCCTCCTCCCAAATTACATACCCCGGTAGAAGGTCATGACGCCAACTTGTTGAACTAGCATCTGTAGAACTCACGCTCAATGAATGTGCCTATCACTTTGTCGTGCAT
>NZ_CANMZV010000039.1 GCF_947502415.1 uncultured Photobacterium sp. | reverse complement strand
GTCGCCATAAGATCACCCGATAACTCGACAAATAACTAAACTATAGTTCAAATCACCAAGTTGGCATCACGACCAAAAATTGTCGTTATTTTCTTTGATCATCGTTCTGCACTTGAATAGAAGCGCTGCCTGTATTGTTCGGGTGTACATTGGGCATGGCGTTTGAATAGCGTGATGAACGGCGTGGCCTGGTGGTAACCGAGCGTCAGGGCAATTTCTTTAATTGATACCCCTTGGCGTAGCAAGTGCAATGAGTAAATAAACTTACGTCGTTGACGCCATTCAGTGAAGCTCATACCTAACTTGTCTTGGCAATGGCGTGCAAGTGTCCGTTCTGTTGTATGGAGTTGTTGCGCCCAATCTTTGAGTGTTTTTGGGGATGTTGGGTTATGTTCAAGTTCTTGGAGAATGGGTTTCAGTTGCTTACTGTCGCTGTTAGGGAGGAACTGGTCATGCTCTTTGGCTTTGAGGACTTGATCAAGCAGGACTTTTACCAAGCGAAGATCTTCATCAGAATTCGGAACGGCAATGCGCCTGTCTTTCAAGTCGCCAATAATGGAATCCATGATGGGGCTGACTTCCAATAAACAGGCGTAGCTAGGTAATGCCTCTGCCAGAGGGGAGATGATATTCATTGAGCAGTAGTCCAGGCTTCGCCGCATGAAGCTTTCGTGTTCAATACTCGCTGGTACCCAAACCGCATATTGTGATGGCGAGAGAAAACGTTTTTTTTCCGTTGTCAGTTCCAGAATACCACCTTTGATGAACTGTAGTTGTCCCCATGGATGGCTGTGTTTGGGCGTTGTGGTATTGGGTAAGAATATCTCATGACCAAAGAAAATCTCTCCGGGAGGATTATTGTTATCAAATAATGGTTGATAGATTTTCTTCATATCCAGTGTTCTATGTAATGACAGTGAGTGACTAAGTTAATCAGCCTGTTATGGCTTGGCAAGTAATCGGTGAAAATCCTACGCCAATCTAGGTGATACTGATGAGGCAATGACTAGACTTAACAGCATATGACAATAAGCTTTTAAGTCCATCTCCGTATAGGAGGACTATGTTATGGCGGCACAAGTAAAAGTGTTTTATCACTCTGATACTTCAACTCTATGTTATATCGTCTTTGATCAGGTTGGAGGTCACGCTGTTGTGATTGATAGCGTCAGGGATTTTGCGGTTAATTCTGGCAAGGTAGATAATTATTTTGCTGATCAGCTGATTGCTTTTCTTAAAGATAATAGCTTAACTCTTGACTGGATTTTGGAAACTCATGCTCATGCTGATCATCTTTCGGCTGCGAGTTATCTGAGAAGCCAGCTTGGCGGCAAGGTGGCTGTAGGGAAGGGGATCATTGAGGTTCAGGCTGTTTTTAAAGAGCTTCTCGCTCTCCCTGAAGGGTTGTTTTCTGATGGCCGTGATGGATTTGACCACCTTTTTGAAGATAAAGAGCACTTTACGTTTGGTACGCTGAAAGGACTTGTGCTGGCGACACCAGGACATACTAATGACAGTGTTACCTATATCATTGAAGACAATGCTTTTGTCGGTGATACCTTGTTCATGCCTGATTTTGGTTCGGCACGTTGTGACTTTCCTGGTGGTGACGCCTCACTTCTTTATGACAGTATCCGCCGGCTCTATGACTTGCCCGATGAGACGAACTTATGGATTTGCCACGATTATCAGCCTGGAGGTAGGGCGTTGGAATATCTGACGACGGTTGCTGATAGCAAGGCTGAGAACATTCATATTAATGATGACGTAACTAAAAGTGATTTTGTTGAGTTCAGGCAGGAAAGGGATAGTCACCTGGATGCACCAAAACTGCTCTACCCCTCGGTGCAGGTTAATATAAGGGCAGGACAATTACCTGAGCAATTTTTTAAAATCCCTGTAATTATGGTGGCTTAATTATAATAGAGCCCAAAGAAGGCATGGCTTCTTTGGGCAATAGGTTTTATTAATGGCTGAATTCGCCTAACAATGTTTGTTGTTGCTGTGACTGATCCAGTAATGATTGGCTCATGTCATGCGTTTCTTTGGCTGTTTGGTTTAATGAGGCTGAAGCTGTGAGAATCGCTTCGGAGTTGCGGTTTATCTCTTCGGTTGCGGAGCTTTGTTGTTCTGCTGCACTGGCAATTTGTAGTGTCATGCCAGATATTTGCTCGATAGCGCCGTTGATTTTATCTAATGATTCTTTAGCCTGTTCGGCTTGTTCAACAGAGCGCTGAGCACCGATACGGCTGGCTTCGATTACTTCAACGGTTTCCCCTGTTTTTTCACGTAAGACACCGATCATGCTATTGATTTCTCGAGTGGCATCTTGAGTTCGTGATGCCAGATTACGGACTTCATCCGCTACGACCGCAAAACCGCGTCCTTGTTCTCCTGCCCTTGCAGCTTCAATCGCGGCATTCAGTGCCAGTAAGTTGGTTTGTTCTGCAATACTGCTGATCACATCGGTAATGGATTCAATTCCTTCACTGTGTTCAGCCAGGATATTGACTGTTTTTCGCGCCTGTTCAAGTTGTTCAGATAAGGCAATGATAGCCTGTGCTGTATTTTCAACGGTTTGATTACCTTCGATAGTGGCGATATTGGCATCTTCTGTATGGTGGGCAACTTGTTGGGCATTTTGAGCGACATTATGTGACGTCATTGCCATTTCATTAATTGACGCTGCTAGCTGATCAATTTCTTGCTGTTGGTTGGCAATATAATTAGCGGAGTTGCCTGCTGTGGTTTGTGCGTCGCGGCTAGTTTTAAGCAGGTAGCCACCAATATTCTGGATGTCGATGATAAGTTTTTGCAGTGACTCCATAAAGTGATTGAAGTTTTCTGCTAGCTCTTGGAATTCATCATTACTGCGGGAGTGAATTCGTTGCCCCAGATTGGCTTTGCCACTCGCAATTTGTCGCATTGCATTACCAATTAATTGCATTGGCTTGAGGAGGCGCCTGATGATGAGGCTATAGAAGAAAAAGCAAAGTACTGCTGTACCAAGAGTAAATACCGCGATGAAGGATTGCATCTGGCTGATGGATGCGTAAGCTGCCGCATGATCGAGTACAAGGCCGACTTTCCAATGAGCGCCTTGGATATTAACGGGAGCAAATGACAGTAACTTCTCTTCGCCCTTGATATAGGCCATTTGTAGTTTGTTGCCTAAAGTTGGCATGGTGTCGAATAGTTGTGAGAGTGGCTTGCCGTTAAGGTTGGGGTCTGGGTGGCTGATAATAACGCCATCATTGCCGACAAGATATGCATACCCACCGTTACCAAGCGGGTGGTGGTTTAAGATATCAAGTAGTGCGTCGAGTTCAATTTTCCCATTTACTACGCCTTGAATACCACGGGCATCAGTAAGCGGTGCGCCGATAGCTATCATCAGTTTTTGGGTTTTGGTATCGATATAGGGCTTCTTGATATTGATGTCGCCCTTCGCCCGGGCTTCTTTGTACCATGAGCGTTTACGCGCATCGTAAGTTTTATCATTAAAAGGGTGGTTGATAATTAAATTTGGCCGGTCTTCAAGGCCGACATAGGCAACCGAGAATTCTTGTTTGAGTATAGGGAGATCTATCAAGCTTTGGATTTCCCCGTCACTTGTGGTCCGGGAAATTCCTTGGCGAAGCATTCTGATCTGCTTTTCTTTGCCTTGTAACCAGGTACCAATATGGTTTGCCATGGAAACAGAGTAGGTTTCCATTTTATTGGTTACATTTTCGGTGATGTCTTTATATGAGTTGTAATAAAGAATTGCTGATAGAGCAGCAATAGCACCCGTTGCAATTAAGGTGCTCGAAATTACGAGTTTATTAGAAAACTTCATTGTGCAATATTCCTGAGAGAAGAATGTTACTAACAACCATCTCAATAAGATGTTTGTGTTACCCTAACTATGGCGATGAATTTTAATAAGCTAATTATTTAGCTTGATATTTTTAGAAAATTTATTCATAAACCCTACCGCTTTGCCATGAATTGAATGTGAAAAATAAATGGTTAATCAGCATTAATAATAAAGCTATTAATGCTCAATGTAGTTTCATGCTTGTGACTCATATATAAAATGCGCTTTTAAAATTTGTTTGTCACTGAATATACATTTGTTTTTTGACGTTGCTCAGCTTTAGTAAGGATGTTGTATTAATTGAAAGTTGGAATAGTCAATCTAATGAACATTAGGCGATTTTTTGACGGTGAGGAAGGTATGTGAAGATATTGGCTTTATGACAGCATGGCAAGATCTTGTTTGCCATGCTTTGGGCAGATGCGTGATGGATTATGCTGTTATTGAGTACTTTCGTAGTATCTCTCTAAACTCTTCTTCGCTGAAGCTGACATTCCGGGATTCAAGTAACTCACCATCTTTTGAGATGATCATGATGTGCGGAAAAGCTGTAATTTCCGGGAATAAATTGAAAAAGTCTTCATTTTTATTTTCATCACTCCAGTTTGCTTTAATAAATACAAAATCTTTCTCGATAACCTTGTCTAGTTTTAATTCTTTCAAATCTTTTTCGAACTTGTAACACCAGCGGCACCAATTCCCACCCGCTATAACAAAAATATTTTTATGTGTGGTTGTGGCTGTTTTGAGAGCTTCGTAGTAGTTCTCAAAAACATTTTGTGTTGGGTCGTAAATATCCTTAGATTTAGCGATAGCTTGTGAAGAAATGAGAAGTAATAATAAAATGATTGTTTTGATTTGTGGCACGGGATTTAACCTTGAACTAATTAGTTACTTTTAATTGTATGATTTTAAAGTGAATGATAAAAGCGAAATGTAGCTTTGTGTTAGCAGATGTTGATGTTATTGCCTACTATAAAAGGATGTAATATTTGATAAGTGGCTTTTGAATATCTATCGTTCTTAAATTTGTTCTGAAGTGGTAGACCTATCTATAATCACATAAGAAGGATAAATCATGACAAGAGACGAGATGCTATTATTTGAGAAGAAGCCTTTGTGCCCGATAGTAGAAGAGCTTAAAGACATTTTCGAAAACAATCCTGAAGTACAAATCGCATTCAATGATGCCATTGATAATATTAAAAATTTTCCTGATGACCCACCACTTAAGCCTAAAAATAACATCTGGGCAGGAAAAGATTACATGGCATTTTGTTTTTACTTCAATAATTGGTTTCATTTCCTTGCTACACCCTCCCAAGCTGGACTCGGTTTTATTATGCATTTTACTGAGTTTTACTATAACAATGACCAGGCTGCTCACTTCCTGAATACATTTAAAGTAAATGACAGACCTGTGATTTATGATTGGACTGTCAAATTCATCATTGCTCGCGGAAAATTCATGGATACCCCAGGCCATGAAGTTCAGGATGCTATATCTGAGTGGATTAATGACCCTGCAACACACATTGAAGATTTTCAGGTACCCAGTGGGGGATACAAAACATTCAATGCGTTTTTTACTCGGGAATTGAAACCAGGAGCAAGAACTGTTTGTGCGACAGAGGATGACTCGGTCATTGTTGCGCCGGCTGATAGTGAACTCAACATGATTGATTCGGCTTTAACCGGAGAAACGACGCTTGAGACTAAAGGGCATAACCGGCTAAACGTCAAACAATTATTAAATGGTTACTATAGTTGGGATCGTTTTATCGGTGGAACTGCCCTTTCCTGTGTTTTGTTACCTTCTGATTATCATCATTACCATGCGCCGGTAACTGGGAAGCTGGTGCATTATGAAGAGGCGGGTCAGGTGTATTTTGGTTTGGAAGAGGCGCCATCATGGTTTCATGACGGTAATGTTGGCGCAAGTGATGCCAATTTTAGTGTTTTTGAACAGTTTCATCGTGCCATCTTTATATTTCAAACTGAAAAATTCGGCCAGGTCGCTATGGTTGCTGTTGGTTTAAATACCATTAGTAAGATTGGTGCTGATATGAGTTCGATAAATACTGTCAATAAATACAAAAAAATTGACGAGCATAATCCCATGAAGATTTATAAGGGCGAACAGTTGGGGCATTTCAAATATGGTGGTTCATTGAATATTCTTTTGTTTGAGCCTGGGGTATTTCAGGGAGTCAAAGTTCATCAAGGGCAAAGAATAGGCAGCTTAACGAAACCTACATGATTCGCTGAGTAAAGCGTAGTTAGTGGTATTGTACAAATTAGTACTAACTTATTATGGCAAGTAGCAAGCGGTGAGTTAAACCATTGTTGGTGCCAATTCCCAGCAGTTATGACCATTTGCTTTCGCTTTGTATAGGGCGGTGTCTGCTTGTCCAATCAGTTTGTTTAAAGAGCTGCCTTTTGCATAATCGATTGCAATACCTAAGCTTATCGTACATCTCACTTCGTGATGGTTGAAGGTGATGTTTAACCTCTCAACACATGAGCGAATTTTTTCAGCGACAAATTTTGTTTCTTCTGCGTTTGTATCATACAAAAGCACTACAAGCTCTTCGCCTCCTAATCTCGTTTACGAAGTGTGGACTTAATTTTTGTTGGTATTTATGATTGGGTATCATGAGCTGAATAACCGAGTGTTCAGGTTGGTTATTTTATGCCAAGGGTATCAAAGCGATTTCTTCATTGAGCTAATTATCTAACAGATAAACATCTATCTCTGTATTAGCTTTTATTCGGATAGCAGTTCATCAGTTGTTTCACTTCCTTTGGCAATTTTAAAACACGTTTCTCTATGGCGTTTGGTAAGGGTGACGATATTTGGGTCAAGCTTTCTGCTCTGCGATAAATCTTCAAGAATATCGATGACTTTATTAAGTGGCATTCCGTTTCGGTAGGGGCGATCTTGAACTAATGCCTGAAAAATATCAGCGACAGCAATGATCCGGGCTTCTATACTGAGATCTTTTTCACAAGGATGGAATGGGTATCCGGCTCCGTTGAGTCCTTCATGGTGGAACGCAGCCCATCGAGCAATTTCTTCCAACCCCCGTATGTGCCGTAAGATTTCATAAGTCTCATAGCTATGTTGGTTCATGATGAACGCTCGATATCATTAAGTGGACCTGGTTTTTCCAGGATGTGATCCGGCGTATGCAGTTTGCCTAAGTCATGTAACAGGCCTGCGATTTCAATTTTGTCACATTGTTCGTTAAATAAACCGAAGGTTTTCCCAAGGAATTTTGCTAGGTTAGCTACTCTTAGTGAATGCTGAGCCGTAAATGGGCTTTTTTGATCAACGATGTAAGCCATTATCATTGATAACTGTTTTAGCTGCGGAATGTTTAATGAGCGGCTGCTTTCATAGTGGCTCATGTCCCATGCAAAACGGGTAACATGGCGATCTTCCAAGGCTATCCAGAAGGCTTCACATTGTTCTGCCTCGATGAATGCCTTTATTAGAGCTGGATCGAAAAAAGATTCTGAATGGTATCTCAGAGTTGTGACTATTTCATTTCGTGCTAGCAATATGTCGCTATCGTAATGGGGCGCTGCAAGAACATCAATACGATCAGAAAGAAAGATAAGGTTAGCCATGCGAGCATCTTGCATACTGATTTGGAAACCTTTCAGCTTTTCCCATGGAGTATGGTGGTACAGGATTGGTAGGGCAAAGTGAGAGAGAGGAGCGAAGTCTTTCAATAAACGGTAGCCAATTTCACAATGGATGTGTGAGTCATTCCAGTCAAAGTGGTTAACCAGATTAGAATGCATTTGTTCAGTCGATACGCCGCAATCGTGTAGTAAACCAAGGTCAAATGAAAACTGGATATCTTGCTCACTGAAACCGAGTTGGTTCCCTAATTGGCTGGCAATATAGCCGACACGCTTTCCGTGATTGGTATCATTCATACCAACCAAAGATACAGCCGTTTCAATTGCAATGATCATTTGACGAAGATCGATTTGTAACTCTGAAAAAGTACTCATTGCCTCTCCCTGATAATTTCTATTGAAATTCAGAAAATCGCCATGTTCTTTCTATTCTGTGTCGTGATTATTAGGCTACCAATATATGTGATTAATTTTATTGAGGTGGGTCTGATAAATGGTAGCGAGGGAATTGCGGTTTGGAGTAGTGTCTGATGAAATTTCCAAACCGCGAACAGATCAATGAACTTCTGGAGAAAGCGACAACAATTAATGTTGGCTTAGAATTCAATGAGTCATTGATTAGAATCGATAAGCGATGCCAACAGACATCATGTCAATATCCACTTCATCTAGTTTGTATCGCTCGTATTCTGCACGAACCGACATCTGCTGTATGTTTAGCGCCAGGCCAATACTAAAGTTAGGATCGAAGCCATCCTTTTTAAAGGATTTACTTACACTAGATGTTGTATCAGCTCGCCAAGAGTGCATACCAAGCTTAGCGAAGACTTCGATATCATTGGTAACTGGCAAGATTCCTGTAAAACCAATACCGACTGTTTATGCTTCAATAGTATTATTAATCGTTGTATTGAAGCCTGTTGCGTTTATTTTGTATTGACCAAAATCTGTATAGAAGACTTCTACTGCAAGGTTTCTATTAATTTGAGTGCCGCCAAATACTTTAAAACCAGTATCAGTATAATCAGTTTCTAAGCTTATTGATGGATCTATATCTAGATCGAATGAGCTGACATCTAACTCAGTTTTACCTGCCGACGCACCAAGATAAAGACCATTGATGCCTTGCGCATTAACTAAAGCCGGCGAAAGTGCTACAGCAAGACAGAGACCAAGCATCCCCTTTTTCACATTTATACCTCTAAGGTATGAGCTCTAGCGCGCAACGGTATCATGGCTTGAATGAATATCTCTAGTGTTTTATATGTCAATATGTTGTTTTATAAGGGGGTATTTGGCCGTGGAATATTTTGGCTGGTCTTTTATTTGCTTTTTTTGTTTCGAGGTGTTTTCTGGGAATATGCCGCACGTATTGGACTTTGGCTTTTCTATTCAGGCTGTAGGCAAGGTGGAAAGTAGAAAAATGCTGGCACATTGGCCAGCATTTTAAACATATAGTGATAAGCAAATGGAGCCTAGTTGAGCATGATATTGGCGATCATTGCTGACAGTACGCTCACAAGTGTTGCACCATAAAGCAGACGTAAACCAAAGCGTGCCACCATGTTGCCTTTCTCTTCATTAACGCCTTTTACCGCACCTGCAATGATGCCGATTGAGCTGAAGTTAGCGAAAGATACAAGGAAAATAGAGAGTGTACCAACGGTTTGCGCCGAAAGGTTTGCCATCTTATCTTGTAGTGCCATCATTGCTACAAACTCGTTAGAAACCAGTTTTGTTGCCATGATGCTGCCCGCCTGTAGTGCTTCACTAGCCGGAATACCCATTAACCAGGCAACAGGGTAGAACACATAACCAATAGTATCCTGGAAGCTGATACCAAACGCCCAGGTAAAGATTTGGTTGATCATGGCAATCAGTGAAATAAAGCCAATCAGCATTGCTGCAACAATAACCGCGACTTTAAAGCCAGTGATGATGTATTCACCCAGCATTTCAAAGAACGTTAGTTTTTCTTCGCTGCTTTCTTTAACCATGTCATCAAAGTTGATTTCTGATTCATGATCATAAGGGTTGATAAGGGACAGGATAATAAAGGTGCTGAACATATTCAGAATTAGCGCAGCTACGACATATTTAGGCGCAATCAACTGCATGTACGAGCCAACAATAGACATAGATACCGTTGACATTGCCGTTGCGGCCAGTGTGTACATACGGCGTTCTGACATTTTGCTAAGAATATCTTTGTAGGTAATAAAGTTTTCTGACTGGCCAACCATTAATGCGCTAATGGCATTAAAGGATTCCAACTTACCCATACCATTAATTTTTGAAAGTACAAAACCAATAAATTGGATAATAACTGGGAGTACTTTTATGTGTTGTAAAATACCGATTAATGCAGAGATGAATACAATCGGCATTAATACCTGCATGAAGAAATCGAATTGATCAATATTCACCACGCCACTAAATACAAAATTGGTTCCTTCTGCGGCAAATGTCATCAGGTTTTTAAATGCGTCTGAAAATTGAGTAACGATGCCTGTTCCTGCTGAAGAATTGAGCAGGAAATAAGCGAGACCCATTTCGATAACAAGAAGTTGAATAATATAGCGGATTTTTATGCTCTTTCTGTCCTTGCTGGCGATTAATGCTAAGGCGGCTACAACAGCCAGGCCAAAAATAAAATGTAGGTAAGGCATATTAAATGTACTCGCGGGTGATATATCTCAAACTATGTGCGTATACTCTACTATTTATTTCATTAATAAAGTGATCAATACCACACTTTGCGGTTATGTATATTTTATAGACGAGCATGAATAGCGACTGAAATAATATCCGCAGCGCTTTTATGGAATAAACTTGATGTTTTTATGATCTCCGGAGGAATAAGATAGCTGAATCGAGCAAAACAAATATTAAAAATGAAATATGACATCCATAAAATGAGATGGTTGAATTGCATTCAATTTTAATTGAAAATATTTGTCATCTTTATTTTTTGTTTTGGTGCAATCTGAACTGTTATTAATTAGTGGTCTCTCATCAGTGACGCGGTAACCTTTTTCGTTTCGGACTCCCTGTGTAATGGAGGATCCGCAGATAGAAGGTGTTTAGTTTTTTTACCATTGCAAAATGCAGTGTGCCTTCATTACCTTTTGATCTACCTTATGTGTGACTTTTTTGATCGACCTCTGAAGGGATGTTAAGTATGACTTCAGAAGCATGCTGGTTTGATGACGTAATTGTTGTACCCGCTGAACTACCATTAGTAATCATATTGATAACTTCCGTATATTCAGTGGTTTATCTCTCTAGTTGTACCATTAACTCATACTTTTCAGTTACGTTTCTTTGGCGAACCGGGCGCTAGATGGTATCCTTCCAGCCCAGTTTTAGCGTTGTGCCCGGAAAAGTAATGAATTTTAATCGAGTAGTGCACCGCTGGTTGATTAAAGAGGTAACTGCTTAGGTTATTGATAAGGTAGGTTTAGTTCATCGAGCCTGATTTGGCAAACCGAATCTGTGCTAATCGCTGTTTGACCTGTTGGTTGACTAGGTTTTCTCTGCGTTTGAATGATGCGAATGGAGTGAGTCTGCCCCCTCTGTCCGGGATCATTAGACCACTACCTCTTGCCTTGTGTGAAGTTCCCTCAATGGTCATTTCTTCGACTCATCTAGATAAAAAGGCTTAACTCTATATCGTACAGTGAGCTGTATCTTATGGTGTAAACAAAGTTATAAGTTTGTTTGCACTCTCAGAACCATGTCCTACAGTGTAAATTAAGTCCTGTTCTTGAGTTTGTTTACATCTTAGCGTAAACAAATCGACTTAGTTTACATTCATGGAGGAAGAGTAATGGCGCTACTGGGATATGCTCGCGTATCAACAAATCAACAGAACCTCGACATACAGATAAAGAAGCTTATTGTTGCTGGGGTAGAGAACTCGCCAGATTTCCTTTTTACGGATAAAGCCAGTGGTAAGAACGATGACCGTGGTGGCTTAAAGTTACTATTAACCAAGGCGCGTAAGGGAGATGCCATCTTGATTTCTAAACTCGACCGCCTTGGTCGTAATACCCGAGATATGATTAACAGCATCGAAGAATTGGACAGTCGTGGTATCGCTGTTCGTTTTCTAGATGATGGCATCAGTACCGAAGGTGCTATGGGGAAGATGGTTGTCACCATCCTGGCAGCAGTCGCCCAGGCTGAGCGAGCTCGCATACTAGAAAGAACCAATGAAGGACGTAAAGCGGCAATGGAAGCTGGAGTGAAGTTTGGGCGCATGAGAACGACGAACCGTGAAGCAGTTTTAGCCGATCTTGATACAGGGATGGCGAAAACGAAGGTTGCTGAGAAGCATGGTATTAGTCGCCAGCAGGTCTATAAGATATTGAAAGCTACTGAGCAAGATAGCCAAATGAAAGAATAATAAATTCAATCGACCTATGCTGAGACTAGAGGGAGGGGAGGGGCTGGTGGGGGCTTCCACCCATCTGGCGCTTGCCAAATAAAATCAGCATCTTATCTGCGAAACTACTCAAATTATAGTCTAGGTGATCCACTTTATGTGTATTACTTGAGGCTGCTATGACAACTAATCTCTGGTTATCTCCGCACGGTATCTGGTACTTCCGTAAAGTCTATCTCCTGCCTTCGGGTAAGCGAAAAGAAACTCGAAAAAGCCTGAGAACACGGTGTAAGCGTACTGCCAAAGAGCAAGTGATCAACCTGCTGGCTTGCGAGCAGTCATCTCGCAGGTCGTCTCAACCTTTGCCCCATGCCCCCACATTACCTGTCACGGTTACACCTGATTATCTGTCCCAACACCTTGAGCACTACATTGAGGTTAAGGCTCGGCGCTGTTGTGAGCGTGAATTACTGACGAACAGGTGCTTCATCACTCGGTACATTATGTATCTCAGGCAAGACACCATCTTTGATGCAACCAGCTCTACAGCTGCGGCAAGCTTTTTGGACTCTTTGACTGTCGCCATTCCAACGAAAAACAAGCATGCGAGCAAGATAGGGGCGTACCTCCATTGGCTGGATAAACGCACTGATATAGATGTAACAAACCCGTTCTCGCAGTTGAAGGCATACAGTATCGATCAAGCTGAGAGATTAATCGCTCTATCTTCAGAGATTGATGAGTGGAAGCGATGGGTAGTCCTGTTAGGGCGATTTACCGGAATGCGTTGCAATGAAATCTGCCAGCTTCACCGTGATGATATTGTCCAGGTTGAAGGTGTTTGGTGCGTTAGCATCGACCAAGCCGAAGATTACCAGAACTTAAAGACAGCCAGCAGTAAGAGGGTTCTGCCACTGCCTGTATACCTTCCTGAGTACTTCAATATTGAAGGCTTTATCAAGTTTGCTTCAAGCAGGGAAGGGCGGTTATTTCCTGAGGCGACTATCTACAAGGGTAATTGTGCCCACTATTTTTGGCAAATGGTTTAATCGTTGGCGCAAGAAGTATCACCTGCCTGAGTTTCATTCTCTGCGTCATTTGGTGGCGACGGAGTTGAAGTAGGCTGGTCAGCCAGAACAGTTCGCGGTAGCCATCTTAGGTCACTCTCAAAAATCCATTTCATTTGGTAGGTATGGTAAGTCAATTCCGCCGAAACGGTTGCAGAATTCAATGAAAGCAATTGCTTCTGTGAGTAGGGCTTAGCAGAATATCAAGTTGTAGTTTTTAAGTAGCAGCTGATCAGTCAATAATAAATGATTAAACAGGGAAAGGTATAAGACCGGTGAAAGTTGAAGTAATCGAGAATCCAGAAACACAAGAATTAGTTTTACAGGTTTATGACGGACAACAGCGATGGGTTTTGGATCATTTTGATGCCAGCGAACTATATGATGGCTTCATCAATCTAAATGATCGCTCACCGTTAGCTATTGAAGTTGGAGCCGCCGTGGGATCATATCTGGATCAAAAACACGACTCTAAGCGTGAAGATATGGCGCTGGAATGCGGCAGGTACATACCACTGATGTTGTCAGAGGTTGGTCTTTATAGCACGCCCCCGAAAAAGGGACGCACAATACAGAGACACATAAAAGGGTTGGCAAACCTGATTCTTAATCATGTGTGCGGTATTACAAGCGAACAACACCGCGCTGAAATTTTAGGTTTTGGAATAGAAGAAGACTATCCCAGTGCTTTAAATAAGTGCAAAAATGCAATGCTACGACACACTCATTGCATTAAAACTGCTCATGACTACTGCGGCTTTCCGGACTTTTTACCGTATATCATAGAAGCAGAAAAATATTTGCAAGAGCGAATAGAGAAACTAGAGGCGCGTCATAAAAAACCTGCTTATTTAGATAATGATATGTTCACTAAAATAAAAAATACCGAGTTAATTTTTTGTAAGGGAATTGTTGAATTGATTGAAGGACAAAATACAGACTCTAATCTGTCCCGTACAAAAAATAAATAATCCGTTTTAATGCGCTCATAGACCTTACGAACCGAAAGGAGTCATTATGAGCGTTCACCCCCCTTCATCATTCAACATCATTCGCTTACCAGAGGTACTCACGAAAACGGGTATTTCCCGGGCTTGTCTATATAAGCAAATCCAGCACGGGCTGTTCCCATCTCAAATCTCGCTTGGTTACCGTTCAGTCGGGTGGCTCGAACGTGAAATTGATGCTGTTCTAAAAGCAAGAGTTGCAGGCTATACCAACGAGCAAATTAAGGCTCTTGTCTCTGAGATGCTTGATGCACGGAAGCTGTCAACGGAGGTAAGCCATGACTCGTAAACGTTATGCACTGAAGGTATTCATCCCGCTTTTAAAAGGCAAAAAACTTAACCGTAAAGATATCAGCGAATTGTGTAACTATACGTCTGATCCCGGTCAGATTATTCAAACAATTAAAAATAATATCCATATTGAAATATCGGTTATACCAGCAATCAACCCAGCTGATACCGTGTGGTATATCAAGCTCGAAGAACGTCAGCGTTTTTACACTGAGCGAGAGGAACAGCGAAGTGAGCAGAAACGTAAGCTGGCACAAGGTAAGTATGAACGCAGCATTGATACCGTGAAAAAACTCATTAAAGAACACGGCAGTGAAGTCGTCGAGAATTGTCTGGTTGAAGAAAAATAATACCTGTTCCTAGAACTAACGGGGAAGGAAGTGCCTTCCCTTTTCTTAACGTAATTCTGTCAAGAAGGAATAACGATGGAATTTAATATTATTGATATTGCTGTAAGTTATCTGCAATGTTTTCTTTCAGTCTTTCCACTGAAAAAGCACGAAAAAACACCAGCAGTTAAATGCTGGAAACAATACCGCGAAAGCCTTGCTTCACCGGAGCTTTTTAAAGCCCACGACGGCAACCTTGGGCTGATTACGGGGCACAATGGTAACCTGAACCTTCTTGCCATCGATGTTGACCGAACAGACGAAGGTATTGAGCAGGCAAAGCTGGAATTTGTGGAAAAATATGGTTTTGTAGATTGGGAGTCCGCCTGTTGCCAAGCAACCCCCTCAGGTGGTCGCCATTACTTTTTCAGGATCCCTGACGGTATCGAAATCTCAAATCGAGCCGGGATCATCGATGGTGTCGATATCCGTGGTGAAGGCGGTTATGTCGTCATTTCGCCCTCTGTAGCGCGTTGTAAGCATACCGGAGAGCTTAAGGCTTACCATTGGCTAACCGACATTCCGCTGCATGAAGCCGCTGAGATTAGCGTAGAGGTAGCAACGGCAATTGCCCAATCCGGCAAGGAGAAGCTTAAGGAAACTGTAATCCAGGAACCAGTGCCTACACAGCCCAACTATAACGTTCCAACCACGGCATATGGTGCGAAGGCATTAGATGGCTGTATTAGTGAAATGCTGATAGCCAAAGAAGGCACACGCAACGACACTCTTAACGCGCAAGCGTTTAATGTCGGGCGGCTGATTGGTGGCCATCAAGTTAATCAGAATGATGGCTATAATGGACTTGTTGATGCGGCTCTTAATATCGGGTTGAGTGAGCAGGAAGCAAAGGCAACTATCGCTAGCGGTATTGAAGCTGGCTTGAAGGAGCCTCGCGTGCCGGATGACCTTACTGAATCCGGTGAAGAGCCAAATGTTGATTGGCAGGAGTGGGGAGATCCGCAACCTTTTAATGCTGAGCTTGAACCTGTCTTACCATTGTCTAAAGCCATGCTTCCCGATGTTATCTACAACCATGCAAAGATCGAAGTTCGGAAAATGGACAACACAGCTCTTGACTATGCTGTCATGGCGATAATTGCCTGTGTTAGCGCTGTGATTGGAACAACGCGTATGATTCGCCCAAAGAAATATGATTTCGGTTGGCTTATTGCCCCTGTTTTGTGGTGCGTTGCGGTGGGCTCACCATCAACAAAAAAAACACCAGCATTAAAAATCGGTACCTCACTTCTCTCCTTGGCTCAGAATGAGTTTGACGAGGAATATACTTCGGTAGTTAACGAAGTCGAAGCTGATAAGGCTGTTAATGATTTAGTCATTCAAAATAAGGAAAAAGATGCCAAAGCAGCAGCCAAAAACGGAGAACTTGAAAAAGCCAAAACGCTAAAGCGCGAGATTCGTGAGTTGGGGGTAGACTTACCTAATCACCGGATAGTTTTAGTGAATGATGCGACCATCGAAGCTATCGCTATCCGTGCTGAATCGAATCCTGAAGGCTGCTTAGTCTTTCGTGATGAACTGTCAGGCTTACTTGCAATGATTGATCGAGCAGACAATGCCAATGATCGTGCCTTTTATCTAGAAGGTTTTGGCGGGGACAGTTCATACACACAAGAACGCGTTGGTCGTCCCAACGTCTATATTAAACGTTTAGGCATTTGGATCATGGGCGGGATTCAGCCTGATAAGCTGATTCCTTACCTGAGATCCCGTAAACAGGGCGAAGATAATGACGGCTTTATCGAACGAATGCAGTATATGGTTTATCCAGACCATCAGGGTTCGGAATATATCGATGAACCGACTGATCCGCTACCAGCATTCATGGCAGGTGTTCTTTTTAAACAATTGGCTGATCTAAAGTTTGATGATCATGGAAACTCTGTTGCGTGTGCTTTTACCGACGAAGCCCAAGCTGTATGGGATAAATGGGCAATAGACCTGCATCAACGTCAAAATGCTTCACCTACCGAATGGCAAGCGATCCTTGGTAAGTATCCGGCACTGTGCGCGAAGTTTGCACTTATCTTTCATCTGTGTGAATCATCCGACATAGAGGTAAGCCGCAGTGCTTTGGAAATGGCTATACGGTTCATGGGTTATATTGAGAGTCATGCTCGCCGTATTCATTCTTACTGGTTGCATGAGGAGCAGGTAACTTCAGCCAAACTACTGCTTGATAAGCTTGACACCCTTAGCCAGCCCTTCACGAAGAAATCTGTTGCTGACAAGAACTGGAAAGGACTCGGCGCTCAGGAACGTGACAAAGCTCTGAAACAGCTTGAGAAGCGTGGCTACATCCAGCGTGTTGAAGCCCCGAATCCTGGCGGACGTCCATCAGTATTTTTTTATAAGCACCCTGATTACTGCCAGTAATCGTCAACCAATCTCGGGGAACTCTAGTTTGTAGGGTTTCTCGGGTTCCTGGAGGGGGGGATGGACCACAGCAAAATACCCCCTCCCTCCTTCACATATGCCCATCCAAAACGTAACCAATTTTCAAAGTCCGAAACTTTGATTTTGATAAGTAACGCTTAATTTTTCGGGTTCGTTGGTAGGTGATCCCCATCAACCAAAAGATCCCCACCACCTCGTCTACAGAGTCCAAATCATTAACTTGTTCTACAAATAGCACCTTTATTCACAGAACGTTGAGCTGCCCCAATGAAATCTATACATCTAGTGATAGAATTGCCTGCTTTTTGATACGTATGTGGGTTTTGTGTCCAAGGGCAGGGCAAGATCATGAAGAGCCCTTATTTTACAAGGCTTCCAGAGAGGTTGCTTTTTTAGAATAGGCTTCATTTTTA
>NZ_CANMZV010000038.1 GCF_947502415.1 uncultured Photobacterium sp. | reverse complement strand
ATTGTCGCCATAAGATCACCCGATAACTCGACAAATAACTAAACTATAGTTCAAATCACCAAGTTGGCATCATGGCCCGGCATTGTGAAAAATCTGGTTTAGGTGGGCACGATAAAATCCCAGCAACCATGCTATACCTTGGTTGAAAGCATCTTTGCAGTGCATTGTTTTCATCATCAGAACAACGGCATCATGAAACTGCTTTGCCCGCAGTTTAGGGACGCCGTTTTCCATTCCGACCTGTTTCAGTATATGACGGCGCTGATTATCCAGCCAAAGGGCATAAACAGTTTTAAATCCACTATGGTATGGCAATTGTTCAAGATAAAACCCTAATGGTTCTGGTTGGCGAAGGTGGGGCAATAGCTGACCGCGAATGTGGCCGTGGCCATCGAAAAAAGTCACGGGGATTTGCCGGGTAACACAGTAAATAAATACTTCAATCGGGACATTACAACGGCCACTGATGGTGATCCGGCTGATCCGTGTAAGTGGGAAGCGTAAAGGACTTTGCCCGGATAAGGTGATTTTTAATGCTTTCCCGTCCAGGCTGGCATGTTGTAATGCGTGCCCCTGAATATGGAGAACTTTCTTCATTGCTCGGCTCCCTGATTATCAAGAAAGCGGGCCAGAATACGGACATAGTGACGAAGCCTTTTGCGCCAAACGGGGAGCTGGTTCTGGAAAGCCGGGTAATAGTGGCTTCGTCCGGTTTTACTCAGCAGGCAGGCACCTTTGTCATGAGTAAAGTGATCGGCCCGAAGGTGACGGTCATGGAATATTTGCCACACCCACTGGTTGGCACTTGCGCGTAACAGTTCCATTAAGTCGCAGGCCAGTGATTCTCTGCCATGGCTCGGCTTATGAAGAACGCCTAACATCGGATCGAGTGATGCGCTGATTGCAGTACGGACCGCTTCGTAATGAAGCAGGGTATAGGTTAACGACAACACAGCGTTAACCGGAACTTTCGGCGGGCGTTTGTTCCGGCCTGCAAAACAGAGTTCAGGGGCAAACAATTGACAGTAAGCGGCAAAATACGCTTTTGCTCCGGCCCCTTCGACACCGAGAAGCTGTTTATGGTTGAATGCCGGTGCTTTGAGTGACTCATACTGCTGGTTGAGTTGCGAAATGGCGTTAAGTAACACCGAGCGACGATCTGGCCTTTTGTTTATATGAAAACGTAACTGTTTTTTATGGCTTAGCAATTTGTGCTTTACAAGCAGGCCGCAAAGTTTCAGGTTGGTATGGTCATTACTGATTAGCCTGTATTGGCTGAGGCGCCGAATAGGATTTGAGTAATTGGGCGAATAGATAATGGTGCTGGCGTGGTGATCTCACCCGTTGAGGCACACAGCAGTGATCCCATGTTTACCCAGTTGGTTGAGGCAAGTAGAAGATAACTGGCACGGACTGCTGATCACCAGGCTGCTAAGTTGCCGCAGGGGAAAGCTGTTTTGTGAAGAATCATCTAGTCGGATCAGTAAGCGGTTTCCCTGCGTTGCCAGCTCACAAGCCTTGCGATCAATATAGAGTGTTTCCATACGGTTACCCCAGATAGAAAAAATCTTCGTCCATGGGCTCAACAGCAATGCCTAAGGTAAACATGGGGCGTTGCTGCTGTAGCCGGATTATCATAAAACTGTCTTCAGCTTCCATAACGTCTTCCATGCGGCACAGCAGTTCGTGGCGCTCACCTTCGCTGAGGTAGCATTCGAAGACGGAGTACTGACCACCGCCGGCATAATCTTTGAGAACCTGTAGTGATCTTCTCAGCCGTTTGGCATTACGGATGTCATAACAGCAGATAAACAATTGCCTTTTCATCGGATGGATACCTTGCGCCCTGACGTAATAATTATTGTCTAACCTGGAAGGATTATCGTGGTTGGCAAGCTTGCTAGAACGTGAAGGTGTGTTTTCTCGGGTAAGCTTAACAGCAGTGTAGAGTGTTTTTATATTAAGGTTGGTTTGGTGAGTACGATTGTAATATCCAGGCATGCCGGGTTGTTGCGGTGGCTGAATGAAAAGGGGATAGAGTTTGATCACCATTGGACGCACTTGGATGATTGCCGTCAGCTTTGTCCTGGCGATCAGGTTATCGGTAATTTACCTATTCATCTGGCTGCGAAGGTTTGCAAGATGGGGGGAAGTTATATTCATGTTTGCTTGAATGTACCTGAAAACCTTCGTGGTCATGAGCTTACCGCAGAGCAAGTTCTAGCTTTGAATCCTGAGTTACGTGTATATGATATTCAAGAAATTAACCATAGCTATTTTAAAAGCTAATTTTTTATGGCTAGCTCCTATAAGATTTTGATATCTGATCTTTCTGAACTGATCATACATCGTCTTTCATTTATAACTGTATTTACAGTATCCAAAATCTCCTTGAGCTGAGTTGTTAAGTCTTGCAAAATAAGGGCAATAGATACAACAAGGTAAAGATCATGATTTCTAAATGGGCTGTGCGCTTTTTTCAAATGGCCGAGTTGGTGGGTTCTTGGAGTAAAGATCCGTCAACACAAGTGGGGGCTGTGATCACGCAAGGTAACCGCATCGTATCCGTTGGTTTTAACGGTTATCCGCATGGTATTTCAGATAGTGCTGATATTGATGATCGTGAGATGAAGCTGCTGAAAACGCTGCATGCGGAAGAGAATGCAATCTTGTTTTCCAAACGTGATTTAGCTGGCTGTGATATTTGGGTAACACATTTCCCGTGCCCGAACTGCGCAGCAAAAATCATTCAAACGGGTATTTCATCAGTTCACTGCCCTGAGCAGACTGAAGACTTCTTGTCTCGTTGGGGGGATAAAATCAAAGTGAGTCAGGATATGTTTACTCAGGCAGGAGTAGAGGTTGACTGGTTGCCATTGGATGAGCTTTCTAGTCAGTAAACACCGCTGTTAGATCCAAATTGAATAGGGCCACCGAAAAGGTGGCCCTATTGTTTTCAATATTTACTGATTGGTATAACAGATTAAACCTGTGAGCATTCTGCCAGCTTAACTGCATTACCCAGCACATGGAGACAGGTTAGTCGGCCAACACCGCCTGGTACAGGTGTGATAGCTGCGGCTGGCTCTTCTTTCAGGCTATGCTTTACGTCACCAACCAGTTTACCGTCAACTCGGTTGATACCGACGTCAATGATCAGCTGACCATCAAAAAATTGCGAACTCTCTAATATGCCGTGGGCACCCGTTGCGACTACGACAACGTCATACCGTTTCCAGTCGACAGACTCTAGATCTGAACGGCTATTAAAGCTTGATACTGTGCTTTGGCGGTTAATAAGCTCAATAGCTAGTGGTTTACCAACAATATTACTTCTTCCGATTACGGCGACTTTAAGTCCTGCAAAATTATTTTCACCGTAATGGGTGGCAATAATATCTATCGCAGCTTGGACAGTACATGGCAGGATTGCATTTTGACCAAGTACCAATTGTCCTAAAGCTTCAGAACCGAAACCGTCGACATCGATTGAAGCCGGTAGATCTGGTGCTACCAGTCCGTTCGGTAGTGGTAGCTGGAATAGAATCGCATGTTCAGTTTTTGCGGCAATCTCATCCAGATCGGATTGAGTGGTTGTTTCTTCTGCTAGAGTGATATGGTTACAGGTCAGGCCTAATTCGTCGAAAAGACGAATTTTATTGCGGACATAAACCTTACTTGCCGGATCGTCACCGACAGTAACGATAGTGAGTTGAACTGGGGCGCTGAGTGCAGCAATTTTGTCTTTCAGCGTTGCCAGTTTTGATTCATAGATAGTATTGATAACAGATTTCATTTTTCTAAACGCTTGTGACTTTGTATGATTTATAACTAACTGAGTTTTTATTCACAATGTTTTTTAGAAAAAAATTTAAGAGTAGCTATGACTTAGGTCGTTTCTACGTAATTAGGAAGAGTCGTTCAACGGTTAAGGTTAAGCAAAAATCCGGCTAAAGCCGGATTTTGAATTTGTTGAAGTTGAAGAGTAGTAGCTACTGACGAACCCCCTCAACATGTAGCTCCAAATCAACGTAGCTGGATTCGCCCATAACCTGGATGCCGAAGTCTTTTAGTTCGAGGCGGGTTGTACCGGTAAATCCTGCACGGTAACCACCCCATGGGTCTTTACCCTCACCGACAAACTGGGCATCAATAGTGATAGGTTTGGTTTTACCGTGAAGGGTTAGATCGCCATCAATGGTCATTTCGCCGTTCCCTTTAGGTTCTATTTTGGTGCTGGTGAAAGTGGCCGTTGAATATTTCTTCACATCTAGGAAATCGTCGCTGCGGACATGTTTGTCTCGCTCTGCGTGGTTGGTATCAAAACTGCTGGTATCGATATTTACTTTGACTGCCGAAGCGGAAAGATTCATAGGATCGTAGCTAAAAGTACCATCAAAAGTATTGAAGCGGCCTTTGATAAAGCTATAGCCAAGGTGTTTGACTTTCAGATTGATAGAGGCATGTGCGCCTTTGGTATCAATTACGTAGTCAGCTGCAGATGCCATTGAAGGAATAGTAAACGCGGTTAGCAAACCTAGAGCGATTAGTTGTTTTTTCATCTTTACTTTACTCCCAACATTTTTTTTAAGGTATTGTCTTTGTTTATAAAATGGTGTTTTAACGCGGCAAGTGCGTGAACTAATGCCAGAGCGATCAAGCCAAATGCTAGGTAATAGTGGAGCTCTCCGGCAATGTCAGCCTGATTAGGAAATAGCTCACCAAGTGCCGGGACTGCAAACCAGTTGAATACGTCGATGGCACGTCCGTCCGCTGTTGATATTAGGTAACCGGAGATGAACATTCCAAATAACATCAGATAAATGAGCCAATGCGCCATTTTTGCACCGACTTTTTCCCAACGGGCCCCTTCAATCGGTGGGTGACCTTTTAGGTATTTCCAGCAGAGGCGGAATAGGGTCGCAAAGGCTAGGCAAAGCCCGATGGATTTATGCCAGTGTGGTGCTGGTTTGTACCACTGGGAATAGTAATTTAGATCAACCATCCATAAACCAACCGCGAATAAGCCGATAATAGCGACAGCGGAAAGCCAATGGAGGATGATAGATAACCAATCATAATTTTTTCTGGCGTCATTCATTGTGTCTTTTCGTTTCGTTTATGTCTGGAATAGTTCTTATTCTAGTTTTTTTATTAAAGAACATAAGGCTTGCTTATTGAACGACAACATCAAAATATCTGAATGAACTAATTGGATAATGATTGGCGAGATAGTATTTATTGAAAGCGAATCAATACATTGTCTCAAATATGATACGCATCTGTGCTACACATATCTGTATGATGGTGGAAAAGTTTGTGAATTGCTCTGTATTTTTATAAGCGGTATCTATAAAAGTGAGTGCTTGTAATTATGGTAAATATTATAACAAGTCTAAATGTAGGCAGTCAGTGGCTAAGATATTACGAACAAGAGATGAGCTCGAACAGTATTTAATTCAATCGGAAGCTGGGTATTATAGCGCTCGCTATGATAGCTATCTGATGAAGAGTGCTTTTCAGCCGATAGTGTCCGCTTCAGGCCAGCTTTTTGGTTATGAGGCTTTGCTGAGAATTTATGATGAAAGTGGCTTTAAGCTTAAAACAGAGCCTTTCTTTAGTTCGGAGTTTATGAATTCTTACGATAGAATCAATATTGACCGTCTTGCCCGTGTAATTCACCTCCGCAATTTTGCACTGTTTGTTTCGAAAGGTACCTTGTTTTTGAATATGACGCCGATTGCCGCGGTAGATTTGGATAGTCAGCCGCTGTCCCAGCAGTCGTTTATTGATCGAGTTCATGAGCTCGGGCTTTCTATTGATCAGATTTATTTTGAGATTCTCGAGCACAATTGTGCCTGCGATAAAATGTTGGTGAATTCATTGCGTAGCTTACAGGAGCTTGGGGCTCGAATTGCTATTGATGATTATGGGGTAAATGCTTCTTCAGAAAGTAGAGCTCGTAATGTTAAGCCCGATATTATTAAAGTCGATCGTAGCTTGTTGGCTGATTACATAAATGGCAAACCTCAAGAGTTGCAAGATGTGATTCAATTGGCCCGTGAATTAAAAGCCAGGGTGTTGCTGGAGGGAATTGAAGACTACCGCGCTTTTGTGGTTGCGAAACAGCTGGGGGTCGATTATCTGCAGGGATATTTTATTGGACGTCCCGAACTTGTAAATTATATTTCTTGTCAATTTGAGCCTATTTAAGTTTCCGCCTGGTATTAGGCGGAAACTTAGCTAATGCATGCTTATTTGTCACTGATTTCCATCGTGACGGGTTAGTTGGCAATTCCCCCTGCTGTTAAGTGTTCAGGATTTAGTAACTTCTCTAATTCTTCTCGGTTCAGCTCTGTCTCTTCTTCCGCAACATCAATGATGGCGCGTTTCTCTTTATAGGCTTTTTTTGCGATTTCGGCTGCTTTTAGATAACCGATCACCGGGTTGAGAGCCGTGACCAGAATTGGATTCTTGGCTAGGGCCAGTTGTAGGTTATCTTCCCGAACTGCGAAGCTGCCAATTGCCTTATCGGCCAGTAGCTTTGATGCATTGGCAATAAGCTCAATACTTTGGATCAGGTTAAGTGCTATTACGGGTAACATGACATTAAGCTGGAAGTTACCGGATTGACCGGCGACTGTAATCGTTGTGTCATTACCTATAACCTGGGCTGCGACCATTGCTGCTGCTTCCGGGATTACTGGGTTAACTTTACCCGGCATGATGGATGAGCCTGGCTGGAGGGACTCAAGCTCGATTTCACCGAGACCGGCAAGTGGACCTGAGTTCATCCAGCGTAGATCGTTCGATATCTTCATGATGGCGACAGCGGCTGTTTTAAGTTGTCCTGAAAGGGCAACAATCGCATCTTGGCTGCTGAGGTTATAGAAAAAGTTATCACTGGAAGTGAAGCTGATTTCTGTTGATACCGAAATATTATTGGCAAAGGTTGCCGCAAACTTCGGATCTGCATTGATACCAGTTCCGACGGCGGTACCTCCCTGGGCTAATCCAGTCACGTTATCAAGGGAGTGAACTATACCTTGTTGCGCTTTTTCCAGCTGAGTTTTCCATCCCTGTAGTTCCTGGCCAAGTGTTACTGGCATCGCATCCATCAAATGGGTGCGACCTGTTTTGACA
Organism: uncultured Photobacterium sp.; assembly: GCF_947502415.1. Lineage (GTDB taxonomy): Bacteria > Pseudomonadota > Gammaproteobacteria > Enterobacterales > Vibrionaceae > Photobacterium. The sequence goes on along the minus strand of NZ_CANMZV010000038.1, from coordinate 15,339 downwards.
ATATGACCAACTGCATCTGTTTTTTGGTCGATGGTGTCGATCAGTCGGGTTAAGGCCGGAAATAGCTGAAAATGGCAGGCCAGGGCTGCGCTGACTTGAATTGTGGTCGGAATAACATCATTGCTGCTCTGCCCCATATTGACATGGTCATTGGGGCTGACGTTTTTACTGCTTTTTTGTGAAGCGAGTGTGGCGATCACCTCGTTAGCATTCATATTGGAACTGGTACCAGAGCCGGTTTGAAAGACATCGATGGGAAATTGGTTGAGATGTTTGCCGTCGATAATTTCCTGACAGCTGTCAATAATAGCGTGTGCTATATCACCTTCTAGATGCTCAAGCTCAAGGTTGCTGCGTGCGGCTGCCTGTTTTACGAATGCCAGTGCTTTAATGAACTGCGCTGGCATAGGCATACCGCTGATGGGGAAATTATCAATAGCTCGTTGGGTTTGAGCCTGGTAAAGCGCATCAACGGGAACATGGACATCACCCATGCTGTCTTTTTCTATACGGAAATGAGAATTCATATATTTTATCCTTAGAAGGCAGAACTATTGTGGATTTGTAATAAGTTATGTTGAAGGGATAAAAAACGTCGATGACATCGGGCTCATGGCCAGGTAAAACGGGATGGTTGAGAAACCGATCTTCAGCCCTGAAGTACATACTGTAGAGCAGTGGTTGCTTTTCCATATCATGTTTCTCACTTTTATGGTAATGATAACTGTTACCATTCAGTAAAGGGGATGCAAGGCCAAACGAAACCTTAGTTAAAGTCTATACTATCTTGTTTGTTGCTTTAGGACGGTTTCTGGGTCAAAACGTAAAAGCGAATGAGACAGATTTTTTATCAAATTATTTGCGGTCGTTAGAGGATTAAATTGGGACTGTGATTGATTGGACGAGGGGCTTTTGTCAGCTTAAGTAAATCTGTGATTTAACTCACATTTGTCTTTTGGGCGCAGTGGGGGATCTTTATGTGGCTCTGCTATGATGGCCATATTAAGTACTTTTAGGTGGGAGGTGGTATGAAAGTATGTCTGACGTTGTTGCTGGGAACCATATTGGGAGGAGTGTTGAGCGTCGGGTCAGTATTGGCAGATCCGGTTGAATCTCCGCATCCCGATATGCTGACGGTTCCTGAGGCGATGCGGTTGCTGCAAAGTCAGGGATTTCACGATTTCAGGAAAATCAAAGTTGAACGTGATGAGAATGAAATAGAAGTTGAAGCCAGTGACAAGAATGGCGAAAAGGTCGAATTGGAAATTGACCTTTATACAGGCAAAATTCTTGACCTGGATCTAGATTAGGTTGGCAATGGCCTGCTGCCAACCTTTTCATAACGAATTGAATTATAAAGTGGTGACAAACATAGCGCATGACTTAGCTGGAAGTGTCACCTTGGTTAACATTTCTTTTTTACTTCCGTTGTCTGTGGTTTTCACTTGTTTTGTTACTCTCACACCTTCCATTTCCAGTAAATCAGCAAAATGTTCATTTGGTAATTGAACCGTCTTTTCTGATAAACCTTTATTGATTACGACAAGGCCTTTGTCGCCACGGCTGAACATCAGGTGGTTAGCACTGTGTTCGAGGTATTGCATGGTTTGGCCATGCGCATAGTTATGGAACTGGATCATCTTGATGAGAATAGGATCCTTCCAGCTATCATACCAGCGAGGTGAACCGTCTTCTCGAGCAATACCACTGGTATCCAAATCTGAATAAACCAAAGGAACACCGCCATCACGCCCGAAGAGATAACAATAGGCGAGGCGTTCATTATGTTCTGACATAACCTGATCGAGGAATACATCATTGTTCGGTATGTCGTGGGTCGTGGCAAATGTGATCGCCCGGTCCACCGCAAGTGCCTGACCAACAGAATAGGGGTTAATCAGACCTGACACCGACTCATCCTTTTCAAAAACCTTGAACAGGGAATGAAAGAGAGGAAAGTCATAGGCGCCGAGGGTGGTTGATTTCAAGTACGGTTTTAGGAATAGCTCATATTCTTCCTTACTGGCACCGCCATCGGTGATGATTTCACCAAAGATATGGGTTCCTTGAGCGATCTCTGCATCCCATACCTGCTGGATGTGCTCGAGTGTCATATGCTTGGCGGCATCAATCCGAAAACCACTTATTCCTAGGTGTCTTAATGCTTTGAGGTAAGACTTTTGTGCTTTTACTACATTCTCATTGCATTTTAACGTTGGCAGGCCAGGATCTTCGTTGCTGCCGCTGATTCGACCATGCTGAACCTGCCATGGATCTTTCCAGTTTTGAATTGGAAATGCCTGGACAAAGTCTTGTTCAGTGAATAAAGGTTGAGATAAATCGCCAAAGAGCCTGATGGACGCTGAATAATCGTTTTTATTTTTATAATCCTGAATGATTTGCGAGTTAGGGTAATCGAGATCGTCGCGTTGATCTGATTCATTCGCCATATGATTAAATACGATATCGGCATAGATCAATATTTCATGCTCATTCAGAGCTGCCGTCATTTTCTTGAATTCGGTTGTATTTCCAAGTTGGTTGTCAATTACCCGGTAATCTTGTGGTTGGTATCGCTGCCACCACGGGGTGCCGTTTTTTGATTTAAGCGACTTGAGCGGCGGAGAAACCAATACTGCTTTGAAGCCGGCATTGGCAATGGCTTCGGCATTTTCAGTGATACGGCTGTAAGGCCAGTCAAAGGCATGCAGGATCACATTTGTGGCCTTTGGTGAGTGAATTGAAAAGCTCGTCGTCATCGTTTTTATATCCATACATGAAACTAAGGGGAGTCTACTGCCCAGAATTGAAAAAGTATTCAGCTGTACAGGGTGTTGGGGGGGAGGAGGTGGGGGGGAGTAGGGTCGTTTAGCCAGAGAATACGCGAGATCCGGGAAATATGACGATTCTATAAATATTTATTTAGCTGATTTTAAGCACTATTTTGCACATAAAACACCCGATACTTATTAGATTGTAAGTAGTCCTCCTACCAAAAAGTGTGAACGCTGTAATAAATTTTTGTTTTTGTAATTTATTAATCAAGATTCACTGCAATTACATTCTCAATGGGTATGGAAATATGGTATATATGTGTTCGATTGCTTATTAACAAGGAGGTACACCATGGCTGGTGTTTTAGGAATGATTTTGGCAGGTGGTGAAGGCTCTCGCTTGCGTCCGTTAACAGATACTCGAACTAAGCCTGCAGTGCCATTTGGTGGTAGTTACCGCCTGATAGATTTCGCATTGAATAACTTTCTGAATGCGGATTTGATGAAGATCTATGTGCTGACTCAATTTAAATCTCAATCACTTTATGTGCACATGAAAAAGGGCTGGAATGTTTCTGGTATAACTGGTCGTTTTATTGATCCGATTCCGGCTCAGATGCGAATGGGAAAGCGCTGGTACGACGGAACAGCTGATGCGATTTATCAGAATTTGCGTTTTGTAGAACTGGAAGCACCGGATCAAGTTTGTATTTTTGGCAGTGACCATATCTATAAGATGGATGTTAAGCAGATGCTTGACTATCACCTTGAGAAAAAAGCAGATTTAACCGTATCGGCTTTGCGGATGCCACTTAGCGAAGCCAGTGCCTTTGGTGTGATTGAAGTTGATGAGCATGGTTGCATGGTTGGCTTTGAAGAGAAGCCGGCTAATCCTAAATCAATTCCTGGTGATCCGGATCATGCGTTGGTTTCGATGGGGAACTACATTTTCGAAACTGATGTGTTGAGTAAAGAGCTTGAAGAGGATGCGGTTGACGAGCAATCAAGCCATGATTTTGGTAAAGATATAATCCCTAAACTATTCCCGCTTGGTAAAGTATTTGTTTATGACTTTACGAAAAATATTATTCCTGGCGAGAAAACAACAGGTTACTGGCGTGATGTTGGTACGATTGAGTCATACTGGCAGGCTCATATGGATTTGTTGTCGGAAGATGCACCATTTTCTTTATATAACCGTCAGTGGCAGTTGCATACATACTACCCGCCGCTGCCGCCAGCGACGGTTCTGGATAGTGATGACTGCAAGGTGGATATCAACAATTGTATGATTTCTGCTGGTAGCTATATCCGCGGGGCAAAGGTGTATAAGTCGGTGTTGGGCTTCCGTACTAATGTTGATCATTGTACGACGATCAGCGAATCAATCATTTTGGGAGATGTGAAGATCGGTGCGGGCTGCTCGATCCGCCGTGCTATCATCGATAAGAATGCCCAGATCGCACCTGGGACGGTCATTGGTGAGAATATCGAAGAGGATAGGAAGAACTACCATGTATCAGACGATGGAATTGTCGTGATACCAAAAGGAGCAAAAATTGGTTACTAGGAAAAAACCATCTTCGGGGAAACCGCTTAAAATATTGTTTGTCGCTTCTGAAGTTGAAGGGCTGGTGAAAACTGGAGGGCTGGCAGATGTTGCCAAGTCTCTCACTGCAGCACTGAACGATCTGGGTCATGAAGTACGTATCGTGATGCCATTTTATCAACGTATAGCGGGCCGCGAACAGGCGAAGCTAATTGTTGATACTGAATTGTATGTAGATACTCAGCCAGTTCCTGTTGAATACCAGGTTAAAGAACTTGAGGGAGATGTTCCGGTTTATGCTGTGGATGCTCCTCAGTACTTTGGTCGTGCAGAGCTGTATGCTGAAAATAATCAGGCTTATGCTGATAACGGAGAACGCTTTGCCTTTTTCAGTGCAGCAGCTTTGGATTTGTGTGAGAAGGTTGGATTTCAGCCGGATATTGTCCATTGTAATGACTGGCATACAGGGTTGGTGCCGTTTCTGTTGCGTACCAGATATGCTGATGACGTATTTTTTGCTGATACGAAAAGTGTAATTACAATACATAATGCTGTGTTTAAGGGCACCTTTAATTACGATCAGTACAGCTTAATTCCTGAGTTGATCCAGCGTCGTTATATCAACGCAGAAATGGATTCGGCACACATAAGTATGTTGAAAGCTGGTGTGGCATATGCCGATAAGATCAATGCAGTGAGTCCGAACTATGCGTCGGAGCTGTTGACCCAGCTGGGCTCCCATGGAATGGCGGCAGATTTCCAGAATCGAGCCAGCGATCTTTATGGCATTGTGAATGGTTGTGAATACGCTGATTGGAATCCGGAGACAGATTCTTTCATTAAGCAGAATTTCAAGGCCAGCAAAGTCAGCCTTGTGCGAGGGAAAAAGGCCTGTAAACGCGATTTGCAGCAGCAAGTAGGTTTGCCTGTTGAGGATGTGCCGCTCTATGGCATGGTGTGTCGACTGACTGAGCAGAAAGGGATTCACTATCTGATCCCTATCCTGGAAGAGTTCTTAGTTAATGAAGCTCAGGTTGTTATTGTCGGTACCGGTGATCCGAAATTAGCGACTGCATTGCGAGAAATTAGTGAAGTTCACAAAGAGAAGTTCGCTTTCGTAGAGGCTTATAGCAACCCTTTGGCACATTGTGTTGAGGCGGGGGCTGACTTCTTTATGATGCCGTCTGAATTTGAGCCATGTGGTCTGAATCAGATGTACAGCCACGCGTACGGAACGTTACCAATTGTGCGTGCAGTGGGCGGTCTTAAAGATACTGTTATTGATTATGATCAGACTCCTCAGGTTGCAACAGGGTTTATTTTTGAAGCTCCGACACCGGAAGCTTTGCTGATAAAACTTCAGCGTAGTTTGCTGCTTTACTGTCAAAAACCTCAAGAATTTAGACGCCTTCAGCAAAATGCAATGGCTTGTAAGTTCGACTGGAAAGAGTCTGCGCAGCAGTATGTCAGTATGTACCGAGGAGAAGAGAAAGGGCTGGTTGCTTCTGTGACTTATCCGGAATTGGTCGTTTAACTAACGATTCAAGATACTGATATTAAACATTAATTTGTAATTCCTATCCCCTTGAAGCCCTCCATTGTGAGGGCTTTATTTTTATATAATGAAAAATAATGATTTTTTTTGCACTATGTGGTATTTGTTCATGCAATTGGTTAAAAAATACTATTGAAGTATGAATTTTTAAATAAAAGTGTAATAATTTCGAGCTTAGAAATAAAGCGATATGGCTTAAGGGTAGCCAGAATCCGGAGGGGAACTTATTCGTAAGTCGATTCGGACTACTTTAACGGTCATATCCATAATAAAGCTGAAGCGTATTACTGCTATCGTGGTTAAAAAATAAGAAAGGGAATCAATGTTTAATTTAACTCTTCGGCAAAAGCTGGCACTTTCGGCCAGTATCGCCATCATACTGGGTGGAATGTTGGTAACAGCACTTTCATTTATGTCTTCACTTGGACGTTTGGATGAAGATCTTAATGATCGACTTCGTGGGGTTGCATCGTCTTACAATACTTACGTAACCGATTGGCTGGAAGCTAAAGGGGAAGCGCTTTCTGCATTGCCTGAAACGGTTATTTCTGAATCTTTGTCTGATCACCTAAAGCAAGTTCGTGATTCAGCTAAATTCGATAATGTATTTTTAGCTTTCGGTGATGGTTCGCAGGCCAATGCCAATGGTGTGAAGTTACCACCTGGTAATGATGACCCACGAAAGTGGAGCTGGTACCAGAATGCGATGAGATTGAATGGACAGGTGACGGTAGAAAATCCGACGGTTGCCGCGGCAACCGGCGCGACGGTTGTTTCTATGGGTAAGGCGGTGACAGTTTTCGGCCAACGCGCGGTGCTGGGGGCTGATGTTGAAATGGTGAACATCATCAAGCAGTTAGAAGATGTGGTGCTTCCTGGTGATGGTTATATGTTTATTGCCAATAGTGAAGGTAATCTCTTTGCCTATGCTGACACATCACTTCTGAATAAATCTGTCAGTGCACTAGACAGCGACTTAACTGATGGTTTGGTTAAACGTTTGGCGCGTGAAGGCCATCTTGAGAAAGAAGTCCTGAATGGTCGTGAAAGCTTCGTTTTCGTTGCGCCTATTAATGGAAAAAACCTGAATACCGTTATTGTGATTGATTACGAGTCGGTTGTTGCGCCGCTTTACAGCGCCTTGTATGAGCAGATGCTGACAACGTTGCTGGTGGTGGTAGTCTGTGTTTTTTTGTTTAACTTGCTGTGTGTTTATCTTTTCAAGCCGCTTCAGCTTGTATCGAATGCACTGGCGATTATTGCACAGGGCGGCGGTGATCTGACTCGTCGAATTGACCTTGACAGCAATGACGAAGTTGGTGATTTGGCCCGTAATTTCAACCAGTTTGTTGCCAGCCTACAGGTGCTGATTGGTCATATTCGTGCTCAAGGTGTCGATTTGAGTAAAGCTTCGATTGCAAGTGAGTCACGTGCTGATAAGACCGCGAGTGACTTGCAGCGACAGCAAGATGAAATTGCGATGGTGGCAACTGCTGTGACTGAAATGGCATCTGCAACTCAGGAAATTGCATCACATGCTGAACAGACCGCACGCGCTGCACAGGATTCGACAACCCATACAAATAGTGGCCGAGAGCTGGTTGTACAAAGCAGGGTGTCAATCAATAATCTGGCAACAGAAGTGAATGAAGCAACCAGTGTGATTGAAGAGCTGAATACGCACGCTCAGGGCATAAACAGTATTCTTTCGACAATTCAGAATATTGCGGAGCAAACGAACCTGTTAGCATTGAATGCTGCCATCGAAGCCGCACGGGCCGGTGAACAAGGGCGCGGTTTTGCGGTTGTTGCTGATGAAGTTCGCGTGCTATCTCAGCGTACACATATGTCGACGGAAGAAATTCAGAATATGATTGCTACGCTGCAGCAGACAACGACTAAAGCGGTTGGTTTGATGGAAACCAGCTCGCAGTTGGCACAGTGCTCTGTGGAAGACGCGGATCAAGCTACCGCGGCACTGGAGCAAATTAATGATTCGGTTGCTTTGATTAGTGATATGGCAACTCAAATCGCGACGGCTGCCGAAGAGCAAACTCATGTGACGGATGAAATCACTCAAAATACGACCACAATCAAAGATGTGACCGATCAACTGGCTGAAGACGCGAAGGGCGCACGTCTTCAGGCTGAGGACTTGAGTTCGCAGGCTGCTAGCTTGAACGATAAAGTAGCAACTTTTGTTGTGTAATTTGATTTTGTATTAAGCCAGACGGCTTTAGTTTTAATCGTTTGGTGAAAAAACATAAAGCCCATGTGACTCATTGAGCGCATGGGCTTTTTATTTATGTTTATTGGCTGGTGGATGATTGAGTACTACAGATAATAAGTTGCTTTTTTACATCTAGTACGTGGTCAGCTAAAACATCATTAAGGTGGTAGATACCGACAGTTCCAATCTGGCCTTTATGTGCTAATGGGAGAGGCACAATATCTGATTGTGCGAAATAATCTGTCATGCTTTGTGGGTAGGGCATGATGGCGTTAATGGTCTTCAGTATATCCACGCTGGCTGCTAATGAATTGATTTCGTAGACAATACGCTCAGAGACTTTTTTCCTTTCTTTTTCAAGTCGTTTAGGAAGCGGGTTTTCGATGAGGTGCTGGTAGGTATCGGAATCCGGCGTGATCTGTAGTAAAGGGTAAAGTTCGGTATCATCGGTAATCTTGTGGTTAACGAGTAACGGATGCGAGCTGTGGACAAAAAGGGCTTCCTGATCTTGAAGTAGCGGTATAAAGGTAACGTTACATCGCCGCGACAAACCGATAATTTCATGACCGACAAAAAGGTCAATTTGGCCGTGAATAAGCATATCCATTAGTTTGAGGTGGTTGCCAAATTCAAGCTGGATTGAAATAGAAGGATTGTCGGCACTGTATTGTTTCAGTGCGTGTTTGACAAAGACTTCCCACCAGGCATCACCGGTTCCCATTCGGAGTTTTTCGGTTTTCCTTTCTTTTAAATCCGCCATTTTGTGGAGCAGGGCGTCATGACGGCGTTGCAGTTCAAGTGCTTGCTCCTGTAGTAGTAGCCCGTACTCAGTTAGCTCAACGCCTTTTGATTTTCGGATAAAAAGCGGTACATCAAAGCTGGCTTCGAGCTTTTTCATGTTATTGGTGAGTGTGGGCTGGCTGAGACCTAAATGGCTGGCGGCAAGGCTGATATTTCCCAGTTCGGCAACTACTAGAAATTGTCGGTAGCTTTTATCCATAAGCATTTATCCAGAATAAGGGGGCACAAAGGCCGAAAAGAGATTATCGACAAGTCTCACATTTATTGAATTTCATGGAAATCACGTTTGGTCTGATATTGTGATCTGTATCGTTAAAATTGACCGTGATATAGGAAAAAGCTATATCACTTGTGGCTCTATGTATTTTATATAACAAACTAACCGCATTATGCTATCGGCATTAAAGATATCACTTGTTTGATTCAAGCTTAATTTACGGAGCCGATGTCGATGAAAATCACGCCGAAGTGGTGGCATGATGCTGTTGTCTACCAGATTTACCCTCGTAGTTTTTGCGATTCCAATAATGACGGGATTGGTGATCTGCAAGGTATTATCAGTAAGCTGGATTACCTGGAAAAACTGGGTGTAAATGTAATTTGGTTATCTCCTGTTTACCGCTCGCCAATGGATGATAATGGTTACGATATTTCTGATTATCAGGACATCGCCCCGGAATTTGGCTCGATGGAAGATATGCAGCAGTTGCTTGCTGAGGCAAAGAAACGTGATATTCGTATCATTATGGATTTGGTTGTTAACCATACCTCGGATGAACATTTTTGGTTCCAAGAAGCGCGTAAGTCGAAAGATAATCCGTACCGTGATTACTATATCTGGCGTAAGCCTAATGACGATGGCTCGGCTCCGGATGATCAAGGATCAATTTTTGGTGGAAGTGCCTGGCAGTTTGATGAGCAGACTGGAGAGTACTATTTCCACCTGTTTTCGAAGAAGCAGCCTGATCTAAACTGGGAGAATCCGAAGGTTCAGCAGGAAGTCCATAAAATGATGAACTGGTGGATTGAACAGGGGATCGGTGGCTTCCGTCTTGATGTAATTGATCTGATTGGAAAGGAAATCGATAAGCGTATTACAGGGAATGGGCCGAGATTACACCCACTATTGCAGGAAATGAATCACGCGACATTTGGTGATAAAGATTTGCTGACAGTAGGTGAAACCTGGGGAGCTACGCCAGAACTTGCTAAGTTATACAGTAATCCTGATCGTGAAGAATTCTCAATGGTATTCCAGTTTGAGCACATTACTCTGATTTGGGAACATGGTGATAAATGGAATCCTATCCCACTTGATCTGCCTGCCTTCAAGAAGGTGCTGACGAAGTGGCAGGTCGAACTTGAGCAAGAGGGTTGGAACTCATTGTTCTGGAATAACCATGATCTGCCGCGTGTCGTATCGAAGTACGGCGATGAAGGGCAGTACCGTGTAGAATCAGCCAAGATGTTGGCTACAACCCTGCATATGATGAAAGGAACGCCATATGTCTATCAGGGTGAAGAGATCGGGATGACTAACGTTGCATTCGGTAGTATTGATGATTATCGCGATATTGAAACTCTGAACTTCTACAAGGAACGGACGGATAATGGTGTTGCGCCTGAAACGATGTTGGCGGCGGTACATGAAAACAGTCGAGATAATGCCCGTACACCAATGCACTGGGATAATACCGAGCATGCCGGTTTCTCGACGTATCAGCCTTGGTTGCAGGTAAATCCGAACTATCCGGAAATCAATGTAGAGTCAGCTTTGGTTGATCAGCATTCCATTTTCTATCATTACCAGAAGTTGATTCAGTTACGTAAGTCATTGCCTGTGATTGTTAGTGGTGCCTTCCAGCCTGTCTTTGAAAATCATGAACAGGTATTTGCTTATATTCGTTCTGACGAGAAGCATCGTTTATTTGTACTGAATAATTTTACTGCGGAAGCGGTAACTCTGACGATGCCAGAAACATTGCGAACCGATAATGCAGAGTGCATTATTTATAACTATGATCACCACCGGCAGCTAGGTGAACAGTTAACCCTTAAACCTTTTGAGTCTTTTGCGGTGTTATTACCAGCTTAATTGAACCGAAAAATTAATAATCTACTGTAATTTCAGTTTATAGTTTGGCTCTATCCAATAGGTATTGGGTAGAGCTTTTTTGCTGCTGAGGCACACGTTAATGCTGCACTATCGCTATATTGATAATGATATTTTGTTTACGGTTTCACATCAGAGTGAGAATTTATACCTGGTTGGGATATTTTTAAACTGGGAAGCATTTAAGCTTATAAATACTGATAATGTTCATATTCTTCGTAATAACAGAAAAGTGTTTAATAAACTTGGTGGTTCTGGTTTTATTGAATATTATCGGTGAGATGATGAAAGGTAGGTTGCCGTTCTATTCAATAAAGATTATCTAGTCGGTTATTAATTTAATAATCAACATAATGGAAATTTCAATTATCTTTTGTTGCCAGAAAATGTCAACGCTGATGAACTGATACTAATAGCAAAATAGTGTTGGTTTAGCCATATAATAAAGCCCGGCATGAGTTATTGCCGGGCTTGGGGTTCTTGTATGTTTCGGTTTATTCTCGGAACAGGATGGTTAGTGATTTCGCAGCTTGCATGTATGTGCTTTGAATCTGACGAGAGCTGAGATAGCGCTCGGAAGTATCGCAGATTACAGACCACTTGCTACCTTCAGGAAGGCGGTAACGAGTAGGAATGTTTGAATGGTTGATAATGAACATCAGTTCTTTGCCATGCTTATACAAGCCCAGATAAACGGCGAAAGCCTCCAGTCCCTGCCAGTCTTCGGCTGTCATCATCTTACCATTTGAGCGCTGCCAGTGGATCCGGTGGTGTCCGCGTTCATGCCCGCTGAAAGCACGAATGAACGGAGCCATGATTTCTTTTCTGGCTGCTATCATTTGTCCTAGCCAGCTTTCGAAAAGCTCGTCGCCTTGTGACATTTCCCAGTCAGCCCAACTAATCTCGTTATCCTGGCAGTAGGCGTTATTATTGCCTCCCTGAGTATGCGACAAGCTATCGACAGCCAGAATGTGAGGAATTCCGAAGCTAAACAGCAGGGTTGCCATCAGGTTACGCTTCTGACGTTCTCGTTTGTAGACAACCGCCATTTTTTCGGTTTCGCCTTCCACTCCGTGGTTGTATGAGCGATTATCGCCATGGCCGTCCCGGTTGTTCTCTCCGTTGGCATGGTTATGTTTATTGTTATATGAAACAAGGTCTTGCAATGTGAAACCATCGTGATAGGAGATAAAGTTTACCGGCAGCTTATCTGGCCAGCCGCCGGCGCTGAATAAATCACGGGAGCCCATCAGGCGGGTTGCAAATTCTTTGACATCATTTTGGTTGCATAGCCAATAACTTTTAACCGTATCGCGGAACTTGTCGTTGCATTCGTTCCAGCCTCGCGGGAAGTGACCGAGCTGGTAGCCATTAGGGCCGACATCCCAAGGTTCGGCGATTAGTTTAATTTTTTTCAGGATTGGGTCTTGAGCTATCGCCTTGAAGAAGGCGCTATGAGTATCGAATTGGTGTCGATTACGGCCAAGTGTCGCGGCTAAATCAAACCGGAAGCCATCAATATGGTAGTGGGTAACCCAGTGTCGCAGTGTATCCAATACCATGTTCAGGCTCGGCTGGTAGGTGAGGTCCAGGGTGTTTCCACAACCGGTATAGTTCAGCAGGTTTTTGTCTATGCTTTGGAGGTAGTAATTTTTATCGAGGCATTTGAAATGGAATTTCGGTCCGCCTTCACCACCTTCTGCCGTATGGTTGAAAACAATATCGAGGATGACTTCGATATCGTGTTTGTGCAGCTCCCTGACCATGGTTTTCATTTCGGTGACTGCATCCTGAATCGCGTAGCGCGGTTCAGGTGCCATGAAGCACAGGCTGTTATATCCCCAGAAATTGACTTTATCCATCTTTAGCAAGTGTGGTTCTGACATGCAGCTAGTAACGGGGAGTAGTTGGAGGGTAGTGACTCCTTGTTGTTTTAAGTAGTTGATAACCTTTGGCTGACATAAGCCCAGATAAGTGCCTTTATATTGTTCATCCATGTGCGGATGAAGTTTAGTAAAGCCTTTGACATGGGTTTCGAACAGAATGGTTTCTTCGTAAGGAATTTGCGGGGTAGTTGTATCCTGCCAGTCAAATATATGATCTGTAACGACAGATTTTGCGAATTCCCAGCTTTTATCTGCGCTAAATGGCGAGATATAAAAAGGGGTTTTATTTAGTGCCTGAGCATAAGGGTCGAGTATTAGCCTTTCTTCATTTTTATCTTTTAATTTATAACCATAAAGCTGACCTTTTTTGATTCCAGGTACAAATGTATATCTTAATCCCATGTGATGGTTGTCTAACTCAACGATTGTCTTCTTATTATCATTGTCAAACAGAACTAATTTAATATCTCGGTTGTCGGGGCTGTGAATTGAAAAATTACAGCCTTGATCACACAATGTAGCCCCTAAAGGAAATGGCTGAGCTAATTTAGCGAACATTTCGTACTTCTCTTTTCTTTTTTTACCTATTTATACCCGTTATTAAATCGAGAAAATTTTGTCAGTCAAGGAATGTTTTTTTTTGATAAAAAAGTAAAGATAATTGAGTTACTGATTGTTTCGTGATTAACAGAAATAAGTGACTGAAGTCTTATTTTTAAATTGTATTTTGTTCTTTTATTACGGGATTACGCCTGATCTTCGTGAGGCGAGTCACGAAACCTTTCTCATCCCCAATAACTACGCCCCTCTAATCCTCCCTACTCCCCCCAGTATTAGGATGATGTGCAAGGCTGTATGAAAGCTGAATATGAGTCCCGAAAAGGTTGCCCAGATAGCAATAGCAACCGTGACAATAATTAGAAGGGACATTCCTATGAAACACAAGTTAGTACCTGTAGCAGCGGCATTACTTACCGCGCTTGCTTCTGCCAACGTAGCGGCAGAGTCCGCAACTGATGTTGTTACAGATGGCTGGGAAGTACACGGTTACGGTTCTATGAATTACCGTATGGTTGAAGGTGAAACTGTAGATACTGAATACGGTAAGCCAGACTACAAAACTGCTGGTACGCACGGTAAAAGTACTAACCAGGTAGAATTTACTGTCAAGAAGCACACAGAACATCAAAACGGTGTTTGGTCTGACTTCGTTGTACGCTCTGAGTACGGTAACGGTAACTCGTTTGCTTATACATCAGAAGGTAGTCAGAAAGACAACACTAAAGCACAGTTTGAAGTTAAAGAAACGTTCGTTGAAATCGGTGGTATCTCATTCCTAGGTGAAGATACTTCTATCTGGGGTGGTCAGCGTTACTTCAATCGTGCATCAGGCTTGCTATCTGGTGAGTTTTGGAAACAGTCTTCAGGTGTCGGTGCGGGTATTCAGACAAAACTAGCGGGTAATACTACAGGTATCGCTGTTGTCACGGCTGATAAAAATGATGATATTAATGGTGGCGTGAAGACTGATCGCAATACACTAACGTCATTAGATTTTTACTATTATGGCGTTAAGGCGCTTGGTGGTAGCTTTGATTTTGACCTGAAAGTAATGTCTCAGGCTAATCAAGACTCAAGTTCTGACAGCGGTTTTGGTGCTGCAATTACATATAACCGTGACTACTATGGTCTAGACGGTTGGACTCAAACAGCGATTGCTTATGGTGAAGGTGTTGCACAGAACCGAGGCGTAAACTTTGGTGGCTGGTCTGGTGGTAACGATGATGCACAGTCAATTTTCTTAACATCATACGGTGTACTAAATATTTCAGATAACTGGCAAATGGGTTCTGAGCTGACTTACTTTGCAGCGTTAGATCAACTGTTTGGTGCTGATGACCTGAAGCGCTACATTGCTGCTGTTCGACCTTCTTATAAAGTAAACGATAACCTACGTATTGAAATGACGGCTTCATATGGTCATGAAGAAGGTAAAGAAGGTTACTTTGGTGGCCGTAGTGGCGATGCAGTTGAAAGTGACATCATTAACTTAGAACTAGCATCTGCGTTTACTGTGAATGCTGACTACTTCGGCCGTCCTCAAATCAAACCTTACGTAAGCTACATCAAGGCTGACGATGAGGCTAGTGCAAAAATCATCGATATTAAGAACGGCGACGACGAGGTTGTTGTTGGTGTTCACACTGAAATCTGGTTCTAAGCCAGTTTATGTGAAGGGCAGCCCTCGGGCTGCCTTTTTGAGTATATATCTATTGGATTTTGTTGTAGATGTAATAGAGATATACCCAATATATTTGATTTCTCAGGGTATGGGAGACCAAGGTGAAAATAATGCCGAATTCATATACTAAGTGCGACAACCATTATTGAAATATTACTCTCCTGCCTCAACCTTCTATTTTGTTATCTT
>NZ_CANMZV010000037.1 GCF_947502415.1 uncultured Photobacterium sp. | reverse complement strand
AGGCTAAAGAGAGCCTTCCTATAGACTATAGGTTGCTCGCTTGAATAACGTAGCAACACAGAAGTACAACAGAGCCTCATTTAGTCAGTAATGCCACATTGATTGCGTTAGTTTCTTTAATTACGGTGGGTCATCAAGTAAAATCCCGCCCTGGATCTTTTTCACCGGCGAAGTTGGTACACCGTCTCCATGACATTGCTTGCATTAGGAATAAATCATAAAACAGCTTCGGTTGAATTGCGCGAACGTGTTGCATTTCCACCGGAAAAGCTGACAAAGGCATTGCAGCAGTTAGAAGCCCACCCGGAAGTTAATAGTGGCGTTATCGTCTCGACTTGCAACCGAACAGAGCTTTACTGCGATGTGACACAGAGCGGGCCGGGGATCCTCATTGACTGGTTGACCCAATTTCATCAACTCACCGCCGAAGAGTTAATGCCAAGTCTTTATTTCCATGAAGAGCAGGCGGCTGTGCGTCATCTGATGCGCGTGGCTTGCGGGTTAGATTCCCTGGTACTCGGTGAACCTCAGATATTGGGCCAGGTCAAGCAGTCCTATTCCGACTCCCGTGAGCACGATGCGGTTCATGGTATGCTGGAGAAGCTATTTCACAAATCGTTTACTGTGGCCAAACGGGTGCGCACCGAAACAGATATCGGTGGCAATGCCGTTTCGGTTGCGTTTGCAGCTTGCTCGCTTGCCAAGCAAATTTTCGAATCCCTGTCAGATGCTACCGTTTTATTGGTTGGCGCAGGTGAAACTATCGAGCTGGTTGCTCGTCACTTAGTTGAACAAGGGTGTAATAAGCTGATTGTCGCGAACCGTACTAAAGAGCGGGCGGCAGGTTTAGCGGCAGAATTCGGTGCGGAAGTGATCGGTTTACCAGATATTCCAGACTATATTCACCGTGCCGATATTGTTATTAGCTCGACAGCCAGCCCGTTGCCAATCGTTGGCAAGGGAATGGTTGAAAAAGGGCTTAAGGCTCGACGTTACCAGCCGATGCTGCTGGTTGATATTGCCGTCCCTAGGGATATTGAGCAGGAAGTTGGCGAGTTAAACGATGCTTACCTGTATACTGTTGACGATCTGCATAGCATCGTGGAAAAAAATCGTGAGCAGCGCAAAGTTGCTGCGATCCAGGCCGAAGCGATAGTCAGTGAAGAGAGTGCGGCCTTTATGAGTTGGCTCCGCTCCCTTGAGGCGGTCGATAGTATCCGTCAGTACCGCTGCTATGCCGAAGATATTAAAGCTGAGTTGCTTAACCGGAGCCTTCAGGCGATTGCCAATGGCAGTGAGCCGGAGAAAGTACTGGCAGAGCTAAGCAATAAGCTGACCAATAAACTTATCCATGCACCGACCCGGGCGATGCAGCAGGCTGCCCATAACGGTGAGCCGGAAAAACTGGCTGTGATACGCGAAACTCTGGGCCTGGAGTCCGTAAAGAATTAATATGAGGCTGCGCCTGAGCGCTGCCATGACCGGAACAAATATTTAAGTCGATTATGAAACCTTCTATTTTAGTGAAATTAGAAACGCTGGTTGAGCGTTACGAAGAAGTACAGTACCTGCTTGGCGATCCGGATGTGATTGGCGATCAGAATAAATTCCGTGCGCTTTCCCGCGAGTATTCACAGCTTGAAGAAGTGACTAAGTGTTTCCAAGCATATCAGCAAGCCAAAGAAGATCTTGAAACTGCTGAGGAAATGGCCAAAGAAGATGATCCTGAAATGCGTGAAATGGCGCAGGAAGAAGTGAAGGAAGCCAAGGCTGAAATTATCCGCCTGGAAGATGAGCTGCAAGTTCTGCTGATTCCTAAAGACCCGAATGACGAGCGTAACTGCTTTATCGAAATCCGTGCCGGTGCTGGTGGTGACGAAGCGGGTATCTTTGCCGGTGACTTGTTCCGTATGTACAGTAAGTATGCGGAAAGCCGTGGTTGGCGTGTTGAAGTGATGAGTGCCAACGATGCCGAGCATGGCGGCTACAAAGAGATGATTGCAAAGGTCAACGGCGAAGGTGTGTACGGCACACTGAAGTTTGAATCTGGCGGTCACCGTGTTCAGCGTGTTCCGGCAACAGAATCTCAGGGTCGAGTGCATACATCAGCATGTACTGTAGCTGTATTGCCTGAAGTGCCAGAAGCGGAAATTCCTGAAATTAATGCAGGCGATCTGAAAATTGATACTTTCCGTGCATCAGGCGCGGGTGGTCAGCACGTTAACACCACGGATTCAGCGATTCGTATTACTCACTTGCCGACCGGTATTGTGGTGGAGTGTCAGGACGAGCGTTCGCAGCACAAGAACAAAGCCAAAGCGATGTCAGTGCTAGCTGCGCGTATTATTCAGGCTGAAGAAGAAAAGCGCCATGCCGAGGAAGCGAGCACCCGTCGTAACCTACTGGGTTCAGGCGATCGTTCGGACCGAATCCGTACCTATAACTACCCACAGGGCCGCGTATCTGATCACCGTATTAACCTGACTATCTACCGTCTGAACGAAGTGATGGAAGGCGATATGGATACCCTGATCCAGCCGGTACTGCAGGAGCACCAGGCTGATCAGTTGGCTGCGATGGCTGAACAAAACTAATGTCGCTAAGCATTGAAGCGCTGTTGAGGCAGACGGCGCAACAGCTGGCAGATGCGGGCTCAGAGAGCCCGCAGCTAGATGCTGCGGTATTGCTGTGCCATGTGCTGGATAAGCCTCGAAGCTATTTGCTAACCTGGCCGGAAAAAACACTCGACAGTGTTCAGATGGCGGCATTTGAGGCTGTGTTGCAGCGCCGCATGGTGGGTGAGCCGGTAGCTTATATTGTCGGTGAACGTGAATTTTGGTCGCTGCCACTTAAAGTGGCGCCACACACATTGATCCCGCGACCGGATACTGAACGACTTGTCGAACTGGCGTTAGAGAAAATACCGGCTGAGTCTTGCTCAGTGCTGGATTTAGGGACTGGTACTGGCGCGATTGCCCTGGCAATTGCTTCGGAACGTCCTGACCTACAAGTTACCGGTATCGACCTGCGTCCCGAAGCAGCACAGTTGGCACAGAATAACAGTCAGAATTTACAAATTACCAATACCCGCTTTCTGTCAGGAAGCTGGTATAGCCCTTTAACTGCCGACGATCGTTTTGCTGTTATCGTCAGTAACCCCCCCTATATAGATAAAACCGACCCCCACCTTGATCAGGGTGATGTCCGTTTTGAGCCGAAAAGCGCCTTGGTAGCTGAAGAAAACGGTTTGTCTGATATTCGTATTATCAGTGACGAAGGCCGTCAGTTTCTGCAACTTGGCGGCTGGCTGCTGATGGAACATGGTTTTGAGCAGGGGGAAGCGGTACGAAATATTTTACTGGAACTGGGATATAGCCAGGTCTCAACAGCACAGGATTATGCCGGCCTTGATCGGGTAACCATGGGCTGCTGGCAAGGATAGAGAGAGAGCTTTATATGTACGCTGCGTTTAAGCACCTTCACATGGTGGCAATTGCCCTGAGTGTTATTATGTTTGTGATCCGTTATGGCCTTATGATGGCAGACTCATCGCTGACAGAAAAAAAGTTTTTTAAAGTGACACCACATGTGGTTGATACCATTTTATTACTTACTGGTGTCGCGTTGATTTTTATCACAGGCTTTATTCCTTTTACCGAGTCCGCTAACTGGATGACTCAGAAGCTGAGCTGTGTACTGGCTTACATTGCTCTAGGCTTTTTCACCCTGAAGTACGGAAAAAATAAGGTGTTTAAAACCTTTACTTTTTTAGGCTCGCTGGGGTGGGTAATGGCAGCCGCAAACATAGCTATGACTAAATCATCATTCCTGGGGTAATCATGTTGCGTTTTACTGATGAAGAGCTAGAACAAATGCCGTTGGTGGAAGGTGCGCTGGAAATGACAGCGGCGGTTGATCCGGCCTTTCCTGCAGGTTGGGTTCGGCTCCAGCTGAGAAAACTGGCTCAGGAGGCTGAGCAGGTATTGATGGATGAGCTTAATCCACACTTGCGCCTGGAAGGTTTGATCCGTTTGTTCTACCGGGAGTGGGGATTCCACGGTGACCATCAGCAGTACTTTTCTTCTGAAAATGTGTTTCTGGACAAAGTACTGGAACGTAAGAAAGGGATACCGGTGAGCCTTGGTGCGATTTTTTTGTATCTTGCCCGTCATCTTGACCTGCCGGTTAGTAGCGTCGGTTTCCCAACCCAGTTTATCCTTAAGATTGATTGGTATGATGGTGAGCAGCAGTACATTAATCCGTTTGACGGTGAATTCCTGAGTAAGCGTACAATGAGTGCGTGGCTGAAAGGACACCGTGGGCCGTTTATCAAATTGCAATCGGCAGATCTGGATACAGCGGAAAACAGCGATATCCTGACTCGCTGGCTAACAGTGATGAAGAGTGCTTTGCTGCGGGAGGAGCATTATGTCGATGCACTGCGCTGCAGTGACATGGTGCTGGAATTTCGCCCTGATGATCCGCATGAAATCCGTGATCGCGGCTATATTTATCAGCAGCTCGAATGTAGCCATGTGGCGGCAATGGACTATGAGTATTTTATTGAGCAATGCCCGGAAGATCCGGCTGCAGAGCTACTGAAATTGCAGGTTGAGGCACTTTACGAAGAGCCTTTGATCCTACACTGATTGCTGGTGATGCATTCAGAGGCAATAGCATAAGGTTTTGCTATTGCGTCAACTTACAGAATGAGAAGAGAAGATATGATGGAACAAAAAGTTGTTCGAGTTGGTGATATTGATGTTGCCAATGACAAGCCGTTTGTCTTGTTTGGCGGCATGAACGTACTGGAATCTCGTGATTTGGCTATGCAGATCTGTGAGAAGTATGTTGAAGTGACTGACAAGCTTGGTATTCCTTATGTATTTAAGGCGTCGTTCGATAAAGCAAACCGCTCTTCAGTTCATTCATACCGTGGTCCGGGCATGGAAGAAGGCCTGAAGATCTTCCAGGAACTGAAAGATACTTTTGGTGTGAAGATCATTACGGATATTCACGAGCAGTACCAAGCACAGCCTGTAGCCGACGTAGTGGATGTTATCCAGCTACCGGCGTTCCTGGCTCGCCAGACTGATTTGGTTGAAACAATGGCGAAAACGGGTGCCGTGATCAACGTTAAGAAACCTCAGTTTATGAGCCCGGGTCAGGTGGGTAACATTGTTGAGAAATTCGCTGAATGTGGCAATGAGAACGTGATCCTTTGTGAGCGTGGTGTGCTGCATGGTTACGACAACCTGGTTGTAGATATGCTGGGCTTTGATGTAATGAAGAAGGCATCAAAGGGTAGCCCGATCATCTTTGATGTGACGCACGCATTGCAGTGCCGTGATCCACAAGGTGCGGCATCTGGTGGCCGTCGTGAACAGACAGTGGATTTGGCTCGCTCTGGTATCGCAACAGGCATTGCTGGTCTGTTTATGGAAGCTCACCCAACGCCGGATCAGGCGCGTTGTGACGGCCCATCAGCCTTCCCGCTGGATAAGCTTGAACCATTCCTGGCTCAGATCAAACAGATTGATGATCTGATCAAAGGTTTTGAGCCGATTGAAATCAAATAACCGAATTTAATCGGAAAAATGAACAGCCCAGCAGGGAAACCTGCTGGGCTGTTGTTTTTTTATACGATACTTTGAAAATAAAAAAAAATGAAATTCGCGAAAATTTAGTGAATCAATCTACTTTAGGCCATTTTATTGGTGATATTTATTATTCAATCCATCAATGCTGGGTTATATGCCTATTTGTCATGCGAAATCAAAGCGAGATGTTTGTCGGTCTCTTTGTGAGTATTTAATTCTGCATCTGTATACTCAACACCGAGTAAAATTTCGTAGATATAGGGTGTTGCGTGTCATTATCTCAAGATATACCTCTTAGTAATACAGGGGAGACAGTTTCTCGCTGGAGTAAACACGATACTAGCTGGATGCTAAGTTTATTCGGTACAGCTGTTGGTGCCGGTATTTTATTTTTGCCGATCAATATTGGCGTTGGAGGTTTTTGGTCTCTGGTGATCATGACGGTATTGGCAGGCCCTATGACATTTCTTGCCCACCGTGGTCTGGCGCGTTTTGTTTTGTCTTCATCTAAGCCGAGCGCTGATTTCACCGATGTGGTGGAAGAACATTTTGGTGCTAGTGCAGGACGCCTGATTTCCCTGCTGTATTTCTTGTCTATTTTCCCGATCCTGCTTATTTATGGTGTGGGCCTGACTAACACTGTAGACAGCTTTATTGTCAACCAACTGGGTATGGCTTCACCGCCTCGGATCATGCTATCTGGTGTGCTTGTGTTTGCGATGATTGCAATCATGATGGCGGGCGAAAAGGTGATGCTTAAAGCCTTTGAGGTGATTGTTTACCCGCTGGCGGCGATCCTGGCTGGTTTGTCTTTCTATTTGATCCCGAACTGGCATATGCCTGACCTTTCTGTGTTGCCGGAAGCAGGTAGTTTTTCGATTACGTTATGGCTTGCGATACCGGTAACTGTATTTGCCTTTAGCCATGCGGCTGCAATTTCCAGTTTTGCTAATGCACAGCGTCGTCATTACGGTGATGAGGCCGGAGAAAAATCAGAGCTTATTCTGAAGCGTACTTCAGTGATGTTGATCTCTTTCGTGCTGTTTTTTGTTTTCTCGTGTGTACTGAGCCTTAGTCCTGAGCAGTTGCTGGAAGCAAAAGCGCAAAATGTATCGGTGCTGTCTTACTTAGCTAATGTCCATGATAGCTCGTTCATTGTGACACTTGGCCCATTAATCGCGTTTATTGCCATTTCATCTTCGTTCCTTGGCCACTTCATGGGCGCAAGAGAGAGCCTGAACGGTATGTTGCAAAAGCAGGTTAAGCTGGCGCCAGCTAAGTTGGACAAGCTGGGTATTGCGTTTATGTTCTTCGCTATCTGGTTTGCTGCGGTGATGAACCCGAGCATTCTGGGTATGATGGAAGCACTGTCTGGCCCGGTGATTGCGATGATCCTGTTTATTATGCCAATGCTGGCGGTATACAAGGTCGATGCCATGAAAGAATATCGCGGTAAATTCAGTACCTATTTCATACTGGTAACGGGGCTGTTGGCGGTCTCTGCGATTGTGTTTAGTTTGATCTAATCCACTTACGTTAATACATAAGAAATAAAAAAAGGCTTGCCGAACGGCGAGCCTTTTTTTAGGACTAGACAGAACCTTGAAGCAACTGTTTCTTACAGCTTGAAGCGGCTGATTTCTTGCTGCAGTTCATGAGATAGGTTCGACAGATCGGCAGCTTGCTTTGCTGCTTCGTCAGCCTCTACTGCCAGGTCGTTGGATACATCACGGATCCCCTCGGTGCTACGAGTGATCTCAGACGTGACTGATGACTGCTCTTCTGCCGCAGAGGCAATCTGGGTTGCCATATCACTGATATTGGTGACGGCACTGTTGATTTGCGACAGGCTGGCAGATGCTGCGTTAGCATCGTCAACACTGGTTTCAGCCAGGCGGCGGCTGTCTTCCATAATGCCGACGGCACGACCGGTTGTTTGCTGCAGTGTTTCAATCATCTGCTGGATTTCTTGTGTTGAAGCATGAGTACGCTGGCTCAGAACGCGAACCTCATCAGCAACCACGGCGAAACCACGGCCTTGCTCTCCTGCTCGGGCGGCTTCAATCGCGGCATTCAGTGCCAGCAGGTTAGTCTGGTCGGCAATACCCTGAATGGTAGATAGAATCGTGTTAATGCTCTGGGCATGTGTGTTCAGTTCTTCAATAACACAGGTTGCCGTTTCGACTTCCCCGGCCAGGCTGCGGATGGACTGCTGGCTCTGGTTAACTTGGTTGGCACCGTGTTCGGCAGCGGAAACCGTTTCACTGGATGTTTTGGCCGTATTGTCGGCGTTGCCAGCGATTTCCTGGGTTGCTGCGGCCATTTCATTGATCGCAGCTGCAACCATATTGACTTCTTGTTGTTGGTGTTGAATACGCGCACTGCGTTCCTCTGCCTGTGATGCTGTCAGTTCCGACTGCTGGTTCAAGGAAACGGATACTTTGCTCAGGCGAGAAACCATAGAATGCATGTTACCTACGAACCGGTTGAAGTTGTGAGCCAGCTGGCCGACTTCATCCTCATTTCGTGGTTTTAGTCGCTGGGTTAAGTCGCCTTCACCAGTCGCAATTTCAGCCAGAGCATCAGAGACGCGGGTAAGGTCGCGGAACAGGAAATTGACCAGTGCGGAAGCTGCTGCCACGACAATCAGAGTAATAATGGCCGATGTGGTGATTAGATCACGCAACAGGGAAGTGTGCCCAGCCATTTCTGTGGCCTTATCAAGCTCGATACCCAGCGCCCAGTCAGATCCCGGTATATCGGCAAAATAGAACAGTTTTTCCACGCCTTTGATCGTCACCGCTACCATTGCATTGTTTTTGAGTGCTTCGCGAATGCGAGGGACGGTCAGCTCTGGGCTTAATTGGTTATAAGGTTCTAAGATCAAACGGCTATCTGGGTGCGCCAGGATAGTCCCGTTATTGCTTAGTAACATCGCATGGGCATTATCACCCACATTTAGGCTGATCACATCATCGATTAGCTGCTCGACCATGACAGTGGCTCCCATAACACCTAGGAGCTTTCCGTTATGGTAAACGGGGTCCGCAATAGTAACCTGCAGGGCGTTAGTTGAGGCGCCAATGTATGCCGGGGAAATTATTTGTTTGCCCTCCTTCACTGCTTCTTTATACCAAGGGCGGATTCGAGGGTCGTATCCCGCTTGATTACGCTCAGGGCGTGAACGGATCATCTCACCGCTTGGTGTACCGAAGTAGATATCATCAAACCCTGCTGCTTTGCGGGCCTGTTGCAGGTAAGAGACAAATTCGTCTTGCTGCGTGTAGTGACCAGCGGCTTTGGCGATTTGGGAGCGGATTGTAATCCAGTCTGAAATGCTGGTGGAGGAAGCTTTGGACAGGCTTTCGACTCGGTTATAAATACCATTTTGAGTGGTGTTGGATAACTGGTTTGCTGCAAGCCAAGTCAGTATAGAGGCCATAATAACTACTGCAGATAAACAGGAACCAATGATTTTTTGTTTTAGTGATAATTGCATGATGAGTCTCTGGAAACGAAGATTGAAATCTTTCACTGGTCCGATCTTATATAAATCCTCATTTATTTATACTAAAACGTGATGATTATCTCGTTTTTATTGTAAATTTATGTCTTTGTGGGATATTGCATATTCGCAAGGTGCATTGGGTGGGTTATGTCTTGTGGTAGTTATATAGAAAATAATGATGGTGCATCATGCGCTGACTTGGATTTTGGTGAGGGTGAATAATTTTCTGAGTGAAGAGGGTAAAAAAAGCGAGGGCCATGAACCCTCGCTTTTTCGTTCTTATTAACTTTGAAGCTACAGTTTCTTACAGCTTGAAGCGGCTGATTTCCTGCTGTAGCTCGTGCGACAGATTAGATAGCTCGGCGGCTTGTTGGGCGGCTTCACCAGCTTCTACTGCCAGCTCGTTGGAAACATCGCGGATCCCCTCGGTGTTGCGGGTGATTTCAGATGTAACCGATGACTGTTCTTCTGCCGCTGAGGCGATTTGGGTTGCCATATCGCTGATGCCAGTTACTGCTGTGTTGATCTGCGACAGGCTGACAGATGCGGCGTTAGCATCATCTACGCTGGTTTCAGCAAGGCGGCGGCTGTCTTCCATAATGCCGACGGCACGACCGGTTGTTTGCTGCAGCGTTTCAATCATCTGCTGGATTTCCTTAGTCGAGGCGTGGGTGCGCTGGCTCAGAACGCGAACCTCGTCAGCAACCACGGCAAAGCCACGACCTTGTTCACCGGCACGGGCAGCTTCAATTGCAGCATTCAGCGCCAGCAGGTTAGTTTGCTCGGCAATGCCTTGAATTGTAGACAGGATAGTGTTGATGCTCTGGGCATGAGTGTTAAGTTCTTCAATGACACCCGTTGCCGTTTCGACTTCACCTGCCAGGCTGCTGATGGACTGTTGGCTCTGGTTAACCTGGTCGGCACCGTGTTCGGCAGCAGAAACGGTTTCACCGGATGTTTTAGCTGTATTGTCTGCATTACCGGCGATTTCCTGGGTTGCTGCCGCCATTTCATTGATTGCGGTAGCGACCATGTTGATTTCATCCTGCTGGTGCTGGATTCGGGTGCTGCGTTCCTCGGCCTGTGATGCTGTCAGTTCCGACTGCTGGTTCAAAGAAACGGATACTTTGCTCAGGCGAGAAACCATAGAATGCATGTTACTTACGAACCGGTTGAAGTTATGCGCCAGCTGGCCGACTTCATCATCGCTGCGCGGTTCCAGGCGTTGGGTCAGATCGCCTTCTCCGGTAGCAATTTCAGCTAAGGCGTCAGATACACGGCTGAGATCGCGGAACAGGTAGTTAACCAGAGAGGCAACAAGTGCAATCATACACAGCGTAATTGCGATGGCGATAAGAATGAGCTTGTTAAATAAGTCATTGTAACTGCTCAGTTCCGTTTCCTTGTCAGCTTCGAATGCCAGTATCCAGTCTGTTCCCTGAATTTCAGAGAAGTAGAAGACTTTATCTTTGCCGTTAACTGAAATTATCTCCATCGAATGCTCGGCACTGGCTTGCAGGATACGTTGGAGTGTCAGTTCCTGACTAATACGACTGAAGGGGTGAAGGATAAGGTTCTTATCAGTGTGAGCGAGAACAGAGCCGTTACGGCTGAGCAGCATTGCCTGAGCATTGATACCGACATTGAGGTTAATGACATCGTTGATCAGCTGATCGATCAGTACTTCGGCTGCAAGTACACCTACCAGTTGGTTGTTCTGATAGACAGGCTCTGAGATGGAAATTCTCAGCGTTTTGGTGCTACTGCCAAGGTAAACTGGTGAAATAGCCTGTTTGCCAGCGCTGACAGCAAGCTTGTACCAGGGACGCACCCGTGGGTCGTATCCGGCGCGGTTTCTTTCCTGACGGGCACGGAACATTTCACCATTGACGGTACCAAGGATCACATCATCAAAATCTCCTGCTTTTTGTGCCTGTTGCAGGTAAGAAATAATGTTTTCGTTTGTTGCGTAATCTGTTGCGGTATGGGCTATTTGGGTACGAATCGCAACCCAGTCTGCAATGCCGTCTGTGGTAGTCTGAGCCAGGCTCTCCACGCGGGTCTGAACGCCGGTGCGTGTCAGATCATAAAGTTGAGTTGTTGCCAGCCAGGTCAGGACTGTAGCCATAACAGCTACAGCCGAAAGGCTGGCGCCTGTTATTTTTTGTTTTAACGATAGTTTCATTGTTATCAAGTTGCTGCCCCCCGGGCATGCGATTTGTAGAGTCTGGAATAGATGTTTTTGTTTTGATTGGTTTTATGAAGTGTAAGGAAATTACGACATTCCAATTTCTTATCACGACATTTCAATTTTTTATCACGACATTTCAATTTCTTATATAGGGAAGAGGCGACCGCGGCTGTTAAAGCTTAAACCGTCAACAACTCACGTAGTTGTGCTGGGTGGGAATTATCAATGAAAAAAGCGAGAGCCATGGACCCTCGCATTTTCGTTCATATTAACTTTGAAGCTACAGTTTCTTATAGCTTGAAGCGGTTGATTTCCTGCTGTAGCTCGTGCGACAAATTAGATAACTCAGCAGCTTGCTGGGCGGCTTCACCTGCTTCTACTGCCAGCTCGTTGGAAACATCGCGGATCCCCTCGGTGTTGCGGGTGATTTCAGAT
Source organism: uncultured Photobacterium sp. (assembly GCF_947502415.1). Lineage (GTDB taxonomy): Bacteria > Pseudomonadota > Gammaproteobacteria > Enterobacterales > Vibrionaceae > Photobacterium. Next base: position 12,486 of record NZ_CANMZV010000037.1, on the reverse strand, counting down.
GTTACAGATGACTGTTCTTCTGCCGCTGAGGCAATCTGGGTTGCCATATCGCTGATGCCAGTTACCGCTGTGTTGATCTGCGACAGGCTGGCAGAAGCGGCGTTAGCATCATCAACGCTGGTTTCAGCCAGGCGGCGGCTGTCTTCCATAATGCCGACGGCACGACCGGTTGTTTGCTGCAGCGTTTCAATCATCTGCTGGATTTCCTGAGTCGAGGCGTGGGTGCGCTGGCTCAGAACACGAACCTCGTCAGCAACCACGGCAAAGCCACGACCCTGCTCACCGGCACGGGCGGCTTCAATTGCAGCATTCAGTGCCAGCAGGTTAGTTTGCTCGGCAATGCCCTGAATGGTAGACAGGATAGTGTTGATGCTCTGGGCATGAGTGTTAAGTTCTTCAATGACACCGGTTGCATTTTCGACTTCACCAGCCAGGCTGCTGATGGACTGTTGGCTCTGGTTAACCTGGTCGGCACCGTGTTCGGCTGCAGAAACGGTTTCACCGGATGTTTTGGCTGTATTGTCGGCATTACCGGCGATTTCCTGGGTTGCTGCCGCCATTTCATTGATTGCGGTAGCGACCATGTTGATTTCATCCTGCTGGTGCTGGATTCGGGTGCTGCGCTCTTCAGCTTGTTCGGCAGTCCTGTCTGACTGCTGGCTCAGGGATACCGATACTTCACTCAGGCGGCTAACCATACCGTGCATATTGCCGACAAAACGGTTGAAGTTATGCGCCAGCTGGTCGACTTCATCATCGCTGCGCGGCTCCAGGCGCTGGGTCAGATCGCCTTCACCGGTAGCAATTTCAGCCAGGGCGTCAGAAACTCGGCCCAGATCACGGAACAGGTAGCTGATAAGCAGAGCAACTGCTGCAAATACAAGCAAAGCAATGACTATGGCTGTGACAGTAAGTGTAGTGATTAAATTAGTATAGCTGGCAAGCTCTGTTTCTTTATCCATTTCAAATGCTAATGTCCAGTTAGTACCTGGAAGTTCAGCGAAATAATAGCCTTTCTCCACACCACCAATTGAAATTAGTTTAACTTGTTTTTTCGCAGTGGATTCAGTAATGAGTTGCTGGGTTAGCTTCGGGCTGAGCCGATTGTAAGGTTGTAGGATTAAGCTGCTGTCCGGGTGCGCCAGGATGGTGCCACTATCGCTCAAAAGCATGGTTTTAGCACCCTTGCCTACACTCAGGCTGATAATGTCATCGGTTAGCTGATCAATGAGTACGTCTGCACCAAGTACCCCAATCAGGGTGCCATTTTTCATGACGGGTTCGGCTATGGTAATTAATAAGGCATTGGTGGTGCTGTCCCGATAAACAGGGGTAATAACCTGTTTTCCTGCGTTAACTGTGTCTTTGTACCAAGAACGAGTGCGCGGGTCATAATTTGCCAGTATACGCTCTGGATAAGGGCTATATATTTCACCATTTGCCTTGCCAAAATAGACATCTTCAAAGTTAGCTGCTTTGAGAGCTTGTTTTAGGTAAGGAATAATATCGTCGGTCTGAGTGATGTTGCTATTGACTGAGTGGACAATCTGGGTGCGAATGGCCACCCATTCAGAAATACTATCAGTCGCTGTGTTAGCCAAACTCTCAGTACGTGTATAAACATTACTGACGATCAGGTTATATAGCTGATTTGTAGAAAGCCAGGTTAAGGCTGTGGCCATGAGAATGACAGCCGATAAGCAAGAGCCAATGATTTTGTGCTTAAGAGATAATTGCATTATTTATAAAGCATTGGAGTAAAAAGTCTAATGGCGACTGAAAATTCAAACTCATAATAGTTGCGGAAGAAATGCAATCAAAATCACCGTTTTTCTCGGTTTTTCGATGATTTTGTAATCTCTTGGCTGGTTATTAACTGGCTTCAGTTTTTAAAAAAGCACCCAAGCCCGATACTTGGATGCTTTTTGTTTAGGGGAACTGTCTATTACAGCTTGAAGCGGTTTATTTCCTGTTGCAGCTTATGTGACAGGCTTGAAAGCTCGGAGGCCTGCTTGGCTGCTTCATCGGCTTCGACGGCCAGTTCGTTGGACACATCGCGGATCCCTTCGGTGTTGCGGGTAATTTCGGTTGTTACTGATGATTGTTCTTCAGCAGCCGAGGCAATTTGAGTTGCCATATCGCTGATGTTGGTAACAGCGCTATTGATTTGTGCCAGGCTGGCTGCAGCAGAATTGGCGTCATCGACACTGGTATCGGATAGGCGGCGGCTGTCATTCATTATACCTACAGCCCGGTTGGTAGTACGTTGCAGGTTTTCAATCATTTGTTGAATTTCTTGCGTTGAGCTGTGAGTACGCTGGCTCAATATTCGAACTTCATCAGCAACGACGGCAAAGCCTCTGCCCTGAACTCCTGCGCGGGCGGCTTCGATTGCCGCATTCAGTGCCAGCAGGTTAGTCTGCTCGGCTATGCCTTGAATCGTCGATAAAATGGTGTTGATGTTGTGGGCATGGATATCGAGCTCGCCGATCACTCCTGTTGCGGTTTCAACTTCTCCTGCCAGTTTCGAGATTGAGTGCTGGCTCTGGCTCACCTGGGTTGAGCCATGTTCTGATACTGTGACACTCTGTTCAGCTGTTTTGGCTGTGTTATCGGCATTATCAGCAATTTCCTGGGTTGCGCAGGCCATTTGGTTAATGGCGGAGGCAACCATGTTGATTTCATCCTGTTGGTGCTGAATACGATTTCGGCGTTCTTCGGCCTGTGCTGCCGTGAGTTCAGATTGCTGGTTCATCGCGGTTGATACTTGTTGAAGGCGTGACACCATGCTGTGCATATTGCCGACAAAGCGGTTGAAGTTGTGCGCCAACTGGCCGACTTCATCGTCGCTGCCTGGCTCCAGGCGCTGTGTCAGGTCTCCTTCGCCATTGGCTATGTCTGCAAGTGCTGCCGATACTCGCCCTAAATCCCGGAATAGGAAGTTAACCAAAGCCGAAATTAATATCACGGTAAATAAAGTAATGATCAGCGAGGAAATTATCAGCTTTTGCAGCAGGTGGTGATAGCCGGCTTCTTCGGTTGCTTTGTCCATTTCAATAGCCAGCAGCCACTGTGTTCCAGAAACAGGGGTGAAGTAAAGCAACTTATCTTTTCCATTGATGGTAAGGGTTTCTACCTCATGGCTTCGCATGGTGTCATTGATATTTTGCATACTCAGTATGCTGCTGTATCCGGTGACTGGCTGTAGTTGAAGGGCTTTTTTCGAGTGCGCCAGGAAGGATTTAGTCTGTTTGTCGATAAGCATTACCTGAGCACTTTTACCGACATTCAGGTGTGCAATATCTTCTACCAACTGCTCGATAAGGATGTCGCCACCGATTATTGCGGAGAGTTGTCCATTTTCGCTGACAGGTTCTGCAATGGTGATCATCAAAGCATTGCTAGTGACACTGCGGTAGGCTGAGGTAATAATTTGTTGGCCTTTTTGCTTAGCTTGCTGATACCAAGGACGAACTCGTGGATCATAGCCCGCCATGTAGCGTGACTCATCGGCGCGATGGAAAGTGCCGGTTGGAAAACCGGCATAAATATCATCGAAGCTGCCTGCCTTTTGGGCCTGTTTCAGATAAGAGCTAATAGCAGGCTTGTCTGTGATGTGATGCAGAGTATGGATAATTTCACAGCGTACAGCGATCCAGTCACTGATGTTTTTGGTTGCGGTTGCGGCCAGGGTTCTCGCTCGGGTGTTGATATCATCTCGGGTCTGACTTTGTAACTCGTCGGCTGCCAGCCAAGTCAGTGAGCCAGCCATCAGCAGCACTGTGAACAGGCTTGTTGCGATTAGTTTTTGTTTTAAAAGTAATTTCATTGTGTTTGCTGTTTTACGCTGCGGCGTGAAATGCATCTCTCACTGATGGGTAAACAAGGACAGAGAACTTTTCAACCGCGCTTAATAAACGTTATTGAGACACATTATCATTTGTGTTTGTGAAATGAAGCAATATTATGCCTTTTTGTTATACAAAGTGTTTGTTTGAGGTGTTTTTGACCTATAAGGGGGTACTTTGTGCGATTAGGGGGAGGTTTGGGTGTTCAAGGTATGGATGATACGGTAAGGGAATATTCTGGTGGGTGAGTATTGTGTGTGGGAGAGGTGCTTCTGTGCGGAAATTAAAAAGCGAGAGTGGGACTCTCGCTTTTATTATGTTGAGTTGCGCTTATAGCTTGAAGCGACTGATCTCTTGTTGCAGTTCGTGCGACAGATTAGATAGCTCGGCAGCTTGTTGTGCTGCTTCGCCTGCTTCTACTGCCAGCTCGTTAGATACATCGCGGATCCCTTCGGTGTTGCGAGTGATCTCAGAAGTAACTGACGACTGTTCTTCTGCGGCAGAGGCAATCTGGGTTGCCATATCGCTGATGTTCGTTACCGCACTGTTGATTTGCGACAGGCTGGCAGAGGCAGCGTTGGCATCGTCGACACTGGTTTCTGCCAAACGGCGGCTGTCTTCCATAATGCCGACTGCACGGCCTGTGGTTTGCTGCAGGGTCTCAATCATCTGCTGGATTTCTTGCGTCGAAGCATGGGTGCGCTGGCTCAGAACTCGAACCTCGTCAGCAACCACGGCAAAGCCACGGCCCTGCTCACCGGCACGGGCTGCTTCAATTGCAGCGTTCAGTGCCAGAAGGTTCGTCTGCTCGGCAATACCTTGAATCGTGGACAGAATAGTGTTGATACTCTGGGCGTGGGTGTTGAGTTCTTCAATTACCCCGGTTGCCGTTTCAACTTCGCCTGCCAGGCTGGCGATTGACTGCTGGCTTTGACTCACCTGCGTTGCGCCATGCTCGGAAACTTCTACCGTTTCGCTTGATGTCTGAGCTGTGTTGTCAGCATTGCCGGCAATTTCCTGAGTAGCCGCTGCCATCTCATTGATAGCGGTAGCAACCATGTTGATTTCATCCTGCTGATGCTGGATACGGGTGCTACGTTCTTTAGCTTGTGATGCTGTGATATGGGATTGCTGGCTCAGAGAGGCAGAGACTTCGCTCAGACGGCTGACCATGCCATGCATGTTGCCGACAAAACGGTTGAAGTTGTCGGCAAGCAGGCCGACTTCATCATCACTGCGAGGCTCCAGGCGTTGGGTCAGATCGCCTTCGCCGGTGGCAATCTCAGCCAGGGCTTGTGATACTCGGCCAAGATCACGGAACAGGAAGCCGACTAGCCAAGCGGCGGCGCTGACTACGATTAGGGTAATGAGCACTGATGTGGTGATCAGCTGGCGTAGCAGACTGGCGTGGCTTGCTTCTTCAGTAGCGCGATCCATCTCAATGCCCAGGATCCACTCTGTACCCGGCACATTAGCGAAATACAGTAGCTTTTCTTCGCCATTGATGGTGGCATTTTCAATGCTGTTCGCCTGAACTGCAGCTTCAATGCTCGCCATGTTGATATCCTGGCTGTAGCGGTTGATTGGCTGTAGCAGCAGGGATTCATCCGGATGAGCCAGAAAGCTGTCATCTTGTTTGTTGATTAGCATGGCATAGGCGTTTTTACCGACATCCAGGCTGATCACATCCTTAATAAGCTTATCGATAAGTACATCTGCGCCGACAACACCTACCATGGTACCGTTTTTCATTACAGGTTCTGCAATGGTCACAAGCAGGGCATTGGTAATGGCATCACGGTATGCTGTTGTGATCATTTGTTTGCCTGCGCTTTGGGCATCACGGTACCAAGGGCGGGTACGTGGATCATAGTCAGCACGGTTACGTTCTGGGTGGGAGCGGTACATGCCGCCGGCGGGTGTCCCCAGGAAAATATCATCAAAGCCGCCGGCTTTGCGGGCCTGCTGCAGGAAAGGGACTACATTGGCTTCGGTGCTGTAGTCATTAAAAGCAGAGGCGATGTCGCTACGGATGGAAATCCAATCCGAGATGCCTTTAGTTGCGGCGGCAGCTAAGCTGTCTGCGCGCGAGTAAATACCGCTACGAGTTTGGTCAAGAAGTTGACTTGCAGCTAGCCAGGTGAGGGCGGTTGCCATAATGACTACCGCAGACAAACTGGCTCCTATGAGTTTTTGCTTTAGTGTGAGTTTCATTGTTATAGAGTCTCAAAGGAATGGGGTTCTCAGTATTGTTCCGGGCGGATTTTATAGGCATCCAGAATAATATGCACGAAAAAGTGACAAGATTCATATGGAACGACAAGAATCGATACAAAAGTGAATAAATTGACGTTTTTCTTGCGTTATAGTCAAAAAAATGTTTTTGATTCAATAGATAACAATAAAGCTGATATAGGGAGCTTTTTAACGCAAGTAAAGAGTCTTTTGTACGATATGGTTAATGACTCTGCGGGAGCAAACAGCCATTGATTGTGGTTGAATCATTGGCCGAAGGTTTTTGCTTCGAGTATAAAGATGAAGTAACCGGATGTCTTTTTGGATGTTTAGACGTCTAGATGTTGACACATCTAGAGCTAAGTCTTAGTCTAAGGCAAATTTTAAAATAGATGTCCTGTAGTCATCATGTCGAACACAACACAACAATCGAATTTAACGCATACCCCATCGGCCCTGGCGCTGTTACCTCTGGGTATTTTTCTTGCGCTTTTTATCGGTGTCGGTAGTTACCTGACGCTGCAAGGGGTAGATTTTGCTTTTTATCAGCTTCCGGCCCCGGTTGCTGCCCTGCCAGCCGTTATCGTAGCGTTATTACTTAGTAAGGAAAAGCTCAATAAGGCAATCGAGCAGTTTTTGCACGGTGTTGGTCATGGTGACATTATTGCCATGTGTATGATTTACCTGCTAGCCGGCGCTTTTGCTTCAGTGGCAAAAGCGACGGGTGGTGTTGATGCAACAGTTAACCTTGGTTTGTCGATGTTGCCTGCCAGTATGATCCTGCCGGGTATTTTCGTGATTTCCGCTTTCATCGCAACTTCGATGGGGACTTCGATGGGAACAATTGCCGCTGTTGCGCCGGTTGCTTTGGGGATTGCCCAGGCTGCGGGTATGGATATTGCGCTGACTGCAGGTGTGGTACTGAGTGGTGCAATGTTCGGTGATAACTTGTCTATTATCTCTGATACGACCATTGCGGCAACCCGTTCACAGGGCTGTCAGATGAAAGATAAATTCCGTGAAAATGTGCGTATTGCCTTGCCGGCGGCGATCACTGCTATTGCTATCTTCATGCTTAGCAGCACACCGACAGATGTACCGGCTGCAACAGATGTGGAGTGGCTGAAAGTATTGCCTTATATCACCATTCTGATGTTGGCGGTATCAGGTGTTAATGTATTCGTGGTACTGAGTATCGGTATTTTGCTGGCAGGTGGTGTTGGCCTGTTCGCGACAACTGACTACGGCCTGGCTTCATATGGTAAGGACATATATGCCGGCTTTGGCAATATGCAGGAAATTTTCCTGCTATCGATGCTGATTGGCGGTATCAGTGAGCTGATGCGCCAGCAGGGCGGATTGGCGTACCTGACCTCATTGATCAGCCGTATTATCCGTGTGTTTAGCAAAGAGCATACACAGGGGCAGAACCTGCGTGCTAGTGAGATGGGGATTGCTGGCCTGGTTAGCCTGACGAACTGCTGTACAGCAAACAACACGGTAGCCATTATTGTATCGGGCGGTGTTGCTAAAGAGCTTGCGTTAGAAAATGGCGTGACTCCGCGCCGGGCGGCGAGTTTGCTGGATATTTTCTCTTGTGTGGTTCAGGGGCTGTTGCCTTATGGTGCTCAGGCTTTGCTGCTGGGGTCGGTCTTTGGTCTGTCACCACTGGCAGTGGTCAGTCACTCTTACTACTGCTTCTTCCTGGCTTTTGCTGCTATCGTTGCGGTGTTTGTAAAACACCCTACACGTAAGCTGGCCAATGCATAATGTGATATGAAACAGTTCATTGTTTGCTGAAAAACTGAGAATGATATCAAAAGCCTCGCATATGCGGGGCTTTTTTTCGCGTGTAATCAAACTCTTGACGACATAAATTCTTTGTTAAGTGATCCAGTCAACATATTGATGAAATCAGGACGCATGCGTTAACCAATTAATTTAAACTTGCGCCATTGAAATAAGTAGAAACAGCTACTTAGACCTTTACATGGAAGAGTGTGCACCATTGCTTAACCCTCCCTGCATGTCCGGATAAGAGGATATATTCCGGTGAGGATGAGGGGTATTGGTGCCTCACTTTGTAGAAGAATAAAACCTAAGGTTAAGGGGATTCCCATGAAGCAACGTTTATTTGCAAGAACAGCATTAACAGCCGCGGTACTGGCTACATTGGCAGGTTGTGCGGGCCAGGCCGGCGATAATGTACCGTCGTGGCAGGCTGATCAAACGTATAAACTGACTATCTTGCACACTAATGACCATCACGGTCGTTTCTGGCATAACCAGCACGGTGAATATGGTATGGCAGCACGTAAAACACTGCTTGATCAAATTCGTACCGAAGTCGCTGCGCAAGGCGGTACAACGTTGCTTCTTTCAGGCGGTGATATTAACACCGGTGTGCCAGAGTCCGATCTTCAGGATGCTGAACCTGATTTCAAAGGCATGAACATGCTGGGCTACGATGCAATGGCACTGGGTAACCATGAGTTTGATAACCCGCTGGAAGTACTGCGTCAGCAGGAAGAGTGGGCTGAATTCCCAATGCTGTCTGCAAACATTTATGACAAGAAGACTGGTGAGCGTATGTTCCAGGCGTACCAGATCTTTGAGCAGCAGGGCATTAAGATTGCCGTTATTGGTTTAACAACTGAAGATACAGCCAAGATCGGTAACCCAGAATACATTTCAGATATAGACTTCCGCGATCCGAAAGATGAAGCGAAAAAACTGATCGCTGAGCTGGAAGAGACTGAAAATCCTGACGTAATTATTGCGGCAACGCACATGGGGCACTATGAAAATGCTAACCGCGGTGTTAATGCTCCGGGTGATGTAGCGCTGGCTCGCTACCTTGAAGAAGGTGATTTGGACATGATTGTTGGCGGTCACTCGCAAGAGCCTGTCTGCATGGAAGGTCCGAACATGTATAACAAGAACTTCAAGCCGGGTGATGTGTGTAAGCCGGATCAGCAGAACGGTACCTGGATTGTTCAGGCTCACGAATGGGGCAAATATGTAGGCCGTGCTGACTTTGAATTCAAGAACGGTGAACTGCAGATGGTTAGCTACGATCTGGTTCCGGTTAACCTGAAGAAGAAAGTGAAGCTGGCTGACGGTAGTAAGAAACGTGTCTTCATTGAAGATGAAATTACCCAGAACCAAGAAGTGAAAACATTCTTGCAGCCATATCAGGAGCGTGGGCAGGAAAAACTGAATGTGAAGATCGCTGAGTCTAACGGCAAACTGGAAGGTGACCGTAACGTGGTTCGTTTCCAGCAGACTAACCTGGGCCGTCTGATTGCAGCTTCTCACATGCAGCGTGCTAAGGCTGACTTTGCTGTGATGAACTCTGGTGGTGTGCGTGACTCTATTGCAGGTGGTGATATCACTTATAAAGATGTTCTGACTGTACAGCCATTTGGCAATATCGTGACTTACAACGACATGACTGGTAAAGAAGTGATGGATTACCTGAATGTGGTTGCGACCAAGCCAATTGATTCAGGTGCTTACGCGCAGTTCTACGGTATCTCAATGGTTGTTGAGAACGGTAAGGTGCATGATGTGAAGATTGGCGGTAAGCCATTGAGCATGAATGAAAATTACCGTTTCACAATTCCAAGCTTTAATGCGGCGGGTGGTGACGGTTACCCTAAAATTGCAGAGCTTCCAGGCTATGTGAACACTGGTTTCGTTGACGCTGAAGTGTTGAAAGACTTCCTTGAAGCTAACAGCCCAATTGACGTGAACAAGTTCGCACCTAAAGGCGAGATTGTTTACAAATAATTCCTCTTGTTCTGGCATGTTATGAATTCATGCTAGCTGAGAACCTAGCCTCGGTTTTATACCGGGGCTTTTTTATTGTGGATTGGTCAGATATATTGATTTTAAATGTCACACAAATAACAGCACGAGAGAATTATGACTCCTGCGATTAAATTAGCGAAGAAACAAAAAATTGATTACACCGTTCACCAGTATGAGCACGATCCTGCCAATACTAACTTTGGCCTAGAGGCGGCCGAGGTGTTGGGACAGGATCCGAGCCGGGTATTTAAGACCCTGCTATTCTCGTTAAATGGTGATGCCAAGAAGCTGGCCGTGGCTATCGTACCGGTTGCTGGAATGCTAGATCTGAAGGCGGCTGCGAAAGCTGCTGGCGGCAAGAAAGCTGACATGGCCGATCCAAAGATCGCAGAAAAAACGACTGGGTATATTGTTGGTGGGATCAGTCCGCTAGGTCAGAAGAAGCGTTTGCCGACATTTCTTGATGCATCGGCTGAGCAGTTTGAGACGATTTGTGTCAGTGCAGGTCGTCGTGGTCTTGAAATTGAGCTGGCACCTAAGGATTTGCTGTCTCTGACCGGCGGGAACTTTGCGCCAATTGCCAAAAGCTAAACCTGAAAGTATGTACTCGTGGTAATGCGAGGTTCTATGAATTTGATGACAATAACTTAAAATCAGAACTGTGATGATTTCAGATTATAGCTTTCCGTTGCTACCTTGTGTTCAGCATAAGGAGTAAAGCATGACATTTAGTATTTGGCTTTCGTTATTAATGATTTGTATCCTCGGTGCCATGTCGCCGGGGCCAAGCCTGGCCGTTGTTGCCAAGCATAGTTTGACTGGGGGCCGTTTGCATGGAGTCGTGACATCATGGGCACATGCTATAGGCGTCGGTTTTTATGCACTGCTGACATTGCTAGGTTTGGCCGTATTGTTAAAGCAGTCGCCGACCCTGTTCGCGGCGATCACTTACGCCGGAGCTGCTTACCTTGCGTATCTTGGTGTTAATGCATTGTGCTCAAAGGGTGGGGTGGCAGCAAAGCTGGCAGCTGGCAAACCGGTGAAGCTGGCGGAGGCTGCTCGTGATGGATTGATGATCTCATTGCTCAACCCCAAGCTGGCTTTGTTTTTTCTCGCCTTGTTTAGCCAGTTTGTGGCGGTAGGTACTGAGATATCCAGCCGGGCTGTTATTGTAGCGACACCGCTGCTGGTGGACGGGCTTTGGTATACCCTGATTGCATCTGTACTGTCTAATCCAAAGGTATTGGATAAGCTCAGGCTTAAGGCCCAGCTTATAGATCGGCTTTCTGGCGTGGTCTTGATTTTGCTGGCTTTGCGAGTAATAGTGCAGGTTTAGCCTTAAAATAAACCCCCAAAAAAAAAGGGGAGCGTTTGCTCCTCTTTTTTATGTCTTGGGTTAGCTTTGGCGTTTCTGGTGTCTTTCGCGGTTTTCCAGTTTGCGCTCGGGGCTTTTCTTTAACATCACATAAAGTGCGCCATTTCCACCGTGCTGGCGCAAAGCCGAATGAAAGCACATGACATCGCTGATTTGCTCCAGCCAGGTTGCCACATAGCTTTTTATCAGAGCAGGCGGGTTGGAACGCTCGCCTTTGCCGTGCACGATAATCATTGTGCGTATGTCCATTCGCTGGCATTGTTTGAGGAACTGGAGGACTTCATCACGGGCTTGTTGCAGCGTTTTACGGTGCAGATCAAGGCGGGCCTGGATTTCATATTTGCCGAGGCGAAGTTTGCGGAATACCCCGTCCTGAACACCATCACGCTTAAACTCAACTATATCATCAGGCTTTAGCATTTTTGCGTAGTCGAGTGACAAGTATTCTGGATCACTGTCTGATAATGTCTGGGCTGCAAGTCGACGGGCGAGATGTGCTTCAGTAACCTGATGTTTCTGAATGGTTTCAACCTGATCTTGCTTGAGTGGCGATACATCCGCCATCATCTCACGGAAGAGATCGAGTTCATCGTAATCTGACATGGTGCTTCGGAATCTGACTATGGAGCTTTGATTATACCAAGTTTCATTCCAGAGAGGAGAGCAAAAAGAAACCCAGGGACAAGACCGACACTTTGTCCCTGGTGCAAGCAGTTGGCTTAGCAAATGGCTCTAGTGAGGAGAAGGTGCAGACAGGGCTTTGTAAACAAAGTAGCCTGCGAAAAAAAGCATTAATCCCAAGGCTCCAAAGATCACGATCATTGAAGATAGGCCAACGGCGTTGCCGAATAAAAGATCTAGCCAAAAATCCATGTTCAGTCCTTTCGTCGTGGGATAGTGGCTACAAGATAAACAATGATGCAAAATTGTTATGATGATCTGGATCAATGGTGGGTGTGTTGTTTAATAATTGTATTTCTTTGTGGGGCTGCGATCACTTAATGGACAGTCTTTTCATAGTTTTGATGATTTGATGAGCAAACAAGTTCAGATTATAAAAAAATCCGGATTTATACTTGCGTAAAATTTATTGGCGAGTAATATAAGCGGCCTCGGCAGCATAGAGTGCTGTTTAGAATGTCGGTGAATAGCGCAGTTTGGTAGCGCATCTGGTTTGGGACCAGAGGGTCGGGGGTTCGAATCCCTCTTCACCGA
>NZ_CANMZV010000036.1 GCF_947502415.1 uncultured Photobacterium sp. | reverse complement strand
AACTGGCGTTCAGCACCGACTATCGTTTGTAGATTGGATATCGTGGTTCAGCACCGGCTTATCGTTTGTCGATTAGAAACCGGTGTTCAGACCTGGCTTATCGTTTGTCGATTAGATACCGGCGTTCAGGCCCAGCTTATCGTTTGTCGTTTAGAAACTGGCGTTCAGCACCGACTATCGTTTGTAAATTGGAAATCGGTGTTCAGGCCCAGGCTATCGTTTGTCGATTGGATATCGGGGTTCAGCACCGACTATCGTTTGTAGATTGGATAACGGTGTTCAGGCCCAGGCTATCGTTTGTCGATTGGATATCGGGGTTCAGCACCGACTATCGTTTGTAAATTGGAAACCGGAGTTCAGGCCCAGGCTATCGTTTGTCGATTAGATATCGGGGTTCAACACCGACTATCGTTTGTCGATTAGATACCGGTGTTCAGCACCAGCCTATCGTTTGTCGATTAGATAACGGGGTTCAGACCTGGCTTATCGTTTGTCGATTAGATACCGGGGTTCAGCACCAGCCTATCGTTTGTCGATTAGATATCGGGGTTCAGCACCGACTATCGTTTGTCGATTAGATATCGGGGTTCAGCACCGACTTATCGTTTGTCGTTTAGAAACTGGCGTTCAACACCGACTATCGTTTGTCGTTTAGAAACAGGTTTCAGACCAAACCTATCGTTTGTAAATTGGAAACCGGTGTTCAAACCTGGCCTATCGTTTGTCGATTAGAAACTGGTGTTCAGCACCGACTATCGTTTGTAGATTGGATAACGGTGTTCAGACCCGGCTTATCGTTTGGCGTTTAAACAGCACAGTACCATGCATAACGCTACAAAATGCTTCAAACATAAAACTCGTCTTATCAATGACTTATGTGATAGTTAATACAAGTGATAGCGAACAACGGCCAAGTACTGCTAAATCATGAATGGTTATATAACCAGGCTGAATGTATAAATTTTAACCATTCACTAATATACAAAATCACCTGTTGGTTTTACACGACGAGCCCCATTTCCTCTGGGTTTAAAGGGCAAATAACACTCTCTCCAAGCTCAACGAGGAGCCTTAATGCAAAAGACTTAAGATCAAGCTAGTGATCATCAATGAGCACTTTTTTGTTGTAATATCTTGTGGATAAGCTGTGACAACCTATCGTTTGTATATTGGCGCTCTATCGTTTGTAAACTGCATTTTTATCGTTTGTATACTGGGCAACTATCGTATGTAAACTGGATCTTTTTCGTTCGTACATTTGATCCTTAACGTTTGTCGTTTAAAGGGAAAAATGCCTAACCACATGATTTAATAAAGTTTCAAAGAGTTATCCCAGCGTGTATATAAGAGATAAAGAGATCAAGTAAGAATAATAAACAGAGATAAATACTACTTTAGGCATGATCTTAGTGATCTAGAGAGAAGATCCAAAAAACAAGGAAAGATCTTTTTGTTTTTTATGAAAAAGCATATACTCGCTAAACCACAAATTTTTTACACCACGAACGATGATTACTGTCACGACTAAAACACCTAATGACGGAAACCTATTTGTGTATCCACAACCATTTGATTTTTGCATTCAAAATTTTGCAGAAAGTGGTGTTTTAAGTGACAAAGAGCTGGTGTTCATTCAGGCAATCATTGACGGCCATCATTTCAAAGACGAAGCTAATCTCACCTCGATCAAGAAAATCAGGGAGTTATTGCCAACAACGCTAACAGATCGCCAGGTTACCTATAGTATCTCTAAGCTGAGAGAAAAAGAAATTCTATGTGACATGGATTTTCAGTTTGCGAACGCGCCCAAACGTCGCATCAGCATGTTTTCTCTGAGAGAGTATAGTGCCCGTCACATCGTCGAAGATATCAACCAGACAGAGACGATCAAAGCAAACATCAGCCAGGGGCAGAAAAACCGTAAGCAAACCAAGCAAAAACTGAAGGATTTGGGATTTAATGAATCTCCGAACCCAGAGTTTACGCAGGTTATCCGCCATCAAACCAGTTACCCTTTCGAGCAGCTGTTGGCTTTTACAAAGCAAAATGTTAACCAGCTAGCGGGTTATGTAAATATCAAGGATGAAGACGGCAATCTTCATAAATGCCCGGCACAGGTGAAGTCAACCTCACGCATCGTGAATCAGGACGATCTTCAAAACTACTACACCATGATTTCTCTGACGTATGCCTACCATCTGCATTACAGGGATCTCTATCTTCGTGAGTGTAAACGTCCTGAGAACGAAACCCCTATTACGATCAATGAGATACTTCAAGTCAGGGGAATGTCGCGCTCAAAGCCGAACTATGAAAAGATCCGTGCCAGCATCAACGCGCTTAGAGACAGCCATTACGATTTCAATGCACTAAAAGAAGTGAACATCAATAATGAGCTGCATGAAATGTTTGCGACAGAACGATACCGAATTCTGGACGCAACACCGGTATCATGCCACTCGGCCTCTATCGTCGATAATGAACTAGAGGATAATGCAACGGCCTATATTGTACGTTGGCCACAACATTTCTTCGATAAGCTCATTTTTGGTAAAACACCATATATTTTTCCTAAGGCTAGCCTGTCGGTCGATGGCACCCTGTTTATTCTGTATCTGTTCTGCCGTAACACGATTAAAGACAGTCATACAGAGTCAAAAGCTTTCTCACTTGACCTAAAAACATTACATTTGCGGATTGCCCGCCAGGTAAGCTATAGCCAGTTTGCTACAGACTTGAAGCGAAGCTGTAAGCACAAAAAGACTAAGGATTTGTGCAAGGTTGACATAGCTGACAACGGGAAAAAGGCTGATCTCATCCGCATGAACCTGTTTGGCTACAAGATGTTGATCGATTTCCATGAAGGCATGATCTCAATTCATCTTGATAAGGCCAGCTGGAAAGCTTCGCTTGAAATTAATAACCACACTCAAGATGCTCCGACCATCTATAACCCAATGAGTGAACTGGCAGATTTCAAATTCTGGGATAATACTGCCGCTAACTCTGCTGTTGAAGAGAAGGTTGTGAATGATGAACAGGTAGCGCGTATCCGTTCCGTTGACGGCATTAACATCACCCGACGTAAATACGTCACAATTGTTCGCCTATCGAAGATGGTCAGTGTTTCCATGACCCATTATAACAGTGACAGTGACTGTCTGGAGCTGGCCGAGCTGGTGACTGTGAGAAACAAGAATGCCGTATCCCACAGCAAGGTGCTTGCATATCTGAAGCAGGTAAGAAAAGAAACGCCGCAATTAAAACATGATGGTGTCGTCATAAGCCAGCAGACAATCTATGCTCTGTCTTCTGCGCTCTTCACCATTACCGACGACTGGGTACTGGGTGACGTCATCTCGTTTTTCACTCGGCGTAAAGCAGAACGTAAGGTGCTTGCTGATTATCAAGCCAATGCTAACGAAGATGCCTTGGCTATCTTAGCCCATGATATTGTTAGGACTCTGCAGAAATAAGCGGCACAATCCGGTTCTGTTCTAATACCCTTGATAGGAGCATTCTCACCCCTACGGTGAGAATGCAGTGCTTACAATTGATTATTGTGCACAAACACAGCTTCGAGTTTGTCTGCACTCCGCGTCTGGTGGGATATTACAATCTGATATACTTGATGAACTTGAACTTGAACGTGAGCTACTAGAATTTGTGCTCTGTGAACCAGAAGAATAGCCTGCTGGTAAGGTTGTCACAGGGCCTGGCTCCGCTCCAAGATACCTTTCTTCAAATGAAGCTGAATAGTCGTAATTTGTGTCGGACGAAGAAGGGGTGGTAGCCCAATACTCCAGCACCTCACATCCGTTTAAAATAACAACCATGAATAACGTACAAAATATTCGAATCATCGGTTTCCCTCCCAATGTGTGCAATTGATTGTTATGCGTTCAGTTGAGTTTATTACAGTAGAGAATACTAATTTAGCCAATTAATAGTCATAGACTAATTGAGATTGATCAAAATATGACAAGGTCTATTTTTGTGGCTTATCATTCCGCCCTTAACGATTTCAGCAATGAATGTGTTGTAAAGGACAAAGATCGTTGACGGATCCCCTCATAATTCTTCCAACCTAGCGTTGGTTAAACCGCTTATGTTCAAGTTTCGCCCATTGATATCGCTGACTATCTAAGTGGTAGCACACTGCTACTGATATCTTTCAGAACTAGTTAATCTGAGTTCGTACATCTACGCCGACTCCAGGTTAATCTTGCGAACCCCAATCTCATACAGCTGGCACCAGTGCAGTATCTGGTTGAATCGATCTGACTGGGTGCCGGAGTCAGCCAAGATTACGCATGCATTAGCAAGCTGTAGCAACTCAAAATCCAGTAGCCGCTGAGCAATCTTTCCGTCATTTTCAAAGTCAGGCTCGAAAGCTTTTATCTGAAATTTCTCTACCCCTTTTATCGTATCTTCGTTATTAGCGATCCATGCAGGAGAATTGAACCGTTGTGATAGCGTAGTCAGTTTCTCATCAAGCCCGGGAACCGACTTGCCCTTATTCACGCCCCGCAGGTCCAGTATTGTCCCTACGAAATAGGTTTGTTCAATATAAGCCTGATATGAGCCACATAAGGCCACATTGTCGGGCCGAGACATAGTCAGTAAATCCGTGATGGCCTGGTTGTTGATGGCCTCGGGTCCCAGGTTGAACTTGGTCAATATGAATCTATTCGGTTTACCGGCTATCTCATCGAAACACTGCTCAAGGTTGGCCTTTAGCTGGCAGGGTGTTAGCCACTCGTTGCGCTCCTTCATAACCATGTTGTAGGTATGCTCGTTCAGCCCTTGTCCTTCTTTGAGGCCTTTTTCCTTGAGTATTAATGGCACGCCAGCCCCGCTGCCAATGTTCCTTCGCTGATGTTGGTACGGCAAGATGTAATTTAGACCGAGCATTCCACCCTCCTTTAGTGCAGCCAGAAAAAATATCTCTTAATTGCCTATACCTGTGATGTACATCAGCGGTGTCATTAAATAACCCAACTGGAGTGCCCGTATGAACGTTAACCACAACAGCCAGCAAATCCTTGAAGCTATCGAGCCGCATATCAATGCCGACGAGCCAGGCGATATTCGGTCAGTCCTTGACGAGAAGGCCTTTTCACCCAATATCGAAACCATCGATACCATCACCCGCGAGCTCAATGCCCGTCTGCCTCACCTGGAGTTCACTCATACCGCTGAAGATGGCTGGAGTTATATCGAAAACCAACCATCTTAAACTCGTCACTGGCGGGGACCGACCACAACGGTCCCTGTCCCTCCATGACAATAAAAGTCTATATTTTTCAGTTATTTATTTCGCAATTTCCCTTGCGATTTTGTGAGTATGGGTTATACATATATATATACCCTGTTTACTGGAGAGTCCCATGGCAGCACAAACTCAAGTATCGAGCAGCATGACCAGCTTTCGGTTTTCTGGATGCCAGTTACCGGTAATGAAGGCCTACGACGACAGTGGTAATCCGACCTGGCTAGATAGCAACGATGAGCTCGTCGAAGGGATTTATATCGGGATGGAAAACGAGATTTACCATGCACTGCCTGCTTACAGTAGTTCGCAGATCAAAACGCTGGTAAAGAAGTCCCCTGCGCACTTCTACCGCGAGTACATCAGCGATGTCAGCCGCAAGCGCAAGAGTGTTCAGCTGCAGCGCACCTTGGATGCGGGGACCTACGGCCATGAACTGATTCTGGAGCCGCATGGTTTCTACGACCGCTATTACCGCGACTTGGTAGAGGCCGATGTGCCCGAGGCGCTCACTACGGCGCCTCAGATGCGAAAGAAATGCGAAGAGCTCGGCATCCCTATCCCGAAATCGGCAGACAAGGCTCGCTGCAAGAAAGAGCTTAAGGCAGCTGATAGCAGCTTAGTGTTCTTTGACGAGATCAAAGAGGCACACGTCAACGACCCAAAACACCAGAACAAGACGGCTATCGATGGGATCGTCTACGACGATGCACACCGCGTGCTCGAGAGCTGCCGCAACAACCGCATTGCCGATGCATTAGTACAGAACGGTTTGCCTGAAATCAGCTTTATCGCCAAGTGCCCCCGAACCGGCATGTGGCTAAAGTGCCGTTTTGACTGGCTGCGTTTTGACTGCATTGCCGTCGATGTTAAGACCACGGCCAGTACAGCACCTGAGGCCTTTGCTAAGCAGGCCGGTACTCTGGGTTACTTCATTCAGGAGGCGTTTTACCGGTATGTTGCCGCCTTACTGGGTGTGCAGGTATCAAGCTTTATCTTTTTGTGCGTGGAATACGTTGATTGTGACTGGTGTGAAGTGTACGAGCTCGATGGCAAGGAAGAAGCGATGCATAAATGCTTGTCGGCGCTCGACACCCTGAAGCATTGCCTGGCTACGAACGAGTGGCGGGCCTATTCCCAGCGCGACACCATTCGCACGCTGTCTATCCCGAATTTTGCCCGATAAGGAGTTTTGCCATGTTTGAACAATCTATTGCCTATCAAGCACTTGAAGCCGCAATTAAGCCCTATAACGAGATTGCCCAGCAAAACCAGACTGGCCTTGACGGCACCGAGGAGGTACTGCATGCCAAGCGCTGGCTTAGTCAGCAAGGTGAGTCGGTATGGTCGCAGGTAGAACCAAACTCTCTGTACTTTGCCTTACTGCAGGCTGCTCGTGTTGGACTGAGCCTGAACAACTTTGAAAAATATGCCGTGCTGGCGCAGCGCTACAATGATGCAGGTATGCCATTTGTCGAGTATATGCCGACTTACCATGGTTATATCAAGCTGGCCGCAGACAGCGGGATGGTAACTCAAATCACCAGTGATCTGGTCTTCAAGGAAGACAACTTCATCTACCATGGTTCTACCAAGGCTCCGGAGCACAGTGCCACAACACTGTCACAGAAAGAGGATGACCGCGGGGAGCTTGACGGTGCCTATGCCCTTGCCTACCTGACCAATGGAGCGGTGTTCTGTGAAGCGGTCAGCAAAGCGGAACTGGATGAAGTGGAACAAACCATGAAACTCAGCATGCAGTTCTCGGTTTGGGACTCGGTGTTTGTCGGCCAGATGCGCCGTAAAACAGCCATCCGCCGCCTGATGCGCCTCTTATTGCCGCAGCTGGCAGAGCTGTCTGATAAGCCCGGTTATATCGAGCGGTTGAAGGGAGCGATGGCCGGAGAAGATGGCGTGTGGGACAAGATCAATACCGAGCAGCTGAAGACTCGCCGGGTTGTCGAGCAGGCCCAGAGCGAAAATGTGGTTGCTTTAAGCCAGCCAGAGTTGTCCGTGACGCCGCCCCACCTTGCTAATCAGCATAAAACGGTCACTGGCGAAAACCATGAGTTGATGGAGAAACTCAAGGCGCCGGTGGAACAAGAACATTTTGTTGTGCCAAAGACGGATCAGCAAATGCCAACTCGAGGTCTGGCAGAATGGTAAGCGAATTCCGCATAAAACGGCTACGCACGGGCTATCGGCATGTCAAAGTCGTGCGTAGTGCCTGTGGTGGCAGGGCAACAGTGACCACCAGCCACCACAGCCTGCACTCTTCTGTGGTTAAAACAACCGAGGAGTCAGGCTCAGTGGCGCAGATGGATACCTTGCTTGGCAAAGTGGTAGCCAGTGCCATCAAACATTACGATGACCGGCTGGAAAACATTGGCAAGCTGGATCCGTGGGTGGTACTGGGCGTACCCAAATCAATGATGTCGATGGTGCCCGGATTTACGATCACCCGGAACTATGACCATCCATCATTGACTCTGTCGTGCCCTGACAATGAGAGTCTGCGTCCCCGGCTGTTGACGATCTACCCCCACGATAGTGATTACATGGCCTGCCTGCAGGATACCAGTGGTGAGCTGTCGGCGGCGCCGCTATCGGTTTGGGATGCACTGGGTACTCTGTGGCCGTCGGTCAAATCCACTGTTAGGGCCATTGTTAATCAGACCGCCAGTGGTGAATTGCAGCTGGTGGCTGTGCTGAGCGGAGGCCTCAAGGACGAGTCCGAGTGCCTGGACCGCCTTTTGGCCACGGCGTGCCCGAAGGGGGAACTCTCGGGAGGAGATGATACTGATTTTGCCCTGGGTTATGGCGCCGACCGGTTTGTTATTTACCGGCCATTTGAGGAGATTTGCCTTTACGCTAAGGAATTTAACGACCGGTCATGGCAGATGTACCTCACAGACGGTGATCAGCCTGTAGGCGAGGCCGTACTCTCACTGCCCCATTGTGATAATCCAGAGCAAAAGCTGTATCGGGGGGCTGCGGCCAGGGTACGGGTCGCTATCCGAGATGGCTCGATTGTGAGGATTTATCACCATTCTTGTGATTTGTTGTTGGATGAGGATGACTGCCACTTTGCCCAGGATGCGGCACAAATGCTCAGATAAACTGGCAAAAAGGAAAATGAGGTATACAATTATGTATACCCATCCCGAAAAAACTGGAGAATCACTATGCAGAACAAACAACCACAACCGACTAATGTGCAGGACAAGCAGGTACAAAACCTAAGTGATGATGATTTGGATTTGCTGATTGAATTCCTGGCCGAGCAGTTAGCCTGATCTGCTCTGCCTATTAAGCGACCAACAGCGCGAGTGAATGCATTAGCTGCTCGCGCTTTTTGCTTCTGATTTTTGCCAAAGCCTCTGAAGCCGGTAGGCCTGCCATGGTGTTCATAAGAGCCAGCTCTTGGCGCTCATTTTCCCCCAGTCGGTACACTTCCCGCTCAATGATTCTCAGGCACTCTGTTTTGATATGCCCGCGGTTCTGCAAGGCCTTAACCAGAGGTGCATCCAGTTCTGATAACTTCATCCTTCACTCCTTGCATGTTTTTGATTTGCTAGGAGTGTAGCCACGTCAGGCTGTATTAATTCTGATTAACGGATGAATTTTGCCTGCTTAATCCGATTTCGGCTCCGGCACGCTGAGCGCTTTGTAGATTGACATTGCCTGGTGGGCGCTGAGTGGAAGCTCCAGGACATCAATGGCATAGCGAAAGACGTAACCCTGCATGTAGCTGACGCAATCTAGCGGCATCTTGACCTTGGAAGTTGGCCATTCGGCCAGGTAGCGCTTGTTGTACTTGCGGTTCGTGGCCTGGCACAGGTGTTGGATAGCATGGGCGCTACAGTCAAACATGCTCAAGTACGTTTCCATTACGTTATTGAATTTCACGTCCTGCTCCTTTGCCGTTGCTGGTATCGCATTATTGCCCAGCGGTATTGGCTTGGCTTGGTTGTTGGTCCCTGACACAGTAGTACACCACTAATTTGGAAAAATAGGTATATAAAGAAATATACCATCATTCTCTTTATCGTGCGTCTGCTTGATGTACCTCCTTGGCATATTGACCAACCCTGGAGAGCATCATGGACAAATTCAAGCCATCAAAAACCGCTGCCCGACGTGTTCGTGACCGTTTGGCTGTACCTAAACGCTGCCCTCATTGTTCCAGCAAAGTCGTTGTTAAGCATCACAGTGAAGTATTTAACCGTGTCTACAGCGACTGGCCATGGTTGTACTGCTGTACTCATTGCGATGCACGCGTTGGTATGCACCCGTCAACACGTATCCCTCTCGGTACACTGGCTGACGCCAAGACCCGTACAGCACGGCGCACTGCAAAAGAGCAGTTCCTGCAGTGGGCTAAGCAGCGAGGTTATAGTCGAACACGCAGTTATCAGATGCTCTCTTCCATGTTGGACATTAAGCTTAACCGGACCCATTTTGGCTGGTTTGATGCTGATACCTGTAAGCGAGTGATGAGTATGCTCGATGCAGCATGATTGAACTCGAAGAAAAGTGTAATGTTGACACTTATTCCCCCGAAAAAGTGTAGGTTCCTGTGCTTAATCCCGACATAACACTGGACTAAGAGCCGATTTTTTACATAACAGTGGATTAAGAGTATTGCGACATAGAATCGACAACAGTCAAAAGCAGGTATAGCTGTATCGGTATTTCTAATCGTTGTCTAGTTTGTTGCCCGGGTCATCAAAGTAGGCGTTCCAGTCCATATCTTTTACTGGTATGTCGCGATAATCAGGATTCAGCAACTGCTCGATGAAAGCTGCGAATGCCTCCTTGTCGTTTGTCGTGATTAGGTCGATGGGCATAGCAATGCGCGTTTCTTCCAATCTGCCAGCAATGGCGCCGATCCGCAAAACCTCATCTAAGCTAATGCCCCTAAGTAACCTTGCATCTGCTCTGACAGTTTTCATAACGGCACCGAACTCTTCGTGCAGCCAGAAACAGATATCCCAGCCGCTTCGGCCAGAGTTCAGCAGTCGTGGCAGATGCGCCTGGAGGACTCCGTAGACGTTGCCTTGTGAATTGAATTGAAACGCAGGGAATTTTAGCTGGCCATCTATCTCGACAGAGATAATTTTGTTGAGCTCGACTAAGTTAGCAAGCCGGTCTTGCGGAAAAGGAAGTTCAGAAGCGGTTTTGAAAGAATGGTGGGCAATGAACTCGTCGCGCTTTTTAATGAATCGCTTCCAGAGGTATTGTTTATCGTTGATTTCCTTGCTCATGACTACCCTCCCGGCCTTGGTCTATCAGTACCTATTACTCATGATACATCCGGTAGCGTCAATCGAGGCATATATCTGTCACTCCCCGGCCCATATGGCTTCGTCCGGCGGTATTACCGATTGGCTCCTTTCCTTCATCAACAAAAAAGGCGACCAACCGGCCGCCTTCTTTGCTCGCATCAGCCTCCTGGCCTTCTGCGACTCACCACGATGTCGTCGAACACCGACATCACCACACGCAACATCCCTTAAGACGTCTCGAACGCAAAACATCTTAAGTGGATGCTGTGCATGGGGTGAGAGAGATTTTATGGATTAATGACCGAGGTGCGATCAGGCAGGACAGCATAAGCTGATGCGGTCGATGGGGCGCATACCCAACTATATTAACTAAATCGAGAAAAAATATAGATTTGTAGATTCAACTCCAGTTAAGCAACCGATTGCACCGTTGTCAAGACTGCAGGCAAAAAAAAGCACCAATCGTCATTGGTGCATAGGATGGTGTGGTGGTGCCGGCGGTTAGCCAACTTGGAATATACCTGTCGTGACCTCCTTGTCAGCGTTGCTCAGGGACAACAGTGTGGCGTGACTTTGCATCTCAAAAATCAAGGACAACCACCAACTCCCTAAGACTTGTTATCTTTTTCTTCAATATTGACCTGCCCTTTGAGGGTATTTAGGCTTACAACCCCAGGGAAAAGCTGATCGCCAACAAAGATACTGGGTGTTCCCCTCAGGTTTAACGCCTGGAACAGCGCATTGTTTTCATCAAGTTTGTTCTTCACAGCCTGCGAAGCTGCCGTTTTTTTAAGTTCTTTAATGTCGATGCCCAACAATGAAGCTAGTTGGTACGCGCCGGCCTCGCTGGCGCCACTCATTCCCATCAGTTCAGAGTGGAACGCCGGGTAGCTGTTCGGTGCAAGCTGGTTGACGGCAATGGCGATTTTGGCCAGTTTTTCTGACTCAGGACCCAGGATGGCAACATCCTTGTAGATCATTTTGACACGTTTGTCGGTCGTCGCCAGTGTTTTAATGTCATTGGCGACCGCCTTGCAGGCACCGCAGCGATAGTCGAAAAACTCGACCATAGGCACGGTTCCGCTGGCGTTAAGCACCGGATCTGTACTGTTTCGGTACAGCGCATCGGACTGGCGTGCAACCAGGGAGGCCTGCTGTTCCATTTTTTCTCGTTTGGCCAGCGACTGCAGGGCTAACACGCCCTCGCGCAATATTTCCGGGTTCTCTTTTAGGGCTGTCAGTAGCATGGCATTAAACTTTTCCTGATCATCCGTTTCCTGTGCATGAGCCCCACCAGCCAGACTTGCCAGTAACACACTAACCAACGCTATTCTCATCATCGCCTTTCCCTGTGGTTTGCTATTACAGGTAAAGGTAAGGAAATTCCCCGGTCCAGCGCCTTATTAGCGGAGCCTTTTTCGTGGATTAATTAGGTATATGCATGTGTTTGTTTATTGCTGCATACGGTAAAAGCCTAAACTGTGCCTCATCAGACCTCCATCAATTAGTCAGGCCATTTCTTTTGATTGGATTTTTTTTGTACAACCTTTGGCAGTTTTTTAACCAGTGGTTATAATAATAGGTATACATATTTGTATACCCACTGGAGAATCCCATGAAGCAATGCCCGTTGCGAAGTGAACAAGCCGATGTTCTTAAGGCGATATTCGATGAGTCCCGACGCCACGTTTTGACGTTGGGTGATGATTGGAAAGACAAGGTTGCCGACTTGCTAGATGGCAACGGTCAGCAGTACATTGCCAGTGACCGTGATGTTAACCTGATCATGACTCAATTGGAGGTCATGACACTGGAAGATTTTGCGTACTCTGTGCCGCTGACTATTGAAGGCGGAATTAAGCTGGCTGGTACTAACCGTCGTCTCGACAGGTTGGCCGCGCAAATGGCTGGCGCCTGCATCAAGATCCTGCATACCTATGCCCGACAGTACAGCCAAGACGAGATCGAGCTCGACGACTTGGTTCAAGATGGATTTATTGAGGCCTGCCGTGCCGTGAGGACGTTCAAGTATGTACTGGATGTCAATATCACTACCTATGTGATCCCGCGGCTAAAGGTGTTGTTTGCCCGTCGTACACGCCATTACCGTACTGCTATCGAAAAATCCCAGCGTACGATTGACGAGGAGAGGCTCTATAACCGTCTGCGTGACGAGGGGATGAGCGATGCGGATATCCAGGCCAAAACAGGCTGGACAGAGAGCTACTTTGCTGCGGTTAGGCGCCACGCGCCCATTGTGATGGTGGAGGAAGCCGCGTTTGAAAAGATAGGTGACGATAACAAACTTGAAGACGATATCGAGCGAGATGATGTTTACTGCAAGGTCAAGACGACGCTGAAACATAAGTTAATGTCACTCACCGACCGCGAACGGATCTGCCTGATGCACGCCGCCCGACTTGTCAGTAAGCCTTTGACAATTGAAGAACTGGCCAATAATTTCGGTGTTTCAAAAGCCCGTGTATCGCAATATCGCAACAGCGCGGTCAAGCGGCTTGGCTTTAGCAAAACGCTAGCGCTTTAGCGCTAGCTGTACATGCTGTTACGCCATTCCGGCACCCATTTGTTCTTTACCAGCCAGTTGTTCGCTTGGCGAGTGACTTCTCACTATGAGCATTCAGACCAAAACATTACGCGTCAGAGTTAAAGACAAGCACGCCAAACTGCTTAGACAGATGGCGTTTGAAGTTAATCAGGTCTTTAATCACGCAATCGAGCTAACCATGAAAGCCAGTCGCAATTTCAGCGAAGCTGGAGCGGTTAAGCCTGTTTGGTTGTCTGCTTTCGATATTCAAAAAATGACTTCCGGCATTCATTCAAAAGGAGCGCAGTTACATAATTGGTTCTTCGACTGTTCAAGAAATCATTGCCATACACGCAAAAGCGCGCAAACAGTTTAAGCGCTCAAAATTACGCTGGCGCGTTAGCTCTGGTTCTAAACGAAGTCTTGGTTTTGTTCCATTTAAAAGCCGTGCTGCGCAATGGAAGCATGGTCAGGTGAAGTTCGCTGGGCATTATTTTTCTGTTTGGGATAGCTATGGGCTTTCCAAGTATAAATTTAGGGCAGGCTCATTCTCTGAGGACGCTAGGGGGCGCTGGTACTTCAATATCTGCATCCAAGTTCCACCAGAGCAAGCAACAAGTGGTAAGTCTGCCGTAGGCATAGATTTGGGGCTAAAGGATGTCGCCACTTGTAGTGATGGTTCTAAATTAAATGCTGGACGGTTCTATCGAGATCTTGAATCTGCATTAGGTAAAGCTCAAAGAGCTAGAAAGAAAAAGCGTGTTAAGGCTATTCATGCGAAGATTAAGAATCGTCGTAAAGACGCCTTGCACAAGTTCAGTACGCAGCTGGTCAACAATAACGCTGCGATTATCGTTGGCGACGTAAGTAGCACCAAGCTAGTTAAAACCAAGATGGCGAAATCGGTTTTAGATGCTGGTTGGCACATTCTTAAAACACAATTGGAATATAAAGCGATTGCGCGGTCAGTAGTGTTTGAGGTAGTCAACGAATCATACTCCACCCAGACTTGTTCGTGCTGCGGAACAATCCCCGCTAGTAGTCCGAAAGGTAGGGCAGAATGATTGGTAAGAAATTTGGTGAATTGACAGTAAAAGAACGGTTAGGCCAACTTAAACAGTGGGTTTGCGTATGTTCTTGCGGCAATGAAAAAGTCGTTAAGGAGTGCAAGCTGCTCTCAGGCCATACGTCCAGCTGTGGGTGTCAAAGAAGCAAAACCCCGCAACGGCACATGCTCAACGCAGCCGTGGATGCTAACAGAAAGCTGTCGAAAGGACTGCGATTTGGTCGGTTGGTGATTTTGTCAACATACCCTACGGTGGCGAAATGTGACTGTGGGAACGAGGTGAAGATAGCCAGAACCGCGTCGTTGTATAGTGGAGATACGAAATCGTGCGGCTGCTTGAACCGAGACAATGCGAGAGAAAAGCAGCGGAGATTGACGGTTGAACATCGAGTTAAAAAAGGCTTCGACCCTGATACTCCCATGGAGCCTATCAACAAGGCCGAAAGAAATCGTTTTAAAAAGACGGTAGCGCCTTTGATAATGGCGAGAGACGATTACACCTGCGTACTGTGCAATGAACGCGGTAGCATTTTGCACGTTCACCATATAGTTAGATGGAGCGACGACGCTACGTTGCGATTTAAACAATCAAATCTAGTTACATTATGCAAGATATGCCATATCCAAAAGGCGCACGATGGCAACGTCCACAATGAGTGCAATAAAGATATAGCTAGGGTTCTTACCGATATAGTAGCTAAGAGAATGGACTTGTTCTGAATGCGGAGCAGAGCACGACCGCGATATAAATGCGGCAATGAACATTCTCGCGGCGGGGCATCGCCGTCTAGCAGTAGGAATTCCCCGCCTTTAGGCGGGGGAGGATGTCAAAATTAACGGACGTGTTTTGCATGATTAACGTCTTCACAAGTGTTAATTGGATTAGGTTAATTGGATTAGTCAGAATGCAATCTGTCAGTGCTCATACCCGAATGTGGTTTGATCTGATAGATTACTCTAAAACGAAAATGCCCCATTATCAGTTAGTGCTAAAACTCATTCACAGGCTGTTAATGCTGATTTGCGATACATTTTCTAATCTCTTTTAATTAGCTTGATACAGTAAAGGGGCTGCCAGTGGAGATCCTTTGTTCATGGTAGCCGTTATAGAACTATTAGGCGTTGTTGACTAAATCAGTGAACTCTTTTGCTATTCAGTGATCAGATCATCTATCACAGGATGTTTTAGGTGTCAGTAATGGGCAAGTCGAAGAACAAAATCACAAACTGGAAGCAGTACAACAAAGCATTGGAGCAACGTGGTTCACTTACATTCTGGGTTGATGATTCTGCTATCGACTCTTGGAGATGTACTGAACATCACGGCAAGCGTGGTCGTGGATTCCAGTATACTGATACCGCTATTGAAACAGCCCTGATGATTAAAGGGATTTATTCTCTTCCGCTGCGTGCTCTTCAAGGTTTTATCAATTCGATTTTCAAGCTTATGAATGTGCCTCTTAGGTCACCTGATTATACCTGTATCAGCAAACGAGCTAAGACTGTCGAGGTAAAATATCGCAACCAATCAAAAGGGCCAGTTCGACATATTGCTATCGATTCCACAGGCCTAAAAGTGTTCGGTGAAGGTGAATGGAAAATTCGAAAACATGGTAATGAGAAGCGTAGAACTTGGCGAAAGCTCCACCTGGCCGTTGATGTTGATACACATGAAATCATAAGTGCAGAAGTCAGCTTAGTAAATGTTGGTGACAGTGAAGTGCTTCCTACGTTACTCAATCCACTACGCCGAAACATTCGAGAAGTATCTGGTGATGGTGCTTACGATACCAAAGAATGCCATAAGGTTTTACAGCGAAAAGGGATAATTCCTCTTATCCCGCCGAGAAAAAATGCAGGATATTGGGAAGATGGTCATCTGAGAAACGATGCGGTATCGGCGTTGAAAGCTAATAACCTAGCTCAATGGAAAGTCGACTCTGGGTATCATTTTAGATCGCTCTCCGAAACCGCCATGTCGAGATACAAAGGACTAACTAACGGTACGTTGACACTTCGAAGTTACAACGGTCAAGTTGGTGAAGCCCTAGCCAATGTCAAAGCGATAAACAAAGTCATAAGACTCGGTATGCCTGAAAGAAAAGTTACTGTTTAATAAGTAGCCAATTAGAGCTAGATCTGCATTGAGCCTGATTTGATCAACAACGCCGAACTATTAATGAACATTCGCTGTTTACGAGCTTTTTCACGTAAATCGATGACAATGGAGTAGCAACAAGAAGAAAAATCAGAAGCATATCGTAAATGCTATTGTCTGACGGTATTGACCCAGAAGAACTTTTAGCTATGACCGCTAAAGCACCCAACAAACCTCGCGCATCCCGCCCTGCAACATATAAGTTCATCGATGAGAATTGAAAGGATAAAACATGATCATAACGTATTGATTAAACCCTAAAGGTGTCATTTTTGAATTTATAGCGTTTACTGCGCTTAAATGCACCTAAACTTATAGTTATGTAGCGGGTAATGTTGCTAATTATAGCTGCATAAAGGGAAATAATGGAAAATATAGTTGTTTATTATATGCTTAGCCATGTGATTAAAAATGAAGAGCAGAAGAGAATAACCGCACAATTGAAAAAAGCTGGCTTTGAAGGAACATTAAAAGTTTACGACTTAGGAGGGGGCAGTAAAGCTTCCAGTAATCTTGTCGTAAAAGGGGTCTATCAAGGGCAAAGATGTTGTTGTGCTGTGGGTTATGAGCGTAAAAGGAATAATTTAATTATTAGGCAAATATGGAGTGAACATGTCGAAGTATAATTTGCTGTACCTTTGTTAACCCATAAAATGATTGACTACCAAGATAGGTTATTTCACAGAGCACTTTAATCTGAAGTTGGTGAGCTAGTCGGTGGCAGTCAGCATGGATAATGGTCAGCAAACTAAAACAGAAATCCCTCAGCTTCCGCAGGATTTGATTGATAAGTTTACCAAGCCGATTAAACGTTTTTTGCATATTCAAGCTTCAGCGAGCCTGGTTCTTCTGTTGTTTACTGTTATCGCACTGGTTTTGTCCCACTCAATGTGGGGGGATGCTTTCCTTGCGGTTTGGGAAACACCGATGGGTATTAATGTCGGCTCGTTAATATTCGTCCGTTCACTTCGTGAATGGATAAACGATGCTTTAATGACTCTGTTCTTTTTTCTTGTGGCTTTGGAACTCAAGCGGGAGCTTGTTCTGGGGGAGTTGAAACACCCGCGCATTGCTGCATTGTCTATCATAGCGGCTTTCGGCGGTATGCTCGTGCCTGCTGCTCTGTATCTCATGTGGCAGTCGGGTCAACCCGGCGAGAATGGCTGGGGTACAGTGATGGCGACTGATACTGCTTTTGTCATCGGTTGTTTAGGGTTATTAGGGACACGTATTCCCCATAGTTTGCGCATATTTATGCTGTCGATGTCGATTGTGGACGATATCGGCGCTGTGCTGGTGGTCGCCATAAGCTATGGCAATAGCCTCCGATGGGAAGTACTTGTCTTAGCTGTTGCTGGTATTGTCATTATTCGCGGAATGGGCCTGCTTGGTATTCGTAACGTTGCTATTTATTCTTTAGCCGGCGGGGTGCTGTGGATTTTGGTGGATGCGTCTGGGATACATGCAACAGTTACCGGTGTCATACTAGGTTTGATGACACCGACGGAAAAGTGGGTAAGCGGTGAACGTTTGCACGCCATTTTAGCTAACGTTGTCGCGTATCCGCCCGATGAACATTGGGAGTCGGATACCGAAGGACGGAAGGCATTGCAAATGGCAGAAGCTGCAGCACATGGAACGCTGTCTCCGGTTGAAAGGCTGGTAATGGTGCTTCATCCATGGGTTGGGTTCGTCATCTTGCCATTATTTGCATTTGCCAATGCCGGAATTCAGGTATCTTCGTCTGACTTTGGTAACCCCGTCACTGTGGCTGTTTTTATGGGATTTGCGCTTGGCAAGCCATTGGGGGTATTTGGATTCAGTTGGCTGGCTGTACGGACGGGAATAGCGATACTCCCGTTGGATCTTAACTGGAAATTATTGGTTGGCGGTAGCCTGCTGGCTGGTACTGGCTTTACAATGGCACTGTTCATTGCCAATTTGGCTTTCAGTTCTGATCTACTCAATGACGCAAAATTGGGGATATTGTCAGCGTCTGTCTTTTCTTCCATGGCGGGTATTTTAATATTGTCCAGATGGTCGCATAAAGGCAAGTACCCAAAAAATTCAAATGAATTGTAATGGTTATACATTGAGGCCAATTACTCCTGAGACTGGATGTTGATTGGGCTTACTGTGTTCCCATTTTATTTCATCAGCCCGCTTGAAAGATCCTCCAAAGCAAACCAATCTTTACTAATCATATAGTTTTTTGCCAAAAATCTAAGGCAACATTCATGTCATCGTCTAATCACAATCCCCCTCCTGAAGACCCTTTAGGGCATGGAGAACTCCCTCCGGCCAGCGTAGGGGAAAGTATTAAAAAACGCGCGAGAACAATCAAACAGTTCCACCCACGTGGCAATCTGAGAAGTATTGCGGGGATGGTATTGCTCATCATAGTGGCGATAAGTTTTTGGCAGGCTATCTACACCGTCCCCAGTGATTCCGTGGCTGTCGTGCAACGATTTGGTAAATTCCATTTAGTAATACAGCCGGGTTTACATTTCAAACTACCGCTTGGCGTCGATATTGCGACGGTGGTTCCGGTAAAACGTCAATTAAAACAGGAGTTTGGGTTTATCACGCCAGGGGCGAATGATCCATACCAACGTTCTGCCGAGCATAATGGTGAGCTAGAAACGCAGATGGTCACCGGTGATTTAAATGCCGCGTTGGTCGAATGGGTAGTTCAGTATCGTATTTCCGAACCAATTAAGTTTTTGTTCGAAGTCCGCTCACCAAGTGCCACCCTTCGCGATGTTTCAGAGTCTGTAATGAGGGAAGTCGTCGGCGATCGTACCGTTGATGAAGTCATTACAATTGGCCGGCAGGAAATTGAATCAGAAGCGCTTGTCAAAATGCAGATACTTGCGACGAAATATGCAATGGGGATCAATATTGATCAGGTCCAGCTGAAAAATATTAATCCGCCTAGACCCGTCCAGGAATCATTTAATGAAGTCAATCAGGCCCAGCAAGAAAAAGAAAAGCTCATTAACGAGGCACGCAGAGATTACAACAAAGTGATCCCGCTGGCGGAAGGGGAGAAAGATCAGCGGATCCGTGAAGCGGATGGTTACCGGCTAAAAAGAATTAATGAGGCAGAAGGTGATGCTGCCCGATTCAATGCCTTGTTGAGTCAGTACAGCAAAGCACCAGAAGTGACACGCCGTCGAATCTATATTGAAACGATGCAGGCGATTTTGCCCGAAATTCATTCAAAGATTATTATTGATGAACAAACCCGCAGCATTTTACCTTTTCTCGATCTTAAGGCAGATCAAGGTAAGCAAGGTGAGCAGCCATGAAAAAAGCCAGTCCATTGATTGCTCTTACTATTCTCGTCTTGGTCGCATTGGTTATAAAGGGGGCACTTTATACCGTTAGTGAGGTCGAGCAGGTCATTATTACCCAGTTTGGTAAACCGGTAGGTCAGCCGATAACGGAAGCGGGACTCAAGGTAAAAATGCCCTTTATACAAGAAGTCAACGCTATCGATAAACGTGTACTGGAGTGGGATGGTGATCCCTCCGATATGCCGACAAAAGATAAGCTGTATATATCGGTCGACTTGTTTGCGCGCTGGCGAATAACCGATCCCTTACAGTATTTTCTCCGCTTACGAGATGAACGCAGTGCTCAGTCTCGGTTGGATGACATTCTGGGCAGTGAAACCCGCAACGCGGTGGCAAAACATGAATTGATTGAAATTATCCGTACCACCAAAAGTCGACAGCCTTTACGTGATGCGCTGTTGGTTGAGGCTGAACGCGACCTAACTCTGGGAAATTTGGTACCGATCCAAAAAGGGCGTCAGGTGATCGAAGACGAAATATTTACCGAAGCAGCAGAGAAAGTCCGAGTCTTTGGTATTGAACTATTGGATATTCGCTTTAAGCGCATTAACTACAATGCAAGCGTAAGACCCAAAATATATGACCGCATGATCAGTGAGCGCCGCCAGATTGCCGAACTCTTTCTTTCCGAAGGATATGGGGAGGCAGCCAGAATCCGAGGTAATCGTGTACGTGATTTAAATAAAATACAATCCGAAGCCTATCGTAAGGTGGAAGAGATAAGAGGCTTGGCCGATGCTAAAGCCGCAGAGATATATGCACAGTCATATAATCAAAATCCACAGGCGGTGAGTTTGTATGAATTTACGCGCACAATGCAAGCCTACCAGTCGATCATGGCAGAAAATACCACGTTGGTACTATCGACCGAGAGTGACTTGTTTAAGTTTCTGAAGGGTGTATATCCACCTGAAACATTCAAATTGACGCCAGAAAAACAATGAAGAAATCCGCTTTCCAGCCCCATGAACGAGGGCATCCCACGCAACTGCCCAAAGAGTATGTTGACTGGCTAACCCAGCCGATAACACGATTTCTGCGCATTGAAGCCGCAGCTGGTTCAGTGTTGCTCATTTTTACTATTGCGGCTCTGATTCTGTCTAACTCCCCTTGGGCAGAAACATTCTTGTCAATATGGGACGTTCACGTAGGGATCACTGCGGGCACGATTGAGCTTAAGCGCTCGTTACGGGAGTGGATTAATGATGGATTGATGACTTTGTTTTTCTTCCTGGTAGCACTGGAGCTGAAACGTGAAATCGTTTTAGGAGAATTGAAAAAACCACGTTTAGCAATGTTGTCTATCGCCGGTGCTGTGGGTGGTATGTTGATTCCTGCATCTCTCTATCTGGCTTTTCAGTTGGGTCAGCCCGGACAGAATGGATGGGGAATAGTGATGGCAACAGATACCGCATTTGTTATTGCCTGTCTCACCCTGCTTGGTCCTCGTATACCGAAAAGTTTGCGGGTATTTATTCTTTCGCTGGCGATTATTGATGATATCGGTGCCATTGTCGTAGTGGCCGTCGGTTACGGTGAAGACATTCATTTTCGTTATATTGGACTCGCGGTAATCGGATTTGTGGTCGTTAAAATCATGGCGGTGCTTGGTATACGCAATATTGCGATGTACTTGTTAGTTGGCGGCCTAATTTGGCTTGCAGTCGATGCCTCCGGGGTGCATCCAACCGTGACCGGGGTGATCTTGGGACTGATGACTCCAACGGTTCGTTGGGTCAGCGAAGCGCGTTTACTGACGATAATGGAATGTGTTGTGCCGTCGCCAAGCCAGCGCGGTGTTTTTAGTATCGATCGCAAAGTCTTAAAAACCGCTGAAGCGGCGGCGCGGGAAGGGCTTTCCCCGGTGGAGCGGTTCGAAATGTTGCTTCATCCTTGGATTGGCTTTGTAGTGATGCCTTTGTTTGCTTTTGCTAATGCAGGTGTTCCGATTTCTTTTTCCGAAATGTCTGGTTCGCTGTACATGGCGGTTTTTGCCGGTCTCGTAGTAGGAAAGCCGGTCGGTATTGTCGTATTCAGCGGGTTGGCGGTATGTACCGGCCTGGCAATACGACCGCCCGGCCTACGTTGGCCGTATCTATTAGCGGGCGGCATGCTTGCCGGAATAGGTTTCACCATGTCGCTCTTTATTGCCCATTTGGCTTTGAGTCCTGCCCTAGTTAACGCCGCTAAGCTTGGTATCTTATCGGCCTCGCTATTTTCTGCGCTGATGGGAATCACATTGTTAAGTTGGCTTTTGAAGCGCGATGCTTTGCACAATCAAGGTGATATATAGCTCTCGCTCACTCCGGATAAAGTAACCACAGTCTTGAATGCGTGATTGCTGAGGAAATGACGATGATCCCCGATAACGAACATGCATGGCGTCAACGATATCTTCAGTCGCTGACGTTAAATGGCAAAGAACATGTCTATTGGTCACTGAAAACGCTGGCAAATGATTATCAAATCGACTTGACTCATCTGCCGCTGGTTACCCGGCTGTTTCTTGAAAATGTCATGCGACACTATGAAGATCATGCTACGACTTCAGTGGTTATCTCGGCACTTTGCTCGGGAAGATATGGAGCGGATGATGACATTGAACTATCTTTTTATCCCAGCCGGGTTTTGATGCAAGATTATACTGGTGTTCCGGCATTAGTTGACTTGGCTGCAATGCGGGATGCGGTCTATCAGGCCGGCGGTGACCCGCAGCGTATTAATCCTATCTGTGCGGTTGACCTGGTTATTGACCACTCGGTGATTGCTGAACAAGCGGGTAAACATTCGGCATTAATTGCCAACCGGCAACAGGAAATGCGACGAAATCAGGAGCGATACCAGTTCTTGAAATGGGCGCAAAGTGCCTTTGATAACCTAACGGTTATTCCTCCTGGGCGGGGGATTTGTCACCAGGTGAACCTGGAATATTTGGCACAGGTCGTTCGGGATGAACAAGGTGTGCTGATCCCCGATTCTCTGGTTGGAACTGACAGTCATACCACCATGGTTAACGGATTGGGTGTGCTGGGCTGGGGTGTCGGTGGAATAGAAGCCGAAGCGGCGATGCTCGGTCAGCCTATAAGCCTGAATATTCCCCATATTGTCGGTGTTAAGCTTGAGGGAGCGTTGAAAGAGGGGATCACCGCAACAGACCTTGTGCTAACCATCACTGAACGCTTGAGGACGCATGGCGTTGTCGGTAAGTATGTTGAATTCTACGGACCCGGCATAAAAAACCTGACGGTAGCGGATCGGGCGACCCTGTCGAATATGGCGCCTGAGTACGGTGCGACCTGCGGACTTTTTCCGGTGGATGAAAAAGTCATTGCGTATTTGCAGCTAACCAACCGTCCTAAGCCATTGATAGAAAGAGTGCAAGCCTACGCGATGGCACAGGGGTTGTGGTGTGACGCCGATTCCCCCAGTCCTGTTTATGCAGAGACTGTATACGTTGACTTATCTGCCATTGAAGCCTCAATAGCCGGCCCGAAGCGGCCGCAGGATCGCCTTGCGTTAAGCGCGATAAAACAAAAAACGCAAGAGCACATTGAATTAATGGGGCAGAAAGTCACCGATGATAAGTGTCGTGGTGAATCGCCTCATACCTTAACGAATGGGGATGCTGTGATCGCGGCAATCACCTCCTGCACCAACACCTCAAATCCCTCGGTAATGTTAACGGCGGGTCTGCTCGCAAAGGCGGCGGTAGAGAAAGGCCTCTCGGTTCCTGCCCACGTGAAGACATCGCTGGCACCAGGTTCTCAGGCTGTGGCGCGATATTTGGATGATACGGGGCTACAACTCTATCTTGATCTTTTGGGATTTCAACGCGTCGGTTTTGGTTGTACAACCTGCATAGGTAATTCAGGTCCGCTTAACGGTGATCTTGAGGCTGATATTGAGCAACAACAGCTGAGCGTCTGCGCGGTGCTCTCGGGTAATCGAAATTTCGAGGGACGAATACACCCAGCAGTTCGTTTCAACTGGCTGGCGTCACCTCCGCTTGTTATTGCTTTTGCGCTGGCTGGCCATACGCGTATTGATTTACAGAAAGAACCCATCGCAAAGAACTATGACGGTGAAAACATCTTTTTACGTGATTTATGGCCAACCCAATCGATGCTCGATAATGCCTTGCGTCAAGTGACAAATAATCAGTTCAGGCTAAGTTACAAGGACATAGATAAGGGCGATAACTATTGGCAAAACTTAACAATGAAAAATAGTATCTGTTATCCTTGGGATTCGGCGTCAACCTATATTCAACGTCCGCCATTTTTTGAACGCGAGATCGACCATCAGCCGATCCAATCTGCTCGAATATTGGCCCTTCTCGGTGATTCTATTACCACTGATCATATTTCTCCAGCCGGTCAGATTGCAGAGAAAAGTCCGGCCGGACAGTATTTGATCTCTCATCATGTGTCACCGCGAGATTTTAACAGCTATGGTGCGCGTCGAGGAAATCATGAGGTGATGGTACGCGGCACGTTTGCTAACCGGCGAATCCAGAACAAAATAGTAGCGCCGCAAATTGGAGGTGTCACACGCTATTTTGGTTCGCATGATTCAAATTATCGTGACAGCTTGCCTTCAACTGAGCAACCGCCAGTGATCTCGATGTATGAAGCGAGCCAGTATGCGATTGCAGATAACATACCGTTAGTGGTCTTCGCCGGCAAAGAATATGGTACGGGATCCAGCCGTGACTGGGCCGCCAAAGGCTGCCTGTTACTGAATGTAAGGGCGGTGATTGCCGAGTCCTTCGAGCGGATTCATCGAAATAATCTGGTGGGCATGGGAATTTTGCCACTTCAAATTGTATCGTCAGGCGGGATCGAATCCTTGCTGCTAAAAGGGAACGAAACAGTTTCAATCGCATTAAACCATAATCTTAGCCCACGACAAGATGTCAAAATAATGCTTAGAAAAGCAGAGGGTTATGAACAACAAATCCCTGCGGTACTTCGAATTGATAATCAACGAGAACTTGATTATTTTAATGCAGGGGGAGTGCTACGTTATATTGCAAATAGGTTTATTTGATAGAATCGTGAATTTTACTTGATGGTACTACATTTTGTAGCGCATTTATTTTCTCGTTATCGAAGGTTACTGTGCGAATCTCAATATTGGTAGTTGTAGAGCCGAACTTGATAATTTTAGATACTTTTTCTTATCTAAAACGTCCGATTTAGAGCATAGATTCTAAATCGAAAATGTCCAGAAACGTGTTTGCAGCATGGTGAATTGTGTGTGATCACCGAGCGATTCTGTCGTATCTTAATTACCAAGCGACTTTGTCATTGCGCTAACTACCGAGGGAATTTGA
>NZ_CANMZV010000035.1 GCF_947502415.1 uncultured Photobacterium sp. | reverse complement strand
TCTGCTGATTCTGCTGATTCTGCTGATTCTGCTGATTCTGCTGATTCTGCTGATTCTGCTGATTCTGCTGATTCTGCGATTGCTGGCTATTTTGCTGAGAATCCGATGATTGATCCTGATTCGAATCTTTATTCTCATCGGATTGCTGTTGCTGTTGCTGTTGCTGTTGCTGTTGCTGTTGCTCCAAAGCTTTTTTTACAATATCGAGGTTCTTTTTAGCATCGCTGTGGTTAGCATCTTCAACCAGGACGGATTGATAACTGTCGATGGCATTTTGAAATTGCCCTGTACGCGCATAGGCATTACCAAGGTTGTAGCGGGAACTAATATCATCAAGCTTGCCTAGGGTTTCGATTGCCTGTTCGTATTGTCCTGCTTTGTATTGCGCGACACCTCTCCATTGTGGTGAAACAAAATGCTCAGCTGCCGATTCATAGTCTTCTTGCTCAAAAGCCTTATAAGCGATTTGATCATCATTGAGCCACGCGGACGCAAAAGCATTGTCGACAGGCATGATAACCAACATTGCGGCGATAACCACACCTCGGCGGAAACCAAACAGAGATAAGATCACCAGTGGGATCAACAGCCAGAATCCGTTATTAACACGTTCTTCCAACTCTTTTTCTTTATGCTTGCTGGCATCTTCGCGAGGTTTGGCGGTTGCTTTGATTAAGCTTTCGACATCACGGTTTGTCGGCTGTGAAAGTTGTAATTGCCCACCAGTATCTTTCACCAGACCGAGTAGAGGGTTGACATCGACTTTGGCTACCACTGTTTTGCCCATGTTGTCGGTGAGTAGCCTGCCGTCTGGCATCTGTACTGGTGCTCCCTGGCGGGTGCCGACAGCAAGAACCGAAACGCGGTAGTCGGTGCCAATAAGCAGGGCGCGGGCATTACGGGATTCCTGCTCACTCAGTCCGTCAGTGATCAGAACAATATCCCCCTGAGGGTGACCGGCTTGTTTCAGTAAATTGATTGCCTCTTGAATACCTGCTGCTGCATTGCTGCCTTGAATTGGTATTATTTCAGGTGACAAGTGCGGGATCAGGTTTGCCAGGGTGCTACTGTCCTGAGTCAAAGGGCTCACCACATAGCCATCGGCAGCGTAAGTGACCAGTCCGGTACTGCCTTCCTTCCAGCCCGGCAACAGATCCATTGCCTTGTAGCGAGCCTGAGTCAGCCTGTTGGGTGCAATATCTGTCGCGTACATAGAGTGAGACATATCCATCACCAGTACGCGGGCACCGGTAATGCTATAGGCTGGCAGGGTTGTCTTCTGCCAGCTTGGCCCGGCAAGGGCTATCACTGTCAGTAGCCAGCCAAAAGCTAATACCGGGATAAAGCCCGTCTGAGCTTGCTGGTGACTTAGGCCTAGTTTTTCGGCTAGATGAGGAGCAATGAGGCCACTCTTTTGCTGTTTTATCTTGAGCCATGGTAATACCAGGCCAAGTGGAAGCAAGGCCAGAAACCAGGTTGGATGGAGAAAGGTAAAATTAGCCATGACGCCTCCTTAACAGCACGAGTACCATAGACAAGAAAAGGGTGATGGCCAAAGGATAACGGAACAGCTCCTGGCGTGGACGCCAAGTTTGCTGAGCTGTATTTATAGGTTCCATTTGATCAATTAATTGGTAGATATTCTTAAGTTCTTGCGGGTTCCTGGCTCGGAAATACTGACCGCCGGTCATCTCGGCAATCTTGGTCAGCATTTTTTCATCCAGATCCTGTGAAGGGTTTACTGTTCGGGTTGAGAAGAAGGTACGTTGCTGCATTTCTTCTGCTCCGACCCCGACGGTATAAATGGTGACATTGCTTTTGGCGGCAAGCTCGGCGGCTTCTAGCGGGTCGATAACGCCAGCGGTATTGGCACCGTCACTCAGCAATATAATTACTCGCTGCGGGGCATCGCTGTCGATAAATGTTTTACTCGCAATGCCAAGCCCTTCACCAATGGCAGTACTTTGCCCAATCAGTCCAAGCACCGTGCGTTTAAGTTGCTGCTGCACCGTGTTGCGATCAAAGGTTAGTGGTGTTTGCAGGTAACCATGATTGGCAAAGAGTACCAGCCCGAGACGATCCCCCTGACGCTTGGCAATAAAATCATTCAGTACCTGTTTGACGGCAGTCAGGCGATCTATTTTTTGTCCACCAGAAGTCACCATATCTTCGATCGACATGGATCCGGACAGATCGACAGCCAGCAGCATATCGCGGTGTTCCGGATTGATCTCGACAGGGTCGCCATACCAAATCGGGCGAGCGAGCGCGGTAAGCAGGGCTAACCAGGCTATTGCCATAATGACTTTTCGCCATCGGGTATCAGGTTGTTGCATTCCGATCCCATCAGGAAGTTTGGGTAGTCGGATAGCCGCAGGCTGAACGACAGGTTTGGAAAAGCGATAGATAAGTAATGGCAACGGCAAAAGCAGCCATGCCCAAAGCCAGGAAAACTCAAACATCTGAGGCCTCCATTATCTGGTTGCTGCTTGACGGGAACTGGGCTTTCTTGAGCCAGATCGCCGCTTGTTTATAGCATTTTCGGAACTCATTCAGCTCTAATCCTTGCGGTGAGAACAGCCCGCGCTGCCAGTAGCTGGAAAGCGAAATAAATCCTTGGTGTTTGTTGCTCAGGTGCTGGTCAAGGAACGAGAGCCATTGTTCGCCTGTCAGACTGGCAACCTGCTGGCGCGGATAGTATGACATTGCTGTCTGACGCAGCAGAAGGTTGATATTTCCAAGCTGTTCAGGGTTATTAAAGTGCTTAAGTTGCTGCAGCGCTTCTTTACGGGCACGTTGTTTCATCAGATGTTTCCGAATAAGGAAAAACGCAACTGAGATAACGATAAGAATTGCAGCGATACATAACCACCATCCCCAGGTTAATGGCCAGTAACCGGGAATATTCGGCAGGTGGACATCAGCGAGGGGAAGTGATGCTGCAAGATCGGTAGCGGTAATGGGGTTAGCCATATTGCTTCTCCTTACCACCGAGCTGCCGTATCAATGGCATAGCGGCAGAGATCTGATGAAGTGGAATCGCCAGCCCCATTGCCATATCTCGTATGAATTCCTGATGCCCCTGATACTGCTGGCTGAGCTTTTCACGGGTTTTCCTCGCTGAAAAATCGAGCCAGACGGATTGGTGGCTGTCTGCAACGTGCTCGGTCCCCTTGAATGTTGTTTGGCCTTGCTCCAGCGGGTCGTGAATTTGAACAAACTGGATCCGGTTATGTTGGCGGAGTTGGCTCAGTCGACGTTTGTCTGTTTCCATTAGCTGGTAGAAATCGCTGATCACCACAATTTCACTGCCTTTCGGGCACAAATGGTGAAGGTGTTTGATGGCCGAAGAAAAAGGCTGAGTATCATTGCTCTCACTGTTGCCTTGGTGAGCATCGATTAATGCATTAATCAAGCGTAAGGCCCCGCGCTGACGGCCGGTTGGTTTGCATTCGAACAGTTCCCTTCCGGTGTAGATGATAGCGCCGACCCGGTCTTGTTCGCTAATTGCCAGCCAGCTTAACAGGCTGGCGAAATGCGCGGCCTGTACTGATTTCAGCAGTAGTTGTGAGCCAAACTTCATACTGCTGCTCAGATCGACCAGCAGCATGACAGGTTGCTCGCGCTCCTCAGTAAAGAGTTTGGTGTGGGTTTTTCCCGTTCTTGCCGTTACACGCCAGTCGATTGCGCGAATATCATCACCCGGCTGGTAAGGACGAACTTCAGAAAAATTCATCCCGCGGCCTTTTTTCCGGCTTAAATGCTGCCCGTTGAGTTGTGACCAAACACTCTGTGCAGGCGGCAACCAACGTACAGATTGGTTTTTGTATTGCAGCAACTCAGCCAGACACAGGTTTACCCCGTCACTGTGTGACGGTAGGGCAGGTGTCGTGGATGTCTCTGTCATGCGCAGGCTACCTGTGCGATTAGCTGGCTGACAATGGTATCGGCGGCAATGCTTTCAGCCTGGGCTTCGTAGCTGAGTAGCAGGCGGTGGCGCAACACAGGGTAAGCCATTTGCTGGACATCTTCCGGCGTTACAAAGTCACGGCCGTTCAGCCATGCGTGGGCGCGGGCGCAGCGATCAAGTGCCAGTGTGGCACGAGGGCTGACACCCATTTGCAGCCAGCTGGCAAGCTGATCGTTATAGCGTTGTGGCTGGCGTGTCGCCATTGTCAGACGAATGATGTAGTGCTCAACTTCTTCCGCCATATGGATATTCAGCACCTGCTGTCGGGCTGAAAAGATTTCATTCTGGCTGATTTGAACGGGTTCCGCCTTGTCTTTGCCCATTGCTTCACCGCGATTCAGGCGAAGGATTTCCAGTTCGCTGTCAGCATCAGGGTAGTTTACGTTTAGCTGAAGCAGAAAGCGGTCAAGTTGTGCTTCCGGCAGCGGGTAAGTTCCTTCCTGCTCAATCGGGTTTTGGGTTGCCATTACAAGAAAAAGCTCAGGCAGCGCGTAGGTTTTACGACCTGCGGTAATTTGTTTTTCTGCCATTGCTTCAAGCATAGCGGCCTGGACTTTGGCTGGGGCGCGGTTGATTTCGTCGGCCAGTACCAGCGCGTTGAAGATTGGCCCTGGCTGGAAGGTGAACTCTCCGGTTTCCGGGCGGAAAATATCCGTTCCGGTCAGGTCTGCAGGCAGTAAGTCCGGCGTGAACTGAATACGGTGGAAGCTGCCCTCAATGCAATCGGACAGTACTTTTACTGCACGGGTTTTGGCAAGTCCCGGAGGGCCTTCTACCAGAATATGGCCATCGGCCAGTAGTGCAATGAGTAACTGTTTAACAAGATCAGGTTGACCAATGATCTGGTTGTCTAGGTAAGTTTTAAGGCGTTGGAAAGTAGACGTTAGCATAGATTGGTAATGTCCTATAGAAATAAACAGTCAAACAAAAATGATGAAAATTTTGACTCAAAAAAAGTGATAAAGTTCATGTCTTGAGTTTAAGTGCGCAATGTTTAATCAAACTTGGGCT
Source organism: uncultured Photobacterium sp. (assembly GCF_947502415.1). Lineage (GTDB taxonomy): Bacteria > Pseudomonadota > Gammaproteobacteria > Enterobacterales > Vibrionaceae > Photobacterium. Next base: position 22,099 of record NZ_CANMZV010000035.1, on the reverse strand, counting down.
TATTAATACTTTGCTGGGTGAATTATAGCGTATTCATGAGGTTAGCTTTCAATCGAAATTGCTTGCACCGTAGGAATGAAAATATTGATTTGAGCAGGTAAGAAATATTGCAGAGCTGTACCAACATGGTGCATAGAAAGCAGGGTAGTGCACCAAAGCTTATTGATTCATTGCACCATAATGAACCTTATTTTGACTTGATGTGTTTATATGTTTGATTTTTATTGTTTTTTTTAAAGCTAAAAGAGTGTCAAAATTTTGGCCTGTTGTTTGCTCTGTTGATAATGATTATTCATAAGGAGCGATTCAATATGTCAACCAAGATGTTCAAAAATACATTTGCCTGTGTTGCTGCTTCACTGCTCTTGTCATTTAACGCTGTTGGTGCGGAAAATACAATCAAAGTTGGGGTGTTGCATTCCCTTTCCGGGACGATGGCAATCAGCGAAACAACACTTAAAGACACCATTTTAATGATGGTTGAGGAGCAAAATAAAAAAGGGGGGCTGCTGGGTAAAAAGATTGAGGCTGTTGTTGTCGATCCTGCATCGAATTGGCCATTGTTTGCAGAAAAAGCCCGTGAATTGATCGAAAAAGAAAAAGTGGATGTGGTTTTTGGCGGTTGGACGTCAGTATCCAGAAAATCGATGCTACCTGTGTTCGAAGAGCTAAATAGCCTGCTGTTTTACCCTGTTCAATATGAGGGGGAAGAGTCCTCCAAGAATGTATTTTACACCGGTGCTGCGCCGAACCAGCAGGCAATACCTGCCGTTGATTACCTGATGAATGAGTTGGAAGTTAAACGTTGGGTGCTGGCGGGAACCGACTATGTATATCCGCGCACAACCAACAAAATCCTGGAGGCATACCTGAAATCTAAAGGTGTGGCCAAGAGTGATATCATGATCAGCTACACACCTTTCGGTCATTCTGATTGGCAATCCATTGTTTCTGATATCAAGAAGTTCGGCTCTAAGGGGAAGAAAACGGCTGTAGTCTCAACCATTAACGGTGACGCCAATGTTCCGTTTTATAAAGAGTTGGGGGCGCAGGGTGTTTCTGCCGAGGATATTCCTGTCGTTGCCTTTTCCGTAGGTGAAGAAGAGTTGTCAGGTATGGATACCTCGCCACTGGTCGGGCACCTGGCGGCCTGGAATTACTTCATGAGTGTTGATACAGATGAAAACAGCGAGTTTGTAGAGAGATGGCAGAAGTTCATTAAAGACGATAAGCGTGTCTCTAATGATCCGATGGAAGCCAGTTATATCGGTTTCAATATGTGGGTTGAAGCCGTAGAAAAAGCGGGAACGACCGACGCGGATGCCATTCAGGAAGCCATTATCGGTATTACAGTGCCTAATCTTTCAGGTGGTTACGCGACTATGATGCCGAATCACCATATTACCAAGCCGGTATTACTGGGTGAGATCCAGGATGACGGACAGTTCGAGGTGGTATGGGAAACAACCGGTGTTGTTGCAGGGGATGCCTGGTCTAATTTCCTTCCTGGTTCAAAAGATCTTTATGCCAGCTGGTTGAAGCCACTTGAGTGCGGCAGCTTTAACGTTGTCACAGGCAAATGTACCGGCTCTAAACAGTAACTGTTCTACCTACCCGGCAAATCGCAGACCAATTTTTGAATATGACAGGTTTGCGTTTTGCCCGGACTATCAGGACGTTGGGGTAAGTATTCCTATGAATAAATACAGTTGGCTGTTAGGGCGATTGCCTGTAATGGCAACCTCTTTACGCAATAGACGGGCAGAAAATTTGCTGTCGTTAATTTTACTTTTGTTTGTAAGTTCGTTTTCATTTTCGGCTGCTGCTGGCGAGCTTTCTTCATATTCAGATGTTGAAAATCGGTTGTCACAACGTAACTTCACCCAAAAGCAGCAGGCTGTTGAATGGCTAACCACATCCCGAACTCCGTCAGTGCGATTAATTCTCAAAGGGTTACTGGATGGGGATATTTATTATCATCGTCAAAGTAAAAAGTTATATCTGATTCCTGAGTTGGACATTGGTAACTCGGCGCGTTTAATTTCGGAGAACACTGACGAAACGATTGCAAATAAGCGTGATTTTAAGAAGGTGACGCTCAATAACCGGCTTAGAACATCGATTCGTCTTGGTATTGCCCAGCTGGATTTAAGTTCAGAAACCGAAGTGGTTCGTTTAAAAGCAGCCAAGGCACTGTTAGGCAACACCACAGAACGTGTCCAGACACTTATCCGAGATACTTATCAGCAGGAGCCTTCTGAAAAGGTGAAAACACTTTTGACGTTGGTATTGGCTATCTCGGATATTCACTCGGGCGAGGTTCGGGTGCGTAACAATGCACTTACGGTTCTTGGTGAGTCTTTGGAGCCGGTTGCGTTTTTAGCTTTGAGTCGGGCTTTGGATGCGGAGCTAACAAAAAAAGATCCTGATGCTGAGTTTATTTCTGGTCTTGAGCGATTCATTAACGGTTATCAGCAAAGTCAGCGTGTATATAGCACGGTTGAAACACTTTATTTTGGTTTAAGTCTGGGCTCTGTGCTGGTATTAGCCGGGATCGGACTGGCCATTACATTTGGTGTTATGGGCGTAATCAATATGGCTCATGGTGAGCTGATCATGCTGGGGGCCTATACCACTTATGTTATGCAGCAATTGATGCCGGATAATATTGGGATGTCGCTGATTCTTTCTATTCCAGCGGCATTTCTGGTAGCTGGAGCGGTGGGTGTAGCAATTGAGCGCGGAGTGATCCGTTTTCTGTATGGTCGGCCGCTGGAAACTTTACTCGCGACATTTGGGATCAGCCTTATTTTGCAGCAGGCTGTGCGCAGCATCTTTTCACCTTTGAATCGCTCGGTTTCAACGCCGGATTGGATGAGTGGGATGCTGGAAATTAACCCCATGCTCTCGCTGACCTATAACCGTCTTTACATCATTTTCTTTTGCCTGGTTGTATTCACTGCTCTGGTATTCATCCTCAGAAAAACATCATTAGGACTTCAGGTTCGTGCTGTGTCGCAGAATAGAACCATGGCTCGGGCAATGGGGGTGCGCTCTGAATGGGTCGATGCAATGACGTTTGGCCTGGGTTCCGGAGTTGCCGGAGTTGCCGGGGTAGCACTGTCCCAGTTAACTAATGTTGGCCCCAATATGGGGCAAAGTTACATTATTGATTCGTTTATGGTGGTGGTATTTGGTGGTGTCGGCAACCTATGGGGAACCCTGATTGCAGGCTTGAGTCTGGGGATTTTCAATAAAATCCTTGAGCCATGGGCCGGGGCGGTACTGGCAAAAATTTTGGTACTTGTTTTCATCATCTTGTTTATCCAGAAGCGACCTCGTGGATTGTTTCCGCAGCGTGGCCGGGCAGTAGAGGGGTAGCTTATGTTTAAAACAATCTTAAAAGATGATCGTGGCGGACAATTGATGCTGGCTTTGTTATTGGTTATGGGATTTGTTATTCCGGCTTCAAATCTTCTGATCCCGCAGGGGCACGTCTTGCATGTTGAAACTTATACTATCACTTTGCTGGGTAAATACCTGACTTATGCCTTACTGGCACTGGCGGTTGATCTTGTTTGGGGATATCTCGGAATTTTGAGTCTTGGCCACGGGGCTTTTTTTGCTCTCGGTGGATATGCCATGGGCATGTACCTGATGCGCCAGATTGGCGATCGCGGGGTTTATGGCGATCCGCTCTTGCCTGATTTTATGGTGTTTCTGAACTGGAAGGAGTTGCCATGGTTCTGGCATGGGTTCGATATGTTTTGGTTTGCCTGTCTGATGGTTGTGCTCGTACCGGGAGTACTGGCCTGGATCTTTGGATATCTGGCTTTTCGCTCAAGGGTATCGGGGGTTTACCTTTCGATCATGACCCAGGCGCTGACTTTTGCGCTGATGCTGGCTTTTTTCCGTAATGAAATGGGGTTTGGTGGCAACAACGGGCTGACAGACTTTAAAGACATGCTGGGATTTAGCCTGCAATCGGACGGAACACGGATAGCACTGTTTGTTGCTTCAGTTATAGCTTTGATTGTTGGCTATCTGGTCTGCCGCGCAGTGATTGCCAGCCGTTTAGGTAAAGTGGCGATTGCAATGCGGGATGCTGAATCACGTGTTCGTTTTATCGGTTATGACGTTGATCAGATCAAGCTATGGATCTTCATACTTTCAGCGGTGCTTGCCGGTGTTGCCGGGGCGCTGTATGTCCCACAGGTCGGTATAATCAACCCGGGAGAATTTGCCCCGCTCAATTCCATTGAGATTGTGGTGTGGGTAGCTCTCGGAGGTCGGGCAACGCTGTTTGGTGCTGTCGTTGGCGCGTTACTTATTAATTACGCTAAAAGCTGGTTCACCATTGAGTTTCCCGAAGTCTGGTTATTTGCGCTTGGGAGCCTGTTTGTTCTGGCGACCTTGTTCCTGCCTGAAGGTATCACCGGTTTTATTTCTAGATACTTTTCCCGCAAAGCGTCTCCTAAGGAGGCTGCATTATGACCACAATGCCTCAGCCGCTCTCACCGCAGAAGCTGTTAAAAGATGATAACGATAATTTACCGGGTTCCCGGTTTCGCAAGAGGATGAAAAATCTGGTTCGTCGCGATCAGGTGTTCGAATTTCTCAAGCCTCAGCATCACCCTTTGCTCGATACGCGACACAATATTTTGCTGTATATCGAAGGTGTGACTAAGTCATTTGATGGATTCAAAGCCATTGATGATCTGAATTTATACATTAAAGAGGGCGAGCTACGTTGCATTATCGGCCCGAATGGGGCTGGTAAAACGACCATGATGGACATCATTACCGGCAAAACCCGACCAGATGAGGGCCAAGTGTGGTTAGGCTCCAATATCAACCTTCTTAAGATGGATGAAGCTGAGATTGCCAATGCGGGAATCGGAAGGAAATTCCAGAAACCAACAGTGTTTGAGTGTTTGTCGGTATGGCACAACCTAGAGTTGGCGATGGCCGGTGAGCGTCATGTGCTGGGAGTGTTTCGTGCCCGGTTAAGTGGCGAACAAAGGGATGAAATAGAGCGGGTAATGGCGCTGGTTGGTCTGTCGTTGCATGCCCGTGCATTGGCCGGAAACCTTTCTCACGGACAGAAGCAATGGCTGGAAATTGGTATGTTGCTAATGCAAAAGCCAAAGTTGTTACTGGTGGATGAGCCCGTCGCCGGTATGACTCATCAGGAGATGGATCGGACTGCTGAGCTACTTACCTCGCTGGCAGGTGAACATTCTGTAGTGGTCGTTGAACATGACATGGATTTTGTTCGTTCAATTGCCAGCAAGGTTTCTGTGTTGCATCAGGGACATTTACTGGCAGAGGGTTCAATGGGGGAGATCCAGTCGGATCCTCGGGTTAAGGAAGTCTATCTGGGAGAGTCATGATGCTAGAAATCAGGGGGCTGAATCAATTCTATGGTGAGAGCCATACCTTATGGGATCTGGAAATCACGGTACCTGAAGGTGAGTGTACCGTGTTGATGGGGCGTAATGGTGTTGGAAAAACTACCTTGTTGCAATGTGTGATGGGATTGTTGCCGATCGATAGTGGGGAAATTGTTCTGGAAGGTAAAGAGATCAGTACCTTGCCAGCTGAAAGTCGCCCTCGGCATGGAATTGGTTATGTTCCGCAAGGAAGACAGATTTTTTCATTGCTTACTGTAGAAGAAAATCTCCAGATAGGTTTGCCGATTCGTGCCAAAGGTGATCGCATGATCCCAGAGTATATCTATGATTTATTTCCGGTACTGAAAGAGATGCTCCATCGTCGTGGTGGTGATCTCTCTGGTGGGCAGCAGCAACAGCTGGCGATTGCCCGTGCGCTCGTTGTTAATCCGCGCTTGCTTATTCTTGATGAGCCAACAGAAGGGATCCAGCCCAATATTGTTCAGGAAATTGCAGACATTATTTGCAAACTTAATCGTGAATTGGGACTGACAGTATTACTGGTCGAGCAGAAGTTGCCTTTTGCCCGAAAGGTCGGGGATCACTTTTTCTTACTTGACCGGGGACGAGCTGTTGCTAAGGGAGAAATGGGACAGCTCAATGAGCAGCTGATCAGGGAGTACCTGACTGTATGACAATTATGCCGGAAAACGGTTTTTCACATAGCGATTTGTTATCACCGAAAACATCGATTGCTGCGGTTACACCGAAGCCGACTCAACTCGAGCTCGAAGCGCAGCAAGGGTGGCGTGCACAGTTGGCGTTAGGCTTTGCTGCCCAGCCAACAAAGACCGTATTGAAGTATCGTCTACAGCAGGGACCTTTGGCTGTCCAGCGCCCTCTTTATCCTGAAGGCGAGGTTTGCCATACCTACTTACTGCATCCTCCCGGCGGCGTTGTCGGTGGGGACAAATTGTCTATTACGGCGTGTTGCGAACCGGAGGCCAAAGCCTTGGTAACAACACCGGGAGCGACCAAATTCTATCGTTCGGCAGGCCCATATGCTTGTCAGAAGCAGCAGCTAACAGTGAAAAAAGGTGCCGTGTTGGAGTGGTTTCCCCAGGAAAATATTTATTTTCCTGAAGCGAAAGTGCGGATGGATACGGAAATCAATGTTGAGTCCGGAGGTCGATTCATCGGTTGGGAAATGCACTGTTTTGGGCGACCTGCACTAAAAGAGGGCTTTATTGATGGGAGTGTCTTTGGCTGTACCCGGCTAAACATTGGCAATACGCTTGTTTTGGCTGAGCAATTAAATATTCAGGGAAGTGATCAGCACCAGTTGTATGCGGGTTTGCGGGGGCATTCGATGCTCGCAACCATGATTGTGACTGAATCTGATGAGGATTTACTCAATCTGGTACAGACCTTGCTGAATCAATATCAGAAATACTTGTTAGAAAACAAGGTGGTTTCTGGTGTCACTGAAGTTGCCGACATTGATGACAAGCATCGAGTACTGGTGGTTCGGGCTATGGGAAACGGGACCGAACCTATCATGATGTTGTTTAGTCAGATCTGGCAAACAGTCAGGCAGCATTGGCAGGGAAGGCTGCCGAGTATCCCGAGGATATGGGCAACCTGAATAAACTGGTGTGATGAATTGTGCGGGAGAGATAGATGGAACTGACACCCAGAGAGAAGGACAAGCTGTTAATTTTTACGGCGGCTTTGTTGGCAGAGAGACGCCGCGACAAGGGCCTGAAGCTTAATTACCCCGAATCGGTTGCCTTGATTAGCGCGGCAATCATGGAAGGTGCAAGGGAGGGCCGAACCGTTGCAGAGCTGATGGATTTTGGCCGAACGATATTGTCTGCCGATGAGGTGATGGAAGGTGTCGCAGCAATGATCCATGACGTTCAGGTTGAGGCTACATTCCCGGACGGCACCAAACTGGTGACTGTTCATGAGCCGATTGTGTGAGGTGTGCAATGTCTGAAAAAAAGTCAATGCCAGGGAGTCATGTTATTCCCGGTGAACTCCAGTGTGCGGAAGGTGACATCGAGATCAATACTGAGCGGGCGGTGATATCTGTTGCGGTCGCTAATTTGGGAGATCGCCCGATTCAGGTCGGCTCTCATTACCACTTTTTTGAAGTGAATGAGTCTTTGGATTTCAAACGGGATGTAACGCTTGGTTATCGGCTTAATATTGCGGCCGGAACCGCAATTCGTTTTGAACCCGGACAGATTCGAACTGTTGAGCTAGTAAGTTTTGGCGGGACTCAAATCATATATGGATTTCAGGGAAAAGTAATGGGAGCCGTGGATATGGAACTGCCACTGACAGGCACTGATAGCATGGAGGCTGAGAGCTAGATGGCAACGATATCACGACAGGCTTACGGTGAGATGTTCGGGCCGACAACCGGAGACAGGCTGCGGTTGGCGGATACAGAGCTTTGGTTGGAAGTCGAAAAAGATTACACCTGCTATGGTGATGAGGTGAAATTTGGCGGTGGTAAGGTGATCCGCGATGGTATGGGGCAAAGTCAGCAGCCATCGGCTTTTACACCGGATCTGGTGATCACCAATGCGGTTGTTCTTGATTACTGGGGCATCGTTAAAGCGGATGTTGCCGTCAAGAACGGGCGCATCAGTGCTATTGGTAAAGCTGGCAATCCTGATGTTCAGTCTGGTGTTGATATTGTGATTGGGCCGGGAACTGAGATTCTGGCCGGAGAAGGCTCAATCCTGACGGCTGGCGGCATTGACTCTCATATTCACTTTATCTGCCCGCAGCAAATTGAAGAGGCGCTGTGCTCGGGGATCACAACCATGCTTGGGGGCGGAACTGGCCCTGCGACCGGAACCAATGCGACAACCTGTACACCGGGGCCATGGAATATTCATCGGATGTTGGAGTCGTTAGATCATTTCCCGATGAATTTTGGCCTGCTTGGAAAAGGTAATACTAGTCTGCCGGAGGCTCTGCATGAGCAAGTTGAAGCTGGAGCTATCGGGTTGAAGTTGCATGAAGACTGGGGAACAACCCCCGCTTCAATTGATAACTGCCTGACTGTGGCTGATGACACAGATGTTCAGGTCGCTATTCATACCGATACCCTTAACGAGTCCGGTTTTGTGGAATCGACACTGGCTGCGATCGGGGAGCGGGTTATTCATACTTACCATACGGAAGGGGCGGGCGGCGGTCATGCGCCGGATATTATTCGGGCGTGTGGTGAATCGAACGTGCTGCCATCGTCTACCAATCCGACCCGGCCATATACCGTTAATACAGTGGATGAGCATTTAGACATGTTGATGGTATGCCATCATCTTTCACCGTCGATTGCTGAAGATGTGGCTTTTGCTGAATCGCGTATCCGCCGTGAAACCATTGCAGCCGAAGATATTCTCCATGATTTGGGGGCATTTTCGATGATTGCTTCAGATTCTCAGGCAATGGGCCGGGTTGGTGAAGTGATCTCCCGTACCTGGCAGACAGCGCATAAGATGAAGGTTCAACGTGGGAGTCTGCATCAGGATTCCAGTTATAGCGATAACTTTCGCCTCAGACGTTACATCGCTAAATATACTATCAACCCTGCAATAACTCATGGTATCAGCCATGAAGTGGGTTCGATTGAAGTCGGAAAGCTTGCCGACCTGGTTCTCTGGAAACCCGCATTTTTCGGGGTAAAACCGAGTTCGGTTATTAAGGGGGGGATGATTGCGGTAGCCCCGATGGGCGATCCTAATGGCTCGATCCCGACGCCGCAACCGGTTCATTACCGCTCCATGTTTGGCAGCTATGGAAAAGCCAGTCAGAACACCTCGATGCTGTTTCTTTCCGGACAGGCAAAAGCTGCAGGTGTTGCTGCTCAGCTGGGTTTGCAGAGCCTAATTGGGGTTGCTAAGGGCTGTCGGGATATCAGCAAGGCCGATATGGTGCTCAATGATTGGCAGCCAGACATTGAAGTTGACTCTCAGACTTATCAGGTGCGGGCCGATGGTGAGCTGTTGATTTGCGAGCCTGCGGATGTGTTACCGATGGCGCAGCGATATTTTTTGTTCTAGGGGATTCGGATGATTGTATTAACGCAAGTTTTACCAGTAGAAGAGTCTGAGGCATTTGATGTGACATTGAGCCTGCCCATTGATTTACGAATAAAGAGTCGCCTTAAGGTTATTCTGGATGATGGCCGGGAGGCGGGGTTGTTTTTACCTAGGGGAAGGATCCTTCGCGGTGGTGATGTGTTGCAGAGTGAGCACGGAGTAAGGGTTAAGATCCGGGCTGCCAGTGAGAGTGTGTCAACGGTATATTGTCGTGATCCCCACCTTATGGCCCGTGTTTGTTATCATTTGGGAAACCGTCACGTTCCATTACAAATCAAACCCGATTGGGTGCGATATCAGCATGATCACGTTCTTGATGAAATGGTCAGTGGATTAGGTGCTGAAGTCGTTTCTGAATTAGCACCATTTGAACCTGAGTCCGGGGCGTATGGAGGAACTCGTGGCGGGCATTCCCATACTTACTCTCATGATCATAGCCATTCGCATGTTGGTGGGTATATCCCCCACAACTAACTGCGTGCGCCAATCTGTAAACAATATCTAACAAACATAACGAGCATGAGGCTCAATCACGACAAGGCAAGGAAATAGATATGGCCAAATTAGTGTTTACCCGTTCAATATCAAAGGCTTCAACGAGTAAAACAGCAGCGTTAATTGCGCTATTTGTCTCGGCTCCGGCATTGGCTCACAACGGCGGAGATTATTTTAGTTTCGCGAATTCGGGAGGCGAGTTGCTCTCTGGATTTTTAGCTGGGATTACCCACCCGCTGACAGGCATTGATCATCTGATGATGCTCATTGGGGTCGGATTAATTGCGGCCAGCTATAAACAAAGCAAACAGAGGTCGACAAGCTATGGTCTGCTCTTTGGTGCTCTGTTTTGTATGTTGTTGGGGCTAGGTATTGGATTATTGTCCGCTTCTGACACTGGAGCTGACCTAGCAGGTGGTATTGAGCAGATGATTCTTGCCTCGGTGTTTGTTGCTGCTTCTACAGCCGTTGTCGCGGCCAGTAATAAATCAGGAAGGGGCCGCCGGATCTTTGCGTTGCTGTCTGTTGCCTCTACCACAATGTTGATTTTTCACGGTTGGGTGCATGGCCTGGAGGCTTCGTCAGCCAGCCTGATGGTCTTTGCTCCGGGTATGTTACTCAGTGCCAGTTTGTTGAGTGGGCTGGGATATCAGCTTGGCCGCGTTGTCACTCCTAAGTGGCAAGGAGCGTTATTGGGAGCAAGTGGTGTCTTGCTTGCCATAACCGGTTAATTGTCGGGAAAAACGATGAGCGATACCAAGAGTGTATTAGCTGATTTTCGTCTGTATCAGTTGATGAGCCCATCTTTGCCGATTGGTGCGTTTACCTACTCACAAGGTTTGGAATGGGCGGTCGAACAAGGTTGGGTGACCGATCAAAATAGCCTGCAAGGTTGGTTACTCGACATACTTCACCATAGTTTGGTGACATTGGAATTACCGATTTTGCGTCGGTTATACCAGGCGGCGGAAATGCAGGATATAAAGGCGTTGAAGTATTGGAATCAGTGCCTTTACGCTAACCGCGAGACCAAAGAATTGCGCCTGGAGGAGCAACAACGGGGGCTTGCGACGGTTCGATTGCTAAATCAATTAGATGAGCAATTTGCTCCAATTCTCAATGAACTTGAGCAGGATAACCAGCTGGTTGCGTTTGCATTGGCGGCCAATGCTTGGAAAATTGATATTGAAAGTCTTTGTGCTGGTTATCTATGGAGCTGGCTTGAAAATGCAACGATGGCTGGAGTGAAGTTGATTCCGTTGGGGCAAACGGCCGGACAGCAGATTTTGCTGTCGGCATCAACGCAATTGCCTGCGGCTTTGGCGGCATCAATGTTGGTTAACGATCATGAAATAGGCAGTTTTACCTCGGCTCAGGTCATAGCTAGCAGCCGACATGAAACACAATATACAAGGCTTTATCGTTCTTAGGGGGAAGAAAAATGACAGCATATAAATCACCATTACGGGTTGGGGTAGGTGGCCCTGTTGGATCGGGTAAAACTGCATTGCTTGAAGCATTGTGTAAGACCATTCGTGACCAGTACAACATCGCTGTTGTGACCAACGATATATATACCCAGGAAGATGCCAAAATTCTGACCCGTGCAGAAGCACTTGAAGCTGACCGCATTATTGGCGTTGAAACCGGGGGCTGTCCCCATACTGCGATCCGTGAAGATGCCTCAATGAATTTGGCGGCGGTCGAAGAACTGGCGGAGCGCCACCAGAATTTAGACGTAGTATTTATTGAAAGTGGAGGAGATAACCTGAGCGCAACTTTTAGTCCGGAGTTGGCTGATTTGACGATATATGTAATTGATGTAGCCGAAGGTGAGAAGATCCCAAGGAAAGGCGGGCCGGGTATTACGCGATCAGATTTACTGGTGATCAATAAGATTGATCTGGCTCCTTATGTTGGGGCCTCATTAGAAGTGATGGATCAGGATACCAGGCGTATGCGACCGAATAAGCCTTATGTGTTTACTAACCTTAGGGAAGGTAAGGGGCTGTCAGACATTATCGATTTTGTAGTTATACAAGGAATGCTTGATGGGTCACCATGTTGATTAAGAACAGCTTGTAAATGGGAAGCCAAAATCATTGGCTTCCCACTATCTGAGAATATTAGGGAAATAAATTGTTAGTTTTAACTGTACTAGTACTTTTACACTTTAAAAGTGAGGTTACGGAACTATCATTAATCAGGCCAATAAAATAATCCTTATATATTTCCATTTTTTTGGTGCGAAATATCCCTCAAATAAACTTCCTCAACGTTATATTTTATTCACGTCATATTACTGAGTTTTATGTTTATGGATTTCGCGTTGGCATAGACGTAAATGCAAAATTATCATAACAACTGTCAGTTGCGCCGTTACACCCGATAAGTGTGATTCTATTCAGGAATATTGGTACGACCATTGATGCTGTGTGTTGATATTAATATGTGCGTATGTTCTTATAATGTTTATGCGGCAGAGTGGTCACGAAAGTGGTGTCTAATAAAGATAAATTTATAAAAGATTCGGTAATAAACCGAGTTATAACTTGGGTTTGAAAAGGACGTTTAATGATGTGTTGGTAATTATATTCTGTCATGTCAATATTTTAAATAACCCATCATTGATGGGCTGGAGTCTTCTGAAGTGGAAAAAAAAGCATTAGTAACTGGTGCGAAAGGTGGTATCAGATCAGCAATTACTAACTCTTTAATTGAGGCTGGATACCGGGTGATTGCGGCCTACTATCCAAGTGGGGAAGCATGTGCAAAGGAATGGTTTAAAAAGAATAAATATTCAGATGAACAAGTAAGACTCTATCCATTAGATGTTACAGATACAGATTACTGTGATGAGGCGATTGCAACATTGTTGCAGGAAGAGGGAAACATTGATGTGCTGGTTAATAATGCTGGGATCACCCGTGATACGACATTTAAACGGATGACGGCGAAGCAATGGAATGAGGTAATTACAACAAACTTAAATAGCTTGTATAACGTCACTCATCCATTATTTTCGTCTATGTGTGACAGTGGTAATGCACGAATTATTAATATCTCTTCGGTCAATGGCCTGAAAGGTCAGTTTGGCCAAACCAACTATTCGGCTGCAAAGGCTGGCATGATTGGCTTTACAAAAGCACTTGCCGCAGAGGGAGCTCGCTATGGTGTCACTGTCAATGCAATTGCACCTGGTTATACAGGTACGCCAATGGTAGAGGACATCAAGCCAGAAGTTCTTGATTCAATCAAAGCTGAAATTCCGATGAAGCGCCTTGCTGAACCCAAAGAAGTTGCTGCAGCGGTTATTTTTCTGGCTAGTGATGCGGCGGCATATATTACGGGCGAAACCTTGTCTGTAAATGGTGGTTTATACATGCGCTGATAGTTGGTTTAGTAATTTTTAGGAAAGGACGCTAAAGAAATGACTAAAGTTTTTATTGTGGCTGCAAAACGTACCCCAATGGGTAGCTTTAATGGTTCGCTTAAATCTGTACCGGCATCAAAATTAGCAGCCGTTGCGATCAAAGCTGCTTTGAAAGAGGCGGACGTTGATCCGGTAAACGTTGATGAAGTGATTCTGGGTAATGTGGTTGGCGCAGGTCAAGGTATGGGCCCGGGTCGACAGGCTGCCATCTATGCAGATATCCCTCAGGAAGTACCGGCATATAGCCTGAATATGGTTTGCGGTAGTGGTATGAAGGCGGTTATGGACGCCGCGGCTCATATTAAGGCAGGAGATGCTGACTTGGTTGTAGCTGCGGGTGCTGAGAACATGTCGCAGATTCCATTCTGTGTGTCCTCGAAAATTCGTGACGGCCAAAAAATGGGTGGTCTTGAGATGTCAGATCTACTGATCTCTGACGGTTTGACTGATGTATTCAATAACTACCACATGGGGATGACTGCTGAAAATATAGTCGAAAAAGTTGGTCTTACCCGAGAGCAGCAAGACAACTTCGCGCTGGCTAGCCAACAAAAAGCGGTTGCTGCTATCGAACAAGGCAAATTTGTAGATGAAATTGTCCCTGTTGAAGTTACTGTGCGTCGCCAAACAAAGCTTGTCGATACCGACGAGTATCCAAAAGCAGATGCAACGATTGATGGCTTGGCAAAATTGCGCCCGGCATTCAAGAAAGACGGTTCAGTGACAGCTGGTAATGCATCAGGAATCAATGATGGTGGAAGCGCAATCATTGTGGCATCGGAAGCTGCAGTGGAGAAATATAACCTGACACCGCTTGCTGAAATTGAAAGTTATGCCCAGGGCGGTGTAGGTCCTGAAGTTATGGGGTTAGGCCCTGTTCCTGCGACAGTCAAGGCACTTGAAAAAGCCAACCTTGATATTAATACAGTGGGTTTATTCGAATTTAATGAAGCATTTGCCGGTCAGGCTCTGGGTGTACTTCACCAACTTTCAGACAAACTGGAAACTAAAGTAGAAGACTTGGCGGAACGCTCGAATGTAAATGGTGGTGCTATTGCTCTAGGACATCCTCTAGGTGCATCAGGTAACCGCATTCTCGTAAGTCTTCTTCATGAAATGCGTCGCCGAGGTACAGAGTATGGTCTTGCAACCCTCTGTATCGGTGGCGGTATGGGAACGGCTGTCGTTCTGAAAAACGTTTAATCGGAATTTTTTGATTGTACCTAGTAATCATCATGGCCTAGGTACATCACTCTTTACTTAATAATTGAAGGAAAAAGCTATGTATACGGAAATGTTTAAATCTTTCTCTGAGCAGACTGAAAAATCACTAGCGCCATACGTTAAGTTTAATAAGTTGTTTACTAAAAACGTTGAAGAGCTAACTGAACTTCAGCTTGCGGCAGTTCGCGCATATAGCGAACTTGGCCTAACTCAGATGAAAGCAATCAGCGATGTGAAAGACGTACAGTCTTTTGCCGCCTTCAATAGCCAGCAACTTGAAACTCTAACTAAGCTATCTCAGCAATTGATCGACGACAGTAACAAGTTCAATGCGATTGCTCAGTCTTTTAAGACAGAGGTAGAAGAGCTAGTTTCAGAGAATGTACAGCAGGCTACCCCAGCTCAATAATGACCACTCAGCCGCCCCTTTCAAGGGGCGGCTTTATTAGTCTAAGTTCAGAGGTCATTGGAATGAACTATAACTTCTTTGCGGACTACTTTGCCAAGCTCCAAGATATGAACCAAGTATGGTGGAAGGAGCTGGAGTCTGGCAAGGCAGCCATGAATACTCCCCTTAATAAAGCGTTTAATGAAATTAACCTGGAGGATACTGCAGAGTTAATTGAAAAAGCAGCCGCGCAACCAGCCACTCTTGCCAAAGTGCAAATGGACTGGTGGGAAAATCAAATGAAGATCTTGCAAAACGTCACTATGAAAAATGGGGATAATTCAGATCTTATTCAGCCCGAAAAAGATGATAAACGTTTCGTTGATCCGGCCTGGGACAATGAAGTGTTTTATAACTATATAAAGCAGTCTTATCTGCTTTTTAGCAATACGATGAGAGAAATAATAGACTCGATCGATGGTTTGGATGCACAAGCCAAAGAAAGGCTGAGTTTCTTTTCTCGTCAGGCAATTAACGCTCTTTCACCGACAAACTTCATTACAACCAATCCAGAGCTAGCCAAGTTGACGTTTGAGACAAATGGCCAGAACTTGGTTAAGGGAATGGAGTTACTTCAGGAAGATATGCAGGCTAGTGCGGATGTGCTTAAAATCCGTATGACTAATGATGAAGCCTTCCAGCTTGGTAAAAATGTTGCTAATACAGGCGGTGATGTTGTTTTCAAGAACGAGCTGTTTGAGTTGATTCAATACAAGCCGTTAACTGAAAAGGTAAAGGCAACTCCGATTCTGATCGTGCCGCCATTTATCAATAAGTACTATATTCTGGATCTTCGTGAGAAGAACTCGATGGTACGTTGGCTGGTGGAGCAGGGACATACAGTCTTTATGATGTCCTGGCGTAATCCGGATGCCAGCATGGTTGATGTCGACTTCGAACACTATGTTCTTGATGGTGTTGTGAAGGCGGTGGATGCTGCGGTTGATATTTCAGGCGAGAAGCAGATCAATGCTGCTGGCTATTGTATCGGCGGTACTTTGCTGGCTGTCGCACTGGCTTACTATTCTGGTAAGCGTATGCGTAGCCGTGTGAAGTCTGCATCATTCTTTACAACACTGCTGGACTTCTCGCAGCCGGGTGAAATTGGCGCTTATATTAACGACCCACTTGTTTCTGCTATTGAAGCTCAGAATGAAGCCAAAGGCTACATGGATGGTCGCTCGCTAAGCGTAACCTTCAGTTTGCTACGTGAAAACAGCTTGTACTGGAACTACTACATCAATAACTACCTGAAGGGTAATAGTCCAATTGACTTCGACTTACTCTACTGGAACGGTGATAGTACTAACGTGTCGGTGGCATGCCACAGCACATTGCTGCGTCAGTTCTACCTTGAGAACAAGCTAACAGAACCGAAAGGATACAAGGTTGGTGGTGTTTATATTGATCTGACTAAGATCAAAGTACCATCATACTTTATTTCCACCCAGGACGATCATATTGCGTTGTGGCAGGGTACATACCGAGGAGCGCAGAACCTTAATGGTAAGTCGACCTTTGTGTTGGGCGAATCTGGTCATATTGCCGGTATTGTTAACCATCCAGCTAAAAATAAGTACGGGTTCTGGCTCAATGATAAATTAGAGTCTGATCCTGAAGCATGGCTTTCTGGTGCTCAGCGTCATGAAGGTTCATGGTGGGGACATTGGAATGACTGGATGGCTGGGTTTGAATCAGCTGAACAGATTGATGCCCGTTCACCCGGTAATGCTAACTATCCTGTTATTAGTCAAGCTCCTGGTCGCTATGTATTGCAGACACTTCCAATTGAAGTATCGAATGCGCTAGAGGAAGAGCAACTGCAAGAAGCATGATTGTTTAGCATTCAATAGTGATAGAAATAGGCTTAAACCAGCGGATTACCCGCTGGTTTTTTGATTATAAACGGTATGTGAGATTTAAATGCATTTTGCTGTAAAAGCATGCGCTCATGTGTCATTTAATAAGTGGTCTATTCAGTTATTTTCATAATTAGTGATAGAATGCATAAGTTATTCAACGTGTAGAAGTGGACGAACTAAAAAGCCGCATGGAAGCGGCAAAAAATTCGAGTAACTCTCCTTTTTCCTCGCCATTATCCTTTTCATAAAATGAATAAAATTTCTAACTATTAGCAATGGCTAATAGTTATCGCGATAGATAAGTCGATTTATCAGCTAACAATTATTTATTGTTCACTCTCGATCTGAAAGCAGATTTTATTTGTGACGGTTGATTATCGGAGTCGCTTGTTGAGTTCAGAATAATTTTTCCCACCTATGATAGGTGTTTATATGCCAATGTATTAATATGGTAGTGGTTATTTATTATTAATAAGCTATTTTATTGGCGGGTTTTCAATTAATTGACATTAATGGATGTGATAAATGGTTTAATTTTTGACGTCTGACGGTAGGCCAGTACAACTGGCAGAGAATTAACTTATGCGTAATGTGGTATGTTTGAGAGTGATGTGGCTATTTCAGTCATACATTAATGTGTGTTTCCATTGGTTTTACATGAAGGTTCGTACTTTGTTCACACATTTAAAGGTGATTTGTATTTCGTTTGCTTTTATTGTGGTTGTTGTTCTTTCATTGTTTTTCATTATGCGCTGTCACGAGTCATTGGGAAAGCATTCCCTTTTAAGGCAACCTCATCGCTTTTTTTATGGTTGATGTATGTTAACGGGCTCCTAAGCTAACCTACGACCATGGCTGACATCTCCCCCGATGGTGGTATTTTCATTAGCAATTATTATATTTGATGCGTATTGTTTTTATGACGCTGGTTATTTGGCGGTAACGTATCAGAATATTTGAGGGTAATAACACTCTATATGCATAAAATGCCACAAAATATAAATTTTGTTTAAGAAAGACGAGACCTGGTCGCTTGTAAATATTAACCAATAATAATATTGAGCAATAACACCAATGATTCGTCTATATGCACAATTTTCACAAAAAAATCCAGCAATCCATTGCGTGAACTTAGGCGTGATGTTTTTACTTGTCCTGTTAAGTACTTACCAGTTATTGGCAAATGAGCAACTTGAGTATGCTATTGGCTTGATGGCACCGATACTGCCTATGTTCATATTTGCCAAGGCATCAGATTACCGACGCAAGTATTTGCATGATTAAATTGGTAACAGTGGCGCTTTGAACTAATTTTGCCATTGCACTGTTGTACATAGGCGTCGTTGAAAAAAAAGAATTCACTAAAGCCGTATTCGTATTCATCGAGTGCGGCTTTTTAATATCAGGCAGTTATATTCCCCCAAATGCATTGATTAGGAAGAATAGTCCCATACTGATTACTGTCGTGAGAAGGACATTTTGGGTTTTCCAGGCGATGATGCCGGCATTGAACGCGGTTATTAGATAAGGCTTCTGTGCCGATAAATTAAGCTTATCTTCTGGCAAAAACACAATGGGAGCCCAAATTGCTGTTAGTACTGCCGGGCTTGAATATCTTAGTAACTTTTGAGTCTCCGCGTTGAGCCTTCGTGGCTATGACGGGAAAAGTTTTGCTGATGATAATTGGCATCCAGTACTTCGATACCGCCAAGTTCATCGGCAATACTGTAGGTAGCCTTCTCTTGCGGAGAGTTTTTTTTCTTTGTTTGGGGGATGTTGTCTCTTCTCCATTGCCTGCTTGTATTCATTTATTGTGGGTGTGTTGCAGCAAGCCAGTATAACGAATTTAGGGCGCGATCGTTTGTATAAAATTGCGCTTTGCGTTAAAGCTGAAAGCAATTAAATGTAAATGCATGCAGAATGATTGTGAAAGTGCCCATTTGGCGGTTGCGGGCACATTCAGTTTGGTATGAATGGCAAATAACGGTAGTGAACCGGTGATCAGAGCCATTTCTTACCGAGTTGATCCAGGCCAGATGCAGCCAGATCCGCTGGCGTCATCGCTATCCGGAAGTGGCAATTGGCATTAAATACAAGGAAGAAGGGTTCAGCATAGCTGGGGATTTTTGAAGAGTCAGTGATATCGAACACCAGAACCGCACTTCGTTCGCCATTATGCTCTGTAAAGTAGCTATTTTCTGGTTTTATTTCATCAAGAATCCGCTTAAGGATCGCTCCGGCCTTGCCTTCCCTGACTAGTGAATTGAATGGTTCATGGGGAAAATCGACACTCATCAACATTTTCATAGATTGGCGCTCGCTTTGTTGTGTTGTCCGGAAATATGGTTGTGTAGATCGTAGCTGAATTTCACTGTTCTGCCGGGAGATGTTTGGTTCTCTTGCGGCGTAAACGCCGATTATGAGTTTTGTATCGATCTCTACTGGATGAATGTAAGCGATGGTGAAAACTAAGGTCTTCAATTTAAAGTATTCGATGCACGATCAGTGCTGTTTAAACCGTGATTAAATCTCGTTAAAATGCCTCTTCTTTTGCCCCGTAGACAGGGCATTATTCCAAAAAACAAAAAGGCAACAGAATGATCGAACGTCTGGAAACCAAGCAACGTATGAGCCGTATTGTTAAGCATAACGGTACGATCTATCTTTGTGGGCAAGTGTGCGCAGATGCTACAAAAGATATAAAGGAACAAACAGCTACAATGCTGGATAAAGTAGAAGCTCTGTTGGAGCAGGCTGGAAGTGATAAAGAGCATATGTTATCAGCAACTATTTACATCAAAGATATGAAGTATTTTGCTGAAATGAATGAAGTTTGGGACAACTGGGTTCCTGAAGGACACGCTCCAGCGCGTGCCTGTGTGGAAGCAAGCATGGCTCGCGAAGCATTGTTAGTTGAGATTTCCATTATCGCAGCCGAGAAATAAAGTTAATTTAGTCGATATAAAAAAGCAGGCTTTTGATTTGGCCTGTTTTTTATTTCAGCAGCCTTCGTGGTTTTTGTTGAAAGTAAAGCCCATTTCACCCTGTCTACTAGTTTTTAGCGGGTTATAGAGCGATACCCAGCACCGGGTATGTCTAGCCGTCAGGCAAGCTTCTATCGAATATTCATTATGCCGTTCTCGATATCTTGCGAACCCATTAAACCATACTTCTTAGTTATATGTTTCGCTGTAGACCTCAAGCTTAGCATCTAGTTTATTTCCCTGCGCATTGATTGTTGTTTCTGCCTGTTTGAATAATTGGTTTGGAGTTTTTTTATCCAGAAGTTTATGTTGGTTTATGAGTGATTCTCTTTGTTAATGCAAGACAATAATGGTTGTGTGGCTAAGCTTATAGCGGACAAGTGAGTGCTGTTTGAATCGAGCTTCTGGGTGTGAGTTGATAATTCTAACGGAGCCATTGTATGTCTGATGAGAACATGCCGAATGTTCAGGCCGAACCGGGCGAGCGCATAACGGTTAAGGCGGGAAAGCCGAAGCGGGTGAAAAAAGAACGAACCGGAAAATCGAAGAAAGAAAGGTCGCCGCAAGAACAAGTTAAGCGGATGACGTTAATGGTATTCTTGGTTTGTGTTGGCCTATTCGTATTTTACGTCTTTGCAGACCGCTATATTCCATCGACTGATATGGCTAGGGTCAGGGGATATGTGATCCCTGTGACACCTTTGGTTTCTGGCCGAGTGGTGGAAGTATCGGTTGAGCCTAATCAGGTTGTAAAGGCTGGCGATCCGCTGGTCAGAATTGACCCGGCTGATTACAAACTTGCTGTTGAAGAGGCAGAGCAGGGGCTGGTGAAGGCCGGTAAAAAGGTAGGGGCGGAGACTGCGTCAGTGGCTTCAGCTCAGGCTAAGTTGTCAGATACGTTGGCTAATCAGGCACATGTTCGAAATCAGGCCGCGCGTATTCTGGCGATGACAAAGAAAGGTATCGTGCCAAAGGCTGAAGCAGATAAGATGCGGGCGTCACTGGCGAGTGCCAAAGCTCAGGTCGAATCGGCACAGGCAAATTTAGAACAGGCGAAAACACAGCTGGGAGCCAAAGGAAAAGATAATAGCCAAATGAAATCGGCTCTGCTTAGGTTACAAAAAGCGCAGCTTGATCTTGAACGAACTGTATTACGGGCTCCTGCGATTGGCGGGGTATCAAATTTTCGGCTTGATGAAGGTTTTTACGCCCGTTCGGGTCAACCGCTGCTGACTTTTGTGTCAGGAGAAGATGTCTGGATTGATGCATATTTTCGTGAAAATAACCTGGGTAACATGATTGTCGGTGATGAGGTCGAAATTCTCCTTGATTATGCCCCTGGGCGGGTGTTCAAGGGCAAAGTTTCCAGCATTGATTGGGGGATTAGTTGGGGGCAAAACGAGCAGGTCGGGCAGCTCGCTTCTGTTTCCCCTCAAACTGGATGGTTGCGGCAGACCCAGCGTTTTCCGGTGACAATCCAATTTGATGACGATAGTGCGCGAGGCCTTCGCCGGGTTGGAGGTCAGGCTGATGTGATTGTCTATACCCAGGAAAATTCAGTGTTGAATATTTTCGGTCGGTTCTGGATCCGCATCATTAGCTGGTTGTCTTATGTCCGCTAAGGAAGAAAGTACACCGTCGCTTGAACAGCAAGATTTATATTCCTGCCGGGTATCACGTTACGTTGTAGGGATAGTGGTTGCTTGTGCTTTGGCCTTTGGTATCGGATGGGGGCTGTCATTTGTCTTTCCTGTCTTTTTGGCAAAGTTTCTGGTTGATTATCCGGTTTCCAGCAAAGAGAAATTTCAGCAGCTGGTATTGGCAATGGTGCTGACCGTTTTGGTGGGGCTTGCTGTCAGCATGGGGATAACAAACTACCCGTTTATACTGCTATTGCTGGTGGCTTTGTTAATGTTCTACGCCTATTACCTGTTTCTCGACCCTTATTGGAACTTCTTCGCTACAATATTGATGATATCGGTTATGTTGCTGCCTTATCTCGGTATTACCAATTCAGCTGTGGCGATTTATGTCGGTACTGGTTTGATGATATCCGGTGTTTTGATCGTGATGCCAACTTGGTGATTTGAACTATAATTTATTTATTTGTTGAGTTACTGGGTGATCTTATTGGCGACG
>NZ_CANMZV010000034.1 GCF_947502415.1 uncultured Photobacterium sp. | reverse complement strand
TCAAATTCCCTCGGTAGTTAGCGCAATGACAAAGTCGCTTGGTAATTAAGATACGACAGAATCGCTCGGTGATCACAAAATTTGACAGATACTTCTAAATTGAAATTGCCCCAAAACCATTTAGAGCCAAAGCTCACTCACATGCTGTTCATGTGATTTTACGATACATTTTCTAATCGTGCTTGTCGGTTTAGTGCGTATTCCGGCGAAGTTGAACACCTATTCAGGCTGAACGTGAACACTTAACTTCCGCTTCCCCCCTTTCCGAGTTAAAAAGCCTACTTTTAAAATGTACATGTGAATAGACTTGTGTTGTCCCCAATCAGAAATGTCACAGCTGATAAGCTTCCTACATAGGAGAGACGGCAGGGACATTGGACTTACATTACCCTATAGAAAGTATGAACAATAGTGCACACAACTCCACGGTTGCTCTCAAAGACTCTTTGACCATTCTAGTACTCAACTATTTCTTAATACTTTGAGTATCTGAAGGGAATCCTGCTCGCATAAATGTGATAATCTTCCACATCTCACTCCGTGATAGCTGGCCTTTATATGCTGGCATGGCTGTTCCGAAGGCTTTTCCACCCTCAGATATTGACCAAAGTAAATATTCATCCACTGCCATGGGCATCTGGATCATATACGCCAGAAGTGCTGGAGAAGGATTTAGTGAATTAGCAATCTCTCCATCACCCATACCTTGTGCACCATGACAAGTCGAACACTTCTGTCGGTACAATTCGCCACCTTTTCGCACTACATCAGGCTCTTGTACAAACGGGTTTCTTACATTTCGATATTCTTGTGGAATGCTTGAATGCATAAAAGTCCAATGTCTTGTCATTCTCTGTCGCTGCCCAGGATTCATCATACCTGGCCCCCACATTTCGCGCTGAGTCCACTTGGGGTTCCATCTATCGTTGCAACACGCTGGCTGTGATTGAGCGCTGGCAGGATCACTATAGGTTGGCAGTAAAACCAAAGCAGCGAAGACACCGAGGATTGGTAGTATACAAAACTTACGACACGTAACTGTCATTTTGCTCTCCTTTTTCTGGACATTTTGAGTTTAGTTTGTGCCTGTTGTATTCTGTGTAGCAGTGCTTAAATTTAGACTTGCATTAGACGTGACAAATCGGCAAGTTCCTCCGCAACTCCTTCATCAAGTTTATGAACTCTTGATTCAATCAATCTTTAATACCATTCTAGCTAATTAACTGGTCAGGCCGATCCAGCTTCTAGTGCACATCTTCGTTACTCTTTGCGTGTTACTGAGAAAGCTATTCCAAGCACTACAAACCTTATCAACAATCTCATCATAATTTTCAAAGGCTTGATTAGCTAAATGGTGCTGCCTCATCCAACTCCAAACTTGTTCTATTGAATTCAGTTCTGGTGAATAGGGAGGGAGTTTTATGATACTGACATTAGGAAATTGATGGACAGTATCTTCAGTGTGCCATCCTGCACCATCCATTATTACCACAGCATGCCTTCCTTTTTCTGTTGCATTAGATATTTGCTGGAGATGTTGCTTCATGGCATCTTTATTGGTCCAAGGGACAACTATCGCTTCTCCTATTCCACGACTAGGGCAAATTGAACCAAAGAGATACGCATACTCGAACTGCTGCTGTTTGATGACTCGTGGACGCGTTCCTGTTTTTGCCCAAAGTCTAGAGGTTGTGTTTTGCTGACCAAACCTTGCTTCATCTTGAAACCAAACGTCAACGTTCTCAAGTCCTATGTGCCCGGGGATCTTAAGGATCGTTTCAATTTTGAATTTTTTTAAAATCCTCTTGGATTTCATCAGACTGTTTAGGATGCTTTGAGCGAGAGGTTATCCACGAAAAGCCCATTTTTTTGAGCAAGATATAGATGTAGTCCGAGTGGTATTCTTTGCCAAATGTCAGTTTGATGTAGTCATGAATATCATAACCTGTGAGTCTGCCACCATTAGGTTTAACTGCATTCTCTTCAATGTACTTGGCAAGCTGTTGCTTTTCTGGATTAGAGAGAAAAGGAGGGCGTCCAGTGCGAGGTTTTTCCTTTAATCCGTTAAGTCCTTCCTCAAGAAAAACCTGAATCCATTTGTTTACACTGGTACGACTAACCTTTAAGAACTTAGCAATTTGAGTGCGTGAATGACCATCTTGGAAATGAGCAAGTGCCAATAATCGCATTTTCATCTGAATAGATGTTTGTTTGCAGGCAAGAGATTTGAAGTCGATATTATTAAGGCTATCCATGGCAATGACTTAGACAAAGCAGATAGCCCTAATTAGATCACATTTTTACCTAGAATGGTATAAATTCCATGACACACAAAAATATGTTCATTGCATTCATACAAAGGATAATTTGCCTGTATCGGTATTCAAGGTAATGAAACTCATAAAGGTCGAGTTGATCACACATCTATAAAAACAATACCCAAAAGGGACTAATTGGTTGCGATTTAGCTTGCGGTAGAATCACTTTTCCTTGCACCTTAGAGGAGATGCTATGTAGCCCAATCATATTTCAATGCCAAGCATGCTGTCGTTCACTACAGGACAACTTGCCAAGGAGTATTAGATTCTTATGAAATCGGGAAAATCACTCCTTTACTACCTTCTGATTATTATTGTAATCGCCCTATTTCTTCTATGGGTTTGGCTGTATCACTTCAGCATGCCGCAGTCTCTCGATTGGGATCCTCAAAGAATTGTCGAGGTCGTAAAGCACTCAGGTATGGCTGGGCCACTGGTCATCATTGCAGCCATAGCAACAGCAATCGTGTTCAGCCCTTTGCCCAGTGCTCCCATAGCCATGGCTGCTGGTGCTATCTACGGACATTTTGAAGGTACTATTTATGTCTTTGTCGGTTCGCTAATAGGGGCATCAGCCGCCTTTGGAGTGGCCAGAGTACTGGGGCTTCAGGCTGCCCATGCCTGGTTGGATCAACGCTTTCCGGACTGGAAGCTGGGAGATCAGAAGCGGCTTATGTGGTTGGTTATGGTGACTAGGCTGATGCCCTTCATGTCTTTTGATCTGGTGAGTTATGTCGCTGGGGTTACCGTATTGAGTTATGGACGCTTTCTGCTTGCTACAGCGGTGGGTATCCTTCCGGCCTGCTTTTTATTAGCGTATTTGGGTGAAGCGGCAATAGAGCAGTCTTTTACTCTAAATGTGGTTGTTGTGATTGGCCTGTTGATTGCGGCGGGTATTTGGCATCTCCGTTCGGACAAAAATAGCTGATAATTGAAAACTTAGATAATTAGCTACCTACTTTAATGATCAGTAGTCCGACAATACTCGGATAGAAATGGGGTCTTTCCCCCTTACTCCTAGCATCAAGCAGAATTAGTCCATTTGGAGATAAGGAAATCTCAAATTAACGGCCGTGAAGTGGTCAAAATGTGATAATTCAATGATACAAAAAAATAGCGAATATACATAAGTAATAACCATTTCTTGTATTTTAAAACTTGAATGAAAAATTAAATATTCAGAGTTTCCCGTTTTCAAGCGAAGCTGTTTCAATCACGATACCAGCCGAACAGTATTTTTGTGAAGTGAGATACTTTTCCTTATTCGAAGTGTCTTGGTTAGAGCATAACCTCTAACTTATTTCTGTCCAAACATGTGCCAGACGCATACTCTGGCAAGTATCTGTCAAATTTACTGTTCTTCAAAATGACAGATTCCGTCTAATCGCATCTCACTCCAATTAATAGCGGCCTGTCATTTGAGATAATTAAGCAAGGCTGGCGCCGGCATAGTTACACTCTTATTGGCCAGCGAAATGCTGTGCTGTTGACCATCGACAACAAACAGGGCGCTTGATTGCCTCACGCCACTAAAGGTCACCGCTGGTTCGCGCTGCTTGATGGTCGTGAGCGGGTAAAACTGACAGTCATAACGGTTATCGAGAGGTACGGTGATCATGGACAACTGGGTACGACTACCAACCGGCATTTTCGCAACGCCGACGCCGGTAGCAACACCGTCTTTGGCGATAATGTCATGCAGGGTAAAGTCAGCAAAGTCGAAGTAACCACAGTCGGCCGTCCTAACCATCTGCCTGCCTTGATAGCCGCTTTCCCTGGTACTTATGCTGACGTAATCCACCGCCGCCCGCCCCCGGATGACCGTTTGATTCGCCACAACAGCGCTACTGTCGATCAGTGACAGCTTAGGGACCCCGTTGATCACTGAATTAAAGGCATAATAGGTATCGCTGCTATCACGCTGAAATAGCCTGTCCACCGGCCTTATTACAAACAGTCGCTGCCTGCCGCGCTCTTGGGCAAGCAGTACCATTTTTTTGCCACCTTCGTGCTTGGCCACAACCAGTGGGTGCTCAAACAAATTGATATTATTGGTTGTAACGGTTTGCGCTACTGCCAATGGTGACAACAAAGAGGCACAGAACAAGGCTGTCTTTCGCATGGGTTCTCCTTTGTCTCGCATATAGTTGAGCCTGAACATTACGGTCGAAAATTTCAGTTACTTATGATCAATTTGATGTATACTCGTTGATGAAATCGCTGTGTTAAGCATAGGGGTTTCTCCAGTTAAGTCCTTAGGGGTGGGACCTTAAGGCAGGAACAAGGCAGTCCGCTTTGGTGGTCTGCCTTTTTTCTTGCCAGCTATCACTCCCCAGGAAAAGGTGCCCTACAAAAGTGGGGCGTAATAGGACACACCACTACCACTCAACCACGGTTCGAATTTCATCAAAATCGCCTGAGTCATCGAAACCACGCATCACGACAGTCGCGGTTTCACCAGGATCACGGATTTCCGAAATGCGATAGCCACTGTTGCTCCTTGCAACACCATCAACACTCCACTGGTAATACTTCATCTTGCCGTCAGTATCGTTACAGCGCGCCTCAATACGGGCGGTCTTCGAGTAGAACGAGGTGCGCAATTCACACGTTGGCGGTTTATTCTCAATCACCTCTACCCGCTCAACCTGAGTCGCGCTCTGACCATACAGGGTATCGATTTCCAGCTTGATATCATGCGTGCCGACCGGCAGGGCTGTGAATGTGGCATTCACCTTGTCGTTCTCTTTGATAAGCTGGCCGTTGACATACCATCGGTAATCAGAGACGCGATCATACGGATGGCCAAGCTTGATGATAGGCCGCACCCGCACATCCAGCGGTGCCCGTTGATACTTATTTGAAAGTCGCATCGACTGGTCAATGGTGATGGGCTCTGGCTCCAATACCTCGATATAGTCGGTGAACGACGCGATATTACCGCGATCATCCGTGACATCCACCGTAATCGGGTACAGCCCCGGCTCTTTGGCGGTAAAGCGGGCCTGCTTGCCGGAATCTTTGGTCAGCTCCAGCTTACCGTGTCCATTGAAGCTGAAGTCGAAGTTCTCATAAAGGTTGCCCGACTCTGGCCGGCGTAACCAGACATCAATCGTACTGGGGGCGACCTTGATGCGCTGCTTTGTGACCAGGCCAAATTCTGGGAACTGGTATTCCCAAACCTGTACGTTATGGGTCGCTTCGTTATAGGTGACGGCCTTGGCACCGTTCATCCACGACCGTACCGTGAAGGTATGCAAATCGGCAAAACGGCGGTCTTCTTCAGTCGGAGTGAAGGCATAGCTTTCCCCATCAACGACCGTGCCATCATTTAGGACAAACTCGGTGATAATATCCGTATGCATGTTGGAGTATGGCGGCCTAACATTGGCCAGCAGATCTAACGTGTTGCCGACTTCAACATCCCGCTCCCCTTGGATCCGAATAGATACTGGACGTGCTTTTTGGATACGCACTGTCGAGTTATAGGTGTCCCAGGCCTTCAAGTCGGTCTCATAGCCGATATATGCGGCCCGGGCTTGCAACCTTAAGCCCTCAGGGTTGGTGCGAGACAAGGCAACTGAAGTCGAACCTGGTGTGAACGTCTTACCTCCATCGGTAGACCATTCGACAACCAAGTTGCTAAGGCTTGCAGGTTCACCGTGATCTTCCAAAGCAAATGTCTTGGTCATTCCAACCATCATATTGCTCGGGCCGATGATTTTCAGATCCGGCTTGCGGTACGCCATTACCTGCAGACGATCGGAGTGGGTTATCTCGCCCGTAAAGCGGTTTTTTGCCTCAGCACGCACCAGCCACAGCCCTTCCTCTTTTGCTGAGAACGTATAGCGTTGCGATACCTTGCTCTGCTGCTGCCAGCTCCTGCCGTTATCCGGCGAGACAAACCACGTTACATCGCCGACAGCATCCTGATCGGCCTTAGAATCAAAGCCAAACTGGATATTTGTAGTCATCGGCACCGGACCACTCAGCCGTGAGGTTTTGATATCCCCTTCAATGGCTGCACCTTTCAGCACTTTGACATAACGGCTGATGGACAGCATGGTGTGCTCGTATTTGTTATTTGGCGCCTTTAGCCGGGCTTGCGCCGAGTACTTCACCGACCCCAGTTCACCGGATGCCCAGTCCAGATCGAAATTGGTTCGGCCGAGCGTATCAATCGGCTTCCAGTCTGTCAGAGGGCTAACAGAGCGATCACGGTGGACTTCAACCATCCTGACCTCCCAATCCCCATGAGCCTGCCCGTCATAGACAATATCGCGTACTAAGCGGTCATATAGCCCGATTTGAGTATCGGTCGGGAGAACATTAGCTGTTGAGATCTCTCGGGTATCCGCATTGAGCATCAAGCGTATCCGCTTGGATGGAACGATATAGCTCCTGACCACCGATTCTGTATAAATATCCGGTGACAAACTGTAGGTCACGACTACCTTGTACTCTCTGCCATCCCAAAGTGACATATTCAGCGAGCCAAGACGGTCACTGATGGTACGGGTCATCTGTATTGTGTTATAGCGGTTAGACTGCCTAAGGTCGATTTCCTCAAGAGCTTCCCCATCGGCGTAGAGTGCCACTTTCATCGGCGAGCTTGGTGCCTTTAAGGTGTATCGGCCGATTTTTGATTGTCCCTGCTCGACCGCAAACGTGCCGGGCTCGAACATATTGTCTTCATCGAAAATGATAGTGGGCTTTGGTGGTGCCATCACCCGCATATCAATGGCTTTCTCTGTAACCAGATTTTTCCGCCTTTCGGCATCATGCATCCAAATTCGCGCACGAACATTCGTCATCCCAGCCGCAAAGAATGCCCCGACCAACGTCGGGCTGCGCGACGCGATAGAGGGCTCCAGCCCGTCAGGAATTTCCAGCCACTCTATTGAGCAGGCCAGCTGCTCTCGCATATTGACGTTGTATACCGCCAGCTCTTCGGTTTCATAGACATTGCAGCGACTTCCCTTGGTCTGAGAAAAACCAATATCCTGGGCCTGTACCAAGGCATATTTTTCGTTGTAGACGCCTGCGTAGCTAAACGACAGTGGCAAAAAGCTGAAATTAAACTTACGAGTAACACTATTGCCGGATCCATCAATGGCAGTGATGGCAAACTCCTGCACAGTATCGGTTTCAGGGTTGTTGATTGACGCTAAGGCCTTAGCCATTGGGTATTCACCCACCAGCCCGACATCGACACCATTGACCTTG
Source organism: uncultured Photobacterium sp. (assembly GCF_947502415.1). Lineage (GTDB taxonomy): Bacteria > Pseudomonadota > Gammaproteobacteria > Enterobacterales > Vibrionaceae > Photobacterium. The sequence goes on along the minus strand of NZ_CANMZV010000034.1, from coordinate 21,757 downwards.
AGCGCGCTAACCTCAACATCGCGGCTGGTCGCATCCTGCGCAGTGAGGATCATGTGCTCGAGAAAATACACCGGATCGCCAGAGTAAATGCGCAAGTCCTTATTAAACACGAACACTTCTGGTGGAAGCCGGTCAAACAGCAAGTTAGAAACCGTTTTGTCACTGCGGTTGTCGTAGGTATCTTTCGCGGTTACATCGGCAATATAAACGCCATCAGGCAATGAACCGACATCAAAACGATAGACATACTTGTTGCCGTAACGCTCGGGGTTGAGGTCGGAATAAACCCGCGCACTTTGATCGACAAAGACATTATTATTGAATAGGTGGCCGACAGGTTTGTTATTTAACGTGACATAGTCACGCACCGGTAGTACCGATTCATCCTGCTTCAGGTACATACCCAGCTGCTTGGGTAGCCACCACAAATCAGACGTTTCATGCGAGTGGGGGGAGCTGACGACCACCAGCGCCTCGTTGTCATTGGCCTTGACGGCAATGCCGTTGACCACAACGCTGGTTTCCTTGTCTGAGTCTGCACCAACGGCATGTACCACCACGTCCTCAATCACTGGCGGCCGATAATCCCACTGGTAGGTGACACGTTCTGTATCTGTGGTATAGCTGAATAGATCTGATACTTCGACATCTGCAACCAGTGAACCTGTCAGGGTCTCAGCATCTGGTGCCAGTTTAAGTGCCCCCATATTGAAACTGCAGTGATCAGCATTCTCTGCCACCAAGCAAGATTGGGACAATGTAGGCATGTTAATTTTCTGGGTATAAGGGCGCTTTTCAACATGGACAGCAACACTATCGAGCCGGTCTTTGCTGTTATGGGTCATGATAGTCAGGGCATCACTCTGCGCTGTACTCAGGCGGCTGTCGATACGGGAGATCCTTGCCGGAGCTGGCTCGGTAAGGCTATAGTCCATCACCCCTTCGCTGATTGTGATTTTCTCCCGGCTGGAGCCTGAGAAAAAAGAAATTCGGTAACTGCGGGAGTGAGCTCCTACATTCCCCATAGGGCGCCCGCTGAGATCCATCCCATGAAACTGCCACGAACTGTCACTGTCGGTTACCCACTCAAACAAACAGACCAGCTCATCTCCAGATGTGATTGACATCGCTTCTGCATCATTGCCTGTCAGCCGACACCCTGAATTCGACCCAGTAGAACCCGTCAGCTGATACTCTTTGACACCTTTGTAATAGGTCAACGGTTCTGCCAGTTCAAATTTCGGCATCACGGTTTTAATTGTACCGGTTAAAAAGACTGACTTTGCCATGGCCAGTGTCGGCACCAGGCAAAGTAACAGGCTGGCAAGAATGAGTTGTCGCATGCAAACCTCAGCAGAGTTTCAAGGATTGCTTATAAAGCTATCTTCAAATTCCGTACCGACACCCAATTAGCCAGCCGATTTTGACTGATTAATGGGGTACGCCGTGTTAACCATGGGGTAACTTTACATAAAAACTGATGTATTCCTGCTTACATGAAAGAACGAGCCTATAAATACCGCTTTTACCCAACACCAGAACAGGTCTCCTTACTTGAGAAGACTTTTGGCTGTGTACGGTTTATCTATAACTCAATCTTACAGTGGCGAACTGATGCTTACCGAAATAACAAGGTCAAAGTTAACTACAACACAGCCTCCAGCCGATTAACTGAGCTAAAAAAAGCCCCCGAATTCTGTTGGCTTAATGATGTATCTAGCGTTCCACTACAGCAAGCAATCAGAAACCAACAAAACGCTTTTAAACATTTCTTTGACGGTCTCGCTAGCTACCCTCTGTTTAAGAAAAAACGTAGTAAGCAAAGCGCTACATTTACTAAAGCTGCTTTTAGATATATCGACGGTAAACTGTATATAGCCAAAACCATGCAGCCTCTTAATGTGCAATGGAGTCGAGAACTGCCATGCGAACCTTCAACCATCACAATCAGTAAAGACTGTGCGGGTCGCTACTTTGTCTCGTGTTTGTGCCGATTCGCTCCCAATCCACTTCCAATTAGCAAGAAAACAATCGGTATTGATTTGGGATTGAAAGACCTGGTTGTTACCTCTGATGGGTTTAAATCTGGTAATCCCCGCTATACAGACAAGTACGCGAAGAAGTTGGCATCGGCGCAACGCAATCTTTCCAGAAAGCACATAGGTTCCGCTAACTTCTATAAAGCTAGAAAGAAAGTCGTGCGTATTCAGGCCAAAATCGCTGATTGCCGACGAGACTTCACTCACAAACTGACGACCCAACTAATAAACGAAAACCAAGTGATTAGCTGTGAATCGTTGCAAGTAAAAAATATGGTCAGGAACCGCAAAATGGCTAAAGCCATTAGTGATGCCAACTGGGGGGAGTTTATGCGCCAGCTTATATATAAGGCTGAGTGGTACGGCAGAACTGTTATCCAGATTGATAAATGGTATCCGAGCTCTAAGCGCTGCCATTGCTGTGGTCATATTGTCGATTCCTTACCGCTACATAAACGCAATTGGCAATGCCCAGAATGTAAATCAGAACTGGATAGGGACACCAACGCCGCTCTTAATATCAAAGCTGCCGGGCAGGCAGTGTTAGCCTGTGGAGCGTAAGTAAGACTTGAGGTTCATCTGAATCTAAAGCAATACGCGATGAAACAGGAAATCCACCCTGAAGTGCCGAGGTAACGAGGGAGGAGAATGTCAATCTGATGTACATCCAGTATTTTGTAATTCATCGCATAAGAGTAAGACTATGATTAACAAGAAACTTAGAGTACAGGTCGCGGTTGGGATCGCAGCAATCGCCGGTGCCGTCATTTTCTGGCCAAGCAGCAATATTGAGGACGATGCCATTGGGCAGTGGGCAAACCACCAAGGCGACGCCCCTTTTGATATGGTTGTCGGACACGAAACACTGACAGTGCATGGACATGATTACCCGGTAACCTACCACGATGACAACCAGGGCCGGTATGACTTTATAGCACAGTCCAAAAGCCAGGTTTTTGGCTTTAATCTCGAGCACAACGAAATGCAGGTCACTATCAGCAAACCGTTCTATGAAGACGACCCCGTCACCATCTCATTGGGTAAGGTAAAGTAGAAAATTAAACGCGAGGTAAATATGGATGTTTTCTCAGCCCTAAAACTTGAACGATGGCAAGTATTGCTGAAGATCCCGCTTTCCTATGATGATTTCATGAGCCCAATCTCAGACGCAGGGTTGATAGCGCATGGTCAGACCGTCGTATTTACCGGCCTGCTCAGCTCTCACCTTACCAGTTATTTTGTCCGCAAGTCCCCGGTACTCTCAGGCTCTATTATTGATACAAACAACCACGCCGTACGGTTCAGCGTTTTTACCTCGAATGACTCCGAGCTGGCTACATGGCTACGTGAGCACGCCGAAAAGGTTGTGACAGTGAAAGCGGTAGTAAACACCAAAAATAACCACACCTACCTCAACAGCGTGCAGCCAGTACCAATAACCCAACAGGGCAAGATCATCGCCAACTACAAGCTGCCTAAGAAACTCCAGGGCAGCTTCCACCAGTGGCTGAAAGATAACTTTGATGAGCTGCTAATTGAAACCGTCACTGCAATCCGCGAGAAAATTGCGCAACTGGGCTATTCTCCAGGCCAGTTGCGGCAACTCCTAAACGCGCAAGGCCTTACCCTGGAGCGGGTGATTGAGATGCTGCATTATCCCGGCTCGCGTCAGGACGCTGAATTAGCCAGGCAGGTAATGGAGCGCCTGATGTGCCTGCTGTTACTCAACGACACCGAGGCATCCCCCCGCCTTGCCCACCCTCTTCAAGTCTCAAGTAACTGGCAGGCATATAGCCACACCTTGCCTTACCAACTGACTGATGAGCAGGCCCAGGCAGTGAGCGGTATCCTCCATGGCGTCAACGACCGACACCCAAAATCGGTCCTGCTGGGTGATGTCGGCACCGGCAAGACCGTTGTGGCCAGCCTGGTTGTCAAATCCGTAGTCGCGGCCGGCGGACGAGCTGCCATCATGGTGCCTAACCTGGTACTCGGCGCCCAGATCTACCAAGAAATCGACCAGTTCTGGCCAGAGCTCAATATCCACTTCCTGCTGTCGGAACAAGAGCAAAAGAACTTTGGCCAGCAGGGTTACCGCACCATTGGGGATCTGGACGAACAGTTTTCGGCGGTGATCGGCACTACGGCCCTCCTGCACCACCATAACAACGTCGAACTGGACTTGCTGTGGTGCGATGAAGAACAGAAGCTGGGGCTGGAACAGAAAGAAGATACCTTGATCACCGAGGGCAGAACCCACTTGCTGCTGTCTTCGGCAACCTGTATTCCGCGCACGCAAGCCATGATGCAGTTTGGTTTTTTACCGTTCTACCGGCTCACCAAATACCACAATGACAGACAAGTTGTGACGACGCTGTTCAAGCACGACGAAATGGCCAAGGTGATCAGCCGAACCCAGTCCGTCATTGACAGTGGCGGCAAGGTGCTGATGATCTGTACCAAGAAGCACACCAGCTCCCAGCAAAGCGAAAACTCCCCCAACAATCACCGCCTTGACGCCGAGCAGCTCTACCGTGACTGGTCGGCATTCTATCCGGGCAAAGTCGTCCTGAGTCATGGCGGGCTGTCGAAGACCGACAACGAAACCGCGCTCAATGCCATTAAGCAAGGACCGGCGCAGCTGCTTGTGGCCACGACCCTGGTCGAAGTCGGGATCACCATCCCTGGGCTGATGTATGTCGTCGTGCTAAACCCGGAAAACCTCGGCGTCGTCACCCTGCACCAGATCCGCGGTCGCGTAGCTCGCCAGGGAGGAACCGGTTACTGTGATTTACTGCCAACCCGTGACATTAGGCCCGATACCAAGGCTCGGCTTGATCTGCTGGTCAATCATGCCGACGGGTTCACACTGGCCGATGCTGACCTCAAGATGCGAGGGATGGGTGATATCGGTGGTGGTGAGAATCAGTCTGGGACAACAAGAGGGTTGCTGATTGACTGCCAGGTCGATGTAGGACTGATGGAAGAGATGATTACATGGGTTGAATGTGATGAGGAAATGAAGAAATGATAGGACTTTTGATGTTTGGACTAAACTGGTTGAGGGTTGTGATAGTTAGTTTTACCCCAAAAAGCAAAAACCTCCCAAAGGGAGGTTTTCACAATCGTTCAATTTATCGGCAAGCACTTCAACTTTAGTAGAATCTGCGCGTCGCAGGGATGAAGCCGTTTCATTTACTCCCCACCTGTTAATTTCAGTATATGTATTAAAAGCCTAAAGTCAACTTGAATTAGTAAAAATCAGTCAGTTTCAAGCAGTTCCATGTAATTGCGAATTTCCTCTCGAATTTCCTCTTCGAGCTCATTTATGTTTTTTTGCGAGATCTGATTTTTCCAGTCAACCATGATTTCAAACAATGCGTCAAACTGCTTCTTCGTCTCTCGAAGGGCTTCTAGCTCAGTCTTATTTGTAGCTAATTGTCCTCCCAGAAGAGTTAATCTTTCTTGATTTTCTTTGTTTTCATTAAGCAGCTGAAGTCGGTCAGTAAAGTACTTATGTCTCTGTTTTTTTATTTCTTCATAATCACCGCAACCAACAGCATAGTTTAAGGCTGTTGCTAGAGAAGACTCATCGAGCTTAGATAAACGATGCGGGTATTTTGAATTACGGTATATTACCTCTTTTTTACCATGAATGTTCACTGACATTGGTGGTAATACCCGCGACATAGAAACAGTCTGAGCCATCCCACAGAGAGCATAACTCCTAATATCTTCGTCATTGTAGGCTGTAAGTGCTTCCAGGGACTCATAAGATAGCTCAAAGATTGTTTTATCTGATAAGTCCTGCTTTAGTGATGAAATAGGAACAACACGAACTGTTGTACCTTTGAGGCCGAGGACGATACAAAGACGCCGCTTATGCATCTCTCCACGATGCAGCATATCTGGGTATCGCTTGTTCGAAGCCAGCTTTCCGCAGCTCTTTTTTATACTTTGCTCGTACCCAAATTCAACTTCAACCAAAGTGCCTCGCTGAATACGTTTACTTATATGCTGTTTATTTGATAGTTTTGACCGTGTTTTAAGTAAAAACTCTTCTCTTAGTGAGCTTTTACGAGGCTCTAGATAGACATCTATCTGATAATCATTGCCGTGTTCAACACGTAATACTTTCCAGCGATGATTTTCAGTACCCTCGAAACACTTTGTTAGTGAGACCGATGCGATATCTTTACGTGTGTCAGGAAATAACACCTGAGTAATTTTTTCAGACCTTTCAGTACCCAAGAGTTCGATTTGCTCTTTCTGTCCATCAGCCTCATCTATCACTTTAACCAAGTGATAATTAATTATCATTTCAAGCGCCATTTATCTTTAAGTATCCATTTCCTGACGAAATAAGTATACATTATACCAACTTATTACCACGTAACGATTTTTTATGGATAATTAAAGCCAAAGATCACCTAATATGCACAGCCAGAATGCGCCAATACCATTACTCCTGTTTCGCTGTCTCTGATAATGACTGCTCCATAAAAGATTGGTTGAGCGCAGTACGGACGAAGCGGGTAGTTTTCTGGAGTAATGTTAGTAACATCTTTTACTTCCATCTGTTCATTTTTCCAAGTTAAGCAGCTTTTAGAACCGCAGTTGTGACCTCTTTGGCCATTAATGGCGGAACCGCATTCCCTATCATCATTTTTGTCAGGGTCTTCGACTTAGGCCACTGATAATAAGGTTCAAAAGTTTGGGCTGCCGCCAACTCTGTAATGTTCAGTGGACGGATTTTGTCACCGATGACTAAGGAGTGCTTGTTGTTGGTTGTAACCGTCCCAAGGGGCTTGTCGATAGAGCGGCCGCTTCTTGCTGTTCCATAAGCCGCATCAAGAAAGATCTCACCGAACTGGCGACGGCCGTTACGGATACGCCTCTTTGTTGCCTCTACCCGGTTAGCCACTAGATCCCACTCATGACCAGCCATATTGGTATCAATAAAACTACGCGCCGCTACATGCTCACGTTTGGGTAACTGTAATGTGATCGGGTTCTTCGAGCGGGTGGCGACAATGAACAACCGATTCCTGCTTTGGGGTACACCCAAATCTGCCGCATTTACATGATTGATAGAAAGTGCATAACCTAGTGTTTGCATGGCGCTGGCCCAAGGCTTATATAGCTCCCAGTCAAGGAAGTCACTTACATTCTCAATGATGGCGATGGGTGATCTGTGTGATTCCAGACAGCTCACAACAGCCCATGCTGTTGATCTGCTTTGATCCGCCTTCTTCGTTTTTCGCTTCTTACCGGCAGCACGAGAGTGGCCCTGACAGCAGGGACTGGCAAACACAATGTCATGCTCAGGAACCAGAGACCAATCAGCCTGCTGCAGATCCTGGCATAAATGGATCGTATCTGGATGATTAATTGCGTGATACTCGACGGCAACTGGATGATGGTTAGCTGCCCAAACAATGTTAACGCCCGACATCTTAGCGCCGGCTGAAGTGCCACCAGCACCAGCAAAAAGATCAATGGCTTTTACGCTCATTCAAGACCCCCACTGTGACCTGTTGAAATTAAATAAAGACCCCGTTAACGGGTTAGTTAATAAAATCAATCCCGCGGCTTTTACCATTTGCACCACTCTTCTCGCTGTCCGTCACCGACGACTTTCCCGCATAGACTTCAGCCAGCGGTTTTTGTTTCGGCGGTGTTGGAACAGCACTGGTATCAACCATGCGGTTGGCATTGTCCTTGATCCGACAGTACTGCCCTTCAAAGAGCAGGTTATAGCTACCAATGGCGGCTTTTCTGGCCTTGCCGACAATAATCTCGGCTTCACCGGGACGGTCAGATGGGTCGTACATTTCAGGCCGGTAGATAAACATGATGATATCGGCATCCTGCTCAAGTGAACCGGACTCACGCAAGTCACTGTTCATTGGCCGCTTATCGGTTCGCTGTTCAAGGCTACGGTTAAGCTGGCTCAAAGCAAAAACAGGGCAATCCAACTCTTTTGCCAGTGCCTTCAGTTGACGGGAGATCTCACCGATTTCTAAGTTTCGATTGTCAGTCTTAAGGGTTTTTGAAGTCAGCAGCTGGATGTAATCCACTGCGATACCACTGAGCTTTCCATGCTCACGTTTAACGGCCCTGGCCTGACGGCACAAGTCTTCAACCGGCATCATGGTGTCATCGATCAGGAAGTTATAATCGTTAACACGCCCTACCGCGTCGGAATAGCGCCCCCACTCTTCATCGGTCAGGGATGCGTTTCTCAGGCTATTCAATGGGATACTGGATAGATTGGCCATCGCGTTCTCTGCAATGGATTCACCAGACATTTCCAGCGAGAAAAACAGAAAAGGATCATCAGCCAGGTAAGAGGTATTGAGCATCATATTGAGCGTCAATGTGGTCTTGCCATGGGATGGCCGTCCGGCAACGATGATATAGTCAGCCGGACGGAAACCGCCAAGGTCAGCATCAAGCATGTCATACCCACTGCGGATCCCCAGGGAGCCCTCACCACTGAGCACCAATTCAAGGTTATCCATGGATTTGGCTACAGCGTCGGTCAGCGTCATACAACCACTACCCGCAGCTTGCTTTTCGACCTTGCCAAGCAGCTGGCTGTTGTGGGCAATAACCTCATCGCAGTCAATACCGTTCTGGAGATCGTTAATGCAGATATGCAGGCCTGCCGATAGCTCCTGCGCACGGTAATAGCTATTTAACTGGTCGATGTAAGTGCCCACGGCGTCAATCGACACGCTGACGCTAAGACACTCAGAAAGAAGCTGATCCACAGCGACCAAATCCAGCTGCTGGCTGACTGCTTGACGAAGCGATGCCGTATCAACCACCAGCCCTTTGGTATCCATTTCAAACACTGCTTTTAACAAGGTTTTAAGGATCGGATGGTTTACCCAGTTCAGCGAAATCTGTTCTCGGATTTCGGGGACCGACTGTGGCGCTGTCAGGCACAAACCAAGGAGCTGATTGGCTGGATGATGCATGATGAATACCCCATAGAAATTTCATAGGGATATACATCATTCGCTGCATCAATTAACAGGTAGCTAAGCACACCATTTTGCGTCACATGTTACGTGCTGACCACTCAGATAAAACAGATATAACTAACTGTTTTTGTTCAAAATATCGGTGATTTTTGGTAAAATAAAGGTTAGGCAGCAATTGCCGAACAACGCATTTATTGACCCATCGGAGGCTATATATATGAAGATGAAAGTGATGAAAAATTGCGCAAAAGTTCTTAAAAAGAGACTGGAGGGCCTGAATCTGTCAGGAAAGCGTTTTGATATCAAAAAAACCTTTAATATCAACAACTTAATCAAGGGAGGGGAAGCATCAGGTAAGCTGCCTAGCAAGCTACGCAATGCGCAGTGCAGCTTACCTGATGCTTCCCCATATGTCAATTAGATCAATCTGTTACAGTATACCATAAAACACCCCATACCTCACCCACTTCCCCAAACCTCATTGCTCTTTTGGCTGCACAAAACCACTGAACGACTTTGGAATGAACCTCATGAAATGATTCTCGTATTGCCCAAATTATGGTGTATCACTATTACTGTATATTCACAAAGGTGCTTAATATGAAAAGAATTTTCTTAATTGCCCTGCTACCTTGCGCGGCACTTGCCGGTGATTTTGATTACCGGGCTATCGGCTATAACATCGAAGGCGGCTATAAGCCAGATGCTGAACTAAACACAGTAACCCAATACATCAAACAACTGGGCCCAGCCGACATCTATGCTTTATCTGAAGTTACTATAAGTTGGCAACACTCCCTTGCAGAAGCAGCAAGTCAGCTCGCCGGTGCTCATTTTCACTGGGTGGCCACAACAGGAGCGATAGAATCAACTGACAGCCTCGCCATTCTCTATAACACTGACAAGTTCTCTCTAATAAAAACCCTCGAACTTAACAACATTAAACCGGGGAAGTATTCCCGTGCCCCACTGGCTGTGCTTCTAAAGGATAATCGGACAAGCGATACCTTCTATTTCATGGTGAATCACTTTGATCGTAAGCATGCCGATCGCCGCCAAGAGCAGGCACGCAAGCTCAATGAATGGGCACAAACATCAGAGTACCCGGTGGTGGCAATGGGCGATTACAACTTTGATTTTGAAGTAACAACCGGCGAAACCAACACTGCATTTAAGTTATTCACTAAAGATGATGTGTTCACTTGGGTAAAACCCCAAGAACTGATTAAATCTGGTTGCCATGAGGACTATAACAGCATTCTCGACTTTGCTTTCATTGCCAACGGGGAGGAGCTAACAGCCAGTTCAACCATCCGTTTCCCAGAGCCGGAATACTGCATGGACGATAGCCAACGTCCCGACCACCGCCCAATTGAGTTGATGTTTAGCCTTTAGTCTAACCAGCGCGCATCCAAATCATTAACGGCCGCAGCCAGCTAGTCATATCGACTCGTCAGCTGCGGCACCTCAACCATGATCTCGGCCTCTCCCTCTGCCGCATAAACCGTTTCGATTGGAATGTGCATCGCCTGTGAGCCATTCTCACCAAGATCAATCGTTAGCTGTCGGGTCTGCCCAGGGTGGATGGTTGTGGTCTCAATTTTAATGGGAAAATCAGCGTCACGGCTTAGGGGCACGAAGTAGACCAGCTGGTCACCGTTGTAGACAACAGTGCGCAATTTACGATCAAGCCCAGCTATTGAAATGACAAAAAGATCATTATGTGCAGGGAGGATCATCTGTGAAGACACGGCTTCGATGCCCTGCCCTTGGGCACTCTTATACTCTAGCTCTACCACTTTGGCTTGCGATACAGAGGACATCACCATAGCCAAAGCAAATATTGCGATACTTCTCATCATGAAAAGTATACGACCAGCCAGTTCGGCTTGATGTGGTGGTACTTACCACTGGGTAGCTGGATCATTTTGCCACCGGTGATATCGGAAATATCACGCATCGCGTCATTAACTTCGCGCACCTTGGCATCCAGGCTGTAAACATCCTCAACAGTGATATAAGACGGCAACACGTTCGCATCCTTGGCAACGGCATTGAGCATCGCTTCACATGAACCGATATCAACGTTGTTATTTAGCAACGAGGTTTGGCACTTGATATAGCTACCAACAACCTTGTCGGTTAAATAGTCGCTGCTCGACACGGCGTAGCCCGAATACAGCGCCACACCGGCCACTAACCCACATACTAGACGCACCTGATTGCTCGACAATGCTTTTAACCTTGGCATAACGGTTTGCTCCTTGTTGATTGCATATCGTTAGTCTGGATGCCATGAAGAGATGAGTGACTAATTAGTGGGCTAATTTTGCTTGTTTAATCGGTATTTTTTGCGTCCTGATGGTTAACACTAGTCTCTGTTGATGAATAACAGGACTATGGGCATGTTTTTAGATACACCGGTAGAGAAGCTACCTACAGAACCTATCTCGCACTACGAGCGCTGTACCGCGGTTGACAAGGCGGCAAAAGCCAAAGGTGTGCCAAGAGACTACTTGAATCTGCTGGTAGTCAGCGAGGGTGGTAAAAAGGGAACGGCCGTTCTTAATAAAAATAAAAGTTGGGATTTGGGTCCTGCGCAAATTAATACTATTCATGCTAAGTTTATTGAAAAGAATTATCCCGGTAAAACATGGCGTGATGTTGCATACGACACTCAACTTAATATAAATATCAGCGCAGATATCTTCAAACAATGCCTCCGCCATCACACCGTGGACTCAAATATATGGGAGGCAATCGGATGCTACAACAGTAAAACCATCAAGTATAAAACCAACTACTTACTCCGTACCATGCGAGTTTGGGATTTCATTCGAAAGAATTCTGACCGCAACTGCTCAACATACTGGGGATAATATGACGATTGTAATTGTTGATGATGGCTGTATTGGAACCCTATTAAAAGACCGTATTCATTACAAGAACTGCGATTTAAACGTTGTAATTGCAAAAGATATGAATGAACTATCGTCTCACATACAATGTGATACGGTAATTGTCAATTTAGACCATGGTCCAATACTCATGGCGCTCACTGAAATTAAGCACTTTGTTAGAAGGAATCCGCAGGCAGAGATCTATTCCCTCAGCCGATATGTTGACCGTCCTTTTGTTGATAAATTAATGCGATATGCTGGCATTATTGAATGCTACTGCCCTAACCAATCCGGTGATGATGTCCTGTCGATGATCGATAGGCTGACCGAGCCTCGACTACGTAATGCTCGTAAGTTTGGAGTCACGGACGAGGCTTGTCGCTTTTTATTGGGGCTTGACGGTAAAGATGCTGATATTGTCAAAATGTTGTCGGAAGGGGATAAAGTCAAAGAGATTGCCGATGCTGTGAAATGCTCCGCGCATCGAGTCAGAGAACTTCAAAGTGATATCCAGGGAATACTCCACTGCAAGAATAAAGAGCTCAGGCATCTTTTTGGTTAATTAACATTGATTAGCCACCCAAACCATCCGGCAAATAGATAAGACCCGGCCAATTCATTGATGCGATGAATAATACATAAATATTATTTCTGTGATTCAGACATGATTTTAAATTGGGTTAATTTATAAATGAGTTATTTCTGACGTTTTTTACATCTTGTTTTTTATTACCTATCAACATACTACTTTCGTTATCTTTTAATTTATTTCAATTACGATACTTCTTTTTTATATCAATACATAATCTCTGTACCCTGATCGCCTGAGTCACTCATTAATGAATGTGACAAGGTACGAAGCGCCCGAACAGGCAGGCGTATCTGTGTTATTTAATTTGATTTCCTTTCCAGTTAATTCGTCCATACAGTCCATCCCATCAGCAACACACAGCTCGCCGTTGTTAACCACTCCACCAGCCCATTACGGGCAACTTTCAGTGGCAAGTGATATCGCTGACCAAACGGCCAAAACAGGTTCACACCAGCCTTGGTAGCCATGTCGCCAACAAGGTGCAACAAGTAACCAAAAACCAGAGCGTTGATGTAAGGCAGGGACAATGACTGCGCCAGGTAATATAGCCCAACGGCAGCGAGCAAACTATGCAATGCACCGCGGTGACCGAGCAAAGCGTGTAGAGGTATCGAGATAAAGGGAACCAGCCGACCAACGCGAGATTTATGGTGATCCACATCGGGGAGTAATGCCGCAATCAAGGCTACGATCAAACCTGGCCAGTCCATCCAGGGAAAAAGCTCCGGCAGCTGGTACATGCAAACCACATACAGGCTGCCGGTTGTGAGCTGGTGATTAATTGCCTGCATCGACGCGTTGCTCAAGGTTGTCATACGCCTGCTGGGCGGCGATGCGTGTCGAGTTGTCTCGTGCCTGTTTGACTTGGTTATTCGTGTCATAAGGCATAAAAACCAGTACATAAGAGCGATAAGTCGCCCCTTCCTTCAACAGCTTGCTATCAACCACTTCGTAGCCTGATAAATCCGCCTGTTTAACAAGCTTGTCGATGGTTTGCTCCGCTTCGGTCTGCAGACGCTGGTTGTCACCCGTACCGCTCTCTCGGCTAAAGCTGCGCTCGTTACCGGAAATCAACTGCTGGTATTGCTTTGCCAGTGCAAACTCGGCATCCATCTTTGCCTTGGCTACAGCAAACTTCAGTGTAGAACTGGTGGATGTGCCCGCGGCATAAAAGCCGTTATCTGTCGGCTGCGGTACGGTGACATACCATTCTGGGGTACTGTCAATGACCGAATCTACTCGTTCTTCCTTCGCTTCCTGTTGGGCTTGCTGACGTGCATAGTGCTGCTCAACCGGCGTTGAGCTACAACCAGCAAGGGCCAGGGCAAATGCAATCATTGTAAATTTCTTCATAGTTCACCTCATTGAATGTAATTGCTGTTGTCACAGTCCTACATCAACGGCCGCGTGAAAAAAGGCGATACCCCAAGAAAGTGACTAGATTTAACGACATCAGTATTAAAAAAATAGGCAATATAAGTGAAATTGCTAGAGACATCTGAGACTTAACAAAGTTTACTCCTGGCTCAACAAACTGATACAGGACAATCAATGATGTGGAAAAACCGGCAATCACAATGCTGACTAGAAAGAACGCGAGTGAAGTAACGCCGAGGGCAGCCTGCTTGATGTCGGCCCACGACGGCAACATATGAAGCATAATGGAGCTGAGCAGCCAGCAATAAACTATCCATCCAGCGTCTATGTTTGTAGTTTTGTCCACTATGTACTGGCCAAGTGCCTCGGCGTTGGTCGGCAGTGAGAAACCGAACCATTGTGTGATCCCCCAAATAGCAACCGTTCCTGATACAAGTGGGGCTAAAGAGATAACCACACGTTTAAGCATGTCGGTCAAACTGTTGGAGGTAAGGTACTCGACATACCCGAGGGTGCCATTTACTGGTGGCTGGAACCAGCAAACCTTGGTCACTTTCTTCCCCATCAATTTGCAAAATATAAAGTGCCCAAACTCATGCACCGGAACGCCAATGATTCCAGTGATATAGACAAGTGGCTTGCCGAACGGGGAACGGTAAGTGAAGTGCTGAATCACGATTATGGCCAAGATCAGAAGCAGAAATTCCATTATTAACACGCATCAAGAAGGGTTTGTGATGCAGTCTATGCTAACTGTTCAGGAAAGCTATCGATTAGGAAGTGAATTTTGGCCATTTAATTGGGTTTATGTAGATTAGGATTACAGAGGGACTTTGTCGTTCCAGCATACTAGCGCCCAAATTGAACACTCAACAAATAATCTTCGCTATGTGTGGGTGAGGAATAAATTTACGAAAGGGTTACCAAAAAAGCTCAATGAATTTTACATTGAAACAAGCGTTGGTATCTCTAATGAAGCATCTTTGGCAGTTGCAGCAAAATTGTTTAGTGAACCAGCAACAGATAGTGTTGATGAAGCGACTGAGGAGCCTATCCGAATATGGCATACTAAAGTTAGTCGCTAAATCCACATAAAGCAATCAAGGTCATGCGTTACACTCGGCTGTATTGGTATGTAGTCCGGTGTGTTTGGTGAGTTCATCGTGGCACACCTTATTGCAGGCGTTATTACTCATGGAGGAAGAATGTACTTTGTAGTGATGTGATGGACGCCCCTCCAACGGCGTCAATGCACCAAAATTAAGTTGTTACTGCTTAATTCAATGAAAAGGAGCGACCATCATGTCTATTAAGAACGCGCAAAAGAGCTCGGAAAATATCGCGGCCGCGCAGCTGACGAAGATAAACACAGAAAGGTTAAGTACTTCCGAGAAGATAAAGGGTTAAGCATCGCTGAAACCGCAGAGGCAACTGGATATAGCCGTTCACAGGTATGCAGGATCCAGCAAAAATATCGGTCTGAACAGGTGTAGGTATTAAAAGCCCCAATTATCAACGGGGCTCATAACTTGCTTGGAAACTACTACATATACAGCCGATCGTACTCTGAATTAAACCTAGAAACAGCACATTTGGTGGTATATCTAATTATGTCTTCAACTATTTGCGATGGTTCCTCGTCGAGTGGCTCTCCTGTAAGCTCCACAGCAAACTTCCAGTAGATCGCACACATATCAAACGTCCAATTTGTCCGATTGATTCTCAAGTTTCTAAAATCATCATTATTGTCGATCGGCGGCTCACTATCTAAATAAAACAACCAATCGACTAGTTCTCTCATCAGCTGCTTAGTTAGTGTAACTGGTGGCCTAGAGCCGTCCCATTCCGGTATGTGCAATTCTTCATTTACAGCGAATACCAGGTTGTACTCTTTTTCATTAGCCTTGTGATTTATCGTTGAAACACTGAAGAAACCAAACTCTTCGAGCTTTTTCATTAGCAAAATATGCTGAGCAGGAGAAGATACATTGATAACTCTGTACACATAGCCCTGCTCATTTCTGATGCCGTATTTGATTTGAAAATCAATACCTTTCAAATCAAATGGCTGTCGAACTAACATCTCAAAATGCTTAGGAAGTGCTACTTCTGGCAATGTTTCAATGTAGTTTACCAATTCATAATCACAACCAGCCTTTAGCACACCAGGCATAGTTGTGGATGAGACCATCTGGCTTGGCGAACGAACTATTTCAACTAGAGGCAGAGATGGAGAACTAGCTTCTGCTTTTATCTGAGCAATAGCTTTGTGCCAACTTAGATTGACGCCATTCTGGACAGCGATGAGATCAAGTGCTTTTGAGTAGCTAAGCTTTTCACCTTTAGCTTTTGCCGCCGCTTTGAGCTTCTTAGCATCGGCTCGGCAAGACTTAACATTTCGGCCAGAAGGGAAAAGAAGGTGATCGGTTTGGTCTGCTTTGTGTTTTGACATTCTACAAATCTCCATTCAGGTATTTGCGTGCAGCCGCCAACACACCCAATGAAAATTGTGTGAATAAAGGTAGTATATTGTCGATTTGCTGATCTGATGCGATCTTCGCCGTAGGCGGCTAACAGGGTGCAAAAATCCCAGACGCTATGATGCCATAACTGACTGATTGCTGTCCAATTATTAGATTTGGCGTTGTTTTATGAAAAAACAAAAAAATGTTGAATCGTGTTTTTATCGCTCAGGTTATCCTGCTATCAACAAAAACAAACGTAGGTAGTTATATGAGCGAGTTAACACAATTGTTGATTGCAATCGCAGCAGTAATTGGCGCACTGGCACGCCTAATCATTGCGATAAAAACAAAAAAGTCAGAGTAATGTCATAAGGGCCCCGCTCCCGGGGCCCCTCACATTAAATCAGGAAATCATCTAGTAATTTGCCTTCATCTAACAAACGCTTCAGGTCTGAAGGGGTACGCCCCTGGCCTGTCCAAGTTTTTTCTTCACCGTTCTCATCAGTGAACTTGTATTTTGCTGGGCGAGGAGCACGCTTAGCTTTTGGTTTAGATGAGCCGGCTAAAGTAGCTAGCAACTCTTCTGGGTCAATACCGTCAGCGATCAGCATTTCACGGTAAGCATTTAGTTTTTCTTCTTTTTCTTTTTCTGCCTGACGAGATTCAGCTTCTGCTTCTTCGCGTTCAGCTACTACAGTTTGAAGCTTCTCAAGCGCTTCCTGCAGCTGTTCAAGTGTGAATTCGTCACGAGCAGCTGCTCGTAGTGATCTAAGATTTAGCAGTACTTTAAATGTGTCGCTCATAATTCAGTTATTTAATTGAAAATTAGGACGACATTTTACACTAAATCAGTGTATTGAACTAACTCTCCGCTCTTGCATTCACCAGGTCACCCACAACACCTGCCCTAGAGTAGCTTATCCACATCATTCCCTACTTTTTAGTCACTGAAATTGTGGACAAAAAAAAAGCTCAACAATGTAGCTTGCTGAGCTCTTTTTGAAAAATGGTTTTATACAGACCTTAAATGTGCCTTTGGAACACTCAACATATATCTATTAATTAGAATATCTTCTGTTAGTCCACTTGCTTTAAGAAGTGTCTTCCAAGTATAGAAGTCAAGCATGTTTATAGCACTCTGTATCATACTTGGTTGTTCTAATGAAAGTTTATCATCATTTTCTTCAACCTTTGTTTGGCCACTTCTATTAAGGTATGTGAAACCTGATTTAGCTTTCTCAGGTGTAATTAAACCAAGTTTGTTGGCTCTATAAATAAGAGCTTTGTAACTCACACCCCATCTTAATTTCATCTCACTAAGAGCATCCCAGTTGAAGTTACGTCCCCGCATTCTAGGAAATTCAGCACTAAATGATGCTCTCGGCATAAGAAATGCGCTAGCAAAATTATTGGCTTGCTCTTCTGTTTTTCTACATCCGGTTTCAACACCTTGATGCATGACCAAATGGCCTAACTCGTGCGCGACATCAAAACGTAATCGACATGGGCTTTGTTTCGCGGTATTTCTGACAATAAGGGGCCTACCATTAAACAATGAAAAAGCATCAACTTTATCGTCGACTTCTTTAATATTAAGAACCAGGCAACCAATGACTTCAGTCAGTTTTATCATATTAGAAATCGGGCCTAGCCCCAAACCGAGATCACGTCTGAATTTTTCTGCTAAACCTTCAATTTGAGCTACTGAACTAATATCAGTGTCGCCTATGTCTGGGATCCTAATTTCAGGAAAATCGATTTCTTCTTCGAGGTGTCTGACGAAATGATCGTCAAACATCTCTACTTGGGACATAACCGTTTTCTTCAGAGTTTGTGTTGAAGTTCTTAAGCTTCGGAAGTGACATTGTTCTATTTCAATAGGTCTTTTTCTAGCACTAAAGAAAAAGCTCTCTGAAACTTTTAATAATTCTGCTAGCTTGGCAAGTTGCTCATCGGATGGGGTTGCCCCAACCTCAAGCTTATGAGCATATTGTCGAGTTACTTCTAGAGCTTCACCAAGCTCGACAAGCGACTTCCCTGCCGCAAGCCTTGCTAGTCTTAGTTGATCACAGTTGTAGCTTTCGCCAGCATGATTCTGTGAAAATAAATTAGTCTGTTTCATCAATTACATCGTCTTCGCTTTTTTTGCGAACAAGTGCTGGTTCAGGTAACTCTACGGCCTCAGCTCGTTCCGCATAAACCGGAGCATGGGCTGTATCTTCGTTATGCCAGATGCATAAAGGATTCTGATTTAAATCATAGCCGACTAAAGTTGCCTTTAAATCAGGGAACTCATCTTCCAAATCTTGTGTTACGAACAAACGCCAAGCAACAACTTCAATAGAACGTTCATTATCTAAATCAAAGCCTAGCTGCATGTTCTCAACAGAATTTGGCTTAAGACGATGTCCCTTTTTAGGACATTCGTAGTCATCATAAATATACTGAATAGGCGTGTTGCCGATCTTGAACGTAAAATCCATCGTTGCATTAGCAAGACTCACCCAAGGCAAACTTTTATCCAAAGTAAGTTGTTGGAATAAACCTTGTACCCTGCCGTAACGCAAGCAACCTTGAGTCCAACGTGTATCATTCTCTGTGCTGCTATCATTAATGCCGTCCTGAACGGCATCTAGAACACGCTCGCAAATCAAGTGAAGTCGTTCATCTGTTAAGTCTTCTGCAAATTCGGATGGCAGATTTGAAATCATAAACCCTCTAATAATCAATGCGGCAAAGCCAAAACTTTGCATTTGGTGTGAAATGTCAACCAGTATAATCTTGCAAAATTTAACTTTTGTCAACCACATAAAACAGTAATACCGCCTTGATGAGATCGTTCAACTGCAGACATCGGTGTTATTAGACAAGCCACAAAAAAACAAGCGGCAAATATTGCACATTTGAATGCAATAGGCAAATTTTGCCGATTGACCTTGCCACTCTTCTTTTTATCATCTAGAATCGTAAGCATTCAAATTCCCACAATTATTTTTTGGAGTGAAAGCTATGAGTTGTAGGACGATAAAACCAATCAGAAGTCGCGCTCAGTTGGGTTTGAAGCAAGCTGAAATGGCAAAATTAATCGGCTACTCTGATCGTGCTTACAGAACCGTTGAAGCAAAAGGCGACGATGCACTTCCTGTTTTTCAATTCGCGAGCACATTTTTGTTTGATGAGCGTATTAAAAATTATCCAATCATTGAGGAATGCGATGAATTCATAGATGAAGATATGTTTAATGATGATTTTGATGATGCTGGCGTTATGAAGGTTGGTGATCGTGGTTTTGATTTACTTACTCTGACGGCTGCGCCACATCAAGACACAGCAGCACCACTATTTCGCTCATATTCATTAACTTTTGAGGGGTATCAAATATTAAACCAACTTCTGCAAGAAGGGGCGACGGATGAGATGATGGAAAAGATCATTGATTTCGTTAAAAAGATGCGTAGCGGCAAGTCTAAAAAAGATGTACGCTTTTACCGTCTTGATACTCAAACCTACGGTATTGCTATAGAGCAATACCCCGCTGAAAACGACTTTCTCGGTAGCGTCAAATTGATAATGAATGTCAATCCGTCAGATCGTGACGAAGTCTTTCAATACTACCCTGAAACGGCCTGCAACAATGGACGGATCGTAATCGGAGATTTCAATTTTTGTGCTTTTGGGGATTTATTTGATGATAGTTCGTACGAAGAAGGCTGGCGAAATACAATGTCAAAACGCTGCTTTGGTATTGTACTCGGTAAGTATATGGGACGAATTCTGCGTAGAATGTACACGCTATCACAAATAGAAGAGCTCACTCCTGCATATATTACGAAAGCGGCTGCTTTACTAGCAAAAATTAACGCTGAGCATAAGCTGCTAACTGATGAGCTAATTAAGTTTGTTAACCAGAGAGCATAATTATAATTGTTGATTGGGTTAAGATGATCCTCATAATTCACACGAATCCTGGCAAATCGTCCCAGATGACAATCTTAGAATCACATGAATCTGACTGAGCCAGATATTTTAGTCATATGGGTCTAACCAAGCCTGGTTGATGCCAATTTAGGCCTGTTGGAGATGCTAATCCTGGGGTCACTCGATGATTCGGAAAAGATTGTACGCTAAGAACATAATTTTATGATTTTTAAGGATAAATCAACATAATTCGGTTAATTGTATGTACTTGTGACCGCATGGTGATCACAGGCCCGGTTACCCGCAGCCTGACACGATTTTGAGACAAAAGGGTGTCAGTAACTTTACTAATTTAGAAGAACATGAATTAGCTCAAGGTAATGTATCGAAAACCAGCATTAACATCCTGTGAATGAGTTTCAGATCTAAAAGAGAATGGAGCATTTCCGTGATAGGAAATGCGACCACGAAAGTTCTTGACCGCCAATGTGGTGGTTTGGTTGATTATTAATCATAAAAAACTTTAATACATTTTATGAGATTTCATGCTCTCCGATACTATCCGGTAGCTAATGATGATTATCACTTTAGAGTTCTATGCGAAGACAGGTTTCCTGGAACGACAAAGTCCCTCGGTGGAAATCACATCGGTACAGTTTAAACTCACCATGCGTTGCTGAGGTACTTCAGCTGATCCATGTTAGCGTACCTATTTTTGCTGCCACCAATATACAAACACAACACACATTTTTACACGGTCAAGACCATTTTGAGCTTTGCCGATTTTTACTACCACCAAATATACAAACCCAGATCACATTTTTACACGGTGAAGACCGTTTTGAGCTATACCTATTTTCACTATCACTAATATACAAACCAAGCTCACACTTTTACACGACGAAGTCCGCTTTGAGCTATACCTATTTCACCGTCACTAATATACAAACCAGGCTCACACTTTTACACGGTGAAGAACGCTTTATACTGTAACAGTATGAATTTGTTCGAATTATGATCACCATTGCTCTTTTCTCCCCTATAGATCCATTTATAGAGCCAAAAACAGATTAGATCCTACTCAAATCTGACTATCGTTTATCAATTAAATAACGATGTTCAGCAACGACTATCGTTTGTTGATTAGAAACTGGCGTTCTGGCCAAGGCTATCGTTTGTCGATTAGATATCGGGGTTCAGCATCGGCTTATCGTTTGTAAATTGGAAACCGGTGTTCAGACCCTGCCTATCGTTTGTCGTTTAGAAACTGGCGTTCAGCACCGACTATCGTTTGTAGATTGGATATCGTGGTTCAGCACCGGCTTATCGTTTGTCGATTAGATACCGGGGTTCAGCACCGGCTTATCGTTTGTCGATTAGATACCGGGGTTCAGCACCGGCTTATCGTTTGTAAATTGGAAACCGGTGTTCAGACCCTGCCTATCGTTTGTCGTTTAGAAACTGGCGTTCAGCA
>NZ_CANMZV010000033.1 GCF_947502415.1 uncultured Photobacterium sp. | reverse complement strand
AATGGGTGTTCACGTTAAACCAGAATAGGTGTTCACATTGAACCGGAATGAGTGTTCAGCATGGGCCGGAATACGCACCTATTCCAACACTTTTAAAGTAAATTTAAAAATGTTCGAACAACACCAACGAGAAATATAGGAATTTTCTGATTTCTTTTTACTCTCCCCAATAGTAATCATCTATCTATTTTACTTAGGGGCTAAGCAAGCAGTTGGTAACGAAAATGCCACAGGTGGTAGAAGGAGTGCCATAGATGGCAGTATTTTTTAGTAGCGCAATCTCGGAGAAATTCTAGGTGAGCGTCATGAAATAACTTTATTCCTTATTTGTGTTATATAACTTTATAATTGTTATGATGGTTATAATAGTTATAACATGAATCTTCCTTAAAAAAAAGACTTTAAATCAATATGATAACATTTAAGTTATTGTTTATATTGAATAAAAACAAATTGTCAACGAGTACTTTTAAACATCAACACTTGGAAAACTCCAATTTTAGTTTGCAGAAGGATTAAGTACCTTGCTTGTTCGCTTGCTTTACAAGAGAGCGCCTTAAAAACTAAATTTAAGTCAGATCGTCCTTGATCTAGCTTTGAATTTATTCGTTAAGATACAACTCAGCCATCCCATCTAAGCGGCTCTTCACCTCTTTCCAGTTAGGCATCACTTGTGTCAACAAACGCCAGAACCGCTCACTGTGGTTGTGCTCTGCAATATGACACAGCTCATGTAGAATCACGTAATCAATACATTCCTTCGGCGCTTTTACCAAATGAGGATTAAGCATCAAGTTACCTTTCGCTGAGCAACTACCCCATTGCTTCGCCATGGGAAGAACTCGAAAGCTTGGTATGCTCTCAACCCAAGTCGCTTGTGGGAGAAGTTCAGTAAGTCGTTCGTGAAAGACGCGTTCAGCACGAACTCTATACCAGTTACGAACCAAAGCTCTAACCATCGCAGTCTTGTCTTCATTAAACCTAGTCAACGTTACCAAGAGCTTACCTCGATTCACTTTTACCGAAGGTAAAGCTTCTCTGTCTTCCACAACCTTAAGTACATACCTGCGCCCTAAGTAGAACTGCATTTCACCGCTAACGTAATGTTTGGGTTGAACGTACTCCAAGTGGCTACGAAATTCCTTTAGTGCATCGTAGATCCATTTGGCACGCTTCATTGCAGCTTCATGAATATCAACGCGTTCTGCGCCTTCTGGTGCGGTAATTACCACTTCACAGTTAGGGTGAACCTTAATGGTTATCTTACGTTTCTTGCCTTCTGAGTGAGGCTTGCGAACGACTTCATAGGTAACAGCTTCATCACCATAGATGAAGCTGTATTCCTCTTTGTTACGCTCGATTGATGTAACTGAAGTCATTAATGGTGACCTGCCACACCTAAGCGAGTGATTTGGATGATGTCTGTAATAATGACCTTGGCAGAATCCATACCTACTGCTTTGAAAAGCAATGGCAAAAGTTTACGACGAATATGGTTTTCAATCTCTTGTGGGTTAATTGAAAACTCGGCGACGGATGCCGTCACCACCTCATCAACTTGCATAGCATAATCAAAGCGCTCATCTTCGCTTAATAGGTTTGTATCGGCCAAGTGTTTTAGGAATAATCCATAGTAGGCTTGAACATGGCGTTTTATTTTTGGATCAAGCTCAGAGAAGCGATCCGTCGGCATGCCATCGACATTGCGCTCTTTCACTTGTTCTTCAAAATCAGCAAACAACAAGTACTGTTTAACAGGGGCATCGAACATCTCTTTCGCTTGCTCGATTGCCTGTTTTAAGAGCTTAGAGAAGTACTCCTGCGCATATGGGTCGTCAGCTAGATCCTGATCAATCATCTTAGTAACACGACCTGTGATAGCATCTTTCTTATTGCGAGCCTCATCGTCGGTCATCTCTTCAGGCTTTACATCTTTACCCATGTTACCGACTAAGTAAGCGCCTTTAGACTCTTGGATCTCTACACCACCAATATGCTTATCTAGCATGGTTCGGATGTTTTCAGCATACTCATCATAATCAACGGTTTCTTCTGCATCCTCGCGTACTTGGCGACGAAGTTCAGACATTGATTTCAACGTTTTCTTGTATAACTCTCGTTTATCATCAAAGCTTTTATCTTCAAAGTATGTTGCTGATTGTAAAGCCACTTTCAAGCAGTTAGCAAACGCTGTGAGTGCGGCATAGAAATCTTCACGTTTCTTCAAGTTGGTGTCGGTAAGCCGACCATCAATAGTGTCAATCTTAGGTGCAAGTACTTGGCGAAGCGCTTGACCATCCTGCTTGTTTTGCACGCCCTCAAAAATCACCCATAGGTCACTATAGAAACCAGGTAGCTTCTTGTACTCGGTGTCCATACGACTATAGAGGCCTTTCAGGTCATCGATATCAAAGCCACCCTTGATTCGCTCTTCAAGCTCTTGGTAGCTTGCAATCGATGCATCCAACTCTTTCAAGATGCCGCGATAGTCAATCAAGTAACCAAATTGCTTTTTCTGATGGAGGCGGTTTACACGTGCAATAGCTTGAATCAGGTTGTGCTGTTTCATCGGTTTATCGATGTAAAGAACGGTATTCTTGGGTTCATCAAAACCTGTCAGAAGCTTATCAACCACGATCATGATATCAGGGCCATCATCTTTACCAAATTCATCAATGATGTGCTGGGTATAAGCTTTCTCATCCTGATTGCCAACATTTTCTTTCCACCAGTTTTGCACCAGGTCTTTACTTTCACCATCGACCGTATCGTGACCTTCTCGTGTATCTGGAGGAGACATCGCAACAACTGAGGTCACTTTACCTATTTGGTCGAGGAGCTTCTTATATTGGATAGCAGAAGCCTTAGAGTCGCAAGCCAACTGGCCTTTAAGACCTTGGAGCTTAAAGTTCTGGAAGTGGTCGGAAATATCGTGAGCAATTAGTTCTAATCGCCCTTCGGTCTGATAGATCTGGCCTTTTTGAGCGAACTTCTTCTTCAGATCTGTACGCTGTTTTTCAGAAAGCTTATCGGTGATACGGTCAAACCATGCATCAATCGCTTTATCATTGGTACTTAGATCGGGAATACGTTCTTCGTATAACAGCGGTGTTACGGTTTTGTCTTCCACTGCTTGCTGCATAGTATATGAGTGGATGATCTTGCCGAATTTGTTCTCGGTCTTGTCGTCTTGCAACAGTGGTGTCCCCGTAAAACCAATATAAGCGGCTTTAGGTAGGGCTTGCTGCATTCTTATGTTGTTTTCACCGTTTTGGCTACGGTGGCCTTCATCGACAAGTACGATAATATCTGGGCTATCGTTGTAGCACTCTGGTAGTTCGATAGCAGTACCAAACTTATTGATGATGGAGAAGATAATACGCTCGTTCCCTTTGCCGATTTGCTCGGCTAAGCGGCGGCCTGTCGTCGCCATTGCTGACTTCTTATCTTTGTCCGATAGCGCACCACCAGAAGCGAACGTGCGCGCTAACTGGTCTTCAAGATCGACGCGGTCAGTCACAACGACAACGCGACATTTCGCTAGCTCTTTTAGCCAAATAAGGGCCTTAGATAGGAACACCATTGTAAATGACTTACCAGAACCAGTGGTATGCCAGATCACCCCGCCGTTACGTGCACCTTTCTCATCAAAAGAGGTTACACGCTCAATTAGGGCCTTAATTCCAAAGACTTGTTGATAGCGTGCGACAATCTTGCCAGCTTTCTTATCAAACAGCGTAAATAGCTGGGTCATCTCAAGTAAGCGGTCATGGCGTAGCAGCGAGACTAATAAACGGTCTTGGTCAGTCACCACCATGTCACCGCCTGCAATCAAAGATAGATACTCATCACGAACTGCCGCAGGACGATGGTTGAAGATCAGATCGAGTTTGTCTTGTGCTAATTGCGTATTTTTTAAGCGCGCAAAGGTTGCTTCCGTGATCTCTTCTTCTTTCCATTTAGCCCAGAACTTCTCTGGCGTCCCACAAGTCGCGTACAAGCCTTCGTGACCGTTAACAGATAGCAATAGCTGGCTGTAAGCGAATAGGTGCGGGATTTCATCTACTTTTTGGTTACGGATGTTCTGTGAGATACCTTCAGAAACTGTTGGCTTACCTTCTGAGGAAGAATCAGGGCGTTTTGCTTCAATAACTACCCACGGTAAACCATTTACAAAACAAACTACATCAGGGATACGTTTACCCGTCCCATGGGCATTTTCAACTTTAAGCTCTTCGGTAAAGTGAAATTTGTTATTGCTTGGCGTTTGCCAATCAATGATTTCGATGGTTGGGTTGGCTTTTTTTCCATCAACGAATTCTGTCACGCTAATGCCATATGTGAGCGCGTTATAAAGTTTTTCGTTTGCCGCTTTTAATCCTTCATTCATGGCTGGGTTAGCCAGCTCATCAATAATTTTATCGATAGCTGCTTCAGATAAATTGTGCTCTTTCCCCATAAAGGAATAGGTTTTGTGTTTTAGCACATCACGCAACACATCAGGCAAAATCACAACGGATTGGCTTCCACGTTTAACCAAGCATTCGCTAGGTGGAATGAAGGTGTAGCCTAATTTGGCAAGCAGAGTCAGCGCGGGGATTTTGGCGCTTTGCTCTTCACGAAAATTGGGTATTGCTTCTGACATTGTATAATTGCCTTATCGTTCTTTTGGGGAGGGGTGAGCGATACCCACCTCTATGGCTTTACCATTAAGCTGCTTCAGCTTCGTCCACTTTTACTCGACGCTTACCCGTCAGCAATTGCTGCATTAGTGCCTTTTTCTCTTGCTTAAAGTGGGCAAGTTTGGCTTCCAACACTTCGATTTCTTTATCGGCAGTGGTGAGGACTGATGCGATTTTTTGTTGTTCCTGCAACGATGGCAGTTTCACGGGAATTTTTTCACAAACAGCCTTATTGATTTTGGGCTGTGCTGACCCCGAGTTATACTTGCGATAATCAAGGCTCTCTAAATAAATACATAAGAAATCAGTATCTATATCAGAGTTTGCCTTGAGAACATGTGCGTGGTTATTAACCCACGTTTTACCTTGAATCACAAAAACATGAGGAAGCACTCGCGATAATATATTTTCTCCATCTTCACCGAGTAAGATCAGTTTTTCATCAAAGATGTGATCGTTAACATAATCAATGATACCTGTTGCACCATAGTATGGAATCTCACCTTGAATGTTCGCTCTTTCTTCTTGCTTAATTGGTTTTCGTCTACCGTTTTGAAATGCGACGCATTGCTTGAGCTTTTTATCTTCCCACACGCCTTCAAACGCCTTACCCGTTTTAGGATTTACCAAACGTTTCTTACCCGTTAATAGCTGCTGCATCAGAGCTTTTTTCTGCTGCTTGCTAGTTGCAATGAGCTTTTCTGTGGTGGTAATCGCTTTATCCCAAGTTGATAGGACTTTGGCGATTATGCGTTGCTCATTTATCGGAGGCAGATTCAACTCAATTTGCTTCAAGTGTGCTGGCCCGAAATTCGGTTGTGCACCTCCCGTAATGAGAACATCTATTTGTTGCTTAAGGTACTTTGATTTTAAGAATTGGTTTAAAAATTCATAGTCACAATTATCTAGTGGCTTAAATCTGATGACGCTAGTGTTCATCACCAATGGCAAGTCTTGTTCGCGAACAATTCCATGCTTACAGTATGAATTCCCAGAGCTTGCAATAACAATGTCACCAGCGTTGCATAAAAAGTGCTTATATTTTGCGTTAAGTTCTTCTTCAGATATATGTCGTTCAGTTTTAGCTAAATCTAAATAACCATTTACAATATTTGTGATATTAATGACTTTACAGCCAGAGTCTGTAAATTGCCATTTACGCAATCCTGGCCCTTCTTGAAACCATGCAAACTCTGGCAGCTTGAGGTGTCTCCAACCGTTAGGCACCATAACCCAACTCCTCTAGGTAGCCCGCCATTTCCGCTTCTAACTCTGCTAACTCATTTTGCAACTCTAAACGCTCAGTACGAACAGCGACTAGATCGATCTCTTCCTCTTCTTCAAATGTATCGACATAGCGAGGGATATTGAGGTTATAGTCGTTCTCTTGAATATCTTCTAACGTGGCTAGGAAAGAGTACTTATCCGTGGTTTCGCGCGCCTTGTAGGTATCAATAATTTTCTGAATATTTTCAGGCGTTAGCTGGTTTTGGTTCTTGCCCGACTTAAACTCACGAGAGGCATCGATAAACAGCACCTTGTTGTCGACTTTCTGTTTTTTGAAGATAAGGATTGCTGCTGGAATGCTTGTCC
This sequence comes from uncultured Photobacterium sp., assembly GCF_947502415.1. GTDB lineage: Bacteria > Pseudomonadota > Gammaproteobacteria > Enterobacterales > Vibrionaceae > Photobacterium. The sequence goes on along the minus strand of NZ_CANMZV010000033.1, from coordinate 24,743 downwards.
CAAAGAACAGTTTTTCAGGTAAACCGATAACGGTATCTAGCAGGTTTTCATCGATAAGTTGTTTACGAATTTTACCTTCACTTGATGCACGAAATAGCACACCATGAGGGACTACCACGCCCATTCGACCAGATTGAGGATTAAGTGTCTCAATCATGTGGGAGATAAATGCATAATCACCTTTGGTTTTCGGTGGAATGCCTCGACGGAAGCGACCAAAGTGATCATTGCTTGCGTCGTCATGCCCCCATTTATCTAGTGAGAACGGTGGGTTAGCGGTTACTACATCAAAGTGCAGTAGGCCACCTTCTTTATCTTGCAATTTAGGGTTGCGAATAGTATCGCCCCACTCAATACGGTGGTTATCTTCACCATGTAGGAACATGTTCATTTTCGCCAGTGACCAAGTAGAGCCAATCGCTTCTTGACCATACAAAGCGTACTGCTTCGAGCCTGTGAAGTTCTTTTGTACTTGCTTACCACACTTCATCAGTAGTGAGCCTGAGCCACATGCAGGGTCACAGATGGTGTCGCCTTGTTGTGGCTCTAGGATAATAGAAAGTAGATCTGATACTTCTGGTGGTGTATAGAACTCACCCGCCGATTTACCACTACCAGCAGCAAAGTGTTTGATGAGGTATTCGTAAGCATTACCAATCACATCCAGTGAACCAACACGGCTAGGTCGCAGGTTGAGGGTCTCTTTACCGAAATCTTCCAGCAGGTGACGTAGAATGTCATTCTTTTGCTTTTCATCACCTAACTTATCGGTGTTGAAGCTGATGTCTTGGAACACGTTTTTCAGTTTAGTGCCGTTCGCTTCTTCAATTGCGTGCAGGGCTTGGTCAATACGTGAGCCGTTACCCGCTTCATGGCGTGCTTCATACAGATCCCAAAATGTTGAGCCTGTTGGGATTTTGAAAGATTGGCTTTCCATCATTTCTGCGATCAGCTCAGGGATGTCACCGTACTGCGCTTCTAGCTCATCATATTTGTCTTGGTGAACATCTGAGATGTATTTCAAGAACAGCATAGTCAGGATGAAATCTTTGTAGATTGATGGGTCTACCGTGCCTCGGAAAGTATCACAGGCCGCCCAGACCGCTTTGTTGATTTCATCTTGATTGATAGGTGAATGTGGCATGATTTCCTAGCCTTTAGTTGTTTGAATTTTGGATTAGATCAGTAGCAATAGCATTTAATTGCTGCTGACGGTTGGTTATAAGCTTATGAAGCAAGACATTTTCTTTGATGCTTGCAGTATAAAGCTTGGCAATAGTGTCTTGCCGCTCGATGTCAGGAATGGCAATCTCCACGTCACCAAGTACTGGTTTACGTATGTTGATTTGAGTACTACCTTCTGCACTTTTACGTAGGTACTGCTGCACAGGCTTTTGATTAAGCTGCCATGCTAAAAACATGGGGTTCACCATACCTAATAGTGATTGCTTGATTCGTATCTGAAACAAGCTAGGTGAGCATGTTACATACTCCAAATTTTCAGGTACGTGAGCTGCAAAGTTTCTCATTCCCTTGGCAATGAACAGTACATCTCCTTTTTGAAGCCATGTAGGTTGCTTCTTGCCTGTAAGCTCTGTTCTAACCAATTCATCTTGAATCAACTCTCCAAGATCACTGATGTCTTTTGCTTGTACGACTCGTACGGCAGCACCTTCGTCATGCTTTATCGACCCTCGAAATGGGTAGCCAGCTTGAATATCAGCGACCTCTGATAGACGTCGTATCATCCCAACCCCTCGAATTTTAACTTGTGTCCATTGTGTTTAATTCACGCAGTAACGTCAAGAAAAATGCAGAATTAAAAAACTGCAAAAAATATCTTGACGGGGATTTTAGTCGATCATAGGATTATTTGCAGTAAACAAATGGAGCAAAAATCATGAGTGGACAAAAAGCAGTACAAAACGGTAAAGCATTTGAGTCAAAGATCTTTGCAGTACTTAATCAGTTGCCTAGTGTGAACGTAATCAAGGATATCCCATATCCGTCTATCTACAGCGCATACTCTACGAAGCACAAGACCAAGATGGAGTTTAGAGCAGAGAACATATCTTTGACATTTGAAACCTTGGATGCTTACGGTAACAAGGTTATGAAGACGCGCCTTTTCAAGACTTTGAATATTGAATGTAAGTACCAAGAGGACTCAGGTACCACAGATGAAAAGTACCCATTGGTCTATGAAAACGCTCTGATCAGTGATGCGGAGGCTACTCTGTTTGTTTACGAAGATCCCTTGAAGAACATTAAACGTGGTGCTTTAGAGTTCATGTACGACAAAGCATTGAACTCTGGTGAGCGCCTTATCGTTATGGACTTTGATTGCTTTCTGGCAAATGTGAATAAGCAATATTCAATGTCGCTTGCACCTGACGTACTAGATCAAGGTTCTGAGCTATTCCAAGTTTACCATCTTGGTTTGAAGGCATTAGAGTCTCTATCAAGAAAACGTTTTAATGGAGTTATTCGAACTAACAACCAGTGTTCAGAGTTTTTTGATGAGTACCTTCATTGCCAGCGTGACTTTCATAACTTTGTTGCACGTCACGGTGTACAAAGCAGGGATTACATACCTTATCTGGAGCAATTAAGATCGCTTCGGGCGAATATCTCCACTTATTTTTAATAACGATAGCAATAGGTAGTTCAATGTCAGAAGAACAAGAAGCAAGGCAGCACTTTGACCACTTAACCGATGAAGAAGTCCTTGAGTGCTATGAACTGTATCGTACAAATGAACTCAAGAATGTAGAGATCATTGACCGCTATGAACTTAAGGGAGTAACTAGCTCTAGTTTGCTTAAATGCTTCCCATTGTTCAAAGTTGAAAAAACATGTCCTTTCTGTACACAACAACTTCTAGAGGTTCCAACATCCAAGTCTAACTCGTCAAGAGAATACCTCTGTTCTGAGTGTGAACATCGCATGAAAGACAATCGTCCATCCGCATATTGCTATTGTGAACACTGTGCCGCCGAACGAGAAGAGGAAGCTAGAATAAGACGAGAAGCACAGGAACAAATGTATAAGGCTAATTTGGAGAAATTAAAGGAGCGATTTCCTGTACCTGTAGCACGGCTTAGCTACGATCAGTTGTCACTATTAGATAAAGTACTTCTGGCTAGTTTACTTCCGCTACGTGAAGGTGAACTTCTGCCATCGAAACAAATGTCCAGAGTGAACTCAATTTTATCTCCTGCGGGTGCTTTGGATCGCCATATTTACGATAGCTTAACTATAAAAAATATTATCTATCTAGTGGTCAGTGATTTACCTGAGTATGTGGTACACCACCTGAACGAATATGCCATTGACACCATGCAAAATTATCGCGTGAATTTGACAGGGTTGAACGGTGAGCCAATCGAACTCAGAAACTTAGAAACCTTGATTCGTTCCGACTTCGAATCAATCATGTCAGGTGATTTAACCGTCACGAATGATGATATAAAAGGGCTTAAGGGGCTTATTGAGCAGATAGAAGTTTCCGAATCTATTGTCTTCCTAAGTCATTTTTGCCAAAGGTTCAATATGCCTCAACCTCCTGCAAAAACTAGCGATGTTATCCGAAAGTTGCTGACGGAAATGAGTGTTTCGGAGTTGGCTCCATACATCAGAAAGGCGGTAGAGCGTTCTGCACTTTTCATCCAGTCTGAGCGATGCAAAGGAAAGCCGCATGCTGCCAATACCATTCCAACAAACATCGAGTCTTCTGTTTCTTACTATCGTAAAAAGGAATGGAAGATGGATGGGTACGATCGCCTTCTTGGGACAGAAAAATCTAATCTAACATCAATTATTTACGATAAGTTATTGGTTCACCTCAATGTAGGGTTTTATCAATCAGTTGGAGATATTTTTAATTGCGTTGATCAGTTTTTTAATCAGTTTATGGCTGAAGAATTAACGAGCGAAATAAAGCAGATTGGAGTTCACTGTTCATCAAAGGCTTCCTGTGAACAGTGCCAAAGTACAAACCTAGAACTTCTGGAATCACAAATTGGGTTTATTGTACTTTGTCTTGAGTGTAAACATTCTCAATTACTCCCTATATCAACACAGGAGCATAATTAGCCTGTGTGTTAATGGGCAATATGAAGAATGGCTCAATGGGGGGGCCTTCATTGAGACTTTCGCCAAAGGCGGAAATTCTTGTTCTGCAATAATTCAAGTAGCGAAGCTATATAACTAGATTTTGGTTTATATTACAAAAATGTAAAGTCACTAGCCGAATAAAATAACCATTTTAACTAACCAGGGTGACTTTTCGTAGTTGATTAATGTTGAATTACCAAACATCCGCATATAAGCGTTTATCTGATACATCGCTCTACCTTAAATGTAACGTCAAAGTAGAGTGGCTGGCGTGTTGGTCAGAGGTAAGTAGTGCAAACGAGTTAGCAGCCATATTAGGCTGCTATTCGTTATAAATAACTACTCCACAGATATGAACTTGTCATTGGTCAATACTTTTTCACCAGACCAACGATAAGCCACCAATCTCCCACCCTTAGCTACGGAGTAATCTACACAGGCGATATTTTTTTCTAGCACGCACGGTTGACCATTAAGCCAGTAGTGACCGATAAAACACGGTATTTCATCTTCACCATATCTAGGCACATACTCAGGGATACTCGATCTCGATGCTTCACCAATGTCCAACTCAAAAGGCAGAGCTACATCCCCCAGTTCCACTGCCTGGTTGTTCCACCATTGAATGCGCACTGCATCACGGACATGCCCGTCTTTATCCTTGAAGTTAATACCGGAAGGTAATGGCACTTCAACACCTTTTAAGATAGTTTCAATGGCCATGTAAGCATCACTACCTTTGGTGCTCGCTTCAACAAGAAGGTCTTCAGATAAAACCCTGGTTGAAGACTTTTCCTGCAACAGCTGGATTGATTTTTTATCCCAACATGCGTGTACAACCCGAATACCATCAATTTCTAACCACATTGGAAGTGACCAGAAAAAGTCGAGTATTCGCTTTTTAAGAGCCGGTTTATGTTCAAACTCATTCAGAAAAGCCTGGTGCTGTTCGGTGTTCTTGCTGGTATGCTTTCTTAAGTAATCACCATCATGAAGGGTATGAAAAGCTAGAGCGTTGAATTCATGGTTCCCTAGTACCGCATAAGCGTGCCCATTTTCGACCATTTTCATTACCATCAACAACAGCTCTTCATGCTGACTCAGGTGCTCACCGCGGTCTATAAAATCACCGAGAAAGATTACTTTTCTCTTGGGATGACTGTAACCATCTCCTGAATCTGCATACCCCAATTTTCCTAAGAGCTTGATAAGCTCTCCGGCGTGGCCATGTATATCGCCGATTAAATCGTATCCACTCTGCAAAATATAAAATCACCTTATAATTGGTTAGCCATTTAGGTATGCGCCCGTGGGATCATGGGACGGATACGATACATCAGTGTCATTGTCTATTTTGTGATCTTGTTCAAAAGAGAATGATTAAATATGTTTTTTGTGTTTATTTGATTTATATATTTAGATTCAAATGCTTTGATTGTGATCTATTCTCACCATGGTGCTAATAGCTATATTCTGTCAATTACCGTTCAATTAATTAATGATATAAATTAAGCGAATATTTATTTTTTTGAATTGATTTGTATGTATTTATGAGTGATGATGTTCATCAATTAAATAATTATGAACGGTATGAAATGAAAAACTTAGAAATTAATGCAGCGTGTACTTATACAGATTTTGAAAATTCCCCAGATGTCTTTGGGGCGGGATTTGCGTCTGTAACTATAGATGGCTCAGAGATAAAGTTATCTTGGACAGCTTCAAGTAAAGAGGCTTGGAAGTCTTTAAATATTGATAAGCATTCAAGAAGCATGACTGATATATTATATTATTCATCTGTAAATTTTAACAACTGTGATAATTTTGATGAACTATATGTTTTAATTACAGAAGAACAGGTTGATGAAGTGAAAAGCGTTATTCTTGACGCTCTAAAAGAAGAACTTATGGAAGAGACTTGTTTTAGAAAGATTTATGAACAAGAGGAGACAACCGAAAGATAGTTATTATTCAGTGTTTAGGTGATCTATTAAAGGTATTTCAGGTATCAGTAATGAGCGCATCGAAGACAAATTCATAAATTTGATGCAGTTCAATACAGCATTGGATTAAGGTGGTTCAATTACACTCGGAATTGATGAGTTTGCAATCGACTATTTGAGGTACGCAGAGCATCACGGGATGGGTGGTTGTGGGTTCCAGTAGACTGATACCGTTATTGAATTGCCTTGAAGACAAAAGGGGGGGGGCTATTCCTTTCATCTTCAAGATGTTATCAGTTCCATTTTTAATTTTATGAATGTGCTATTTAGCTCACCCGTTTATACCTTTAACTATTAGCCAACCCCCAGAAACTTCTTAGCTAAAGGATGCAGCGCTACTCTTGCCTTTTTACTACCACCAAACCTACCGACAGTAAATCCGAGCGATTTTAGCAAAGGAGTGATTAGTCTGGTAGCTTTCTCATGAGTATCCACAAACTTCACAAGCTTACCTTGGTGTAGATGACAATTTAACAGACCTGCATGCTTAAGTAATTTTTGTGCCCTGGTTAACAAGGTATGATGTTCCAGAAACATAGAGTCTCCGTTCGAAAAGTCAAAATTATCCAGCAAGATACTATGTAGCAAACTTGAGGCTTTAATCTCCAATTGCTTGTCATCATTTATTGAGAGATGGGTTAAATCCGCATTATGACAGAAACTAAGAAACATGTTTTTAGTTAGATTCTTGTTATTAAATATATAATAATAATCAACAGCTTTACTATCTAGTTCTTCTAATCTAAATGTTCTTTTTATCGTTCTCTTTTTTATAGCAGCTTCATCAATCGAAGTTCGCATGCAACTTTTTAATAAAGCCTGTTCTTTTTCTTTATTGATATCTTCAGCTTCAAGTATTGACTTCTTTATTGCTATGAATTGTTCTGAAGTTGTTTTCTTACAAGCAAATTTAGCAGAGCCTAGTTGTGACGGTGCTTGTATTTCAACTCTGGTATTAAATCCAAGGTTTTGAAGCGTAAGGATTAATGAGATACCAAGTTTATGATTCAATAACTCTCGACGATTAAGAAACTCCTGCTTGAGTTTATGCGCTATATTTTTTGACTGTAATAAGGGCTTTGCAAATTGTCTTATTGGTAGCGTACAGTCATTAGCTGAAATGCTAAAAACGATCTGACGTGATGTCCTAAAGCGTCTTGAAAAGTTTACGAGATCAGTAGGAATAAAAGTTTTGTTACAAAAAATAGTTACTCTATTAGTATAATCTCTTGTAATCGAGAACCCTGAGCCTAAGCATGGCGAGGCAACGATAGCTCTATATTTCATGACTTCATCGTTAGGGTTTCGCAAAAAAGCTTTCTGTGCAGGCATATCTTTGTTTGCACCATGTATAACAAGTACTCCATCTTGAAGAGCACTATTTTCACAGTCAAGATTGGCACTGTTAATCCATCCGGCAGAAACGACAAAGTGTTTTAACTTTGAGACACTATCAAATAGGTAAACTCGATCTTTGAACAGATTACTGCGTAGTACCTCTTTTGAGCGAGAAAGGTGAAAGTCTTGATTGGTGATTATTGCTTCAATATTTAAATATGGATTTTCTATGCAATCAATCACATTTATATCTCCCCGAACATTTCGGAGAAAAGATAAAGAAATCTCGGTTAAGTCAGCGTCACCAACTACGACACATTTAGCACTTGTAAATATTTCTATCAATGCGTCTAGAACTACATCAGTGTTCATTAAGTTGCTTTCGGAACACACAATAGCATTCAAGACTTTTTCGAATTCATCAATAATCAAGATGTCGCAGCTTCTGAGGTAATCTAAGAGGTGTAGCTTGTAAACACTATTAATTACCACACCCAAGCCTTGTGCAGCTTCAATACTTTCAAGTGGATCTCTGTAACTTGTACAGTCATATTCTCGACAGAATTGATTTACCAATGCTATTAGGTGGGAGATATAAGCGATTTTTTTTCCCTTTCGTTGCCCTAGTTTTGCTAAAGGGCCAAAAATCATACTTGTTTTTCCAGTTCCTGTTGCTGCTTTTATTGCGAATGTCTTGTTGCTGTCTGCTATTGTGTCTAAATCTAGTTCACATAGGTTTGTTAGATTATCGTAATTGTGTTCAACATTTATTCGTGCGAATTTCTCAACTTGATGTGAATGCTGTTTTGCATATTTTTTCACTAATTTACTTGTTTGAGCAAGTGGAAGTCCGAGTTTAGCCAATTCCTCTATAACATTTTTATACGATGAATATACTAACGGCATTTGGCGAATAGCTTCTTTGCATGCTGATTCAATTAGTTGTTTGGCATTTATTATAGAGTATGCTTTCGAGAAAAACGCAACTTTTCCTTCGTTTGCAGTAATCTCAAAACCTGTTGCAACATCGTAAATGGAATATCTTCCATTATAAAACGTAGCAATAATCGCTCTAACGGCATCTGCGGAGAAGTTATCAGAATCAATTACAACTTGATTGATTCTGATCCTAGCTTGGGCGTAGTAATTAATAACATCAATAATACTTTGTTTATCATCATTTGGCGCAGCAACCCGATTAGAGTTACTGATACCACTTATCACAATATTTTTGTTTGAGAGGATGGTGACATATTCGGTAGTACCGTTTTGAAGGATCGTGTGATGCGTGCTGTTAGTATTAGTCATATTATTATTTTAAACTTGGATGAGAGAAGTTGAAAATCGATATTTTCATTTCGAAGAAATGGGGGAGAAAAGTGTAATTTCTATTGGTATATATATATCCATAAGAAACTACACTTTTTTGTGAGTAACCCACCCAATGCTCCGCATTGAAAGATTCGAGATTAAGCCGCTAGGAGTTGAGAGAGACCGTTATCAGTCATTAGATCAGCGCGTTTAGAAACTAGATTGCTAACTGTGCTCTTAAGGTCTTCTTCGAGTGACATAGCGATGATCGTTGCGTCTACCTCATGAGAGAAGAAGCCCACAGCACGCGGGCCGAGAGAAATAGAAGGAGGGAAAATACCGTCGTTGATGTAATTGTGTAATGTAGCCTTTGAGATTGAAAGGCGTTTAAGTACATCTGCTTTACGTTCAATTTTGATTTGAGTAGTCATAGCTTTTATTCCTTGTTATACGTCTTTGGAAGTAGCTAGACTTTAATTGACACTGTGGTTGCGATTTTGCTTAAAAAAGCAATCCTTATGCTCGCTTTGCAAACAGTATGGATATAACTTTTTGATTTTAAAATAATAATTAAATCGTGCTCTTATTGCTTTTCTTTAAGTAAGCGTGATCTATGTCGTATATTTCTATGTGTTGGTAGCTATGAGTTTCCTTAAGGCCATGATTCTTTCGTTTTCTAATTTTGAAGAGACTGCATAATCTTCGATAGTTGGAAGTATTCTTTCTAGACGATCATAGCTCCCACCCAAATCAATATATGACCACATGCTACCTTGTGTATGCTCTATGGTTTGTTGGATTTCTGTCGAAAGTAACGACCAGAATTGGCAAGTTTCTGGTGACCATATCATATGCATATCTTTGTATTCTGGGTAGTGACCTGTTTTGATGTACTGCTCGTTGGCGAGAAGGTCGGCTAACTCTTCGGTAAACTCTTTCAGTGGATAATAGTATTTTTTTATAGTTGAAACACTCCACTGTAGCTGGTCAGCAACAATTTCAATGGCTTTCCCTACGCTAATGTTTTTCCTGATCATTTCTTCTCTAACGCTAAAATAAATAGCTGCACCTTTGGAGTTTGCTTTTAGGCGTTTATCTGCAAAGCCGATTGCTTTCAAGATGCTTTTTTCTGAATCCTTTAGTACTTTTTTGGATTCATCTAAATCAAAACATTCTTCTGCTTCGAGTATATCGAACGCTGCTTCAAAGTAGCTTTGTGATACCGGAGGCGGCTTGAACAACCCATCATCGGAGGAGAAAATGCTTTCTTCAAGTTCTCGCTGAAGGATTATTCCCTGAAGAAATAATGATTTTGCTAGATGCGAATAAGAAAAATATCGCTCAGTCATGATTCTTCGCTTGTTTTTCAGTAGATACTCAATCAAAGGGGTACTAATCATTCTGTATTATCCTTCACTACTGATAGTGAACCCCGCGATGCGCTTGTAATATGATTGCTCCACCACGCCATCAGTTCGATTCGTTGTTCAAGGTAGATTGCTCTGTTATAGGCTGCCCTAACATGATTTTTATCGATATGTGCAAGAGCGACTTCGATGACATCATGATTGAAGCCCTGTTCATTAAGAGTTGTACTGGCTAAAGCTCTCAGGCCATGACCAACAAGTTTGCTTGAATAACCCATTCGTTTGAGCGCAGCGTTTACTGTTTGAGTATTCATATGTCGATGGTGGCCTTTGAATGACGGGAATACATAAGGGCTATTGCTTGATAAAGCACGCATTTGATGCAAGATTGAAATAACTTCTTCAGATAATGGGATGATGTGTGGGCGAGCCATCTTCATTTTCGTTTCAGGAATTGTCCAAAGTTTTTCCTCAAAACTTATTTCTTTCCATGTGGCTTTAGCTGCTTCAGCAGGGCGAGTCATGGTGTGCAGTTGAAACTCAATCAGGCACCGAGTTTGAAACTTTATACTGGCTTTTGAAATGGTGGCCATGAGTTCGGGTAACTCATCGGGTTTGATTGTTGGCATATTCTTTTTTTGGGGCTTAAGAAATGCGGCTTTGATCCCTGACAAAGGGTTGGCCTGGATTCTGCCAGTATTTACTGCGAAATCCATAATTTCATTGAGGCGTTGGCATAGTCTACGTACAGTTTCGAGACTTCCTTTGGCTTCAACAACTTTAAGCACTTGAATAGATTCTGGAGCATTTACATTAGTTACAGGAGAGGTTCCGATGGAAGGAAATACATGAAGTTCTAGAGAACGCCAAATGTCTTTTGCATAACCTGCTGAAACTGAGGTCTTCTTCACCTCAAACCACTCTTGGGCAAGGTTTCTTAGAGTATCCGTTTGTTTCAGAAGCTCTTCTCTTTGTTTTTCTTTTCTATTGATACTTGGATCGATCTCTTGCTGAACTAATTCACGAGCATTTCGCGCCAGTTCTCTAGCTTTGCTTAAACTGACTTCAGGATAGGGGCCAAGGCTAAGGTTTGCTCGCTTCTTGTTTAAAGGTCGATAGTAATTAAAAAGCCATGATTTAGTGCCGCGCTTTGAAACTCGGAGCTGAAGGCCGTCACCATCTGATAAGTTATACTCTTTATCTTTGGCTTTTGCTTCTTTAACTTGTGTTGCAGTGAGGGGTTTTGTAATTCTCGGCATATGGTTGTAGTAACATCATTTGTAGTAACAATGCGTTGATGTTACTACTTTTGTTACTATAAGTGCAGTGCCGTATTGATCCTCATTAGACACTATTACATGCGTAAGTCATTGATTTGTCGTATTTCAGGCATAAAAAAAGACGCCATTAGGCGTCTTTTTCCAAACGTTTGGTGGAGCTGGCGGGAGTTGAACCCGCGTCCAAAACCAGTCTAACCAGAGGCGCTACATGCTTAGTCAATCTTTATTCTCGTACCAACACTGCGAATTGACACGCTATGCTAATACATACCAGAATTCTATTTCGCGGTTCATCTCTCTAGTCAAAGATTCCCTCGCTATCTTGTTTGGGTTTGAACCCCTGTAATTCCCCGTCTTACAAGCGGAAGCTAGGGCAGGAGCGCTCTCAGCAGGGTATTAAGCTGCTAGTGCGTAGTTTTCGTCGTTTGCGACTATTTTTTTGCGGCTTTTAACGTGGCCAACCGCCCCACGGCATGCTCCCAAAGCCTTCGTGATCCTGTCGAATCCTAAATCAGCCCCAGAGTTCATTTGATGGTAACAGAAAATGGGTATGCGTCAATACTAAATCCTGCTCACATGGTTCTTTTGGAGGAAAAGCCATCACTTAGCAAGCAGGATAGTCATGTTAGCGCATACTTTGCTTCATGATACGTTGCTTATCGCGCTGCCAATCTTTCTGTTTGGAGTCGGCGCGCTTATCATGCAGCTTCTTACCACGAGCTGTACCTACCTTCAGTTTAACCCATGAGCCTTTCCAGTACATAGAAAGCGCTACAATGGTTTGGCCTTCACGGTTCACGGCTCCCAACAATTTGTCGATCTCGCGACGGTTGAGTAGCAGCTTACGGGTACGGGTTGGATCTGCGACAACATGGGTTGAGGCGGCATTGAGCGGAGTGATAGTCACCCCTGAAATAAACGCTTCGCCATTGCGTAGGAAAACATAACTCTCAGAAATGTTGACCTTACCTGAACGGATGGCTTTCACTTCCCAGCCTTGTAGTTCAAGGCCGGCTTCAAATTCATCTTGAATCGCAAACTCATGACGGGCTGATTTGTTTTTTGCAATGGTATTGCTACCCGGTTTGCTTGGTTTTTTCTTTGCCATAAATACTCGTCTATTCTTTATTGCTGTCCCAAGCCGAGAAATGATAGCTTGGTCGAAGTGCATAAACCGTTGGGGTTAAGGCCTTTGGCTCTGCACGGATTTTGGCTGATTGCTGAGTAATGGTATCATTGAGCAACCTCTTCTCATAGGTTTTGCGCTTTTGCGAGTGAAGACTTGTGGGATCAGGCACTTGTGATGGGTAAAGGAGAAACTATGCCTCAGATTAGTCGCTCTGCACTGGTTCCGTTTAGTGCGAAGCAAATGTTTGAACTTGTCAATGATGTTGAGTCTTATCCTGCATTTTTGCCGGGATGTTCAGGGACAAAAATATTAGAAAGTTCTGAAGAGCATATGATGGCATCGGTCGATGTTTCCAAAGCCGGTATTAAAAAAACTTTCGTTACTCGTAACCAGCTTGTTGAGGGGAATAAGATCGACATGCAGTTGGTTGAGGGGCCATTTCAGCGTTTAGCTGGTGGGTGGCATTTCATTGAGTTAGATGCCGAAGCTTGTAAAGTTGAGCTGAAGCTGGATTTTGAGTTTACCAATGGCTTGGTAGAAGCGGCGTTTGGCAAAGTGTTTCGCGAGTTGACTAGTAATATGGTGAATGCGTTTACCCTGCGAGCTAGAGAAGTTTATGATTTCTGAAGATAAACTAATTCATGTTGAGGTGGTGTATGCGCTTCCTCAGGTTCAGCGGGTGATCAAACTGGCGATCACGCCTGATACTAAGGTACAGGAAATTATTGAGCAGTCTGGTGTGCTTGAAATGTACTCGGAAATCGATCTCAAGAAGAATAAAGTTGGTGTCTATAGCCGTAATGTAAGATTGGATGCGACTGTTCACGATGGCGACCGGATTGAAATTTATCGTCCGTTGCTTGCTGATCCGAAAGAGATCCGCCGTAAGCGCGCCGAGCAGGCCAAGCTGGAGGCGCTGGAAGCCAAGGCGGCACAAAAAGCTTAAGTGGGTTGTAATCTTGCTTGAGATAATAAAAAAGCTCGCAGTTGCGAGCTTTTTTATTGCTTATCAGTTAATCGGAACCATGAAGTTTGGACCGGACTGGTAATCTCCCGACAGGCCAGTTAGTTGGTTTTGGGTATTAAATGTCAAAACCAAGTTTTTCTGGATTGGCTCATTGTGTCCTGGCTTGTGGTAGTAAACGTAGTACCAGGTGTGCGGGTATTCAGGTTCAACCAGCATAGGAGAGCCTAGAACATAGCTGACCTGTTCTTTATTCATTCCGTATCGAAGTTTATCGATATCTTGCTGGTCCAGGTAATTACCCTGGTTGATATCAATTCGGTACACCAGTCTTTCAACGACTGAACAGCCACCTAACAGGCTTGCGGCCAATGTTAGTGCAGCAAGGTTTTTCCAACTCATAGCATCCCGGCAAATTCGCTTTAACTGCTGCGATGATAAACAAGCTCCAGGCAGAAGTAAAAAAGCGGTCTAAGAAAAAAACTGTAATTGAGACTGCTGTACAGCCAATTAGTTGCATCAGCCTTTAAGTTTATTCGATTTAGGCCGCAAACAGCAGTTCTTTTGCGTTGGCCAGAGTGCGGTCGGTGATTTCACTGCCGCCTAACAGCCTTGCCAGTTCAGATACGCGCTCATCGTTTGTCAGCGGGTACATGTTGGTTTCGGTCTGTCCTTTGCTGCTCTTCTTGGCAACAAACATCTGTTGATGGCCGCAGCCCGCCACTTGAGGTAAGTGGGTAACACACATGACCTGTGTCGATTCGCCCAGGGTACGCAGCATTTTGCCGACAATTGCAGCTGTTGGACCACTGATCCCCACATCGACTTCATCGAAAATCAGGCTTGGCGTTTCGACTTTTTGCGCAGTAATTACCTGGATAGCCAGCGAAATACGAGAAAGCTCACCGCCAGAGGCGACTTTACCCAAAGGTTGCAACGGTTGCCCAGGGTTAGTCGAAACTAGGAAGGTAATGTTATCGAAGCCTAGCGGGCTGAGCATGCCTTCGGCATCACTTTGGATATCAATTTTGAAAATACCGTGCTCCATGCTGAGCTGGTGCATACTGTCGGAAATTTTCTTGTCTAATTCTTTGGCATAACGCTGGCGGCTCTTGCTGAGTTTTTCAGCATTTGCCAGGAACAACTGGCGTTTGCACTCTACTTGTTCAGCTATTTCTTCAAGCCGTTCATCGCTACAATCAAGCTCATCAAGTTCTTTTAGCAGATCCTGATGTTTCTGAAATAGCTCGTCTGGCATTACGTAGTGCTTGCGTGCCAGAGACATGATTTTTGCCAGGCGCTCTTCAAGGTAGATCAGGCGCTGCGGATCCATATCGAGGTTATCGAGGTAGCAGCGTAGTTCCTGGCTGGCTTCCTGTACCTGAATAATGGCTTCTTCCAGCATTTCCGGAATCGCGTTTAGGTTGTTATCCAGTTCGCCAAGGCTGGTTACTTGCTGGCTGGCCATTTGCAGGAGCTGCAGGGCATTGCCGTCATCATTGTCGTAGAGCATCGATAAGGCTGTCTGGCTGGATACGGCCAGTTCCCCGCTGTTAGACAGGCGCTTATGCTCTTCTTCGATTTCGGCGTATTCGTGCTCGCCTAATCCCAATTCGTCAAGTTCTTTGACTTGATATTGGATCAGCTGCTTTTGCGCTTCATTTTCATCACGGTTTTGAGTCAGGCGTTTGAGTTCATTGTTGGCCTGGCACCAGATCTGATAAGACTGACGGTTTTTTTCCATGAGTAGGTGGTGACCGGCGTACTGATCCAGCATTTGCTGTTGGTAGTCCGTTCGCATTAACTGCTGGTGAGCGTGCTGGCCGTGAATATTGATCAATAGTTGACCTAGGGCTTTTTGCTGAGATGCCGGTACCGGGCTGCCGTTGATAAAACCTCGGGAGCGGCCTTCTTTGGTGATCACGCGGCGCAGAATACATTCGTCACCATCTGCTAGCTCATTGTCTTCCAGCCAGCGTCTGGCGGCTTGGTTGTTTTGCAACGAAAATGCCGCTGAAAGTTCAGCTTTGTCTTCATTTGGTCGAACCATCGCGGCTTCTGCCCGATCACCTAAACATAAACCGAGCGCATCAATGGCAATAGATTTACCGGCACCGGTTTCACCTGTAATGGTTGTCATGCCTGGTTTCAGTTCAAATTCAAGGCTTTTTACAATAGCAAAGTTAGAGATGGTCATATGAGCAAGCATGTGTTCACCTGTTTAAATCAACACCTGTTTTTTTACACAGTATATATTGTATCAATACACAGTAAAGTGCTGGTTAAGTATTTTTACCAGGAAAAGTTGATTTAAGATAACTTTTTGAAAACTAGCTGGAATCAGAAAAGGCGATAAAAAAGCCAGCGCGAAGGCTGGCTTATGGGGTAACCGGAGTTATTCTTAGAACAATTTGCTCGACCAGCCGAGCTTACCTCGCAGTACGTTATAGTAGCTGTAGTTTTTCGGATGGATCAGTTTTAGGTGATCCGGACTCTGGTAGATGAAGATTTCATCGCCAGGGCTGACGGGCAGGGAAACTTGTCCGTCACAGCTGACTTCAAGTGTACTGCCGTTGGTTGGTGAAACTAGCAGCTTGATCCGGCTGTCGCCGTCGACAACCAGCGGGCGGCAAGACAGCGTATGTGGGAACATCGGTACCAGGGAAATAGCGTTGAGGCTCGGTGACAGGATTGGTCCGCCGCCAGAGAGCGAATATGCCGTTGAGCCTGTTGGTGTCGAGATGATCAGGCCATCAGAGCGTTGTGAAAAGGCGAAGGTATCATCGATATAGACCTCAAATTCAATCATATGAGCGATTTTGTCCGGATGGAGAACCGCTTCATTCAGCGCAGCGTTCCGGCTTTTTATTTGGCCGTGGCGGTGTACCTCCGCTTCCAGGAGGAAGCGTTTTTCGGTGATATATTCGCCTTTTAGCACCCGTTCCAATTCGGAGTCAAAAGTATCAGGGTCCAGATCGGTCAGGAAGCCGAGGTTACCGCGGTTGACGCCAATCACGGCAACATCAAAGCGCGACAATACTCGAGCGGCGCCAAGCATATTTCCGTCACCGCCGACCACGATAGCTAAATCGGCTTTGTCGCCGATGGTGAGGAGATCACACAGTACTCGTTGCGGCACATCGAGATCACTTGCCAGCCTGTGATCGACCAAAACCTCGTAACCTTTGGCGGTTAGCCAGTCATACAGCGCCTTGTGGGTTTGCAAGGCGTCAGGATTTCTCGGTTTACCGATGATCGCGATTGTTTGAAAATTGCGCTTCATGTCCTTGATCCGACAAATGATAGTGAAGCCAGTATAGCGTCAGGTTTGGACTCTTGTCGCGCTTTGTGAGTGATATCGGCTTGAATCATTGAACTTCATCCCCATAATATGCGCATACACGTTTTTTCTGGGTAGGGGCGTGGTATTTTTTCCTACCCAACCGACAAACAACATTATCTTGGCGGAGAAGCGAAAGCATGAGCAACAAAGAGAAAAAAGTACAGGACGAACAGCTGCAGCAAGAGACTGTAGAAGCAGCTGAAACTGAATCTGCTGAGGAAGAAGTAGTTGAAATGACCGAGCAAGAACTTCAGGCTGCACGTATTGCCGAGCTTGAAGCTGCACTTCTGACAAGTGAAGCAAAAGTTAAAGAGCAGCAAGAAAGTGTATTGCGTGCTCGTGCCGATGTAGAAAACATGCGTCGTCGTAGCGAACAGGAAATCGACAAGGCACGTAAATTTGCCTTGAATAAATTTGCTGAAGAGCTGCTGCCTGTTATCGATAACATGGAACGTGCTATCGAAATGGCAGACAAGAACGACGAGGCTACCAAGTCGATGATCGAAGGTGTTGAGCTAACCCTGAAGACCATGACTGACACTGTGGGTAAGTTTGGTCTTAAGCAGATCAACCCTGAAGGCGAGGCATTTAACCCTGAGTTCCATCAGGCGATGTCTATTCAGGAAAGTGCTGATCACGAACCTAATACCGTAATGCTGGTTATGCAGAAGGGCTATGAGCTGAATGGCCGTGTTGTTCGTCCTGCGATGGTTATGGTATCGAAAGCTGCTGCCGGTAATGTGAATACCAAAGCATAAGCGGGTAGGCTGCGATGAGAACCCGCAGATTTTGCGGGTTTTTTATTTTTTTATATTTTTTTTCGATGTTGCCCTTGAAAACAATTTGGCTGCCCTTATCTAGTAGTCATACGACATCGTAAATAAATTTCAGCGGTTAATCCGCACTGTCAGCTCCTAAGTCTGGGGTTGGCAAATAGAGCTAAACGAATTTCGGAGAAAGCCTGATGGGTAAAATCATTGGTATTGACTTGGGTACAACTAACTCTTGTGTAGCAGTACTTGATGGTGAAAAACCACGCGTAGTTGAAAATGCAGAGGGTGAGCGTACAACGGCATCTGTTGTTGCTTACACCCAAGATGGTGAAACATTAGTTGGTCAGCCAGCTAAGCGTCAGGCGGTAACAAACCCTGAAAACACGCTATTCGCTATCAAGCGTCTTATTGGTCGTCGTTTTGAAGACGAAGAAGTTCAGCGCGATATCGAAATCATGCCTTTCAACATTGTTAAGGCTGACAACGGTGATGCATGGGTAGAAGCAAAAGGCCAGAAAATGGCTGCTCCTCAGGTATCTGCTGAAGTTCTTAAGAAAATGAAGAAAACTGCTGAAGACTTCCTAGGTGAGGAAGTAACAGGCGCAGTTATCACAGTTCCAGCATACTTCAACGATGCTCAGCGCCAGGCGACTAAAGATGCTGGCCGTATCGCGGGTCTTGAAGTTAAGCGTATCATCAACGAACCAACAGCAGCTGCACTAGCTTACGGTCTTGATAAGAAAGGCGGTGATCGCACTATCGCTGTTTACGACCTTGGTGGTGGTACATTCGATATCTCTATCATCGAAATCGATGAAGTTGAAGGCGAGAAGACTTTCGAAGTTCTATCAACGAACGGTGATACTCACCTTGGTGGTGAAGACTTCGATAACCGCATGATCAACTACTTGGTTGAAGAGTTCAAAAAAGAACAAGGTATCGACCTTAAGAACGACCCACTTGCAATGCAGCGTCTGAAAGAAGCTGCTGAAAAAGCGAAGATTGAACTGTCTTCTGCACAGCAGACTGATGTAAACCTACCTTACATCACTGCAGATGCAACTGGTCCTAAGCACATGAACATCAAAGTGACTCGTGCGAAGCTTGAGTCTCTAGTTGAAGATCTTGTACAGCGTTCTCTTGACCCTCTAAAAGTTGCTCTAGCAGATGCAGACCTGTCTGTTGGCGATATCACTGACGTAATCCTTGTAGGTGGTCAGACTCGTATGCCAATGGTTCAGGCTAAAGTAACTGAATTCTTCGGTAAAGAACCACGTAAAGACGTGAACCCAGATGAAGCTGTAGCTGTAGGCGCGGCTGTTCAGGGCGGTGTACTTGCTGGTGACGTGAAAGATGTTCTTCTGCTAGACGTTACTCCACTATCTCTTGGTATCGAAACCATGGGTGGCGTAATGACTAAGCTTATCGAGAAGAACACCACTATCCCGACAAAAGCGAACCAGGTATTCTCAACTGCAGAAGACAACCAGAACGCGGTAACTATCCACGTACTACAGGGTGAGCGTAAGCAAGCGAACTACAACAAGTCTCTTGGTCAGTTCAACCTTGAAGGTATCCAGGCTGCACCTCGCGGTATGCCTCAAATCGAAGTTACTTTCGACCTTGATGCGGATGGTATCCTGCACGTATCTGCAAAAGATAAGAGCACAGGTAAAGAGCAGAAGATCACTATCCAAGCTTCTGGCGGCCTGAGCGATGAAGATATCGAGAAAATGGTACAAGAAGCAGAAGCTAACAAAGAAGCGGACAAGAAGTTCGAAGAGTTGGTAACTGCACGTAACCAGGCTGATCAGCTAGTTCACGGTACGCGTAAGCAAATCGAAGAAGCTGGTGATGCTCTTCCTGCAGATGAGAAAGAGAAAATCGAAGCCGCTGTTTCTGAACTAGAAGAAGCACGTAAAGGTGAAGATAAAGAAGCGATTGACGCGAAAGTTCAGGCGCTAATCGCGGCTTCTCAGAAGCTGATGGAAATCGCTCAGCAGCAGGCTCAAGCTCAGCAAGCACAAGAAGGTGCAGCTGGCGAACAGCAGGCACAGCAAGACGATAACGTTGTTGACGCTGAGTTCGAAGAAGTTAAAGACGATAAGAAATAAGATAACTAACTCTTAATCTTATTTGAGCGCGGGCGTTGGAGGAATACTCTTGCGCCCGTAGCTGTATTAAGGCAGGTGACAGATAAGTATGTCAAAACGTGACTTATATGAAGTTCTTGGCGTAGCTCGTGACGCATCAGAACGTGATATCAAAAAGGCTTATAAGCGCCTTGCAATGAAATTCCATCCTGACCGTAACCAGGGTGATGAGCAAGCCGCAGAAAAATTCAAAGAAGTTAAAAACGCTTACGAAATTTTAACTGATCCGCAGAAGAAAGCGGCATACGATCAGTATGGCCACGCAGCCTTTGAACAAGGTGGCATGGGCGGCGGTTTCGGTGGCGGCGGCTTTGGCGGCGGTGCTGATTTCGGTGATATTTTTGGTGATGTGTTCGGTGATATCTTCGGTGGCGGTGGCCGTCGTGGTGGTCAGCAGCGCGCTCAGCGTGGTGCCGACTTGCGCTATAACATGGAACTGACCCTGGAAGAGGCTGTTCGTGGCTGTAACAAGGAAATCCGTGTACCAACGATGGTACATTGTGATTCTTGTGACGGTTCCGGTGCCAAGAAAGGGACATCAGCAACAACCTGTGGCACGTGTCATGGTCAGGGCCAGGTACAGATGCGCCAGGGCTTCTTTGCTGTTCAGCAAACCTGTCCACACTGTCATGGTCGCGGTAAGATCATCAAAGAACCTTGTGGTACCTGTCACGGACAAGGCCGCAAAGAGGAAACCAAGACTCTGTCAGTGAAGATCCCTGCTGGTGTTGATACGGGTGACCGTATCCGTTTGTCTGGTGAAGGTGAAGCCGGAGAATTCGGTGCTCCTGCTGGTGATCTATACGTACAGGTTCATGTTGCTCAGCACAACATCTTTGAGCGTGATGGCAACAACTTGTACTGTGAAGTACCTGTGAGCTTTACGATGGCTGCATTGGGTGGTGAAGTTGAAGTTCCGACCTTAGATGGTCGTGTAAACTTGAAAGTACCAACTGAAACCCAAACTGGCCGTATGTTCCGAATGCGCAGTAAAGGCGTGAAATCGGTTCGCGGTGGTTCTGTTGGCGATCTGATTTGTAAGCTGGTTGTTGAGACTCCAGTTAACCTGAGTGCTCGTCAGAAAGAGCTGCTACAGGAGCTGGAAGAAACCCTAGGTGGTTCTGCAGCAAAGAAACACAAACCTAAGTCAGAAGGCTTCTTCGATGGTGTGAAGAAGTTCTTTGATGATTTGACAGGCTAATTCCTGTATTAGGATTCCTGTTTATAGAAAAAGCCGACTGATGTCGGCTTTTTTATTATTTTCTATTCAGTTAACGACTCAGTTTATTGCTACTATGTTTTTCGTTATTACCAGCATTGACCTGATCCCGAAGCACTCCCTATACCTGCAGCATTAAGGGTGAGGGTCTTACAGCTGTCCTGATCCTGCTCGGTGCTAGTTTGCGGTGTTGCAATGATCTTATAAGTCTCCATTCCTTTTCCCGACATATCAATTTCTAGCTTGTACCTGTTTGTATTCGTTTCGCAGAAACTGCATGTGCCTCCAGTGACAATCGAGTTATCATAACTTCCCGTTTGAGTGTAACCTTCTTCCAGATTGAGCTGAATTTTGATCATATCTGCCATGACCTGAGAGCGATGTCCTTTCAATACATGCTTTTGGTAAGATGGATAAGCTATTGCCGTTAATATACCAATAACGGCAACGACAATGAGTAATTCGATCAGTGTCACGCCTTTTTGATTTTTCATTTCCCTGAATCTCTGAATTTTTAGAGTTAACTCGACAATTTTTTTTATAAAACCGAGCATATTCTGCTGCGGTGGTAATATATGAATCAAGTTGAGTTTTGATTGCCTGCATATGTTGAGCGGTGATTTGGGGAATAGGTCGCGTAATTGTGTCAGCCATACATTTCATACATAGTCAGTATCGAGGAAATCGAGGTTTTACCTTACTGGAGCTGATTATTACGGTTTCCGTAATGATGATTCTTATTGGTGCAGCAGTACCTTCTTTTTCACGAATCATCGAAGAGAATAAGATTAAACGGCTGGCGACAGAGATTGAGTGGCTGTTGGTTCTGGCAAAATCAGAATCGGTAATGCGAAGTAAACCTGTATTGGTTAAATCAAACAAGATCACGAGTACGCCCAATGCTGCGTCAGATTGGGTTATTGAAGCGACTGTTTCAGGTGAATCTACAGTAATTTCAAGAGTTATTGGACAGCAGTTTTCCGGCTTGAAAATTCAGAGAGGTTTCAAATCAGATACTATTACTTTTAATCCTTTAACGGGAAGGCCTAATTATAATGGGAACTTCTCTTTCTCATCAGGAGAAAATAAAATGGTTAAAGTAAAGGTTAATAATGAAACAGGGCGTCTATATATTTGCTCGGAAGGTGGGGGTTATGGCTATAGTAAATGTTCATAAATATAAATATGGATTTAGTCTTATTGAACTACTTGTAGCTTCTTCAATTAGTTTAATTGCTTTAGCTGTTGTCTCCAGTGTATTTATATCGGGTTTAAATTCCACTTCGAAACGTTCGTTACAGTTAATGTTAGCTCAGGATACTAACGATGCACTAAAAATGATGAAAGAAGATATATTAAGAGCCGGTTTTAATTCCAATGCTAATTCATCGTTTATTATTAGTGGGGCTGTTAGTACCGTTTATATAAATCCAGCGTCTTCTGGGAAATCGACTTGTATTGCTTATGGATATAATGATGGTTCGAATAAACACTATCGATTTTATCATTTTGAAAATAGCAAATTAAAATTTTCATCGCCATCTGATCTATCTACTTCAAATGCTTGTATAGGGGGGAAGTCAGCTTTGCATGATGAGCAGTTAAAAGTAACAAGGTTTGAGGTGATAGAGAAGAAGCTGACTCATGGTTCTATAAACAGTCAATATATCACCATCAATTTGGAAGTGGCGACACGTGATGATGTTATTTCTTCGGCGAAAACAGTGACAGTGAAAACAAGGAACTGGAATTAATGGACAGACAAAATGGGTTGGCAACGTTGCTAGTCATTACTATGGTACTTGTTGTATCTCTGCTGTTTTCATTAGCATCGTATAAAAATGTCTTTTATCAGATTAAGCGAACCCAAAATGAAGTGTTATCAAGAAAAGCACACTGGTTGGCAGAAGGGGGATTGGAGTGTGGTTTTGCTGCTGTGAATAGTGCAGGAGGTGTAAATACAGCATTAACGCCATTAATTAATGATTGTGAAATAGAATCCAACTCTGACATAAACATTAGTCCATTGGCTTCTGATTATGTTGTTGCTTCAATAGCATCAATTGATAATAAAGCTAAAGTATCAATTAATAAGTCATTTTCATTGGTGTCTCAAAGTGTCGGTGCATTTAAGTCAACATCAAATATTATATTTAATATTTCTGGCGGTAATATGGATGTCTATCCAGACCCTGGTGTTAAAATTGGAAGTGGCTATAACTGCATATTAGCAAGGTTCTCAGGGGATTTGACAGTAAAAGGCACTCTGTTGAATAAGGGGTTTTACTATGATTATCCGCCATATTCTGACTTTGATTTTTCAGACTCACCAGAATGTAATAGTGGTTACAAAACTGTTTCAGTAAAAGATACATCATATTCATCAACACCTGAAAGCTTTAAAAGTGATTTTAGGAAAGAACTTAATTTAGACCCATTTAAAGAGATGTTTGGGTACCCTAAAGAACAATGGGAAGAAGTTAAAAAACAGTTTTATTCTATTACTCAAGGAAGTAGTTGTTCTACATCTATTGCAGATGCAATTGAAAAAGGGGAGCAACGTATTTGGATTGAAGGTAGTTGTGATTTAAAAGGAAATGCATCTGAAATCAATACGGCGATGACATCAGAAGGCGCTGCAAAGTTAGCGTTAGTTCTTGTTCAGGATGGTGTGGTGGGCTTTAATGGAGCGGCTGTTAGTCTTAATATTGTATTATATCAATTTTTAACACCTAAAATATCACCTGATCGTCCATGGGAGCCTTCTGCAGCGGATTGGGATGCTACGTCAGTAGTTGCTCATGTGCCGAATAAATCAAAATATATACATTATCAATTTGGGGCTTTGCATACAAAAGGAGGGTTTGTGTTTGATATGCCGGGTTATGATGCGAACATAACTGGAAGTGTAAACTTTTCATATAATGGTGATATCTTGAAAGAAGCCTTGACACCTTTTGCGAAACCGAGATGGAAGAAGGGCACTTGGCATGATTTCTAACAATAAAGGCTTCAGCTTGATCGAGGTATTAATTTCACTTTTGGTGATGGCTGTTGGCGTCGCTGGAATGGTAAAAATACAATTGTATATGGAAGTGAAATCTGAAAACGCCCTCAAGTCGCTGGATGCTTTACACCTGTCAGAACAGCAGTTGGAATTTTTTCTTACAAGGGCCTCAGTCAGTGGTGGAGTTAATGTGATTCACTTTGATGATATAAATACATCAAATTGTCCAGCACCCGACGTAATCGTTCCTAGTGGCTATAGTATGTCATGCACCGTTGATGTGATGAGTGCATTATCAAGTGCTGCAAAAACCGTTACAGTGGAAACAGAGTGGACCGATCGTTGGCAGAATAAGCAAAAGGTAGAGCTCACGACGATTATCTCTAAATTCAGCGAGTTTGATTAGGCATCTGAGAGTTATTTTTCCTTCCTTTATAGCGCTCTAAAAAGCATAAAACGGCATGAGTGCTCAAAATCTGCGCGCTTAATCTTTTTTTGATAAAAAATGGTTGCCAACGCTGAATATCTCCCTATAATTCGCTTCCGTTGTCACGATAAATGTTCTTGGAACTGTCTGATAACCATGTTCTTTAACAATTTGACCATGCAATCTGTGTGGGCACTCGTGAAATGATTAGTCAAACCTTTTGTCTTCACTTTTTAAAAGTGAAAGCAAATATGGCATCAATGAACTGAGTGACCAATACAAAATAGCTTACGTTATTTTGGCACAGTCAATT
>NZ_CANMZV010000032.1 GCF_947502415.1 uncultured Photobacterium sp. | reverse complement strand
GCGTCCGTAGCTCAGCTGGATAGAGTACCTGGCTACGAACCAGGCGGTCGGAGGTTCGAATCCTCCCGGACGCGCCATTATTTAAAAGCTCAGCTTCGGCTGGGCTTTTTTTATATCTGGCCATTTCTTACCTACCAAGCTCAAACACGTTAACTCTTTCTAATAAATCGGGTGCATCCTGCTCTTCACTATAAGCTCCAAATGACATCACAATATTATTAACTGGGCCTCTCTAAACTTTTGAAACTGATTTGTTCTGATATGGTTATTACTCCTACAGGGATTATCAATTTATTCGATTGGCATAAGAAATAACAAGAAATCAGGTGACGAATTTCCGTTTTATTCTCTTTCTCCTGTTTCAACTATTTACTCTGTCATTACGCTGCCTAAAAAATTTTTAATAAGGCGAGATTTCTTACGTTTACGTAAACGTAACAAAATTGCTCGAGTGCGTGATAAATAAAGCGATACCAGTGTGTTAGAGGGATGTGCTTCGGCAGTTTTCTTTCTGTGAGTTATGAAAAATTCTGGCCTTAGTTCACGTTTTCACTCTAACCGGGTGAAAAGCTAACCTTGATACATGGTGTTTTGACGGTGTGTTAATCAATTTGACATGTTTTTGTTTACTGTGTTAATTCTTAACGCGCCAGTCACAATCGCAATAAAAGGAAGCAATAATGGCAGATTTAGGAAGTTTGCTGTGGGAAGCAGCTACGATCATGGTTACGGGTATGGTCGTGGTATTTGTGTTTCTCAGTATCCTGATCTTATTAGTTCAACTGTTGGCGAAGGTTGTACCGAAGGAGCCAGAACAGGACTTTCATCCACAAACAGCCTCAACTGTTGCCCCTGACCACAGTGGTGTTACGCCGGATGTTATCGCGGCGATAAGCGCTGCTGTCCAACAGTATCGTCAGCATAAAGCCTGACACGTTGTTTTTTGTCAGGGTGATTTATTTACAAGGAGTTTGTGAGCATGTCTAAGCCTTTAGCTATTACTGATGTTGTATTACGTGATGCTCATCAGTCACTTTTTGCCACTCGGTTGCGTATCGAGGATATGCTGCCGATCGCCCAGCAGCTTGATAATGTTGGTTATTGGTCTCTTGAAACCTGGGGTGGTGCGACTTTTGATGCCTGTATCCGTTATTTGGGGGAAGACCCATGGGAGCGCCTGCGTACCTTAAAACAGGCGATGCCGAAAACTCCGATGCAAATGTTGCTGCGGGGACAAAATTTATTGGGTTACCGGCATTATGCGGATGATGTGGTTGAAAAGTTTGTTGAACGAGCCCATGCCAACGGGATGGATGTGTTCCGTATTTTTGATGCGATGAATGATGTCCGCAACTTTGAAACGGCAGTGAAAGCAACCGTTGATGTCGGAGCTCATGCTCAAGGCACGATTTCTTATACGACTAGCCCGGTTCATAACCTCGATACCTGGACTGATTTAGCCAAACGGCTGGAAGATCTCGGTTGTCATTCTATCTGTATCAAAGATATGTCCGGTCTGCTTAAGCCTTACGAGGCAGAGGAGCTGGTCAAGCGGATCAAAGCCTCTTGTGATGTGCCTTTGGCACTGCACTGTCATGCCACGACGGGGCTTTCGACGGCCACGGCGATCAAGGCGGTCGAAGCAGGATTAGATATTTTGGATACCGCAATATCATCAATGAGCCAGACTTATGGCCATACCCCGACCGAAACCGTGATAGCAATGCTGGAAGGAACCGATCGTGATACAACACTCAACCTGCAGCAGTTGGAGCCTATTGCGAGCTACTTCCGTGATGTCCGGAAAAAATATGCCAAGTTTGAAGGTAGCTTGAAAGGGGTTGATGCCCGTATTTTGCTGGCTCAGGTGCCGGGCGGGATGCTGACCAACATGGAAAGTCAGCTGAAGGAGCAAGGTGCTGCGGATCGATTTGACGAAGTGCTTGAGGAGATCCCACGGGTGCGTGAAGATCTCGGGTTTATCCCGTTGGTGACCCCGACGTCGCAGATTGTAGGAACTCAGGCAGTACTAAATGTGCTGACCGGCGAGCGTTATAAGAGTATCAGTAAGGAAACAGCCGGGGTGCTGAAAGGTGAGTACGGTCAGGCTCCGGCGCCGGTCAATGCTGAATTGCAGGCTAAGGTATTGGATGGGGCTGAGCCGGTGACTTGCCGTCCAGCAGATTTGATTGAAGATGAACTCGATAGCATGACCGCCGATCTGCAAGCGAAAGCCAAGTCAGACGGAATAGCACTGGCTGACGAACTGGCGGACGATGTGCTGACTTATGCGCTGTTCCCACAGGTTGGATTGAATTTCCTGAAAAATCGCAATAACCCCGATGCTTTTGAGCCAGCTCCGGGCACAGAATCTGAGCCTGTTTCTGCTGCGGCCCCGGTGGTTTCGGCCGATGGCGTTGAAGCTTATAGCGTGAAGGTTAATGGTCAGGTGTACGACGTTGAAGTTGGCCCTGCCGGCCAGGTCTCTGCTGTGAGCCCGGCAGCAGCCCCGGCTTCAGCACCGTTAGATACCGCTGAGCGGGTATCTTCACCGTTGGCTGGCAATATATTTAAGATCAATGTTCAGCCTGGCAATATTGTTGCCGAAGGTGATGTATTGGTCGTGCTTGAAGCGATGAAGATGGAGACAGAGGTTAGGGCTTCTCGTGATGGGGTTGTGCAGGATCTGCATGTTAAAGAAGGTGATACCGTGGTTGTGGGTTCGCCGATTCTGAGTCTGGCATAAAGAGGTTTCCATGGACGGTTTATTGAAACTCTGGCTAGAAACAGGGATTGCAAATTTTGAGTTCGGTCAGCTGGTGATGATCCTGGTCGGTGCCTGCTTGCTGTTTCTGGCGATCTACAAAGGGTTCGAGCCTTTACTGCTTTTGCCGATGGGCTTTGGTGCCATTCTGGCCAACATTCCTAATGCCGGGTTTACCGAACCGGGTGGATTGCTTTATTACATTTATTATATCGGTATTGAAACCGGGGTGTTTCCACTCCTGATTTTTATGGGGGTCGGGGCGATGACCGATTTCGGGGCGCTGATTGCAAACCCGAAAACTTTGCTGTTGGGAGCGGCCGCTCAGTTCGGTATCTTCTTTACTCTGTTCGGAGCAATCTTGCTGAATCTGGTTCCGGGCATTGATTTTACCATGGCTGATGCATCGTCGATTGCGATTATCGGGGGAGCCGATGGCCCGACGGCAATTTTCCTGGCTAGCCGGTTGTCACCGGATCTGCTGGGTGCAATTGCAGTCGCTGCTTATAGTTATATGGCTTTAGTTCCGATCATTCAGCCACCGATCATGAAGGCTCTGACAACACCGGAAGAGCGGACTATTCAGATGGAGCAGTTACGCCATGTCAGTAAGGGCGAGAAAGTTCTGTTTCCGTTGGCGGTGTTGTTGATGACGATTTTGTTTCTACCTTCGGCGACTCCGCTGGTCGGAATGTTTTGTCTCGGTAACCTGATGCGTGAGTCCGGTGTGGTGGATCGCTTGTCTAACACGGTTCAGAATGAATTGATCAATATTGTGACTATCATGCTTGGTCTGGGGGTAGGCTCAAAGCTGGAAGCGGACAAGTTCCTCCAGTTTGAGACCTTGGGGATCCTGATTCTCGGTGCCGTGGCCTTCAGTGTTGGCACCGGCGGTGGTGTATTGATGGCTAAGCTGCTGAATCGCTATAGCAAGGAAGACATCAACCCGTTGATTGGGGCTGCCGGAGTATCGGCTGTACCGATGGCGGCACGGGTTGTGAATAAGGTTGGTCTGGAGGCTAATCCGCATAACTTTTTGTTGATGCATGCAATGGGGCCTAATGTGGCCGGTGTCCTCGGTTCGGCGGTGGCGGCTGGTATTTTGCTTGCCTTGGTAGGATAGTCTATGAATACAATGTGTTAGCAGAAAGGTGACGGGCAGCCAGTGGTTGCCCGTTTTCTTTTTTGGCATACAGAATAGTTTTGAAAACAGAACTTCGTCACAGTGGTCAGTAATGTTGGCGATGAGCGGTTACTTATGTCGGTGAGTATCAGGTAGTATGGTGGGAAATCGAGACGGATAAGGAATAGGGAATGAACGAGTGTCAGCAATTAGCTATTACCCAGTTTGGTCAGCCGTCGGTGTTGGTCATGCAGACTGTCGAGGTTCCGCAACTTTCGGATGGTGAGGTGCTGGTCAAAGTTGCCTATGCCGGAGTGAATCCGATTGATGTTAAAACCCGTGCCGGGTTGGGCTGGGCCGCCCAGCAGAACAAAGAAAACCTGCCTTGGGTTCCGGGCTATGATATTTCCGGTGAGGTAGTTGCTGTGGGTGCGGGAGTGGCAAGCCTTGAGCTGGGAGATGCGGTTTCAGGCTTTGTTGGCTTTCCTTTACAGGGTGGGGGTTACAGTGAATATATGGTGGCTGATGCCGATGCATTGAGCCGGGTTGATACTGATAACGTTTCATTGATTGAAGCGGCGGCGTTGCCATTGGCGGGCCAGACTGCATGGCAGTCGCTGAATAAGGCGAAAGTTTCTGTTGGTGATCAGGTCTTAATCCTGGCTGGTGCCGGTGGTGTTGGTCATATTGCTATCCAGCTGGCGGTTGCTAGGGGAGCAACGGTTGTTGCCAGCTGCTCGGCAGATAATGTGGACTTTGTTTCCAAACTGGGGGCTATCGCGCTGGATTACCGCCTGGCACCACTGAACGAGCAGATTGCTAAAGTGGATGTGCTGATTGATTTGATGGGCGGCGATGTAGGTATGGCAGCTCTTGAATGCGTCAAGTCTGGCGGCCGGGTGGTAACAGTACCGACGATCACGGCTGATGCTGTTTGCGAGCGAGCCCGAGAGTTAGGTCTGGAAGCTGAAGGTATGTTGGTCTCGCCATCGCTTGAGCAGAACAATGCCATGATGGCAATGTTGAAGGCTGGAACACTGCAGCTTTATATTGCGGCTCAGTATCGCCTTTGTGATGGGGCGCAGGCTCACCAGCAGATCGAGTCCGGGCATACGCGAGGTAAGATTGTGCTGTCTGTGGGCGTTTAACGTGGCGATATCTGCTCCTATGGGTATTCGCTGTTACCTGACGATGAACAAGTTGTTTGAATGCTAGAGTTATTTCATGGTGAATCAGCATTGTGGATGCTATTTACCACTGGTTTTTTGAGTGCCACCCTTTTGCCGGGCGGCTCTGAGGCGAATCTCATCGCAACCTTGAAGCTCGGTGATAATGTCGTGTGGTTGGTTGTGTTGGTTGCCACATTAGGCAATACATTGGGCGGGATGACCAATTACTGGTTGGGAAGATTGCTGCCAGATAAAACTTCTGATGAATATCATGGTCATAAGGCTTTGCGATGGTTGAAAAAATATGGATTCGGTTCGTTATTTTTCAGCTGGCTGCCCGTGATCGGTGATCCGTTGTGTCTGGCCGCTGGCTGGTTGCGTATGCACCACTGGCTGAGTTTTTTCATCATTATGACGGGGAAAGCTGCACGCTACACCGTGTTGGCACTGATCGTTCAAGGTTTTTTATAAGGAATGCTTACGTGCAAAAGTGGATTCTAGGGGTTGCGCTATTTTCGTTGGCTGGGTGTGGCAACCTGGCAACGAAAGAGAGTCAAGCGCCCGCGTTGCCTGAAGGGGTAACATTTGTTGAACAGGTGACAAAACAAGCATCGGATGTGCCTGTTATTCCGTATTCAAAGTATACCTTGTCAAATGGACTGATTGTATTGCTGCATGAGGATAATTCAGATCCGCTGGTTCATGTGGATGTGACCTATCATGTCGGTTCAGCCCGTGAAGAGCTGGGTAAATCCGGCTTTGCCCATTTCTTCGAGCACATGATGTTTCAGGGCTCAGAAAACGTCGGTGATCAGGAACACTTCCGTTTGATTACTGAGGCTGGTGGTACTTTAAATGGAACGACTAACCGCGATCGAACAAATTATTTCGAAACCGTACCGTCGAATCAGCTTGAAAAAATGCTGTGGCTGGAATCGGATCGGATGGGCTTCCTGCTA
This sequence comes from uncultured Photobacterium sp., assembly GCF_947502415.1. Classification (GTDB taxonomy): domain Bacteria; phylum Pseudomonadota; class Gammaproteobacteria; order Enterobacterales; family Vibrionaceae; genus Photobacterium. The sequence continues at coordinate 27,232 of NZ_CANMZV010000032.1, read as the reverse complement.
GGTGCCGTGTCTCAGCGCAAGTTTGAAATCCAGCGCTCGACGGTAAAGAATGAGCGTGCCCAGCGTTATGAAAACCGCCCGTATGGCCTGGTTTATGAGCGAATGGGCGAAGCGTTATTCCCGCCGACTCATCCGTATTCATGGCAACCTATCGGCTATGTCGCAGATCTGGACCGGGTTGATGTGAATGATTTGAAAGCCTTCTTCCTGCGTTGGTACGGGCCTAATAATGCTACGCTGACCATTGGTGGTGATATTGATGCCGAGCAGACTCTGGCTTGGGTTAATCAGTATTTCGGCTCGATTCCACGTGGTCCGGAAGTGGCTAAGACAGCCAAGAAACCGGTGACTCTGGACGCTGACCGCTACCTGACGCTGGAAGATAAGATCCAGCAGCCAATGTTGTTGATGGCTTGGCCTACTTCCTACAACGGGGCCGATGATGAGGCATCGCTGGATATGTTGGCGCGGGTGATTGGTGGTGGCAAAAACAGCCTGATGTATCAGAACCTGGTGAAAACAGGTGAGGTGCTGGATGCCGGTGCTTTCCATGACTGTGCCGAGCTGGCTTGTACCATGTATGTTTATGCCATGGGCCAGAGTGGTGACAAAGGCAACCTGAAAGAGCTGCGTCGCAAGGTAACATCGATATTAGGTGGTCTGGAACAACGAGGTGTGAATACCAAGGAGCTCAATGAGCTCAAAGGCACGGTTGAAGCGAATGCGATTTTTGGCCTTCAGAGTGTGAGCGGTAAGGTATCGCAGCTGGCGGCTTACCAAACTTTCTTTAATGATCCAGGCTATCTTGGTGTTGAGTTACGTAATTTGCGCGCGGTGACGCCGGAGAGTATGGAGCAGGCCTACATGCGCTACATCAACGGTAATCCGAGCGTGACACTGAGTGTGGTGCCTAAAGGCAACATAGCCTTGCAAGCCGCGAAACCGAACTTTACTCCACCGGTTCGGATTATCCCTGAGCACAAGAAGGTGAACGAAGATCAGCTACTGCTGAGAAAGGCGGTGGATAGCTTTGACCGTTCAGTGATGCCTCAACCGTCTTCGCCTGTTGAGGCAGTGATGCCGGAGTTGTACCAGTTTAAGCTGGCAAACGGGATCAAGGTGCTGGGAACAAAATACCGTGAAACACCGACGGTTGAGTTACAGATAGTCGTGCCGGCGGGGCGTCGTTTCGAGGCTGAAGGCAAGATGGGATTGGCTAAGCTGACTGCGACCATGATGATGGAAGCAACGAAGCAATCTACAGCGGAAGAGATTTCTTCCCGCCTGGATAGCCTGGGGAGTTCAATTAGCTTTAATGCTGGTCTGTATGGAACTGTGGTGTCGGTGAGTTCGCTGGAGAAGAACCTGACGCAAACCTTGACAATTCTTGATGAGCGTCTGTTTGCCCCAGCGTTTGCAGACGCAGATTTTGAGCGTATCAAGCAACAGGCGCTGGAAGGGGTTATCTACGAGCACCAGCGTCCGGCTTGGTTGGCAAGTCAGGCAACGAGGGAAGTGCTGTATGGTGGCACGTCATTCAGTCTTCCACCTGAAGGGACAACAGCGTCGCTGAACGCCATTACCCTTGATGATGTGAAAGATTTTTACCAGCGTTATTACACGCCGAATGGGACGGATATTGTCGTCGTCGGCGATATTACGGCGAACAAGCTGACAGAGCAACTGGACTTCCTCGCGAAATGGCAGGGGGCGCCGGAACCAGGTTTCACGACTCCGTCTTTGCCTGCGCTTTCAAAGCAGACGCTATGGATGGTGGACAAGCCGGGAGCACCACAGACAATGATCCGTCTGGTTCGTCATGGCCTGCCTTATGACGCGACAGGGGAGCTGTTTGAAACTCAGCTGTCGAACTTCAATCTGGCCGGAAACTTTAATAGCCGAATCAACCTCAATTTACGTGAAGATAAAGGCTATACCTATGGTGCCGGTGGTTACCAGATGGGTGGTCGAGAGGTCGGCCAGTCGGTGTTTTATGCTCAGGTTCGGGCTGACTCCAGCCTGGCGTCGGTAAAGGAGTTTCTTGCCGAGCTTAAGAAAATGAGTACCGAAGGGGTAACCGACAAAGAAGTGGCCTTTATGCGTCTTGCTGTCGGTCAGAAAGATGCCCTTAACTATGAAACGCCGGGCAAGAAGGCTCAGTTATTGGGGCAGATCCTGACTTACTCGTTACCGGAAAACTTTGTTGAGACCCGAAACGACATTGTTGCGGCGATCAGCAAGCAGCGTCTGGATGAGTTGGCGGCGAAATGGTTCAACCCGGAAGATTACCAGATCATCGTGGTGGGTGATGCCAAGTCGCTGATCCCGCAATTTGAAACGCTGGGTATTCCGATTAAAACCCTGCAATTACAGCAGTAGTTTTTAGCAGTAATCAGTAACAGCCGGCACCTTATATGCCGGCTGTTTTATTGAAGCAGTTTGTTGCGTGGATACCCACCAGAATTGAGCCAGATTGTTTACAGGCTGTAAAACTGTTTAGCTGTAATAATCATGGTAATCATAAACAATAATGATTACTCTACCCCACTTAGATGTTATTGATTGAGAATCGTCTTGATGGATTTTTCACAAAGGTTGCAGCAGGTTTCTGCAAACCCGGACGCACTAACTCAGATAGGGCGAGGCCTAGAGCGAGAAGCGCTACGTATCACTCCTCAGGGAGGACTGTCTGCAGAGCCTCATCCTGCTGGATTGGGTTCCGCGCTAACTAACAAATGGGTAACAACAGACTTTGCTGAGTCGTTGCTGGAGTTCATTACTCCTGTATCGCAAAGTGTCGATCATTTGTTGTCGCAGCTTAGTGATATTCATCAGTTCACTTACAGTAAGCTGGATCAGGAAAACCTCTGGCCGATGTCTATGCCGTGTTTTGTCGGTAGTGAAGAAGATATCACCTTGGCCCAGTACGGAACGTCGAACAATGGTCGAATGAAGACCTTGTACCGTGAAGGCCTGAAACACCGCTATGGCAGTGTCATGCAGGTTATTTCCGGGGTGCATTTTAATTTTTCGTTTCCTGAAACGTTCTGGGATCACTTGTTCGGTAAACAAGATGAACAGGCTCGCCAGGACGCTGTGTCGGATGCGTATTTCGGCCTGATCCGTAACTATTACCGTTTTGGCTGGTTGATCCCTTATTTGTTTGGTGCCTCCCCTGCCTTGTGCAGCTCGTTTGTCGACAAGAGCAACACCTCGTTGAACTTTGAAGAAGTCGGTAACGGGACTTATTACTTGCCGAATGCGACAGCGTTACGCCTGAGTGACCTTGGCTATACCAACCATGAGCAAAGTTCGCTGAAAATCGGCTTTAATAGCCTGGACCAGTACCTGGATGGCTTGCGCCAGGCGATCCGTACTCCTTCTGAGGAATTCGCAAAGATAGGTGTAAAAGTTGATGGTCAATACCGCCAGCTTAATGCGAATGTGCTGCAGATTGAAAATGAGCTGTATGCCCCAATTCGTCCTAAGCGAGTAGCGCGAGGTAGCGAGAAACCATCGGAAGCGCTGGAGCGTGGTGGTGTCGAGTATATTGAAGTGCGTTCGTTGGATGTTAACCCGTTCAGCCCGATCGGTATTACTGAAGATCAGGTGCGCTTCCTGGATCTATTCCTGACTTGGGCTGTGCTGTCTCCGTCAGAGCTAATGGATAATGCCGAGCTTGAGTGTTGGCGTGATAACTGGAATAGGGTCGTGCTTGATGGCCGAAATCCTGATTTGATGCTGAAGATTGGTTGTAATGGTGAGCGTCTGTCCGTTCAAGACTGGGGCTTGCGCGTGTTTACCGAACTGGAACAGGTTGCTAAGGCAATGGATGCTGCTGCGGGTGGCGATATCTACCAGCAGACAGTTGCGCGCCTGACAACGTGGATTAATGATCCGGCATTGACATTATCGGCTCAGCTACTGGAACAAATTAAACAGCAGAATGGTATTGGTTCGGTTGGTAGGGAGTTGGCAGATGCCCATGCTCGTCTTTTCCGTGACCGTCAGTTTGCTTTTTATTCTCAGCACGAGTTTGAGCAAGAAGTTGAAGGGTCAAAAGCTAAGCAGTTTGAGGTTGAGCAGAGTGACCGCATGTCGTTCGATGAGTTTCTGGATGACTACTTTGCAGATTTGAAATAATCTAATAGCTTAGAATTTAGGAAAAAAATGGGCAGCGACCTTGCTGCCCGATAACAATAATTTCGCAGGGATGACGGCAGTGTTACTGCCAATCACTTATTCAGACCACCATTCTCCGGTTTGGTTCCAAGTTTGAGGGAATATATGCGAACAGCGATCCGCCAAGCCCTTTGTGCCGGCCTTGTCATTACCTTGTCTGGTTGCGCTACGCCGCCACCCAAAGATCAGTCCAACCTATGTAATATTTTCCGTGAAAAGCCTGATTGGTATGAGTATGCCATTGATATGCAAGATGAGTGGGGAACCCCTGTTCAGGTTGCAATGGCATTTATTAAGCAGGAAAGCAGTTTCCGCCATGATGCCCGGCCACCTAAAGACTATATTCTGGGTTTTATTCCCTGGGGGTGGGTCAGCAGCGCGTATGGTTATGCCCAGGCTCAGGACCCAGCATGGAAGGACTACCAGAAAGCGACCGGTAACGGTGGCTCGCGTACAGATTTTGCTGATTCCCTGATGTTTGTTGGTTGGTATACGGCTGAAACCCAGCGGCAACTAGGTGTTTCTAAATGGGATGCCTATAGTCAGTACCTGGCTTACCATGAAGGACGTGGTGGCTTTAAGCGGGGAACCTATAGATCGAAGCCGACACTGATAAAGGTGTCACGTAAAGTAGAACAGCAAGCCAAGGATTATGGCTGGCAGCTTAAGCAGTGCCGGCAGGAGCTGGAAGATAATCGCAGCTGGTGGCCGTTTTGATCTAGGCTATGGTTATCTCGTCGTGATTACGTAGGCAAAGGAGAAGGAAACAATGCCATTACTTGATAGTTTTACCGTTGATCACACCCGGATGCATGCACCGGCTGTCCGGGTCGCGAAAACCATGCAGACCCCGAAAGGGGATACTATTACGGTGTTCGACTTGCGTTTTTGCCGCCCGAACATTGATATCCTCAGCGAGCGCGGGATCCATACTTTAGAGCACCTCTATGCCGGCTTTATGCGCCAGCATCTTAACTCAGATAGTGTCGAGATCATTGATATCTCCCCGATGGGCTGCCGGACTGGCTTCTACATGAGTTTGATCGGCGCGCCTAGCGAGCGGCAAGTGGCGCAGGGCTGGAGGGAAGCAATGGAAGATGTGCTTAAGGTGGAGTCACAGGATAAGATCCCTGAGCTTAATGAATACCAGTGCGGAACGTTCAGTATGCACTCGCTGGACGAAGCTAAGCAAATTGCCCGTTCGATTTTGGATCAGGGAATAGACGTGAATAAAAACGACGAGCTGGCCTTACCTGATTCTATGCTGCAAGATCTGAAGGTTAAATAGGATACAGTACGCATATATTAAAAAGCCGGCATCATGCCGGCTTTTGCGTTTGTGGGCTACATATGTTTTTTGCTGGTATTAGCCTGTCTTCTGCAGTTGGTTCGGCAGGACTTTGACCAGCTTGATCATGTTCTCGGAGACCTCGATAATTTCCATCTGGTGGCCGCTTACCTCGATACTGAGCTGGCTGTCCGGGATATCTTCCAGGTGTTCCAGGATCAGGCCGTTCAGGGTGCGAGGACCATCAGTAGGCAGATCCCAGTTCAGGCTTTTGTTCAGGTCGCGGATATTGGCACTGCCCTCAATCATCAGGCTGCCGTCATCCTGTGGAGTGATTTCTTCAGCCAGGGTCGGGGCCATTGAGGTGGTAAATTCACCGACAATCTCTTCCAGAATATCTTCCAGGGTGATCAGGCCCTGGATATCACCGTATTCATCAACAATCAGGCCGATACGCTCTTTATTGCGCTGGAATTTGAGCAGCTGGATATTGAGCGGTGTACCTTCTGGGATGAAGTATACTTCATCGGCTGCACGCAATAGGTTTTCCTTGCTGAATTCATTTTTGTCCATCATTAGGCGATACGCTTCCCGTACCCGCAGCATGCCCACTACTTCATCGATGCTGTCGCGAAAGAGTACGATTCGGCCATGAGCCGAGTGGCTGAGCTGGCGAACAATGGATTTCCAATCGTCATTGATGTTGATGGCAGCAATATCACTACGCGGTACCATTAAATCCTCAACTGTGACGTTTTCCAGATCGAGGATCGACAGCAGCATATCCTGGTGGCGGCGCGGGATCAGGCCTCCGGCTTCGTTCACGACAGTACGCAGTTCGTCAGAGCTCAGCTTGGAATCGTTCATGTTATCGACTTTGAGCCCCAGTAGGATTAGGAAGCTGTTGGTGATACCGTTGACCAGCCAAACCAGCGGATACAAAATCCGCATGAGCAGCTGTAACAGGATACTACTGGTATAGGAGACCTTTTCCGGGTAGAGGGCGGCCAGGGTTTTCGGTGTGACTTCGGCGAACACCAGTACGACCAGGGTCAGGGCGCCTGTGGCAATGGCAACACCCATGTCGCCATAAAGGCGCATCCCCAGAATTGTTGCAATAGCTGAGGCCAGGATATTGACGAGGTTGTTACCGATCAGGATTAGGCCGATCAAGCGGTCGGGGCGGGACAGCAGCTTTTCGACACGCTTAGCCCCGCGGTGGCCCTGGTTAGCAAGATGTCTTAGCTTATAGCGATTGAGTGCCATCATGCCCGTTTCAGAACCGGAGAAATACCCGGAAATGACGAGTAGTAATATCAGGAGGGAGAATAACACTCCCGTGGAGATATCGTCCAAAAAGCTCTTTCCTTAACGTTTCTGTTACAAGTAATGTGTACCCAGAGCGGGTAGGTGTCAATGTTATCTTTTCAATAAAAGGCGCATAATTTTATGCGCCGATAATGATCTCTTTCACAAAGCGACTACCGAAGTAAGCCAGAGTGAGTAGGAATGCTCCGACCAGGCTGAACCAGACCACCCGGCGGCCACGCCAGCCTTTTTGATAATGCCCCCATAGCAGGACACTGTAGACACACCAAGCGAGAAGAGACAGGACGGCTTTGTGAAGTTTTCCCTGGGCCAACATATCCTGGATAAAGATGAAGCCGGTGATCAGAGTCACAGTCAGCAGTGAATTTCCTACCAAAATGATCTTGAAAAGCTGTCTTTCGACCATCATTAATGGAGGGATATTGGGATTAATCATCAGGCTCTTCTTACTTTTTAGCTTATGATCCAGCCAGGCCAGTTGAATGGCATACAGGGTGGCAATCATCAGGGTCGAATAAGAAAACAGGGCCAGGGAAATATGCAGCAGCACTTGCGGGTGCGACTCAAGGTGGGTAATGAAGGCGCCGGGTAGTAAGGTCGCTGCGGATAGGTTTATCGCCGCGAAGCTGTATACAACCGGCAGCAGGAACCAGACTCGCATTTTGAGTATTGCCAGAGTTGTGATCGAGGCGATAATTAGGCTCATCAACGAGGCAACATTCATAATGCTGAGGTTTTGGCCCGGGCCGACAAAAATAGAATCTTTTAATAGCAGGATATGCAAGGTAATTGCTGCCAGCGCACAAAAGAAAACAGGCTTGGTTTTAATACCATTGCTGTTAGTCAGACCTGGCACGACCAGTCCGAGAGCAAGAAAATATAAGCAAGCAGCCATTAAGGCTATCAACATATCCATATAGTAAACTTAACTATTTAAGATGGTTAGGGTTCGCAATTATACCTTGCTCAATGTCATGCCGCCAATGTAATGGTTAACTGAGTCGTCGATAGGTGACTTAGTTCATTAATAGGACTCGGTATCAAAGTGATAGCGATAGCATGAAAGCAAGGTAAGTAATGCGGTATACTAGCCGGATCATACAGATTTAGTTGCGTAACGAGCGAGTAGCACATGTTCGAAAATTTAACGGAGCGTTTATCGCGAACGCTTAAGAATGTCAGCGGCCGTGGTCGCCTGACGGACGACAACATCAAAGATACGCTGCGTGAAGTACGTATGGCGTTACTCGAGGCGGATGTTGCGCTTCCTGTTGTCCGCGATTTTGTTAAGCGTGTTAAAGAGCGCGCAGTCGGTACCGAAGTATCGAAAAGCCTGACGCCGGGCCAGGAATTTATCAAGATTGTTCAGGCTGAGCTTGAAGTGGTGATGGGTGAGTCGAACGAAGACTTAAACCTTGCCAGCCAGCCGCCAGCAGTGATCCTGATGGCAGGTCTACAGGGTGCCGGTAAAACCACCAGTGTGGGTAAACTGGGTAAACTGCTAAAAGAACGCCAGAAGAAGAAAGTGCTGGTGGTGTCTGCCGACGTTTATCGTCCGGCGGCGATTAAACAGCTTGAAACTTTGGCTGGTGATATTGGTATTGATTTCTTCCCTTCATCGGCAGACCAGAAGCCTGTGGATATTGCCAAGGCGGCTTTGGATCACGGTAAGCTGAAGTTCTACGATGTGGTTATTGTCGATACCGCGGGTCGTTTGCATGTCGACAGCGAAATGATGGACGAAATTAAAGACGTCCATAAAGCAATCGATCCGGTTGAAACCCTGTTCGTGGTTGATGCCATGACGGGTCAGGATGCCGCGAATACGGCTAAGGCCTTTGATGAGGCGCTGGCGCTGACCGGTGTGATTCTGACTAAGGTAGACGGTGATGCCCGTGGTGGTGCTGCGCTGTCGGTTCGTCATATTACCGGTAAGCCAATCAAATTCCTGGGTGTCGGTGAGAAGACAGACGCGCTGGAGCCGTTCCACCCGGATCGTGTTGCTTCCCGTATTCTTGGCATGGGTGATGTACTGTCTCTGATCGAAGATCTTGAGCGTAACGTTGACAAGGAAAAAGCCGAGAAACTAGCCAAGAAATTCAAAGAGAAGAAGGGCTTCGATCTGGAAGACTTCCGTGGCCAGCTTCAGCAGATGAAAAATATGGGCGGCATGATGGGCATGATGGACAAGCTACCGGGCATGTCTCAGCTGCCAGATAACGTCAAAGACCAGGTTGACGACAAGATGTTTGTTCAGATGGAAGCTATCATTAACTCGATGACGCCGGGAGAGCGTGAGCGTCCTGAAATCATCAAGGGATCGCGCAAGAAGCGTATCGCAATGGGTTCCGGTACTCAGGTGCAAGACGTTAACCGCCTGCTTAAGCAATTTACCCAGATGCAGAAGATGATGAAGAAGATGCAGAAGGGTGGCATGAAGAACATGATGCGCAACATGAAAGGCATGATGCCAGGCGGCGGTATGTTTCCAGGCCGCTAGGCAATAATTAGTTGAGTGTCGGGAGTTATTTTTCCTTTACTGGTGAAAAATTAGCTAAAGCGGTTGCATTCGTCGGTTTTAGGAGTAAAATTCCCGAGCTTAATTTGGCACGGGCCCCGTTTGCTTCAAGCGGGGCCGATTTAATTTACAGTAATGCAAAGAGGACGATATGGTAACCATTCGTTTGGCACGTCACGGCGCTAAGAAGCGTCCATTTTATCAAATCGTTGTTGCTGATTCTCGCGCTGCACGCGATGGTCGTAACATCGAAAAAATCGGTTTCTTCAACCCGCTAGCTAAGGGTCAGGAAGAGCGTCTACGTCTAGACCTTGACCGTGTTAACCACTGGGTAGGTCTAGGCGCAACTGTGTCTGACCGCGCAGCTAAGCTAATCAAAGACGCTTCTAAAGCGGCTTAATTAGCATGTCTGGTAGCAAAGAAACGATGAGTTCAAATAACCAAGACTACATTGTTGTCGGTAAACTGGGTGCCTCCTACGGTATCAAGGGTTGGCTCAAAGTTTTTTCCTACACAGAAGACTCTGAAAGCATTTTTTCCTTTCAGCCTTGGCTTGTGAAAGTTAAGGGTGAATGGAAGGAGTTCCACGTTGAATCGTGGAAACGCCATGGTCAGGGTATGGTGGCGAAGTTAGAAGGCATGAACGTTCGTGAGGACGCTCAAATGTTTACTAATGCTGAAGTCGCAATACAGGCTGATCAACTACCAGCGTTGTCAGATGAAGAATTCTACTGGCGCGAATTGTTCGGTATGACAGTAGTGACTACTGAAGGTTACGACTTAGGTAAAGTTACTGACATCCTGGAAACAGGCTCGAACGATGTTCTGGTGGTGAAAGCCAACCTGAAAGATGCTTTTGGACAGAAGGAACGACTAATCCCGTTCCTCGATGAGCAGGTCATCAAGTCGATTGATCGCACTGCTCAGCGGATCGAAGTTGACTGGGATCCTGGATTTTAAACCCCCTGTAATAGGTGAACAAATGAAGGTAGGCATTATTAGCCTGTTTCCTGACATGTTTAACGCCATTACTAATTTTGGGGTGACAGGCCAGGCGGTAAAAAAAGGCCTTTTATCGGTAGAAACGTGGAATCCCCGCGATTTTACACACGATAAACACCGTACGGTTGATGATCGACCTTATGGTGGCGGACCTGGCATGCTAATGATGGTACAGCCTTTGCGCGATGCCATTCATGCTGCCAAACAGTCTGTTGAAGGTCAGGCTAAAGTCATTTACCTTTCGCCTCAGGGCCGTAAGCTTGATCAAGCGGGTGTTGAGGAACTGGCACAGAACGAGAATCTGATTCTTATCTGTGGCCGTTATGAAGGGGTTGATGAGCGCATTATCCAACAAGAGGTAGACGAAGAATGGTCTATCGGGGATTTTGTGCTGACTGGGGGCGAGCTGCCTGCCATGACGCTAGTTGATGCAGTTGTCCGGTTTGTACCGGGTGTACTGGGAGACTTTGCGTCTGCAGAAGAAGATTCTTTTGCGAATGGTTTGCTGGATTGTCCGCATTATACGCGTCCTGAAATGTTGGACGGGCAGGAAGTCCCTAAGGTCTTGTTGTCTGGAAATCATAAGGACATTAGCCGCTGGCGATTGAAACAATCGTTGGGCCGTACTTGGTTGAGAAGACCAGAGCTCCTGGAAAACCTAGCTCTGACTGACGATCAGGAATTCTTGCTCGCGGAATTTATCCGTGAATATAGAGCAAGCAATTAATTAATTTAGTATCAGTTTATTCTAGGGTATACCAATGAGTAACATCATCAAGGCTCTTGAGCAAGAGCAACTAAAACAAGACCTACCTACTTTTGCACCGGGCGACACTGTTGTTGTTCAGGTTAAAGTAAAAGAAGGTGACCGTGAGCGTCTACAGGCGTTCGAAGGCGTGGTTATCGCTAAGCGTAACCGTGGTCTACATTCTGCATTCACTGTTCGTAAGATTTCTAACGGTGAAGGCGTTGAGCGTGCGTTCCAAACTCACTCTCCAATCGTTGACAGCATTACTGTTAAGCGTCGTGGTCTAGTACGTCGTGCCAAACTGTACTACCTACGTGAGCGTTCTGGTAAAGCAGCACGTATCAAAGAGAAGCTTGCTCGCAAGTAATCTTAAACGTATGACGTTTAATGAAGAAGCCCACCGAAAGGTGGGCTTTTTTTATGGTTGTAAAAACAGGTCGTTGAGACCAGCTTTGCCATAGACAAAGAAACGCTTGCTAACAGGGAACTCTGCGCGGGCTGCCAGTACCCCCTCTCTGTTACTCCGGCCACCGAGCTGGAAGTTTGAATAGCTTCCCTGAAAAGAAACCTGACGCGAGTTGGCATGGGCTGAAAGTGTTTTGCCGACAAAAAGAAACCAGCCAATTGGCTGGTTTCGTTGATAAAATATGAAGGGAGAGGCTTACGCTGTTTCCAGCTCGACTTTTGTTTCGTCGTCGTCGGCCAGATCTGTTTCGCCTTTACCTTTTGAACGTTTGATTACGTAGCCTGCAATGCCTAGGGCACCCAATACACCGGTAATAGTTGACGCTGTCATTGGCAGGCCGAAACCTAGCTGGCTGTTGTTCAGGATGAAGGTAATACATACCGTCGTCATGAAGATAGCCGGAATAGTCGTCACCCAGTGTAGCTTGTTGTGGCGTAGCAGGTAAGCCGATGCCGTCCACAGCATCATTACTGCTGTGCTCTGGTTGGCAAAGCCGAAGTAGCGCCAGATGATACCAAAGTCAACCTGGGTCAGGATGCCGCCGAGAACGAATAGTGGCAGTGCCATGATTAGACGGTTACGCAGTGATTTCTGCTCCATGTTGAAGTACTCAGCCAGGATCAGGCGGCTTGAGCGGAATGCGGTATCACCAGATGTGATTGGCAGGATGACAACACCCAGGAAGGCAATGATACCACCGAATACACCCAGCAGGCCGATTGACGAGCTGTATACCACATTACCTGGGCCACCGTTAGCTACTGTTTCTTTCAGTGCATCAACTGAACCGAAGAATGACAGTGCCAGTGCACACCAGATCAGTGCGATAACACCTTCACCAATCATTGCGCCGTAGAATATGAAGCGGCCGTTCTTTTCATTCTCCATACAGCGAGCCATTAGCGGCGACTGGGTTGCGTGGAAGCCAGAGATTGCTCCACATGCAATGGTGATGAACAGAGCTGGCCATAGTGGCAGGTTGTTCGGGTTCATGTTGGTGAACATCTGGCTCATCTCGTAGTCGCCAAGCAGGGTGTGCTCGCTTGAGAAGGCAATTGCAGTGATCAGACCGACAGACATGAAGATAAGCAGTGCGCCGAATAGCGGGTAGAAGCGGCCGATGATTTTATCGACAGGTACGATTGTCGCGATGATGTAGTAGGCGAAGATAACGACAACCATGGTTGTCATTGGCATACCAATGCCAGTTTGCTCGTTGACCAGGTTAGTGATCATTCCCGCAGGAGCCGATACGAAGACCACGCCAACCAGCAGCAGCAGGATAATAGCGAAAATATTCATGAAGTGTTTTGCGCCGTTACCCAGGTAGCGGCCAGTGATAGTTGGAACCGAAGCACCGCCGTTGCGAACGGAAAGCATGCCAGAGAAGTAATCATGTACGGCACCGGCAAAGATGCAACCCAGAACAATCCACAGCATGGCTGCCGGGCCGTACAACGCCCCCATGATCGGGCCGAAGATAGGGCCGACACCGGCAATGTTCAGTAACTGTACCAGGTAAACTTTTTTGTTTGACATTGGCACATAGTCAACGCCGTCTTGCTTAGTGTAGGCTGGTGTTTTGCGGTTTTCGTTAACGCCAAACACCTTCTCGATAAATGCACCGTAGATGAAGTAGCCACCTACCAGTGCCGCAATGCACATCAGGAACCAGGTCATACTCTTGTCTCTCTTATCCGTTCATTTCCATGGATTGCTTTGCGACTATTGCACCTGTACACCCTCGGCCAAACACTCGCAAAACTTCTTTTGATGTCTGCCATGTTAAAGGCTCAAGGAACAGATGCACGCGATAAAGTGGTGAGCGGTTGTATTGAAGGTTGAGTGGTCGGTGAGGCGGATGAGTGGTTTTTTCAGTCAGCTTACGTTCAGTTTAATTAACTGGTAACTAGTGAATGTATTTTATTAATATTTTGATTTTAAATGTATTAGCTGTTTGGTGACATGATAGAGAAGGGAATTAATTAAAATGAAAACTAAGGCACATACATACCTTAGTTGTATTGAGCGGTGATATCTTGCCAGCGAACGGGGGCTGATTAACTCAGGCCAAATCGATCTTTCAGTTCTTTGAGGTAACGGCGGCTCACCGGTACTTGATGGCCGTACTGAGTGGTAATTTCAGCCAGGCCATTTTCCAGCAGTTTGATCTCACGGATTGCCTGAGGGTGGATCAGATATTGGCGATGACAGCGGATCAGCGGTGTTTTTTCTTCCAGAATTTTCAGTGTCAGCTGGGTCGTGGCATTGGTATCTTTTGTGACAATGTGCACCCCGCTTAGATCGGAATAGGCGGTTTCGATCTCCGTTGGGCTGAGCAGTAGGATCCGGTTGTGGCCACTGCAAGGGATTAGTTCAAGCATTTCAGAAACCAGCGGAGTGTAGTCCGGTTCTTGGCACTCTTTTTTCAGTCGCTTGATGGTTTTTGCCAGGCGGTCAGTTTCGACAGGCTTGAGCAGGTAGTCAAAGGCATTATCTTCAAATGCTTTCAGGGCGTACTCGTCATAGGCGGTCACGAATACGACTTTCGGCATGGTATCCGGGTCGAGCATACTGAGCATCTCAATCCCGGTGATTTGCGGCATCTGAATATCGAGAAAAATGACATCGGGTTTGAGGGCATTAATTTTTTTCAGCCCTTCAATGGCATTGTTGCAACTGTCGATGACTTCCACTTCATCGGTGTCATGCAATAAATCGATGAGTTCTTCTCGAGCATAAAGCTCGTCGTCAATGACGAGGGCTTTGATCATGCGGCGGTTTCTCCGTTGGCCTGCTGTTGTACGACGGCAGGTATTGTGATGGTGGCGCGGGTCCATTCATGTGGCTGGTAGGACATGGACAGGCCGTATTGTCGGCCGAACATGTTCTTCAGTCGCTTGTCCACTATTTTCATACCCAGCCCGCTCTCTTCGCCAATTGGGGCGTAATTACCAGCGTTATCTTCCACTTCGAGGATGATACGACCGTTGTCGCGATATCCGTGAATGGTGATTTTACCATTTTCCAACAGTGTTGAGGTGCCGTGTTTGATGGCATTCTCGACCAGCGGTTGGAGGGTAAAAGTCGGCAGTTTTATGGCCAGTAACTCTGGCGCTATATTGACCTCGACATTGAGCCGATCAGAGAAACGGGCCAGCTCGATTTCAAGGTAGGCATTGATGTGTTTGAGTTCTTCCTCGAGTGTGATGGTCTCGATGTTTTGCTTGAGGTTACGGCGGAAGAACTGGGACAGATGTTGGATCAGTTTTCGGGCTTTATCCGGATCCCGGCGCACGACGGAATTAATGGTGTTCAGTGCATTAAACAGAAAATGTGGATTGACCTGAGCTTGGAGTAGGCGTAGTTCTGCTTGGGTTAGCAAAGCTTGCTGTTGGGCATAGCGACCGGTCAGGATCTGATTAGACAGCAGCTTGGCGATCCCTTCCCCGAGGGTGACGTTCACGGTTGAAAACAGTTTCCGTTTGGGTTCGTATAATTTGATGGTTCCCAGCACCTCGTTGTTGCCGCCAACCAGTGGGATCACCAGTGCTGAACCGAGCTTGCATTTGGGGTGCAGCGAGCAGCAATAGGGAATGTCATAGCCATCGGCATAGACCAGCTCGCAGCCATCAATAGCTCGGCGGGTATAGCCTGAGGAAATAGGTGTACCTGGAAGATGGTGGTCATCACCTGTTCCGATAAAGGCCAGGATTTTTTCACGGTCGGTGATGGCAACTGCACCGACTCCGGTTTCTTCATAGACAATTTTAGCGATTTTCTTGGTGGTTTCCTCGTTGAAGCCGTGGCTGAGGATCCCCACTGAACGCTGGGCAATTTTCAGGGCTCGACTGGAAAAGGCGGCTGAGTATTTTTCATAGATGGTTTTGCGATCCTGGATGATGCTCATAAAGAATGCGGCACCGACAGAGTTGGCGATCACCATTGGCAATGCAATGGCACTGACCAGGTGCAGTGCTTTGTCGAAAGGCTCTGCGACCGTCAGGATAATGAACATCTGGATAATTTCAGCAACCAGAGTAACGGTGAAAACCACGAAAGGCCGGAATATTTGGTCTACCTGTCCACGTCGGACGAAGTAGCTGTGCATCAGGCCACCAATCACCCCTTCGACTGTGGTGGAGATGGCGCAGGCAACATCGGTAAAACCGCCCATGCTGTAGCGGTGCATTCCGCCGGTAAGGCCAACGGCAAAGCCGACTACTGGTCCGCCGAGTAAACCTCCCATTACAGCTCCGATTGCTCGGGTGTTGGCGATTGCATCTTCAATGTGAAGCCCGAAGTAAGTGCCTAAAATACAAAAGAGGGTAAATAGGATGTAGCACGAGAAGCGCTGAGAAAGACGTCCTGATACTGAGGTGATAGGCATAAACAGTGGGGTTTTGCTTAGCAGGTAAGCAATCACTAAATACACGCTGAGTTGCTGAAGAAGAGAAAAGATAAGTTCCATTGCCATAAGTTTATGCGATTGAGCATTGTCGCTATGGTAACTGGCTTTGGTCTGTAAGGCCAAAAATAAGCGGAAGTAAAGTAATCTTTACGGCTGGTGTTTTTTCTTTACGCTCTCTTGCCAATAGTGGAAATCCCTTGCTATGGTGAAATCATGTGACAGGGGAAGCCTGTTTTAACCTCATCAACAGTTGCTAATTATTTTAATGAATCACAGGGAAGCCTCATGCAAAAAGACCAGCTGAATAATGTCCATATCCAAGATGAATCCATTCTGATCACACCAAACGAGCTTCGTAGCAAATTACCTGTCAGCGACCATGCACTTAATTTTGTGCGCCAGTCCCGTCAGACAATTGCCGATATTATTCACAAGCGCGACCACCGTATGCTGGTTGTGTGTGGGCCATGCTCTATCCATGATATCGAAGCTGCTAAAGATTATGCGATAAAGTTAAAACGGTTGTCTGAAGAGCTTAGTGATCAGCTCTATATTGTGATGCGGGTGTATTTTGAAAAACCACGAACGACAGTGGGTTGGAAAGGGCTGATCAATGACCCGCATTTGGATGGCTCGTTTGAGGTCGAAGAGGGGCTGCATATTGCTCGTCAGCTTTTGATTGATTTGGTTGAAATGGGGATCCCGCTGGCGACCGAGGCATTGGATCCGATCAGCCCGCAGTACCTGGGAGATTTATTCAGCTGGGCGGCAATTGGGGCCCGGACTACCGAATCTCAGACCCACCGCGAAATGGCCAGTGGTTTATCGATGCCAGTCGGCTTCAAAAATGGGACCGATGGTAGTTTGGGGACAGCGATCAATGCGATGCAGGCTGCGGCTTTCGGCCATCGTTTTATGGGGATCAGCCGGGAAGGTCAGGTCGCTTTGCTTACAACTCAAGGGAACCCGGATGGTCATGTGATTTTGCGGGGAGGCAAGCAGACTAACTATGATTCGGTTTCAGTGACTGAGTGTGAAAAGGAGATGATCGCATCAGGCCTTTCTCCGTCCTTGATGGTAGACTGTAGCCACGCCAACTCAAGGAAAGATTACCGTCGTCAGCCACTGGTGACCGAAGATGTGATTCACCAGATCCGTGAAGGAAACCAATCGATTATCGGTCTGATGCTGGAAAGCCATCTTCATGAAGGAAACCAAAGTGCCGATCTGTCGCGAGAGGAAATGGCTTATGGGGTGTCGATTACAGATGCCTGTATCAGCTGGGAAATGACTGAATCTTTGCTTCGTCATACTCATCAAGAGTTGATGCCATTTCTGCTAAAACGCAATGAAGGCTAAGGATATGCCGACGGCGGTGCAGCCAACGCTGCACCGGCTTTCTTCCTCAGAAATCGGGGAAGAGAGCAGTGGCGATAACAACTGAATAATAACGGATCGCAAAATCATGGTTGCTGAACTGAGTAAATTAAGAGATCAAATCGATGAGGTTGATCAGCAGATGGTGGAGTTGCTTGCCCGCCGTCTGGCATTGGTAGAAGAGGTCGGCCATGTGAAAAGCCAGCATGGTTTGCCGATCTATGCCCCGGACCGTGAAGCCGCTATGTTGGCGTCTCGCCGTCGTGAGGCTGAGAATAAAGGGGTTCCGCCGGATCTGATCGAAGATATTTTGCGTCGTACGATGCGCGAGTCCTATGCCAGTGAAAATGATTCTGGCTTCAAATGTCTGAAGCCGGAACTACGTCCGATTGTTGTCGTTGGTGGTTACGGTCAGCTGGGTGGTTTATTCTGCCGCTTGTTTGAATTGTCGGGCTATCAGGTTCGTAAGCTGGGTAGTCAGGACTGGGAGCGAGCCGACGAGCTGTTGGGTGATGCCGGTATGGTGGTGGTTTCGGTGCCTATCCATCTGACCGAACAAGTGATAGCTAAATTGGGGAACTTGCCGGAAGACTGTATTCTGGCGGATTTGACCTCGGTGAAAACGGGCCCGTTGCAAGCAATGCTGGAAGTGCATCATGGTCCGGTGGTCGGCTTGCACCCAATGTTTGGGCCGGATATTTCCAGCCTGGCCAAGCAGGTTGTTGCTTACTGTGATGGCCGCTCACCAGAAAGTTACCAGTGGTTGCTGGAGCAGTTTCAGATTTGGGGGGCAAGTTTGAACCGGATCAGTGCGGTTGAGCATGATCAGGGGATGACGTTGATCCAGGCGCTGCGTCACTTTACCTCTTTTGTTTATGGGGTACATCTGGCTGAAGAAGATCCTAAGCTCGAACAGCTGATGTCGCTGAGTTCACCGATTTATCGGCTGGAGTTAGCGATGGTAGGCCGCTTGTTTGCCCAGGATGCCCAGCTTTACGCGGATATCATTATGTCCTCGCCGCAGAATCTGGCAATGATCAGGCGCTTTCACCAACGTTTTGGAGAAGCGATTGAAATGTTGGATAACCAGGATAAAGACGCCTTTAAACGGGCCTTTAACCAGGTTGAGCATTGGTTTGGAGACTATGCCCAGCATTTTTTAATAGAGAGCCAGGGATTACTTAGACAGGCGAACGACTCTACTCAACGTAAATAATAAGGATTAAGTATTGAGAGCCGAGGCTTACAATATTTAATAGGAACAAGCCCACGAGTTTCGTGGGCTTTTTGCAATTAATATAACCTGTTTAATATTTGGTTTTTATTCTTCTTCGATTTCAACTTCGGTTGGCTTGACGTTCTCACTCGGGTAGCACCCCAGTACTTTGATAAAGCGGGTTAGGCGAGTCAGCTCTTCGAGGGCTTCCTGCATCACTGGCGATTTCAGGTTTTCCTCTACGTCTACATAGAACATCTCTTCCCATGGGTTGCCGATCACCGGGCGGGATTCCAGCTTGGTCATGTTGATGTTGAGGTTGCGCAGTACCAGCAAGCATTCGACCAATGAACCGGCCTTTTGAGCTGTTGACATGATCAAGGTGGTTTTGGCAGGAATTAATGATGTTACTTCTACTGGTTTGCGGGAAACCACGATAAAGCGGGTGACGTTTTCCTGTTGGTTGGCAATATTCGTTTTTAGTGGTGTCAGGCCATAAAGCTCGCCGCTGGAGGCATTGCCGATGGCAGCCACATTAGACTGTTGTAGTTCGGCCACTTTCTTCATGGCTTCGGCGGTACTAGAGCAGTACTCCTGAGTGATATCGCCCATAGAGTGCAGGTATTCGCTGCACTGCTGGTGAGGTTGTGGGTGCGAGTAGAGGGTATCAATCTTGTCAGTGCTGGTTTCGACTGCGGTTAGCAGGCAGTGCTCGATAGGTTGAGATATTTCTCCTACGATCGACAGGCTGGTGTGTTGCAGGAGATCATAAACTTCATTGATCGAACCGGAACTGGTGTTCTCTATCGGTAGCACGCCGTAGTCGGCATTGCCGGTTTCGACCATGCTCACCACGTCACGAAAGGTAGAGCAGCTGATTTCCACCAGTTTAGTTTGTTTTTTGCTGAAGTAGCTGCGGCTGGCCAAGTTGGAGTAGGAACCTTTGGCACCCAGGAAAGAAACCCGGGCCACGGGCTGCAGGCTGTCTGGGTTGGCTAGCTTTTGCAGGTAGGCCTGCTGGTACAGAACTGAGTCTTCGATAATTGTATGGAAGATCTGGGTGACATACTGGGCATCCAGCTGCTCGGCTTTGCCGGTATCGATAAGACGTAGCAGGAGTTCGTGCTCTCGGGTTTGGTCACGAACCTGTTTGGCGGTCTGGATTTTGCTCTTTGCCACTTCAAGGCTTAGTTTTCGACGTTCGGCCAGAAGTTTGATGATCTCATTGTCTATACGGCTGACATTCTTTCTGATGTCGTCCAGTGAATACTGCATGTCTGTCATTGTTTATCCCTGCCTGTCTGCAACTGATACAAAAAAGCCTCCCTGGAGAGGAGGCTGTCTGTTCGTCTTTAGCTTATTTCTTGCGTAACGAAAGCCCCCATTAAGGCGATATAAAAAAGAAGCTAAAGAAAAACAGGTTGAATCGCTGCATGTTTGGTAACTGTTTATTTTGTAGTGAATATGATTCAACATTATGCAGCAGGTCGGGGCTTGTCAAGCAGAATGTAAACAGCCCTGCAAAGGCAGGGCTGTTTGGAAATCCTCTTTAATAATTATGCTTCGGCTTCTTCTTCAACCTCTGGTCTATCGCTATGGCTGGCGCGTCGCGCTGTCGGTTTGTGAGTTTGTTTATTCAGTTGGCGTTCCAGCTTTTGGTAAACTTCGGTGATAGCACCATACATGTCATCGTGCTCTGCTGAGGCGACTAGCTGACCTCCAGGAATTGCTGCAGATGCCTCTACTTTAAATTGTCTGTTTGGTTCTGTGCTGATGACTGCGTGCTTGTTGATTAGTGGAACCTGATATTTTTCTAACTTATTGAATTTAAACTCAATACGTTCACGGATAGCAGGGGTGATATCAAGGTTTTTGCCGGCGATGTTTACTGTCATAATTATCTTTCCTCTTTTGCTACCCTTCGTTGGGTTGACTTCAGATTACTAAAATCAGGCCTTAATAATGTGATCATAATCACGTTTGTGTTGTTAGGGGAAAGTCCAGAAAAATTCTGTGATCGACCTTCGTTTGTTGCACAAAAGTTTGAACAAAATGCTTGTCGAAGGTGAATTAATTAGGGCAGTATGGGGGAATAAAGAACGCTGACGGCTGGTGCTGATCAGGGGCTTTATTCGAGCTATAACAATGGGTTGGGTGAAAATAACTCGAACAAAATATCACCACTGTCACAGGTGCTCGTTATTTGCTGAAAAAAGTGATGGTAAATATTCGATGAATACAAAAAAAACAGCAGCCAGATGGTTGCTGTTTTTTTGTAACAGAGAGAAGGCTTATTGCGGGTTAAGGGCAATTAGCTTCTTGGTATGTTTCAGTGGTTCTTGCAGGTTCAGTTTTTCATAGGCCGTCTGCATCAACGCCAGAGACTGACGGGCCGCTTGGGTATCTGGATACTGTTGCTGGATCTGCTGGGCACGGTTGATGGCTGCAACCCAAGCTTCGCGGCGGATGTAGAAATCGACCGCAGCCAGCTCATAATCGGCCAGTCGGTTTTTAAGGAAGGTCATACGCGCTTTGGCATCGG
Source organism: uncultured Photobacterium sp. (assembly GCF_947502415.1). GTDB lineage: Bacteria > Pseudomonadota > Gammaproteobacteria > Enterobacterales > Vibrionaceae > Photobacterium. The sequence goes on along the minus strand of NZ_CANMZV010000032.1, from coordinate 6,153 downwards.
CGGCATAGTGGCTGTTCGGGTAACGATCCAGCATTCGCTTAAAATCACGGAAAGCCTGGCGGGCCGGTTCCGGATCGCGGTCATGGCGGTCAATATTGAACAGATCATGCATAAAGCTGCGGTCTTGAGCCATGTGGGTCAGGCCACGCATATACAGCACCCAGTCTGCTTTTTCATGAGCTGGGTTAAGGCGGTTGAAGCGATCGATGGTGGCTTCGCCGAGGGCTAAATCGTCATTCTTGTAGTACGCATAGATCAGGTCAAGTTGTACCTGCTCTGAATAAGCACCAAACGGATAGCGTGAGTCCAATGTTTCCAGCTGTTCGATTGCAGTAACCCAGCTTCCACTTTGTAAGGCCAGCTGAGCAGTGGCATACAACTCGGATGGCGGGACATCGGGTACTATTTCTTCAGTGCTTGAACAGCCTGAAAGAATGGCAACGGCAAGAAAAGTCGTGATTGTCAGGCGTTTCATTGCGGCGTCTGTTTCCTTGATAAAAATTTTATTTATGTGGATCCATTACGGTCTGAGCCGTTAACAGATACAATGACACTATTATGTTATTTTACGCAGCGTTTGACGTTTAGTCCCACGCTTTTTGAAAAAGTTCGCTATGGCACAGCAGATAGAGTTAACAAATACCGTAAAAGATAGCCAGTTAGGTCTGCGACTTGACCAGGTTATCGCTGAATTATATCCAGATTATTCCCGCTCTCGTATTAAAGAGTGGATTTTGAATGGTATGGTTTCCGTAGATGGCGAAGTCGTCAAAAAACCGCGCTCCAAAATGATGGGTGGTGAAGCGCTTCAGGTTATTGCTGAGATTGAAGATGAAGTTCGTTGGATTGCTCAGGATATCCCGCTAGATATTGTGTATGAAGATGAACACATTCTGGTGATTAACAAGCCGCGTGATTTTGTGGTTCACCCGGGAGCCGGTACACCAGATGGCACCGTACTGAATGCCTTGTTGCACCACTGTCCGGAGTTGGCTGAAGTACCACGTGCAGGTATTGTTCACCGTCTTGATAAGGATACCACCGGCCTGATGGTGGTTGCGAAGACTATTCAGGCGCAGACGCGTCTGGTTCGTGCTTTGCAGAAGCGTAAGATCACTCGTGAGTATGAAGCGATCGCTATGGGTAAAATGACCGGTGGTGGTGTTGTTGAAAAACCTATCGGTCGTCACGCAACCAAGCGTACTTGCATGGCGGTTCATGAGTTGGGCAAGCCGGCAATTACACATTACCGTGTGGCTGAGCACTTTCGCGAGCATACGCGTATTGTGCTGCGTCTGGAAACTGGCCGTACTCACCAGATCCGTGTACATATGTCTTACCTGGCTCATCCGCTGGTGGGGGATGCAACTTATGGTGGTCGCCCGCGCCCACCGCGCAATGCTTCTGACGAGCTGGTTCAGGCGCTGCGTGCATTTGACCGCCAGGCGTTGCATGCGCGAATGTTGCGTTTGGATCACCCGATCACCGGTGAGCTGATGGAGTGGCATGCGCCGCTGCCTGTCGATATGGTGGCGATGATCAACATCCTTCGTAAAGACAAAGAAGAGCATCACGAGGACGAGTACTAATATGCTTATCTTCCCTGACTGGCCTGCCGCCGCACATGTCAAAGCGGCATCGACCACGCGTTTGGGCGGGGTTAGTCAGCCTCCTTATCAGGGGCTGAATCTGGGGTTGCATGTCGGGGATGAGGCAGAGCTCGTCGGGAAAAACCGGACTTTGCTGCAACAGCAACTCGGGTTGATGGAACAGCCAGCCTGGCTGAACCAGATCCATAGTACCCGGGTCATTGAGTTGCAATCGCCACTGTCCAGTGTTTCGGATGCTGATGGTAGTTATACCCAAGTTGCCGGGCTTGGTTGTGTTGTCATGACTGCGGACTGCCTGCCACTATTGCTTTGCGATAAGGAAGGAACTCAGGTTGCCGCCGTTCATGCCGGATGGCGTGGCTTGGCTGATGGGATCATTGAGGCTGCTTTGGCTAAATTTACGGTGCCTGCGGATAGCATAATGGCCTGGCTTGGCCCGGCCATTAGCCCGGAAGTCTTTGAAGTCGGCGGTGAGGTGCGTGAGCAATTTATTGCTGGCAGTCCTCAGGCTGAGCATGCTTTTAAGCCTCATGGTGACAAATGGCTGGCCGATCTATATATATTGGCACGACAACGCCTGCAGGCGTATGGCGTCACTCAAATCTATGGTGGTCAGTATTGTACCTTTAGCGATCCTGAGCTTTTTTACTCCTACCGCCGGGATGGCGTAACGGGACGCCAGGCTTCGTTGATCTGGTTGGTCGATCATTGATGTGTAGCGCCTAAGCTACTCTTATAGCATATGTAATTCTTTTAATTACATTGTGATACATCAACTGAGATGTATCCTTTACTGTTAACAACCTGAGTCATCGCATCAAACGAGCCCCAATATTGGCTACTTAACGTGATGACCAGTTTCTTTTCCACTTCCGTCTCGTCATACATAGAAAGACTGGATTGAATTGGTGTCACTGTTTCAAACGCCGAACCTGACATGATGCCTCGTAAGTATTCCACTTTCTGTTTTACAATCTGACCTGCACTGGCACCCGAAGCGTAATCTTCCACATAGACTAACGTGACATTAGCTCCCGCGCCTGGGTCACATCCCATTGCCCATCCTGGCATTGCCAACAATCCCCAACTCCCTGCCAATATTGGAATCATCCAGGCCCTTGCTTTGTTCATTGTTATTTTCTCCCATAACTAAGCGTTATTTCACAATAGTGATGGCAGTATTCGGCTTTTATGTCGGTTATGAAGTGTGACTTTTATCATATGCGATGCATGTTGTTGAAATGCCGGATTGAAAAATTGTTTGCAGCTGATTTTTTATAGTGAGTCCAGAAACCTGTGATGTCAGTATCAACAGTTATTAGGGAGGCGCTTTGGCAATATCTCAATGGAAATTGGTTGAAATCAGCTTCTTGTACCACCATATCTATCGAGAGAAACGATGATATAGGGAGGACTTATGCGTCTTGACCGTTTTACTAGCAAATTCCAAATGGCGATATCTGATGCACAATCGCTGGCTTTAGGGCGAGACCATCAGTATATCGAACCTGCTCACCTCATGGTGGCACTGCTAAATCAGGACGGCAGCACAATTCGACCGTTGCTGACGATGCTGAATGTTGATATTTCCCAACTGCGATCTGGTTTGTCTGAGCGATTGGAACGCCTGCCCAAAGTGAGTGGTATTGGTGGTGATGTCCAGCTTTCCCATGGGATGGGGATGCTGTTCAATATGTGTGACAAGCTTGCTCAGAAGCGCAAAGACAAATATATCTCGTCAGAATTATTTATTTTAGCGGCTGTTGACGACAAGGGCCCATTGGGTCAGCTGTTAAAAGAGAAAGGCTTGAGTGCTGATAAGGTTGAGCAAGCAATCGAGCAAGTGCGTGGCGGTCAGAACGTCGATGATCCTAATGCGGAGGAAAACCGCCAGGCGTTGAAAAAATTCACGATTGATCTGACCGAGCGTGCCGAACAGGGCAAGCTTGATCCGGTAATCGGCCGTGATGATGAAATTCGCCGTACCATCCAGGTACTCCAGCGTCGTACCAAGAACAACCCAGTGATCATTGGGGAGCCTGGTGTTGGTAAAACGGCTATCGTCGAAGGCCTTGCGCAGCGAATTGTAAATGGCGAAGTGCCAGAAGGGCTGAGACATAAGCGCGTTTTGTCCTTGGATATGGGAGCTCTGATTGCCGGTGCAAAATATCGCGGTGAATTTGAAGAGCGACTCAAGGCAGTACTGAATGAGCTGTCTCAGGAAGAAGGTAATATTATCCTGTTCATAGATGAACTGCATACCATGGTCGGAGCCGGTAAAGGCGAGGGTTCAATGGATGCCGGTAATATGCTTAAACCTGCGCTGGCCCGGGGTGAACTGCATTGTGTCGGAGCCACAACACTGGATGAATACCGTCAGTATATAGAGAAAGATGCGGCGCTGGAGCGTCGTTTCCAAAAAGTGCTGGTGGAGGAGCCGACTGTTGAAGATACCGTTGCGATCCTGCGTGGCCTGAAAGAGCGTTATGAGTTGCACCACCATGTAGAGATCACTGACCCTGCTATTGTCGCTGCGGCTGGTTTGTCGTACCGTTATATTTCGGATCGCCAGTTGCCGGATAAAGCAATTGATTTGATTGATGAGGCAGCATCCAGCATTCGCATGCAGATTGACTCTAAGCCTGAATCTTTAGATCGCCTAGAGCGACGTATTATTCAGCTTAAGATTGAGCGGCAGGCTTTGGAAAAAGAAAGTGATGATGCCAGTCATAAGCGGTTGAAGGATTTGTCTGAAGAGCTGGATAAAAAAGAACGTGAATACGCTGAACTGGAAGAAGTGTGGAACGCCGAAAAGGCTGCACTTTCTGGTACCCAGCATATTAAAACGGAGCTTGAGCAGGCGCGTACAGACATGGAGATCGCCCGACGCGCCGGTGATCTTAACCGTATGTCAGAGTTGCAGTATGGCAAGATCCCAGAACTTGAAAAACAGTTGGATCTGGCGGCACAGGCAGAAATGCAAGAGATGAGTCTGCTGAAGAACAAGGTCACCGATGCGGAAATTGCGGAAGTCCTATCACGTCAGACCGGGATACCGGTAGCTAAAATGCTGGAAGGCGAGCGTGATAAATTATTGCGCATGGAAGAGTCATTGCATAAGCGGGTGATTGGCCAGGATGAGGCGGTTGATGCGGTAGCTAACGCAATTCGGCGTAGCCGTGCTGGATTATCTGATCCGAATCGCCCAATAGGTTCGTTCTTATTCTTAGGCCCTACGGGTGTTGGTAAAACTGAACTGTGCAAGTCTTTGGCGCACTTTATGTTTGACAGCGAAGATGCCATGGTACGGATCGATATGTCTGAATTTATGGAGAAACATTCTGTTGCTCGTTTGGTTGGCGCGCCTCCGGGTTATGTTGGCTATGAGGAGGGGGGCTATCTGACAGAAGCTATTCGTCGTCGTCCTTATTCAGTGATCCTTCTTGATGAGGTTGAAAAAGCCCATCCAGATGTATTCAATATATTGCTACAGGTTTTGGACGATGGTCGTCTGACTGATGGCCAGGGGCGAACTGTTGATTTTCGTAATAGCGTGATCATTATGACATCTAACCTGGGATCTGATCGTATTCAGGAACATTTCGGTGAACTGGATTACGAAGGGATCAAAAATACAGTCATGGAAGTGGTTGGGCAGCACTTCCGCCCTGAGTTTATTAACCGGGTAGATGAAACCGTTGTCTTCCATCCTCTGGGACAGGAGAACATCAAGAATATTGCCAAGATTCAGCTCTCTCGTCTAATTAAGCGTCTGGAAGAAAAAGATTATCAGCTTGAGTTGCAAGACAGTGCGTTGGAGCTGATTGCCCTGGCTGGTTTTGATCCGGTTTATGGCGCGCGTCCTTTGAAGCGGGCAATTCAGCACTATATTGAGAACCCGCTCGCTCAGGATCTTCTGTCTGGTAAGTTTGTGACCAGTAAGCCGATTCAATTACTCGCAGAAAACGAGAGCATTATTACTAAGCAATAATGGTTAACTAGCTCCGATTGTGTTGAGGGGCATGTAAAGCGCCTGCTTTTAGAAATAAATCAGGCGCTTAATTATTTCTACTTTGGATACATTCATTACTGAGGTTTAGTTGGGTCATCTCCGTGGCGTTAATTTGCTTCTAGTTTGTAAGATAAATTTCCTGTAGTGAATTTATTCATAAACGACAGCTTTGTGTAAATTTTATTCGGTTGGTTTGTTGGAGGATGATTTATTTTAAAAAGCCTATTGCCAATGCTGTCGAAGTCTTTATAATGCCGCCTCACTGATACGGGTACGGTAACTAAAGCCGCTAACCAGTCAGTTTGTTCTTTAACAATTTGACCATGCAATCTGTGTGGGCACTCGTGAAATGATTAGTCAAAAAGATTTATCAATGAACTGAGTGACCAAGAGCTAGAAATAGTTCGATTGCTTTTTTGTTTCACTTTTTATTAAAAAGTGAAAGTGAGAAAGCGGCACAGTCAATTCGAGTTCTCGTTACTAGCTTCTAGTAATGGAAACTCAATCAGTATTCATTGAGCCGATTCGAAA
>NZ_CANMZV010000031.1 GCF_947502415.1 uncultured Photobacterium sp. | reverse complement strand
ACGCATGACAAGGTCATTGGTACATTCAGTGAGCGAGAATTCTACAAATGAGAGTTCAACAAGTTGGCGTCATGACCGGTGTTTTGGCTGTTATCGGATTTTCCGTACTGCATTGGTTGTTCCCTGAACCGGATAATACCGAGGAGACAGTACCGGCAGCAATTATGTCAAAAGAACTGCGGATACAAGCTGCTTTTAAGGCGGTGGTCGTTGCTTATCCTGTGTTGGTTTATTTCTATTATTTCCAAATTAATGGTGCGATCCTGACTATGGTGTTTATTGGCATTTTGTCATTGCAGATCACCACGGTAAAAAGTATCAAGATTAGCCTGTTTCTACTTATGACCAATGGAATTGGTGGGCTATTGGCGGTAATCATGTATGAGTTACTGGTAACTACGCCGCAATTTTTATTTTTATTGACCCTGATTACGTTGGTTAGTTTAGTGATTAGTTCACGAATTTATTTGCAGCCGGAGAAAGCTCCTATCTGGGCTGGTGTAATGTCGGCAATGTTAGTCGTTCTGGGCGGGATAATTGCCTCTGATAGCAAGCTTATTGAAGTGAGCTTTTATGGCCGTATCGCACAGATTTTGCTGGCTTCTGTCTATATGATTGCTGCGTCAATTTTGATGGATATATGTCATTCATGCCATGGTGCAGAGAGGAAAGATGTGCAATCGAATAATTGAAGTGGTTGACTACAAGCCATGCTGGGTAGAGAAATATCAAAGTGAATCTGAGCACATCAAGTAGAGCTTAAACCCACTGGCAATCACACTGCACCATATTGGGAGCACTTTAGTTCCAGGCCTCTCCGCTAAGCCAACCATAGATATACTGGCTGAGGTTGATGATCTGTTTTATTTTGATCAAGTCTCACAGAAACTGGAATTACTTGAATATGAAGGAAAGGGAGAATTTGGCATATCTGGTCGCCGTTATTTTAAAAAGGGAAGTGAGCGCCATAGCTACCATTTGCATGTTTTTGCTTCTGGAGACTCAAATATTCACCGGCATATCTGCTTTCGGAATTATTTAGTTGCTCACCCGGAAGTGGCAAAAGAGTATGGAGAGTTGAAAAAGAAAATTGCTGCACGTTGTGATCATGACACAGTAGTGTACTGTGACGAAAAAAATGACTTTGTACAGCATCATCAATCACTGGCTATTTAGTGGAGCAAAGAGGCTGACAGTTGTTGAAGCTTCTCATTGATTATTTGTGATAAAACCAATAAGATGCATTTGCCTTGCAACTTATTGGTGTGGTAGAAAATGCTTGATTTGACAAACCCTGACGTACTGATTTCATTTGTTTTTTTATCTGTTGAAGCTCTTATTATTGCTATATTTATAGGAATGCCAATTTTTGGTATAAGCGCGCTGGTATTAAAAAAAACATACAAGTTTTTCTCTGCTTAAAGTTAATTGTTTGTTTAGTTGAATAGCTGAATAATATTTCAGCTATTCTATTTGCGACCAGAACGACATAAATTTATGTGGTAAAGTAATATTTTAATAAGACTTGAGGATGATTACTCGACCAAATAATTCTTTGGGGATGTCTTATGCTTATTACAGAAAAAATGGGAAAAACATTTCGTTTTCCGACGGCTTTCACAATTTTATTTATAATTATGTTATTGGCGATAGGACTTACATGGGTTGTCCCTGCTGGTTCCTATTCCAAATTATCTTATAACGCAGAAGGAAATAGTTTACTGGTAACGAGCCCTTTGGGGGATGTATCGAGTGTATTTGCAAATCAGGACGAACTTGAAAAACTTAATATTAATATAGATATTGAACAATTCGTAAATGGTACTATTCGTAAGCCTATTGCAATCCCAGATACTTATCATCGTCTTGAACAGTCCCCTAAAGGTCTTGGTGATGTAGCAGAAAGTATGGTTAAAGGGACAATTGAAGGTGCTGACATTATTGTCTTTATTTTAATTCTCGGCGGCTTAATTGGTGTCATTAATAAAACTGGCGCGTTTGATGCGGGGTTAGTGGCGTTATCAAAAAAGACAAAAGGTAACGAATTTTTATTCGTTGCTATGGTTTCTATTGTTATGGCAATAGGTGGGACGACTTGCGGTTTGGAAGAAGAGGCTGTTGCTTTTTATCCTATTCTTGTTCCAATTTTCCTCACTCTTGGCTACGATTCGATTGTATGTGTTGGAGCTATTTTTCTTGCCGCATCGATAGGAACAGCGTTCTCAACGATTAACCCGTTTTCGGTTGTTATTGCTTCTAATGCTGCAGGTATTTCTTTTACTGAAGGTTTAGGTGTTAGGGCGTTCGGTTGTGTTGTTGGTACTGCAGTTGTGATTGGTTATTTGTACTGGTACTGTCAGAAGATAAAAGATAATCCTGCATTTTCATATACATACTCAGACAGAGAAGCCTTCAGAGCACGTTTTTTGAAAGATGGTGAATTGGATGATGATGTTCCCTTTACCTTACGCCGTAAAATTATTCTGACGTTATTTGCTATTGCCTTTCCATTGATGGTTTGGGGAGTTTCTCTTGCAGGATGGTGGTTCCCGCAAATGGCGGCATCGTTCCTGACGATTGCTATCATCATCATTTTCATCTCTGGCCTTAATGAAAAAGAAGCGGTTGAGGCGTTTACCAAAGGCGCTTCTGAGTTAGTTGCGGTTTCATTAATAATAGGTATGGCCAGAGGGGTAAACATAGTTCTAGAGCAGGGGATGGTCTCAGATACAATTCTGGCTTATGCATCGGATTTGGTTTCGGGTATGCATGGTAGTGTGTTTGCTGTCGCCCAAATGTTTATCTTTTTCTTGCTTGGTTTAGTTGTGCCTTCATCTTCAGGGTTGGCTGTATTATCCATGCCTATTATGGCGCCATTGGCTGATACGGTAATGATCCCTAGAGATATTGTTGTTTCAGCGTATAATTGGGGTCAGTATGCAATGCTATTTTTAGCGCCCACTGGTTTGGTTTTAGTTACTCTTCAGATGCTTGATATTCAGTTCAACAAGTGGGTGAAGTTTGTATTCCCGATTGTTGCTTTCTTACTTGCTTTTGGCTCGATATTATTGGTTGGCCAAGTGATGATGATTTAATTTATAACGATATTTGTTGGAATAAATAGTCAGCTATCAATGGATATGTATCCAAAGCCGCATTAATTAAGCTTAATGCGGCATTTTTAATGTTGTTAATATGTAACGTTATCAGTTGTATTAATTTGATGTTCATGGGAATTATCTCGTAATTATTAAGAATGGATGGTGAAAGTAACGAGGTGTTAATATTTTGCTTGTCTGATTGGAATCTTAATTTTTAAGATTGGAGGTTTGTGGCTGGCTTTACACATATTTCTGGGAATTAACTTTCTATCGGTGATGCGAACATTTACTTTGAAACGGCTGGGGATCCTCATGGAGAAGCGATATTGTTTTTGCATGGTGGGCTTGGCTCTATGGTTGATTTTAATGCCTTAATAGAGAGGATTCCCGCAACGTCTCTGTTTATCGGTATTGATCTTAGAGGTCATGGGAAGTCGACGATGGGGGCGGATGATATGAGCTATGCCCGCTATCAGCAAGATGTCGAAGCAGTCTTGGCACACCTGGATGTTTCTACTGTCACAGTGCTTGTTTTTAGTGATGGTGGGATTGTGGGTTATCGTATGACAGCTAATTCTAAGAATAATATTAAGAAGTTAATTGCCCTTGGTTCGCAGTGGTGACTTGAGCCTGATGATCCATCTATCTCTTTACTCAGTGGTTTAACGAGTGAATTTTGGTCAGAAATATATCCAGATTCGGTTAAATACTATGAGGAAGTTAATTCACAGCCAGATTTTGATCGGTTAGTAAAAGAAGTTGTTGGTGTTTGGTTAGATCAGGGCGCTACCGGGTATCCTAAAGAAGATGTCTGCAATATTCGTTGCCAGTCCTGATTGCAAGAGGAGATGAGGATGAGCTGTTTTCCTTATCAGAGGCTGTGGAGATTCTTCAGCGGATTGATGGTTCAAAATTTATGAATATTCCTTTTGTGGATCACGCAGCACATCAGGAATCGACTGAAATGTTCTGTCTTGCTATTAGTGATTTCATGAAATGACTCGCAATAAGTGATTAGGCTGAGTTATTAGGTAATGGGTCAGCTATAGAAGGTGTGAGCCTTATGATGTAATAAACAAAAGGTGAATGTGTAAATAGAATAAGGGATTTTTGATGGCCCCGATGGTGATATCCAATTATTTGGTTGTGATTTTTATTATGTTGGCTTGCTATCCATTTGTAATCATTGGTGTTGCGATTGGTGTTTTTGATAAAAGACAGCGATTTAAGGTGATGTTATGGGTAAACATTGCTTATGTTGCTGTATTTATATTTTCCATTGTTATGCATATGCAAGTGGAAATTGTATATGGTTGGGAACTACTTGAAGAATGGTATCGGTTAAATCCTGAAGATAGGCCAAAGTAAAGAAGTATCGAGTAAACGCTGATCTTTGTACCACGGAAGAGGTTAAGTCGTTTTTTAAGGTAGCCAGATCGCATACTATTCTGTTAGTTGATCTGGTTTACGAGGGTAAGATGAAGTTTACAAAGAGAGCTATTCTAGCTTTGGCATGTTCGGGCCTTGTTATGGGGACATTTTCTTCAGTAGTTTTGGCAAAGGAAGTGTCGGTGACAAGCAAGCCTGAGATCACTTTGCAACCAATGGTGCAGAATCAGCGGGTGTGTTTTTACGATGGAAAAGAGTACTCAGTAGGAGCTGTATTGGTGGTTGGTGAGATTATATTGGAATGTGGGCCAGAGAATGATTTTGAGTCCAATGGTAAAGTCCGTTGGAATAAGCTTGAAAAACAGCAATAAACAGCAGGTTATTTGGCTAGAAATGGCTTAAAAAAGCCGTGTCGATTACCTCGACACGGCTTTTTTGTTGATAACTGGTTGTAAGCAATAATTATTGCTGGAAAGAGCAGGAATTATCTTTAACCAGTTTTAAGTGTCTGGTCTCTGTCAGTAACAAAGGGGGAAAATTATTACTTAGAAACCAAATGCTTAACTTAACGAATCACTCGGCCTGAGTTTGGAGCCAGCTTGCCAGTACCGCCTTGATGATGCTCTGGTGCTACACCCATTTCTTGCATTAACAATTCTTTCATTGCGGCAGCTTCGCGAGCGTTGGTTGGTTTCCAGTTTGCGATCACTTTTGCTTTATTACTCTTCATTGAACTATTCCTTTTCATTCACGGTATTCTCATGAATACCATGTGCCCTGTGATTCATAATGTGCTGTTATTTTCATACAAAATGCGGAGTATTTCCAGAAAAAATTCGCTTAGCGCATCCATGTGCCTATAGTTTTATACTAACCATAAAGAAATAACTTTGCATATCAGACCAGTTAACTGGTTTTTCATGCTTTTTTAATGGATTTTTAATGTGCCAGAGGTGAATATAGTTAGTTGAAGCGATTAAAAAGCCAATTCCAGAAAGGAATTGGCTTTTCTCGAATTAAGCATTTTGTATGGAAATTACACCAACATTGATAGTGTGAATGCTGGAAGCAAGGTGCTTATTCCATTACTCACTATTTCGCTAGAGAGCGGCTCTTTAGTTCAAAAATCAGTTTTTCAGCACTGCATTCAAATTGGATTCGTGCTGTTAGCTCCTGACTGTTTTCTTCCAGAGGAGTGACTTCATGCTTGAAGTTCTTATTTACTTCTTTTGCAAGAGCAAGGTAGTTGTTCAGCTCTGCTGTAAGCGCATCTTTACCGTTCGCAAAAATTTGTACTTCAGCAACATCATCACCTTCTTTGATGATAAAGCCCATTTCTGCTGATACGCCGCAGGCTTCACATGTTTGGTAGTTTTGATCTTCGTTTGACATGGCTATAACTCTATTCCCATTGATATTATGAAAGTATTTTAAAACTTCGTGATAAAGATCGCTATTTATTAATGATGAAAAGTGAGTTTTCCGTCATCGAGACACAGAGCTTGATGCTCTGTGAATAGAATCAGAATTTATAGTTAACAGGGTATGGTTAGGTGAGTTCCGGGTAAACGGAAGACACCAACTCCTGGGTGTTGCGAAACGGATAGGCCTCAAGTTGGGCAAAGCCATTCATTTGTCGCGCCTTTACCTTGGTGTTAAGTGGTGAGGTTATACCGTTTAAAAAACGGGTTACCGCTGCGGGTGAAGGCGGAGTCGGGCAGGCAGAGATGAATGGGTCACACCATGCTTTGAGGGTATTGACGGAGATCTCGGGTAACTGTTCACTGCCATGCAGTTCTGCAATCTGTCCTCGACAGACAGAGCAATGGCCGCATTGTTCTGGGGCGTTGGTATCAGCAAAATAGCTGGCAAGGGTGTGGCTCAGGCACTGGTTGCTTTCGAAAAAGCTTAGCATTTGTGTGATCCGCTCAATCTCGCTGTTCTCTTTTTGCTGGAATAGCTCATAGAGGTATGTTGCGACTTCCGGGATGTCGAAGTGCGAGTTAGGCACTCGGTAGACATCGGTCATTTGTTTACTTTCCAGCTCGATCCAGCCTTTCTCGCTGAAGTAGTCAATCGCAGCAACGACACGTTTACGTTCAGCCTGACAACCTTGCCACAGGGCATCGAAATCGACAGTATGCCAGGTTCTGGCCTTCGGTGAGCATGCAAAGATCTGGCTGACGAATTGGCGGCGCTCGCTTTGGAACTGGTCAATTATTGCTTGTTGATCTTTGATTAGCTTGAAGCGGTAATTAGCAAAATAGGTATACTGCGCTTCAATGAGCTGTTGCATCTCAAGATAGACAAGTAAGGTTTTTAGCGGCAACAGGCGAATATTACTGTCTTTAGACAGACGTGGCAGCATGACTTCCCATTGTCCGGGACTGGCCTGGATTTGGGATAGCACATATTCGATGGCTTCTTTATCCGGCGTATCGCCGTAGACAAAATTTTCTAGAACGTTTAGGCCGGACTTATTAGCCAGCACGGTACATTGGGAAGAAAAACCATCACGTCCGGCCCGTCCAATTTCCTGACTGTAGTTTTCAATTGATTTGGGTAAATCGAAGTGAATGACACGGCGGATATCTGCTTTGTCGATCCCCATGCCGAAAGCGATAGTTGCGATAATGCAGTGGTGCTGTCCGGCCATGAATGCCTGCTGGATCTGCTGGCGTTGTTCGCTGTCCATACCGGCATGGTAGGCCAGGGCGCGGTAGCCGTGCTGGTTGAGCCAGCTTGCCAGGTTCTCGGCGGTTTTCTGTAAGGTGACGTAAACAATGGTTGGCTGCTGCGGATTTTGCTCCAGCTGTGACAGGATTGCTTGTTGTTTGTCAGTCTCGGCTGTTGGCGCGATAGCAAGATCGAGGTTCTGGCGATAGAAGCCAGTGATCACGACATTGCTTTGCTCAATGTCGAACTTGCGGCTCATGTCTTCGATTACCGCAGGTGTGGCTGTTGCGGTTAGCAGTAGGACTTGTGGGATCTTCAGCCACTGGCGGTGATGGGGTAGTTTGAGGTAGTCGGGACGGAAGTTATGTCCCCACTCAGAGATACAGTGTGCCTCATCGACAACAAGTAGCGAAATGGGTACCTGCGAAATAAAGTGACGGAAACGTTCGTTGTTCAGGCGCTCAACTGAAATCATAAGTACTTTAATTTCACCATTTCTTACGCCCTGCATAACTTGCTGGCTTTCATCCCAGCTTTGACTGGAATCTATTGAAGCTGCAGGAATATTTTTGCTACGAAGAAAATCGAGCTGATCTTTCATCAGGGCCAGCAACGGCGAGATCACTAAAGTCAGATGGGGAAGCTGGACAGCTGGTAGCTGGTAGCAAAGCGATTTCCCCGAACCGGTCGGAAAAATTGCAGTCGCCGATTCGCCATTTAAAATTCGTGTGATAACGTTTTCCTGACCGGGACGAAGTGTGTCAAAGCCGAAAGTGTTTTTCAGGGTTTGCTGGTACATGAATCAAGAGTACTCAAATCAGAAACGATGGCGGAGATGATAACGCACCCGGAAGAGTATGTGCATACAAACCCGCAAAAATTGGATCTGCTTGTCAGCTTCTTGTGGAGATAATGAATTAACCCTGTTGGGATTTTAGCGTGTCTTTTATTTTATCTGCATCGTCTTCTGATATCAGGTACTGCTGTATATACTGTTCTAAATGATCATTTTCGGCCTGGAGCAGATAGCTAACCAGCAGCTTTCTTTGTATCCTTCTTGCGTTATCCGGGTGTTGCTGCTCAATAGCTTGCATTTTATCTGCACAGCTTTCTAACCACCCAAGCCAAATTTTTTCTACGTTTTTCGATACGGCAACAGGAATTTGTTCTTCGTCTGTCCATTTTTTAAGCTCTGTCAGGACACTGTTACAGCTGATCGTTCGGGCAAGCGCTATCTCGTATTCCTGATCGATAAGGTGGTGTGGTTTTTTATGAAAATAAGCGTGCGCTCGCTGGAATACAGAACTCATTCTTTGCGGAAGGATTGAGAAATGCGGCCTTGCATATTGGTGGCGGATGGCTTCCATCTGTTCGTCTAACGAGTTTTTTAACTCTTCGTAGATGGCGGTACTGATCAGTCCTTGGTCAAATAGTTGGTACAAAAAGCCTATTTCTAAACTGGAGCTTCGCAGCATTAATCGGTTCCACTGTCCTATTGGCCCTATTTCGGCATTAAACCAATGGTGGAGTTGCTTTTCTTGCGCTTCGATTAATGGGGTAAGGCGTTCGGACAGTTCTTTTGGGGCGTTGTTTTGAGAAAATTGTGAACGTAACAAGGGCTCAAGGGCTTTTTGGCCATGTTGGAGTGTCGATAAAGTCATCTCAGCAGTCGCAATCTTGTCGTTGATATCTTGCTCTTTCAGGCATAGGTGAGACGTTAGCGGATTAATGAGCAGGCCTTGAATCAGGGTAGAGAAAAAGACGACATTAATGGCGATGGATAACAGGTTTTCATTGCCGAGGAGGGTAACCAGTCCCATCGCTAATGCCATGGTAACAGCTCCTCGCATTCCGCCAATGAAAACCAGATGACGGTACTCAATTGGTGTCACCTTATTTTGTCTTTGTATGCGGCCAATTTGCGGAAGAAGGACATAGGCGATAAGGGCCCGTGAAAGCCATAAAGTGATAAGGACGATGAGTGAAATTTCTGCATTTTCCCATATCAGGCTCAAGTCTACCCACAGTCCGACAATGAGAAAAACACTGGCAGTGGCAATGAATGAGAGATAAGACCAAAAGTGGTTGAGGTATTGTTGTGAGTGTCGGGAAATTGGTAGAGGTGTATTCATCGCAAGGGTGATCCCTGCTGTAGTCGTTGCCACTATACCACTGGCATGCAGTACCTCTTCAGCAAATAAATAGCAGCCAAAGGCCAGAAGCAAGCTCAGACTGATTTCGAGAAAAGGATCATCGGGCAATTTTTTCCACAGCAAGAGCAAACCGCGCGCAAGGAGCCAGCCACATACAATGCCGCCGCCAAGCGTGAGCAGGAAAAGGTAGCAGCCATACCAAAGAGTTGAGCTTACACCCGTCCCTAGGGCAAAAACAACGATGAGGATTTTGGTCAGGGTAATAGCAGTTGCGTCGTTGAACAGGCTTTCTCCTTCAACCAACATGATTAAGTCTTTGGGGGCTCCAAGTTGACGGAAGGCAGAAATTACCGCACTGGGGTCAGTGGCACTCAGGATAGCACCAAGCAGCAGTGAAACTTGTATGTCGAGGGGAGTTAGCCCATAGACAAGCAGAGCAACGACAAGCGTTGAAATTAGTACGCCGGGTAAGGCAAGCACAAAAATAGGAAGCCGGTTTGCTATAAGTTTACGGATATCCAGGTTGTAAGCAGTTTCAAAGACCAGGGTTGGCAGTAGGATGAGCAGAATAATGTCGTGGGCGAATTCTTTGGTTTTCAGGGCATCAAGCGGCAGGGAAATATGAGGCTGAATTGAATGCAGTAGCATCCCGGTGAGTATCAACAAAATGGAATGCGGAATTTTGGTGATTTTCGCCATGGGTTTGGTGATTATGGCCGCCAGCAGAAAGATAAAAAAAGCGAGCAGGATGGATAAGCTGGACGTACTCATTTTGAAAATCCCTTCAAAACTCGAACTATTTGTATTTGCTATCTTTTATTCATTTAACGCCTTTTTGGGGGGAAATACAAATATTACCAACCAACCTATTTTGCTTTAAGTCGTTTATTACACTTTGTTCGATTATTGATATTGCGAAGTACATTAATTTGATTGAATTGTCACTAATGGTTATATCGATAACGTTTTATATAACTAAAAAGGTAATGTTGTGGCGCTATTGACCCATAGCTAACCTAGTTAATGTAAATAAGTGGAATGAGTCGATTTTTAATAATTAAATCATAATGTTGCTGACTTTTTCATTGGATGGGGAAAGTCAGAATCGCTATGGTTGTGCTCTATATGCAATAGTGTTCAACCATGCGGGAAGTTAATATGCAGTGGTTTAAAAATCTTACCTTTCGGTGGAAGTTCTTTTCGCCAGTTGTTCTTGTGATTATTTTATTTACAGCATTGTTTACGGTTATAACCGTTGTTTCCCATGATCAGGCCAAGGCAGGAAAGTTGCTGACTGATGAGGTGCTGCCAGTCGAGGAAGAGCTGGATGATGGTTATCGAGATATGTACCAGATCATTGCTGCCGGGCAAGGGGTGATCTTATCTCAGTACAACCCTGAACGGTTACGGTATTTCCAGGAAGAATTTTATGATGACGTTCCCAAGGCACTGCCGCGCCTGCTGTCACCGAAGCGTTTAATTGATATTGGCTTTCTTGATGAAAGTAACCGTCAAAGACTGTTGAAATTGGAGATGGCCTATAATCGTTGGGTTGCGCATTACCGCATCATGATCGATAAGCCTGAGTCAGCAGAAGATTACTATGAAGAAAACCAGAAAGTTATTGAACGCGAGTTTGATGAGCTGCGAGGGTTTGTTAAGGCGTTTCGTCATGAGATACAGACATCACAGGCGGCGCTCAAAGCACATATAGACCATCAGTTGGCAATGGCTACCCGTATTCTTCAAATTGGTCTGATATCGACAATCGTGATTTCACTGTTGATTTCATGGGGGGTATCAGGCTTGGTGATTGCACCTATTAAACGTTTATCTGGAGCAATGAATGATATTGCAACCGGAGATGGTGATTTGACTCAGCGGATTGATGTCGAAAGCCGGGATGAAGTTGGTCAGCTAGCGGGTTCGTTTAATGAGTTTGTTTCAAAGATTCACCGTACGATTTCTGAAGTCGCGGTGACGATGAAGGCGGTACAGGATGAGACTCGGCAAATTCATATTCAGACTGAAGGCGTGGTAAAGAATGCCGTGAAACAGCGTAAAGAGAGTACGCTTGTGGCAACAGCTGTTCATGAAATGAGTACCACCAGTGATGATGTAAGTTCACATGCCAATGAAGCGGCAGCCGCGAGCCAGAGCGCCAGTACGGGCTCGGAAACCGCAAAGGAAGTGCTTGGAAGTACGGTTGCCTCTATTTATCAATTAGCGGATGAGATTGAATCAGCTAGCGGTGTGATTGGTAATCTTGAGCAGGATGTCGGAAATATTGCCTCCATTCTTGATGTGATTCGCGGTATTGCTGATCAAACCAATTTATTGGCATTGAATGCTGCGATTGAAGCAGCCCGTGCCGGGGATCAGGGGCGTGGTTTTGCCGTTGTGGCTGATGAAGTACGAACTCTGGCGAGCAAGACTCAGACAAGTACCGGTGAGATCCAGGTGATGATTGAGCGCTTGCAAAATGGAGCAAAGGCTGCGGTTCAAGCTATGGAGAGTAGCCGCACCTGTGGTAACACAACTGTTGTTCAGGCTCAGACGGCAACGGAATCAATTGATGCGATTAGTCATTCAATTAATGTTATTAATGATATGAACGTTCAGATTGCTGCCGCTGCCACTCAGCAAAGTCAGGTAAGTGATGGCATCAATACCAATGTCCAGGTTATCGCTGATATGAGTGAAGAGATGGTCGGTAACGTTGAAGCAACAGGGCAGGCTTTCGATACGCTAGCCCGGCAATGTCAGCAATTAGAGCGCTTGCTAGGGCAGTTCCGGCTCTAACCTGACAAATTTGAGATTAAACAACATCCGCTTCGGCGGATGTTTTCATTTATATGAATATTCAATGGCTTGGTGTACTCTAGTTGAATATGCGCGGTGTTTATTATGGAGGGCGAAATGCCATACGATACGTTAATTACAGTTGGAGTATTTCTTGTTGTTGCCATAGTGTTGATTGCCTCGGCGATTAAAACGGTTGCTCAAGGGAATGAGTGGACGGTTGAGCGTTTTGGTCGCTATACCAAAACATTACGACCGGGGTTAAATTTGATTGTGCCGTTCGTTGACCGTATTGGCAATAAAATCAATATGATGGAACGAGTGCTTGATATCCCTGCACAGGAGGTTATCTCACGCGATAACGCTAATGTAACGATTGATGCAGTCTGCTTCGTTCAGGTTGTCGACGCTGCGAAAGCGGCTTACGAAGTGAACGATCTGGAGCATGCAATTCGTAACTTAACCTTGACTAACATTCGTACTGTGCTGGGCTCGATGGAACTGGATGAAATGCTTTCACAGCGTGACAGAATTAACAGTCAGTTATTAGGTATTGTTGATCAGGCTACCAACCCTTGGGGTGTAAAAGTTACTCGTATAGAAATCAGAGATGTGCAGCCGCCAGCGGACCTTACTGCGGCAATGAACGCGCAGATGAAGGCTGAACGTAATAAGCGAGCCGAGGTACTGGAAGCGGAAGGTGTTCGTCAGGCTGAAATTTTACGGGCTGAAGGTCATAAGCAGTCCGAAATTTTGCGTGCTGAAGGTGATAAGCAGGCCGCAATTCTTCAGGCCGAAGCCCGTGAAAGGGCCGCGGAGGCAGAGGCGCGTGCAACAGCAATGGTATCGGAAGCCATCGCAAAAGGTGATTTGCAGGCGGTTAATTACTTTATTGCCCAAGGCTATACCGAAGCATTGAAGGCCATTGGTCAGTCTGAAAATGGTAAAGTCATTATGTTGCCGTTAGACGCAACAGGTCTGATGGGGTCGGTTGCTGGTATCGCGGAGTTGCTTAATCAGCCTAAGCAGGCCGTATCAGTGAGCAAAGGATCGAAAGAATGATCGAACTGCTTGAGCAGATGAATTTCTGGCACTGGCTAGCATTGGGCCTTGTGCTATTGCTTCTTGAGTTGCTGGGAACGGCTGGGTATTTGCTTTGGTTGGGAATATCAGCACTGCTTGTCGGGCTTATTATGACCTTTGTCCCGATGAGTTGGTCTTTGCAATGGTTAACCTTTGCAGTGTTTGCGCTGTTTTCTACCTGGATTTGGTGGCGCTACCAGCACCGTATAGATCGGGCTGATGATCAGGAGAGCACACTGAATAAGCGTAATGAACAGATGGTCGGGCAAACCTGTGTACTTGATGCGCCTTTCCCGTTAGGTCAGGGACGGATCCGGATGGGAGATACGTCGTGGCTGGCAAAAGCCGATGAACCGCTCGAAGCGGGAACGCTGGTTGAAGTGATTCGGGTTGAGGGCATTGTGTTGGTTATTCAGGCAAAAAATAAAGCAAAATAGTCGATAATGAAAACGCCAGTATGAATACTGGCGTTTTTTTGTTGGGTAAGTTTCAGTTGAGGGCAGGGTTAGTTACTGCACGACTTCGCCGCTTTCTACGACAGCCTTTCGGACTTTGTTGCTGAATTTCAGTGCTTCCTCACGAATAGCATCTTCATCAACGGTCAGTATGTTACGGTTTTCCATCAGCAACTTTCCGTCAACAATCGTATGTTTAACATTTGATGCGTAAGCTGAATAGACAAGCGCCGAATACGGGTTATAAACCGGCACCATATTCGGAGCTTTGGTGTCGATCACTATGATATCTGCCAATTTGCCAGCTTCCAGTGAACCGATAGTGTTTTCCATATGCAGGGCCCGAGCTGCGCCAATCGTCGCCATTTCGATCACTTTCATCGGTGGCATGGCTGCACGGTCTTTGTTGACCAACTTGTGCACTTTGGCAACCTGGTTAAATTCATCAATGGTACTCAGGGTATTGCCGGACATCGGGCCGTCTGTACCCAGACCGATACGCAACCCGTCATCGAACATTTTCAGGGCCGGGGAAACACCTTTGGCTGATTTGATGTTGGCACTCATGTTATGGGCAATGCCGACATCATGCTTTTTCAGCAGGGCAATGTCATTGTCGTCGACATTTATCATATGCGCGCCAACCAGCTTAGGGGTCAGTGCGCCGATATCTGCCATGTATTCAACCGGTGTTTTACCGCCGCTTCGTTCTGCAATGACCAGGTTTTCACGTTCAGATTCAGCAAGGTGGATCATCACCGGCACATCATGTTTAAGTGAAAGCTCAGTGATTTTCTGCAGGGCTTCTGTGGTGTTGGTGTAAGGCGCGTGAGGAGCGAAAGCCGGGGTAATGCGCGGGTGATCTTTGTATTGTTCAATAAAGTTAAGCGCGTATTTAATGCCTTCATCGGCATTGGCTGCGTCAGCGACCGGGAACTTGATGACGGTTTCACCCAGAACGGCACGCATACCTATGGTATCTACGGTTTTAGCGACTTCATCTTCAAAATAATACATGTCGGCATACGTTGTGACACCGCCTTTGACCATTTCCACGTTACCCAATTGAGCTCCGATGCGAACCATATCGCGGGATACCAGTTTCTTTTCAAGCGGGAAAATATAACGGTGCAGGCGATCAGGCACATCATCGGCCAGTGAGCGGAAGACGGTCATTGAGACATGGGTATGCGTGTTTATCAGCCCCGGCATCACAATGTCGCCATCAGCATCAATGGTTTTGGCGGCGATGTAGTCTTTGATGTTTGAGCCGTTAGTCACGGCGAAAATTTTGTTCTCTTTTACTACCACCAGGCCGTTGTTATAGACAGTGTTTTCCTGATTCATTGTCAGAACGGTGGCATTTTTGATTAGCAGGTCGACTTTTTCCAAGGCTAAAGCTGAAGTGCTGGCGAGCGAGGTTGCTGCAAGGGAGACAGCGAGAAGTGTTTTCTTAAACATTGAAGACAATCACTTAATTGATACAGGTGTTCGATCATACCCTCTGAATTTGAGCAGGAAATGTGTATTGCAGTATTGGCCAATGTAATTGTGATAACCATCACTTTTCGACTAGTAGTAAATCGTATTCCGGATAAGAAAACAGCACCTAAAGGTGCTGTTAATCGTTTGCTTGCTGCTGTTTTTATCAGTTTGGTGAATTTTTCTTGTTATACCCTAAGGTGAAAAGCATCCAGGCGGTTAATGCTGAGCTGCAAAGTGGCAATGCAATCCAGACTCCGTTAACGCCGACGAATTTGGCCAGGGTGAAGATGAACAGGGTAATGAGAATGAGCTTGCCTCCGGTCAGGAACGAAGCTTCTCTTGCTTTATTTACTGACTGGAAATAGGTCGCACCTACCAGCAATAAGCCCTCCATCGGAAGCCCCCAGAAATAAAGATACATGCCGTTTACGGCCTCTGGCAGCAGGGTCGGGTTATTTCCGGCAAAGAGGTAAACCACATAGTCAGGGAAGCCGTAAAGGAAAGCGACACCACTTAGAGCCACCAGTAAGGTGGCGGCAAAGGCCATATTGCGGGCTTTGAGCACTCGCTCAGTCTGTCCGGCTCCGGTGTTGTAGCTGGTAATCGGCTGGATACCAAGGGCAATTCCTTCAAATATCAGGTAGAAGAAAGCTTCGGTATAGCTGACGATGCCGTAAGCGGCGACATGAATGGCACTTCCTACCCAAAGGAAGGCTTTATTATGCAGAGTCAGTACTACCGATAAATACAGGTACATCAGCAGGCTGGAAAGACCTAGTCTGCTGATTTGTTTTACGCTGTCCCAATGTAATCTGAGGGTTTGCCAGCTGATTTTCAGGCGGGTTTTGTTACCGAAAAAATGTTGTAGACAGAGTAGTGTGGTTGCGGCTTGTGACAGCATGGTGGCGATGGCCGCTCCGGTCAGCTCCCACGGAATGACGACGATAAATACCCAGTCGAGAGCTACGTTAAGCACACCGCCGAAAATCATGATCCAAGTGACTCGGTTAGGCTCACCGTCATTTCGTAACAGCGATGAAAACGCCATAGAGACAACCGGAAATACACCCAGAGCGAAGTACCAGAACAGGTAATCTGATGCCATTTGGAAGATCTCACCTTCCGCGCCCAGCCAGCGCAGAACATCATCAGCGAAAAGAATGCCTAAGCTGCAGCCTATCAGGGAAATAATCAGGCAGAGTGAAAGGGCGTTTCCAACAATAATTTTGGCCTGGTCTGTATGTCCTTCGCCGAGCTTTATTGAGACCAGGGCTGAGGCTCCCATACCGACCATCGCACCCAGTGCATAAAGGATCGATCCGATAGGGTAGCCAAGCATGATCCCGGCAAGGCCGTTTTCTCCGATGAAATGACCGACAAACATGCCGTCGATCGCAACGTAAATACCAGTAACCAGCATGGCCGCAATGGTTGGCATTGTGTAGCGGATGAAGAGTCGGAAAATGGCGTCATCCCGCAGTGACAAATGTGGTGCTTGGCTGATTTCTGGCATGAAAGTGAGTTCTGGTGACAAATAAACAGGGAGCTATAGTATCGGATGTACCTTGAAAGAGGGTATCGATATGATCACTTTATTTTAATGCCAATAGTGGATTTATGAGTGGTCCTATCAGTATCGCTGAAAAGGCTACATTATTGCTCAGGTTGATTCAGATAGTAGTAAGCGGTTAGCAGAATGTAGCGGTGGACAACTTTGCCATTGCTGTGCCGCTTGAGCGGGTGATGTACTTCATGCAGCCCTTCGGTCAGGGAATATTTCTGCTTCAGGCTTTGTGGCAGCGTATGGGCACATGCCTGAAGGCGGATACCATCGGCGAGGTATTCATTGCAATTGTCCGGCAGTTGTCCGAGCCACCATGCTGGTATCTCTTTGCTGGCTTTGCTGCGGTCAAACCAATGATCGGAAACAATGAGTAAGTGATGTTGTTTGTTTGAGGCTGTTTGCTTTACGGCGGTATTTATTAACTGAAGCAGGGCATCACGTCTGGCAAGGTTGGCACTGTCCAGACGATGAGCAACGAGCCAGATGATGAACTGGGGGGTTTCGATAGCGAAAACCGTTTGGTCGTGCTCTTCCTCGCTTGGGCACAGTTGCAGTTTAGCTGGAATGTCTGCTTGATTCAGCGTCGAAATGATACGGCGGCATAAAGCTCTGCCCATGTGATATTCACGCATTCCACGGTTATGTACCGTCGGGTAATGGTGTTCACATAGCTGCAAACAGTCAGACTGAAAATGATGGATACTGACTGAAAGGAGATCACTGACCAAGGATGAAAAGCCTCATAACACAACTAGCTCAGCCTGATTGAATTTGCGATATAAATAGGTTCAGGCCAACGCTATCTTATTACAGATAGTTCATCGTATCAGAAAAATATGTTTGCCTTATGATTATTCAATGATTTAGTGATCAAAAAAGCCCCATTATTTGGGCCTTTTCACAAATATTGAATGGTTTAATAATTATGAGCGAGGTGAAGTCGTGCGGCTGAGGGCAAAAAATGCCGGCAGCCAGCGCATGAATGTCTTGTAGCGTAAACTAAGCAGGATGAGCGTCGCCAGGATATACAAGACGGGTTCAGTTAGTCCGGATTTTACTGACCAGTAGTAGTGTATAGGACTTAGAATCAGGGCGAGATAAATCCAGTTATGTAGTTTTTGCCAGCGAGAGCCGAGTCGGCGCTGGATTTTTTGCGGAGATGTTACTGTCAGCACCAACAGGATCAGCCAACTTGCAGCTCCAAGGGTCAAGTAGGGACGCGAAGCAAGTTCACTGGCAAGTAGCGGCCAGTTAAAGTTGAGATCTAGTGCCAGGTAGCCAAGCAGGTGCAGTACTGCCCAGAAGAAACTGTATAATCCGATCAGTCGCCGGACTTTAATCAATCTGCCTTGCCGAAAAAATTTAGCAAGAGGGGAGATCAGCGAGGTGATTATCAGAGTATTGAGCGCAGCTTTCCCCGTGTAGTGGCTGATCCCCTGAGCCGGATCGGCTCCCAGACCGCCGCTTAAGGTCTGAAACACTAACAAACCGACAAAGCTGAGGGATAACAGGTGGATGATCATCTTAATAGCGAAGATATATTTTGGCGTTAATTTCATCAGTAGTGCTTCCTCAAATCCATGCCCTTGTAGAGGCTCGCAACCTCGTCGGCATAACCGTTGAACATGTTTGTGGGCTGACGCCGGCTGCTGAACAGGCTGCCTTCCCCTATAAATCGTTCACTGGCCTGACTCCACCGAGGATGGTCGACTTTTGGATTCACATTGGCATAGAAGCCATATTCATTGGGTGCCAGCAGGTTCCAGGTCGTAGGTGGTTCTTTGTCTGTGAGGGTGATTTTCACAATAGACTTGATGCTCTTGAAGCCATATTTCCAGGGAACAACCAGGCGTAGTGGGGCACCGTTTTGAGGCGCCAGCGTTTTTCCGTACAGGCCGACTGATATAAGTGTTAGCGGATGCATGGCTTCAGCCAGCCGCAGCCCTTCCACATAAGGATAGTCAATTCCACCACCCAGACGGCGGGATGCCTGACCTGGCATTTGTTTGGGGGCGTAGAGGGTTTCGAAAGCAACATATTTTGCCCGGCTGTTAGGGGCGGCCTTTTTCAGGAGTTCAGCCAGGGGAAAACCAATCCAGGGAATATTCATCGACCAGGCTTCAACGCAGCGTAACCGGTATATCCGCTCTTCCAGAGTGAATGTGGAGAAGATATCTTCATAACCCAGAGTTAAAGGTTTGTTAACCAGCCCGCCAACTTCAATGTTCCACGGATTCGTTTTGAAGTTGCCAGCACGCACAGCAGGATCTGACTTATCGGTTCCAAATTCGTAAAAATTATTGTATTGAAGGATTTTGTTTTCTGGCGTCAGTGATAGTTGATTATCAGAATAGTGTGATGGCCGGGTTATCAGCGAACGACGGCTATCTTTGGTCTCCACTTTCTTACCACTAGTAAAGGCATCGAATAAGCCGGCATTTGCTTGGGTTGCTACAGGTAAACCAACGAGGGTGATGCCAAGCTTTTTTAAGATATCACGGCGTTGCAGGTATACTGATTCAGGAGTGGCTTCGTTGTCGTTTAGTGTCCAGCTCGGTGTCTTCTTGATGAGCATAGTCTTCCTTTGATTACAGTGTCATTTTGCTTGTTATATAAGTATGTAATATGAAGAGACCTGAAAAATTGGTGAAAAATTTCATTAGATTGCACTTTGATTTTAGTGATAAAGGCGGTATGTTTCGGCGCGGAGCAAAATTTATCGCTTAGTTCAGGGATTATGAATGTTTAAAAAAGCTATTTTGATTTCAACTCTTTTAGCCTTGCCTATGCAGGCTGCAGCACTGAGTTCCCCTCTTACTGCCGGTGTTTATCTTGGCAGCCCGACGTCTGGGCTAACAGTACAGTATCGTGATGATTACCAGTTTGCCGTTGGTCTAAATACCTTGAGTTTTTCAGCTGATGCGATCTGGAATGTCAGTGATATGGCCCAAAATACTCTATATTCACCATTTTATGGTTTTACCGGTATTCAATGGGTTGATGACAGTGAACACCAGTGGGGGCCAAGAGGTGGTGTTGGTATTGTATTGCCTTACCATTCTTTACATTTGTATGCAGAAGCTGGTGTAACTTGGTATATGCAGAAAGAGTCCAGTATGGAAGTGGAAGGTGCCGTTGGAGTACGGTTCAACTTATAACGTCTTTATCGGGAAGATGGCGGTTTGGAGATATAACCGCTCCTGTTCCCGACAATTGAATTAATTTATGACAGATCTACATGATTTTCATGCTAACTTAGAGTTGCAGCATATCTACCTTGAGGCCTATGCGGAGCGTTATCACTTTCTGAGGCAATTTTTTGAAAGTTATTACTGTTACCGCCACCACCTGGTTACCCGAAGTGGGAAAGCTGATTGGGAGCAGATTTTTGAGCATAGTCTTCGTTCTAAGGCGGCTCGCCCGGTTGGCAACCGAAAGTTACTTGTACGGGAGCTGCGGTTACCTCTCTCAGTGGTGACCGGCAAGCTGAAGGTGCTCGTCAGAGACGACGAACTCAGTATCGATTCTCTCAAGCAGTTGCTGGATGAACACCTTGATTATGTCATTCTGACCCGTGATGAATTGAAAAAGCTGAAGTCTGCGGGGCTCGATGAGCGGATGCCCGCAGAGTACTACCAGCAGAGTAGTGGTGACTATGAGAATGCTGATGTCCGGTTTCGTGCTGTAGGTATTGAGTTTGCCAGCTAGAAGTGCCCTGTTTTAACCAGCATGAGACAGCCTTCCCTTGTGGCTGGCTGGTGGGTACTTCCTGCCTGGTTTCGGATCCAGGTGCCTTTTTCATATTCACCCAGCTCATCATAAAATTCACCCGATAGAATAAATATTTCTTCTCCGCCATCATGCTGGTGGGGTGGGATAAATGTGTTAGATTGCCATTTTTGCATCATTGTTTGTTCGCCACTGAAACCGTGCAGTGGCAGGATAAATACACCTTGGGTCATTCCCGGCTGCCAGTTGGCATTATGAGTATCTAGCCGAAAAGTCTCGCTGTCGTTTTCGGGAAACATATTGAGCTTTACGTAGAGCAAACATCCGGTGTCGCTACCGGGAGCGTGGAATGACCCCGGAGGGTTTCGGATATACGTACCGGCAGGGTAGTCCCCCTGTTCATCTTGAAACAGCCCGTCGATAACAAAAATCTCTTCCCCGTTAGGGTGGTAGTGGGCTGAGAAATGGGTATCCGGTTCATAGCGAACGAGGCTGGTAACCTGGCCACTTTCTGCTGCTTCCCGTTCAAGTGGGATCCGCCATACGCCAGCGGACGGAGAGGCCAACCACTGCTGGCTGGTTGTATCTATCACCACTCGCTGATGCCGATCCATATTGAATGAAGATAATACGTTCATTTTGTAAATCTCAATTAGCATCTCTGATTTAGTGTATATCAATCAACAAAAGGTATCGTGAAGGTGGTGAGTCATTTCAGAGTGGTATATTTGACTTTGTGATGACGAACTGAAAGCTCTGTTTGCTTACAATGGCTGCAGGTGTTTGGAACACTTATAAAGAACGCTGGTGCAATGTCTAAAACTTGAGAAATAATTCTGTTGAAAGTGATGACAGCCCAATGTTTGCCATAATTGTAGTATCTGAAATGGAGACGTTTTGTGTTTCGTTCATTACTTATTTCAATTGCTTGCATGATGTCAGTGGCAGTTAATGCCATTGAATATCAACGGCCGGATGCAGATAGTAAGCTGGTCGGTACTATGGAATATTACCAGGTGAACAAAGGTGAAAGCCTGGCAGATATTGCGAATAAATATGATGTTGGCTTTTTAGCTGTGATGGAGGCCAACAAAGGAGTTGATCCATTTTTGCCGACTCCGGGTACGTTGCTGACGATTCCGACTCAGCTGATTTTACCTGATGTTCAACGCGAGGGAATTGTGATCAACCTGGCTGAGCTGCGTTTATATTATTTTCCTGCAGATGACAGCGATCATATGCATGTTTTTCCTATCGGTATTGGACGGGTAGGTCGGGAAACGCCGCAGATGACGACTCAGATCAGCCAGAAGATCGAAAACCCGACATGGACGCCAACAGCGAACATACGTAAAGAATATCGTGAGAAACATGATATCGAATTGCCAGCAGTGGTGCCGGCAGGTCCAGAAAACCCTTTGGGTGAATATGCGATGCGATTGAGTCACGGCAAGGGACAGTATTTGATCCACGGAACCAATAAAGATTTCGGTATCGGTATGAGGGTCAGTTCTGGTTGTATTCGTATGAACCCCTGGGATATCGAGTGGCTGTTTTCACTGGTACCGGAAGGGACTAAAGTTCGGGTAATTAACCAACCGCTGAAGCAGACGGTAGAACCGGATGGCTCATTGTATGTCGAGGTGCACCAGCCACTGTCCAGCTCAGAAGAGCAGGTTGGTACATACAAGTCAGTTGAGCCGACGGAATTATTGGTTTCTTCTGTTGAGAATGATGATACGGCAACGAACCGACTACATTCTGCACTGTATTTACAGACAGGTATCCCAATGGAGCTTAAGCGGGATATATAACCTGAAGCTGAATAAATAATAAGAAAAAGCGAGAGCCAAGGCTCTCTCTTTTTCTTATGTCGATATTGGTATTAATTCGTTTTGGCAGAGAGAACCTGACTATTCCGTTCTGCCAGTTTTTGGTGATTGAAATTTATACCGAGCAGTTCTGGGTATTGGTCGAAGAACAGGGCTTTGTCTCGCTCGTTTGCATCGTTATAAGTAACCACGCCATAACCACTGGGGTATTCCTGATTCCAAAGCTTACTTTTAGCGATCAGGCTTGATGTGACAAACTGGCCAATATAGGTGACATTGCCGGAACGAATGGTAAATGTCAGGCCAAGGTTATCATTAGATTTTGAATGTATAGTTTTGTTGCCGTTGTCACCTTTAAACCCGATACAAAATAGCTCATAGTCACCCGCAGGGAGGGGGACAGCAAAAATCTGTCCTTTTAAAAAGCCGGTATTGAAGTCGTAGTCCGAATTATCATAAATAAGGGTGATAATATCGTCGTCTCCGGTTTGACGAATGTACAGGGTAGTAACTATTCCTTCGCCTGATGACGGACCATCAGTAGTTGTACTCAAACTGCCTGTCAGATATCCCGTAGAGAATTCCGGAGTGTCTTCGAATTTTTCAGGGAGAGATACTGAAATTCCAGAACTACATCCAACCAGCAATATGCTGGTGAATAAGAAAAAAAGAACTCTCATTGCCACTATTCCTTGTTACTGTATATGAACGAGCATTGTTGGTGATGAATGGTTTTCGCCCGTTAATCACTACTTCCTTTTATATATGCCATAGTTCACTGTGTTGTTCACTGAATAATTGTAATCTATTGCTTTTAGTCGGCATATTTATGAGGAGGTACACGGATTTAAATCATACTTTTGGCATGTTTTTTCATTTGGTGCTACCCGCTGTTGGTCAGCGTATTATCAGCTGTGCTAGAGTGTCGCCCTTTTTTGCGCATTGATAAACTGAATGAGATCGATTCGCCCTTTTAATCTGCGAGATCTGTTCTTTTTGGGCGACCGTGGTGGACTTGCATTCCGCTTGTTTTCCTATTTTGCCGTCATTTTGTTATTAATCCTTATTTTGCAAAATATTGCTGAGGTTGCTCTGGTCAGGGTACTGCTTCATGTTCCGGAGAAGATCCAGCAAGAAATGCTCGACCTTGCGGCGCAGGCTGAAGTAATGATTAAAGAGGGGGATATGGATGATCTGGCAGACTGGGAAAGGGGGCAGGATTATTATCTGTTCGTGTTGGATAATGAACAGAACACGCTCAGTGGCCAGCAAATGCACCCGCATTTTGAATTTAAGCTGCAGTTTATGCGCCAACTGGATACGACCTTTGAGAATCGGGTAAATCAACCAATTATTGCCATACCGCTTCGTAGCGGCCACAAGCTAGTGATCCAGTTTCCCCATCAATATCATCCGGGATGTTTCCCATGAGCTGAAAACACCGCAGGCGCGCCATAATCTCGCTCTGCATTTATTACGTTGTCGGATACCGGAAGAAAGTCAGCACCTGCTGGATAGGCTTGAGCGCGAAGCTGATAATTGTTTGTTACTTCGCGTGGTGAAGAACCTACTGGGGAATGCAATGAAATATGCTGGAGAGAAGGCATCTATTTCTGTAGCCCTGAGTAATGCTCAAGGTTTGGTAGAGCTGGTGAAGACGATGGGTGTGGTATTCCGGAGCCGCATTTGCGACAAATTTTTGCACCTTTTACCCGTTTGGAAATGGCAAGGGATAAACAGTCAGGTGGTTACGGTTTTGGGGTGGCCATTGTTAAGGAGTCGATGGCCTTAATGAAGGGGCATGTCAGCGCAGCTAACCGACTTGAGGGTGGGCTGAGGATCAAACTGTTGCTCCGTCCGGCTCGTTAGTTAATAAATCTGTGTGTAAAGAGAAAAATATAAAAAGAGAGGAGATCAGGCCTGCTTGTTGGAGGATACAAGAGAATCCAAAAGCAGGCTGATGCAATTACCGTAATGCCTATTTACGCATTTTCTCAACGTCGATAACGTTTTTGAACTTGCTTGCTTTGCTTAGGATGTAATCAACATCAGGCGGGAAGTCCTTGTTTGATTTAGCATGCTTCATCATATCGAAGACTGTAAACTCAGTTAGTACGGCATATTGGTAAGATTTAAAATCACCTTCTGCCTGTAGGGTAGGGTCGAAGTACTGATCGCCCTTGCGGATAATTGCGTGATCAATGATTGGATCTTCACAGCGGTAACCTAGAACGTAACGCTCACCTTTGCCATAAATCACATTCATATAGCTGTTATAGAAGCACTCATTTTCAGCGGAGGTGCAGCTTTCTAGCAGCTCATCATCCATCGCCGATACCGTTATAATGCGGATTTTATCTGCCTTGTAGTTTAATTCTGTCAGTTGGCGACGTACTTCGTCCAAGTTTACTTCTGTCACTTCTTATACCGTTTATATCAATAAAATCAGCGGCATTATAGCGTTCAATTGAATAAATATCACGAATGTAGCGATTTTAGCTGCGACAAGCCTGTCACTTATATTCCGCGTCCGATTTAAGCAGTCGCGGCATAAAGGCGCATGTGGGTACTTGTTGAGCCTCTTGATAATTAAAAAAAAGAAGGGGTTAAGTCACTCATTCATCAAGGAGATAACGGAATATGTTTTCCAAAAGTCAGTTGGCTTTATTGATTGGCGCGACCCTGGCAGCACCAGTTGTTCATGCTCAAACTCATTCTCAGGCAACAAATGTTGATGATCACATGGTTGTTACTGCTCGTGACTATGGTTACAAAGCAGATATGAATACAACAGCTATGCGTATTGAGGCGACTCAGTTAGAAATCCCGGGACAAGTTACAGTTATTGATGAGCAGCTTATCGACGAGCAGCGCGCCAGTACTTTTGGTGAAGTCCTAAAGAACGATGCAAGTATCTCGGAAGGTGGCAAAGGTCGGAACCGTGAAACGTGGTTTTGACCTGGGTAGTGGTCAAACATTGAAAATGATGTTGAAAATACCGGTCTGGATATAAACGTGCAACTTACCGATAGCTGGCGTTTAGCAGCAGGCTATAACCATCAGGATTTTGAGCGCCGTGATATCGAGAGCTTCTCAAAGCCGGAAACTTTCAATGCTGCTGATGGCTCGTTCACTTACAATGGTTACGACTGTTTGGACAATTGGCAGTTTGACACCGCGTATATTGATTTTGTCGGTGAATTCGATGCGCTGGGTGTTGATCATCAAATGCTGGTTGGTGCGAACTGGCTAGGTTACTACTATAAAAAGCAGAGTCAGTACCTGAAAAAATTTACTGCAACCGTTGGCCAGCCAATGGATAAGCCTGCCAACCTGCACTTTAGCAACGGCGAGGCTAAAAATCCGTCAGAGCGTGATTCGTATGGTATCTACCTGCAAGACATGATCACATTTAATAATCAATGGCAGGCTCTGGCCGGTGTACGTTTTGACCGACATGAAACCAGTGAAGAAACGCACAATAATGTGCCGGGGAAAGAGACAATTACAACGCAGGTGGGGTGAACAGGTTCACCGTGGAGCTGAGTTGAGTGCATCTGGTTATGTGACTGAAAAATTAGCCTTAAACAGTTCAGTAACTTACCTTGATGCGGAGATCGTTGATTCGACTGAGGCATCTAAAGATGGTAAGCGACCGGCGGACGTGCCTGAGTTGTCTGCAAGTATCTGCTCTCGTTACCCTGTAACTGACAATGCGGATGCTAATCTTGGCGTTATTTATGTTGGCGATCGTTACGGTGATACTGCGAATACGTATAAGAAAGATGCTTATACACGCGTTGATGCCGGTGTTGTCCATACGATTAAGTACGATCAAAACTTGGATGTTATCATACGTCTTAACGTTGAAAACCTATTTGATACCGATTATTTAGCGGGTGGTAGCCAGACTAAAACCATTATTGGTGAAGGCCGTAATTATATGGCGACGTTACAACTACGTTACTAATCATTTAGCAAATGTAAGGGACGTGTAGTCTTCCCTTTTTTACTTTTCTAAATCTTGATTGTAAATGATACTTGCTTTCATTTGGTGTTCTTTGCCGTTACAGAAGAGTTGTTTGTTTTTTTATCTATCTGATTCAAAAGTGAAATTTTTGTTCTTGTAAATTCTTTCAGGGTGTTTTTTGTAAAATGAACCTAAGAAAAACCAGCGTAGCATTGATGATGGCGGCTTTAGCAACAGGAGCCAATGCCGATAGTCTCGAGCAAGCGCGTTCAATTGAAAGTAAAATCAATGCGGCTTCGGCTTACACTCAAAAGAAAATTGATAAGAGTGCTGAAGCTACATTGTCAATTTCGGCTGAGATTGAGCAGCTTCAGGAAGAGATCAAAAATCTGACCGTGTATCGTGATCATCTTGCTCGTTTGGTTGATAGCCAAAACGCAGAAGCAGGCAGTCTTAAATCGCAGATCCGTGGGATCAGCGAGACACGTCAGGGTGTTGTTCCGCTTATGTACAATATGATTGATGGGTTGAGAACCATTGTTGCCAGCGACAAGCCGGTTCGTTATGAGCAACGTCTGGCAAGAATTGCCAAGCTTGAGGTGATGATGGGGCAGGCCGATGTCAGTGATGCTGAAAAGTACCGTCGTATCCTTGAGGCTTATCAGATTGAGATGGACTACGGTACCAAGCTTGGGATTTATCAAGGTAAAGTCGCTCTTTCTGAACAAGAGAATATCGAAGCTGATTTGCTTTATTTGGGGCGGATTTCACTCGTTGCTCGAAGCCTTGATGGCAAGCACTATTGGGCCTGGAATGATACCCAGTCGAGCTGGCAGGGACTTGATACTTCCTTTGCTAAAGGTATCGATAAAGCATTCGCTATTGCTTCGAAACAAGCTGCTCCAAGCCTGATATCCCTTCCGGTATCTGTTAACGTGGAGAGCAAGTAATATGAAAATCAAAACGTTAGCAGTCGCACTTTGTTTACTCAGCCTGCCTTTAGTCGTGTCTGCCAATCCGTCACTGCTTAATAAAACGAAGCAGGAGCAGCAAGTTCAGCAGGCTCATAATGTGGACCGCGAGGCACGCTTCAAACTGACAGAAAAAGAAATTAAGGCTCAGCGTAATGCCTTGGTTACTGAGCGTAACCGTCTTCAGCGAGATACTGAGCAGCTAAGCAAGAGATTTAGCAAGAACGAAAACCAGCTGGCGAAGCTTGAAGAGCAGCTTCGCTTGGAAACCGGCAGCCTTGGTGAGCTGTTTGGGGTGGTGCGCCAGGCTGCCAAAGAGCTGGATTCAGAAATGGCTTTTTCGGTAACAGGTGTGGATCGAACCGAGTACAGAGCCGTTGTTGATCAGATCGTAGACGCTAAGGCCTTGCCGTCAATGATCCAGTTGAATGGCCTATGGCAAGCTATGAATGATCAGATCTCGGCGAGCGCAGAGCTTCGCGAGGTAACTGTACCTTTTATTAACGGTGAGGGTTACCAGTCAGATCTTAACGCTTATCGCTTGGGTAGCATGGGTTTGATTGGTGAGAAGGGTTACCTTTCATGGGATGGGAAGCGTAATGTAGCCAAACTGTATTTGAAGCAGCCGGAAAACGGACCGTCTTATTCTGGCCTTAATGAGCTGGCTCTGTCGGGGCTGCAGGCTGCTGTTGTCGACCCTTCCCGTGGTGTGATGCTTGAGCAGCTGGCCAACTCTCCCGAGCTTCAGGATCGTATCGAGCATGGTGGTGTTGTCGGTAAAATCATCCTCGGCCTGTTGGTTATCGGTGTTGTCATTGCATTGTTCCGCGGTGCCAAGTTAATGGTAATTCACCAGCAGATAAAGTCACAGCTGAAAAAACCAACTCAGCCGGGGAATAATCCGCTAGGTCGCGTGTTGAGCGTTTATAACAGAGCGCAAAATCGTTCAGTGGAAGCGTTAGAACTTCGTTTGCTGGAAACGATTGTCGATGAGCAGCAGGGGCTTGAAAAAGGCCTGTCAATGCTGAAATTGCTTGCTGCATTGGCGCCGATGCTGGGGCTTCTGGGTACGGTGACAGGCATGATCGAAACCTTCCAGGTGATCACTCAGTTCGGTAACGGAGATCCAACCGTGATGGCGGGAGGCATTTCAATGGCGTTGGTGACAACAGTGCTGGGCCTGATTTCAGCTATGCCACTGTTACTAGCGCATAATGTATTAAGCACTCAGGCAGAAAACATCCGTAATATCCTTGAAAAACAGGGGATTAGTTTGGTTGCGGAGCAGGCCGAGAAAGCAGGAATCGCAGCCTAATGGAATCCCATTTATTTGAAGTGCAGTTCATCAAGGCTATGGGTTTGGAGTCCTGGTGGTATTCACTTCAGCACTTTATGAACCAAGGGGGTCAGGTACTGTGGTGGCTGGCTGCCGTGGTCGTGGTTTGCTGGCTGCTGGTGGTTGAGCGAGTGCTTTACCTGACCTTTACCTATCCCAAGCAGAAGCAGCAATGGCTAGCGAACTGGCAGGACAGGGGAGAACAGACGTCATGGTATGCCCACGCACGGCGTGACGGTTGGTTAAGTGAAGCGCGTATAGCTCTGAATCAAAATCTGAACCTGATCAAAGTGCTGGTGGCTATCTGCCCGATGCTGGGTTTGCTTGGTACCGTGACCGGCATGATTTCGGTTTTCGATGTAATGGCAACGCAGGGAAGTAGCCAGCCTCGTCTGATGGCTTCGGGTATCTCCCTGGCCACCCTACCCACAATGGCCGGTATGGTGGCTGCGTTGGCTGGTATGTTTGTTCACGCTCGCCTTTCTAAAGCCTGTCATTTACGTGAACTCAAGTTAGAAAAATTATTAAGGAGCCAGTGATGCGATTGAGTCGTCCGTCTTCTGCTCGTGAAGAAGCTCAGGTAGATCTGACGTCCATGTTAGATATCGTATTTATCATGCTGATCTTCTTTATTGTGACCAGCTCGTTTGTTCGTGAATCTGGGGTCGAGGTAAACCGCCCACAGGCCAGTAATGTGGTTAGTCAAAAAGATGCCGGTATTTTTATCGCCATTACGTCTGCTAATGACATCTACATTGATAAACGGGTTGTCGATGTTGAACGTGTTCAGGCCACACTTGAGCATTTAGTTCTGGATCAGCCGGAAGCGTCGCTAGTGATCCAAGCCGATGAACATGCTTACAACGGTACAGTTGTCAAAGTGATGGATGCCGCTAAAGGGGCTGGTGTGAAAAAGATTGCCCTGGCAGCGGAGAAACACTGATGCTGAGGTTACTTATTGCTTTGCCTGTCGCATTGGCAATGGCACTAGGTTTGTTTACTTTCATGGCCTGGATGGTCGATAACGGCCAGCAACGTGCGCCGTCAGAGAAGCAGTTTCTGGCCTTTGATATGGTAATGGTCGAGCAGGAGCAGGAAGTGCAGCGTCGTCAGCGGACTGTACCTGAAAAGCCGGATATGCCGGAGCCTCCGCCGGAAGCGGTACCGGCTTCATCGCAGACGGTTAATACCGCCGTCGCACCAAGTATGCCTAGTTTGTCTCTTGATACCACAATTTCTGGTTTGGCGATTAACGCTCCGCAGTTTTCTGATTTCGGTGCTAATCAGCAGGCGATGCCGTTGTATAGGGTTGAGCCTCGCTATCCTGCCCGTGCGAAGAAGCAGAAAGTTGAAGGTTATGTTTTGCTGTCATTCACGATAGATAAAACAGGCCGCCCTAGAGATATTTCTGTGCTTGAGGCAAAACCTCGCCGTTTATTTAACAGGGAAGCTATCCGCGCCTTACGGAAATGGAAATATCAGCCTAAAGTTGTCGATGGTAAGGCAATCGCTCAGGTTGGCCAGACTGTCAGACTGGAGTTTAAGATAAATCAATGATCAAGAAACTTGCATTTATTCTGGCTCTGGTCTTTGTGGCCGGGCCTGTTCATGCTGAACTTTCCCAGTATACGGCCGGTAAGGTTCAGCGAGCGCATAACCTGCAACAAGAAGATAAGCTGGATGAGGCGATCGTCTTACTGGCAGGGCTTACTCCGTCTAAGGCTTATGATCAGGCATTCGTTAAACGTATGTTGGGTGTATTTTACTGGCAGCAGGGTAATATTGATAAGGCGATAGCAAATTTATCTGATGCGGTAAAAAGCGGCTTATTAGAGGATGAACAAGCCTGGGTAACGCAAAGAATGCTGGCTGATCTTTTGCTTTCTGATGAACAGTTCAAGCAGGCGTTGCCTCACTATTACCAATTGTCCAAAAATTTTCCCAAAGGGCAGAAGGCTGATGAACTTTGGCTGCGAATAGCCCAGTCTCATTACCAGCTGAGTGAGTGGAAATCAGTGTTGTCTGCCATTTCTATTTATGACTCGCTGACTAAGCTTGAGGAGGTTGCCCCTTTGAGCATTAAGCTCGGTGCACAGCTTCAGCTTAAGTATTGGAAGGGAGCAATATCGACACTTAAGCGTCTGATAGTGCTTGAGCCGGATAAAACGACCTGGTGGCAGCAGATGGCGGGTGTCCAGTTACGACTGGGACGTTCGAAGGATGCATTGGATACCATGGCATTGGCTAAGCGTCAGGGCGTTGCGTTGAGCCTGCAAGATTTAAAAACAATGGCGCAGCTGTATGCTCAGCGGGGGATCCCTGAACGGGCTGCACGAATCTATGCTGAGTTGGAAGGTGCTGAAAGAAATGCTGAGCTGGTTTCATCCCAGGCGATGTATTGGCAAATAGCCAAAGAGTGGGATGAGGCTATTTCAGTCTGGAGACTGGCGGCTAAGCTGGACAATAAGCATCGATGGTCATTGGCGCAGTTGTTGCTTCAGGAAGGTTATTACCGAAAGGCATTAACGGAACTGGACAGAGTTGATCAGGAAAGCCGTAAAGCTGATGTAGAGCTTGCCAAAGCCCGGGCTTATTACAAGCTTGAAGATTTTGACCAGGCTCTTGTTCACGCTAAGCAAGCTAACAATATAGAGCCAACCGCAGCGGCAAAATCTTGGATTAAATACTTGAGCCAAATTCGGAATATGCAGAGTTAGCATCAAACAGCGCTGTGCCCCCGAGGTCTGTGAAAGTAAAGCGAGAGTGATGAATACTCTCGTTTTTTTGTTTTTAAACTTTGTCGAGTACTAAGCCGCATCGCAGCACTTGGGGAAAGGCTTCTTCGATCTCTTGGTACAACTTTTTAGCCTGGTTTTCATAACGCCGTGAGAAGTGGAAAGGTACTAGCTGTTTTACTTCGGCAGCCGCGGCAATTTTTATTAATTGAGAATACAGGTTGATTATTATGAAGAAAATCACAGCAGATACAGGAAGTGCAGTTAAGCTTTAAGTAACTGGTCACTAAATGGAACGATTATGGATATCCCCATACGGAAAATGACTTGGAAGACGACAGGGCGGCCAAGCCGCCAGTTAACACAATGAAAAATGTGTCACTACTCGTCTTTCTTTTTCCAGGGGGCATTTATGTCTGTTAATGAAATACGAAACGTTGGATTTATTGGTCAGAGCGGAGTTGGTAAAACGACGTTAATTGAACGTCTTTTGTATGAGTCTCAGGCAACGACTCATTTGGGCTGTGTACAGCAGGGAGATACGGTTACTGATTTCGACCCCCAATCGATTCAGTATCAGCACAGTATCGAAGCAACGCCTGTAGCCTTAACCTGGCACAATCATCGAATGAACCTTATTGATACCCCAGGGCTTCCTGAGCTTCTTGGGCGATCATTAAGTGTTTTCCCAGCGGTTGAAACCTCCGCTTTGGTGCTCGACGCTAATACCCCGCTAAACCAAGTCTCAGATCGTCTGCTTGATTTTTCAAAAGAGCAGCAAAAATGTCAGATGATCATTATCAATAAGCTGGACCTCAATTCCCATCAATTAGGTGAATTTATCGCCGAAGTGACGTCTCATTTTGGCCAGAGCTGTTTACCGATTAACTTGCCGTCAGAAGATGGCAACAGTGTTATAGATTGCTACTTTGAGCCTGATTATGACAAATCGTCACTATTTGACAGTGTTGCAATTTCGCATGAGCGATTGATTGATCAAATCATAGAGGTTGATGAAGTCTTGATGGAGTTATATCTCGAGCAAGGCTCGGCGTTATCGCCGCATCAACTGCATGACCCGTTTGAAGAAGCACTGCGTACCGGACATGTTATTCCTATTTGTTTTGTTTCTGCCGAAACCGGAGCCGGGGTTGATTTGCTGCTGCGAACTTTGGCTGAAATTATGCCCCTGCCGGAAGAAGGCAATTCGCCTATGCTGGAGAAAGATGGAAAGCAGATAAAAGTGAATTGTGAGCGGCTAGACCATAGCGTAGCCCATGTCTATAAGGTGAGTGTTGATCCGTATCTCGGTAAACTTGCCTATATTCGCGTTTTCCAAGGTGAAATAAATGCCGGTAGCCAGTTGTATATTGGTGAAAGTAATAAAGCATTTAAAGTTGGTCACCTGTACCAGTTGCAGGGGAAAAAGCGCATTGAGATAAGTCGTGCCAAAGCCGGGGATTTATGTGTCCTGGCCAAAGTGGATGACCTTTATTTTGATTCGGTGATTCATGATTCCCATGATGAAGATGGCATCACGATGCGTACGCTGACGTTCCCGCCGCCCATGTACAGCCTGGCAATTCAGCCAACAAAGCGTGGGGATGAACAGAAGCTTTCTGAAACTCTGCAAAAAATAACGGCTGAAGATCCGACATTACGGTTAGAGCATCGCACTCGCACCAACGAAACTTTACTAAGCGGGCAGGGTGAGTTCCATTTGAAGATTGCGATGGAAAAGATGGAGTCGGTGTATAAGTTGAATGTGGAGGCCTCTCAACCAAGCATAGAATACTACGAAACGATCACTCAGCCGGCAGAAGGGCACTACCGCCATAAAAAACAGAGTGGTGGAGCCGGACAGTTTGGTGAGGTACAGCTCAGGGTACGCCCGTTGGAGCCTGGCTCGGGTTTTTCTTTCGTGAATAAAGTGGTGGGGGGAACCATTCCTACCGCATTGCTCCCTGCTGTTGAAAAGGGGATCCGGCAGGCCTTGGATGAAGGGGCGATTTCCGGTAATCCAATCAGGGATATCGAAGTTACCGTTTATGATGGTAAATACCACTCGGTTGACTCGAAGGAAATTGCTTTTGTTATTGCGGGTAAGAAGGCTTTCCTGAATGCGGTGACTAATGCTAATCCGATTGTTTTAGAGCCCATAGCGGAACTGTCGCTGATGATACCAACACCGGCCGTGGGTGATGTTACCGGTGATCTAGCCGGTAGTCGCGGGATCATTATTGGTACAGGCGTAACGCAAAATAACTTTACCTCTGTACAGGCGAAGGCACCACTTAATGAGTTGCAGGATTTTTCGCAGCGTTTACGCGCAATTACAGGTGGAGAAGGCAGTTTCAGTCTGGCTCTCAGCCATTATGAGGCAGCGCCACTGAATGTGCAGAAGCGTGTGTGCAGTGAGTCACAGGTTGCGAGTTAGTGGCTGTTGACCTGAGTATATAATGATATAAGCCATTAAATAACAAATGTAATTAGCAGAAAGCAGTCAGTTGGCTGCTTTCTGTTGTCTCGTCTTCGGAGAGCCATCATGTTCGTGCAGTATTTATCAGATCTACACCTGGAATTTATGGCAAGCCCGTGGGATTTTTCGTTGCCGGAGACAAACGCTGACCTGATCATCATTGCCGGGGATATAGGAACCGGATGCGAGAGTCATTACATTGACTGGGTTCTGGCGGAGACAAAGGGCAAGCAGACAATTGTCGTGACTGGAAATCATGAACCTTATGGTTCAATCTTGCAGAAATGCCATCAAAACTGGCGAACGGCGACCCGAGGAACGCATGTTCACTTTTTAGAGCAGGAAGCCATAGAAATCGACCATATCCGCTTTCTGGGGGCAACGCTCTATACCGACTACCGGCTTGATGGTAATCCTATGGAAGCAATGAACCGGGCGGCGGAATGCATGAATGATCACCGAAAGGTTCATATGGACGCGAGAGGCTCAATGTTCAGACCAATTGATGCACTTGAAATTCATTACCAGAGCCGGCAGTTTTTAGAATCTGAATTACAAAGCGGCTATAAGGGTAAAACCGTTGTTGTTTCCCACCATGCCCCAAGTGCCAAATGCTTTCCTGATGATAAAATCCCACCGCTTGCTGCTGCTTATGCCAGTAATCTTGAAGAATTGATGGAAAGGTACGACATCGCAGCCTGGTTCCACGGGCATATCCACAGCAGCACAGATATTACCATTCACAATACCCGAGTATTGGCTAACCCGCGTGGTTACTGGCCGATGCTGCTTAATGATGATTTTGATCCCTGCTGTACAGTAGACATATAACCCCGCCAAACGTAAACAATGTAAACCAAATACCAATACAAACGATTATCAATTAAATTGTGCGCATAAGATTTCCTACGGTTTTGATGTAATTGCTCATGCTGCTAAAGACGAAGGCTGTTCAGCTTTGGGCGCGACGCCTTCATATCTATATTTCAATGGCTTTGTTACTGGTGGTGCTGTTTTTCTCAGTTACCGGCATCACCCTTAATCGACCTGAGCTTTTTGTGAATAGCCTGCCCTCAGTCAGTGAGGTGGAATTACAGCTGACTGATGAATTAATGGCATCGGGTTCGTGTGTTATGTACCGGATGAACAGATGCTGATTGAGTTTATTACTCAATGTGTTGATGTTTCAGGCAAACCGTCGGGTATTGAGGTTTCGGCAACGGCGAATGCCCATCCTCGCTGGGTATTACCTTCGCACTTTACTGTGTCCAAAGAAGGGGGCGACGGGCTGACTTTCGATGTAACCGCTTCCCACGGTACGTTTGTGTTCGATAAACCGGCTGGTAGTGAAACTGCACAGGTTGTGATGCCTGATGGTCGCAAGGAACGCCCAAACTTTGTGATCCGCGAGAAGCGTCGTTCAATGTTTGATTTCTATTTCCAAGAAAAAGGTACTCATAAAGTTGCCATTAACGGCACGCCTTCCTACTACACCCAGTATAAGGCTGGTCGTCGAGATACGGTGAAGTGGATGAAAGCCAATAAGGCGGAGCGGGATGAGCTGTTGGTTTGAAGGTGAAAAGCTAGTTTGTGAAGCGGGTTATAGCGATGGAAGTACAGCGGTTGATTATAACGTCGATATGTTTGATTACGACGATAACCTGATTGATAAAGCGACAACCGATAAACGCTCAATTGCCGAGTTTGATATACCAA
This sequence comes from uncultured Photobacterium sp., assembly GCF_947502415.1. GTDB lineage: Bacteria > Pseudomonadota > Gammaproteobacteria > Enterobacterales > Vibrionaceae > Photobacterium. The sequence goes on along the minus strand of NZ_CANMZV010000031.1, from coordinate 2,906 downwards.
ATACCGATTTTTATCCGATATTCGATGCTGGTCATGAAAGTCCGGTGGAAGTGGATGTTGTCGAGATTTCAGGAAAATGATCACTGAATCGGTAATTTCGGATGACGGCGGGAGAGAAGGTAAGTGGGTTGTGCTTTTCATTGCCATGTTCCTTTTGGTAGTGGGCATTCTTTTGCCTTATCACCAGCTTTCTTCGGAAGGACATGAGCGGGCTGTTCATTAGGTATCTGTTGAGGAGCTTAAATCACCTGAGCTGGCAATGACTGGTGAGCTTCGTTTGGCCCATGAGGAAATCCGCAATGTTCATCAGGATAACCTTGAATTTGAAGGAAAAGATACATGACCATTGGTGAGTGAACTGGAAGCCTTGTGGCTTGACGCCGTTTACCGGAGAGATCCAAATCCAGTGGCCTGGCAATAAAAAAGGTAAAAATTGAGCGTCTTTTCAATCATTACAGCGCGGTAACGCAGTCAGATATAACGAACGAACCTGGAGGATGTCGCATGATGGATATGATCCGAGCTCTGGCACAATCCGGAGTAGACGCCGGGTGGTTGAGTGAAAGTTTTTTCTATGCCTTTATGGTTGTTAATGCGGTAGTTGCAGCCTTGTTGTTGGATCCTTTGCTTGGTGGACACGGCACTTTGGTTATAGCCAAAAGGTTGGCTTTTTTCTCCGAAGCGGTTGGTCATGCTGCATTGATCGGTATTGCATTGGGTGAGCCACCGGAAAATCCGATGATTGGCTTATTTAGCTTCTGTATGATTTTCACGTAGCTACTTCATTTTGTCCGTAATCGAACGAATGTGCCTTATGACACCTTGGTGGTGGGGCTCATTGCTCAGGCGTTAGCTGTAGGGGCGGCATTGCTGATGTATGTGGCACGTAAAATCAATATTCACATGTTGGAAAATGTATTATTTGGTTTGATCTTGATAGTAATCGATCAGGATTTACTCATATTGGCTGTGAGTTGCCTATTAATAATGTTGTTGATCCGGACCTTTAATCGCATTTTGCTCACATACATCAGTCCGGATATTGCCAAAGTGCGTGGTTTTGCTACCAACTATTACGATTATCTATTTGTCATGATGATCACCCTGGTGACGATCGCGTCAGTCAAAATTGTTGGGGCTGTGCTAGTTGGCGCACTTTTGCTGATCCCTGGCGCAACCGCTCGTTTGTTGACCAAGAACATGGGTAGCTTTGTCTTATTGTCGGCTATGTTCTTTTTGTGTGCCACGAGTTTTCGCATTGTTCGTAAAGGGTGATTTAAAGAGATGACAATCCGATCAAATAATAGTTTGTTGAAGCTTGTTTGGGTGACGGTAATCGGTTGCTCTGTATTTTCATCTTCAGTGGTACAAGCAAAAGACATACTGACAGCAACACCGGTGACTTATATGCTGCCCTCTGAGCTGTCGAAAGGAACGTCGATCTGTCGCCAACGCGTTATGGTGTAAAGCGTTTGCTGAATTGGTTTAATAGCAAGGGGGCGGAATTAACGACAAAAACGGCGAGAAGCGCCTTAGTTGTTATTATGCTAGGAGCTATTTGGCCTCAGGACCCATTGTATGTGCATGCACGTCAGGGCAACATCCAGATTGTTGAAATTGATGCCTCTCAGGCTATTTCACCAAGAGCGCAGGGGGGTAGCAGCCCTGAGGCTCGATGATGGAACAATAACTGTCTATGCTTGGCTAAATCCGACTAACTTAACTCGCATGGCCGCAATTGTGAGTGCTGATCTGCAACGGATATGGCCGGAACAAGCCAGTCAGATAGCTGCAAACCAACAACAGCTGATGCTAGCGGTACGCCAGCTAATAAATCCGCAACAAAAGGCATTGTTTGGTGCTGAAGTTGATTCAGTGGTGTTACTTTCACAAGAGCTGGAAGATTTTGCTTTTGGCAATCAGCTTTTTGTTGTCGACCGGTTTACTCAACCGGAGTTGGAATGGACAAATGCCGATAAGCAGGCATTACTTCAGTTGCTTAGTGAGGATGACTCACTTTGGGTTTTGACGTCTAAGTACGCAAGTAAGCAGCTTAAGTTTTTGGTTCCAAATCCTGAACGTATTTTGATGATTGACAGTATCGACCGCTGGGGGGAAGGTATTGATTCTGAATGGCCGTTAAAACGCTGGCAACTTGAGCTGTAATTGATTGAACGGGCCTAGTTATGGAACTATTGCTCTACATATCTCTGGTTATGTGCTCTAATACCGGGCTTACGAAGGGATAGCGTTTTCGGAGCAAGTGCAATGGAACTGATGAATATGCTCCTTTCTTTTAGTCATCCCTAGGAAATCAAATGGCAAACGGCAAAAAATTCGATTACCGCGTTGTAGAAAAACGAAACGGTTGGGCTGCAGAAATTATTCGTCAGGTATCTGCGCGACGCACTACCATTTCTAAACGTGAAATGGGCTTTGAAACTGAAGCCGCAGCAACTGAGTGGGCAGAAAAGGCTCTTGCTGAGTTTGTTCAAAATCAGATTGAACGCAATAAGCGTAAGGCTCTTCAACGTAAAGCCAACGAAGAAGCTGCAGATGCAGAATAATCTTAAGAATTAAGATTCTTAACGCCGAATAAGGGCCTTAAGCTTTTAGCTTGAGGCCTTTTTTATTAATCAAAGAATTCAAATCGAATTTCATTTCATTACTATTCCTTCCTCACTCATATTCGTTGTAATGATTTTTGTTTGTTAATTAAACAAATATTTTGGTAATCATTCGTTTTCTCTCACAATAACGTACACATGAAAGCAAAATACTGTTCTATTGTAGTACAATTGCACATCATCGATATGCATTATGGGATTTCCAGGGCAAGATCATGAAGAGCCCTTATTTTACAAGGCTTCCAGAGAGGTTGCTTTTTTAGAATAGGCTTCATTTTT
>NZ_CANMZV010000030.1 GCF_947502415.1 uncultured Photobacterium sp. | reverse complement strand
ATGGGTGTTCACGTTAAACCAGAATAGGTGTTCACATTGAACCGGAATGAGTGTTCAGCATGGGCCGGAATACGCAACTTGGTGATATCGAGTTTGATTGGTCTGAACTAACGACAATGGGCATTGTTGCTTCCATCCGTCAAGAAGGCGATGAAGCTGCTGAATCAATGTCGATTCGCTACTACATTAGCTCCGCAAAGTTAACGGCGAAAGAGTTGCTAGAGTCGACACGAGCGCATTGGTCAATTGAGGTGCAGCTTCACTGGAAACTCGATGTTGGAATGAGTGAGGATGAGTGTCGTATACGTCGTGATGAAGCGGGTGAGAACTTTGCTGCTATCCGTCATATAGCGTTAAATTTGCTGAATGCAGATAAGACATTTAAAGCGGGTATAAAACGTAAACAAAAACGAGCAGGTAGAAATAATGTTTACCTGTCACAAGTCCTTACGGGGCAAGGGGCTTCGTAATCTTGCCCTGTATCTCAGATAATTCGGTAACACCTTTAGACGCGCTTGTTGTATTAACCTCGCTAGATGCAGATGTCGGATATCATATAAATAGAGATGTTCGCCCACCTTTAGGGATCTATAATACGTCCTTATCTAGAGTGCTAAATAAACTTGTAAAATGTTGTACAAAACTTGAGGAATACTTCAAACTATCAAACAATATTGATGGGTTAAGTGTAGGTGATGATCTTAAAGATGAGGTGCTCGATTATATAGAACTAGCGTTATATTCTGCTGCTGAGCATGTTGATGATATTGGGCTAATAGCAAGCGGCTTCTTCGAAGATACTAAAAAATACAAAAAGTCAAAACCGGCCAAAAAATTGAATGAAGAAGTTAAAGAATTAAAGTCTTTTATTTCAGCTAGTATTAATTCGATTAAGCATCAGCAATCAAGAATTAGAATGTATTCAGTGGATATCAGTCATAATCGTAAGTTACTGTGTCTGCATGGATATTTTATTGAAGGTGTTCACAATGGAACTGTTGGACCAAATAAAATATTCCATGGGAAAGATAATAAGATATTTTCGATAACCTCTTTAGTTTGGGAAATTATTTGCTTTATTCTTAATACATCAAGAAGTTTAAGCGTGTTCTTATCAACCGTATGTAACATTGAACTAAAAGAGCACAAACAAGTAGGTTGTGAGTCATTAAATAAAGCAATAATAGCAGCAGCAAGACTTCCATTATATAGTTTTGATGATTCTCATCCATTTTCTAAGACCCGTTTAGTAATTAATACGTCAGATGTTACCCTCCTGAACTCTAGTCTATATGGTTCTATTAGTTACAAATGGTCAAATTCTAATGATATGCAGTTTTTCCGTGACCGACTTGGCTTTGTTGGAGATGGTGTAACAAAATCGTTTGAATTTGCAAAGCCAATATCTTTAGGCTTACAACACTGGACGTAATTGCCTAACAAGGCAATCAAGGTGATGCTTTTTACTCGGCAGTTTTGGTATGGAGTTCAGTGTGCTTTGCTGGTTCGGTGGGGCACACCTTATTGCAGGCGTTATGTGCTCAGGCAAATAGCCTCCAAACAATGGAGGCTGTGTTTAAGATTAATTGTGACCAGTTGGAGAGCAATTAATGGTTTTGTTATGGACGTTAATATGACACTTTTGTTCATTCCATGGTGCTGCTGCGATAAATCTAACACCACTGCTGTCCACATTTACCCATCCTGCATATACGGTTGGTGTATCCCTTTCTAGATCGAGACCTGAGTCACCTAGTTTGCAATATCTCATTGTTTCGTTTGATTTGAACATTTTAACAGTAATACATGGATCGCTTTTTATCATGTATGCTGCAAATCTCTCCTTTTGAGTATCAAGAGAATAGTCAGTTGCATAAAAGCGATAATCCGTGTTTACATTTGCCATTGCTGATGATGAGATTAGTGCTATTGCACAAATGAGTCGCTTCATAGTAAATATTCCCAACGTTTTTTGAACCTGTTTGAATCAACACCCCTTTCTCGCCAATGATCGTTGATCATGACGTTATAAAAAGATGAGCTTGTGCCGATTAAACCATTTTTAATATCGTAAACTAAGGCAGGTATGAACCAAGCGCGGGTACTGCCTTTAGGATCGTCGCTGCCAGTGTTGTCTCCTCGGTAAGTTAAGTCAACCAACACATCCTTAATATTTACAGGGAGTTTTTCCCATATTATGACATGTTCCTTGTCGTAAGCAGCGCGGACATCTGCTTTAGTAACAAGTCTTTCAGTTTCTTGTTCGTACCAAGGGTAAATTTCCAAAAATAAAAAATGTTGCTGTTTGCGTGTAAGTACTAGCTCATCATTAGCAACCATAGTGTTTAATTGCTTGTAATGTTCGTAAGCTGTATGTTTGGTTTTTCCTGCACCATCCTGAAGCCATTTGAGTAAGTTGTCAGAAATTGGGTTGCAGTGCTTCGCAACATTTGCAAACAATTGTGTTATGTCGCTAGATGTCCGCTTTCCAATGTCTAAGCCACGCCCAAACGTGATACCAGACTCACCAATGACAACGCCATTATTGTGTGGAATATGCGGAATGCGTGTAAAGTATGGACTCGTATCAATATCATTACCTTCTGAGCTAAAGGTTAATTGTCCCTTTGGTACGTTTAACCATTTTTTATCCATTTCATCGTCACTAGTGTTTTCAACTTGTTTTTGCACTGAAGTTTGCTCAGGTGCGACAACAATGACATCACCAACATTGATTAGGTGCTCGCGGCTTTCATACTTTGGGTTTAACTGAACTATTTCAGAAAAAGTTAATCCATGAGTCTTTGCTATTTGTGATAGGGAATCCCCTGCAACAACAGTGTGTGACATAGGCGGTTGGGAGGTTTCCGTTTTTGGTGCATTATTTGTTAATGCTGCTTGTTGTTTATTGTAGTTTGCTAAGGCTTCATCATATGAGTTGCCGAAGCCACCTGGAGTTGGAGCGGCCCAATATGCGGATGTTCTGGGTGGAAAGGGGTAGGACTGTTCATTTGATTGTGACCTTGGGTTAGCTCTTGCTTTCATATCAGCTTCATAAGCCATCGAACCCACAGGGAATATGCTTTCTTTTGTTGCCATAATTTTTGGTTAATTCGGTGTCTGATACTAGTGAGATTTAGTCTATCATGTGACTACACTTGCAATCTCACCAAAGGAATAGTGAAAATGTAGGTTTTAGATTGTAAACAGTGGCTTATAACACGCACATAACAAAGGCATCAAGGTGACGCTTTACACTCGGCGGTTTTGGTATGGAGTTTGGTGCGCTTGGTAGGTTTATCGTAGCGCACCTTATGCTCGGCGTTAGCCCTATAAAATGGAGTTCAAAGAATGAAATCAGCATTAGTATGTCAGTTCCAGTCTCATTTGGGATTTTGTCCGGCTAAATGGGATTCTGGTTTTTGGTTTATCTGGTTGTTTATAAAGTGATTTTTTGAGTAATGGAGACTTGGGGTGAAATGAGTTGTCCAATTTTCCGCTTCAAACAACCAGAAAATGAGAGCCTTGAAGTTTGAACTACTTCACGCGACAAGGCTGAGAGGCAGGCTTTGTTTGTATGGTCTTAATGTGGCTACATTGGCCAGGTATGTAGAGGATGTCGGATACCGATTGGACAACAACTATATCTAGTGGGAGTGTGGTCGGCCGTGCTTCTTGGCACGATTTTGCCCCATTCCGCATTAGTGTGATTACTCAGTGGCAAATCGTGCCACTGAAATCACAGTACATTTTCTCATGATTGGCGGCTCAGTATCGGTGATTGAAAACTCCCAATAATGAGCGATGCGCAACAAAACTCGCCAGCCTAACTATTGCATAGTTATTCTTGAGCCGACCGTTGACTATAGCTCATACCGATTAAAGGCTTTTCATTGCGGTTGATAGTTCAGTTATGGCTTTGACCATTTCAGCTACTTTTTCTTTCCCAACCGTATCAATTAGTTGCTCCGCATATGCTGTATGAAATGGTCTGATTTTTGACAGAGCATTATGACCTTTAGGTGTTAGCCGAAGTAGCATAGCCTTTTGATGAGATGGGTTTGCTAATGTTTCTAACATACCTTCTTCGATAAGCTGTTTGCTGGTTCTCTGAACACTTTGACGTGTGATCCCCATTTGACGTGCGACTTCAGCTTGTGTGAGAGGGTTATTCACAAGAGCGCCCAACACTTGCCAGCGAGTTGCGGTGAGACCGGCCTGAGAAGCAATATTCTCGGCTATTGACAAAAACTGACCATTTAAAGAAAAAACCGTCAGCGCTAAGGTACTAAGATCTTGCTTTGGGTCACTCATTTGGAGGCTTTCTCCATTAGATCGTAAAATCCAGTTATATCCCGCTGCTCAAACAATTTTACCCAAGAATTTAGCGTATCTTTAGAATAGATCTCTAGCTTCTTAAATATTTCTGCTGCAAAAGCAATAGGTTCAATACCACTTGCTGTAATGAGATAGTCTGTCGAAACAACTGGCTTTTGAACATAGTTCTGGCTTCCTACATACCCCGTCATTTTCAGAAACTCTTTCGCGTTACTCGTATGCAGCACCTTATCAAGGAGACCTCTCCGAGCCAGTGCAGCGGTAGCACCGCATATAGCAGCTACGCAGATACGATTATCAATAAAGCACTTAGCAGCTTCTACAAAATCATCGATACCTCCTGTCGCAGCATTATCTGAGCCACAAAGAATAAGCATTTTACCTTCAGAGGTGCTCAGTTCCTGAAGTGTCAAATCTGGTATTACGGTTAATCCGCCTTTCGTTTTGATTGATTCCTTGGTTCGGCCTACAGTCTTTACCTCAAATCTCTCAGGGGTTATTTGAAATTCTGGTGAGTTTATATGAGCTAAAACATACCCATACTCCCAGTCAGAGATACCATCATATATAGCTAAGTAAACAACATCTTTCATAACGTACATCATCAATAATGACAACAGGCTTACATTGTGTCAGCGTGCTGTCGTTAATTCAAGGTAAGTGTCAGGAATTTTGAGATATTACATATGCTTGATTTCTCCCAATTCCTTTCATTTTGGGCTACGTGAAGTTCAAATTTGCAAATTTATTCCTTACTAACTTGGACGATATGACATATTGTTTATCGATGAATATTTGCTAAGTTTGATATGCTTTAAAAGATGGTATTGTTCTTCAAGTAATCTATGAGTCTTGAAGCCCTTGTACTAAGAAGTTGGCGCCTGTACCAGATGGCATAAACATCACGATTTTTGCCATGCCAATTAGGTAGAACTCTGATCAATTTGCCTGATTCAAGCTCATCTTTTACTTCTGTTAGAGGAATTAATGTTATGCCGAGGCCATTAACAGCAAACTGCTTAGCAACATTAAGATCATTGATCAACACACGACGAGAAACAGGTTTGTAACAGATATTCTCTGATAGGTGGGAGTTGTGATAAAGCTCCCATGTAGTTAAAGGTTCAACAACAATAACTTTCACCTTTTCAAGATCTTTTGGCTCTTCAAGTTTATCTACAGATTGTAGATAGACAGGACTTGCCACAAGTACCGTTTTGATGGTTCCAATTTTAAGTTGTGTTAAATTGGAATCTTCCTGCTTTCCAACACGAATAGCCATATCAGCATTTGACGAATAAAAACTGGTAAGCGCATTACTTAATTCCAGCTCTAATTCAATTTTAGGATTTTCTTTCAGATAGTTAGATAGGGGTTCATGTATACAGCTTGCAACCAAATTGGTGGGTGCTAACAGTTTGATATGACCTTTATCACCAGAAACATCGTCTCTCAGCTCATTTGCTATGGAGTCGAGAGAGTTAACATGAAAACGGGCGTTCTCGTATAGCTTTCTGCCTTCTCTGGTCATTTCAAAAGTGTGGCTATTTCTGCTCAATAGCTTACAACTAAATTCATCTTCTAGGTTTCTGATTCGTCTGCCTATTGTAGATGATGGGATATTAAGTTGTTTACTTGCTGATTTGAAACTTCCCGCTTCTATAACCGCGACAAACAGTGAGATATTGTCATGCATACTAAAGAACCATATTTGGGTTTTAAAGGCTCATTTTGAACCATAGAAATCATTTATGCTTATCACTATAGTTTTTTGTAAACAGTCAAGCAACTTAAGAGGCTAGCATATGAAACATCGTATTTTGTTTACCGTAATCATGTCTTTCTTTTTATCGTCACTAATGACTTTATGGGTTACGTACATAAATTTAGGGAGTACATCAGAGTTTTTAAATTTATGGGGGCATGCTTTTTTATTGGCGTGGCCAGCAGCAGGAGTAATCTCTTTCTTTATTTCACCTCTGGCACAGACGATAACCAAGAAAGTGCTTCAATAATGATATACCACTTCTTCAAGGGCTTGCTTGCCCCTTGATGATTTCGTCCCAGAACCTTTCATGACGCAACGTTTCACGTTAGGTCTTAAAGTGCATATCAGTTCAAAATAGATAAACGCTGGATTCTTTTGTCTGTAGAATGAAAGTGAGTCAAGTCTTGCTAGGTTATAGACAATGAATATAAAAAGGTTTTCTGAATTAGTCGGAGTGTCGGCGTATACACTCCGCTATTACGAAAAAGTCGGGCTACTCAGAAATATTAAACGTGACGCCAGTGGTCATAGGTTCTATACACAGAGTGATATTGAATGGGTCAGGTTTATTGTTCGCCTAAAAGATACAGGAATGGAGCTAGAGGGAATTAAGCAATATGCCGATTTACGAGAGGTAGGTGATGGTACTTTGCAACAAAGGAAACAACTTCTGGAGCAGCACCGTACTAAATTGAAATCCGACATCGAATTTCAACTAGCGCACCTTAAAGCTCTTGATGGCAAAATTGCTTTCTACGAAGAAAAAATTTCTTCTTGACTTAGAGTTAGCTCTAACTAGTAGCCTGCTGCTATTAAACCATACAGAGGGCTAGGAAATGAGCAATATAAGATACGAAATTGGTTTCGAGCAACTGAGTAAGATTGATGGGGAAGCTGGACATAAGGTAGTTGATAGTCTTAAAGACGTTTGCCCAGATCTGGCAAAATACACGATTGAATATCCATTTGGTGATATCTACAGTCGAAATGGATTAGATTTGAAATCCAGAGAAATCGCAACGGTTGCCGCATTAACCGCTTTGGGAAATTGCCAGCCACAGCTAAAAGTTCATCTTCACGCCGCTCTTAATGTTGGCTGTACCGAAGAGGAAATAAAAGAGGTGGTTCTTCAGATGTCAGTTTATGCAGGTTTTCCCGTGGCATTAAACGGTATGTTCGTTGTCAAGGAGGTATTGGCTGAACGCTTAGCTGATTAAGGCAGGGCCATATTGAAGAGAAACGAACTAAGATTTCGGAATGCTATATTTTTGCTCATGACATGTTACATAGAAGCCATGAGCAAAACTTCCCATAAGTTAGTATTAGTACTCATAACACTTGCAGAGAATCTATAGCGCTAGCTATAGCAGATGCTAGCCCTTCGGGGTTTTCCCATGCCATTGAATGTCCAGCATGAGGAACCACTTCAACTTTAACCCCATTACAAGGCAATTTTTCAAAATCACTGTCAGGTAGGGAGTCACTCCCAAAAAGGTAAGTTTTTGGAACATCGAGTGAATATAAAATCTCTCGCCAACTTGGATTACTTCCATATGATTTTCTGATCTAATCAGGGTGAAAGCCCCGATTGTTGGGGCTTTCACTTGAATTCACCCTGTGCTTAACAGTTAGTTTTTTGTTACTTAACTAACGTTCTAAGTCTTTTTTGCCCCTTTCGTTGTTAGTGCTTTGATTCATTCACAGGCTGTTCTTCTGAATTTGCCTTAGAATTTCTTATCAGCTTCATTCAAGTGAAGTTCAACAGGTTATTAACGCACAAACCAAGACAACTGTGTGGGTATACAGTTATAACTAAATCACTCTGATTTTCACCTATCCTTGCGGTATTAACGAGACAAGAATTGCATGCTTTCCACAGTGCATAAGCATATATCTAATTGAAAATATTAACTTTATCATTTTTAATGAGCGTATATGAGGTCTCGTTATACGCGTATACTCGCTTTTACCGAACGTAAAACCGCACATAGATATTAATGTAGGGCTTAAGTGCTTGATAGTCTTACTGAAGTAGCTAAAATGCAATCAAGATGGCGGGCGTGTTATCGAGCATGCTGCTTAATGTGCTGTTAAATGCGCATCAAGTTTAGAGATAAAAATGAAGTTCAAAGTAAGTAAAGATGATTGTATAGCAGAGGCTAAGCGTTTTTTTAAATACTACTATCGCTTTTGTAAATCTCCTGATAGTGATGATTTAAGAGAGTTGCTAGCTTCTGCATACAGTGCAAATGATAAGCTAAGAAAAGCTGGGATGGGTGATTTTTTTGACAGTGAGGAATTTTTGTCGATAAAGGCAATCCGAAACTTTTTCATCCATCAGGCTGAACTGTTGAATGAAACGAAGTCATTACCAGTAATATCAGATGTTCCAATCTCGGGTGAAACCAATATCGTTTGTTTAATTCCGGTTGAGCGCTTTAAGTTAATAAAAGAAGCTTCAAATAAGACAGCGAATGAGTCACTTGACAAAACAATGGTGTTCTATCGTGATTTTGTAGATATTTACCCATGTATATTTAATTTTGGTGTTAAGTTTTACTTTTTCATTAAAGACTTAGGATTTAATTTGGATACAGAAGAAGTACTGAATTTAGAAAACTCACTTGAGTTTGAGAGAAAAAATGGATATTCGCACTACATAAAAGGAAGAATCAGTTTGCCGTTAGGCGGTTGTGTTGATGAGTTTCTTTCGAAAAACCTGATTAGCATGGATGAGCGAAAGTTAATGATGGAAGCACTTTACGAAGAAAAAAACGGTATGTACACCTTCAAAATGGGTATTTAACAAACTGCTCAAGAGGGATTCGCAACGCGTGGCATTTTTACTATGCGTTGAATTTAGTGATTAATGTGATGCGCGGCAACATCGGTATTGCGTTGCTCACCCCTTAGCAGGGCGTTAGGTTTAAGGAGCTCAAGTGTCTGACCTTTGTAGTTTAATCCTCAAAAAGTTTACTCTCTTAGACAGAGAGTGTGAGGCTGAACTAAAGAATGTAATATCGAATTTGCATGCAGAAGTTAAGTATGATGGTGGTCGGATTTGTATCCCCGATTTAAAGAATGCAGGCAACCTGCTATCAAAAGTCATATCGGATAAGTCCAAACTTTTTTTAAAAGAGTTTGAACGTATTATGAGTACTCAAGAAACGAGGCTGTCACAGGATGACTTTTTCAAGCTTCAAACTTATATCGGTAAGACCTTTAGTGAAGAGCGTTACATACGTCGATACGAGATACTAATTAAGGGTATCGAGATGAAGGTTGCTCGTTATGGTCTGAAGTTCGATAGTGGAAAATATCGTGTAGATTTGTATGCCACGCTGTATGAGGTAAGTGTAAAAAACTCTTTGGCTGTTGCTGTTTCATCACTAAATACAGAGTTAGAGTTGTATTTTGGCTCAAAAAACACCTTGAATTCTGTGAATGAAGTATTTGATATAAAGCCAAATGTTATGGGTATTGGCATCAATTTTAACGCACTAATTTCAAAAATTTTTCCGGCAAATAAAAGGCGTTGAGTTCGAAAATTAAACCTAGCAAACTGTTCAAGAGGGATTCGCAACGCGTGGCATTTTCAGCATGCGTTGATTTTGGTGGTTAAGGTGGTGTGCGGAAACATCACATTGCGTTGCTCCCCCTTAACAGGGCTACATGGACTTCCCCGGTTGTCAACAACAGCGTCAGGTAATGCAAGGTTTGGGACTGCCGCTCTACATTCGGTCTATTTACTGGCTTTGTTGCCATGACCCTGATGACACTACGCGGTTGCGGTTCCTCATTCGTTAGAAGGCATCTAAAGTGCCCGCCGCATTATTAGGTTTTCCCGCAAAAGGTCTGAACCTTACATCAAAACGGTTTAGTTCAATATCCGATGGTATTTGCAAATGATGTGCATTAGAACTCGGAAGTGAATAATGACTGTAGAAAAGCCCTACAAGTATTACCTTTACCGGGTGTATTTGTATTGATTATGCAAATACTTCAATAGAGACAGTTAACGCATGGCATTTTCAGTTCAAATTAGCATTTGTGGTTACGGCTGTTATGTTTGAGATTAGAGGTTTGCGTTGTCTGCTCCTTAAGCGGGCGTCACATTTTTGTTTAAAGCCAATTGATGAAGGAAAGTTAATGTTTATTCACTCAAACTCGATCTGACATTTGTGACAATAGGGCTTAACCAATTCGTCCAGTAACCTATTAATAAGCGCTAAGTTACTTTTGCCCTTTCGTTTTAGTTAAAACTATCAATAAAATCTTGTAAGTGACACAGCAGTTGAAGTTTTCGAATTTGACACCATTATCTCTCGTTTCTCGTTTCTCGTTTCTCGTTTCTCGTTTCTCGTTTCTCGTTTCTCGCTTCATTGTAGTCACGCCGAATGTATCCAACATATGTATGGCCTAACTAGGTGCTACCGATTGATAGTATGGAGTTTTTTTGTTTTCTATGTATCACGAACGCATGACGCAAAGCACTTGAAGCCCTCCGATAGATATTCAGTTCCAAACAGAACCTTATTTATTCCACTGGTTTGATATGAATAACAATCGTGCCAGTTTCACTATGTTACCATCGTCAGCTAAATGTCAGCTTTTACAGGAGGACGCATTGGCAAGACGAGGAAGCGGCTTAAGGACGGCTATAAAGGTTGTAAAGGCGATAGATAAAGCCAACAAGCAAGCCGCTCGTGAAGCTCAACGTAGAGAGAAAGCTCGGCAACGTGCAGAAGCTCAAGCTCTTAGGGAGCATGAAAAAACTGTGCGTGAAGCTCAGAGAGAACTTCAAAGGAAGATTCGAGCACAAAAATCAGCAGCAAAGCAAGCATTTAAGGATGCCATGGCTAGTGCAACCGAAGAGTATCAGGATCGCTGTGAGGAACGAGCTGCACTTAGGAAGCAATTTATACAAGAGGTTTTAAAATAATCAATGGATAATAATATACTGATGCTGGCAGGGTTATCTCTAGTCGCTATTTTATTGACCTATGTATTGACAAAACGAGCAGCGGATAAAAAAGCAGGTCAATACAAATCACTCGATGAAGCATTAACTAAAACCCAAAAAGAGCTTGAATCATTAGAGCAAACCAACGAGTCGGTTAAGCAATCTACAGAGAGTGCGAGAAAAGAGCTTGAGGCAATCAACACAGAAACTGCCGAACTACAGGCTTTAAAAGGGCAAGATGATTCCCTTAAGCTTAGTATTCAAGAGCAGCAAGCTCATTTTGAGACTATCCAGAACACTTTAAGTGAACTTAATGCCAAGATTGAAAAAGGCGAACTCGACCTTAATGAGCTAATGGGCGATATAGACTTGTATTCACGACTCGATGAATACACTGCTCATGGTCATTTTGAAATTCCGCAATACCTTTATGAAACATCTAGCCGCTATGCTGAAGAGATAAAAGATATCAGACAACAGCAGAAAGATATGATTAAAGACAAGACTGCTATCATATTCCCAGAAACAACAGTCATCTCTAATGATAAGTCTTTCAATAAGAAGATCCTGAATGGTCAAGTTAAGTTAATGCTCACCGCATTTAATATTGAATGTGACATGCTTATCGGCAAGGTTTCTCCAAGCTCGTTTGGTCGAACGCTAGAGAGGATTGAAAAGCTAGCGAACAATCTAGAGAAATCAGCAGCGACTCTTGAATGCGGCTTTGACCTTGATTACATCGAACTTAAGTTTGAAGAATGTAAACTTCAGTATCAATTCACGCTAAAGAAACAAGAAGAAATTGCGGAGCAGAAACTTATCAAAGAGCAGATCCGTGAAGAACAACGAGCGATTAAAGAGTTTCAAAAAGCGATTGCTGATGCTGAGAAAGAAGAAAAGATGTATCGAAATCTTCTTGATAAAGCACAGCAAGAGCTTGCAAAAGCCACTGAACAAGAGCGCAGTGACATGGAGCAAAGAATTGCGATTCTTGAGCAGCAGCTTGCTGAAGCGGAAGCCAAAGAAGAACGAGCTAAGAGCATGGCAGAACAAACGCGTAAAGGTCATGTGTACGTGATCAGCAATATTGGCTCCTTTGGTGAAGATGTTTATAAGATAGGCTTAACTCGCAGACTAGAGCCAATGGACAGGGTGAAAGAGCTTGGTGATGCCAGCGTACCATTCCCGTTTGACGTTCACGCTATGATTTATACTGACGATGCTCCTTCCCTAGAAACGGCACTACACCGCGAGTTCCATGCTCACCGTGTCAATGCTGTAAACCTTCGTAAAGAGTTCTTTAGTGTTGATTTAGATGAAATTAAACAAGCTGTTGAGAAGATTGCAGGCGTAGAGGCAGAATTCAAGATGACGGCATTAGCCGAAGATTATTATGAAAGCTTAAGATTAAATGAAGCAGCTTAACTCAAATCACTACATATTAGTTTTGAACGAACTTCCGTATGTTCGCTTTATGAGATGCTGAAAAATCCAATATATTCTCATTTTAATTAGTCTGAATTCAATCTGTCAGTTTCGTTTCTCAATGTGAATAGAACTGACAGATTGCCCTATATTGATTCCGCCCTATTCCATCTTAGTTAATTGTATTAGAAACAAGAGGTGGCCTTATAGCGATATACACTTTCTCATCACAGACTGTCACCAAACGTATGGCCTTACCAAATAGGTTAAATAACTTCGATTTTTCAGGAGTAACAATGCAAGTTTTAGTTATCACCAAAGAGATTGCAGCTGAGTTCAAAAGGTGCTGCAGTGAATATTCAACGCTTGATTTTGCAGTCGCATGGATAGGTAACCCTGAATACGGAGTCCCATTTGATGGGTTAGGGGAGCTACAAACTATCAATGCAACGGTTGGTATCGCTTTTAATCAAACTCACCCTGATGGGCTGAAGGAATTATTAGACTTGAAGGCGACTGTTAAAGTTATGGGGAATAACCCTAATAGTACTTTTCACCCTAAGGTTTTTTTATTTCGCAGAGGGCATAAAGCGTGTCTTATTATTGGTAGTAGCAATTTAACCCATAGCGGTTTTACTCGTAATACTGAAGCGTGTGTATCATGTGAAACTCATAATATTGATCAAGATGTCCAATTTCAGAAAATACTAAAACAGCTAGAAGAATGGCATAATGATAGGAATGCTTTCTATCCTGATTTTGATTGGTTAGAACAATATCGAAAAAGCTACTTAGAAACTCTAAGCAAGCAGCGTCAAACGGGATTGCAATCACCTCAAGACAAAGATAACCCTGAAGGCGTCTCAGAATGGTTAAGTGATGCTAGCTGGAGTGAATATTATCAAAGAATAGCAACAATACTTGCTGAATGTCCCGACTTGGATGAAGGCTACCGGCACGTATTGGATTCTGCTAAGCATTCATTGTCTCTCCCTTGGGGCAAAAACTATCTGGATGAGGTTGAAACTAGAAAGCTAATTGGCGGAAGAAAGCCATTTGCCCACTTGGGAAACACCACAGCAAGCGGTAATTTTGCAGGTTTACTCAAAAGTGGAACAAAAGCGCAACACGATATTATTTTAACGGCTGTAAATAATTGCGCATTTCTTAGGATGAATAGTGATGCCGACTGGGTAACCCTTAGAAATGAGCTTAGTTCTTTGTTTGACCTAGGTTTTAAGATGAGTTGTTGGGGGCGTTTACTTTGTATTTCTCGGCCTGACTTATATTCAACTATGTCATCAAAGGCTTTAAAGCGGAACTTGTCTAAGGCTGTTGGACAGCCTATGAATAAGTTTGATGAAGTGGATGGTTACATAAATTTTTTGAAGTTCATTTATTCGTCAAATTGGTTTAATTCGGAAGAGCCAGTTGATAAACAAGAGAAATATATTTGGGAGAATAGAGTTGCTTTACTGGATGTGATTTTTCATTGATACATTTTGAAATGTTGGTAGTACGCTGTCAGTTAAGCAAATATTTACTAGAGCGATACTGTCACCAAATGATTTGTACCAGTCAATATTGGACATCAAGTTCAGTAGCTTTGCCATACTTTTAATAATTCAAGCTTTGCTAAATTAGTAATTGCGTTAAAATGGAACTGCCCTAAAACGTGTTTGGGTGATACGTAACTGTTATGACATAATGTCTTTAAAATTAGTACGATGTGATGTGATGTGATGCCCTAGTAATCGAAGGCGTTGTTTTGCATCAACCAAGTCGTTTTGTTTCACATCTTGGCCAGCGCAAAACCGTCTAATCAAATAAAACATGGTGTAAGAGCTGTTTAAAGTTCGTACAAGTTTACCGTTTTAAAAAATAAACAGGCTAAAAGGCAGTAATGGACAAACTTGATAAGCAAATCACCTCAGTAAAAGCACTGCTTGCATTACCTAACCTGACAATCCCTGCATACCAGCGCCCTTATAAATGGACTCAAACCAATCTTACCGATTTGTTAAGTGACTTGCGGGTATACCGGGATAAATCGGCATATCGGTTAGGGGCGGTGGTATTTCATCGCCATAGCGATAACGAGGTAGAGCAACTTGATATTGTCGATGGCCAGCAACGTACTCTAACACTGGTACTCTTGGTAAAAGCGCTCATTGAAGAGCGTCTGGACAAGCTAAAACGACAAGATGTCAAACAAGACCTAATCGATCTCGAGGGTTCCGTTACTGAGTTCTTGAAGTGTCAGCATTTTAGTAGTGATATTTCCTACCGTAATTTGCATCAAAACTATATGGCGGCCAAACGTGCGGTATCACGCAGTGACTTTACCGAAGCCGATATTGAATTTTTGCTTAAACGCTGTGAAGTAGTGACTTTTGTTCTTGATGATGTTTCGGAGGCGTTTCAGTTTTTTGATTCGCAAAATGCCCGTGGGCGTGATTTAGACCCTCATGATTTACTGAAAGCCTTTCATCTGCGCGAATTTCCTCAGTCAGAGAATCACCTTAAAGCACAATCTGTAAGCCACTGGGAAAGCCTTGAAAGCAAAAAGCTTGCGGGGTTGTTTGCCAATTATCTGTTTCGTATCCGAAACTGGGCACAAGGAAAATCTGCTCAACATTTTAGCAAAGCGCAGGTCGGGCTGTTCAAAGGGGTAAACCTCGAAAAAGTCGGCCTGTACCCATATGTCGAGCCATTGAGGATTTCACATCATTTTGTGGATGACTATAACGGTCAATATCATCGCCATATTGATCATCAGCACATGACCTTTCCCTTTCATCTTGATCAGATGGTGATTAATGGTCGACGTTTCTTTGAAATGACCACCTACTACCAGCAGAAGATTGAAGGGATTGTGAATGCCGAATACGATGAGAATAATCCTAAGCCTATTCGGATTTTGAACCATGAACTTGATGATGCTGCCTGCAATATTCTACGCGTGTTAAACAGTTATCCCTCCCGTACCCGCACGGGTGATGGTTATATCCGTACCATGTTTGATTGCGCAGTGATCTTCTACCTCGATAAATTTGGTGCGCATAATCTATCTCAAGCGATTGAGAAGCTGTTTGTATGGGCGTACAGCTGCCGTTTAAAAATGCAGGTGGTACAGCTGGCGACGATGGATAACCATGTGTTAGGCCACAATGTCTTTGAACGAATAAAGCAAGCGGTACAACCCAGCGATGTACTCAACTGGTCACTAGAAACGATTAAAGCGGCAGACTGTAAAGGCACCAAGTTAGCTGAGATAACGACGTTGTTTCAGGAGATGAAGTTTTATGAATAAAGTCATACCGAGTTTTACGGTAAAAAACCTTCTGGTTGATGCAAGCTGTTACTTGGTGCCTATGTATCAACGTAATTATGCTTGGGGCGAAGCGGAGATAAATCAGCTCATACAAGATGTATTGGATTATCAGCAGAAAAACCACAACATAACTTCAAAGCAAACTTACTACATTGGTAACCTCGTGGTTTATGAGCGCAAAGATGGTAGTTTTGAGGTTATTGATGGGCAGCAACGTTTTACAACATTGACTCTGCTTGCTATCTGCCTGAGACGCATGGCTTTAAAAGATAACCACACTATCGATATGGCTTGGTATCAAGAGCCCAACCTGGACTTTGAGAGTCGAAAAAAATCGACAAACACCTTTAAAAGTTTGGTGCAGGGGATAGAGATCAAACAACTTAAATCCGAGGATTATAACCTTGATGTCATCAAAGGGTATGAACTGATTGAGAAAGGGCTGACTGCTTTAGGGGACAGGCTCAGTGATTTTTGCGATTACTTATTTGAGCATGTTCAGATTGTGCGGGTTTCAGTCCCTCAGGATACCGATTTAAACCACTATTTTGAGGTGATGAACAATCGCGGAGAGCAGCTTGAAAAGCACGAAGTGGTAAAAGCAAGGTTGATGTCGGTCTTAAATGACATTGAAGATAAAACCACCCGCGAGCAGAGCATCCAACTGTTAACTAAGGTATGGGATGCAACAGCGAATATGGAGCGCTATGTTCAATATGGTTTTACGCCAGATGAACGACACCAAATCTTTGGTAAGGATGATTGGGGGCAGTTTACGCCATCGAATTTTGCTGAACTCGTAGAAACTATTCAAATTGAGGCTAAGGAAGGGGAGGCATCAAGCAGTGCAACACCTCGTTCACTACAAGATATCCTAGAAAATCCACCGCAATCAGCAGTTGTTGAAGAGACCACGTTAACCCCAGAGCGATTTAATAGTGTCATCAACTTTTCAAACTTTTTGCTGCATGTTTTAAGGATTTCAATACAGCAGGATGTTCCTTTAGATGATAAACGACTGCTTGAGCAGTTCGAAAAACATATCATCAAAGCCGATCAAGCGATTGCAGCAGTACAGGCGTTTGTTTTTGCTTTACTAAAATGTAAGTACCTGTTTGACCAGTTCATTATTAAGCGTGAATTTACGCAAGGCGAAGATAAGTGGAGCTTAAAGCGGCTGCATTACTACAACTCAAAAAGCCAGAGCTACATCAATACGTTTGATAAAGAGCGCGAAGATGGCTTTGAAGGGGATAACCGCCGTATCTTGATGCTACTGGGGGCATTGCACGTATCAACACCAACCCTTGTTTATAAACATTGGTTAAATGGCGCACTGTACTGCTTGTACAATATGGAAGAGATTCGTCCTCACGCTTACCTGAAGAAACTTGAGCACTTGGCACGACAATTTGTGTTTGGGCGTTTCTTAAGCCCAGACGGTGCAGAGTATTACGACCTTATTTACAAAGGGGCTACATTCGCACCTCTTGCAATTGATAAGCCAGAAGTTTTACAGCTTCTGCAGTACGGTAAAATTGAGAATAATCTTGTTTTCAACTACTTAGATTACCTGCTGTGGTGTGAGGGAATGAGTAGCAATAATACTGAGGACGTAGTTAAGCAGTTTGAGTTTTCATTTAGGAGTTCGGTGGAGCATTTCTATCCGCAACACCCGCTTGATGGCCACCAACAGCTTGAGTCACAACACCTACACCTATTTGGAAACCTTTGCTTAATTAGCCACAGTAAAAACTCCAAGCTAAGCAATGTACAGCCTGCGGCAAAACGGGATCACTTCAAGGCGGCTATTGCCAATAAGAATATTGATAGCTTAAAGCTTTATGAAATGATTAAGCTGTTAAACAGCGCCGCAGATTGGGATATACCTCAGATTGAGCAGCACGGGGAGGAAATGCTTAAGTTACTGGAAAAAGACTCAAAACAGTAAGAGTCACTTAAAACAGCTTCAGCCCCACTAGTTGGTGTGGCACTTGTATGTGCTACACCATCCATCTAATGCTTTTTAGTTTAATGAGGGGGTTACTTACTCTTGGGTGATTATATCCAAAGGTGTCAGCGCGCTTTCAGCTAACGTGAATATGCCCCTTTGTGAGGTAGCTTGGCTTTCAACCGATATATTCCGTTACTGGCTTTCGATGACTTCTGCGGTGGGTTATGGCTAAAAGGCCTGCTCATTTACTTCCAGTTTCTTTCAAAATCGAAATTTAAACCAAAAGCTATTATCTACATTATTGTGCAAGCCAGTACTGAATCGTGGTTTGATGCTATATCTTTGATACGAAAACAGATTGACATAATGAAAAAAAAAGGTAGCTTTTAACACATGAATAAAAAGCCTAACTTTCACCGAATTATTATCATCATTTCTTTTGAAGTGGTGGGATAGTTAGCGCTGCTATTTTTACAAACCCGCCTAAGAGGCGGTTTTTTTTGTTACTTCACCTCTTAGGCTAAAAGTGAGAACAAGAGGTAAGTATGACAATTTTTCAAGATCAACACTCGGTATTGGTAAACATTTCTTTTGCCATACATATCCCCCAATGCAGCCATCTTCATTGCGTTAACAGTTAAAGGGATGTTTTGCCGCTATCAAATTATGCTCGAGAAAAAATAGAGCGTAGATTTCACTCCTACTGCTATTAATAGCGTTGAGTACGCCCCGTAATCTACCTAACACCATAGCCCAAAAAATAAATGTATAAACATGATTTTTATTAGGATATTAAGATGATAAATCTGGCATTACTTAGTGTTTTTGTACCTACTTTCTTTTTTGTCTCGGTTACTCCTGGTATGTGTATGACCTTAGCGCTCAGTTTAGGTATGAGTATCGGTTATAGACGTACATTATGGATGATGTTGGGTGAAGTTATAGGTGTCGCGATAGTAGCTATTGCGGCCGTACTGGGCATCTCGGCGCTGATGTTAAATTCCCCTTGGTTGTTTATCGCTTTAAAAATCCTTGGAGCTGGTTATTTGTTTTATCTTGGGGTGCAGTTGTGGCTATCACGAGGTAAGTTAGCTTTGAATCAAGATCAGACAGAAACCAAAGTCGGCGGCAACTGGGAACTGACAATGCAGGGATTTGTTACAGCAATAGCGAATCCCAAAGGCTGGGCTTTCATGGTCTCATTGCTACCTCCATTTATAGAAGGTGACAAGCCAGTGTTTCCTCAACTATTTGTTTTGGTTGGGATCATAATGATATCAGAGTTTGTTAGCATGACTATGTATGCCACTGGTGGAAAAGGGGTGAAACGTCTGCTAAAGCAAACCAAAAATGTACGTTTGATGAATAGGGTCTCGGGTACTTTAATGATGGGAGTTAGCGTTTGGCTGCTCTTTAGCTGATCAAGTTTTGAATAGTCTTATATGTACTAATTCAGACCTAATTTGGACATTCTCCACACTTCACTTTGGGTTTTGCACAGACTCCGTTCTTCCATTCGTTATCACACGCTAATGAGTAGCCATTACGACCTGTTCCGTTTTCCCATCTTGTTGCATAGATATCAGATCTTCCTTTAAACAGGTCTGCGAAAATTGCGATTTTTTGTTCTGGAGTCATTGAAGGCGGGCCTGATAGCAGGTTTTGCTGTTTTAACAACTCTTGTTTACGAGCTAATAGCTTCTGCTTTTCAGTATCAAGTTGCCGTAGACGAATGTCGATCGCCTCAAGTTCTGATGTTAAATGGTCTCGATTAGTAATATCAGGCAATTGAGACACCTCAAGCTATTAATTTAGTTACCATGTTTAACTGCTTTGCTTACGAAATGCCAATTCAGCTTTGAAAATTTCAATTCTCCAACTAGGTAAGTGGGATTGTGTTTGAATAATGGCTTCAATGTGATCAGTATCGAGCTCTTTTAAAGCTTTGAACTCGACCGGTTGATTACCATCCTTGCCTCTGGTTCGCCAATAGAACCCTTGCCGGACTTCATTGTGAGGTGCGTCAGCGTAGATGGATTGCTCTTCAAATGGTTCTGTATTAACGTTTCGTCGTAGATAGTCAGTCCCTCCATCTACCATATTGGTTTTGCCGTTTGCATCAATATGAGTGACATAGTCGTGTCGACGCCTGCTAATCAAAATTGTGCCGTTTGGTGTTTTAATTCGGTTTAGAACGATATGTGAATGTGAGAGCCTCGCTTAATTATGGCTAACATATTAATTTTATGAACAAGTGTGGAGCCGGACTAGAGCTATAGTTGACGAGTGTTGCTAGCAGTCTTCCCGGACACAGGTATTTCGGCTCATTCCCTTTGGCCTGGAGTCCTCATCACCAAATGTAAGATAAAGATTGTTTGGCTTTGAAAAATTGCCTACGGTGCAGATACCCCAAGCCCAGCACTCCCTATAGCCTTTATCCTGCTCTTGCATCATCTCGAGTTCGGCTTCTAACAGTTCGTGAATCGCTTCAATATATCGTGGAGTTAACTTGATTTTGTGTTTGTGGTATCTGGCCATTTCGATGCAACCTCTGAATTTACTCTATACTGTTTTTTTATACAGTATAGAGCGGTGATTTAAGAAATTGCAACTGGAGGTAGTTGAGATGGATGTACCACAAGTTTTGAACCTTGAGCATTCGCTCACAGTACCTGACGGTTTTGAGCTAACACTTGTGATGCACGAATACGGTCTTTACGTCAGCCAAAGTACGCTCATTACGAATTGGTATGATTTTCGATTGTTAGCTCTGACAATAGCCTTTTCCCGACAGGGCGAGACTCGAAGGTTTATGTACTCATTACCCAAGCAATCTGATTTATTTGATCTTCAATTTTCATTTCAATTGTGTGTACACCAGACCTGTTGTGGTGGGTTTCAGCCTTCTCGAGTCCAGATTTCGTATTCATTTGTTGATGATGACGATGTTCGAGAAGAAATTTATGATTTTTGGAAACAGCTGTTAGAGCAGGTGAAATGTCTGGAAGGCTTAAAGAAAGTGGAGATATAAAAAGAGTACCAACTGAGTGCTCATTCTATTACTTATAAAGCATTGGTGCGGGGCGTATTATGATTAAACCTGACGGGCGTGTGTACACACCAGATGGATGGACGATCTTCCATATTAACAACAATGGTGCTCATACCTATAAAGTGTTGGGTACGTGGAGTGTCGGGTATCTCGATGGCGATTTGTGGCGCCTTTTATCTGGCACTGAAGATTTTAATCTGATATGTGATGCAACAATCGGCTTGTTTGTCTCAGAGCAGTTGAGCGGTTCTACGTACCACCTCAGCCGAGCTGCGTATCAGCGTCACAATGCTTACGGAACAGTTATTCTCCAACGGACAATAAATTCTTTTGAAATGGCGCCTCCTGGTATAGAGATTTCTTTGCTGAAATTGAGGATTAGCGAGGATGGATTGGTTACCAATCCTGTTGAGAGCTTAGATGAGGTAGGTAGCTATGAACGTCATTACACCAGACCCTGAATCGAGGGTTCATAAGCCTGATGCCTGGATTATATTACGGCTCACTCAAAAGGGGGAGGTATCATATCGGCTTTTTGTATCGTGGCGCGGAAATAATGGTCTTCAAGATCGATGACGTATGTCATCGGGAGCTGATAATCTGGACGAAATGATTAAAAGAGATGATGGCTGTTTCGTATGGCCACAGACATCAGGTTCAACATATGTGCTGTTGCCTTATGCTCAAGGTTTTGTGGGCTTAAACGGTGATCGAATGCTTCAGAGTATTATGTGTAACCCACAACTTCATTTTTCATCAGGTACTGTGGTTGAACAGTTAAGTGCACTTAGAGGGTCAAATGGTCTAGTTAAATATCCGATGGTATTTGCAAATGATATTGATTAGAACTCGGAAATGAATAATGACTGAAGACAAGCACTACAAGTATTCCCTCTACCGGGAGCGTTTAAATTGATCAAACAATCCTTCCATGTTCAAAACAGCTGATGTGATCAGCTAGCTTTTTTGTTTGCTGATCTGAATGGGAAACCATCACTATGGTATACCGTGTAGCGAGTTGGATAATAAGTTCTTCAATTTGAGCGGTTGTTTCAGGATCCAATGAGGCCGTAGGTTCATCAAGCAGTAAAATTTCAGGTTCAAGTGCCAGTGTGCGGGCCAGACAAAGGCGCTGCTGTTGTCCGCCAGAAAGAGAGTGAGCCGGCATGTTAAGGCGGTCTTTGACTTCATCCCAGAGTGCGGCCTGATTGAAGGCGGTATAAAGCTTTTGTTGTGCGTCCTGACCTTTCAGGCCACGAACAACTTTAAGAGGTAGGAGTAAGTTCTCTTTTATCGTGCCGGGTAACAATTGTGGGTGCTGGAATACCATGCCTACCTTTCGGCGTAGTTCTGGTAGTTGTTGGGTTTTAATTGCGTGAACAGACTGCATTGTACCGTCAAGTAACAGTTCTATTTTTCCGTGTGTTTGGCAGTTTTCGAAACAATCATTGAGGCGGTTGAGTGCTCGTAGAAAAGTTGTTTTTCCTGAGCCGGATAGGCCGGTAAACACGTGGATTTGATTTTTATAAAAGTCCACACTTACATCTGAGACAACCTTTTGGGAGCCAAAAGAGATCGTGAGATTGGAAACCTTACCGGCAAATTCTGGCGGCCGTTTGAATGTCATACTAGGTTCTCCATGACTGTCGTGTTCGTGGCAATAATCCGGCCGCAGAAAAAATAGCGGCAGTGAGGCTCAGAAGGGTTAGCGCAGCACCAAAGGCCATTTTGAGCTCTGAATCACTTTGGTACTGAGCACTGTAATAGAAAATAGTAAATGGCAGTGCTTCATAGCGTTCAAATACACCGCTGGGCATTCCTGCGTTGGCAACTGCGCCCGTCAGCATAATAACTGCGGTATCTTCGGCTGCTCTTCCCATCGCCAACATAATACCCCCGATTATTCCTTTGGCTGCTTGTGGTAGCTGTACCGTACGCAAAGTTTGCCAGTGCGTCATACCGAGTGATAGCGCCGTTATCTCAAGCGAAGGGGGCAAGGCTTGCAAGGCAGTTCGGGTTGCGACGGCTAAATAGGGAATGATTAACATTGCGAGGCTTAACGCCGATAAAAGTAAGCACGTATTGGCTGATGGGAGTAACCAGTTGCGCAGAAATAGGATTAAGGTAAATCCGAACAGCCCCATTAAAATTGAAGGGATACCTGCAAGGATATCAATGCCTAGCGCAAGGATGGTTTTGAACCGTGAGTCCGCGCTGGTTGCCAGCCATATCCCTGTTGCCAGCCCAGGTAAAAGGGCTAAAGACAAGGCACTGACCACAACCGTAATCGTACCGGCGCAGGCCGGCCATATTCCGTCCCAAATGGGCTCGAGCCCAAGTAATCCTTTGATGGGGTCGGTATCGCCGAAAAATAGTGAAAGACTGAGAGCGGGCCCGCCACGGTTTATTATAAAACCGATGAAAAAGGTCAGGCATACCAAGAGCCCGATCGCGCAGCCCAGGCACCAGAGGTGAAATAATCGAGCCTTCATTCTGAGTCACCTTTGAGTGCATTACATTGTGCGTGTTCCATTTTTCTGATTAGCAAAGTAACAGTAACACTTATCGCAAGTAACAACAGGCCGGCAGCAAACAGAGAGTTATATGCTGCGCTGCCGTTTTCAGTTGCGAGAACCAAGCCAATATGGGCTGTTAAGGTGCGAATTGAGTCAAATACGCTGTCGGTCAGCTGAGGGGCATTACCGGTCAACATTAGTGGGAGAAGGGTATCACCAATAGCGCGACTAAAACCCAGTAACGCAGCAGAGGCCATCGCTTTGGTTGCGTTAGGTAGGACTAAGTATAAAACTGTCTGTGTATCGGTAAACCCCATGGACGCAGATGCTAGGCTGATCTGGTTTGCTTGCGGTCGGCAGTGAGTGTCTAACATCATTACCATAACGGGCAAAATCAACAGTACGACCATCATTGCAGCGGCGAGCAGGCAAAAGCCTGAGCCACTTCGAAAGGTTTCACGTAGTAGCGGCACAAGTAAAAAAACAGCGGCAATACCATAAACTACCGTCGGGATCCCAGCCATCAGCCGGATCACTCGCCGGATCCAAACCGCTATTTTTTGATAGCGATTCAACAGGCAAAAGCCCGCGATGCCAACGGCAATAGGAAATGCCACTGTCAGAGCGATAAAACCGATCAGCCCGGAACCAATGATCATAGATAAAATGCCATATTGCCCTTGCTCAGGCATCCAGTTCAGCGATAAAACCTGTGTCTCAGTATTAATGAAAACGGGCAAGGCAAACCAGAACAGAAAGCCGAACAACAACAGCATCAGAACAAATACTGTGGTAACAAGTACCAGCAGTATTCGCTCTGTCGTGATAGGGGATGTCATGGGTTATTTATTGCTGACTGGAATATATCCAGACGCGCGAATATATTCAGCACCCTGCGGGCTGTAGATAAAATTAATAAATTCTCGCACCAGTCCTTTAGGTTCGCCTTTGGTGTTCATGTATAGCTTGCGCACAATAGGGTATTCGCCGGATGCACAGGCTTCATTGGTAGGTTGGACATTATCTAGAGCTGGCGCTTTAACCATGCTGTCTATATAGCCAACGCTACTGTAGCCGATGGCACCAGGATCGCGTGCGATGGCTGTTTTCATTGCGCCATTAGACGGTACAACATTGGCGTGATTGACCATTGGTGAGTTGTGAAGCAATTTTTTTACGAAAACGGCACGGGTACCACTGGCCTCATCTCGTGTAAAAATGTTGATAGGGCGATCATTTCCGCCTAGAGACTGCCAGTTGGTGATTTTGCCTGCAAAGATATCGGCCACTTCTTGTTGGGTTAATGCTTGAATTGGATTCGACGGATTGATGATGACCGCTACGCCGTCGATAGCGAATGGGAACGAGATCAGCCCGTGTTTTGCTTCACCCGGTTTTAATTGTCGGCCAGTGTTTCCTATCTCAACCAGGCCTTTGGCCACTTGCTGGGCACCTACACCAGATCCTCCTCCCGCGATTGTGATACGAATTTCGCTATTGGATTTCATAACAGCTTTGGCGGCTTGTTTCATGACCGGGATATGTGCCGTTCCCCCTGCGATATTGAGCGTTCCAGAAAGCCCTTTGAAATTGTCTAGATCAGATGCCTGACTGATAGCCGGAATAAAGCACATGCCACAAACAAGCAACCGGAGAAAACCAGATTTGAGTCGCATAAAATCACCTTTTTGTTGGAACTGAAGCACGGGGAAAGCACCACCGATGTATCCGGTGCTGATTTTGAACGTAAAAGACTACGCCTACCTAACTGACAAAACAATATGTATTACAAATGAAGTGTGATATTACTAATTGATATAAAACACAATCTTTGAAAAGGTGAGTGACTTGATAGCTGTGCTTTAGTCCACCATCACGAAAACAAATCCAAAGGTGCAGAGGCAGTTACCCTGGTAATTTAGATAACACCATTTGTTAGACCAGGGTTGAATTAGAATACGCTCTAAGGCTCTCGGAGTAGACAGATTGCTAGGAAAATTTCCCTCGATCTTATCTTCATTTTAGCAATGGCATCCAGTGCTTTGGATAGAAATTTGGAATTATGAAATAAGTACTTAACCTTGGTTCGTAACATTTTTCGTTATAAATTAAGTTTCAAGTTATCTAATTCCTCCAGCATATAAATCCATTACATGAAACCATTTTACGAGAATTGTATCCATATTGACTGTTATTTTGTGTATATGGTTTTGCCTTATTTAAGATGGTTAATAACCAACTTAGCATCACCAACACTTTTTAAGGTCAACTTGATAACAGGTTCCCGTGAAAGCTGGTTGTAAATGCGTAACGCACTGTGCCGGCCATAATTGGACTCATCCGCCGATGTCTGTTCATATTCTGCTTTGATGAAAGGCTCCAAAGCAATAGCTTTTCTTGATGCATTGAGCCATATATTCACTGTCTTCGTGGTCGAAATTTCTACGCCTATCTCCGTACCATTTTGTAGCAGCATTCCCATTAACTTTTTGTTCGCTTTGTAATTGGGGTGAACTCGGCCAATGCTTTTTGTTAATTCAATGAATTCAGTTGGCGTGATACGGTCTTCGTCATTTTTTATTTCCGCTGCCGTGATCTTAGAAGGTAATTCGCTCGCTTGTTTGTACTTGTTAATAATTGCCGCTTTTTCATACTCCAACTCAATGGATTGTAATAAACCAACAAATGAATCAAGATCTAGTGACAGAACTTGAGCAACCGTTGCGCAGTTTTCAGGGCTGACTATCACTTTAGTAAGTTCTTCCTCTGATTCGACACCTAAAATGTCACATAAACGCGAGCGTTCGACCTTGCGCCATTCAGCCCTATTTAGCAGCGTTTTTGCCACTATTCTTAATGTATGTGAATGCTCACCATAATAAATCAGTTTGTAGTTATCTTGTAAGGCTTCACTGTTATACATGACAAGAGGTAAGAATCCACGCCGGGTTTGCACAAAGGCTTTGAGGTCATCCTCATTCAAAGCTGAGGCTGAAATTGTTGATTTAAAACTTGAGTACTTCATGCGTGCCACAGCTGCTAATGCGCGAACATAGTCAGTATCAAAGGCACTTGCATCTTCTTCATAAATTAACGCATAACCAAGCCCAATATACATAACTTCAATTAAGCCTGATGCTTCATTGTCCTCTGAAATTTCTCCCCAACCTAGACACGGATCTTGCTCGAAGGCTTTCATTAATTGAATCATCGAATTTGTAAAGTGAAACAAATCTACTGTTGAACACCGACTGACATCTAGACGACCAGTATCTCTTAACTCTTCACAAACACAGACAAAATGGTCAATCTTACTTTCAGTGTAATAGTCGTATGCACCAGGCAGACCTAGAGGCGATAAAAAGAACTCTAAGAACTCACAAAATCTTTGGGTCTCGTTTTTTAGGTTATGCATGTGGCGTTTACTTGCCCCTTAACTTGTACCGATACTTTATCTTTATATAGTTATTCTTATATGTCAATTTGGCTAAAAAAAACATTCATTATTTATTTGAACTAATGATTTTACCATCTATCGTAGTATGTAGGATCATTAAGACGGAGCAGAAAAGAGCCAGTTAAAGCATTAATTACAAACGTCATGAGACAATCTTATCAGTAAGATGACAGGGAGAGTTTAATGATTACTGGGGAAACCGAAGCAAAGGCAATCTTAAAAGGAACTTTGAGGCAAGCTCAAGCTGTGGGTGATGAGCTGCTGTGTCTTAAAATGAGTCGTGCGAATATATACGAGAAGAAAAGTAGAGCAAGTGCAGAGCGTTTCATGCAGGAAGAGCTCGCATGGTACGGGGACTTCATTCTTTTCAATAAAAGATATCGGAGGTTATCCTCTTGGCACTTTTGCGCTGAATTCTCTGCAATAGAGCCAGAACTTGCTCCTGCTGAAGGCATGGGTAACCTGTGCGGATTCATCCTCGGATACTATGACTCCAGAAAACACTTAAAAGGTAAGCCTGGATTTTATTTAATGTGGGCAAGCAATTTTTATTTTCATGAGCACTTTTTGGTCAGAGGTATCCAGAGGTTTAATGAAAAATCAATCGGTGAAATTGGCGCTATTGTTTACCCAGTTATTGAATGGCTCATCTCAGAAAACGTACCAATCACTCGGTTGAATGATGTGAATTATTTCGTTTTCAGAAACTTTATCCTTGTTAGCAACAAACTACCCAAAAGTAACGGCTTGGTGTTTAAGACTATTCTCTTAACCAATGTCATGACCAAAGAGCAGGAAATGAAGTTCTCAAACGCCTTAGCGACGCTGGAGAATGGAAAAATCGAAGCAGTTATGACCAACGAACATGGGGATGTAGTGCGGAAGATCCCGCCTGCGACAGGAAAAAGCCTTATCGTTAGTTTGAGCGACAAATCCTTTTGGGTACAGAACGTGTTAACTAAGCGAGATTATCGCTTTAATAATGAACCCTTAATAGACCAGCTGGAAAATATGAAGAAGGATATCAATGCATAAGTTACCTGAACATGGACGTATACAGTGCACTCGATGCTATTCATGCCAAGCAGAAGAAGTACAATTCGATAAGACCAAAAACGACGGCGGGAATGGCTGGCGAATTAGCAATAATCCATTGGCTTGGGGGTGTTCTGAGCCGGAAATTATAGTCCTCGGCTTTTCTAAAGGGCCAACTCAAGTAGGAGCCCTTTTAGCAACACCTCATAACAAAATTGCTTATAAGGGGAGCAGAAAAAATGTCGATAAAATTTTATCGCATATTGGTCTGTTGGAGGATGAAACAATTGACCAAAATTCGAGATATAAATGTGATGCCTTGATCAATGAAAGCAATAATAGGTTTCACTTTGGCTCACTAATTCGTTGCACTGTCGAGCAGTTAGATGCCAAGACCAATAAATGGAAAGGCTCAGGTGGCGGTATGCTAGACAAATTCGTAAAGACCGACTTCGGCAGTCAGATCGCAAATAATTGTACTCAACGTTTTTTAGTCGATTTGCCAGAACGAGTGAAGCTGATTGTTATGTTTGGGCTTGGGACAAAACTTAACTATGTCAGAGAAGCATATAAGCTCTTTTCCAAGAATCGACCTGGAAACTGGAAGTGGATTAATGACGTTTCTTACACTGACGGGAAAGTTACCGTTGTTCACGTTGAGCACTTTGCAAGCCAGGGCGCACTGATACCAAACTGGTTGGGAGAGAATAATAACCTGCGCCAGAACCTTGGCTTGCAAGCTCAGACCGCAGTCAAGCTTGCCATAAATGATGGCATCACGTCTTTGACACCCCAAGTGACAGTAATAAAGGAGCCTGTAATGAGAAAAGCAAATAAATCATCACCAATAGTGTCCAATACTTATGCATCAGATAAGTTCTGTATGAGACTAAAGCTCATTTGCGATGATGGCATTGCGCTCTATCCAGTGAAATTGCGTAATCGAACCACGGGTATTTTTTCTTATCGCGTATCCAATGGTAGTAATCGAAAGGAAGATGCGATTGAACTATTTGATGAGGATATAGATAAGCTTATCGATATGGTGGTGAATCAAGGATACGGTGTTAGGGCTTCTTCACTTGACAAGGCAAGGCACGGAATTTATGGCATCAATAAACGCTCTGTTCACTCCTATGAGATAATCTCATGATCCACGCTCGTGGGAAGTTACTCGATAGAATGCAATCTTGAAGTAACTATACTATGAAGAGCTGGTAGGTCTCCCTGCTTGAATCAATATATAGGCAATACAAAAGTTTTCCGAAACTTATTAGTAAAGTGACAGTTTACGATTCTTGCCCCCATTGAGTTAGTCGGTAATGGCTAACTCGAAAACGCCCCCTTTTAAGTTAGTACATTTGCTTACTTATAACCTGTTAACATAGATGCCATATTTTTTGATGTAAGCTGAAAAGAACGGGAATTGTAATAACCAGAAAAACGTCAGAAATCACATCATGTAACTAAAAAAATTCACGCTACAGTAGATGTTTTTTGTATGTCAGATCGCAGTCTACAATGATAAATCCTGCGAAACTGTGAAAAAAGGAATCTAAATACACTTAGCTGGACACAAGGAATGGCAGAGCAAAGTGACCAACCCAGAAGCTTACAGCAGATACAAGTTTGTATTGATTGTAATCGACTGCAACAAGCAGAACGCTTGTTAAAACAGCAATTAGGCAAAGCTCCTCGTTCACCAGAACTATGGCAAGTCTATGCGTTAATCAAAAGTCGGCAAGGAGCACGCAAAGCGGCAAGGAAAGCTCGTAGAAAAGCCGCAGCATTATTGGCTCATGCACAATCCAGCCATCGATTATACCCTGAAGAGTCCGACTTCGATTACATCGTCCAAGAAGCTCAGCAATACCAGGCAGCTGACGTTTATGAATACGGTGAAGAAGAACCTGAGTATCACCACAAACGCCCCACAAAGAAGCGCCCGATACTCTCGTTAAAACAAATGCCACCAGAAACCAGATGGCCTTCAATGGATTCAGATGACAAGACTCCTAGTTCTGATTCTTCAACAAGCCCTACGGAACAAAAAAGAGTAATAACAACGCCCGCTATCACCACATCAGTGGCTGAATCTCGACAAGATTTCGAAGTAAGGACGAAAAGAAAAACTTTATCCTTAAACCGCGTAAAAAAAACAAAAGTGGACGAAAACAGGGAATCACCTAAGCACATTCAAAAAATTACCGCATTATCCCCTTCAGCATCGCTGCAAGTACCTGCAGATGAGCACAACTCAGAGATCTTAGCAAGCGAAGCTCAAGCCATATCATATCAACCCAAATGGTTGGATAAAGGCTTCGTTAAAGCCTCTTCTCAAACAATAACAACAAGCTCTCCGGCTCTAATAAATGAGCTTTTACAGACACCAACGGGCAAACAATCCAGCCAGGATACAGATTATATTCAACAAAACGAATCTACCCCTAAAACAAGCGCTGATGCTCTGGATGATGAGAGGGCTTTCACGCCACAAGCTAACGTTGGTTCTGAGCCTCTAGAACTTAACAGTTACCAATATCCTGACGACGAGCTGTTGCTACCTGAATCGGATGAGTTGGATCAAGACTGGGATGAAAGCCTTGAACTTTGGGAGTTCAATGATGCCCAGAGTGAAGCACTTCCAGAAATTGAATTTATTGATATCGACAACTACGACAGTGTGCAGGATATGTGGCTTGAACCTGAGCCAATAGAGCCTCGCGAACCAGATACCTCAATCCTCACATCATCTCTACTCCTCAGTGACAAGGCCCGACTTAGAGCTATCCAGTTTATTTATGAGAATGATTGGCCAATAAGTCATATCGATTTTCTAACGGTCTTACTTTCAAGTCGTGGCTATGGCGCAATAATAAAAACCCTGGAGCGACACATATCTGAGGGCATGACACCAGATGAATTTATTATTGCATCCAAAATACAATCATATTGGAAGCAAAGCCCCCACCTATGGATCCGCATTAGCAAAAATGGTCATTCTGATGATGCCTATCGCAATATCAGTTGGTCTGATTGCTTAAGGGTTATCAAAACTCTAGAAGGCCCCTACGATTCATTACCTGATATGGTTGAGATTCAGGAGTCCATCGAAATTCTTTATGAGGAATGGATCTCCTCCCCTGTACTTATTAGGTATTACCGCGCTTTTAATCGTTACTTCTCTATGTGGCTTTACCATAGCCTTAAGTTTGGCCATCAAAGAGTTGCTCCAAATCGATTTGGCGGATTCAACGATGAAGAGGTGGAGGCTTTTTGTGACTGTGGCCTGTATGACATCGCCCAAAATACGCTTTACAACAATCTATCCGAATTGGGTTTTACTCATGGCCCACAAGGTTTGTATCGAAGTACATTCAGGCCAGAACATATCATGGAAGGAACTTGCATTGATGAACAGGTTTTTAAAAATCAGCTTTTCTAGAGGAAAAAATGGCTCTTGATTACAGCATTAATCCCATTCGAGGTTGTTGGGTCTCACTGCCCACCAATACAAAGGAAAATCGCACAGGGATCGTTCTTCAGATATATTCACGTCAAGAAGGTAGCCAAGCCCAGGTCAAGTGGATACCTACCGGAGAAATATCAGTTGTACCTGTTATTCAGTTGCGTAACGGCTTTAAGCTTGGTATGGATGTCCTCGCTGCACATACTGATGCAGGACTGAAGCTTCAAGAAGGTGTCATCAAGCAAGCAAGAAAAGTGGGGGGTAGTGAGCAACTCTTGGTGGAATTCAATTCCTCAGGACTGCGTCGTTGGATCCCTTTCCAGTTCCTACAACATATACAAGGCGTTAAGCATGGATTCATTACATCTAAAACAGGTAATAATGATCAAGCGGAACGTCTTCGTATGCGAGTACTTGCCCATGCATTGACAGTTTGGAATGAAAACACCGGAGCCTTATCTGCCCTTGATATTGATCCGCTGCCGCATCAAATTCATCTCGTTCATCACATTATCAACTCTGGCAACCTTAACTGGATGATTGCTGATGATGTTGGCTTGGGAAAAACCATTGAGACCGGAATGCTATTGGCGGCATTACGGCAAAGGGGATTGGCCAAAAGGATCCTCCTTATTACTCCTGCGGGCCTGACGAAACAATGGCAGGACGAAATGTATGAGAAATTTGATTTGGGGGACTTTCAAATCTACGGCGATGATTTCTCTATCAACGAGCCCAGACATTGGAAAATGCATGACAATGTCATCGCTTCCATCGACCGTCTAAAAACAGATGCACATCAAGAGTTACTTCTTCAAGCTGAACCTTGGGACTTAGTGATCTTTGATGAAGCTCATCGACTCTCACGCCGCCTTTACGGATTACAGTATGACAGCTCAGGTCGTTTTGAGCTGGCAGCAAACTTGAGACGCTATGGCAAAGCGCAGTCCATGCTGCTGCTGACCGCAACACCTCACCAAGGGTTGCAGGACAAATTCACCTCATTGCTTGAGTTACTTCGTCCAGAGTTAAAAAGCGACATTGAACTATTAAGTCTCAAGCCCCAACTACTCAACGATATGGTGATCCGAAATTACAAAGCTGATGTGACCGATTTGGAGGGTAACTTTGTTTTTCATGGAAAGTCCACTCACGCCATGACT
The DNA here is from genome assembly GCF_947502415.1 of uncultured Photobacterium sp. Taxonomy (GTDB): domain Bacteria; phylum Pseudomonadota; class Gammaproteobacteria; order Enterobacterales; family Vibrionaceae; genus Photobacterium. Next base: position 10,264 of record NZ_CANMZV010000030.1, on the reverse strand, counting down.
GTCGATATTAACGACGAAGCAAAAGTATTCGATCGATCTTTGCAAAACTACCTCAAGCAAGGTTATAAAGCAGGGGAGGCTCTTGGCAGAGCTGGAAATGCTATCGGCTTTGTGATGACGGTTTATCGAAAGCTGGCAGCTTCCAGCGTTGCTGCAATTCATCTTTCTCTTGAACGTCGCCTCAAGCGATTATGTAATGAATATGATGATTGCGTAAATCATACGCAGGACTACAGTGAAGACGAACGCTATCAAGGCGAAATGGAGGAAAATTATGATACCTCCCAGCAACAATTTTTCGAAGGTGAAATAGAGCTACTCGAAGAGTTAATCATAGAGTCTCGCGCATTGCTTCAGAAAGATCTCAAACTGGAGTTATTTCTTGACCAATTATTGCATCAGATACTGGCGGATGATCCTGACAAAAAAGTACTCATATTCTCTGAGTATCGTGCTACCCAAGACTATCTGAGATGTGCACTGTCATCTGTCTATGGTGAACATAAAGTTGCGTTATTACATGGAAGCCTCACCAGAGACGAGCGAGCCGAGGCTATACAGCATTTCGAACAATCCGGTCAGTTTTTGATCTCAACTGAAGCCGGTGGGGAAGGGATAAACCTCCAACGCAACTGTCATATCATGGTGAATTACGATCTCCCATGGAATCCTATGCGTTTGGTTCAACGAATCGGTCGACTGTATCGCTACGGCCAGAAAAACAAGGTTGTTGTGTTCAATATCCACTCACCGGATACAGTTGATGAAAAAATTATTGGTTTGATGTACGAGCGCATAGATCAAGTCGTAAAGGACTTAGCCGTTGTCCAAGGTGATGAGTTTAACGATGCTTTAAAAGACGACATTTTGGGGGAGATTTCCGACTTAGTCGACGTAGAAGATATCCTCAAAACCGCAACAAACAGCGATATCGAACGAACTAAAGAACGTATTGATGAAGCACTAAACATGGCAAAAGAATCTGCATCTAAGCAACGTGAATTGTTTCAATATGCTGCCGGTTTCAACCCCGAGGAACTCAGCAACGATTTAACGATAACTACGGCTCATGTAGAGGCTTTTGTCGCAGGTATGTGCCAGATCCTAAACATCGAAATTTTCAATCGAACTCACTCTCAGAGAATCTGGCACCTCAAGCTCCCCGAGCAGGTGATGAAGAAACTAGGAACCCGACGTAGTAAATGCGAAATCACCTTCGACAGACCACTGGCGAAACTTCGCCCTGGTACCGTGATGATGGATATGAGTTCAGAGCTACTGACATTCTTGGTAAAAACTGCAAGTAGCTACCGCTTTGAAGGTAAAACGGCTGCGGTTGTCGGCCATCAATCAATGGGAGATGCATTTATGGCCGGCTTACTCCGCTGGCAAAACGATTTGGGCCTGAGAATGAAACAGGAGTTCAGTGCATTTACCATCAAAAATGGCAAAGTCGGCAATAATCCCGCCACTTTAGGGCAATGGCTATTAGATCCAGCTCAGTACGGTGACACTGATACATCGAGGGATAATAATCGATATATATTCGAGCAATGCGACTCGGCAGCAAACTCAATCCTTGCACAGAAAGCGAATAATCACCTTTTCCCTGAGGAAGTTGAATGGGTTGGGGCCGCATGGGTAACATCTCAGCGCTGTTGATCGCGAATTCAACTCGTGAGTGATATCATTTTCCGTAGAAGTTGTTTTAGCCTTGCTCTTCGTAAAATAATATTCGTGCGAAATTTCGTCTGGAAAAATTTTTCGCTAGAGTTGATGCTTGCAGTCAATATTGGCTGCAACTCATTGACCTTTAGAGAGCTACAAATAAGTATCTATAATGTGAATATCCAGAACTCTCCCGCAGTCGTTCGATAACGGCAAAGTAATGGTCTGCGGCCACTACAACCTTACCTCGCAGGAGGCTACGCTAAAAGTTTAAGTCGTGATCAGATTGTTTTTATCTGGAAGCCAGTACGAGGTGGGGGGTAGTACGAACGGCTGGAGGCCTTTTTAAGGCTAATGATAAAAAAGGTGAAGTAAAGCTTATTACCTTGCGAAATAAGGTAAAATGTCGACAGCACAGTAACCGGTATAAGCTGATAAAATGTGATTTTGACGACATAGTTGCTGTTGAGTGAAAGCTTCCTTGCTTTCAAAAAGGCCACCACAGCGAGCGACCTTTCATTGCATTACCAGAGAAATTAGCTGCATTTCTTATATCTCGATTCTAAGTTTGTTCGTGACATCTCTTGTGCTCTTGATATATCTTCATCTGTCGGCTATTCCTGCGCTCTTAGGAAACTCTCTTCATCCTTTTTTGGAGTTCGAGTAACATCATTGCTAATCCGGTATAAAGCCCTATTTTTGGTTCCCATCCGAGATGCTTTCTGGCCAATCTTATATCAGGCCGACGTTGGCGAGGATCGGCAGTCGGTAGAGGCTTAAAGAGTATTGGACTGGAGCTGTATGTAATTTCCTTAATCATCCGTGCCAAAGTTATCACTTTAGTTTCTTCATCATTGCCAATGTTAATTACTGGTATCTGAAAATTCTCCATTTCTTTTTGCATTAAAGTAATAAGGGCGGTGACCGTATCTGTTACATAACAAAATGATCGTGTTTGTTGTCCGTCTCCGTAAACCGTTATTGGTTTATTCGACATGGCTTGATGAAGAAAATTAGTGGTAACTCTTCCGTCGTCTGAACGCATACTTGGGCCATACGTGTTAAATAGACGAGTGATCCTCACGTCGACGCCTTGTTCGGTTCGGTAGTAAAAGCAGAGGGTTTCTGCAAGTCTTTTTCCTTCGTCATAGCATGCTCTGGGGCTTATGGTTGATACTTCCCCAAGATCGCTTTCTTTCTGAGGAAGCGATCTTGAATCACCGTAGATCTCCGACGTCGATGTAAAAACTACTCGAGCTCTCCATTGCTTTGCTTTCTCGAGTATCTTTTGAGTGCCGGTTACGCATGTATTTATCGTGTGTAATGGTGACCGCTGGTAGAACTGAGGGGAAGCAGGGCAAGCAAGGTGATAGATTTGGTTATGAGTCGGAATATCATCCAAATAATCACTTGAAATATCTGCTTTTATAAAGTGGCTGGATGAAGAAATGTTGGTTTTTTGACCCGAACTGAGATCGTCAATAATGGTGATCTTGTTTTCCGGATCACGGCCAAGCTCGTTGGCCAGGATGGTGCCGAGAAAACCAGCACCACCGGTGATCAGGATAGAGTTCATAGATTTGCACTCCTATGATAATGCCAAGCCATCACAATCCATTGAGTGATGGCTAATACCCAGTGCAACGGTTTACCGCTGACTGGTACGAAAGGTCGTGGTTTTAGTTCAAGACCAAATTTATCGGCAAGACGACGGTTTCCGATGCCATAGCGTCGGAAACGTCGGACAAACCCCCAATAGCCATCATTAAAGCGGTGCTTTGCCACGCTATTTAGACAAAAGCCAATCTCTCCGATTTCTAATAAACGCAAAGCAAGGTCAATATCTTCCCCGCCTGCGAGATTGAAATGCTCGTCGAATCCTCCAATGGATAAGGCTGCTTCACGAGAAACTAGGCAATTAGCCGTGACTAGATAATCAGGGCGCTGACCAAGAACTGTCTTGGCTATCGGTGGCAGTAAAGTTTTTTGATCGCGGTAGTAAGTTGATAGCCAGTCGTTCTCCATAACAGCGATATTGCCTGCGTAGGCAAGAAGGCTATTGGAGTCGCGACAATAGCCAGAAACAAGCGTTTGGGTTGGTATGCAATCAGAGTCTGTAAACAAGACCCAAGGTAAGCTACATGCCATTAGTCCTTTATTTCGGGCTGCGGCAGGCCCAGGTGTGACACAACGCAGAAGTCTGATTGGTAAGGGATAATCATTTCGCAAGAGCTTAAGTGGAGGCATCGAATTATTGTCAACAATAATCACTTCTGCTGGCCTTTGAGATGGCTCCAGGCGACTGATTCGGTTTAGAAAGAGATCGATTCCAGGTTGATTGTTTTTGACTGGGACGACGATGCTTATGAGATCATCCCGGATAATTTTTGGAGGCTGAAACAGTTTTTCTTTTGATAGTCGAGGCGTATAGCCAAGTGTACTGCGCAGCACAGTAGCTACTGTCATATTTGGATGCTCAAGTCGCTCTTATTTTGTCAGTTTAGTTTATAAGTAAATGAATCGTCTTCACTGATGCTTAACAGGCCAAATTGATTTTGTCTAAACATAGTTAGTCTTATCGGGTTAACTCTGTAGCTACGACTAAATGTGATATTTGTGTCAATCAATTGTCGGGACTTTTTAGGAGTTGACCTGGGAGCTGCGAATCATAAGCAGTGTTTGATTCGCCAGCTTTCGTAGGGGTAGGTGCTCGTAAGTGCCTGAAGTTGATCATTTTTACGTTGTCAAAGAAAAAAATTTAAGTGATTGTTTTAATGATAGTTATGTCAATATTAAAGCAATATCTCTTTGATTCACTTTAAAATATTGAGTGAAAAAAAGCTTGATTTTGGCTTATGTCAGTACTAATATAAGCGTAAGTGCTATAGATGCACTTGTTATAAACTGACTTTGCAGCTAGTCTTCTCTGTATTCATAAACAGAGAGGATTTTTCATGCTTGAAAAAACATACCTTAGAGATAGTTATCTAAACGAAAATCACTTCATTGATAACTACCTTATCCATCGCATTTATCGTTATGACAAAGTCAAAGCGATAACCTCATTTCCGAGTATCAAACACCCCAAAGCGCAGCTTTGCGAAAGTACCCTTGAGAAAGAAGTTTGTCTGATCAAAGACTTTGATTCTCGAGTTGTTAAGCGTCTAACACAGCCATTTACAATTGACTTTGGTGATTTCCGGTATACACCTGATGCCATCACTCGAGAGAACGATGGCAAAGAATACATCGAAGAAGTTAAACCAGCGTGTGAGCTGGAAAAGCCTAAGGTGATCAATCGACTACGTGAAGTTGAACGTCGTTTGTTCCGTAAGGGGATTAATTTTCGCGTTATAACTGACGAACTCACCTCAAACCGACTTTACATAGCGAACCTTTGGCAACTATATCGTCACCGCAGTTACCCTCATGACCTGACTTGGCTGCCAGAAGCGCGTGCTACATTCGGCGCTTGTTGTCAGTTAGGTGAGCTTCAGGCTTGGATACATACTCAGAGTATCGATATAGCTTCGCTCTACTATGCCATTGCTCACCATGAGATTTCGTGTGACCTGCACACTCCATTCAATAACCGTATGGAGTTGATCTTCAATGCATGATGGGTACGGAACTTTCAAGAAAAATCAACGGATTGAACTCTTAGGTAAGAAGGGGTTCATTAAACATATTTGTCATGAAGAGACATTAGTCAGGTTTGAAAAGACAAAAATTAGCCAGGTATTTGAAACGAGCTACATTCAGCAGATGTTTTGCAGTGGTGATCTCAAAATCATAAATACTGAGACACTTATTTCTACGAAGGAGATGCTGACTGATAAGGAATATGCTCTTTTAGAGTATAAGCGAGCATATGTTGAACATCTGCAGGCTCACCATTCTGGTCAACCAACATCGAAAGCTGCCATAGATGATGCGCTGCAGGTGGTTCCAGCTCAAATCGCTGACTTGAACCCACCATCGAGATCGACGCTTTGTCGCTGGGTGAAAGAGTATCAAACGGCAGGCTCACACATTATGGCGTTTGCCCCTCGAAAACCCGGGCCCAAGCGTAGAACCCGTGTTCCATATAGTCGCCTAGACGATATTTATGAGGCGTTGCATAAATATTATCTGTGCAAAAACTACATGACCCTCAGTGCGATTCATAAGGATCTTGTGGCCGGGTGGAAACATAATAATATTACAGACTTTCCGTCTCGTTCGACCTTTTACAAAGAGGTTCATGATTACTTAGATGATGGTCAAATCATTGAAGCTCAAAATGGTAAATCAGCAGCGAACAAGCACAACCGCCAAGCCGTTGAGAAATATATTGTTCACTCGATTTTAGAGCGGGTAGAGATTGATTCTGCTTACATCAGCATTGGCTTGCTCGATGATGATGGTAATTACCTTGGCCCCGCTATTTTAACTGTTGCTATTGATGTGTATAGCCGTGCCATCCTCGGTATTTCCCTTGAAGTAGGACGTCACGGGGAAAGCACAGAACATATAGTCGATTGCTTACGTAATTCTATCTTAACTAAACCCGGCAACGATGCCATTCCTGAAGAGTTTCGTGAAGGCTGGCCGATGTGTGGCAAGCCGGCACAAATCATCGCGGATGCTGGCCCTGGTTATGTCTCGAAGGCATTTACCTTGTTGTTATCAATTTTGGATATATCTCGTGACACAACGCAGGTCAGGCGGCCCTGGAAAAAGCCCTTCATTGAACGTTTCTTTGGAACATTGCGTACTCGTGTTTTACAAAACATGAAGGGTTATATGTCATCAGGAAGAAAATCAGAAGAACTAGAGCCAGATCAAACACTAAAAAGAATTGCAACTTTATCTGTTAACAAGTTCAAGCAATGCCTTTATCACTTTATCGTTAATGATTACCACCATACACCGCATACAGGGCTAAACGGAGCTACGCCATTTGAGGTCTGGGAGCAAAAAGCAGCAGTAAGTGGTATTACTTTACCTGAACAAGCCCACGTGATTCGTATGGCATACCCTCGCTTGAAAGTTGTGGCATTGGATCCTGTTAAAGGGGTTCAGTATGAAAACCTTCGGTTCAATTGCCGGGAGCTTCGAGAGATTTATTCAAAGATTAAGAAACGCTCAGACAAGAATAATCCAAGGGTTGAACTGTTAGCAACGCATACAGATATGTCTCATGTCGCAATTGTCGACCCTGTTACTCAAAACCTGATTCGCGTCAAATGTACGCACCCAAAGGTAGTTGCTGGTATGACGTTAGCAGAGACGAAGAGCTTTAACGGAACAATTCCAGCTGGCGTTACAGGGCACAATACGAATTACATTGAAATGACAGCGGATAGTGCTGCGCGCAAGAAAGCCAAAGATGCAAAGGAGAAGCTTGATAGGCAAAAGGCGAAGGCTGAAAAGAACACAAATAAGCCTGTAAAAGTTGATGAGCTTCATTGGCTAATGGGTCAACAGCTAGATGATGACTCATCGTATAGACCGTACTTAGGTAGCGATTCCGGGGATGACAATATTACAGGCTTTAGTAAGGGGTTGTGGGATGACGAAGAGTAGCGTTTTAGCAAATTATCGTAATGATGTTCAGCTGGGTTTCAAAGCGACCAAAGTTGAGCATCCGCACTACAAATTAGCCAAAGAGTGCCTGGTAAAGGCTATCGGTTTTTCAGGCACTGATGAGTTTGAGTCTGTGGCGATTAGCGGCCCAACCGGTGTAGGCAAGAGTACGCTATGCCGGGCTTTCCGTGATGAGGTCAACGGCCAGGTTCCGCCTAATTCCGATGAATTGCCTGTTGTGGTCATCACGGCAAAAAATATTACGACACATAAGTCATTTTTTAGCGCCCTGTTATATGAACTTGGTGATATTAATCCAACGAAAGGCACTAGCGAGGAGATGAGAATACGGCTTCGTGTTTTACTCAAAGGACGCGGTGTATTAATGATCATTATTGATGAGTTTCAAGATTTATTTGAGGAGGTTTCTGGGCCTAAAGCGATGAAAACTGCATCCTTTTACAAGGGCTTCATGAAGGAAACACAAATCCCGGTAGTGATTGCTGGCACTGAGTCAGTAGAGTATGTGCTGCAGGTTGATGGGCAATTTCAACGGCTTTATAACTTGTATCGGCTGCCTAGCTTTTCTATCGACACCCAGCAGGGGACGGAATATTACCAGTATTTTGTTGAAAAGCTGATGAAGCGCTCGCCTTTACCATCATCAGTAACTTTTGAAGGCAAGATGCTGGAGCGGCTCTTTCTAGCAACAAACGGTAGTATGGCATTGCTTAAAAAGCTGATTACGGAAGCTATTCATGTGGCTCAGAAGCGTGATTGCATGGAGTTAACTAAAGTGGTCTTTGCCGAAGCTTTTTCGAGCTATTTTGGGCTGAGGGAAACGCAGTTAGGGATTAACCCATTCTTGGCAACTACCCAGCAGTTGAATATAAAATTGAAGCGAGGCGTGATCTGATGGAGTTCGGCGTACGAAATATATATTCTTTGGCTGTACGTCTTGCACCTTTGCAAGGAGAGAGTATCAAAAGCTTTTTGATGCGCCTTGCGATAGCGAATGCATGCAAATATAAAGATCTCATTAAGCACTTAGGGTTTGGCCCGAATGTTTGGTTTACTCCAGGCTCACGTTCTGAGTCAAAGGTGTATACAGAGCTGAGCCGAGTTTTAAATGTAAGTGAAGGTGATTTGCTTAATGTACTTCGGACACCATATATGAAGGAGTTGTGGGTACCAAGTGTGAAGGGAACGAGCGAAATGAAAATTCGCTCGATTCGAGTATGCGTAGGCTGTTTGTTGGAAGCCTTGTATCATCGGCAGGCGTGGCAGCACGCGTTGTATTGTGTTTGCTCTAAACATAATGAGTTGTTGATCGATGTGTGTCCGCAGTGTGGTGAAGATCTGGTTTTGGCAACTAGCCATAGTGGTCGATGTGGTAAATGTGCATCTCATATAACTGAGTGGACGGTTAGCAAAGTTGAAGTTCCGCATTGGCAATCTCAAGTATTTCGAGGAAGCCGTTCGAGAGAACTACTTATTTCGTTATTGAAGATGAGTATGATTGCGGTGCGCCCACTGGATGTTTTTACCTCAGATATTCGTATACGTGAGATGCGTATTACAGAAATCATGGTGTTAATGCAGAAAGCATGGTTTTTACTTTACAGTCACGCAGAAAGACAGGCATTGAAAGAAGAGCTGGAGAGCCACTGGTACGAAGAGATTCGGGTTTTAGGAGATGAACTAGCCTTGACCCTTTACAGAGAGGCTCAAGCGTTAGCATTAGCTGATGAGTTGAGCAGAAATGGTTCTAAATCTTCGGTGTTTACTAGTGCTTCACGTGCTCTAAACATAATTAAAAGTACGAAACACTTTGCGTTGCTTTACCGAGGTAATGATGCGGCGGATTTTGTTAGGGCAACTCAATTAACTCATTACTTGGGGGTTGCTCCTGCTGATTTTAAGCAGTTGAAGTTGTCTGGCGTATTTATACCGGTTAATCCTGAAGCAGCCAAGAAGGATGCACTATACAGTCTTGAAAATGTAGCTCGCAAAGTATCAATGTTGAATCGAACAAATAGCGTTGCTAAAGGATATATACCTTATTGTGAATTAGTACCTTCAGCCTGTAAGTTTATCCCTGGAGTTACTGCAGGGGATGTGCTGGTGGATGTTTTTAATAACAAACTCCCTGCACAACTATTAACCTTGAAAAAAGGAAGCCTTATTTCAAGGTTATATATCAATAAGCAGTCATTCTTTGAAAAGTATGATGAGGATGCACTTGTCAAAGAGGACGAAATACCTGTTGAGTATTTACCAGCGTATTGGGGAACCAAAATGCCGAATGTCAGAGAGGCATTAAAGAGTGAGTTTATCCTTGACATTATCGACATGGGTTCAGAGTCTCCAATAAGATATATTCCAATGTTAGCTATAAAGGAGTTGAACTCTAACTATCTGATATTAAACAAGTGGGCGTTCTTACATGCTAAGAGCAAGGTTAAGTGTTTATGTGCACTGAAGCGGGCGAAAATAGAACCATTGGTGAGGGTAAATGAAGAAAACTGTAACTCTTTTGAAATTTATCCTAAAAGCGCAGAGCAAGTTTTGCTTGAAAGGTATGACGAGCTAACTTGATGGACATCAGCTTTAAAGCTAGATAGAAAATATGAATCTTGATGTTTAATAGGCACCTGATATATCAGGTGCTTTTTTTTGTCTGCAATTTTGAATCTAAGGAATAATCTTTGGGTTTATTTTTATGTAAATATCAATATAAAAACCTGCTATAGTTGTATACACAGATGGTTTGTCATGAAAACCGCCTGACTACTTATTACCATGATGAAATAGGCTAAAATCTCATAGATTACTGGGTTTTTGCCAGTAATCCCACGAATTGTTGGATTTTGAGCAATTTCTAATTGGACAAATCGTTGTAACATGTTGATTTACTTATGTGGCAATCTCATTTGAAACTGGACATGACAAGTAGTTATTGATGTTCAACGAGTCTTATTTGAAGGAGACTCTCAGCCTTTTGCTGCTGATGAAGTTGTTCACAATA
>NZ_CANMZV010000029.1 GCF_947502415.1 uncultured Photobacterium sp. | reverse complement strand
AATGGGTGTTCACGTTAAACCAGAATAGGTGTTCACATTGAACCGGAATGAGTGTTCAGCATGGGCCGGAATACGCAGCTGGTGGTTAATATTTTGTCTTCCAGCAGAGTAACGACTTGCTGGAGTGCAGCAAGTTGTTTGACCAGTAAGCTAACAACATGAGGTATCGTCATCGCTTAATCATCTAGCTCATTCAGAAGCTGGGCGTTTTTAGCTTCTTCGAGTTTGTTTAATAAACGGTTTGATTCAACTTGGTCGCGGACTGCTTTGCTTAGTGTGATAGTTGCGCTGATAAGAAATAGGCTACAGATACTGTAATAACCTTTTACAAGTAGATCTCCGGGGAGCTTGATGATACTGATCACCATGGCAACAACGGCGATAACAAAGGTCACTTTCGCGTAAATAAGCCAGTATTTATCTTGTTCTCTCATTGTGTGTCTCCTTGTTTTTGGGATATGTATAACCATATAAAACGCTGTTCGATTAAAGTTAGCTGAGTCTTTGGTAATACGCAAACAACATTTATTCATGTTTACGTATTGGTTTTATTTTTAGGCTCGGATCAAACATTTACCGTTATGATAATTCAGTTGATTGCATGGGGTTGTATGATGTTGACGATGCAAAGGAGGTTGGTGTAGTTAAAAACGCGTTTTGGTAACGGGTTTGAAGCTTTTGATGATGAGCCTGAATATCGCCATATCCGAGCCGATTTTATGCATGTGCCTTTGCTTCCGGAACAGGTGAAGGGGGCAAATCGATCATTTATGCCATTGTAAATCATGAGCGAAGGAACTCTTTGGGCTTTGTACGCTGCGCTTGAACATCGTGATGAAATAAGTACATCAGCGGGTAGTACCTGCTAACGTAGTGAGTCTGTTGGCTATATGGTGGTTTCTGATGGGGGCTGTGCTTTCCTTTTACCCGGATTTTTATTCCTCTTTAGTTTGAGAAAATGTCGCTGATTGAACAGCTACTTAAATGAAAAGTCGCCAAAGCGTAAAAAGGCGACTTTTTTTCGTTCAAAACAACCTTTTTGATGCGATTCGATTTGGATTTAGGCGCATGTTTCATTAGTATGTATCGTTACGCGAATTTATATCTCCCTTAAGGACGCCACCTGTGGGTGGATGAGGAAACGATGCAACATCTAGACGAGATTATTGCCAACGCAACGGCAGCTATTGAGCAGGCTGAATCACTAGCCGCTCTGGACGAAGTCCGTGTCCAGTACCTAGGTAAAAAGGGCCACTTAACCCTTCAACTACAACAACTAGGTAAACTACCGCCAGAAGAGCGTCGCACTGCGGGTCAAGAGATCAACAAAGCGAAGCAAGCTGTTCAAGCACTATTAGTAGAACGTAAAGACGCTCTGCAACGTGCAGAGCTAGAAGCTAAGCTAGCAGCTGAAACGATTGACGTTTCTCTTCCTGGCCGCCGTATCGAGAACGGTGGTTTACACCCTGTTACTCGTACGATCGAACGTATTGAAAGTTTCTTTGGTGAGCTTGGTTTTACAACTGAAGCTGGCCCAGAAATCGAAGATGCTTTCCACAACTTCGATGCATTGAATATTGCGGAAGATCACCCAGCACGTACGGATCACGATACCTTCTTCTTTAACCCAGATTTGATGCTTCGTACGCACACGTCTGGTGTTCAGATCCGTACAATGGAAGAAAGCCAGCCACCACTGCGCTTTATCGCACCTGGCCGTGTTTACCGTAACGATTACGATCAAACACACACGCCAATGTTCCACCAAGTGGAAGGTATGCTAGTTGACGAGAATGTTAACTTTGCACAGCTAAAAGGCATTCTTCACGACTTCTTGTGTAACTTCTTCGAAGAAGAAGTAGAAGTACGTTTCCGTCCATCTTACTTCCCATTCACTGAGCCATCTGCTGAAGTAGATGTTAAAGGCAAGAATGGTAAGTGGTTGGAAGTACTTGGTTGCGGTATGGTTCACCCGAACGTACTACGCAGTGTAGGTATTGATCCTGAGAAATACTCTGGTTTCGCATTTGGTATGGGCGTTGAGCGTCTGACCATGCTTCGTTATGGTGTAAACGACCTACGAGCGTTCTTCGAGAACGACCTTCGTTTCCTAAAACAGTTTAAGTAATCCAGAGGTTTAATCACAATGAAATTCAGCGAATCATGGCTTCGTGAGTGGGTTAGCCCTGCGGTTACCACTGACGAACTAACACACCAAATTACTATGGCTGGCCTAGAGGTAGACGACGTTCTTCCTGTAGCGGGTTCATTCACTGGCGTTAAAGTTGGTCAAGTTGTTGAATGTGCTCAACACCCTGATGCTGACAAGCTACGTGTAACGAAAGTCGATGTTGGCGCAGAAGAGCTATTAGACATCGTATGTGGTGCTTCTAACTGCCGTCTTGGTATTAAAGTAGCGGTTGCAACTGTTGGTGCAGTGCTTCCTGGCGACTTCAAAATCAAGAAAGCGAAACTACGTGGTCAACCTTCTCACGGTATGCTTTGTTCTTTCACTGAGCTAGGTATCGACGTTGAGTCAGACGGCATCATGGAACTTGCAGAAGACGCAGTACTAGGTACTGATTTCCGTGAATTCCTAGGTCTTAACGACGTTACTGTAGACGTTGACCTAACTGCTAACCGCGCAGACTGTTTCAGCATTCGTGGCCTTGCTCGTGAAGTTGGTGTACTAAACCGTGCTGACGTTACTGAGCCTCAGTTTGATGCTGTTGCACCATCAATCGATGACACTGTATCGATTGAAGTTAAAGAAGGCGCAGCATGTCCTCGTTACCTAGGCCGTGTTATTAAGAACGTGAACGTTAAAGCTGAAACGCCACTATGGATGCAAGAAAAGCTGCGTCGTTGTGGTATCCGCTCTATCGATCCTGTTGTTGATATCACTAACTACGTTCTACTAGAGCAAGGTCAGCCAATGCACGCATTTGATCTGTCTAAGATCGAAGGTGGTATTAAGGTGCGTATGGCAGAGCAGGGTGAGAAGCTAACGCTTCTAGACGGTTCTGAAGTTGAGCTAAACGCAGATACGCTAGTTGTAGCTGACCACAGCAAGGCACTGGCTATCGCAGGCATCTTCGGTGGTGAACTGTCAGGTGTTATGGCTGGTACAACAGACATCATGCTGGAATGTGCTTTCTTTGCACCTGATGCAATCCGTGGACGCGCACGTAGCTATGGCCTGCACACGGATTCTTCAATGCGTTTTGAGCGTGGCGTAGATTATTCGCTACAGGTAAGTGCAATGGAGCGTGCTACTCAGCTGATCGTTGAGATTTGCGGTGGTGAGGTTGCGCCGGTTGTGACTGTAGAGTCTGAAGCTGATCTGCCTAAGCCTAACAAGGTTGAGCTACGTCGCACGAAACTAGACAACTTGCTTGGTCATCATATTGCAGATGCAGATGTGGTAGAAATTCTTGAGCGTCTAGGCCTAACTGTTGAAACAACAACAGAGGGTTGGACTGCGACGGCACCAACATGGCGTTTTGACATTGCTATCGAGCAAGATCTGATTGAAGAAGTTGGCCGTATCTTCGGTTATAACAACATTCCAAATCAGTCACCGGTTGCAGCACTAAGCATGAACGATCACAAAGAGGCGAACTTACCGCTTAAGCGTGTACGCGATCTTCTTGTGGACCGTGGCTACCACGAAGCAATCACATACAGCTTCGTTGAACCAGAGCAGCAAAAACTGATTGTTCCTGGTGTTGAACCGCTAATTTTACCGTTCCCTATTTCAGCGGATATGTCAGCAATGCGTCTTGGTCTAATCCAAGGCCTATTGAACACAGTTGTTCACAACCAGAAACGTCAGCAACCACGTGTTCGTCTGTTTGAATACGGTCTACGTTTTATCCCATGTGAGACTGCTGAAAACGGCATGCGCCAAGAGCCAATGCTGGCGGGTGTTATTGCAGGTGCTCGTAGTGAAGAACATTGGGACATCGAAACCAACACTGTTGATTTCTTTGACTTGAAAGGTGACCTGGAAGCGGTACTTGAACTGACTGCAAACGATGTTGCATTTGGTTTCAAACCAGCGAAGCACCCAGCACTTCATCCTGGCCAGACTGCTGCAATCGTAGTAGAAGGCAAAGAAGTAGGCTTTATTGGTACTGTTCACCCTGAGCTTGAGCGTAAGTTCGGCCTGAACGGACGCACCATTGTATTCGAAATCGAATGGGATGCTATCAATACACGTGTTCTACCTGAAGCTGCAGTGGTTTCTAAGTTCCCTGCCAACCGTCGTGATATCGCGGTAGTAGTAAACGAAGACGTTGTTGCTGGTGATGTTGTTGAAGCTTGCCGCGAAAACGGTGGTGAGTTGCTGACAGACGTGAACCTGTTCGATGTATACCGTGGTAAAGGTATCGAAGACGGTCAGAAGAGCCTGGCAATTGCGCTGACACTACAATCTGCTGAGCGTACGCTTGAAGAAGCAGATATTTCTGGTGCAGTTGAAAGCATTGTTGCTGTACTGGCAGAGCGTTTCGGCGCATCTCTGCGTGACTAATTGTCGGTAGCATTGACTTAGATTGACAAGAATTTGTTGTTATTTAAGTCATTGTTTTATGAAAGCAGCCTATTCAGGCTGCTTTTTTTTGATCTGAATCTAAAACACCATAATAATCTGATAGATAGCGGTATTTACTATATCCAGGTTGGATTATAGTTAGTTATACGGCATAGCAATGATTTTATAGTGGTTATTTTTGCACCGATTGAATCGGAAGCACAACCAGATGCATGAAATTTGCCTTTTCTTGCTATTAAAAAACAATAATTTAGTACCAAGTTTAATTAAAAAAGTTGGCGGAAATCAGCAAGTTGGCTTAAACTTGTCTCTAGTTGAACCAAGGCGGTTGTCATGTGGCTTAGGGTGCATAGCGAGTCGCTGACAGTTTGCTTTGGTTTCAAGTAACTAATTCGTCGTGGATATAACTAGTTTTATGTCTACTATCCATTCAACATAGTCTTGAGGGAATGATCTATGGCGCTCACAAAAGCCGATTTGGCTGAGAACCTGTTTGAGAATGTTGGATTGAGCAAACGGGACGCCAAGGATACGGTGGAAGTCTTCTTTGAAGAAATCAGGAAAGCTCTGGAATGTGGTGAGCAGGTAAAGCTATCAGGTTTTGGTAACTTTGACCTTCGCGACAAGAATGAGCGACCAGGAAGAAATCCTAAAACGGGTGAAGATATTCCAATCTCTGCTCGCCGTGTTGTTACTTTCCGCCCAGGCCAAAAACTTAAAGCTCGCGTAGAAAGTATCGAAATCGAAAAATAGCAGTTTTGAGTTTGATAACAACAGAACCCAAGTGAGGTGTGTAGGCTCACTTGGGTTTTCTTTTTCTGCCATCTACTACCATTGATGCCCTGTAATACCAAACTGAACAATAAACTCGCCCTTTGGGAGCACTTCAGCCGCTCGATAACTGCCCCAAATTGTTTTGGTGTAGAGCCACTATATCTTCATCAATTTGGGTTGTTCTCAATCCGCTGAGAGTGCTCTGATTGGATTAGATTATTATTCAGTTTGGTATAAAAATAGATTTCCCAGAAATCATGGGTGACAACTGTTGATATGATAGTTGTTGAGTATTCTTGTCTATATAGGCCTACCTATGTGACATAAAGGAATGGCATTCAATTAAGATGTGGTGCTTTCTATTGTCATTCAGGTAGTTGATGATGATGTCAGTCAATTATTGCCTATCGGTATATCCGTATTATTCCGGCGTCGGATGGATATAACAACGTCAGGAGCAATAATTCGAATGCTGAAACCACAATACTCTAACAACCTATCCCGCAGCCTCTTTTTGTTATCAGGCTTACTGATGGTAAGCGGCACAGCTAGTGCCGGTTATTCTGTTGTCCGGGTTAAATGCGACAAGAATGACACTGAAACACGAATCTTCATTAACAACGAATATAAGGGCAAATGTCCAAAACTTGATGACTCGCTATTGGCTTCACGATGAAACGATTAATTATAATTATCACCCTGCTACTGGGAGGGTGTGCTCAGCAATCTGTTCAGCAAGTATCGAAACCTATCTCAGCTAACGACTGGCAATTATTGCAGGCGAAGTTAACTGAAGGGCCTGCTGAGTTACACCAGGCTATTGTTAAGGAGGCTCAGGCCCGTATATTTCAGGCTAAATCACCGGAAAGCCAGCCTCTGTCAGGAAAGAAATTATTGGTTGAGCTTATTCAGTCTGCTGATAATCCTTTGTTGGTTGCTGATGAATCTTTTTACCAGCTAAATGAGGTTGTCAGCGGGGAGGAAGGTGAAGCTACACCTGTTTTTGCTGACGTTTTGTCAGATTATTTATTGCAACCTGACTTTGCCTGCTATCAGCCGGTTTATGCCCGTTATTTTCAGGAACGTTATCAAGCTTCTTCCATTGGTGTTAAGTGTCAGGATAAAGTCCCGTTCTTTGTTGTTGACCGCTATAAAGGCGGAAAAGTCGTGTGGGTGGCACCGGAACGAGTCAGTGAAATTCACTTGCTCTTTGCTGGTGAAGGGAAGAACTTAAGTTCTCGTTTTGGTCATGTTGCACTGCGTCTGGTGATCTGTCCTGAAGATAGCTCAGAAAAGGGGCTGCCAGAAAAAGAAGACTGCGACACAAATATTTTCGAGCATTTGGTTCTGGGCTATATGGCCCATATTGATGAGTTTGAGCTGGATACCGTGAAGGCGCTGACCGGCCGATATAAAGCCTATCTATTTGCATTCCCGTTTATAGATGTCTACCGCGATTACGCTATCAGCGAATTTCGGGAAGTCTATTCATTGCCGCTAACACTTGATAAACAACAAAATGAGCAAATGGTCAGGGAGTTGGCTGATATCCACTGGCGATTTACCGGGGAATACCGCTTTTTCAGTCAGAACTGTGCCTCCTTGTTGCAGCAAAACCTGCGCTCACTGATGCCGCAAATCAATACTGATAAAGCGCTGAACAAAGATTTCATCCGTCCTGATAAGCTATTTGCTGCAGTCAGAACATCACCGCTGGCTCAGGGGGACAAGCTCTACCCATTGGAGACAGCCGAACAGCAAGGGTATTACTTCTCAAGCACAGAGTCGTTTTATAGCGATGCGATTGATTTTGTTAACGAATCGATGAGTTATCCGACGTTTGCGGATATGGATAGTTATCTGGCAATTGAGCCTGCGCAGCGGATGAAAAATATCAAGCGTGATTATCGTTACTATGCACGTCTGAAGACCGACAAATTTCTGCTTAATGCTCAGATATTGCTTGAAGAGCTGGCTTTTGTTCGTAATGAACGGCGGATGATGGCGGAAGGAACACGGTATTTTCAGCAATTGGATAACCAGAATAGAATTGATCAAATTCACAGCCAGTTAAACCCGAAGCAGAACAAGTTGTTTGATGCTTGCTTGTTGCAGCCGGTAAAACAAATTACCCGGCCGGTAATACGACTTCAGGGCATTCCTGATCAGGAAGAAATCCCAGCACTGACATCGTCGCCTGCATGCCAGAGTATGAAAGCCCGTAAGCAACTGGTGCAGATTTTCTCGGTCGTGAATGTTAGTGAACAGGAGAAAACACAATGGTTACGTGTTGTTGCTGCAACACAGCAGATGAACACTACCATGAATAACATTCTTGAGTTAAATCGGCTGAAGTAACAACAGGCGGGGGAGGGAGCTGTAGGATTATGCCGGTTTCCGTTGGTTACGGGGTGAAACATTTGCATTACACATGTGTAACTATTTTGTGTATTGTTGTTTAGTGACATCCACTAAATAACAGTAATAACACGGAGGTTATGTATGGCGTTAGTACAGCAGGTCAAGGACGGAGACTTTCTTGGTGCGACGCTGGATTTATCACACCCTTTTGAAGCCACTGGATGGACTGCTTCATCCGGAGCGCATTGCCAGTTGATAATGCGTGGTGTACTTCAGGTTACCCCTCCGAATTTGAAGGGCAGAGAGAAAGACATTGTAATTTCATCCGGTATACATGGTGATGAAACCAGCCCTATCGAATTGGTGCAGAGACTGGCTGAAGGGATTTTGCTGGGCAGGCTCATACCTGCTCACAGACTCTTATTGATTATCGGTCACCCGGAAGCCATCAATGTCCATACCCGCTATATCAAAGAGAACATGAATCGTCTTTTCAAGGGCCATAATGAAGAGCGCAACATTGATTGCATAGTGGCAAATCAGCTCCAGAAGGCTGTCAGCCATTTTTATGCCGGTTCAAGGTCAGAGAACAAAGATCGCTGGCACTTTGATATGCATAGCGCGATTCGAGATTCAAAACATTATACTTTTGCAGTCAGCCCGTTTACCGTTAAGCCAACCCGCAGTAATCGCATGTTTTCATTGTTGTCGCGGGCAGGGATAGAAGCGGTGCTGATGTCGAATACACCTTCGCCAACCTTCAGTTGGCACAGTGCTGAGTATTATGCTGCTCAGGCATTAACGCTTGAGCTAGGGAAGGTCGCTAAGTTTGGTGATAACGACTTGTCACCGTTAGAGCCATTTTATGATGCGTTGCTTACATTAGTGACAGAGCCGGAGCTTTCTTTAGAGTGGTATAGTGACAAACTCAAAATCTACAAAGTAACCCGTACATTGATTAAACACTCTGAAGAATTTTGCTTTACGTTTCCTGATGATCTTGCCAATTTCACGTTTTTTGAACAGGGCAAATTGCTGGGAAGCGACGAAGGCGTTGAATATTTTTCATTGTCAGGAGGCGAGGCTGTAGTGTTCCCGAACTCCCGTGTCGCGCTAGGTCAACGGGCCTGCCTTCTGGTCCGGCAGGCCGATGTGGACTTTGGTGAACAGGTTACACTGCGTCAATGAAGTGCTTTAATTTGGCGAAAAGCCAGCAATTGACTGATATATAATTCAAATCTGTGGCGCTCGCTTTTCAATCTTACGGTGAAAAGGTATGGTTAAGGCTTCTTTTTTACCGTGTTTGACCAATGCATTTAAATGATCTCATTACACGCCAGCAGGCAAAGTGGAAGTTTAGCTTCATTTTGATGGCTTTTGCTTTGCTGACTGCCAGTTTTTTTTCCCTTGCAGTCGGTGAACTATTTATCCTGCCCTGGTCTCCGGATGGTGGGTTAGAGCAGCAGTTACTGCTTCAGCTGCGGATGCCAAGGTTGCTGGCTGCGGTTGCCATCGGAGCGTCATTGGCTGTTTCAGGTGCCGTTCTTCAGGTATTGCTGGGTAATCCCTTAGCTGAGCCGGGTGTACTGGGCATTTCCGGCGGAGCCAGCCTTGCTTTGGTTATTGTGTTGTTCGCTTTTCCTTTAGATCCCAGCCCTATGCTGATGATGCTGGCTGCGATGGCTGGTGCGTTGTGTTTTACTTCGATATTGGTCGGATTGTCCCGGCGGGGTAAGGTTTCTACGGCCAGGCTGCTGTTAATTGGTGTTGCGCTGGGGATCTTGTCTGGCGCTATTGTCACCTGGGCTTTTTATTTCAGTGATGATTTGAACCTTCGCCAGTTGATGTATTGGCTGATGGGGAGTGTCGGCGGCGTTAGCTGGACACACCTTTCCCTTTTGCTGTTGGTTATCCCTGTTTTGACCTGGTTGTGTATACAAGGAAAAAAACTGGATTTGCTAATGTTGGGAGAAGGGCAGGCCAAACAGCTGGGGCTTGATGTAGAGTCTTTTCGCTGGCGCTTGATTTTGGTGATTTCGCTGCTGGTTGGTGCTGCGGTAGCGCTGGGCGGTGTCATTGGCTTTATTGGCCTGGTTGTCCCGCATTTGCTGCGTTTAACGTTGGGAACGGAAAATCGCTATTTACTGCCGCTATCAGCGATGGCTGGCGGCTTACTGTTGGCGGTTGCCGATACGACATCGCGGATCATCCTGCCTTCTGCTGAACTTCCTGTGGGGGTGGTGATCACCAGCATCGGTGCCCCCGTGTTTATCTGGATGTTGCTGAGATCCCCAATCGATTGAGTTTTTCGCTATGACATCAAAAAGCATATATGACAATAGGGATGAAAGGTTGATTTTAGAGGCCAGGAATTTGGCTATGCCGCCGCGCTTATTGCCTGTATCTTTTTCAATAGAAGCGGGTGAGATTATTCACTTTATCGGTCCAAACGGCAGCGGTAAAAGTACAGCGTTGTCGATGCTTTCCGGCTTGTTCGACGGGGACGGTGAGATCAATCTGCTTGGAAAGCCTATTACCGACTATGACCTGCAGATGTTGGCAAGGATGCGTTGCTATCTTGCCCAGCAGGATCGCCCAGCATTTTCAGTCGGTGTTTACCATTATCTTTCGCTGGCCTTGTCCGCTTTGACAGAGGCTGAACCTGAAAAAGTCCAGGAAGCCTTAGATGAAGTA
The DNA here is from genome assembly GCF_947502415.1 of uncultured Photobacterium sp. Lineage (GTDB taxonomy): Bacteria > Pseudomonadota > Gammaproteobacteria > Enterobacterales > Vibrionaceae > Photobacterium. Next base: position 32,689 of record NZ_CANMZV010000029.1, on the reverse strand, counting down.
TGCCAGGCACTGAATATTGCCGATAAACTGACGCGCAATATTCAGCAGTTATCCGGCGGTGAATGGCAACGTGTTCGTTTGGCGGCGGCTTGTTTGCAGGTCTGGCCTACACTGAATGCTGAAGCAAAGTTGTTGCTCCTTGATGAACCTGCTGCGGCGCTGGATATCGGACAGGAAGCCGCTATGTATAAGCTGATCCGTATGATGGCAGGAAAAGGCATCGCCGTTGTGATGGCTAATCACGATTTGAATCGCAGCCTGCGTGAAGCCGATAAAGTGCTGCTGTTGAAAAACGGTTCCTGTGTGGCGAAGGGGGCACCGGAAGACGTAATGACGGTCGAGCGGCTGGAACAGACGTTTGTAACCCGTGTTCAGCGGGTTGAACATGACGGAAAGTCATGTCTGATTTTTTCTGATTAAGTCATACCCAAGTGATCTCATTCTGAAAACGGTAATCTGAGGTTACTTGGGTATAGTTACTTAAAACTATTCTTAATAAAGGAGTGATAAATGACTGCACCAAGCTGGGATTTGTCGATTGCCTATCAGGATCTTTCTGATCCGAAAATTCAACAAGACATTAAAACAATCGAAGAAAAAACTATCCAGTTGGCGTCTTTAAATCCGGACAGCCTTGATGAGCTGATGAAGGCTATTGTTCTTAAAGATCAGCTTGCAGTTAAAGTTCGTACTTTATCCAGCTATGCCAACTGTTTAACTTCAGTCGATGCTGCGAATGATGGCGCGAAAAAGCTGTCAGGCCAGTTGGATCAGTTATTTTCGAAGTTCGAGCAGGCGCTTAATCCGTATTTGCAGGCACTGATTAATTTGGATGATGGTGATTTTGAAGCTGTGCTTGCCGGCAATCAGGAAATCGGCAGTCTGGCGCATCACCGTTTTCGCCTCAAGCGCGACCGCCTGAAGCGAAATCGCTTGCTTTCTGTGGCCGAAGAGCAGTTGCTTTCTGCAATGAATGTGGATGGTCGTAATGCCTGGGGACGTCTTTATGACAACCTGACTGGTAGTTTGAAAGTAACACTCAAACTTGCGGACGGCAGTGAAGAAACCATGGGTCTATCGCAGGCTGCGAGCATTCTTTATGGCCCGGACAGTGAACGCCGTGAACCAGCATGGCGAGCGATTTCTGGCATCATGGAAGTACATGAGCAGACCTTCGCCGCTATTCTTAACGGCTTGGCTGGTGGGCGCTTAACGGAGTATGAAAAGCGCAGCCACACCGAGCAGGTACACTTCCTTGATACGAGTCTGCACACCAGTCGTATTGAGAAGCAAACACTGGATGCCATGATTCAGGTTGCCAGAGACAACCAGTCAGTCGGTCGTAATGCCGGGCTGCAAATGGCAAAACTGTTTGAAACAGACAAGCTCAAACCATGGGATGAGCTGGCTTCAATGCCTGCACTGCAAGGTAGCAAAGGCGAAAGCTATAGTTTTGAGCAGGGTATTTCGATTATCCGCGATGCGTTCGCTGGAGTTGATCCTGAAATGGCAGGCTTTGTCGACATGATGGTCGAAAGGAAACTGATTGATGCCGCACCTCAGCCGAAAAAGCGTTTAGGTGCTTACTGCACTAAGTTTGTTGATACTCGAACACCTCTGGTCTTTATGACCTGGGGCGGCAGCATGTCGGATGTTCTTACTCTGGCGCATGAACTGGGTCATGCTTTCCACAACTGGGTAATGCGTGATATGCCTTTGGTGCAAACTGAGTACCCGATGACACTGGCTGAAACAGCATCTATTTTTGCTGAGAATATCGTTCGTGATGCGTTGCTGGAAAAAGCACAGAATGATCAGGATAAGCTGATGATGCTGTGGGAAGAAGCACAATCCGCTCTGGCATTGATGGTCAATATCCCTGTTCGTTACGAGTTCGAAAATGCCTTTTACGAACAGCGTAAAGATGGAGAGTTTACACCGGAGCAGCTAAAACAGCTGATGTCAGAGACCTGGCATGAATGGTATGGCGATGTGATGGATGAAACCAACAGCATGTTCTGGGCCAGCAAGCTGCACTTCAGCATTCCTGAAATCAGCTTCTATAACTATCCATATTTGTTCGGTTATCTGTTCAGTAAAGGTGTTTATGCCCAGCGCAAAGCGAAAGGTGAGCAGTTCTATTCGGACTATAAAGCCTTGTTGTGTGATACGGGTTCTATGACAGCTGAAGAGGTGGTTAAGAAACATCTTGGGATGGATATTCGTCAGCCGGAGTTCTGGCAGCAGAGCGTTGATATGGTTAAACAGCAAATTGATGAGTTTGAGCGATTAGTAAATTCGTTATAACAAGAGAAAGCCAGACATGAAGTCTGGCTTTATTTTGATAGCCAACTGAGCTACCGCGTTGTGGAGAGTTTCATTTAGATGTTTGGCTTAATAACCGATTACCCTATCATGACACCAAGGCTCAACAGCACCATCACCATAGCCGTCAGGAACCCTAGCAGCGGGCCGATGAATCGCAGCCATGATGAGTAGCCGACGCGACCGATTGCCAGGCCACCCATCACGACGCCGGATGTCGGGGTAACCAGGTTAGGCAGGCCGGATGCGGATTGATAGGCTGTCACTACCAGCTCTCGGCCAACACCTGCAAAGTCAGCCAGTGGTGCCAGAACTGGCATTGAAAGTACCGCAAGACCGGATGATGATGGCACCACCAGACACATTACAGCTTCTACCCAGTAGATAGCATTGATGAAGGCGACATCGTTTAGTCCACCCAATAAGCTTTCTGCGTAGTGAAGGATTGTGTGTGTGATGTTGCCGTTGTCCATCACCACAACCAGACCGCGCGCAATAGCGATGATCAGGGCGACACCTAGCAGATCTCGGGCTCCGTTTACGAAGCTGTCGGTGATTTCCACCTCTGACATGCGACCGACAAAGCCAACCAGGATACTGGATCCGATAAACAGGGCTGACAGTTCAGCCATCCACCAACCGGCAACGGAGACACCCCACATCATGACGGCAAAGGTCAGAGCGAAGATAGCTAATACGGCTTTTCGGGTATTGTTCAGCTCCGGTGTTTGCTGTTGCTTGCTATGAAGGAAATGGTTGAGGTTTGCTTCTTTCTGGTGAGCAACAATGGATAGTTCCGGATTGCGTTTCACTTTTTCGGCATAGCGCATCACATAAATAACGCAGGCCAGCCAGCCAAGTACCAGGATTACGGCGCGAAGGGCAAAACCGTTCATAAAGTTGATTTCAGCAGCGTTGGAAGCAATCACTGTTGCAAACGGGTTGATGGTTGAGCCCAGGCAGCCGATACCGGCACCAATCATGATAATCGCAACACCGACAATGCTGTCATAGCCTGCAGCTATCATTACAGGGATCAATAGTGCGTAGAAGGGGATGGTTTCTTCTGCCATGCCATATACGGTGCCGCCCAGCGCGAATAAGCCCATCAGGATAGGGATCATCCATTTTTCACGTCCGGCCAGACGCTTCATTGTGCCTGCAATACCTGCATCAATAGCACCAGTTTGGGTGACAACTGCAAGGAAGCCCCCAATTACCAGAACAAACAGCGCTACATCTACTGCACGTGCAGCATAGCTGCTTGGATCGTAGAAGCCCTGAATAGGTGCCATTAATATTTCCACGAAACCTTGTGGGTTGGAGTCCACGGTTTGATACGTTCCGACCAGCGGTACCATGCGTCCCAGCGTTTCGTTGGTTTCCATCTGATATTGTCCAGCCGGAATAACCCAGGTCAGTACAGCCATGAGAACCGTCAGAATCATCAGGATTGTGTAGGCAGAGGGAAATTTAATTTTTGTCATAAGGGTGTCCTCTTGTTTCAAATGGGGCTTTCACCCCATAAATGGGTGGCAACACCCTAGTTATGCAACAAAGTCTATGATTTCCTGTGCTGACATGTTGTCTAAGCCCATTTGTTTCAGTGTTCTTCCTGTTTCGAAATAGTTGGTCTCGTTATAGGCGTTATCGATATGCAGGCATGATGTAATCATTGGAGTATCGATACCAACCAGCTGACCCAGCTCATAGCAAGGAACCAGCAGGTAGGCGGCATCTTCAGTGATATAGCGGTTGCTTGCTGAATTTGGCGCGCTGTTCAGTTTGCCGTGAGTTTCTGACGTGCGGTTTACTTCATAAACACTCTTACAGTCCATGTCGTACAAGGCGTTCATTGCATCCAGCTCAGGAAGAAGTTGCAGCCCCAATGCTTTACCGATTGACTGACGTTCAGTTTCCATCACAGCTGCCGCTTTGGCGGTTGATACTGAGCAGCAGTCTTTGTAGTAATTAAACTGGCCGTCAAAGTTTTCAAGCAGACCCATGTTGAGGGTCGTAAGCAATGGATGCCCACCGAAGTTGATATTTTCCAAGCCTGCTTCAATCACATTATTGAGAGGCTTGAGTGGCAGCGGCATTACCGGCTGTAGAGCATTAATCGCTTCTTGTGTACGGTTAGCCGGGAAGGCTGCGACAGGCAAAAATTCTTTCATACCCAGAATGGCAATCTCCGCTGGCCCGACAATACGGGTTGCCCAAGGAATTGAAATAGCGTCGACAAAAGTCAGGTTAAGACTCGCATAGCCTTGTTCTTTCTTGATTTGGTTCAGAACCAGTGAGCCGTAGTTACCTGGCATCAGCATAATGATCTGACCATCTCGAAGATGGGGTAGCATGTTGATAAATAGTGGTTCCTGGGCAAATGAAGGCACAGGAAGCACCAGTATATCGGCGTATGCGATGGTTTCGGCCAGATCACGGCTCACTTTGTCTATTTTCTGGAACCCGTCATAGGTAAGAGGAACATCATTAAAACTGTCCAGGGCATGGATACCGCCTTGCTGTTCAATATCAGTCAGTGGTTGATCATATCCCGGAGCACCATACAGGCAGACATCTGCGCCTTGTAGTGTGAAGTGGTAGGCTGCGGTTAGGCCAGCATTGCCAGAGCCGATCACTGATACACGAGGGTTCATAGGTTCTTCCTTCTTGTTATCTGATTTATCTGCTTTCCAGACTAAGGAAGAACCGTTCATGGCTGCCAATGACTAAGGTGGGGACTAGTATGCAAAAAGGTAATGCTTAGTAAGTGGTATAGCTTTATCCTTTTGATAAATAGGGGTTTTTACCGTGTTCACCTCTGTTGGTTACGGTCATGTTAACTGTGATCTCACTCAGTAAGCCGTTCGTCAAGGTCTCGCATTGGACCGATTTTAAGGTAGATATCCATTTGATCGGCCTGCAACATAAATTGCTCGATGAATTGCTCTGCATGGCGGTGAACCGGTTTTAATGCCGGGTAAAGGATGTCGAATTCAAACGGCAGGCTGAAGACCAGCGGGCGCATGACAACCTGAGGGTGTTCGTTCTCCATATAGGCAGTGAAAGGGTCGGTGATAGCTATACCGACACCTTCCCGAACCAGAGCGGCAGCAGTACTGGCGAGGGAGACTTCGATCTGCTCAATGGTAGAAAGATCATAGCGACGTAATAGAGAATCTATTCGTCGTTGAGTAACATCTTTTTCATGGCGGATCAGCACCTGTCCGGCGATATCGTAGATATCAATTACGGAACGTTTTGCTAAGGGAGAATCAGCGGGCAACAGGCAAACGCACTCAGATTCCACTTTCTGTGCTTTCACCCCAGCTAAGTGCTCATCGACAAAAGCAAAGCCGATATCTGTTGTTTGGCTTTGTACCCGACGGATCACATCTTCTGAGCGATAGGTTTTGAACCCGACTTTCATCTTTGGAGCCTGTTTCAGAAACGTCGCCAGTATTCGGGGCAAGAAGGCATTAGAGAGCAGGGGCATTGCCGCAATATTCAGGCTACCGAAATGGCGGGAGCGGATTGAATCGGCTGCATTATCCAACCCCGATACGGCATCAAACACTTTTGCTACTTCGAGATAAAATGCTTGTCCTTCATCACTAAGTTCTAGACGGTTTCCCTTACGGATAAACAGCTTGAAGCTCAGGCGTTGTTCAAGCCCGGATAATAATCGGCTAACAGCGGGTTGGCTAAGGCTCAGGCGATCGGCTGCGGCTGTAACAGTCTGGCATTCGACGACAGCCTTAAAGGCATTGAGTTGGGATAGTTTCATAACAATATTGATCAGTAACACATTGAAATAAAGTATCAGATTCGGAGTCACATGACAGCGAGACTTTTTGATAAATCAAACAATATCACATGGTTAGTGGAAACTATTCAGGTTGAAATTAGGATGTAATGGCTAAAAAAGAAGAGAAAAAAAGCCAGACTTCCTGTCTGGCTTTTTGGTGAATGTCCGAATTTGTAATAGTTATTTAATTTTGAACTGACCAACAAGTTGTTGCAGTTCGGTGCCGGCATTGTTCAACTCATTAACCACTTGCTCAGATGTGCCACCAGCCTGAAGTAGCTCAGAGACGATGTCCTGGATAGCAACCATGTTGCGGTTGATTTCATCTGTTACAGAACTTTGCTCGGTTGCAGCGGTGGCGATTTGGCTTGTCATATCATTAATTGTCTCGACTGCGCCGGTCACCGCTGACAGACTGTCAGTGATTGAGTTAGCTGCGCCTACTGCCTCGTTACAGGTTGACTGGCTGTGAGTCATAGATGATACCGCTTGGGAAACAAGGGTATGTAGCTCATCCAGCATTTCCTTGATTTCTTTAGTGCTAGACTGGGTACGGCTTGCAAGCCCGCGAACCTCGTCAGCAACCACGGCAAAGCCACGACCTTGCTCACCAGCTCGTGCTGCTTCGATTGCAGCATTTAGTGCCAGCAGGTTGGTTTGCTCAGCAATTTCACCGATAACTTTAAGGACGTTATCGATCTTCTGTGACTGTTGGTTCAGTGAGTGAATGTGCTGAGCTGCCTGATCTACTTCATCAACCAGGGCAGTGATTGATACCACAGAGGTATCAACGCGTTCTTGGGCTGAATAGGAGTCTGTACTTGCATTGCTGGTGGCATTGGCAACTTCGTTGGCATTCATTGCTACTTCGCTAGCAGCAGTGCTCATTTCAGTTACCGCGGTAACAATCTGCTCTGTTTCGTTATTGTGCTCTTGTAGCTGTTGTGTCAGGCGAATGGTTTGCTCATGGATATTGCCCGCAGCGCCATTTACGTTGTCGGTAACATCAGAAACCTGCGAGATGATGGTCTGTAGTTTTTCAACGAAGCGGTTGAAAGCACTACCAAGCTCGGCAATTTCGTCGTGGCCTTGAACGTCCAGACGGCGAGTCAGGTCGCCTTCACCGTCAGCAATTTCATTCAGGGTTTGAGCCATATTTTGAACTGGGCGTGTCATGCGGCCCGCAACAAACAGAATGCAGATAATGGAAACTGTAACCAGAACCAGCGCGCTCAGCAGAACCAGTTCAAAGCGTTCTTCCATGCTGGCTTTTGCTTGTCCGTGGTATTCGGCGACTTCAGTATCGATATCATCGATGTACAGGCCGGTACCAATAAACCACTTACCATTGTTAACTGAGATAGCATAACTCAGCTTCGGCTGAGGCTGGCCACCACTACTTTTCGGGTAGCTGTAACCGACAAATCCACCGCCACTTCGCGCAGCTTGGATCATTTCTTTGATGTAGGCAACTCCGTTTGCATCCTGTAAGTTCAGACGGTTCTGACCATGGTTGGCGGGTGAAGTTGCATGGGCTTGGTTAACACCATTCATGTCATAAATGAAGAAATAACCTGAACGGTCGTTGGCAAAACGCAATGGAGTTAATAGCTTGCGAACTTTTTCCAGTGCAACTGCCGGGTTGTCATTGTCAGTAAGTACTGCATCGACGCCATGTTGGGCGACAGTAATAGCATCTTTAAGTTTGTCTTTACGTTCCTGGACCAAACGCTCCTTGAAGTGTGTAACCTCTTCGTTTAAAGCTTTGTTTTCCAGTGAAACAACGATGCTTATTGCAACGCCCATAAAAATGAACATTGGTAACAAGCTGAGTAAAAGCAATTTGCTTTTTAATTTCAATTTATTCATGACAACTCGGACTCTTCTACAATCAAAAAAATAATTTTGCAGCTTCAATGCCGCTTATTAGATGTAGATTTTATCGGCACAAGGAATAATTCCTTTATTGAGTGTTATGACAATTGGGCAGTAAAGGTAAAAAAATTGTATGTGGCTCACATTTATTGTGCTGAAAAGTAATAAGGCGTCAGGATAAGAATACAAAAAAGCAAGTCACCCGCCCATCATCTGGCAGGGTGACTTGCTAGAGCGCTACATAGCCCAGAGGAGGATGGCAAGTAGCTGAGGAGATAAGATCCTCAAACACATTACGAGAGGGTAGACAGTGGCGTAAGACAAGGCCGCCGCACCACTTGTTGAATGAAGGCTGTTAGCAAATGCCAGTGCTGGTGGATCGGTCATCGAGCCGGCTAACATGCCGCAAATAGTCAGGTAGTTCAGCTGGCCGAACAGGCGGGCAATAATACCGACGCTGATGAGTGGAATTGAAGTAATGAGGGCGCCATACCCCATCCAGCTCAGACCGTCACCGTTAAGCAGGGTATCAATAAAACCACCGCCGGATTTCAGGCCTACTACGGCAAGGAACAGGACAATACCTATTTCCCTCAGAGCAAGGTTGGCGCTCGGTGGCATGAACCAGTACATCTTACCTATGCTGCCGATACGAGCCAGGATTAAGGCTACAATCAGCGGCCCGCCAGCAAGACCCAGCTTGATAGCTGCAGGGAAACCAGGCAGATAGAAAGGAATTGAACCCAGCAAGACCCCAAGTCCGATACCAACGAATACAGGTAACATTTGTACTTGTTGCAGTTTTTGGTGAGCATTGCCGACAATACCGCTAACCGCTTCGATTGCTTCCTGGCGGCCGACTAGATTAAGGATGTCACCAAACTGTAGTGTGGACTGGCTGGTAGGCACCAGTTCGACACCTGCACGGTTGAGCCGCGAAACCACAACGTCATACTTTTCTTTTAAGTCCAGATCGCGGATTTTCTTACCCAGTACAATTTCGTTAGTTACAACTAAGCGCTGAACCCGAAGTTCGGTTCCGCGGGTAGAAAGTGAAGCATCTACTTCTTCTCCTATAACCAAACGAGCCCTTTCAAGCGCACGTTTATCACCGACCAGGTGCAGAAGGTCATTGGTTTCAATAAGTGTGTCTGGTTTAGGTACATATAAGTGCGTATCACGCTTCAGTCGAGAGCAGACAATGTCACCCTCAGTCAGAGCTGGAACATCTTTAAGTAGCAAGCCGTTCAGGTTGGGGTTTTTGACAGCCACATTAATGGTATGCAGGCTTTCTTTTTTATGGCCGTGGTTACGTTCGAACTCTTCCGCCTCAGCATCAACATCGACACGGAAAGCCAGACGCAGGATCCACATGGTTAGCAAGATACCGCAGATGCCGAAAGGATAGGCTACGGCATAACCCATACCGGTTAAATCCAGCATTCCTTCTTGGGCACCCAGTTCAGACAGAATCTGCTGACCGGCACCGAGGGATGGGGTGTTGGTAACCGCCCCGGAGAAAACGCCGAGAATAACAGGCAATGGTACATCAAACAGTTGATGCAGAATAATGGTTACGATGCAGCCGATTAGCACGATTAGGGCAGCAAAACCATTGAGCTTTAGCCCGGAGCTTCTAAGTGAGGCAAAAAAACCGGGACCTACCTGTATACCTATGGTGTAGACAAAGAGTATGAGCCCGAACTCCTGGATGAAGTGCAAGGTTTCTGCATCGAGAGCCAGCCCCCAGTCGTGGGTAAAGTGGCCAACGAAAATGCCGCCGAACAGCACCCCGCCGATCCCCAGGCCCACGCCATAGACGCGCCAGTTCCCGATCCAAAGTCCAAGCACCGCTACCAGCGCCAATATGCTGATAGAGAGTGCAATGTCACTCATGGTGAGTCTCCTGATTAATGAAAAATCTTTTTTAACCGATGTCAGTTACAACACAGGGAAGGCACACTTGAGATAAGCGTCATTATCAGCATCGGTTTAGTGGCAACAAACCGCCGGGACGGTATTGTGGCGCCAGGGGTAGGCGAAAGAACTCAGTAAGAACTGATTTCGTTTCAGGTAACGAAAGGAGTGGTTAGGGAGTTTTGTCTACTGCTGGTGATATCTCTTTTATCAATAATTCATACCACATTGAGAAACCAAATAAATTCACAAAATGACCATCTGAGTTATCGATGTAGTATGCCCTGTCGGGATGTTGCCTTAACTTAGTAACCATTAATACCTAAAAAGAAACAAGGAGTTAAGGGGGTGTTTGGAAAAATGTGCTATATGCTGGAATAAACTTTTTGATAGATAACCACATGTAAATTATGGGTGAAGATTATGTGATGAATCGGCTCGCGACGGTTAAGCTGCCCGAAGGCAGCTTTGGAAGGAGAGCGTAAACGATGGAATACATGCCTGGAGAGTAAAGCTTATCCGCACTTAGAATCACCGCAATTCAGGCAGGTCTGGCAACCATCTTTGACGATAACGGCTTTGGCATGGCATTTGAAACAGAGGGTCGCGGTTGGCGGGAAATTACCATAATCCTCTTCTTGTTGTTTGGAATTGGTTGCAAGCTCTGCTTTTTTTGCGTTGATAAAAGCTTGCTGGTGTTCGTTAACCTCTGGTTTGGTTAACATGCCGATTTCGATTAGGTGCTGTTCGATGACATTACCGATTTCAGCTATCAGGGAAGGGACGTATTTGCCTTTGTTCCAATAACCGCCACGGGGATCGAAGACAGAGCGAAGTTCTTCGACTAGGAAGGTGCAATCTCCCCCTTTGCGAAACACTGCTGACATGATGCGGGTCAGGGCCACAATCCATTGGAAGTGTTCAAGACTTTTTGAGTTGATAAATACTTCAAACGGTCGACGGTCTTCATACTCAGTACCTTCATTTAGCACCACGTCATTGATGGTGATAAACAGCGAGTGTTCAGAAATATGTTCCGGTGTTTTTAACTTGTAGGTTGTTCCCAGTAGTTTCTCCGGGCGATTCATATCTTCATGCATCTGCTCAAGCTCAACGTCTGGCTTAGCTTGTGCTGCTGGTTGAGCCTCCTGCTCCTGGCTTTTGACTTTGAATCCAATAATTTTGCTGTCAATTTTTTTGACCATGATAAGACCTGCTTACTTTAAAATTTGCCGTAGTAACCTTCTTTTAGCGCATCGTAAAGATTTGCTGCGGTATGGGTTTCGCCGTCGTATTCAATTTCTTCATTACCTTTGGCTTCAAAGGTGGTGCCGTCTTCTAGGGTGAATACATAGGTCGTGTTTTCAAGATCCTTTTCTTTTACTAATACGCCCTGGAAGACTTCCGGATTGAAGCGGAACGTTGTGCAGCCCTTGAGCCCTTTGTCGTAGGCATCCATATAGATATCTTTAAAGTCTTCGTACGGAAAGTCGGTCGGCACATTGGCGGTTTTTGATATTGAAGAGTCGACCCAGCGCTGTGCTGCTGCTTGTACTTCAACGTGCTGACTCGGGGTAATATCATCGGCAGTGATGAAATATTCCGGTAGCTTCGAGGCTTCATCGTTGCTGTAAGGCATTGCCTTGTCGTTAATTAGCTCTCGGTAAGCGAGGAGTTCAAAGCTATAGACATCGACACTTTCCTTGGTTTTCTTCCCTGGCACAATCACATTGCGGCTGTAGTGGTGGGCAAAGCTTGGCTCGATGCCGTTACTGGCGTTATTGGCCAGAGAGAGCGAAATCGTTCCTGTTGGGGCAATTGAGCTGTGATGGGTAAATCGCGCGCCGTGTTTAGCCAGTTCTTCGACCAGTGCCGGTTCTACTTCGGCAACCTGCTGCATGTATCGGCTATATTTGGCGTGCAGGACTTTCCCTTTGATTTTATCGCCTACCTTGATTCCGTCTTTGGCCATTTCCGGACGCAGACGCATCATTTTGGCGGTGATTTCGAATTCTTCTTCCATCACAGGCGCAACGCCTTTTTCCTTGGCGAGGCTAAGCGCTTCTTTCCAGCCTGTCAGTGCCATCTCTTGGGCGATTTGTTCGGTAAATGCCACAGAAGTAGCGCTGCCATATTTGTGTTTGAGCATGGTGGTTGTTGAACCAAGTCCAAGGATACCCATCCCATGGCGACGCTTATACATGATCTCATGGCGCTGTTTTTCTAATGGTAGCTTGTTGATTTCAACAACGTTGTCCAACATGCGGGTGAAAATGGCAACGACGTGACGATAGGCATCCCAATCAAAATAAGCCTTGTCAGTAAAGGGTTCGCGGACAAATTTCGTCAGATTGATCGAGCCGAGTAAGCATGCGCCATAGGGGGGTAATGGCTGTTCGCCACATGGGTTGGTTGCACGGATTTCTTCGCAGAACCAGTTATTGTTCATCTGGTTGACTTTGTCGATCAGGATAAAGCCCGGCTCGGCATAGTCATAGGTTGACGTCATAATGACGTTCCAAAGGTTGCGGGCAGGCAGGGTGCGGTAGACTTTACATGCAACACGGCCTTCGCTGTCTTCGACTAGCTCTTCTTTGGTAGGCCAGTCTGTCCAGACGATCGATTCATCATTGTTCAGATCCAGTTTGTCCTGACGGACTTCTTTGGCGGTTACAGGGAAAATCAGCTGCCATTGATGATTATGTTTGACGGCTTCGATAAAGTTTTCTGTGATTAGCAAAGAGAGATTGAATTGGCGAAGGCGGCCGTCTTCGCGTTTGGCGCGGATAAATTCGATAATATCCGGATGGCGGATATCCATGGTGCCCATTTGCGCTCCGCGGCGTCCGCCAGCAGAGGAGATGGTAAAGCACATTTTATCGTAGATATCCATGAACGAAAGCGGGCCGGAAGTGTAAGCTCCGGCACCGGAGACGAATGCGCCTCGGGGACGCAGGGTAGTAAAGTCATAGCCGATACCACAGCCAGCTTTCAGCGTGAGGCCTGCTTCATGGACCTTGCCAAGGATGTCATCCATCGAGTCCTGGATGGTGCCAGATACAGTACAGTTTATGGTTGAGGTTGCAGGTTTGTGTTCGAAGGCGCCTGCATTGGAGGTAATACGGCCTGCTGGGATCGCACCGTTACGGAGTGCCCATAGGAATTCGTTGTACCAGTGATCTCTGACTTTATTTTCTTCTAAATCGGCAAGTGCGCAGGCAATGCGTTTGAAGGTATCGTCTAGCGTTTCATCAATAGCTTCTCCATGCTTTGACTTGAGGCGATATTTGCTGTTCCAGATTTCCATCGAAGTGGGCTGGTAAGCGATATTGATTGCTTGAAATTCTTCAGGCGCTGCGGGAGTCTTCGCCATTATGAGTGCACCTTATGTTTGTCTTTTATACAACACATGGGATAGTTCGGGATTTACTTTCCTAACTTATGTTAATAGCACATCATTGAGCGTGTGGCGTGGTATGTTGTGGTTTGTTGGTGATCAAACCACTATATATTGTTCTTTTAAGTCTTGAAAGCGAGTTGACTTGAGCCAGATTGCAAATCTGTGGACCTCCGTTCGATTCCGTGGCGCGCTTCCATCGATCACTTCAGTGTCCTCCTCTGTAAACTAATTAATACTCTTGCCAGTTCTAAGCTCTTATTCAATTTTTTTATGTCGGCTAAATTATTTTATAGTTACCTTTTAATTACTAATTTTTTGTTTTGTCTTCAAAAAATAATTTTTATTCTTAATAAATGTAGTATCTGACGTAATATCGAATATAAATGTAGTACAATGAGATCAATAGTCTCAATTTAATTAAATGATCAGTAAAATAGTGGCGCATGGAGAAAAACAACACTACTCGTCTGTTAAAGCTTAAGCGAGATGTGTCAATTGAGCGTCAATAAAACTGCTGGATAGTCATAAATATGACGCAATTCAGTAGCTTACACTAAAGGGAGAGAGGGACTTAAAGGGATAATGAATAAATAACACTGATCGTACCAGTTGAATTTATATTCATTCCCGACTGATTTTTTATTCAGGTCCGATGGGCGCATGAAAGGAATACCTTTTAAATATCAGTATATTATGCGCGCTCATGGCTGAGGGGTGAAATTCTGTCACGATGTCATATTCTGCAATGTATTGATACATAACTCAATAAAGGGTTATTGATATTAATGATTAAAGTCAGTAATCTCGCCTTTGCCTTGTGAATTGTATTACGAATGCCGTTTTAACTTTTTTATGGCTATAACATTCACATCAAAGCAAATAATAAAATTATTATATTTACTATTTTTAGTTTGATTCAGTAAAGCTAGGTATCTGTGTTGAATCGTTAAATCATTATTGATTTAACTTGAAGGGTATTATCATGACTTTTAATTGGGGATTAAGAGGCAAACTTCTTGCCTGTTTTTCGTGTTTTGCTTTATTTATCATAACGTCATATTCAACTTATTCTTATAATGAAATAGATAAAACTGCAATCAAAGGCCTAGATGCAAAGTTAATTTCATCAGCATATGCATTAAACATGATCATAGGTGAGTCAACTCACGATCAATTACCAGAAAAAGCAACTAACTATGATCAAATCAGCCAGCGCATAAGTTCTTACGTCAAAGCAGCAAATGTTAACTGGGCGTATTCAACAGTTCAGAGAAATGGAAAAGTTTATTATACTTACATTAACCAGGCAGAAGATGAACTGAGAACAGGTAATTATCAAAGTTGGTATCTAGAAGAGTATAAGGTTGTACCTAAAGGCTTGAATAGAGCATTTATAACTCACCAGGTACAGTTTGAAGAATACCAGGGTGAATATGGTTTATGGCGTTCTGTTTTTGTCCCTTTCCGGAATGGAAATGGTGAATACTATGTCATTGGTGTTGATGTTGCGATGAGTGACATTGAAGCCCATGAAGAGCAAGTGATTATTCAAGTTGTCGGATTTGCTGCTGCGTTGCTGGTCATAACTCTTCTGATGACTTACTACATTGCTGTGAAAATGGTGAAGCCTATTAATTACCTCAACCTCGTTTTGAAGGAGTTTGCTGATGGTGACTGGAATCTAACCCGGAACCTGAAGGTAACAAATACCGATGAAATTGGTATTATAACGCGTTCATTCAATGTTTTTATCTCATCTTTGCGAAATCGTATCCATGATATTAATGATGGCTCTCATTCAATAAAAGAAGTTACAGTCAATCTGGATTCAATCTTTAATGGTATTTCACAGCGTTCTGTAGATCAGGCTGAAAATGTAAGAAGCAGTGCCGCTGCAATTGAAGAGCTAGCGGCCAGCATTCAGAGTGTTTCAATGATTGCTAATGATATTAATGCTCAGGTTAAACGCTTTGAACACCAGACCCAGGAAACTGTGACGACTGTAGATCAGGTCGTCTGTGACATGGAAGATGTGCAGACTGGAGTCATTAATCTTGCGTCCGACCTGAAGCACCTTGATAAGAGTACGAATGAAATTAATTCAATCGTTTCAGTGATTAAAGGTATTGCAGATCAGACCAACCTGTTGGCATTGAATGCAGCCATTGAAGCCGCGCGCGCCGGTCAGCATGGTCGTGGTTTTGCCGTTGTTGCTGATGAAGTCAGGAAGTTGTCGGAGAGAACATCGGTTGCGACAGTCGAAATTGAAACTATGCTGGACAATATTCGCACGGACACCAATAAGACCACAACGAATATGCATTCATCAGTTGAATTAGTGAATGAGAGTACATCTCATGCCAATAGCGCCAGAAGTTCACTGGTGACATTTTCCGAAGAAATTATTTCTTTGCTAAATAGCATGGAACAGATTTCTGAATCGATGAAAGAACAATCGGATGCTGCACAACATCTGTCAGGGAATGTTTCATCTTTAAGTATGAGTGCAGATGAGAACCATCTGGCGACAAGAAATTCTGAAGTTGAATTAGAAGAGTTGAAAAAACGTTCTGAGAATCTTCACACAGTTGTTGAACAATTCAAGATCTAATATGTGAAATTAAAATATCATACTTAACATTATCTATTTTTCTTATTGTCGGTCTATCACCATTTTGAACGCGATCAGGAGTTTTGGACTGATAATGATTACGGAAATAATCAAATGACATACTCTGGATAAAAAAACTCCCCATTCAGACAGGTGAATGGGGAGAAATATGATTGTGTAGATTGTTAGTATGGTTCGTAAATTATCATAAGTTACGGTAATCGTTTGTGATCTGTTTCACCAATTATCATACAAAATGTCCTGGCTAAGCTATTGATTACATAGATTAATTGGACAGGTATGCTCTCGCGGTAAATTAGTGGGGTTTTTGTACAGTTTGGTGTCACCCGTTCTTGGGTTGGCTACGTAGTGATGAGCCTGATAGGGAAATAATGGGGCTTTGATGAAGGATAATAGGTGAAGGAATAACAGCCCCCTAATAGGGGCTGTTAGAAATCTCAGTTATTTGCTTTCCATTGTAGATAGATAGCGAATGGTTTCAGCCATATCTTCAATGCTTTCATGAGCACTTGTTTGTACCAGATATTTTCCTTTAACTAAGAAAGCTGGAACAGAGGCAATTTGCGCATTTGAAACCAGCTTTTCAGCTTCATTCATTTTCTTGTAAACCTGTTTTTGATCTTCTTCAGTCAAATCAAAAGGGCTGGACAGGTCACGGCTTTTGAATATTTTGGTAAGTTGTGCCTTGCGCTGCTCTTCAGTGACGTTGTCACTTCTATCCTGAACGTAAGCAAACATCTCTTCCATCAGCGCACCATCAGGTTTTCCGTCAGTCTGGATTGCAGCTGTGTAGAAAATGTAGGCGGCAACTTGGGCACTTTGGTTGAAGGTGACATGAACTTTGTCGATGTCGACGCCTGCCATTTTTTTGATTTCCGGCAGCATGGTTTCCATGCTACGGCAGTGTCCGCAACCAAGCGAGAATATTTCGACTACATCTGCGGTATTTACTGTTTCGTTAACAATGGTGTATTTCTCTCCTTCTTGCGGTGCTGAAATGTCGTTACAGCCGGTGATGGCAAGAAGGGCGATAAACAAAGGAATGATTGATTTAAACATGGTTACAGAGATAATTAAAAAATAGTAATGCCTAATTATGGCTGACTTCGTTAGAAAATACGCGGTATTAAATCAAAACTTACAATAATTTACCCTATATGGTAATAGTTTGTGATGAGTTTAAGTGATTGAACAATTCGATAATTTAAGTATGATTGCCGGCCTTTTGCTATGTGGAGGTACGGTATGTACATAGGTTTTGATTACGGAACGGCAAATTGTTCGGTTGCGGTGATGAAGCAGGGCAATCCGCTGATGCTGTCACTTGAAGGCGATAAGAAGTACATTCCTTCCACATTGTGCGCCCCGACACGCGAAGCGGTAAGTGAGTACCTTTACCGCCATATGGGGGTTTCACCCTTCGGAGAGGTCGGTGAGCAGGTATTGCGTCGCGCCATCGCCATGAATCGGGACGAAGACATCATTGTTGAACCAGGTGATTTGTATTTTGGCCAGGCAGCTTTGGATCTTTACCTCGAGGATCCGGAGGAAGTGTATTACGTTAAGTCACCAAAATCTTTCCTGGGTGCGAACGGATTGCGTGATGTTCAGATCAGCTTTTTTGAGGATCTGGTCTGCGCCATGATGAAAAACATCAAAAACCAGTCAGAACGTACGATACAGCAAGATATTACGAGTACAGTGATTGGCCGTCCTGTTAACTTTCAGGGCTCCGGAGGGGGGGCTGCCAATAAGCAAGCAGAAATGATCCTGACACAGGCAGCTAAACGAGCCGGCTTCAAAAATATTGAATTTCAGTTCGAGCCGGTGGCTGCTGGCCTTGAATATGAAAGCACATTAACTGAAAACAAGACTGTGCTGGTGGTTGATATCGGCGGTGGTACTACAGACTGCTCAATTATCGAAATGGGTCCGCAGTGGCGGGGCAAAGCCGATCGCCAGGCCAGTCTGTTGGCTCACAGCGGTTTGCGGGTTGGTGGTAATGATCTGGATATCCATCTTGCGTTTCGCCAGTTGATGCCATTACTTGGCATGGGAAGCAAAACCCTGAAAGGGATTGATATGCCGCTCAGCCAGTTCTGGAATCCTATCGCTATTAACAATATCGTTGCACAGACTGATTTTTACAGTAGTGCTAACCTGAAAGCACTGGAGCAACTGAAGCGCGATGCTGCTGAGCCGGAGAAGCTGCTCAACCTGTTACGTGTTTACCATGAAACGTTAGGCTATCAGCTGGTGAGAAAGGCTGAAGAGTGTAAGATTGCTTTATCAGAGACATCTTCTTGTCGAGTGGCATTGGATAACTTGTCTGAGCTGCTGGATATTACGGTGAGTCAGAAGGATTTGGCTGCGTCTATAGAATCTCCAAGGGTGAAAATGAGCCAGCTTGTCACCGAGGCTATTGCACAAAGCGGTAAGAAACCAGATGTTGCGTATATGACTGGTGGTACAGCTCGTTCACCGATCTTGCGCTCTTGTATTGAGCAACAGTTGCCGGATGTACCTGTCGTAAGTGGTAGCTATTTTGGTTCCGTAACAGCAGGTCTGGCGCGTTGGGCTGATCACTGCTTCGCTTGATGAGCCTATTGTAAATCATTTCCATTAATTTAACCTACAGGCCCGTTTAACTGGGCCTGTAGTGTATGCAATTCCACAATGGAGTAGGGCGCACTTTAAGGTTTCTTTGCCCAGGCTGAACACCAGCCATTAGCTGAGACTGTTTTACCCGGGAAAATCGCACAGGGACGCCATTCGTCGCCGTCGTTGCCTTGGAGTAGGGCGCAATTAAAACATTTCTTGTCGCTGTGTGGTGATTCGTGAACATATTTTAATGCTGCCGCTTGGGGATCATCTTCTGTAAGTTTCACCATATCTGCAGCATTTGCAGGTTTAATCAGTACTTTGTTTCCTACCGTCACTCCGATGACACTTGCAAGACTGAGTTTCAAAAAATTTCTGCGACTAGACTGGCTCTTCATTACTACTTCCTTTTGTATTTTCGACATTGCTGTTTATTTAACAGCTTGGCCGGGGTAACCGATCAAGCAGGTTTTATTTGTTGGTTTTTAGATTAATTTTCTGCGGCTACGGTGCAACCAATGCAGGTTTGCATTACAAGTTTGGCTGGCAAATGAGTGCCTTGCCAGTTCCGAATTGGAAGGAAAGGAAGCCCAAATGGTGTGGATTAGGAGTTAGCGACAACGCGAGAAAGTGCAATGGATTACACTTTTGGGTGTCTGTTTAATATTTGATCATTGTTCATTAAGATTTTAAGTCATTGACTATTAAAGGTTTGAAGTCGACCATAAAACGACAAATTGGATGGGGATCTTGCTTGCCGCCAACAACCAACAAGCACATGATATGCCCCCATTACCAATCATGAAAAAAACAAAGGTAGTAAAATGAACTTATTTTTAATGGATATTGATGGCACTTTAGTTGATTGCGAAAGTGTTGATACGAAATGCTATAGCCGGGCAATTAAAGATGTTCTGGGAGTTGATGTTGATGCTGATTGGAGTCATTACCAGAATGTAACTGAGTCTGGTGTGCTTGATGAGATTCTTGCCAGGAATGAAGTGATAGCGAACCGTTTGTTGATACACCGACAAGTGGAAAAGCGTTATCTTGAACGGCTTCGTGAGTTTTTGGCTACGCACCCTGCAGAACTGAATCAGGTACAGGGTGCCAAGGATTTTATTGAACAGATGAAAGAGCGCGATGATACTTACCTGGCTATTGCGACCGGAGGCTGGGAATCAGTTGCGAAACTTAAGTTACGAGCGGTAGGTATTGATGTTTCCAATATTACATTTGCTTCTTCTTCTGACGCGATGAGCCGAACAGAAATAATGGCCCTTGCGGCATTCCGAGCTAAGCAAGATACCGGTTTTAGCTTTAAGCGACGTGTCTTTTTTGGGCATGGTGAATGGAACAAGTTTGCATCGCAGGAGCTAGGATATGATTTTGTCGCGGTAGGGGAAAATACCCAGCACCATACGCATATCCCTAATTTGGTACATTACCAGGCGGCATTTTCTCAGTTGTCTATTCACTAACAAATTTTGCCACTAAGTAGCGAATGCGTTGCAGCTATCACTGCAAGTTATCATTTTTTTATCTACCCTTTCCTAAGGAAGCGCAAAAATATGTGCAGTGGAGTGATGTCGTGCATGGATAATAAAAATGACTGGGTTGTTCACTGGTTTACTGATGTTTGGGGTCGGGCGGATGGTCGATTGTTAGCTGAATATGCAGCTGATCCATTTAATTTTCATTTGGCCGGAGGGCGAACTTTAACCTTGAGCCACAATGAATACCTGAATTTTATTTCGATATGGTGTCAGCGATTCAAGAACGTTAAATTTACGGTGAAAGACATAGTGAACGATGGTGATAAAACTGTCGCGTTATACCATTGTAGCGCTACCTATAATGGAGGGTGGGCAAGGATCCCCGCCAAGAAACAACATGTTGGCATGACAGGAATGGTTATGTTCAAACAAGAGGGCGGATTGATTTCTGATTGCTGGCTGGAAGACAGCAGTTTTGATTTATACCAGCAACTAACAAGATATCTTGATTAGCATTCGTATTGTTCAGTTTGGTATTAGGCGCTTATCACTCTCGCAATTAATAAAAAAAGCGGTATCTACTGATACCGCTTTAATGTTTTATCTGACGCAGAAATTGTAATTACGCTGGTTGGGCGTTGGCAGTTTGAGAAACTTTCAGTTGCTCGAAAAACTGCTTCGATTCCGCAATAATAACTTCGCGTAGCATAATTAGACCGATCAGGTTCGGTATTGCCATCAGGCCGTTTACTATATCTGCGATAATCCAGATCATATCCAGCTTCAGGAACGCTCCCCCGGCAACCAAAATCAGGAAGAATAGCTTGTATGGCAGGATAGCCTTAACACCGAACAAGTAAGTTACACAGCGCTCACCGTAGTAGTTCCAGCCTAAAATTGTCGTGAAGGCGAAGAACATCAGGCCAACCGATACCATTAACGGCCCCCAGAAAGACGAATCTAGTCCGCTGGCGAAGGCATAGGTAGTCATAGCCGCACCGACATGTTCACCTTCCCATGCACCGGTAACTACCAGTGTCAGACCTGTCATCGTACAAATGATGATCGTGTCGAAGAAAGTACCTGTCATTGACGTCAGGCCCTGACGAACACATGAATCGGTTTTTGCCGCTGCAGCAGCCATAGGTGCACTACCCAGACCAGATTCATTTGAGAATACGCCTCGCGCAATACCAGACTGGATTGCCAGCATAATACCGGCACCGACAAAACCGCCAGTTGCTGCATGGCCGTTAAAAGCAGACGTAATTACCAGCTGGATAGCAGCCGGTAGGGCATCTGCCTGAGAGTACAGCACTGTAATGCAGGCTGTAATATAAAGGCCTGCCATTACTGGAACGACTTTACTGGCAACGCTTGCAATCGACTTGATACCGCCAAGGGTTACGGTTGCTACCAGTACTGTCAGTATGACAACAGCATATTCACGAGGTACTTCGAACGAGAGGTAAGCTGCGTCGACAATTGCATTAGCTTGCGGGAAAGTACCGATACCAAAGCAGGCAACGCCCAGGGCGAAGATAGCGAACAGCTTAGCCAGCCATTTGCTGCCGACACCTTTTTCAAGGTAGTACATCGGGCCACCAATCATCTGGCCGTTTGAGTCGGTTTCGCGGTATTTTACTGCCAGCAGGCATTCTGCATACTTTGTTGCCATGCCAAACAGGGCTGCTAGCCACATCCAGAGTAGGGCACCTGGACCACCAAGTTTAATCGCGGTAGCAACACCAACGATATTACCAGTACCAATGGTTGCTGAAAGGGCGGTACATAGGGCTGCGAAACTGGAAACGTCACCAGAACCTTTGCCGTTTTTATTGCCGGAAAAGACATAGCTTAACGCAAGCGGCAGGTAACGGATCTGGATAAAGCCAAGGCGTGCTGTCAAGTAGATACCGGTACCTACAAGCAGGATTAGTAGAGGCGGACCCCAAACAAAGCTATCAATGGTTTGTAGTAAGTTATGTAGCGAATTCATCATTCTCCCCTTAAACATCAAAGGAAGAGATAAAAAACAACAGGAAATGTGTGTTACAGAAAAGTGTTTGTAGATTTTCTGAGCTGTTGATCTTATCTCCTCTGTCCTTTTGCCTGAGAGTTTCACTTTTGTTGCTCTAATTACACAGCAACAAAAACTTGCTCCTTCGGCGTCCGATTTAACGGATCTCTCCAGAGGCTCCTCCAACAACAGTCCATACCAAAATATCAACCTGTAGTGTTGATATTCCGGTGCCTGAAAGATTTACAGATCATGACCAGAAAGCTTCGGGTCGGGTGATGTGCTTACTTCTTCGGCGGGCGGATAACGTTAGGAAATCATATAGAAACCGTTACGTATCGTGCCACTCTCCTGCTGTCTTCATCGGAACTCAATTTTTCGACCGCAATACTAATAGATAAAAATGTGATTGTCTGCAAAAAAATTTCCTGAAATTGAATTTTTTGCCATATTAGTGAGGATAAAGTCTAAAAAATAGTCTAAGGATTTGAGAGTGTGCGTTAGATCTTATAACTAAGCTTGTTGACTATTTGAGACAAGATATGTAATCAGTTGTACTTTAAAAGTGGCTTGTGGTAGCAAAAAAGGTTGCAATGTTATTTTTTTATTGTCAGCTATACTATTTTATATTGAGTTGTAATGGTGCTCTATATAGATTTTTTTACTATATGTATTCATCGACTAAGTCGCTAAAAGAATATTAAATTTGTCAGTTTAATGTTTTTTACGGTGTAAGCCATTGAAGGTGAGAATGTAGCAGAGAATTAGGAAGTTATTGCTTAAATTTGAAACAAAAGGTGTGAACTGGATTTATTTAGGTTTCTGAACGTTAATAATTCATATGTCATCAGTTTTTTGATGCTTTACTCATAACAATTCTTATAACGATTAATTGTATTCATCGACAAGGAGTGTTTTACCACGTCATGCAATTATTTGCGTGCAATCATAACACTATTAGTAAGGTGAATTTGTGATTTGGGTTAGTTGTAGTCATTATGACAAATCGGCAGAAGCTAGAGATAATCTTAAGCTGTCACACAATGTCGTTGATGTTTCACCTTTTGAGTTACTTTCGACAATGACTGGACAGGAGTTGATTTTCCTTGAGGTTATTGATTCATCATCGGAAGGGTTTGAGCTATTACGTTCGCTCAAAAGCCGTTTTCCATTGGCCAAAGTGGTTGTTGTGTACCATAAACTGGACGCCAACCTGGCTTTAAATGTTCTCCGTGCTGGCGGTGAAGATGTGATTGAAGCATCGGCAACCCGTCAGGAACTGGACGAATGTTTTAGTCGCTTGCATACCCATCATGTTGAAAGTGAAGCAGATTCTGGGTTTGAGCATCGCGAACTGTCTATTAGGCCTGCACTGAAGATCATTGATGAAAATATTAGTGCGCCGCTTCGAGAGGAAGAGTTGGCAAATGCCTGCCATTATTCTCCGACCTACTTTTCCCGGTTGTTCCATAGCATTATGGGGGTGACCTTAAAACAGTACATCATCAAGAAACGGCTGGATTTGGCTTGCGGCTTGTTGAGTTCGGACCGGGAGAAAATTTCACAGGTGGCGAATTCTGCTGGTTTCAAGGACGTATCCTATTTTTCACGGGTGTTTAAGAAGCACATGGGGTGCTCGCCAGGTGAGTTCAGAATGCGAAAGCACAATCTGAATTCATAAAATGTGATAAGAATAGCAATTATCTCTGAATTTCGAGCAATTTATGCCTGTAGGGTATAAATCGCTGAGGGTTTGCCGATAATATATATCATACACTCAGCGTGCCTGTATAAGTCAACATATCTAGTTGCAAGTTAATTTATATATTGATTTGTTGGTTAATGAGGCATGCTGTTTTGTTGAATGCGTTATATGATAGCGCATAGTAATCGTAGTTAATGGCATCTGCAGATAAGAATGACCTCTTTTCACGATATTTTAGGCACCGACGAAAAAACGACCAGTGCCGATGTAAAGCGTCGCTATAAGTTGCTTTCCAGCCGTCTTCATCCCGATAAAGGCGGTTCAAAGGCCTTGATGCAAATGATTGTTCAGGCTTATGAGAAGGTGAACCTTGGTAAGGGCTATGAAGAAGCTGTTCGTACGATTCAACTCAAAGACATCTTAGCTGAAGGTGAAAAAGCAAAGCTGAAGCAGCTTGAGCGTGATTTTATTGCGTTGAAAAAACTAAATGAACAGCTAAATCAGAAGTTTAAGGAAGAGCAAGAAAGAAATAAGCAATCCAGTGAAAAAAGTGAACGTTATACCAATGCTGCTGAAGATGAGCTGAAATGGTTGCGCCGTGAAAACCGCAGGCTAACCAAACAGCTGGATGAAGCGCGCTGGAAACTGAGTGATACTACTCGCGCAGTGGTTCCGGTTTCAGCTACATCTGGCTCGTCGCTTTCAACTTCGTTAGGTGATATCTCACCGAAAGTGCAAAGCCAGATCAAAGCTCTGGGTCATGTCAATTTTCGCCGTTTTGCCTTGATGCTTCTGATGCCGATTATCATTGCCGGCTTGCTATTTTCTCTCGGAAAAGAGCCATGGTTAGCTTTGCTTAATATCTTTGAAGAGCCACAGAAAAAACCTGAAGCCAGGGTGACGATTCTGGAGACTAACCCGGACGATGAACAGACTTCTTTCTCTCACGTTGAGGCACAGTCAACGAGCGTGATTCAGGAAAAGCCACAACCACAGCCGCGCATTAAGCTAGAGAATATCGCTGGCCTTTGGCAGTTACGCTACTTTGGTAACACTCAACAGCCATATATCAGCGTTCGAAGCGATAAAGGGTCGTACGTTGTTAAAAGTTGTGACAATGGTTTTCAGTACTACAAGAATTCTAACCTTCGAGCTGGTCGATTAGCGGCAAATTTGATTTTTGACAGAAGGGATCGTCATTTTATGATTTATAACATCCCTTATGGTAATGGCTCATTTGCGGCTAACTGGTCGGAAAGCAAAAGCTTATTGATCAATAAAGAGTATTTTCCTAATGATGGTTTTTCTGAGGCGTATTACCAGTTGCAGCAGGTTTGCCCTTATTAATTATCAGTAATTGTTTGCGAATAAGCGGATTAAGAAGCGAAAAGGCACAACTTGTGCCTTTTTTTAATAGTAACGTTACGATTTTTAGCGTGTCACTTTTCTGCGGATCAAATAACTTCAATACTGCTATCTTTAATCCTACGTGCTTGTGAATTCAGGTTAATTGGGTGAGAGGTGTGTATGGGAATGTTGCACGTTATCAAAGCTTTTTTTCTTACTGTCGTTCTCTTACTGCCGGCTTTCTCTAGTTCTTCCTTCGCTGCACCAAGTCGACTGAAAGAGATCATGGACAGTGGTGTACTCCGTGTGGGTACTACCGGAGACTGGAACCCGATGACTATACGTGATCCGGCGACAAATTTTTATAAAGGCTTCGATATCGATATCACCACCGAGCTGGCTAAAGACTTAGGCGTAACCGTTGAGTATGTTGCGACCGACTGGAAATCCTTGGTTAAAGGCGTGGTGACCAATAAATACGATATGACCGGCAGCGCATCACTTAATATGGCTCGAGCCAAAGTTGCGGGTTACAGTCAGCCTTATTTCAATCTGGCTTTTGTACCTGTGATTCAAAAGCAGAATTTTAAACGTTATCGGAAGTGGAGTGATTTCAATTCATCCTCGGTGATTATTTCATCAACGAGGGGAACACTTCAAGAAACGTTAGTTAAAGAGTTTTTCCCGAAGGCAAAACATGATGTTGTTCAGGCTCCTGTTCGAGACTACCAGCAATTACTTGCCAATAAATCCAGCGCGATTGTTACCTCTAATATTGAAGCTGCAATGCTTACAAATCGGTTCCCGCAACTAACAGTTGCTCGGGTTGAAGGGATGCGACGTCCCACGCCAATTGCCATGCTGCTACCCAGGGATGATCAAATATGGATCAATTACATTAATCACTGGATCGAATTGAAAAAAGCACAAGGTTTCTTTGATCGTATTGCCGAAAAATGGGGGCTGGTGAGGCTGGATTTATAACATGGTGATTGTGTATTAAGATTGTGAATGATTACATCTCAATCTGGATTAATGTTTTAATGATGTGATTGTTTTACTTGATAAATGTTTGTAATGCATCGTATGGTAGAAATAGTGAAATAATACTGAAATGGTGTGTAGGTAGGGTTTTCGCTATTAAGAAAGAGTAACTCAGGAGCATTATGGATTTATCAGCTTATAAAGGACTAATCTTTGATATGGATGGCACGTTAATCGATTCGATGCCAGCCCATATACAAGCTTGGAAACAAACTTGTGAAATGTATGAGATTCCATTCGATGAAGAATGGATTTATAGCCTTGGTGGTATGCCATCAATTAAAACGGCACAGCAGATCAATCACCGTTATCAACAAAATTTTGATACCAAGCGCCTTGCTGATACGAAATATCACTTTTTTGATCAAATTGAATTCAAGGGTGATGTGATTAGCAGTACTTTTGAATTATTGTCTGAGCATAAAGATAGCAAGAAGGTCGCAGTGGGAACGGGGTGTGCGAGCTTGAATGCTGTGCCTCTACTGGAATCGTCTGGTATTTTACCTATGTTGGATGCACTGGTAACGGCTGATAATGTGGAAAGGCACAAGCCGCACCCGGATACTTTTTTGGAAGCTGCTAGGCGAATTGGTTTAGCTCCGGAAGAGTGCCTGGTTTTTGAAGACACTGAACTTGGCCAGCAAGCCGCACTGGCTGCTGGGATGGATTGTGTTATGGTCGTTGATGGTGCCATCACTTCACTGACGAAAGCATCTCGCCACTAGGTGAGTCGTTTGTTTATCTTGAAAATTGATTACACGTGTTACAAGAAAGGGTATTCTTCTGTCCAATGAAAGAATACCCTGATGACACCATGAAAAAATCAAATCCAGAATCGACGCACTCGCGTCAGCAGAATCCTTCTACTGCTTCGAAAGAACAATATTCTATTTCCGAAACACGGTTTTGGATCCAGCGTCTTAGTAAGACTTCGGTAAGAGCGTTGCATATCTTAGGTATTGCGGGCTCAGCTGGTGGTATTTTGTATGGCGTTGAGCGGGAGCTATGGCTTAACTGGTGGGTTTTGGCAATGGTGACCGGCGTAATTATGATGTCGCTGGAAATCAGTCGTTCTAAGTTGTGGCTGATTCAGCTCAAGGGCGTGCTGACATTTGTTAAATTGGGGCTGCTTGGCTCATTTATATTGATTCCGCAGCATAAGCCTGCGTTGTTTATCACGATTGTATTGATGTCGGTGCTGATAGCTCATGGGCCGGCAGGGTTGCGACATTATTCAATTTGGCATCGTCGACGCATAGATGAGAAGCCGGGCAAGAAAAAACAGTTTAAAGGATAAAATTGCTGTTTTTGTGCGCAGTTTTCTGCTTACAATTAAAAGTTGTTACTACACTGTTAACAAACACTTTTTACGTGAGGTGCTGCCTGTGAAACGGATTTTTAGTGTTATTTTTTTGTCATTGCTACTAGCGGCTTGCTCAAAGTCGGTCGATCAACGTGCTGATGATTATGTCGATGTTAGTTTTACGCTTTGCGGCGCCAAAGTTAAAGCTTTTTCACAGGGAGATGACGGTAAGATCCGGGTGATCTGTGAAAACGAAAGCTACTTCTTGGTAAAAAATGAAGAAACGTTAGCTTATATGCACGAGCTTAACGGCGCTTACTGCCACGGAAAAGGATTCCGAACTTTCAATGAGCGCAGTAGTTATTACACCTTTACTTGTATGGATGATAAGAACTTCAATGTGCCGAAGTAAGGGATGAAGAGGTTATTCGAGAATTAGGGTATCGAGAGGTGGTAAACCCTCTCGACTCTGGATGCTCCATGAATAAGAACTATTGTGTTTTGTATCCCGGTGCTAGCTTGGCGTTGTTAACCTGATATAACGCTTGTGGGTTTGCTAGCGCAAGCTGGTAGCCCACACATTTATGAAGACGGCCATCTTCACTACAATCTACTTCCCATTTACGTAACAGATAGCCAGCCAGCGCTGCACGTGCTTCAATGGTTTTCTTGCCGTCTTGCATTTCATAATCGAGTTCAATGGCTTCCTGATTGCTCATTTTGGGGTGGGGGATTAATTCTAATTCGATATATTTCTGCCATTGGCGATCTTCACCAACCTGTTCATGACTCATTGGTGATTCTTCCAAAATGCGAGCCGTGATCACGCGATTACATACCACATCTATAAATTGCTGGTTTTTGCGGTCGTAGGATCGAACATGCCAGCGGTTACCTGAATCGACTAAACTGTGTGGAGCAATTTGGCGGATGCCTTTACCACTGGAAGTTGAAATATATTCCACTTCGACAATTTTGTTGCGGTAAATTCCTTCGCAAAGCATTGCCATAATGGCGGTTTTGGGAATGGTCAGAGATTCAGGTGACTCGCAGTTGATCGGAAAACCCTGATGGCCGGAGAATCCATCGCCATAACCAAGAGAAACTGTTGCCAGGGTTTTCTTAAGGTCAAGTTTAAACATCGGCTTGAAGTCTAGCTGCTTGAAATATTTCTTGGAGCGCATATCCAGTTTTAGGTTATCTGGAGTTAACTCTTTATACAGAGCGAGATCACGCGTTGTTGCTGCATGTCCTACCGCAAAACGATCGATTAAGTCTTTGCGTGTCACTTCCCCAAAAAAATAGAGAGCAAAGTCTATAAACGTCAAACGATCGCGTTGAGCTGAACTGATGGAGTTGAGTTTAGTGGCTATATCTAAAGAGTGATCGTATTGCTGTAGAGTCATGTATATTTATCCAGTATTAATTAAGCGGCTTAATATATACTGAAAATCAGTAGATGCAAGGGGGAGGGGAATTATGTACTTATGGAATTTCTAGCTTTTTACATAGTAACTTATGAATTTAATCGAAAGTTAGAGTGCATAATTTCATCAAATCTCACTTAATAGCTACGACCTCACAGTAACTTTTTAATAAAAGGGCTATTGAAGGTGACATTTTGTTTCGGATGTGGAAAATACGCCGTTCAAAATTTTTGTTATCAAGCATGAGCGTTGAAGCAACTTGTCGTTCAGCAGTTTAGGATGTAGCAAGAGTGGCGCTAACAAAGCAGCAATTGATCAAAGCCTATAAAGTGTTAGCTCAGGGCGTTGTTTACCTGGATGAAAAGCTTAGCCTGGGCGTACTGGTTTATATTGAGGCCAAAGCAGTTGAGTTCGGTATTGCACGTGATGAGTATTTAACTTTGGAAAATCTTCAGAGTTCATTCCCGTATGTGTCAATGGGCTCATATATGCCGATTAACTTTTTTGGAAATCAAGCTACTGATGTCGCTCTACCTTTGTATCACGAGTCTATTTTAAAGCCTATTAGCCTAAAATTGTGTAAGGTGATCCCACAAGAAGGGTTTTGTTCAATTCATCGTTGGACTACGGTAGCAAGCTATTCTGAAGACCAAATTGAAGAAGCCATCCATGCATTAATTGCTGTTTTAGGTAATGATGAACATTTCAGCCAGTGCATACAGTGTAAAAACTACCGCCCTAGCGGGTACATAGATGATGTTCAGACCTGCGAATGCTGCAAGGAACAGTTGCTGGTGGTGGCGTAGCCGCTGTTTTTCATCCTTACCTTTTTGACAATAAAGTCGTACCTTTGATGATTACCTGCCTTGGATTTAATTGATGAAATTCAAGCTTATCAAGAGCAGGGTGTCATTAGTTGCATAGCTAAAGTGTGTTTGCTATGAGTCAAAATATTCATTTCTATCAAAGGAATGCTCAGCGTCTTGCTGGGGATTATCTGGATGTGTCGTTTGAAAGTGTCCATGCTTCTTGGAAACCGTATTGGCTTGGGGCTAATGAACAATATATGCGTGTATTAGATATAGGTGCTGGAAGCGGACGTGATGCTAAGTGGTTTGCTGAGTTAACATCCGTAATGGAGCTAGGAGTTCGCTTTGAGCTTATTCTTGTTTCCGCGGTATGGATGCATATTCCTCGCTCTGAGCGTAAACGAGCTTTTCGTAACCTTGCAAAGCTTTTAATGCCGAATGGAAAGCTGGTGTTCTCATTACGTCATGGTATTTTCGAAGATGGAAGAATTCATCATGGTGTTTCTACTGACGAAATAGATCTGCTAGCTAAAGAGCATGCTTTGCATGTGAGCCTGAAAAGGAATTATCTCCAGATACTATGGGGCGCTCTGATGTGCAGTGGCAGACGGTAGTGATGAAAAAGTAGCAATGGGGTTGTTTAGTTTTCGATAGAGGAAGAGAAATGCATTCATTTAGCTGGTATTATTATGCCTACTGTTTCATAGGCTAATAATAAAGAGAATATATATGAAGAATAAAATTTCTTTAGTCGCTGTTGGTGCTATTTTTGCTCTATCTGGTTGTACTGCTAGTTCGGTTATTCAATCAAATGAAAGCGGTGTTAACCTGACAGTTAATGATCAGGGTTCAATGTTAATTGAAGAACCAGTATCAAAGACATATTCAACAACAAGTTTTGGGCAATATAAATTTAAAGCAGCTAAAGAAGGTAAAGAACCTATGTATGGCTTAATACCTCTGAAATTTAATGGCGGTTATCTGGCCGCTGATATCCTTTTCTTCGCTCCAGCAATGTTTTTTAATTTACGAGAAGTTTATCCATTCTATGAGTTTGATCTTGATGCTGGCGTAGTGAAATATAAGAAAAACGAAGAAGATGAGTGGTTGACATACACTCCAACTGAAGCTGAAGTCCAGCATGCAAAAGATTACTTTATGAAGCAAACTGCGGCGCAATAATTTCCTGTTGCAGCAATAAGCTCATTTGAATTTTTTGTTTCTGAAGCACGTGTCCAGAAGGGCGAGTTTAAAAGGTAGCGCTACTGTGTTACTTGATTTTGATGGATATGTATACACCTTTAATCAAGTGCCTTGTATCTGTACCTTTTAATTCTCGCTGATAGGCCAGATTATTATTCAATTTGGTATAAGATACAGAATTAATGGCATCAGTTGAAATAGCTGTTCGATGCCATTTATTGAAATATAGCAGAGGTCGCTACTTCGCAGGCATCAACAGCTGTTCCAGGTAACGTACCACGTAGGCTGCATCTTGTGCGGCTTTGTTGATTTTTTCGATGATAGCCTGGGCACGATCATCATTGCCTTGTAGGCTTGTTTTTACTTTTTCGTTCATGGCTTCTGCCATTTCTGATTTCTGTTTGCAGTCTGCAAGTAGAGCGTTCAAGAACTGAAGTTCAACTTCACCGCCATCGATGAATAGCTTGGCCGCAATGGTGTATACCGTGTGGAATTTGTTAGCCATGTTTTTTTGCCCTGATTGGCTTTCTTTAGCCCAATCGGTAGCCCAGCCTTTAAAAATAATAGCAAGTTGTGGGTTGGCGATGATATTCACTTGTTGCATTGCAAGTTTGTCCTTCGGTTCGAGTTTAGGTTGGAATAGTAAAATAGCAATGATACGGATAAAAGGAATAATCAATTTGAGCGAATTGGCTGCTCAAAGAATAGGCAGTAATAAGCGCTAGCTCCATCGCGATGATGGATGGAAAAGATCTACTCAAAGGTGACTCTGTGTATCCCAACTTAATGGCTAAATTTTTCTTCTTTTGTATTGTTTAGGTTGCTTTACATAGTCTTTTTTCAAACTCAGATCAGAAAATGAGGAATCATTTTGTATTAAAATTATTTCATATCTGATCGATACCTTAAAGAGATAGTTTTTATTGTAATGCTTTTTGCGTATGGATTATATGTGTCTTGCGCTTAGGGAAGGTAAGCATGGGAAGGCTTATACAGGCAATACTACCGTGGATAATGATTGGTGGCTTAGTCATGGCAGTGATTGTAATGTCGCTGCCGGCAAATGCGAATCCGTTAGTCGGTAAGATGTACGATTATGAAAAGATCGGTGAATCGTTTTGTGATCAATTGGAGCAGGTTCTTGCGTTTGAGGGCCGATTTGAAGCCATAAAAAGTAATAAGTTGGCTTTTTTGTCCGGAGAGCAGATAGATAAAGTTAATAATACCTTGACCAAGATACGCCATATAAAGCAAATTCATGGCGTTAGAGATAAGGCTAAATATTACACTCTGGGGCGAGATATCGTTGACTCTTCACTTATCGATAACCAGTGCGCGACACGCAAAGTATCGTTAGCAACAACGCATACGATCCAGATAAATTGTAAAGGTCTGGGTTATGAGCTTGAAGCTGATAATCTTTTTTCTGAATATGAATACTCAAATTTATTCCTGACAACCAAGCAAGCTAATGGTGATGTGGTGATCAGTGCCTATGTTGATGGGCGGCTATCTCATGTTGAAGAGCAAATTACGGTGATTGATGATGATATATCCCGTGTTTATGCGCCAATCTTGCAGGAAAACCAACGCTTTTTTACAACGCCCAAGTCGTGATCATGAATCTTGTTTTTGATCCGTATAGTATTTTTATCTATTCCTATTGCAAGCAACCCTGTAACGCACTACTGTTAATATAAGGCTCTGTTGTACTTCTGTGTTGCTCAACTATAATCAAGTTTAACAAACCAGATCTTCATGAGGCATTTTGTTATGA
>NZ_CANMZV010000028.1 GCF_947502415.1 uncultured Photobacterium sp. | reverse complement strand
AATTGGTAGACGCACCAGATTTAGGTTCTGGCGCCGCAAGGTGTGAGAGTTCAAGTCTCTCCTTCCGCACCATTATTTAGAAACCCACCTTTTGGTGGGTTTTCTTATGTCTGCAGTAAAATCGACTGCTGATAATACTGATTTTACAACCTACCAAATGATCGTATCTCTCTGGTTGTTAAGCCGAATGTTGTTAATAACACTCGGCTTTTTCTTTATCTGCCGATTATATAATCGTCCTACATCCCCATTGCATATTTCAGCACCTGCTTTTTCAACGGGCCAGTATGATCAGCCAGCTTCAAACCAATATTGCGCGCCATTTTTACCGGCAGCAATGAGTTACTGAAAGTGGTATAGAAAAAATCCATCCCGGTTTGCATCAGCAAATTATCCGGACGGCGACGACGTTCATACGCTCGAAGCACTGCCGGTTCGGCCCACTCTTTACCGCCCTTCTCCACCTCATGAAGCAGGACATCGACATCTTTAAAGCCCAGGTTAACACCCTGCCCAGCGAGCGGGTTAATCGTATGGGCGGCATCACCGAGTAAAACCACACCAGGCTTAAAATAAGTCTGGGCATGACGGCGAGTAAGCGGGAAACTACCGGAATTAAGCACCTTAAATTCGCCCAGCTCATCGGGGAAATGGGCACAGATCTGCTCATGTAGCTGAGCAGGTGCCATCGCACTGAGCTGTCGGATCCGCTGAGGACTGTCATACCAGACCAGCGATGCTTGATGGCCCGGCAACGGCAAGAAAGAACGAGGACCATGAGGAGTAAACATCTGCCAGGTAATATCCTGTTGGGGCAACGCCGTCTCTACATTGATCAGCATGCAGTGCTGGCGGTAATCCCAGGCTGTAATGCCGATACCTGTCTGTTGCCTAACCTGGGAATTGGCGCCATCCGCACCAACCAACAAGCGAGTATAAATCTGATGGCCATTATCCAGTACCACCCGGTAACCACCATCGACTGGCTCAGCCTTTTCCATCCGAGACGGGCAAAGTAACGACAACGTAGGATAGTCAGCAAACTGCTGCCAAAGGCCCAGCTGAATAATGCGGTTTTCGACAATGTAGCCCAGGCGATCAAGGTTCATCTC
This sequence comes from uncultured Photobacterium sp., assembly GCF_947502415.1. GTDB lineage: Bacteria > Pseudomonadota > Gammaproteobacteria > Enterobacterales > Vibrionaceae > Photobacterium. Next base: position 54,180 of record NZ_CANMZV010000028.1, on the reverse strand, counting down.
ATCAGCATTGAAGCGAGTACGGCACTCAGGATGTTCCCATGTTTCCAGGCGTTTAAACGGACATAGCCGCATCTGCAAGATGCTGTCCCAGGCCCCCAAGCGCATCAGAAGGGCAACAGAATTTGGGGAAATGGCTGACACCCGCAAGTCCATTGGCTGCTCAGGATGATAAGGCTGTGGCTCTTTTCCCTCAATAACGGCAACGCTCATTCCCTGCTGCGCCAGTCCTAGTGCGGTCGCAGCACCGACCATACCGCCGCCTGCCACCACTACATCAAATTGTTCCATGTCTGTTCTCATCTCAGTGCTATACCCAATAACTCTCTGAATCTGACTCTCTATATCCGGGTCAGACAATACCAAACAGAATAATTGCTCATGTTACCTGATTCCCCCCAAGCCAGCAGCGATAATTAGCTGGCAAAACTTGATAATATGATATGTTCCATTTGTTATCAGGAAGAAACACCACCGACTCGACAACGGAATGCAAACTACAATATAGACAGCAATTATCCCTCGATGAAATAAATCCATATTTTATTCGGGGTGGTGATGTTCTGGTCAGGCCGAGCTTAAAGCAGTACAATACGCCGCTTGCTACAGCTAACAGCCGCTCTTTCGCCGCCGTTAGCCGAATGATGCAATGTTGAATGCAATGAATAAAACACTACGAGCGAAGAGTTAGACATGGCTAAGAAACTGCTTATAAAAACCTGGGGCTGCCAGATGAACGAATACGATTCATCAAAAATGGCCGATCTTCTCAATGCAGCCAATGGCTTCGAATTAACGGAAGAACCAGAAGAAGCAGACGTTCTGCTACTGAACACCTGTTCAATCCGTGAAAAGGCGCAAGAAAAAGTTTTCCACCAGCTAGGTCGCTGGAAAACACTAAAAGACAAAAAGCCTGATCTGGTGATTGGTGTAGGTGGTTGTGTAGCAACTCAGGAAGGCGACTCTATTCGTCAGCGTGCTCCTTATGTTGATGTAATCTTTGGCCCGCAAACCCTGCACCGCCTGCCAGAGATGATTAAGCAGTCTGCTTCTGATCATGCACCAGTAATGGACATCTCTTTCCCTGAAATTGAGAAATTCGACAGCTTGCCTGAGCCTCGTGCCGAAGGGGCAACTGCATTCGTTTCAATTATGGAAGGTTGCTCGAAATACTGTACTTACTGCGTAGTACCATATACCCGCGGTGAAGAGGTTAGCCGCCCATTGGACGACGTTCTATATGAAATCGCGCAGCTAGCTGAACAAGGCGTTCGTGAAGTTAACCTGTTAGGCCAAAACGTAAATGCCTACCGTGGTAATACTTATGAAGGTGATATCGCTACATTTGCTGAGCTTCTTCGTCTGGTTGCGGCCATCGATGGTATCGACCGTATCCGCTATACCACCAGCCACCCAATCGAGTTTACTGATGACATCATCTCAGTATACGAAGATACCCCAGAGGTAGTGAGCTTCCTGCACCTGCCGGTACAAAGTGGCTCGGACCGTATCCTGTCGATGATGAAGCGTCCGCACACGGCTATCGAGTACAAGTCGAAGATCCGTAAGCTACGCAAAGCTCGTCCGGATATCACTATCAGCTCAGACTTCATCGTGGCATTCCCTGGCGAAAGCGATCAGGACTTCCAAGACACCATGAAGCTGATCCGCGAAGTAGACTTCGACATGAGCTTCAGCTTTATCTTCTCAGCACGCCCTGGTACTCCAGCCGCTGACTATCCGTGTGATCTACCTGAAGAAGTGAAGAAGCAACGCTTGTATGAACTGCAACAACAGATCAATACTCAGGCTATGCGCTATTCACGCCAGATGCTAGAGACTGAACAGCGTATTCTGGTAGAAGGCCCATCGAAGAAGAACATCATGGAACTTCGCGGCCGTACCGAGAACAACCGTGTAGTTAACTTTGAAGGCTCCGCCGATCTGATTGGCCAGTTCGTTGACGTGAAGATCACTGACGTATTTACGAACTCACTACGCGGTGAACTGGTACGCACAGAAGCCGAAATGGATCTGCGTGTAGCAATGTCTCCAAGCGAAGTAATGGAAAAAACACGCAAAGAAGATGAATTGGGTGTAGGCGTATATACTCCTTAGTAAGAAGCCAGTCTGAAGACAAGTAGGACGCGCCCTGAACAAATGGTCGCCCGCATTTCGGGCGACCGCAATGAGAGGCAAATCTTGAGCAAAATAATTACTGTAGAATTCAATCTGGAACCCGCCGATAACCTGCGCCTTTCCAGCCTTTGCGGCCCTTTCGACGACAATATCAAACAACTTGAACGCCGTTTGGGTGTAGAAATCAACCACCGCGGCAATAGCTTCAGCGTTGTAGGCAAACCTCACACCGCCCAGGCCGCTGCCCACATTATCAAAACCCTGTATGTCAGCACGGCCCCAGTCCGTAACAACATTCCAGATATCGATCCTGAGCAAATTCACCTGGCGATCAAAGAAACCGGTGTCTTGGAACAGATGACAGAAAGTACTATCCCGTATGGCAAAGAAGTTCACATCAAGACCAAGAAAGGTGTGATCAAGCCACGGACACCGAACCAGGCTCAGTACATTAGCAACATGGTTACCCACGATATCACTTTCGGTATCGGCCCTGCAGGTACGGGTAAAACCTACCTGGCCGTTGCTGCTGCCGTTGATGCGCTGGAACGCCAGGAAATCCGCCGTATCCTGCTTACCCGCCCTGCGGTTGAAGCCGGTGAAAAATTGGGCTTTCTGCCGGGAGACCTGAGCCAGAAAGTCGATCCATACCTGCGCCCGCTCTATGACGCCCTTTTTGAAATGCTGGGCTTCGAGCGCGTAGAAAAGCTGATTGAACGCAATGTGATTGAGGTTGCTCCTCTGGCGTATATGCGTGGCCGTACCTTGAATGATGCCTTCATCATTCTGGATGAAAGCCAAAACACCACAGTCGAACAAATGAAAATGTTCCTGACCCGCATCGGCTTCAACTCTCGGGCAGTGATCACCGGTGACGTCACCCAGATCGACCTGCCGCGCGGCGCTCGCTCCGGTCTGCGCCATGCAATTGAAGTCCTATCAGATGTCAACGAAATCAGCTTCAACTTCTTCCAGGCCGATGACGTGGTCCGCCATCCGGTTGTGGCACGTATCGTGCAGGCCTACGAGGTATGGGAAACTGAAGATCAAAAACAACGCAAGTTGGCAGAACAACGCCGTCGTGAACAACAACAGGCCGTTGCCCCTCTTGCTACAACTGCTACAACGGAAAATAATAACTAATGGCGATTTATCTCGATCTGCAATATGCCACTGAAAGTCAGGAAGGCATGCCAAGCGAAACTGACTTTCAGCAATGGCTAGAAGCAGCTGTCACTCCATTCCAGGCCGATGCCGAAGTAACCATCCGTCTGGTTGACGAAGAAGAGAGTCACGCTCTAAACCACGAATACCGCGGCAAGGACAAACCAACAAATGTACTGTCATTCCCGTTTGAGGCTCCACCAGGAGTGGAGATAGATCTGCTGGGTGACTTGATCATCTGCCGCCAGGTAGTTGAGAAAGAAGCCAAAGAACAGAATAAACCGCTAAATGCCCACTGGGCACATATGGTTGTACACGGCAGTCTCCATCTGCTAGGTTATGACCATATTGAAGATGATGAAGCCGAAGAAATGGAAGGCTTGGAAACGGAAATTATGGTGAAGATGGGCTTTACGGATCCGTACGCCGAAGAAAAGCTGTAACATTATCTAAAAGCCGTTGTCGAATAGCTAGTGATAACATCCCGTGGCACTGCCACCCAACTGACAGAGAATGATTTCTTACAAGCAATGAACGAAGATAACTCCCAAAATTCTGAAGGTCCGAGTAGAAAGTCCTTCTTTGAACGTATCGGCCAATTATTTCAAGGTGAACCACAAAACCGTGAAGAGCTGGTCGAAGTCTTCCGTGATTCGGAAGAAAACGATTTGATCGATCACGACACCCGCGACATGCTCGAAGGTGTCATGGAAATCTCGGAAATGCGTGTTCGTGACATCATGATCCCACGCTCCCAGATGGTCACAATCGAACGTTCTCAGAAGTTAGAAGACCTGATTGATTTAATTGTTGATGCCCAACACTCACGCTATCCGGTGATCAGTGACGATAAAGATCATGTCGAAGGCATTTTGCTGGCAAAAGATCTATTGCGTTACCTGCTCCCGAACAGCGAGCCATTTGATATGGACAAAGTGCTTCGCCCGGCCGTTGTAGTACCGGAAAGTAAGCGCGTTGACCGCCTGCTGAAAGAGTTCCGAGAAGAACGCTATCACATGGCGATCGTAGTCGATGAATTTGGCGGGGTATCCGGTGTTATCACCATTGAAGACATCCTAGAGCAGATTGTCGGCGAAATCGAAGACGAATTCGACGATGAAGAAGAACAGGATATCCGTCAGCTAAGTAAGCACACTTTCTCGGTTAAGGCACTGACGACCATCGAAGACTTCAACGAGATGTTCCAGACCCAATTCAGCGATGAAGAAGTCGATACGGTTGGTGGGCTGGTAATGACCAGCTTTGGCCACCTGCCGAATCGAGGTGAAGTGGTTGAACTCAGCGGCTACTCGTTCAAAGTCACATCAGCCGATAACCGCCGTGTTATTCAGTTGCAAGTGACCGTGCCTCACGAAGCACACCAACCGACAACGACATCATAGATAATGAAAAAAACTTCATTACAAACGCTGGGGCGGCTTTTGCCGGCAGCCCCGGCGGGTGCACTCGCCACCCTTTCATTTGCCCCTTATAACTACTGGTTTCTTGCGCCAGTTTCTCTTTTCGGTTTTTTCTTCCTGCTTCAGAACCAAAGCATCAAGCGCTCCGCCCTGATCGGCTTTCTTTGGGGGCTTGGCCTGTTCGGAACCGGCATCAGCTGGGTTCATGTAAGTATTGATACTTTTGGCGGTATGCCGAAAATTGCCAGCCTTTTCCTGATGAGCATGCTGATAGGTTACCTGGCGCTTTTCCCGGCCGCCTTCGGGGCCCTATTCAACCGTTTCAACCGCGGTCGCCCTCTCCACCAGCTGCTATTGAGCGGCCCGGTACTCTGGCTGCTACTCGACTGGTTCCGGGGCTGGTTCCTGACCGGTTTTCCCTGGCTATGGATGGGCTACAGCCAAATAAACAGTCCACTGTCGCCAATCGCCCCCATTCTCGGCGTTGAGGGGATCACCCTCGCCCTGGTACTGAGCAGCAGTGCCTTCGTAGCAGCATGCTGCCACCGAAACTGGAAGCCTCTGCTAATCCCGGCATTGATCATCGGGTTTGGCATCCTCGCAGGCAATATTCAATGGGTAACCCCGTCTCCGGAAAAAAGTGTCGATGTTGCTCTTATCCAGGGGAATGTCCCGCAAGCGCTGAAATGGCTGCCAAGCCAACGCTGGCCGACCTTAATGAAGTACACGGATCTCACCAGGGAAAACTGGGACGCCGACCTGATCGTCTGGCCGGAAGCGGCCATCCCAGCCCTGGAAACCCAAGTGCCGACTTTCCTGCAAAATCTCGATAGTGCCGCGCGCCACAACAACAGCACCGTGATCACTGGCGTACTGGATCAGAAGGAGAACGGGGAATATTTCAATAATATTCTGACCCTGGGAATAAATGCTGACGGCCCGTATAAATACGAATCCGCAACCCGTTACAGCAAGCACCACTTACTGCCGTTCGGTGAATTCGTACCATTTGGGGAACTGCTACGTCCACTAGCCCCATTATTTAACTTGCCGATGTCGTCTTTTAGCCGGGGGGGATTTATCCAGCCAAATCTGGAAGCTAACGGCTATTCGCTTGCGCCAGCCCTGTGCTATGAAATCGCCTTCAGCGAGCAGGTACGGCAAAATGTCAGTATCGATACCGAACTCCTGCTCACATTGTCAAACGATGCCTGGTTCGGTAAATCTATCGGGCCATTCCAGCACATGGAAATTGCCCAGATGCGCTCCCTTGAGCTTGGCAAACCCTTACTGAGAGCTACCAACAACGGCATCACTGGCGTTGTTGACCATACGGGTCAAATCGTTAAGCAAATTCCGCAGTTTGAAACAGCGGTACTCAGGGCAACGCTCGTACCGACGGAAGGGCTGACTCCATACACCACATTGGGCAACTGGCCACTTTACCTTTATGTACTCTGGTCACTGGCATTATCAGCACTCCTTATCTGTCGCCAGGCAGGACACTTTCGTGATCACCGCCCACAGGAAATTGATTAACTTACAACAGCATGCAAAATAGCTGAATAGAAACTGAAAAGGCGAAGATTAGTTCTTCGCCTTTTTTTATGTCCTGCTAAGATATATCCCAACAGCAGCAATCAGCCCCTCCAGTAACTAAGGAAGCCTTGATTCATAGCATTCACTACATAACTACATGCCAATACAAAATATGGCAATAACGACACAAATGCCAAATAATTCATCTGCAGAATGCTGCAAAAACAAATCATAATTTTGCCACATATCACCATTTCAAATTAACCGGTTTGAAACCTTCAAATCTTTTTCTGATATGCGTTCAGTTTCTTAAACTTCATCCTGAAAAAACCAATCAATTTGTCAACACTTGGGGCTGAGGAACCATTACTTACCTCATCACAACAAAGATATAAACAAGGATGAAAAATGAGAACCATACCTACAGCAACTGCACTGGCTGTGCTCCTTGCAACCTGTCCAGCCCTTGCCCAAAATAATGAACTCATAACAGATCAGATTATCGTTAAATACCGCAGTCATAGCCCTGTCATGCTCACCGAAGCTGCAGCCAGCAACAGTGTGGCCCACTTGCAGCAAATCACTGACAGCGAAATTCAATATGTTCGTCCAAGCTCTCACGACACCCATGTTCTCAAGGTACCGGATCAACAGAACCTGGAAACAGTAATCGAACAACTCCAGCAAGATCCCAACATCGAATATGCTGAACCTGACCGCATCATGTGGCCAACTGCGATCCCTAACGATCCTGGCTACTCTCTCCAATGGCATTACTCCTCTGCTGTCAGTGGCATTAACATGCCAAAGGCCTGGGATCTCACCACCGGCGGATCTGACGTAATCGTTGCCGTTATTGATACCGGCGTTCGCTTTGATCACCCTGATCTAATGAACAACCTGCTCCCTGGCTATGACTTTATCAAAAATGCCGCCGGCGCCCGTGATGGTGATGGCCGCGATGCTGATGCAACAGATGAAGGTGACTGGTTAGTAGCAGGTCAGTGCGGTAGAAACTACCCACCTCGCGACAGAAACTCATCCTGGCATGGCACCCATGTTGCGGGGACAGTTGCTGCCGAAGGTAACAACGGCCAAGGTGTAACGGGTGTGGCCTGGAATACCCGCATTGTACCAGTACGGGTACTTGGTGCTTGTGGCGGCTATACCTCTGACATCACTGACGGCATGCGCTGGGCTGCAGGCCTTCCTGTTGCCGGAGCCCCTGCCAACCCATATCCAGCTCAAGTATTGAACCTCAGCCTTGGTGGCCAGGGAGCTTGCGGGTACACCTACCAGCAAACTATCAATGAGGTCCGGGGAGCTGGTGCAACCATCGTTGTCGCTGCCGGTAATGACAATCAGAATGTCCGCGATTTCAACCCTGGAAACTGCCAGGGTGTCATCTCTGTTGCATCCAACAACAAAGAAGGCAACCGTGCCTTCTATTCTAATTTCGGTGACATGATTGATATCACTGCACCGGGCGGCGGTCGCTCAGAAGGCATCCTGTCAACTTACAACTCTGGTAAGCGTCAAGCAGAAAAGAATACCTACAACTACTCCATGGGTACCAGTATGGCGGCGCCACATGTTGCAGGTGTTGCTGCTCTGATGTACTCACTGGATGCGAGCCTGACACCGGATCAAGTCGAGCAATATATTAAGGAAACAACACGCCCATTCCCTGCGGGCAGTACTTGTAACACTGCCATCTGTGGTACCGGTATTGTTGATACCTTTGCAGTCTTAGAACGAGTGAAAGGGGTTAAGCCTAATCCTGGACCAAACCCACAACCAGGTACTGTCGATTGCAGCAACTTATCGCTATGGTCTGCATACAACGTTTACCAGGCTGGAGAGCAAATCCAGCAAAACGGTGCTGCCTATGAGGCAAGATGGTGGACCCAGAATCAGTCACCAGTCGAGAACAATTCTGACTGGGGCGTCTGGAGCAAACTAGGTCAATGCAAGTAAGGTGTTGATACAGTAATAATGAAACAGCGGGCCGTCGGCCCGCTGTTATTTTGTAATCGAAGAAAATTAAGGCGATAGCGGACGACGAGTAAACTGTGTGTGGCCGCAATGTGGGCAAGGCTCCAACCGCCTCACGTGAGTATACTGCTCGTGGTAACCGCATTTTTCACAAACCAGATTACCTAACCCGACAATCTCACCGGCCTGATATACGCCCTGATGCTGGAGATCATCCATCACTTCATGCCATTCAAGCTGGGTTTTATCAGTCACCTCTGCGAGCCCGCTCCAGATAGTTTCGGACACCAGCTTATAGAAAGGGCTTTCAGAGAATGGTTCAGGGCTTTCCTTGACACTCTGAGCAAACTCTTTGAGATCACGTTTCAGATAGGCGGAAATCAAGGCCCACTCATCCTTGGTCATGTCGCTGGCAGCCTGACGGTACTTTGCTGTCGTTTCAGCCCACTGCCTTAGCTCATCAGGGCTGTGCTTCAAAGTTTCTGTCACCTGCTCAAGCAGTGCTTCGTATTCCTTTTTTTGCTTAGCCATAGGTCACCTCCTATTTCTGTGGCTCAATTCTGGCTATTTGAGGAATAAACTCCTGCAATCTGGACAAGAACTAACAATTACTATCCGAATTGGCCTCAGCTATTGTTGACACCTCTACCTTTAGTTATTCTATGTCGATTATATTGAATGTGTATGTACTTAACTCACAAAATCCTGGATGTCATCGATGCAAGAACAATATCGCCCACAGGACATTGAACAACAAGTTCAAGAGCACTGGGACAACAACAAGACCTTTGTTGTAAGTGAAGACCCAAATAAAGAAAAATTCTACTGTCTCTCCATGTTCCCGTACCCGAGCGGTCGACTGCACATGGGGCACGTTCGTAACTACACCATCGGTGATGTAATTTCCCGTTACCAGCGCCTTCAAGGCAAGAATGTAATGCAGCCAATCGGCTGGGACGCATTCGGCCTGCCAGCAGAAAATGCAGCGGTGAAGAACAAGACAGCGCCTGCGCCTTGGACTTACGAAAACATCGAGTACATGAAAAACCAGCTTAAATCACTAGGCCTGGGTTACGACTGGAACCGTGAATTCGCAACATGTACGCCTGAGTACTACCGTTGGGAACAAGAGTTTTTCACTAAGCTTTACAACAAAGGTTTGGTTTACAAGAAAACCTCTTCAGTAAACTGGTGTCCTAACGACCAAACTGTACTGGCTAACGAGCAAGTAGAAGACGGTTGTTGCTGGCGTTGTGATACTCCGGTAGAACAAAAAGAAATTCCACAGTGGTTCATTAAGATCACTGAATACGCACAAGAGCTACTAGACGATCTAGACAAACTAGACGGTTGGCCTGAAATGGTGAAAACCATGCAGCGCAACTGGATCGGCCGCTCTGAAGGTGTTGAACTGTCTTTCGAAGTTGAAGGCCAAGACGCACCACTAGAAGTGTACACAACACGTCCAGATACCCTAATGGGTGTAACGTACGTGGGTATCGCAGCGGGTCACCCTCTGGCTGAGCTTGCAGCGAAATCAAACCCTGAACTTGCGGCATTCAACGAAGAATGTAAAAACACCAAAGTTGCTGAAGCAGAACTAGCAACGATGGAGAAAAAAGGCATGGCAACCGGCCTTTACGCAATCCACCCACTAAACGGTCGTCGTGTTCCTGTATTCGTAGCGAACTTCGTACTAATGGATTATGGCACAGGTGCGGTAATGGCGGTACCTGCGCACGATCAGCGTGACTTTGAATTCGCAACCAAATACGGCCTTGATATCATTCCTGTTATCAAGCCTGAAGACGGTAGCGAGCTAGACGTATCTGAAGCGGCATACACAGAGAAAGGTGTACTGTTCGATTCTGGCGAATTTGACGGCCTAGACTTCCAAGGGGCGTTCGATGCAATCGCAGCGAAACTGGAGGCAGAAGGTAAAGGTAAGAAAACCGTTAACTTCCGTCTACGCGACTGGGGTGTATCTCGTCAGCGTTACTGGGGTGCTCCAATCCCAATGGTAACGACTGAAGACGGCGAAGTTCATCCAGTACCTACTGACCAACTACCAGTTATCCTACCAGAAGACGTGGTAATGGACGGCGTAACTAGCCCAATCAAAGCGGATAAAGAGTGGGCGAAAACCACCTTTAACGGCGAGCCAGCACTACGTGAAACAGATACCTTCGATACCTTCATGGAATCATCTTGGTACTACGCACGTTACTGTTCACCACAAGCTGACGATATTCTAGACCCAGAAAAAGCAAACTACTGGCTACCAGTAGACCAGTACATTGGTGGTATCGAGCACGCTTGTATGCACCTTCTGTACTCGCGCTTCTTCCACAAATTGCTACGTGACGCAGGTTACGTAACATCTGACGAACCGTTCAAGCAACTGCTATGTCAAGGTATGGTACTGGCTGATGCCTTCTACCACACTAACGACAAGGGCACCAAAGAGTGGATTGCACCGACTGACGTTGAAATCGAGCGCGACAGCAAAGGCCGCATCGAAAAAGCAACCGACAGCCAAGGCCGCGACGTAACACACTCAGGCATGATCAAAATGTCTAAGTCGAAAAACAACGGTATCGACCCACAAGAGATGGTAGACAAGTACGGTGCTGATACCGTTCGTCTATTCATGATGTTTGCATCGCCTGCTGACATGACGCTTGAGTGGCAAGAATCTGGTGTTGAAGGTGCTAACCGCTTCCTAAAACGTGTCTGGAAACTGGTTAAAGAACACGCAACTAAAGGTGCTGCTGAAGCAGTAGACGTTGCAGCACTGTCTTCTGATCAGAAAGTACTGCGTCGTGATGTTCACAAAACGATTGCAAAAGTAAGCGATGATATCGGCCGTCGTCAGACGTTCAACACCGCAATTGCTGCAATCATGGAACTGATGAACAAACTGGCTAAAGCCGCTCAAGAATCTGCACAAGATCGTGCCCTACTTGATGAAGCGCTAAAAGCTATCGTTCGTATGCTATACCCAATGACCCCACACATCTGTTTCGAAATGTGGGAAGCACTAGGTGAAAGCAACATCGACCAAGCACAATGGCCTGAAGCTGACGCTAAAGCATTAGTTGAAGACGAGAAGCTAATCATTGTTCAAGTTAACGGTAAGCTTCGTGCGAAACTGACTGTTGCAGCAGACGCAACCAAAGAACAGGTTGAAGAGCTGGCGCTGAACGACGAAAATGTTACTAAGTTCACTGACGACAAAACTGTTCGTAAAGTGATCTACGTACCAGGTAAACTGCTGAACATTGTTGCGAACTAAAAAGGTTCGAACTAAAGCAATTTATTTGTGCCTAATCCATGGTCCCTGGCTTACAGGGATCATGGATGGCTCCTACCGGTCCACCCTATCCCTTACCCGGTTCAACCATGTTGACCGGTTAGTTTTCACTAACTTTTTCATGGAGCAGACTCGGTGAAAGCTTTCTTATCTCTAAAAAGCACAATCCGAACCCTCTTGATTGCAGTAATGGCCCTGGCCACTGCCTCTTGCGGTTTCCACCTTCGCGGTAACTATATGCTACCCGACGATATCGCCAAATTATCCCTGACCAGCTTTGACCGTTTCGGCCCGTTAACCCGACAGGTTGAATCGCAGTTTAAACTGCACGGCATCGAATCTGTCCCGCCATCGCCGACAGTACCGAACCTGCACCTGATCAGTGAATCAACCGGCGAACGTACTCTGTCGCTATACCAAAACAGCCGTGCCGCCGAATACGAACTGACCTATAACGTCAGCTACCGTATTGTTGTACCGGAAAAAGGCAGCCAGACCTATACCACTAAGGTCAACCGCACCTTCCTCGACAACCCACTGACAGCCCTGGCAAAGTCAGTCGAACGCGATATGATTGAAGACGAAATGCGCCAACAGGCTTCTCGTCAAATCATGCGCCAGCTTGCCCGTCTGACCGCCGACTTCAACAAGTTGGAAGAAGAAAAGCTGGAAGCCATGATGGAAGATGGTACCGAAACTAACACCAGCGTTACGACAGAAGCCATCGAAGATACACAAGCAGGTAATACCCTGTTTGCCGATGACGAAAACCCGAGCAACAAAGCAGAATGAGAATCTACCCGGAACAACTGGCGCAGCAGCTAGGCAAAGGGCTGCGCCAAGCCTATCTTCTATTTGGTAATGAACCACTCCTTAAACAGGAATGCGGCGATCAAATCAAACAAGTAGCCCAGCTGGCCGGCTTTGATGAACGCCACACCTTTACCATTGACGCCCAACTCGACTGGAATCAAGTCCTTGACTGCACCCAGGCCATGAGCCTATTTTCTGCAAGGCAGATCATCGAGCTGGAGGTCCCGGAATCCGGACTCAATGCCAACCAGGCCAAAGCCCTGCAAGAGGTGATAGCCACCCTGCACAGCGACATTCTGCTCTTGATGCATGGCCCGCGCCTGAACAAAAAACAAGAAAGTGCCAAGTGGTTCAAAGCGCTTACCGAGCTTGGCTTATATATCCCCTGCAATACCCCGGATGCCCGCCATCTACCGCGATTCATTCAGGGACGCTGCCAAAAGCTAGGGCTTAACCCTGACCATGAGTCAGTCCTGATGCTAGCCCAATGGCATGAGGGGAACCTGCTGGCTCTGGCACAAAGCCTGCAAAAGCTGACACTGCTTTATCCTGATGGAGCCCTAACGGTTGTTCGTCTCGAAGAGGCTCTGAGCCGCCATAACCACTACACCCCGTTCCAGTTGGTCGACGCCCTGCTGGCAGGCCAAAGCAAACGTAGCCAGCGGGTGCTCCGCCAGCTAGAAGGAGAAGGTATCGAAGCCGTCATCCTGCTGCGAACCTTGCAGCGCGAGCTGACCCAACTCTATAAAATGCAGGAGATGGGTAGCAAGGGCACCCCGCTGAACATCATTTTTGAGCAGTTTCGTGTCTGGCAAAGCCGCCGTGAAGTCTATATCGGTGCCCTGCACCGGCTGCCGCTCAGCACTCTGATCCAGCTATTACAGCAACTGGCCCGGCTGGAGATAAAAGTTAAAACTGATTTCGATTTTCAGCCTTGGCCGGCGTTATCCGCCCTGTGTGCCGAAATGTGTGGAATTCGGACACATACCATGGAGAAATTGTAAAATTACTGCCAACTTGTATCGAACAAGGTTGAGCATGGTATACTGCGCCGCTAAATTGTGACTCAGAGCGATCTGGGACTAAATTAATTACACCAATCACCAAATGAGGGGATTCCTTTGCAGGTTCAAGAACTACACGATTTTATTGTTGATAAAGTTGACGATATTAAAGCCCAAGACATTGTGACTCTAGACGTACGCGGTAAGTCAAGCATTACAGAGTTTATGGTTGTGTGTACCGGTACATCAAACCGTCACGTATCCTCGATTGCTGACCACGTCAACAAAGAATCCAAGCTGGTCGACTACCCTCCTTTCGGTATCAGCGGCGAAGAAGACGGTGAGTGGGTGATTGTTGATATGGGTAGCGTTATGCTGCACATCATGCAGGAAGACGCACGTAACCTGTACCAACTGGAGAAGCTTTGGGGCTAATTAACAGATGAAGCTTCAACTGATTGCTGTTGGCACCAAGATGCCAAAATGGGTCGAAGAAGGCTATAAAGAATATAGCCGCCGCTTCCCGAAAGACATGCCGCTAGAGTTAATCGAAATCCCGGCCGGCAAACGCGGCAAAAATGCCGATATTGCGCGTATCCTGCAAAAGGAAGGCGAAGCAATGTTAGCTGCCGTACCAAAAGGCAACCGCATTGTCACTTTGGATATTCCTGGCAAGCGTTGGGATACAGAGCAATTGGCCGGCCAGCTAGAAAGCTGGAAACTAGACGGGCGAGATGTCTCAATCTTGATCGGCGGCCCAGAAGGACTGGCTCCGGCCTGCAAGGCAGCAGCAGATCAAAGCTGGTCATTATCTCCCCTGACTTTACCTCATCCTCTGGTACGAGTGGTGATGGCTGAAAGCCTTTACCGCGCGTGGAGTATTACTGCCAACCACCCATACCACAGAGAATAATTGCCAATGAGACAAAAGCGAACCCAGATCCGCGACCACCGCGCTGAGTCGGCGCTGTTTTTCCGCCGTGCTCTTGTCTCATTTATCGGCATCATCGTGCTGGTAAGTTTACTGCTGGCCAACCTGTACAATATCCAGGTCAGCCAGCACGAAGACTACCAGACACGATCAAATGACAACCGGATCAAAATTGTTCCGGTTGCTCCTAACCGCGGCCTGATCTACGACCGTAACGGCATTCTGCTGGCAGAAAACCGCCCGGTATATTCACTGGAAATCACCACCGAAAAAGTTCCAAACCTGGAAGAAACCTTTGTCCAGCTTACAGAACTGATGGGGATCACGGATGAAGACATCAAACGGTTCCGCAAAGAGCGCCGCCGTACCCGTCGATTTAAATCAGTCCCGCTGCTAAACCAGCTGACAGAAGCCCAAGTGGCACTATTTTCTGTCAATCAGCACTATTTCCCAGGCGTTGAGGTCAAAGCCTACCTCAAGCGCTATTACCCTTATGGTGAAGCCCTGACCCATGTTCTAGGTTACGTTGCCAAAATCAACGATCGCGATCTCCAAAAGTTAGAGCGCGACGAAAAGATCAACAACTACAAGGCAACCCGCGATATCGGCAAGATCGGTATCGAAAAATACTATGAAGACCTGTTGCACGGCACCTCCGGCTATCAAGAAGTTGAAGTTAACAGCCGCGGACGGGTCATTCGTACCCTCAAATACGTCCCCCCAATCCCGGGCAAAGATATTCGCCTGAACCTGGATATCGAACTGCAACTGTATGTTCAGGAACTACTGACAGAGCGTAAACAAGATCCGGACACCGGCGAAGAAATCATCAAGCACAAGCGCGGTTCCGTGGTCGTCCTCGATCCACGGGATTCATCAGTACTGGCGATGGTATCCAGCCCGAGCTACGATCCGAACCTGTTCGTCCACGGCATTTCAGGTAAAAAATACCGTGAGTTGCTGAACGACAAAAACCGCCCGCTGGTTAACCGCGTCACCCTGGGGATCTACCCGCCGGCCTCCACCATTAAGCCAATGATCGCAGTTGCGGCACTAAGCGAAGGTGTGATCACTACCCGAACAACCCGTAATGACCCTGGTTACTGGAAAATACCGAACTCTAAGAGCCGGGCATTCCGAGACTGGCGGCGCTGGGGCCACGGTAAGGTTAACATCTACAAAGCCATTGAAGAGTCAGTCGATACCTTCTTCTATCAGGTCGCTTATGACCTCGGTATTGACCGCCTGTCCAACTGGATGGGCCGCTTTGGCTTCGGAGAATACACCGGCATCGATATCCACGAAGAGAGTCAGGCCAATATGCCGACCCGTGAATGGAAACAAGCCCGATTCCGCAAACCTTGGTATCAGGGTGATACTATTCCGGTCGGAATCGGCCAGGGTTACTGGACCGCAACACCACTGCAAATAGCCAAAGCAACAAGTGTCCTGGTTAACGACGGGCTTGTCGAAGCTCCGCACCTGCTCAAAGGCATCATAGATGATGAGACAGAAATGCCGGCCAAGTTTGACAACTATCCGCCAATTACCAATGTCGACCCTAAATACTGGGAGGTCGCCAGAGAAGGTATGTACAACGTGCTATTTGGCAAAAAAGGTACAGCAAGACGTGCCTTTGCCAAGGCTAAATACAAAGCCGGCGGTAAATCAGGTTCCGCGCAGGTCTTTAGCTTGGCCGAAAACCAGAAATATAACGCAGATGAACTGAAAGAACACCTGCGCGACCACGCACTGTTCACGGCATTTGCTCCATATGAAAAACCAGAGGTGGTAGTTTCCATGGTTCTGGAAAATGCCGGCGGTGGTTCATCCAACGGTGGTCCGGTCGCCCGCAAGATTTTTGACCATATGTTACTCAAACCCAAACAAACCGATCAATCACAGCAAGCGGTGAAAGATGCCAAGTTAGCAGAGGTGAATCAATGAGTATCATGACTGCAACAGGAAAAAAAAGAACACTCAGCAACCGCCTACATCTGGATATGCCGCTGTTGCTTGGGATCTTGACGCTTATGGGCTTTGCCCTAATGGTCATGTACAGCTCCAGTGGTCAAAGCCTCCCAATGATGGAACGCCAGGCGGTTCGCATGCTTTTGTCACTGGGGATCATGTTTATCCTGGCACAAATTGCTCCGCGCCATTACGAAACCTGGGCTCCCTACCTATTCGGAGTCGGGCTGCTACTATTACTCGGCGTATTGCTTTTCGGCGAAGCCTCCAAAGGGGCACAACGCTGGCTTAACTTGGGTTTTGTCCGTTTCCAGCCCTCGGAACTGATCAAACTGGCAGTCCCCCTGATGGTAGCGCGATTTATCGGTAATCAACCACTACCGCCCAGCTTCCGTAATATCATTATTGCCTTGGTGATGATTTTTGTTCCGACAATTCTGATCGCCAAACAGCCTGACCTCGGTACCTCCATCTTGATCGCGGCATCAGGTATCTTTGTCTTGTTCCTATCGGGGATCAGTTGGCGACTCATCGGCGCAGCAGCTGTCATGCTTGGCGCTTTCATCCCGATTCTTTGGCTGTTTCTGATGCGCGACTACCAGCGCACCCGGGTACTCACCCTGTTCAATCCGGAGTCCGACCCACTCGGGGCTGGCTACCATATTATCCAATCAAAAATCGCTATCGGCTCCGGCGGCCTGACAGGCAAAGGATGGCTACACGGAACCCAGTCCCAGCTGGAGTTTCTGCCAGAACGTCACACGGACTTTATCTTCGCGGTGATTGCTGAGGAATGGGGGCTAATTGGGGTTATCTGCCTGCTAGCCATCTACCTCTTTATCATTGGCCGAGGTTTGATGCTGGCTAGCCGGGCCCAGACAGCCTTTGGCCGGATGATGGCTGGCAGTATCGTATTGAGTTTCTTCGTCTATATTTTTGTTAACATCGGGATGGTAAGCGGCCTGCTGCCTGTAGTTGGGGTTCCCCTTCCACTGGTCAGTTACGGCGGCACCTCCATGGTCACCCTGATGGCTGGCTTCGGGATCCTGATGTCAATTCACACCCATAGAAAAATGTTGTCTAAGGCGACCTAAATGCGCGCATACTCTCTTTTATTTTTGTTATTACTGGCGGGCTGTAGCTCTACACCAAGCAATGAACGCTACGACCTGGCTGACGATGTCGCCCCGAAATCGTCACTGACCCTGGATCATATAGAGGATGCCCAACCCCGCTATGAATCTCAAAGCCTTGCCGGAAACAAAGATTACACCCTGCGCGGTAAAGATTACAAAATCGTCGACAACAATAACGAATTCACCCAGGAAGGCTACGCCTCATGGTACGGACAGAAATTCCATGGCCACAAAACCTCCAATGGTGAAATCTATGACATGTACTCAATGACGGCGGCTCACAAAACGCTACCGCTGCCAAGTTATGTCAAAGTTACCAACACCAGCAACGGCAAGGTAGTCATTGTACGTGTCAACGACCGCGGCCCATTTCACGAAGGTCGGGTCATTGACCTGAGCATGGCCGCCGCAGCCAAGCTGGACGTCATCAAAAATGGCACGGCGCCGGTTAAAATTGAACTGATCCGTGTAGCAAAACCCGAGTCTCCCGACGAATGGCAAAGCGCCAATCCGCATTTCTATTTTGTCCAGCTGGCAGCAGTAACCGATGAGAACAAAGCCAAACAAATGGCTCAGCAACTAGAGCAAGACTTTGCCACCCAGGTTGATCTGAAAAAAGCCGACGCAGCTGAAGTATACCGACTACGCCTCGGTCCTTACCTCGACCGCGATGAAGCAATTACCCAACGGGATAAAGCCAAAACCAGCCTTTATCCGGGCGCTTTTATCATCACCTCACAACGCGAGTTGGAACAAAAGCAATAATTTAGACTCTATATCCAGGCACTCTCAAGATACTTGGGTATATCTACTGCTAGCACACACGGATTAATGTCAAAGAATATCAAGAATCCCAAACAAGCCCTGTTTCAGAGGCTGCAACCGTGGGTTCTCGATTTACAATCTGATATAGTGTGTGCAGTTTTTTTGCAATCGACAAATTAAGTTACAACTATCATGAAGAAATCTGCTGCACTTATTCGTTCTGTAGCTGTATCAGCAACCCTGCTGGCTTCAGTGTCTGTCGCAGCTGCACCAGCTGTCGTACCTGAAGCACCGCAGATCGCTGCCAAAGGCTATGTATTAATGGACTACCATTCCGGAAAAATCCTGGCCGGAAACAAAGAGTATGACCAGATCCCACCAGCCAGTCTCACCAAGATGATGACCAGCTACGTCATTGGCCAGGAGGTCAAACGCGGCAACATCTCGATGAATGATACTGTGGTGATCAGCAAAAATGCCTGGGCGAAGAACTTCCCTGGCTCATCCAAGATGTTCATCGAAGTTGGCAGCGAAGTTAAAGTCTCTGATTTAAACCGCGGCATCATCATCCAGTCGGGCAATGATGCCTGCGTGGCAATGGCTGAACACGTGGCCGGCTCAGAAGACTCTTTTGTCGATTTAATGAATGCCTGGGCCAAAACCCTGGGGATGGATTCAACCCATTTCGGCAACGTACATGGCCTGGATAACCCGAACCTGTACACTACGCCATATGACATGGCGCTGCTGGCACAGGGTCTGATCCGCGATGTTCCAGAAGAATTCGCAATCTATAAAGAGAAGTCCTTTACCTACAACGGTATTACCCAGTACAACCGCAACAGTCTGCTTTGGGATAAGAGCCTGAATGTTGACGGTTTGAAGACCGGGCACACCAACAACGCAGGTTACAGCCTGGTAAGCACCGCGACTGAAGGCAAGATGCGCCTGGTTGCTGTGGTAATGGGTACCCAAAGCCCGAATGCTCGTAAGGCTGAGAGTAAAAAGCTGCTTAACTACGGCTTCCGCTTCTTTGAAACTGTCTCTCCACACAAGGCTGACGAAACCTTCGTGACCGAGAAAGTATGGATGGGTGATACAGATGAAGTATCACTGGGTGTTGCTGAAAATACATTCGTGACCCTGCCTCGCGGCCAAACCAAAGACCTAAAAGCCAGTTTCGTACTGGAAAAAGAGCTGAAAGCACCAATTTCCAAAGGTGACGAAGTCGGTAAACTTTACTACCGCGTTGGTGATGAAGATATTGCAGAGTACCCACTGCTGGCACTGAATGATGTTAAAGAAGGTGGCCTCTTTAGTCGCTTAATTGATTACATTATGTTGCTATTTAAAGGCTGGCTAAGCTAATCCAGCTCACTGATTATCAATAAAAAAGAGGTAACATCTGTTACCTCTTTTTGTTTCCGGCCACCATTGTGGCCCGCCTCAGATGCTTGTTTTATAGCGGGCGACCCATTAATATGCTCGGCTAAAACACAGTTATACCAATGCAAAATCCTGGAGTTCAGAATGCAGCAGCAAGAACAGCCAAAACTGAAAGATCTATTAGAGTTTCCTTGTAAATTTACCTACAAGGTGATGGGCTACAATAAACCTGAACTATCAGATCTGGTTGTTGAAGTTATTCAGCGTCATGCCCCTGGTGACTACTCTCCTTCCGTAAAACCAAGCGGCAAAGGTACTTACAGTGCTGTTTCTGTTTCAATTACGGCAACATCAATCGAGCAGGTTGAAACGCTATATAAAGAACTGGGTGAAATTGATATTGTTCGCGTAGTCCTATAAGCCGACACAGTATAAAACCCTACAATTTGGCGGCTGTAAAACCAGTCGCCAAGTTTTATAATACACCCATTGTGTGGTGTCATTTCCCAGGCACCGCCTGACGAAACAATGGGTGTTAAATTGCAAAAAAGAATTATCATTCGAAATCTTGGCCGCCGGGATTACCAAAAAACTTGGCAAGCCATGCACGAATTCACAGATCAGCGTAATGCCGAAACCACAGACGAAGTCTGGCTGGTTGAGCACGATCCTGTGTTCACCCAAGGTCAGGCAGGCAAAGCCGAGCACTTGCTCGATACTGGCGATATCCCAGTGGTACAAAGCGACCGTGGCGGTCAGGTAACCTATCATGGGCCAGGCCAACAAGTCGCTTATATTCTCGTTGACCTGCGACGTATAAAACTCGGTGTGCGTGATCTGGTTACACACATTGAAAATACGGTAATAAATACTCTTTCCCACTTCGGGATTGAGTCCAATGCCCGTCCTGATGCTCCAGGCGTGTATGTCGATGGCAAAAAGATATGCTCGCTCGGACTTAGAATCAGGCGTGGTTGCTCTTTTCATGGTCTGGCACTCAATATAAACATGGACCTGGCGCCATTTTTACGCATCAACCCATGCGGCTATCAGGGGATGGAAATGACCCAGGTAGCAACCCAGAATGGCCCATCTGAACTGGCGGAAGTTCAGCCCGTACTTATAGAAGAGCTAGTCAAACTGCTCGATTATCAGAGCGTTGAGTGGATAACGGAAAGCAATTCATAATGAGCAAACCTATTAAAATAGAACAAGGTATCAAATATCGTGATGCCGACAAAATGGCGCTGATTCCTGTCCGTAATGTGGCAGAAGAAGCACCAAAGGAAGTTTTACGTAAGCCGGAATGGATGAAAATCAAACTTCCGGCTGATAGCCAACGAATCCAAGACATCAAGTCAGCAATGCGCAAGAACAAACTTCACTCGGTGTGTGAAGAAGCATCTTGCCCTAACCTGGCAGAGTGTTTTAACCACGGTACTGCTACCTTCATGATTCTGGGTGCAATCTGTACCCGCCGTTGCCCATTCTGCGATGTTGCCCACGGCCGACCGTTACCGCCGAATGCCGAAGAGCCAGTCCAGCTAGGCAAAACCATTGCAGACATGAACCTACGTTATGTCGTAGTGACCTCGGTTGACCGCGATGACCTACGCGACGGTGGTGCCCAGCATTTTGCTGATTGTACCCGTGAAATTCGAGCCAAGAGCCCGAACATTAAAATTGAAACTCTGGTTCCGGACTTCCGTGGCCGTATGGACCGTGCGCTGGAAATCCTGCGTGATAACCCGCCAGATGTCTTCAACCATAACCTTGAAACCGCACCGCGCCTGTACCGCAAGGCCCGTCCAGGAGCCAACTACCAGTGGTCACTGGATCTGCTGAAAAAATTCAAGGAAATGCACCCTGAAGTTCCGACCAAATCAGGCCTGATGATGGGCTTGGGTGAAACCAAGGAAGAGATCATCGAGGTACTGAAAGACCTACGCACTCATGGTGTAACCATGCTGACACTGGGCCAATACTTGGCTCCAAGCCGTCACCACCTACCGGTTGAGCGTTATGTGCCGCCTTCAGAATTTGACGAACTGAAAGAAATCGCACTGGAGCTGGGTTTCACCCATGCTGCGTGTGGCCCGTTTGTCCGCTCTTCTTACCATGCCGACATGCAGGCACAAGGTGAAGAAGTGAAGTAAGTTTTGCGCTAACGTGCAAAGCCGAAATATAAAAAAACCGCTGCGGAATAACCGAAGCGGTTTTTTTAATCTCAGCATTCTCTTGATATCGATATAAAAAGCGAGTTATACCAATATAAAAAGTTAGCTGTTGTTGGCGCGCTCAATAGCCGCTGCAAATACCGGAGCCAAACTCTTCAGCGCATCCTCGGTAACAGGCTTACCATCGGTATCAGTCACATTGACAGAAGTCCGGTTGCCCAAATCACCAAGCTGAAGGTTGTAAGTACGGCTATCAAGCTGGATAGGCTTAGTGCCGAGTTCAGTCCAGAACTCATCATCCGGAGAGCGGAATTTCACTTCAACTGTACCTTGCGAACGGTTACGGCCTTCAACAGTGAAACCAAGCTGGCTTAATACATCCGGCAAACGCTCCCAGAACACGTTGTATGGTGCACGAGCAATAATGACTGGTAAACCACTACGATCCTGTCCCATAGAGATTGGGATCTGCTTGACCAGCTCCTGAGCTCGTAGTTTTGCCTGATCACGCACCTGCTGATCATAACGGGACGTTACCAAGTTAGTCATTAAAATACTGTAACGCTCTTTGTTAATCGCCGAAACAGGTTTATTTTCTCCACCTTCACGCCAGTCAATCAAAGAGATCCGGTAACTATAACGATTAGGAGCCGATGTCTTTTCGATCCGATAACGACTACCGATCTCGCTTTCTTCATCTTCATTCGACCAGTTAACCCAATCTGTTTCCATCACGTCAGCAGACTGACTGCGCAGCTGGATATTTTTCTCACTAATCAAACGCTGAGTCAGCTGCCAGACTTTGGTCAACTCATCAGGTTTCACCAACAGCAAAGTTACACCATCGGCATCTTTGACTGTTCTGGCTCCCGGGATCAAAGCCAGCACCTGCTGAGGTGGACGAATATCAACATCAGCGCCGAGCTCACCCGGAAAGTTCTCGGCCGGAATCACATAGTCATTCACCTGGCTGGCCTGGGCACCGCTCGGCAAATTCCACGATCCTAATGGCTTCGTTTCAAGATAATTGAAATCCTGATTGGCCTGACGACGACGTTCAGCACCGCCAGAACATCCCGCCAAAGTGGCAACCATTACTGCTGTCACCACCAGCCTGTATTTATTATTCATTAAGCTTCTGCGCTCCTACGCTCTAGCAAATTACAGCAGCACATTGGCATCTTTAAGCGCTTCACTCACCACTTGTTGTGCCGGCTCACTCAGCTCAGTCAGCGGTAAGCGCAACGTTCCGTGCTTAATCAAGCCAAGTTGATGGGCTGCCCATTTTACAGGAATTGGATTTGACTCAACAAACAACTGCTCATGCAACGGCATCAAGCGTTCATTAATTTCCCTTGCTGCATCAAACTGGCCAGAAAGCGCCAGCTTATACATAGTTACCATTTCTGCTGCAGCTACATTAGCCGTCACCGAAATAACACCATGACCACCTTCAACAACAAAATCCAACCCAGTGGCGTCATCGCCGCTTAATTGGATGAAGTCTTCGCCACAAAGTTCCCGAGTTTTTTTAACTCGCGACAAATCAGCTGTCGCATCCTTAATGCCAACAATATTATCTAACTTGGCCAGACGAGCGACCGTTTCCGGCAGCATATCAACACCTGTACGAGAAGGAACATTGTATAAGATCTGAGGTATGTCTGTAGCTGCGGCAATAGCTTTAAAATGTTGATACAAACCTTCCTGAGTCGGCTTGTTGTAATAAGGTGTCACAGTCAAGCAGCCAGCAACCCCGGAGCCTGAAAAAAGTTTACTGAAGGTGATGGCTTCATGAGTGGCATTAGCTCCGGTCCCGGCAATAACCGGAATTCGGCCTTTGGCATATTCTATGGTTTTAAGAACCACCTTCACATGTTCATCTACAGTCAACGTTGCTGACTCACCCGTGGTTCCAACCGCCACAATTGCATCTGTCCCAGCTGCAATGTGGTATTCCACTAGTGATGCCAAACTGGCGTAATCAACTTCACCAGTGTCATCTAATGGCGTAACTAGCGCCACCATGCTTCCTGAAAACATGTCCATCTCCCCTGTATATGTAAGCTCTCATGGTACTTTTCAGTTACAGTAAACTCAAGACAGGAGTATGTAAATCAGTTAAGTAAAACCAGTCCAATACTTGCCAATAATCTATTATATTTCAGCGCAATCACAGAAGTTAATTCTATGCAATAAGACTTCTTCAATTTTGGAACTAGCACGACCTGCACCAATAGCTTGATTTACAATGACTGTGCTACCATGCAACTGATAATAACAATCAGATGTGTATAAATATGGAACATTACTTAGTAGTTACCGCTGTTGGTACGGATCGCCCAGGCATATCCGATGAAGTCACCCGGCTGATCAGCCAATGCAACTGCAATATTGTCGACAGCCGACTCGCTATTTTCGGCAGGGAATTCACCCTTATCATGCTGCTTTCTGGTAATGGTAATGCCATTTCCCGGGTGGAATCGACATTACCATTAAAGGCACAGGAGCATGATCTGCTGACCGTTATGAAGCGTACATCCAAACATGAGTACCGCTTTTTACCATATACCGCTGACTTCCATGTCGAAGCCGACGATATCCCGGGGCTGACTGAACAATTCACCCATTTTTTTGCCTGCCGGCAAATTGATATCGCTTCACTCAGTGCCCATACCCATGAAGCCAGCGAAGAAGGTCACCCGAACCGTTTCCAGTTACAGATCAGTGCTAATTTGCCTGAAGGCTGCAACTTAATGACAATACAAGAAGAATATGAAGCACTTTGCCAGGACTTGCTTGTTAATGGCACTGTGACTTTCATCGGCCATAATCAATAAGGAAAAACTATGAAGACGTTGACCGCTGGTACACCAGCGCCAAACTTCACGCTCATGAATCAAGACAACCAGCCTGTCAGCCTGGCTGACTTCAAAGGCAAAAAAGTACTTGCCTACTTCTATCCAAAAGCCATGACGCCTGGCTGTACCGTTCAGGCCTGCGGCCTGCGTGACAGCAAAGCAGAACTGGATGCTCACAATGTCGTGGTATTGGGCATCAGCATCGACCCGGTCAAACGCCTACCTAAATTTATCGAGCGCGATAACCTGAACTTCACCCTGCTATCTGATGAAGACCATACTGTAGCCGATCAATTTGGTGTCTGGGGTGAGAAAAAGTTCATGGGCAAGATCTATGACGGCCTTCACCGCATCAGCTTCTTAATCAACGAGGAAGGGGTAATCGAACACGTCTTCAACAAATTCAAGACCAAAGACCACCATGAAGTAGTCCTGAATTACCTCAACGACGCCTAATACCAAACTGAAAATAATCAGGCTTGAATCATAAAAAATCCCCCTGCGCATGGCGTCGGGGGATTTTTTTGATGCCTGATGAATGCAAACAAAAGAACTTATAGCTCTTTCGCGTTCACCCAGATCACAGCATCCTGAGACAATTCTTTGCCTTTATGCTCAGTTACTGGGCCTGCACCTAGACAAGCAAAGCCCCAAACACCAGCTTTAGGAATACCGAAAGTAAATTCACCATCCTGATCAGTAATCGCTACGATAGCGGTTTCAGGCGCATCACGGTGAGTTGTCTTACCAAACGCGTTACCTTTCATATCGATATCTGTGTTGATGTATTCAATCTCACACTCAACACCCGCTACTGGTTTGCCTTCAGACAATACCTGACCAGTAAAAGTGCCACCGGCAAATACCTGATATGGTTTGTTCAGCGGAACAATCTCAGTCGGTAGGTTCAAAGGCTGGTCCCACCCCGTTGGCAGACCACCTTTGTTCACATAAGACTTAGTGATTTGCTGAATGTAGATGTCTTCGCCTTTTTCATAGTAAGGTGCAGGAACAACGCCAAATACGTAATCACCGTTACGCTTCACTTTGTAGTCAGCCTGATAAGCTTTAGCTGTGTTTTCAGGACCTTTCCAGCTGATCTGCTCAAGCTTGTCCATCAGATCAATACGCTTATCTTTAAATTGAACAAAAAACTGCTCTGGCTTATCCATATCCATTACATGGCCGTTTTCCATCGGGTGACCGAAAACAAGTTTCATGTTCATACTAGTTGGTTTTTCTACAATCACATCTGGAGTGTAAGCCAACTGGAAGTGAGCATTCGCGGCACCAGATACAGCCAAAGCGGCAACACCAAGAGATGTAAGAAGCGTTTTTTTCATTTATTTCATTCCTTTATACTTAGAGGCCCAGCCTCATGACTGCGTATTATTCAGTAATATCTTCACTAGAGATTTCAACTAAGTGACCAGGACCAGCATTAAACTGTACCTTGTAATCACCTTCTGGCTTGTTAAATTCGAACTCACTGTCTTCACTCATCTTGCCTGCCAGCAGCTTCTTGCCATTAGCATCGACGACAGCCAGTTCAACGCCAGCCGCTGAAGAACCATCAGAAAAGCCGCCCTCGCACAACACGGTGCCGTCACCATTGTCGTAACAGGAACACAAAGGGGTATGAGCCATAGTAGCCAGCGGCATCATGGATAACATGAGCGCAAATGAAAGTTGTTTTTTATTCATGACGTGACCTGATTTAAATCGTTATTGGGGCTCACTGGCAGCTATTAATGACAAACCAATAAGCAATATCCTGAATACTGGGAAACAAGATACCAATATTGAAAATGAGAATCTCTCCTATTATTACCTTTATTGAGCCAGATCAACAATAATAATAACAATTCTCAACACCCTTGAAAGTAATTGATTTTTATAAATAATATCTTTGAGATAACCATCTTGAATATATTCTTTTTTATCAATTCGTGAGTATTCCTTATGACACTGAACGATATTCTTCCAAACCAAACCGTTGTTGTTCACCGTCATCACGCCACAGGCATGATCAGGCAACGCCTGATGGATCTGGGCATCATGCCGCAAGCTACTGTCACCATGATCAGAAGTGCACCATTAGGCGATCCCATTGAAATCAAAATTGATAACACCCATGTCTCACTGCGCCGTTCAGAAGCCGCAGGTATTGAAGTGACAAACATTGCTTAATCAAAAGCATGTTGTTAATGCCTTAGAAAGGAACGCAAAAATGTCAAATCGCACGCCGCTGGTTGCCCTTTCTGGGCAACAAAATGCTGGCAAATCCACACTTTTCAATCTGCTCACCGGAGCCCGGCAACACATTGCCAACTACCCAGGTGTCACTGTCGATAAAAAATACGGCTACTTCCGCCACCAAGGCCAAACATACCAAGCCGTTGACTTGCCTGGCACCTATAGCCTCTCATCATTTTCGCTAGAAGAACGTGTAGCCAGAGACTTCCTCTGCTCCGAGCAACCAGATCTGGTTATCAATGTCGTCGATGCAGCTAACTTGAAGCGCTCGCTGCACCTGACCGTACAGCTTCTGGAGATGGAGTGCCCATCTGTACTGGCATTAAACATGATGGATGTGGCTGATAGGCAGGGAATTGCGATTGACACTGAAAAACTCAGTCAACGCCTGTCGATTCCAGTCGTAACAACCGTCGGGCGAAAGGGGGAAGGACGCCAGGCACTATGCGATATCATCGAAGCAAATACAATCAAGCCACCAGCAAAGCCAAGTCCTCAAAATGAGAGCCAGCCACAATACCCGGCGTTGTCAGAATCAATGGCAATGCTAGAGTCTGCACTTGCTCCCTTAGAAGCCAAAGTTGCTGAGTTGCCTCGCCGCTGGCTCCAGCTCAAACTACTGGAAAATGATAGCCAGATCATCACCAAACTGGCTGATCTACTATCAGAGCCCGAGTTGACCATCCTCCGTGATATCGCAGAGCAACAACGTCATCAATTTGAGCAACAGCACAATACCAGCGTTAATGATTATATTGCCGCCCAACGAGAAGCCTTTATCCAGTCACTGCTTAATGACGCAGTAAGTATTGCACCAAGCCAGGGGCCAACCCTGTCACAGCGCATTGACCAGCTGGTGCTTAATCGCTTTCTGGCTCCGGTATTCCTGGTTCTGACCGTGTTTATGATCTACCAGTTGGCTATAGTCCAAGGCTATGAGCTCACCAACTACAGTTGGCCTTACCTGGCAAGCATGCGCGAGTTGGTGGCCGGAATGCTGCCGCAAGCTGGCTTCCTGTTTGATCCCTACACCCGATCCCTCGGATTGTGGATCGTTGATTCAGCCAATACACTACTGAACTATGTTCCGATCTTCATGATTCTGTTCGCCCTGATCGCCATTTTGGAAGACTCTGGCTATATGGCACGTATCGCTTTCGTGGTGGACAAAGTACTGAACCGCTTCGGACTACATGGCCAAAGTACCCTGCCGTTAATCCTCAGTGGTGTATTCGCCGGAGGCTGTGCTGTTCCGGGGATCATGGCAACCAAAGGGATTCCTGACCACCGCGCCAGAATGGCTACCATACTTACAGTGCCATTTATGAATTGTCTGGCAAAAGTGCCACTCTATACCCTGCTGGTTGGCATTTTCTTCGAGCAAAACAAAGCATTAATGATGTTCTACATCTCAACGATGACCATCATCGCCGCCCTGCTTGTTGCAAAATTACTCTCTGTCACCGTATTGCGTGGGGCGGAAAGTGCGCCATTTGTTATTGAGCTGCCACGCTATAACCTACCAACCGTTCGAGCTGTCCTGACCCGCTCATTTGAGCGTACCTGGATTTATATCAAGAAAGTCGGCACCATCGTTGTCGCCGTTTCTGTAGTGATTTTCACCCTACTGCAATACCCGGGATTACCGCAAGAGCGCGAAACCTTCTATCAGCAACAAGCTGAGCAAGCAGTCCACAAATTTACCAAGTCGATGAAAAACAACTCTTATCTGGAAGTCGCCCAGGGCGAGCAGTTGGTTTCTCTGGTGAATTACTACAATGACTACAAGCGGGCCAAACTTAACGCCAGCGGTGCTAAAGCCTCTAAAGCGGTCAATGTTACGTTCGAACAACGAAACCCAGCCTTCTACCCGCTTGTAAAAGCCCCTAAGGGAGACAAACAGGCGAAGAAAGCCAACCGAGCCTTGCGTAAACTGGCCAGTGCCCGTAAGTCCATCCGCAGGAAAATCAAGGAAGAACGTCTGACTAACTCCGTTCTTGGTTCAATAGGCCGTTCTATGGAGCCATTTACCCAATTTGCCGGCTTCGACTGGAAGATCAACGTCGCATTGCTATCTTCGTTTGCCGCTCGTGAAAGCAGTGTGGCAACCCTAGGGGTACTGTTCCAACAAGAAGATGACCAAAACAACTCTCTGGAACAGCGCATGGGTGATCAAAGCAACAACCTGACTTCGCTGACAGCCGTTGCAATGATTCTATTTTTTGCCCTGTATCCACCATGCCTAGCAACCACCATCATGGTAAGGGTTCAGACCGGACAGTACCGCTGGATGCTATTAGCCTTGATTTTCCCAACAGCACTAGGGCTGGGTGTCGCCAGTGCGACCTACACCCTAGGTATGGCATTGGGACTTTCCGGTATTGCCATGATGAGTGGGGTGTACCTCAGCGGCTTGGCCCTGCTATTGATCGTCGGGTTATTCCCCGCGTTCAAAAGTAAAATAATGCCAAAAACAGCACCCACCACATTAGGTAACCACGGAGTACGATAATGACAACCAAGACTGCACCGACTTTACCGGTAATGCCGGACTTAAATGCAACTACCGACTGGATGGATATCGTCGTTGTCAGTCTGGTGGTCTTCATCGCCCTGGTTTATCTCTATTTCAAATGGTGGAAAAACAAAGGCCGCTGTACCGGCTGCAGTGGCTGTGGGAAAAAAAACGCCACCCGTAAGTCTCATTGCCAGACGATAGGGACGATCGCCACCCTGCGCCCCATCGATGATGACGCGAAGCCATCATCTTCCCCGTCCACTAGCAGGTGACAACCAACGGGCAATCACAATGCATTGCCCACGGCTAAAACAAAAATGCCCGCATAACCTGCGGGCATTTTTTATCCTTTATTCGAAAAGAACCAACAAGCTTATTCTGCCGTCTACTCTTCGTCTTCACCGGGTTCATTAGATGGCAGTGCATTCCATACAGCTTTTACCAGCGTCGCCAGCGGAATGGCAAAGAACACACCCCAGAACCCCCAAAGTCCACCAAAAACCAGCACGGCAATGATGATGGCAACAGGATGAAGATTCACAGCTTCAGAGAACAAAACAGGTACCAGCACATTACCATCCAGAGCCTGGATGATGCCGTAAGCCACCAGCAACCACCAGAAATCCGGGCTAATGCCCCACTGAAATAGGCCTACCATTGCTACAGGTAGCGTCACTGCCGCAGCACCGATATATGGGATCAATACAGAAAACCCGACTAAAACCCCCAGCAATACAGCATAACGCAAATCCATTACCGCAAAAGTAATATAGCTGACGATGCCAACAATCAGAATTTCGGTAACCTTACCGCGAATATAGTTGGTGATTTGCTCGTTCATCTCAGCGCCGACCTTACTTGCCAGGCGACGGTTTTTCGGTAGCAATCCGCTCAAGGTCGCCAGCATTTCTTCTTTATCTTTAAGCAAGAAGAACACCAGTAAAGGAACCAAAATCAGGTACACCGCCAAAGTTGCCAAGCTAACCAACGAGGCCAGTGAGCCTTTGACCACACTCTCGCCCATCCCAAGCACTTTCTCCCGCAAAGTGTCCATGAATGTGACCACCTGATGCGGCTGAACAAAATCCGGATAGCGCTCAGGAAGACTTGAGACAAAACTCTGTAATCCGTTGAACATTGTCGGCACATCTGCAATCAGATTACTGACCTGATGCCAGATTGTCGGTACAAGACCAAAAATGGCCATGACCATAAGCCCGGCAAACAGCAGTAGTACCAGCATGACAGCTATTGAACGAGGCAGCCCGAGTCGGGTTAGCCTCATGACCGGCCACTCCAGCAAGTACGCTAACACAATAGCCACCAGCAGCGGGGCAATCAGGTTGCCAAAGAAATAAATGGTCAGGAAGCCGACTAATAAGATGGCAACGAGACTGACTGCATGGGGATCTGAAAATCGTCGCTGATACCAGCGATTTAGCATGTCCAGCATAAAATGTTTACTGCCTTTTGGTCACGGTTATTACGAGCTCTTGCTGACTAACAGCCTGCTCTTCAACATTAAACCCATGGTTTAACAGGTAACGGGGGATATCTTGTCTGGCTCCCGCGTCAGAAATATGAATTCTCAAACGCTGGCCGAAACGGAGGTCTACGGTCGCTCGCTTAGCCAATAACAGTGCCATAGGGCATCGTTCAGACGTCAAATCAAGCGATAGGATTTCCATTCCGGTAGGCTGACAGTTATTATCCATCGGAGTATTGTAAATGACATCGATGCGACAAAAAAGAAACCTGACATAGGTTTCGTTGTCTTAAGCCCTGTAAGTTATCTCTATTCAGCAATGATTTAACCAAATTGACCGAATCTTGACTATTGCTGACAAAACGAATTTCAGAAAAGGCGGTTCTACTATCAACATGTTTCGATTAACTAAGGCACCAACCTACCTCTTAATCAGTGCCTTATTGGGTTCAAGCCTGATGGCTCAGGCAGATAGCTTCAACAGCCTGCCGGAAATAGGGACGACAGCAGCGTCAACACTGACGATTGAAAAGGAAATGGAATACGGTGATGCCTATATGCGAATGCTGCGGGCCAGTATGCCGGTCATCAGCGATCCCCTACTATCGGAATATGTTCAGGATCTCGGGCACCGCTTGGTTGCCAATGCCAACGATGTTCGCACTCCATTCAACTTTTTCCTGATCCAAAACCGTGAAATCAACGCCTTCGCTTTCTTTGGCGGCCATGTAGCAATCCACAGCGGACTCTTTTTGCACGCTAACTCGGAAAGTGAACTGGCCTCGGTCATCGCCCACGAAATTGCGCACGTAACCCAACGTCATCTCGCCCGCAGCATGGAAGATCAGGCAAAGAAATCACCGGCCACTATGGCGGCTTTGATCGGCTCCCTCATGCTGGCTATTGCCTCACCTGAAGCGGGAATTGCAGCAATCCATGCTACCACTGCAGCCTCGGCTCAGGGCCGGATCAACTATACCCGCAGCAATGAAAAAGAAGCCGACCGTATCGGTATCAATACGCTAGCTAAATCCGGTTTCGATGTTCAGGCCATGCCACGTTTCTTTGGCCGACTGGCTGATCAATACCGCTATGCCAGCACACCACCAGCCATGCTACTGACCCACCCGTTACCGGAGTCACGAATTTCCGATACCCGTAGCCGCGCTGGCCAATTCCCGTCCCGCCGGGTAGATACCTCTGAGCGATACCTACTTGCTCGAGCGCGGATCGTTGCCCGCTATGCAGGCATTGACAGCGAAGCGGCACTGGACTGGTTCAACCGCCAGCTAAAGAAAGCTCGAGGAGCAGATAAAAATGCACTTAATTACGGTAAGGCTCTGGTATATATCGATTCTGGAAAATACCAGCAAGCCCGCGAGCTGCTGACCCCGCTGCTCGCGGCTGCGCCAGATAACCGCTTCTATATCGATTCCGCGACGGATCTTGACCTCTACGAGAAAAAATATGATCTGGCGATCTCGCGGCTTGAAAAAGCTCTTAAGGCCAATCCGGATCACTACGTACTGCGCCTAAACTTAGCCGCTGCACTGCAAAAAGCTGGCCGCAGCACCGAGAGTATCTCGATACTGACCCGCTACACCTATGATAATGCCGACGACAGTAACGGCTGGTATTTACTGGCCCAAGCCTATGCAGATATCGGGCGCCGGGATGCAGAACTGGCCGCCCGCGGCGAGTTGATGGCACTAAGAGGCCAGTGGGACAAAGCTATCCAGCACTACATCCAGGCCAGCCAGCTGGTTGATGTAAACTCACTTGACCAGGCTCGCTACGATGCCCGTATCGACCAGCTTCGCCATGCCCGTGCCAGGTTCGCAAATCTTTGATCCAGTAACTAATCTTTCCTTTTCCTCCCGGTTGCAGTTCCTCTACAATGGAACTGCAACATTTATTCCCCATTCTGCTAACCTGACCGCTCAACCAGATACAGGCAAATGGGTAAAATACCAAACTATTAGGAAAAGCTATGTCAGTTACTATCTACCACAACCCTCGCTGCTCGAAGAGCCGCCAAACCCTAGCCTTACTGGAAGAGAAAGGAATCGCCCCGGATGTGGTGAAATACCTCGAAGAAACCCCGAATGTCGAGCAACTAAAGAACCTTCTCAGCCAACTCGGCTTCAGCTCTGCTCGCCAGATGATGCGCACCAAAGAAGCCATCTATAAAGAGTTAGCCCTCGGTGAAGACGCGGTGACCGAACAGCAGCTTTTTGAAGCCATGACAAATAACCCGAAGCTGATCGAACGACCTATCGTTGTCAATGGTGACAAAGCGGCACTGGGCCGGCCACCTGAGCAGGTACTGGATATCCTATAATGCACAGCCTTCTGGTGCTCTACTACAGCCACCATGGCAATACCCGGCAGCTCGCCAGACAACTGGCTCGCGGTATCGAACAAATCGACGGTTGTGAGGCCATCCTCAGGACTGTCGCCGATATCGACATCCAAGGGACACTGACCGAATCACCAGGCACAGGTGATCCGTTTGTCACGCTAGAAGATCTCAAAAACTGCTGCGGCCTTGCTATGGGCAGCCCGGTTCGCTTCGGTAATATGGCCGCCCCACTAAAACACTTTATTGACAGTACCAGCGCCCAATGGCTGGCCGGAACCCTGATAGGCAAACCCGCTAGTGTCTTTACCTCATCCTCATCCATGCACGGTGGGCAGGAAACAACCCTGCAATCGATGATGCTACCGCTGCTGCACCACGGTATGCTGATTGTCGGACTGCCGTATTCAGAACCACTACTGCATACCACCCGTTGCGGCGGTACGCCGTATGGAGCATCTCACCTTAATCAGGGACAGCATAAGTTGTTGGAGAATGATGAAGCCGCCCTGGCACAAGCATTAGGAAGGCGGCTGGCAGAAACAGCAAAAAAGCTCCACTGCGATAGTTAAGGATAACCGTATGAAAGCAATGAGCAAGTCGACTCAAAACCTTCGCTACACCGCCCTTATAGCTAACCTATCTTTAATTCTCTGGGTTGGTCTTTGGCAAAGTACGATATCCCCTCATCCCCACCTCAACAGCTTTATTCTTGCCGGGATATGGGTATTGCCTCTGCTACTGCCATTGAAGGGAATTCTTGAAGGTAAGCCCTACACCCATGCCTGGGCCAATTTTATTTTAATGTTCTACTTCCTTCATGCACTGACCATTCTTTGGGTTGATGACGGCGAGCGACTACTGGCAATTATCGAGCTGGGGCTGGTCTCTTGCGCCTTTATCACCAATATTCTTTTTGCCCGAAGCCGAGGGCGTGAGTTAGGAAACAAATTGAAAAAGCTATCTCAGGTAGAAAGAGAAGAGAAAGAAGCTCACGAAAAGCAAAAGAGTGAGTGATAACAAGCAAAAAAAACGGTGGCATAAGCCACCGTTTTAATCTGCCTCACCCTTTACGGGTTCCAGTAGTACTGATTGCTCCGACTCAGAGCAGGTTCAACCGTAGCTTTTACATCTATAGCTTCAGGATCCTGTAGCTGCGGCTCTGTTAACGGGAATGCCCTCCTATCAGTATCAGCAGTCAAACTATCATCAACCGCCAGACTGTCGTTTACCGGTTTCACCATCGCTGTTTTTCTCAGACTATCTAACGGTGCTAACCGGTTATCACGGCTCAATTCACGTTTAAATGCGGCTTCCGAGCTTAACAGATTCACATCAAACACTACCTTGTCGCCATGCAACTTACTGGCATTAACCGTCGCCACCGAGGTCAG
The DNA here is from genome assembly GCF_947502415.1 of uncultured Photobacterium sp. Taxonomy (GTDB): domain Bacteria; phylum Pseudomonadota; class Gammaproteobacteria; order Enterobacterales; family Vibrionaceae; genus Photobacterium. Next base: position 19,555 of record NZ_CANMZV010000028.1, on the reverse strand, counting down.
GTTCGTCAACATACGTTCAAGAGTAAAGAAGTCCTCTGTTGACTGGATATTTGCTACCTGAATAGCAAACTTACCCTCACTTGCCCCCCCCAACTGGACAGCATATCGCTCCGCCAGCAGATCAGCCACCTGGTTCATCATCTCACTCAATGCCTGAGACGAAGAGTCCGATGTACGCCCTTCCTCCGGAGCTACCTGAGAAGTCGTCAGGCTTTCTGGTTTACCGGTAAATAGCTGCCAACCCAGCAGGACATTCTCAGCCGATTGCTGGCGAAACCTTACCACCAAAACGGCATCAGGCTGATAGCGCATACTAGCATCGGCAATCGGCTGAACAAAACCGCCCCACAAATCCGGAATATTAATTGCGGTAACATCTTCGAAATCACCAATCGGCATCAGCACAGGCACACCGCGCATATCTGCGGCCTGTTTCAACTGTGGTAGGTATACGCTGCCAGACTGATCCCAAATAATACTCCGGTTACGGTTGGTATCCTCTACCATCCAAACCAGTACCGACGGACGCTGCTCATCCCATAAAGTAGCATTAGCCTGAGTCAACAGATTCCGGATCTGTGCGCGATCGAAAGTCAGCTCCAACGTCTGCAGCCCTTTCAGGTTGCCGTAACCAAGCTGGCTCACATAAGGCGTGTTATTGACCACCGCCTTACGGATAACTTCATTCTGCATAATTGCGCTTTGGCCCGACACTTTAATCAGGACTTGCTCCAGCGCTTCTTCACGAGCTTTTTTTTCCGACTGTTTGTCCGTGTCAGGCAAGACAACCTGTGCCTGGTACAAGTTGGTGACGGTTGCTGCTTTAAGCGGCAAGGCGAATAAAGCAAACATTAATAGAGCAAAACGCAACATAGAAAACTCATTCATCACTTAGTTAATACCTGATCATAAAATGATCGAACCAGTATCGGCAACAGCTACAGCCACAAAATTATCTTTATTATTAGGATTTCTTTTTCATAAGGGAAGCGATGGTTGAGCATCGGCACGCATTCGCATCTCCGGTAACTCGAAACAGGAACGTCAGTATTGATAATTTTTAATCAATAGATATCAGATAAATGTAATGATTTCATTATTCCGTGACAGTAATCACAAATATAATCAGTCACTACTGTTTGTCATATTTATAACAAACACCGATTAGGCAAACGATTACATCCGTGCTAGGATTGCGCGATTTTTTTTTACAGACAGGGTGGAATATAAAAATGATGCAGATATTACAGGGTGCCCAGATGCTCTTTGTCGCATTTGGTGCATTAGTTCTGGTACCGTTATTAACCGGACTTGATCCTAATGTTGCCCTCTTTGGTGCCGGTTTCGGTACTCTCCTCTTCCAAGTCATCACCAAACGTTCCGTTCCTATCTTCCTTGCTTCCTCCTTTGCTTTTATTGCTCCTATTATGTACGGCGTCCAGGCCTGGGGCGTTGCCGCAACCATGGGTGGTCTAATGATGGCCGGTGTGGTCTATGTCTGCATGGGGGTACTTATCAAAGTACGTGGTGTTGCCTTTATCCATAAGTTACTGCCACCAGTCGTAGTCGGCCCGGTAATTATGGTAATCGGCCTTGGCCTGGCGCCAGCTGCGGTCAATATGGCATTAGGTAAAACTGGCGATGGGGCCGTTCAGCTGATTGACGGCGATGCAGCTCTCTGGATTTCGACTATCTCGCTTCTGACAACAATTATCGTCAGCGTTTTTGCCAAGGGCTTCTTTAAACTGGTCCCTATCATGGCCGGGATCATGGCCGGCTACTGCCTGAGCCTGGGCTTTGGTGTCGTTGACTTCACACCGGTTACTCAAGCTAGTTGGCTGGCAATGCCGAATTTCACTTTCCCGGAATTTAACATCAACGCGATGTTATTTATGATCCCGGTCGCTATTGCACCTGCCGTGGAGCACGTGGGCGATATGCTGGCGATCTCCAATGTAACCGGAAAAGACTATCTGAAAAAACCGGGCCTACATCGCACCATGGCTGGTGACGGAATTGCAACAATTGCAGCTTCAATGGTTGGAGCACCACCGAATACCACCTACTCAGAAGTTACCGGCGCAGTAATGCTAACCAAAGCATTTAACCCTGTGATCATGACCTGGGCTGCAGTAACAGCACTGGTACTGGCATTTATCGGTAAGCTGGGCGCTATTCTTCAAACCATTCCGATTCCGGTAATGGGCGGTATCATGATCCTATTGTTCGGTTCGATTGCAACTGTCGGCCTAAATACCTTAATCAAAAACCAAGTCGATCTGCACAAAGCACGCAACCTGGTTATTGTCGCAGTCACACTGGTATTCGGTATTGGCGGTATGGCTTTCGGCATCGGTGAGTTCAGCCTGCAGGGTGTCAGCCTGTGCGGTATCGTAGCCATCGTACTTAACCTTGTCCTGCCGGATGACTTGGGCGAGAACCATGTTGTCGATAATGCTCAAATGGAAGATGGCTCCGTTTAACTAACCAGATAAATAACAAATATTTCCAAGCGCAGAAGTCCTCTTCTGCGCTTTTTATTCTCCCCACTGTTTTCTTCTGCTACCAAACAGCCCAAACCAACCTACCGGTTCATCCACTATGAGCTTATACCAGTCGCCACCACTTACCGGTATAACTTACGGCTCAAACAAAAAAGCCGGGCAAATGCCCGGCTTTCAATTATTCTAATTTGCGTGAATTACTTCGTACCGAAGATCTTATCACCCGCATCACCCAGACCAGGAACAATGTAGCCCTTGTCATTCAGCTTCTGATCGATTGCTGCCGTGTACATCTCAACATCAGGATGCGCTTTCTCAAGCGCCTCAATACCTTCAGGTGCTGCTACAAGTACCAAAACCTTGATAGATTTACAGCCGTTTTCTTTCAGCAGATCGATAGTCGCAATCATCGAACCACCTGTTGCCAACATTGGGTCAACAACCAGCGCCATACGCTCATCGATATTTGATGCCAACTTATGGAAATAAGGTACCGGCTCCAACGTTTCTTCATCACGGTAGATACCTACTGTTGAAATACGTGCACTAGGCATATGCTCAAGTACACCATCCATCATACCCAAACCTGCGCGCAGAATTGGCACAACAGTTACTTTTTTACCCTTGATCTGGTCAATTTCCACTTGACCATTCCAACCTTCAATAGTAACCTTTTCTGTTTCGAAGTCTGAAGTCGCTTCATAAGTCAGCAAGCTACCAACTTCCGTAGCCAACTCACGGAATCGCTTAGTACTGATGTCACCTTCGCGCATAAGGCCAATCTTATGTTTTACCAGTGGGTGTTTAACCTCAACGACTTTCATTTCTGACTCCTAAGCAAACAAAATTTCAAAAAATCGCACTATTATACACTAGACCATTCAGTGTCCGATAGGGGTAGTTGCTCCGTTTGCTCAGGAATTACACAGCTATATTTATTGACGCAAACGTTTCCCTTTCCGTCCTGACTGCTGTTATCATACCCCCGCTTTTATTTTCTTTAATGCGGTGAGGGATCTCTGGTGAGCGGCAATAACTCTTCTCTTAGTTACAAAGATGCTGGCGTTGATATTGATGCGGGAAATGCATTGGTTGATCGTATTAAAGGGGTGGTCAAGCGCACCCACCGTCCGGAAGTGATGGGCGGCATCGGTGGTTTCGGAGCGCTTTGCTCGCTACCGACCAAATACAAAGAACCGGTACTGGTCTCCGGCACCGACGGTGTAGGTACTAAATTGCGACTGGCAATGGACCTGAAAAAACACGATACCATCGGTATCGATCTGGTTGCCATGTGTGTGAATGACCTGATTGTCCAAGGTGCCGAGCCTCTTTTCTTCCTCGATTACTACGCCACCGGCAAACTGGATGTTGATACTGCCGCTGACGTCGTTGCTGGCATTGGCGAAGGCTGCACTCAATCTGGCTGCGCCCTGATTGGCGGAGAAACAGCGGAAATGCCGGGTATGTACCATGGTGAAGACTATGATGTTGCAGGCTTTTGTGTCGGCGTTGTCGAGAAAGCCGACATCATCGACGGCAGCAAAGTTGCAGCTGGCGATGCCCTGATTGCTATCGCTTCAAGCGGCCCGCACTCCAACGGCTTCTCGCTGATCCGCAAGATCATCGAAATCTCACAAGCCAATCTCAATCAGGAACTGGATGGTAAACCGCTGGCCGAGCACCTATTAGAGCCAACCAAAATCTATGTCAAATCTACCCTGAAAATGATGGAAAGCTGCGATGTGCACGCCATATCCCATATTACAGGCGGTGGTTTCTGGGAAAATATTCCCCGCGTATTACCCGCAGGCACAAAAGCTGTCATCGACGGCAACAGCTGGCAATGGCCGGTAGTTTTCAACTGGCTTCAGGAAGCGGGTAATGTCGACACTTATGAAATGTACCGCACTTTTAATTGCGGCGTCGGCCTGGTAATCGCCCTGCCTAAAGAGCAAGCTTCGCAAGCGATTGAAATCTTAAATGCAGAAGGCGAGAGCGCCTGGCTGTTAGGTAACATTGCCGCAGCCGAGGCTGGTGAAGAGCAAGTGGAGATAAAGTAAGCCGATGAAAAACATCGTCGTCCTGATATCTGGCAACGGCTCTAATCTTCAAGCCATCATTGACGCATGCCAGGCTGGCATTATCAACAACGCAAGAGTTGCAGCAGTCATCTCCAACAAAGCCGATGCCTATGGCTTAGAGCGGGCCCGCGAAGCTGATATCGAAACAGTATCTCTGGCGGCCAGTGATTACAACGATCGTGAAAGCTACGATCAGGCTCTGGCCGAGCAAATTGATAGCTTCAATCCTGATCTGATCATCCTGGCTGGGTTTATGCGGATCCTGAGTGACAACTTTGTTCGCCACTATCTTGGACGCATGCTCAATGTCCACCCGTCCCTGCTGCCCAAATACACCGGGCTTCACACCCACCAGCGAGCGATTGATGCTGGCGATAAAGAGCACGGAACCAGTGTTCACTTTGTTACCGAAGAGCTTGATGGCGGCCCAGTAATACTGCAAGCCAAAGTACCTATCTTTGAGGATGATTCTGTTGAAGATGTCACAGCACGAGTACAGCAGCAGGAACACCGTATTTATCCGTTGGTCGCGAACTGGTTTCTACAAGGAAGGCTGTCCATGAACAATGACAACGCTACCTTCGACGGAAAAATCCTACCGGGACAGGGTTACGCCGCTGAAGACTAATTCGTAATCCTTTCATACAAAAAACGCGACCTCAGGGTCGCGTTTTTTCTAGGGCCGGGGCTGCCTATAAAGTCCGATTATATATCTGCTCACCAAAATGGAACATGTTGAACTCCCCTACTTGCATCTTGTGCCAATTTTCATCATTGGTCAGTGGCTGGGTCGCAATCACCGTCACAACATCATTCGGCGTTGTTTCCTTCTGGAAATCAATCGTCACATCTTCATCAATCAATGAAGCCTGACCAAAAGGTGCCCGCCGGGTGATCCAGTGCAAATTGTTAGTGCAGTAGGTAAGTACGTACTCACCATCACTCAGCAACATATTGTAGACCCCGAGTTTACGCAGCTGATCACAACTCTTGGCGACAAATTCAAAGACCTGTTCGAGGTCTTCAGGCAAAACAGGAAAGCGCGAGTCAAGTTGGTTCAACAACCAGCAAAATGCTTTTTCACTGTCAGTCTGGCCTACCGGACTAAACCGACCGGTATCAAGTTCATCGTAGCCTGTCAGCTGTCCGTTATGGGCAAAGGTCCAGTAACGCCCCCATAGCTCACGAGTAAACGGGTGGGTATTTTCAAGACTGACTCCCCCTCGGTTCGCCTGCCGGATATGGCTGATCACCGCACAACTTTTGATCGGGTATTCCTGAACCAGTTCAGCAATACGCGAGCGACAGCTCGGATTAGGGTCTTTGAAGGTACGGAAACCACGCCCTTCATAAAACGTAATCCCCCAACCATCACGATGTGGGCCGGTATTACCGCCTCGCTGCATCAAGCCGGTAAAGCTGAAACAAATATCCGTTGGCACATTGGCGCTCATGCCAAGCAGTTCACACATTGTCCGTTATGACCTCTTTGTCCAGTTAGCTTGAAGCCATCTCTTTTTCAACCAGCATGATCAAAATATGGATAATTTTGATATGCACTTCCTGAATGCGGTCTGCATAACCAAAATGTGGTACGCGAATCTCCACATCAGCCAAACCAGCCATCTTGCCGCCGTCTTTGCCTGTCAGGGCAATGGTCTTCATTCCCTTGACCTTCGCCGCCTCAATCGCCTTCAGAATATTACCCGAGTTGCCTGACGTTGACAGACCGAACAATACATCGCCCTGTGCACCGACCGCTTCAAGGTAACGCGAGAACACGTGGTCATAACCGAAGTCATTACTTACACAAGAAAGGTGGCTAGGATCTGAAATCGCAATACCCGGATATCCCGGACGGTTATCACGATAGCGTCCTGTCAGCTCTTCGGCAAAATGCATTGCATCACAGTGTGAGCCGCCATTACCGCAAGACAGCACCTTGCCACCTTGCTTGAACGACTTTGCCAACAGTTTGGCAGCGGCTTCGATATCTGCAATGTTCTTGTCATCGCTTAAAAAGCGGTTCAGAACTTCTGCGGCTTCATTCAGTTCTGCACGAATCAAATCTTGGTACATAGGCTAATCTCAGGTTATTCATACAATATTATCGTCCAGCCGGGCGCACCCGGCTAAACATTTATGCGCCTTCGCTTGCAGTGTACAAAGAAACAGGCGAAGGTGTCGACTCCTGAGAGAGCAGATTGTGATGGTTTGATGCCAAATGCTCACGTAATAACGGTGCTGACGAGTAAAGCAAGATGTTATCAGCATTAAGAACACCGGCAGTGGCCAGTTTTTTCTCAACATTCGCTGCCACACCCAACAGAATCACCGGGTACTGGTGAATCCGGTCTAAAGCACTTTCAAAGGCATGAATAGCAGTAATATCCATCATAGTCACATCGCTGAAATCAAGCACCACCGCTTTAGTCTCTGCCCCGGAAAGTTCAATCATATTGAAAGCTTTCTCGCTGGCTGCAAAAAATAGCGGGCCGTTGATGTCATAAACCACCACATCATCACCGAAATCCAGGTGCTCGTGCTCACGATTAACCACCGTCACATTGGTCAGGGTGGCAATGCGCTGGATAAACAATAAGCTTGCCAGCAACAGGCCAACAACAACTGCAACCACCATGTCGAATACCACAGTCAAGGTAAAGCAGGTTAGCAATACCGCGACATCACGACGAGGAGCCACTTTCAGGGTATGAACGAAGTGCGGCGCTTCCGACATATTCCATGCCACCATGATCAGCAAACCAGCCAGAGCACTCATCGGAATATAAGAAAGCATCGGCGCCAGTACAATCATCGCCGCCAATACAAACAGGGCATGGATAATAGCCGAAACCGGAGAAAATGCGCCGGCACGAATGTTAGTTGCGGTACGGGCAATAGCCGCTGTAGCCGGAATACCACCAAAGAAAGGCACCACCATATTAGCCAAGCCTTGGCCTACCAGCTCCGCATTCGGGTTATGCTTGGTACCTGTCATACCATCAGCAACAACCGCACACAGCAAAGATTCAATGCAACCAAGCATCGCAATAGTAAAGGCCGCAGGCAACAACTCAACCACTAAATCCCAGCCAAAGGCGGCGTCTTGCCAAGGCATCACAAACTGAGGCAATACCTGCGGGATGCCATGACCAATTAAATCACCAATCTGGTACTGGAATTTTTCTCCCAGCAGGCTGACATGGCTTACTCCCCACTGGTTAAACACAAAAGCCAGCACCGTACCGGCTGCCAGAGCTACCACATGGGCAGGCAGACGGGTTTTCAGCTTCGCCCATAAAATAAAGGCCGCAATTGTTGCCAGCCCTACCACCGCATCAGTGTAATTTGTCGAAGGCAAGGCACTGGCATAAGCCATCACTTTTTCCGGGAAATGTATAGGACTTCCCTCAACAGTCAGTCCCAGCAAATCTTTAAGCTGAAGAAACGCGATAACCAAACCGATCCCCGCAGTAAAACCTGTCGTGACCGGATACGGTACATAAGCCACCAGCTGGCCCAGACGCATCACGCCCATCAACAGCAAAATCACACCGGACATCAGCGTCGCCAGCATCAAACCGGACAGGCCATACTGCTGAGTAATAGGCAGCAGGATCACCACAAAGGCCGCCGTAGGGCCTGTAATATTAAAACGTGAACCGCCAAACAAAGCAGCCAGCAAACCGGCAACAATCACCGTATAAAGGCCATGCTGAGGTGGAACTCCCACAGCAATCGCTAACGCCATCCCTAACGGGATCGCAACAACACCAACAGTAACACCAGCAACAATATCGGAACGCAACGCAGAAAATGAAAAACCTTCCCGCAACGCTTGCTTTAAAGCATGAAATAACAACACGACAAACCCCTGCACATACGTACAAAAGAAAAAATAGGAATAAAGCTGTCATCCCGAATGAGGGAACCGGCGGGCAATTGTCAGTCGGAGTTCGGGAAAGGCAACAAATGACTCATGGAGTCATCCACACCCTAAATTGACGTCGATGTCAAACTCAGGAATAACGTGAACGGCATCACACTGGGAAACGATCTTAATTGTATGACTATTTTTCGCAAGTACATTTTTTCATCTCACTGATCTTGATCAATCCCTTTTGTAACAAGGGATAGCAAGACATTTCCACGTAACGCCCCACTTTCAGCCTGGAAATTAATTTTACAATTATTTAAAAATCCCCTTACAATTACAACAAGTGGTAAGACCTCTTACCTTGCATAAAGCATACCCAGAAAATAAAAAAATCAACGCCCCGATAAGGAGAATCATCATGGTTACACTTGTGTACCTACTTGGGCTAATTGGTATAGCCGGTGTACTCGCGTACCACCGAGCTAACCTCCGAACCTATACTGCCGCCTTCGTTGCCATGCTGGCACTAGGCTCTGTTCTGGATATCGTAGGTCAATACAGCTGGATAGCTTTCCTGCTGGTTGCTGTACCGATTAATGTGATTTCATTACGAAAAAACCTGCTAAGTAAACCGGCTCTAAAAGCATTCAAGAGTGTGATGCCTGAAATGTCGCGCACGGAGAAAGAAGCCATTGATGCTGGCACTGTCTGGTGGGAAGCGGACTTGTTCCGTGGTGCACCTGACTGGAACAAGCTGCATGATATTCCGGCTCCTCGTCTGAGTGCCGAAGAGAAAGCCTTCCTTAACGGGCCGGTCAATGAAGTCTGCCGCATGGTTAATGACTACCAGGTTACCCATGAACTTGCAGACTTATCTCCTGAAGTCTGGCAATACCTGAAAGATCACAAATTTTTCGCCATGATCATCAAAAAAGAATACGGTGGTCTGGAGTTTTCTGCGTATGCGCAATCTCTGGTGCTGCAAAAACTCACCGGTGTCTCCGGCGTACTTTCTTCAACCGTCGGTGTACCGAACTCACTTGGTCCGGGCGAATTGCTCCAGCACTACGGAACCAAAGATCAGAAAGACCATTATCTACCTCGCCTTGCCGAGGGTAAGGAAGTTCCCTGCTTTGCTCTTACCAGCCCGGAAGCTGGCTCTGATGCCGGTTCAATTCCTGATTTCGGTATCGTGAAAAAAGGCATGTGGCAAGGAGAAGAAGTTCTGGGGATGGAGCTGACCTGGAATAAGCGTTACATCACCCTGGCTCCGGTTGCCACCGTACTCGGTCTGGCCTTTAAACTTTTTGACCCGGATCACCTGCTTGGTGACGAAGAAGAACTGGGAATCACCTGTGCACTGATCCCGACCGACATCGACGGTGTCGATATTGGCCGCCGCCACTTCCCGCTCAACATTCCGTTCCAAAATGGCCCGACTCTAGGCAACAAGGTCTTCGTACCTATCGATTTCATCATCGGCGGCAAAGAAATGGCCGGTCAGGGCTGGCGTATGCTGGTCGAATGCCTCTCCGTCGGACGCGGTATTACCCTGCCATCAAACTCGACCGGTGGCATAAAAACCGTTGCCATGGCAACCGGAGCCTATTCCCGTATCCGTCGCCAGTTCAAACTACCAATAGGTAAGATGGAAGGGATTGAAGAGCCACTGGCACGTATTACCGGTAATGCCTATGTCCTGGATTCAGCCAGCAGCCTGACTGTTTCAGGTATCGATCTGGGTGAAAAGCCATCCGTCATTTCAGCCATCGTCAAATACCACTGTACCCACCGCGGTCAGCGCAGTGTCATTGATGCGATGGATATTGTCGGCGGTAAAGGGATCTGCATGGGTCCGAGCAACTTCCTCGCTCGCGGCTATCAGGGAGCGCCGATTGCAGTAACCGTCGAAGGGGCTAATATCCTGACCCGCTCAATGATCATCTTCGGTCAGGGGGCAATCCGTTGCCATCCTTATGTCTTGGATGAAATGGATGCTGCCTATAATGATGATACGGATAAGGCTCTCAATGACTTTGATAATGCCCTGTTCGGCCATGTCGGCTTTGTGATCAGTAATATGGTTCGCTCTTTCTGGTTTGGCCTGACAGATGGTCGTGGCTCATCGGCTCCCCGTAAGGATGCAACGGCCCGCTACTACCAGCAGCTCAACCGTTACAGTGCAAACCTAGCACTACTGGCCGACATTTCAATGGCCGTGCTTGGCGGTTCGCTCAAGCGAAAAGAACGCCTGTCTGCCCGCCTAGGGGATGTATTGAGCCAGCTTTACTTGGCATCGGCTACCCTAAAACGCTATGCCGATGAGGGATATAAGCAAGATGATCTGCCAATTGTCCACTGGGGGTTACAGGATGCCCTATACCAAACACAAGAAGCACTTAGCGAGTTCCTGCGTAACTTTCCGAACCGCCCTATTGCTGTAATGCTGAGCGCGCTAATCTTCCCTCTTGGTCAGGGCCGGGTTAAGCCAACGGATAAGCTGGATCATAAACTCGCCCGTATTATCCAAACTCCTTGCGAAACTCGCAGCCGGATTGGCCGAGGTCAGTTCCTTGAAGCAACTGAAAATAATGCGGTCGGTATGATTGAACTGGCACTAAAAGATATCCTCGCATCAGAGCCTATCTATGACCGAATCTGCCAGGCCGCAGGAAAGAAATTCCCATTCATGCAGCTTGACCAGCTGGCAGCGAAAGGACTGAAGCTCAATGCCATAAACGAGGAAGAAGCAGAACTACTATGTCGGGCTGAAGAAGGTCGAATGCGTACCATCAATGTCGATGATTTCGATCCGGAAGAACTGGCGGCAAAGCCTTACCAACCAGGTGAAAAAAATAAAAATATTGCGGCCTGATTTAATCAAGGTCGAATGAAAAAAGGGAAGCATTCGCTTCCCTTTTTATTTCTGGTTTGTTTGCAAAACCACTTAAGGCGCTGGCACCACCAGCGACTTATCTTCCAGCACTTTCTTCAATTTACGTTTGCGCCACAGGAAGCTAATCGCCACCACCAGCACAACAATCAAAAGATTAACGACAAGAATAACTTTCAACGCCTTGGTGCGAGCTGCCTGTTTTTCTTCCTCCAAGCGCTGCATTTCAGCCCGCTTCGCTTTTGCTTCCTGCTGAGCCCGGAATTCTTCAAGATTACGGTCCAGCTGCAACTCTGCCATCACTGCAAAGTGGTTCTTCGGCAATTTAAAGATAAGTTCACGGTTGTTAAAATTATCCGTCGCATATAACCATCCAGACCACGCATAACTGCCTGGCAACTTTCCGTTAGGCAACCTAACCTTCAGTCCGTCTTCATCGGTAAGCGCATGTTGCTGACTGATAATCACCTTACCTTCCGTGTCCTCCTGTTCGATATGAGCGGCTAACGAGCCAGGCAGCAAAGCTCCTTCCTCGGTCTCGACAACAACCTGATGCGACTCATTCGCCCCGCGTCCCTGGATAAAGCTAGCTGTCATTGGCGGAGGATAAATAAGCACCTGCTGCTCAACCGTTCGCAGAAAAATTCCGTTGCCTGAGTTGAGCTTAACGCGATATTTACCCGGCATAATGTCGATAGGCAGAGCAACAGTAAAGACCCCGTCACCCGGAACTTCATCAAAATCCAGCCCGTCGTCAGCAAACTCCCCCAGCACTATCGGCCCCGGCCGTGCCTCTTTCGGCAAGCTTTCAACATCCTCGACAAATTCGTAAAACACCACCGATAACTTAAGGCGGTCAAGGAAATCATGCGCGGTCAGTAACTTCCCGCCCTGAGTAAGGCGAGCTGTAAACTTCAACGTTTCAGATTGATACAGCCTAGACGGCAAATTAGCCACCTCGAGCTTCAAATCCGACAAAACCGTCACCTGATTAGTCGGAGTCACCTTACCTACAGCTTGCCAAGGGCCGGGCATCGGCTTCTCAATAGAAATAATGTCCATCCCGGGTTCATCGTACCAGGACACATTCTCAGGATGGCGCCAGGAGTAATATTTCACCCCATCAGGACGCACCAACACTACCGAGCGACTGTCTACCTCTCGCTTAACAACAAACGAGACCTGCTCCACCGTTGGATCCACACGAAAGCGGTTATCCAGCCACGACATAGCGGTACTGTCTTTCGCCCAAGACAGCACCGGGAGCAACATCACCAGAAGTAATAACCACCGCATATAACACCTATTGACGCCAAAGCGAGACGTCACCTTTTTTCTCGATAATATCCAAGCGCGATTCATGCGCTTGTAATTCATCGGCCGATGCACGGATGATCTTTAGCGCTTTTCTTCCTGAAGCCAGACGCCGGATCGTACTTTCTGCACCGTCATCACTATCGCTGTTACCGGAACTCAGTGCCAGCGATGTCTGGCCACCGGTCATCATCAGATAAACATCTGCCAGGATCTCGGCATCGAGCAATGCCCCGTGGAGAGTACGGTGCGAGTTATCTATACCGTAACGGGAACAAAGCACATCAAGGTTGTTTCTTTTCCCCGGAAAAAGCCGCTTGGCCATTTCCAGGGTATCGGTCACCTTGCAAAAATCTTCCGTCTTACCTATCGGCCGACCCAGCTTACTAAACTCGTAATCCATGAAGCCGATATCGAAGGGCGCGTTGTGAGCCACCAGCTCCGCCCCGCGAATAAACTCCATAAATTCTTCATGGATATCTTTATAAGACGGTTTATCTAGCAAAAATTCATCTGTAATACCGTGAACATCAACCGCTTCAGCATCGATTTCCCGATCCGGTTTGATGTAAACGTGAAAACTGTTGCCAGTCAGTTTACGGTTGATAATCTCAACCGCACCGATTTCAATAATACGGTGCCCTTCATAGTGAGGGCCGGTCATATTCATACCGGTTGTTTCGGTATCGAATACAATTATACGTTCGTTAGTGGCTTTCATAGTAGCGATTGTGTCAGACTAAAGTTTTTCCTAAAGCGAATACTACCAAATATGACTAAGCAGGTAGAAATTTTCACCGACGGTTCTTGCCTTGGAAATCCTGGTCCTGGAGGCTACGGTACTGTTTTGCGCTATAAACAGCATGAGAAAGAGCTCAGTGACGGCTTTTTCATGACCACCAACAACCGAATGGAATTGCTGGCGGCGATTGTCGGCCTCTCGAGCCTGAAAGAGTCCTGCCACGTTGATCTCACAACCGACAGCCAGTACGTTCGTCAGGGAATCACCCAGTGGATCCACAACTGGAAAAAGCGCGGCTGGAAAACCGCAGATAAAAAACCAGTCAAAAATGCCGACCTCTGGCAACGCCTCGACGAGGAAAGCCAACGCCACCAAGTAAAATGGCACTGGGTAAAAGGCCACGCAGGGCATCCAGAAAACGAGCGTTGTGACGAGCTTGCCCGAACCGCAGCTGAGTCTCCGTCGAAAGACGACACAGGCTACCAAGCATAACGAGCTTCCAATACAGCTCTAATGGCTAGCCTTTAACTCTCTGGCTTACCTTAGTACGGCAATTGACCCCGAGCGGCGCTAACTGGCGCCGTATTTTCCAGGTCGGCTTGATTGGCTTGAGTGGAAACGTACGCTTACGCGCAACAATCAAGTACATACTACCAACCGAAGAACAGGTATCAACCAAAAGGTTTTCCGCCCAAGCCAGACAGGCCTGATGGCGCGTTGCCGGTAATACCGCAAAGTTCTCGTGGAAAACAACTTCATAGTTAAGCACACCAAGCCAATCCTTTATCCGCATTGGCATAAACATCCGCCCCTTCCACGGATATCGCTTGCGATTCCAGGGCAATATCCCACGCATTCCGAGAAGACTTATTGGATTATAGCCACTTATCAGCATATAACCGTCATCAACCGTCACCCTGTCAACTTCACGCAATAAACGGTGAGGATCGGGGCAGTAATCTAACTGGTGGGCCAATACGCAGGCATCGAAGGATTTTTCAACGAAAGGAAGGGCAAAAGAATCCGCAATGACGTTATGCTGTGGGTTGAACTTATCAATACAAATTTGATGCTGAATGTTACAATAACCACTGGCTAACTCACAACTTAAACCACCCAGCTTCAGCATATGGTAGCCAAACAGTTTAGGCCACCATTCGTCAAGCTGTGCCTGTAGCAGCTCCGATGCCCATGCACCATTGACGACTTGCGACCAGGAATGTGGCGGTTCAATCTCTTTTAATGCGCGGGCTGGCTTCATAAGTTATGGCTCAACACCTCAAAGGCTGGAGACAAATTACATGCTGACAGTAAAAAGCATACCTGCATTTAACGACAATTACATCTGGTTGATTCACAGTCCAGATAAACATTGCGTTGTTGTTGATCCCGGTGAAGCAGCACCTGTAATCAAGATGTTAGAAGAACAGCAACTCACACTGGATGCCATTCTGATCACCCATCATCACCATGACCATATCGGTGGGATCAGTGAGCTAAAGCGCAAATACCCGCAAATCACGATTGTCGCCCCTACCGCAGAACCCATTCCCGGTGTTACCCAGACCGTCGACGACGGTGATCAGGTCGAAATTTTTGGTGAACGCTTTATGGTAATCAGCGTCCCTGGCCATACCCTGGGCCACGTTGCCTATGTCGGTGACGAAAAGCTCTTCTGCGGCGATACACTCTTTTCAGCAGGCTGCGGACGCCTCTTTGAAGGTACACCGGCCCAAATGTATACCTCACTACAGAAAATTGCCGCCCTTCCAGATGAAACCGAGGTTTACTGTGCCCACGAATACACCAGCAGTAACCTAGCCTTTGCGCTTGTTGCTGAGCAGGACAACCCGCATCTGCAGCGCTACCGTGAAGAAGTCAGCCGACTTCGTGCGCATGGAGTCAGTACTATCCCGTCGACGCTAAGGCAGGAAAAATTAATCAATCCATTTTTACGCTGCGATCAGTCCAGCATCAAAAAATCAGTGGCAGATAAAGCATTTGACGATAGCGATCTGGAAACCTTTGCCGCACTGCGCCGCTGGAAAGACGAATTTTGACCTTCATCACTTGTCTCCAAGGTAGTTAGGACAGTATCATCACGGACTATTTTGGCTTTAGGCAGGTTCCATGAAATCCCGATTTTTTTTAGCAAGTGCGCTATTACTGGCTGGTTGCCAAATTACAAACACGACAAATACAGCAGAAGAACAGAAAAATACCAATACAAATACAGCAGAAGAACAGAAAAATACCAATAAAAACGAGAAAGAAACGCCCGTTCAAATACAGACTACTGCCACACCGGCAGCTGTAACTGCGCCAGAAAAAACAGTTGAACCTGTCGTTATTGAAACAGTAAAAGTTCCTACACCACAAGAGCAGGAAGATTTGTGGCAACGCATCAGCATGCAACTGGCAGCGGATATCCCGGATAATAAGCGTGTACAGTATTACCGTAACTGGTATTTACGCTATCCGGGCCATTTGAAAACCGTTGCCGAACGTGCAGAACCTTTCCTGCACTACATCACAGAAGAAATCGAAAAACGTAACCTTCCCCTGGAACTTGCACTCCTGCCTATTGTTGAAAGTTCATTTGACCAATTTGCCTACTCCCATGGCCGAGCTGCCGGTCTATGGCAAATTATCCCTGATACAGGGCGTCGCTTTGGTTTAGAGCAGAACTGGTGGTATGACGGTCGCCGTGATGTTGTAGAATCCACTCAGGCAGCTCTGGATCTTCTGGAATACCTAAACCGTAAATTTGATGGTAACTGGCTGCATGCGCTGGCAGCATACAATACCGGTGAAGGCCGAGTCTTCCGTGCCATCCGCCATAATAAGGCCGCCGGTAAACCAACCGACTTCTGGTCTCTGGATCTCCCGAACGAAACCAGCGGCTATGTTCCTAAACTGCTGGCAGTTGCCGATGTCATCAAGAACCAGGCCAAATACGGTATCACTGTACCGGCGATTACGAACAAGCCAGCAGTCACTATTATCAAGCCAGGAACCCAAATGGATCTGGCGATGGCTGCCGACTATGCCGGTATGAAGCTTAAAGAATTACAAAACCTCAACCCGGCCTATAATCATTGGGCAACAGCCCCAAGTGGCCCGAACCACCTGCTATTACCTATCGACAATGCCGCGCGCTTCAACAAAGCATTCGAGAAAAATGGTCGTCAGGGAATGAAAGTCGTTCGCTACAAGGTTAAATCTGGCGATACATTAAGTGTGCTAGCTCATAGGCACCAGACGACGACCAAGCAGATCCAGCAGGCTAACAATATGACCGGTACCAACATCCGAGTTGGCCGTCATATCCTGATCCCGGTTGCAATGAAAGACGGCGAGACTATTTCGGCTCTCCTTGCGGCCAGAACACAAAAAAAACATGGCGGCGGCTACCGTATTATCTATCAAGTTCAGCCGGGGGATAGCCTATGGACAATTGCACGTAGCCAGAAAGTCTCTATTGCTCAAATCACCAAATGGAACGGTATCAATAAGAGCAAACCACTTCGTGTCGGACAAAAACTGACGCTTTGGAAAGACACCCAAAACGGCGGTGTGATCCGCACAATTTTCTATGAAGTTCGTTCGGGCGATAACCTTAGTACCATTGCCAAGCGATACAAAGTAAAAGTGTCAGATGTGGTGAAGTGGAATCAAATCAAAGGCCAAAAATACCTCAAACCAGGCCAAAAGCTGAAGCTATATGTCGATGTCACGAAGGTAAGTGTGTAACGCCTCATAAAAGCTCATTCATCGTGCGGGGGAGTGTATTCCACTTCCCCACAAACGACGACTTTACAGCATGCTTGCTATTTGCCGGCCCATTCACGTTGCAAGCTTTAACTGTAACGAGTTAGCAACTGATGATTATTGCAGACTAAAGCTGGCAATGATCGGGTTATGATCAGAGGCATTAGTTTTAGGAGCCTCAGCCCCCAAAAGACTTAAGTCACGGTAGTACAGATGATCCAGCGGTTTACCTAAAATCTTCACCCGCTGATCTTCCCGCAAGTGAACATCACTAAGCCCAAGACTTGCTGCGAAATCATTAACGGCATCCATACGGGCCTGTCGCCAAGTATTAAAGTCCCCAGCCAAAATAATTGGCCCGTCATGCAGGGTCAGTACCGACTTAAGGCTATTTAGCTGCTCACGATACTCATCAAGCCCAAAAGCAAAATTCACCCCATGCAAGTTAACGACAACCAAGGTACTGCCATCAGATAATGCAAACTCAGACAACAAAGCTGATTTAGGTAAACGGATCCAAGGTTCCATAGCCAGATAAGCGCAGGTTTTCTTGGCATTCACACTGGATAGGTTCATAACCCCTGCCGGAGTGTTCATAAACTTAAAGGCATTCGCCATTCGTACTTTCCAGGAAGAATCATCCAAATAATCTCTCAGACCCGGATTCAGGCTAGCTTCCTGAAGCAACACCAGCTCACTGTCCTGTGAAAAATTATCCAGCGCTGTACGCCAATTTTCCCGTTGCTGTTTATAAATATTCCACACCGAGACAGTGAACTGACCATCAGTATCTAAAGGCATTGCAATATCGCTCTCTATACAGCGATAAGAAAATTGAGGCGCCAGTACATTTGCACTAACTTCCGGAGCATCTGCCACATCAAATGACCAATTCAATGCACCGACACCCAACGCTCCTGCGACTACTCCCAATCCAGCAACAACTTTTGTATAGCGCGACATCATAATTACCTTTTTTGGAACAAAAGAACCCCTGGCCACGGATCTGCCATAAACAGTAAACAGAAAAAATTCAATTGATTAATAATGCTCGCCGTTATCATAATACGCATGCGGCTTAAGAGCAGTGAAGATAACAGCAACATCTTGCTCCGGCTCTTCTAATGCAAGACGAACAGCGTCCGTGACCTTACGGGCAACCTGATCCTGAACATCCTGGCCTCGATCAAACCAAAATACTTCGACAAATGGATAGGCATCAGAAACATCACCATCAAAAATGAAGGTTGTTGAAATATGCTCGATTGTGAAATCTTCGCGAGGACAAGCCATCAAAGGCTGAAGATCATCCACTAATGCTGTTGACAGTGATTTTACAGTATCAAACTCCACAGCACGGAAACGAAGATGAGGCATGTTGACTCCAATGTGAGTTATTTTCAAAGCCCACAAGATACCACTCCTGCTATCTATTACCCACCCATTTATGCCTAATTTCTATACTCTACTGACTAATAAATTAGCCAATATCTAAAACTCATTAGTCTAGCTACTTGATAAAAATAATAAACACACCATTTGGAGTAAGATCACACTTTTTAAAATCAAGATTAAATCACATCAGCTTTAACAAGCATGAACTTACACCTAAAACAGTTTACCCAAACCTATTCGCTAAAACGCGATTACACTATGGATTGGCTATTTCAGGCAAGTTTGCTAACCTTTACAAACAATAAAACACTGTTTAGTTATACCTTATGAAAAAAGCACTCATACTCTCAGTCACGCTACTTCTATTATCTGCACCAAGCATTGCATCCAACCAAGATCGCAATGAAAACAGAATAGCTAAGCTTGAACAGCAGATTATGCTGCTCTCCAAACAAGTCCAGTGGTTACAGAAACAAATCGAACAAGAGCGCGAATATCAAAGCAATAATAATCATATGTACCAATGCCAATTAGCTGCCTTCGGCAATGAATATATCGGTCGATCATCGAGTCGGGGACGCGCCGTTACCAAGGCTGTAGAAGATTGTAATGAAGCTCAGAGCGCAATGTTCTGCCGTCCAGAAAACGTAAAATGTGTTAAGTATTAACACCTCCAAGCTCCCCTTGCATAAATAACAAAACACAAAAAGCCCCGACATTTCTGTCGAGGCTTTAGAAAATGGTAGAAAGCTCTAGCCCTTCAACTAGGACCTTAAGAGAGATTCGAAAACTTTGCCCCAACCGCGCTTTTTTTGGGTATTCGGGGAATCCATGGCTCTGCCAATTAGAGGCATATAACGAAAAAGGCTCCAGTCTTTCGACTAGAGCCTTGAATGTGGCAGGGGTGGAGAGATTCGAACTCCCAACACGCGGATTTGGAATCCGCTGCTCTGCCAATTGGAGCTACACCCC
>NZ_CANMZV010000027.1 GCF_947502415.1 uncultured Photobacterium sp. | reverse complement strand
GTCGGGCTCATAACCCGAAGGTCGTCGGTTCAAATCCGGCCCCCGCAACCAATTCTCATTGAGAGAATATGCGACACCAGCTCAGCTGGTAGAGCGCAACCTTGCCAAGGTTGAGTTCACGCCTAGTTCCTTGAAGATCGGGAACCTCGTGTGTCGCTCCAATTTAAGCTGTCATCGAGCTTTATCGGTGAAACAATACGGACGCGGGGTGGAGCAGCTTGGTAGCTCGTCGGGCTCATAACCCGAAGGTCGTCGGTTCAAATCCGGCCCCCGCAACCAATTCTCATTGAGAGAATATGCGACACCAGCTCAGCTGGTAGAGCGCAACCTTATCAAGGTTGAATTCACGCCTAGTTCCTTGAAGACCGGGAACCTCGTGTGTAGCTCCAATTTCTACTGTCATCGTTTTAGACGGTGAAACTACTACTGTGAAGTATTAGTTCAAATGTAGCATTCCTGAGTTATTCGACTACCGATAGCTTTGTGTGTTACCTCAAGTTTCATAGCTTCGGCTACTGGAAACCATAAGAAGCAATCAGCTTCGAATACATCATCAAAATTTATCTGAGAGTCCGCCCTTATCGGCTGGCTTTTTGTCTTAGGTATCTTCGATGCTCTGTAAGCCGATACTATGACGTATTGGTGTCAAATGACGATACATGCTCTTTTATTTAGTTGATGCTAATAGCCGATACCTCGATGTTATCGAGAAGGGCCTGTGAATCGTATCTGCTCTCTTTATCCAGAACATGAAATTGCTCGAAGGCTTGTGCTTTAAGGGCTTTTCGCTTGCATGTCGGATAAACTCCATTGTTCGTGCACAGACTTATCCACACAGATTAAACTGTGGGTAAGTCAGTTGATTACGTGTGCCGACGCCGTGTGAATAACTCCTCGCTTTTTAGCAAAACGCTAAAACTCCTCGTTATTAATAATAAAATATCAACATCTTAAGGTGTTGATATTACTGGTCTTGTTGGGTTTTATCCCAAGCTTATATACAGTCTGATCAATATGGGGTTGTTTGGGATAACTGTTTTGATTGGCTACCCGCTGAGCTGTGTTTAATATTTTGAACATGGTGAAGATTTTGCTGGTATGAAAATGTTTTCCACATTTACCCAGAAGCAGGATGACGCTCTCATTTTGGGAGGGAATACCAAATGGCGTACTTCCTGAAGGGGATGAGGCATCGCTTCAATTTGGTATCCGGTTTATTTTTGGGGAATTGGATTGTTAGGCGTCGCGGGGAAGCCCTTTCTCTACAATCCGGACAAGCCTCTTCGTTTTTGCTGGCAGAACATCAATGCCGTTTGCCTGACGTTTTTCCAGCTGTTTGCTGATTGCCCATTGAAGGTGTACATCAAGCAGTTCATTCTCGCCCTGCCTTGCCTGTAAAGCTTCTAAGATTTCTTTACTATAAGGGGCATTCCCCATCGCGATGCTCAGGTTGCGTAGCCATTGGATATGGCCGATGCGCCGAATGGCTGAACCTTCGGTATTTTTGAGAAACTCTTTTTCTGTCCACTGGAAAAGTATCGCTAGTGGCGGTTGGTTTAGGTTGTCCCGGCAGTGGTAATCGGCTTCATTCGTGATCTCTGAAAAGCGATTGAATGGGCAGACAAGCTGGCAGTCATCACAACCGTAAATCCGATTGCCGATCAGTTCGCGGAATTCTTCAGGAATGATGCCATCAAACTCAATTGTCAGATAGGAGATGCAGCGCCTTGCATCAACGACCCCTTCTTCGATAATCGCACCGGTAGGACAGCTCGTCATGCAGGCGATGCATTTTCCACACTGGTTTTCTTCTGGAGTATCGACTGGCAACGGTAGGTCGATCAGCAGTTCACCAAGGAAAAACCATGAGCCAGCATCTTTATTAAGAATGAGGGAGTTCTTGCCTGTCCAACCCAATCCCGCTTTCTGTGCCAGTGGGCGCTCAAGAATTGGAGCAGAATCGACAAATGGACGGTAGCCGAACTCACCGGCTTCTTGCTCAATCATTTGGCCGAGGCGTTTTAAGCGGTTGCGGATTAGTTTATGGTAGTCACGGCCCAAAGAATACCGGCTGATGTAGGCGGTATCGGGGTGCTTGAGACTCTGGGCGAACCCAGCCTCCGGTGGGAGGTAGTTCATCCGTACGCTGATCACCCGAACGGTACCTGGGTGTAGTTCGGCCGGGCGGGCACGCATCATGCCATGACGGGCCATCCAGTCCATTTCACCGTGATAGCCTGCATCAGTCCAGCGCTGTAACTGAGCTTCATGCTGTTGAAGATCAATATCGCTGATCCCAATTTGCTGGAAGCCGAGTTCTTTACCCCATTGTTTGATTTTTCGGGTCAGTTCGCTGTAGTCGATACTCATTGGTTTGATTCACAGTGTGGCTGAATTCTTGGGGGCGGAAGTGTACCACAATCATCATGGCTTTCACGGATCTTAAAAAAGACCGGTTCCAGAATGAAGGTTATGCTGTTTTGACATTGTGCCCGGCGGCACTTTTGGGCACTATTTATTCACTGTGCCGTTTGATCATCCTAGTGGGGTCAAGATTGGCTGCCATTAACTAATAATGTTAGAGGTATTTCATGGTGACTTCACAATTACCCGTCCAGCTCTATTTGGCAGATCAGGTTCGCCAAGGGGAGTTGCGGGCTGCGAAAACGATGCTGCTGGAGATGTACCAGCTGATGGAAAGAGCCGGCCAGGCTGTGTTTTCTGTCGTAACGCAGCAATACCCGACGTTGAAGTCTTTATTAGTTTGCTGTGGTGGCGGTAATAACGGCGGGGATGGTTATATTGTTGCCCGCTTGGCGCAGCAGGCCGGTATCAACGTCATATTATGGCAGCTTGGCAGTGCTGAGCGGTTAACCGGTGATGCGGCCTTGGCCCGTGATGCCTGGTTGGCTTGCGGTGGTGAGATCGCACAACCACAGATTCAGATCCCGTCTTCCATCGAGGTTGTGGTGGATGCCTTGCTTGGTACCGGGTTGAAAGGCAGCGTACGGCAGGATTGTGCTGAACTTATTGAGGCAGTGAATGCCTTTGGTTGCCCAGTAATTGCTGTGGATGTGCCATCCGGGCTGTGTGCAGATACCGGTGCAGAGTTGGGGCCGGTGATCAGTGCTGTGGCGACAGTAACTTTTATTGGGGTGAAGCAGGGATTATGTACGGGGCAGGCTGCTAACTATACTGGGCGGCTTTACTTCTCAGGCCTTGGAGTTGATGAAGCTTTTCGGAAGCAGAGTGAACCGTCTGCGATGCGGATAGATCGAACGGAGGTAGAGCGCTGCCTGCCGCTTCGAGCACGTACCGCGCATAAAGGCGATCACGGCCGAGTATTATGTGCCGGTGGGGATTTGGGTATGGCTGGAGCGATTCGTCTGGCATCGGAAGCATGTGCTCGGTGTGGCGCCGGCCTGACTGCTGTGATCACACAGCCTGACAATGTATTGTCAATCGTTGGGGCTAGGCCTGAGATAATGGTGCAAGGATGGCAGGATAAGGCTCATGAGATCAGCCACCGACTGGATTGGGCCGATGTTATAGTGATTGGCCCGGGGTTAGGAATGAGTGATTGGAGCAAGGCTTTGCTGTTTCATTTTGAGACTACCGAGAAAGCAATGGTGGTCGATGCGGATGGATTGAACTTATTAGCCCTATCACCAGACTATAAAAATAATCGTATAATAACGCCGCATCCGGGCGAAGCTGCCCGGTTGCTGGGAACAACGGTAGCTGCGGTAGAAGCTGATCGTTTTTCAGCCGCTCAGTTACTGCAACAGAAATACGGCGGTGTTGTTGTGCTGAAAGGGGCCGGAACGCTGATTTACGACGGTCAGCAGTATTGGCTCTGTACAGCCGGTAACCCGGGAATGGCGACGGGTGGTATGGGAGATGTACTGTCAGGTATTATCGGTGCTTTAGCCGGTCAGCGGCTCTCCTTATCCGAAGCGGCCCGGGTGGGGGTTTGGATCCACAGTACCGCCGCTGATTTGTGTGCCCGGGAGGGGGAGCGAGGCGTGTTGGCCAGCGATCTATTTCCTTATATTCGACAATTAGTAAATCCAAGATAAAGATATCAATGCAAACATTTGAAACCCTTCTTGCCGATGAGCAGGCAACAGTAGATTTCGGCTTGAAACTAGCTCAAGCATGCCAATGCCAGACTACCATCTACTTGCATGGTGACCTCGGCGCTGGAAAAACAACCTTTAGCCGCGGTTTTATCCGGGCTCTGGGACACCAGGGAAATGTAAAAAGCCCTACATATACGTTGGTTGAACCTTATGAACTGCCTCCGTGGCAGGTGTATCACTTTGATCTATACCGCCTGGCTGATCCAGAAGAGCTAGAATTTATGGGGATCCGTGATTATTTCACTGAGGATGCCATCTGCTTGGTAGAGTGGCCGGAAAAAGGTGAAGGGTTGTTGCCAGCTCCCGATTTGGAAATTGAAATGCGTTACAGTGGTGAACAGCGCAAAGCTACGATTACCGCAAATAATGAATATGGTCTAGATTTGATCAAGCGATTGGAGTTGTGTTGATCAGGATGTCATTGCGGACTTTTTTTCATTTATTATTGTTAACAGGGGTAGGATTGTTCAGCTCGTTGGCCATTGCCAATGAGCTGAAAGGCATACGTGTTTGGCCCGCGCCCGATGAAACCCGGGTGGTGCTGGATGTACAGGATGACGCCGATTTTTCTTACTTTACCCTGATCAAGCCAGATCGACTGGTTGTCGATTTGAAAAAAACTTCATTGAAGACGAAGCTGCCGTTCACGGTTAATAACAGCGCTGTGCTGAAGAAGATCCGCAGCAGTAGTCCTCCCGAGAAAGGAACGTATCGCCTGGTATTTGAGACTAAGGCGGGGGTAAATCCGACAATATTTAAGTTGGCACCGACGCCAGATGGTCATTATGGTCACCGCTTGGTGCTGGATCTACCACATAGCAAGAAAGTGGTAAAAAGCCAGTCGGTAATGCCAAAGAAGTCGGTAACAGAAAATAAGAGAGCCGTTTTGCCTTACGGTACAGATGATATCGTGGTGGCGATTGATGCCGGGCATGGCGGTGAAGACCCAGGCTCCATTGGTCCGAGCAAGAAATACGAAAAGAGTGTTACGCTCGGTATTTCGAAAAAAGTGGCGGCGAAGATCAATGCTACACCAGGCATGAAAGCGGTACTGACCCGCAGGGGCGACTATTTTGTCAATCTAAATAAGCGCTCGGAGATTGCCCGCAGGCATAAGGCTCACCTGTTAGTATCTATTCATGCTGATGGCTTCCATCAACCACAGCCGCGAGGGGCGTCGGTCTGGGTATTGAATACCCGGCGGGCGAACAGCGAAATTGGTCGCTGGTTAGAACAGCATGAAAAGCAATCGGAGCTACTGGGGGGCGGTGATGTCCTATCTGGTGGCAAGGATGATCAGTACCTCAGTATGGCGGTACTGGATTTGCAATTTAGCCACTCCCAGAAGGAAGGCTATGATGTGGCTTCCAGAGTGCTGAAAGAACTCAGTAAAGTTACGACGTTGCACAAGAACAAGCCTGAGCATGCGAGTCTGGCAGTGCTGAAGTCGCCAGATATCCCATCGTTACTGGTTGAAACCGGGTTTATTACCAACCCGAAGGAAGAGCGTCTGCTGAATTCGCGGAATCACCAAAATAAGCTGGCGAGTGCTGTGTATAAAGGCGTGCTGGCTTACTTTAATGATAAGCCGCCAAGTGGCACCTTGTTTGCCTCGAGAAAAAATGGCA
This sequence comes from uncultured Photobacterium sp., assembly GCF_947502415.1. Classification (GTDB taxonomy): domain Bacteria; phylum Pseudomonadota; class Gammaproteobacteria; order Enterobacterales; family Vibrionaceae; genus Photobacterium. Next base: position 59,758 of record NZ_CANMZV010000027.1, on the reverse strand, counting down.
TTAAACACAAGGTCACGTCTGGTCAATCACTTAGTTTGATTGCGGCCAAATATGACACGTCCGTTTCGGTGTTGAAAAAGGCTAATAAGCTTCGTAGTAATACCTTGAAAGTCGGTCAGGTGTTGGTGATTCCTGGCGGGGGGGCTATTGCGGCAACCAGCACGGCTTCGGCGAAGTCTACCAAGCCAGCAAGGCCTGTAGTGAAAACTGTGACACATACCGTGCAACGAGGTGAATTTCTTGGCAAAATTGCCGAAGACTATGGCGTTACAGTCGGCAGCATCCGAAGCCTGAATAAGCTGCGTTCTGATGAGCTGGCGATTGGCCAGAAGCTTAAGGTAGATAGCCGTAACCGTAAGGTGGTAGAGCATACGGTGAAGCGCGGCGAATTTCTTGGCAAAATTGCATCCCGTTATGGGATCAGTGTCGACCGGATTCGCGAAGCAAACCAGTTAAGATCAGATAATCTGGCTGTTGGCCAAAAGCTGACAATTCCTAGAAGTTAACCATACCCAGAAGTGCATTATGTCGATTCAGATTTTGCCTGCCCGGCTGGCAAACCAAATAGCCGCCGGCGAAGTTGTTGAACGTCCCGCTTCGGTGGTGAAAGAGCTGGTTGAAAACAGCCTGGATGCCGGAGCTACTCGGATTGATATTGATATCGACAAAGGGGGCAGTCGGACGATCCGTATTCGCGATAACGGCAAAGGGATCCCAAAAGATGAACTCGGCCTAGCGCTTAGCCGACATGCGACCTCGAAAATTTCGTCGCTGGATGATCTCGAAGCGATCGTGAGTCTGGGATTTCGTGGCGAGGCGTTGGCGAGTATCAGTTCAGTATCCCGCCTGACGTTGACCTCAAAAACGGCAGAGCAAGATGAAGCCTGGTCCGCTTATGCGGAAGGGCGAGACATGGACGTGCAGCTTAAGCCTGCGGCACACCCTGTTGGTTCTACATTGGAAGTGCTGGATTTATTCTTTAATACCCCGGCTCGGCGTAAGTTTCTGCGAACCGAGAAAACGGAATTTAGCCATATTGATGAACTGCTCAAGCGAATTGCTTTGAGCCGGCTTGATGTCACTATCAATCTACGCCATAACGGGAAGATGATCCGCCAGTACCGGGCGGCTCAAACGCAGGTACAGAAAGAGCGTCGATTAGCTGCCGTTTGTGGTACCAATTTCCTTAACCATGCCTTGGCTGTTGAGCTGTCACATGGCGATCTGAAGCTCTCCGGTTGGATTTGTAGCCCGCAGGGAGCCCGGGCGCAAAACGATATCCAGTATTGTTACGTCAATGGCCGGATGATGAAAGATAAACTCATCAACCATGCGATCCGCCAGGCCTATGAGACTAGCCTGAAGGCCGATCAATATGCTGCTTACGTCCTATTTATCGAGGTTGACCCGCATCAGGTGGATGTCAATGTTCACCCGGCCAAACATGAAGTACGTTTCCATCAAGCTAGACTTGTACATGATTTTATTCTGCAGGGGCTACAGAGTGCTCTGCAGCAAAGCTGGCAGGAAATGGGAGAGCCTGTACCACAGCCAATCCAGCGGGCCAGTGCGGTGGCGTCAACGGCAACTTACTCTGCCAACTACGAGCCTGCTGAATACGAGATAGCAGAGCCGTCACCTTTGATGAATGCGGTAGCGAAGACTCCTGATTACCCGAACAAAGCCCAGGCAAGTGAGTGGTTACCTACTTCTGGAGAACCATCCACAAAGACTCACCGGGAAGCGGGGGCGTCATCACGAAGCCAGAGCGACAGTAGCTATAATCGCAGCAATGGTTCAAATAGTCGTGGTTTAAGCAGCTATGGTTCAAGTAGCGACGGTTCTCCGGAGGTGGGCTACATCGGCGGAGGAGCATCCTCAGTCAGAACTGGGCATTCACAGCCACGCCACTATGGTACTGAAACGCCTTCTAAGCAGGAGGTTAGTGCTTACCAACAATTGATGCAGACGCCGCAAGTTGGTGGCTTGGAACCGGCTGCTTCTTCTGCTCCTGTATCGCCCAAACAGGTAAATTACGAATCGGCACCGGTAACGTCATCCATGGTTAAGCCTGTTAATCAGAATGCGATTGATGCCCAAAACGGAGTTGGTTTGGGCAAGGCGCTGTGCCTGGCTAAGCAGCGTTACCTGTTATTGAGCCGGGATGACGGGGTATTTGTCCTGTCGCTCGATTATGCTCAGCGCCTGCGCCACAAAGGCCAGTTGCGACTGGCGCAGGGTGAGGGGCTTAAGCCCCAGCCATTGTTGATCCCGCATTCGATCCCGGTTGGGCAAGGCATGATAGAATGTGCCGAACAGCATGCGCAGTTGCTCAAGCAACTGGGTATTCAATTAAAGGCCAAGGGTAAGAGTGGATTGATTATTATGTCGGTCTGCCTGCCGCTTCGGCAGCAAAATTTGCAGCAGTTTATTCCTGACTTATTGGGTTACCTGGCTTCGGTTGCCGAGGATCCAGAAGCTCAGGGCTGGGATAAATTGCTGGACTGGTTAGCATCGCAGTTAGTTATTCCGACCGACGCGTTCAGCTTGTCACAGGCTATTCAGCTGGTGACAGAGCTTGAGCAGTTATGGGGGAATGATCTTGAATATTATTATCCAAACTTGTTGCGTCCGGTTGATGTCGGCGCAGCAATAGAAGCATTTAACTATGAGTAAGCCACTACCTCAGGCCATCTTTTTAATGGGGCCGACCGCATCTGGAAAAACGGATTTGGCAATTCGTTTGCGTCAGCAGTTTCCGGTGGAGTTGATAAGTGTTGATTCAGCCCTTATCTATAAAGGAATGGATATCGGCACAGCAAAGCCAGATGAGCGGGAACTTTCCCTGGCTCCGCACCGTCTTATCGATATTCGTGATCCAGCGCAAAGTTATTCGGCTGCAGACTTTCGAGCTGATGCACTGAAAGAAATGGCTGATATAGTTGCAGCAGGGCGTATTCCTTTGCTGGTTGGTGGTACTATGTTGTACTACAAGGCATTACTTGAAGGATTATCGCCGTTACCGGCTGCGGATCCTGCGATCCGGGCTGATATTGAGCGAGAGGCCGAAGAAAAAGGCTGGCAGGCACTGCATGATGAGTTAGTGCGAATTGATCCGGTTTCCGGAGCCCGAATTCATCCTAACGATCCCCAGCGCCTGTCTCGAGCATTGGAAGTTTTCCGTATTTCGGGTAAAACTTTAACTGAGCTAACGAAAACTCAAGGTGAGTCTTTGCCGTATAAGGTTCACCAGTTTGCAATAACACCCAAGGATAGGGCTGTCCTACATCAGAGAATTGAGCAACGTTTTGACAACATGATTGAAGCCGGTTTTGAACAGGAAGTTCGAACGTTGTACGAGCGAGGTGACCTTCACCCCGATCTACCCTCGATCCGTTGCGTTGGCTATCGACAGATGTGGGATTATTTGGACGGGAATTGCGATCTAGACGAAGCGGTTTTCCGCGGAATCTGCGCTACCCGTCAATTGGCTAAGCGTCAAATTACCTGGCTTCGTAGCTGGAAAGATTTGACGTGGTTGGATAGCAGTGATGTGGATTCAGCGTTACAAACCGTCACAAACTCAATTAGATGTGACGTTTGATTAACGTGTATACTCTCTCTGTTTTGCGTATTTTTAATTTTTGTTCGTTGCTAAATACAACTACAAACAAATAAGGAAAAGAAATAATGGCTAAGGGGCAATCTTTGCAAGACCCGTTTTTGAATGCGCTGCGTCGTGAAAGAATTCCGGTCTCTATTTACCTAGTTAACGGCATTAAGCTACAGGGTCAGATTGAATCATTTGATCAGTTCGTGATCCTTCTGAAAAACACTGTGAACCAGATGGTGTACAAGCACGCAATCTCAACAGTGGTTCCTGCTCGTCCAGTGAATCACCACCATGCAGCTGAGCGTCCGGCTCCTGCTGAACGTTCTCAGGAAAAAACTGAAGAATAATCGTTCTTCAATAAGGAGTTGATTGCTTGTTTGACCGTTATGAAGCCGGTGAGCAGGCGATTCTTGTTCATATCAACTTCACGCAAGAAGGGGAATGGGAAGACTTAAGCGAATGTGAAATGCTGGTCTCCTCGGCGGGAGTGAATACGCTACGTGTAGTAACAGGTAGTCGTAAAACTCCCCACCCTAAGTATTACGTGGGAGAAGGTAAAGCGCAGGAAATTGCCGAAGCAGTACGGGCTGAAGAAGCCGAAATCGTCATATTCAACCACTCCCTCTCTCCAGCGCAAGAGCGTAACCTGGAGCGCATTTGCAAATGTCGGGTATTGGATCGAACTGGTTTGATCCTTGATATTTTTGCACAGCGCGCGCGTACCCACGAAGGTAAGCTACAGGTTGAGCTAGCCCAGCTACGTCACATTTCTACTCGATTGATCCGCGGTTGGACCCACCTTGAACGACAGAAAGGTGGCATCGGGCTGCGTGGTCCGGGTGAAACTCAGCTGGAAACGGACCGACGTTTGTTGCGGGATCGTATTAAGACTATTCTGCGCCGGTTGGAAAAGGTATCAAAACAGCGGGATCAGGGACGCCGGGCCAGAAACCGGGCGGAAATCCCGACTATTTCCCTGGTGGGTTATACCAATGCCGGGAAATCGACGTTATTTAACCGGGTAACTGATGCCGGGGTTTATGCCGCTGACCAGCTGTTTGCGACCTTGGATCCGACTTTGCGCAAGATTGATGTGGCGGATGTCGGTACATCAATTCTGGCTGATACCGTTGGGTTTATCCGTCATTTACCACATGATTTGGTAGCTGCGTTCAAGGCAACACTGAAAGAAACCCAGGATGCAACCTTGCTGTTGCATGTGGTGGATGCCAGTGATGACCGTTTCCGGGAAAATATTGACGCGGTCAATAACGTACTGGAAGAGATCGATGCTGCAGATGTTCCAGTGTTGCTCGTGATGAATAAGATCGACAACCTGGAAGGCGCTGAGCCGCGGATCGAGCGAGACGAGGATGGGATCCCCCGCCGCGTCTGGGTTTCTGCGATTGAAGGGCTGGGTATTGACCTGCTGTTTGAAGCGCTCACAGAACGCCTGTCTGGCACGATGGTAAAACACACATTGTGTTTGCCGCCGTATCTGATTGGTCGTTATCGCAGTAAGTTTTATCAGCTGGGATGTATTTTGCGTGAAGAATATGAACCTGATGGCAGCCTGACAATTGATATTCGGTTACCGTTAGCAGAGTGGTCTCGCTTACAAAAAAGAGAAAGTACTTCGTTAGATGACTTTATCGTTGCTTAATGGACTGCTAGAGTAATAAAAAACTGTCGTCATATCATATTGATGGAGTTCTATAATGGCGTGGAATGAGCCTGGAAACAACGGCGGCCGTGATAAAGACCCTTGGGGGAATAATAATCGCGGTGGTCGTGATCAAGGTCCGCCGGATCTCGATGAGGTTTTCTCAAAACTGAGTCGTAAGTTCGGTGGTATTTTGGGGAATAAGAAAGGACCTTCGACTGGTGGCAGTGTTGCCGGTTTGGGGGCATTAGCCGTAATTGCCGCTGCTGTATGGGCATTTTCTGGTTTTTATACTATCGGTGAAGCAGAGCGAGGCGTGGTATTGCGCTTCGGTAAGTTTTACGAAATGGTCGATCCTGGTCTGAACTGGAAGCCGACGTTCATTGACGAAGTGAAACCCGTCAACGTACAGGCGATCCGTTCGCTACGTAGCTCAGGTCTGATGCTGACGAAAGACGAAAACGTACTGAAAGTTGAAATGGACGTCCAGTACCGTGTCTCTGATGCAAACAGATATCTGTTCAGCGTAACCAATGCAGATGATAGCCTGCGTCAAGCCACAGATTCTGCACTGCGTGCTGTAATTGGTGACTCGACCATGGATGAAGCATTGACGACAGGACGTCAGACGATCCGTGCTAATACGCAGGAAGCTATCGACAAGATTATCCAGAACTATGACATGGGTATCTTGGTTGTTGATGTGAACTTCCAGTCGGCGCGTCCACCGGAAGCGGTGAAAGATGCATTCGATGATGCGATTGCAGCCCGAGAAGATGAAGAGCGTTTTGTTCGTGAAGCGGAAGCTTACAGCAATGATATTTTGCCGAAGGCGACCGGTCGTGCGGAACGTTTGAAGAAAGAAGCACAAGGTTATTCAGAGAAAGTTATCAATGGCGCCCTCGGTGAAGTGGCCCAGTTTGAGAAGCTGCTTCCTGAGTATCTGGCTGCGAAAGAAGTAACACGTAACCGTCTGTACTTAGAGACAATGGAACGTGTTTACGGCAACACCAGTAAGGTTATGATCGATTCTAACTCGAGTGGCAACCTGTTGTACCTGCCGCTGGATAAGCTGATCAATCCAACGGAACGTAGTGCGCAGCCGAAGGGCAGCACATCAAGCAGTTCGTACGGTATTGAGCTGGAGAAAGTTGAAACAGCACCGGTGTCGACGTCACCACGTGCTGATACTGGTCGTCAGGGGAGATATTAATTATGCGTAAGTTAATGATCCCAGTGATTGTCATCTTCGTTGCCACGCTGCTTATGTCTATGTTCGTGGTTCAGGAAGGTGAGCGCGGTATCGTGGTGCGTTTCGGGCGAATCTTGAAAGATGATAACTCCGAAGTGGCGCGTATTTACGAGCCTGGCCTGCACTTTAAGGTGCCGGTGTTTGACCGTGTTCGTATGCTTGATGCCCGTATTCAGACAATGGATGATCAGGCTGACCGTTTCGTTACGGCTGAGAAAAAAGACGTAATCATCGATACCTACGTGAAGTGGCGTATCGAGGACTTTGGCCAATACTACCTGACTACCGGTGGTGGTGATGCGTCTACGGCTGAGGCCCTACTGAAACGTAAAGTGGTTGATAGCCTGCGTGCTGAAATCGGTTCACGTGAAATCAAGCAGATCGTCTCTGGTCCGGATCGCGGTAAGCAGGTTGATGCTAATGCGGTGGTATCGGATGACAACGATGCGCCAGCAACTGAAATTGTGGCAGAAGTAGCGCCACGCAAAGAGGTTGAAGGCCAGCGTGACCAGATCATGGAAAATGTTCTGGCAGATATCCAGATTAGTGCGGCGAAAGACTTGGGTGTGGCAGTGGTTGATTTCCGAATGAAGAAAATTAACCTGCCAGATGAGATCAGTGAGTCTATCTACCGTCGTATGCGCGCTGAGCGTGAGTCTGTTGCCCGTAAGCACCGCTCACAAGGTCGTGAGAAAGCTGAAGTTATTCGTGCCCAGTCTGAACTGGAAGTGGCGAAAATTTTGGCAGAAGCAGATCGTCAGGCGCGTGTTCTTCGTGGTACGGCTGATGCCAAGTCAGCAGAAATTTATTCTGCAGCTTTTAATAAGAACCCTGAGTTCTATAGCTTCCTGCGTTCACTTAAAGCGTATGAAAATAGCTTCAATTCGAAGAGCGATATTCTGGTTGTTGACCCGAATAGTGATTTCTTCAAGTATATGAAAGAGGCTAACGGCACCACCAACTAAGGTGACGTGATGAATCAGAAAGACAAGGTTTCGGCCTTGTCTTTTTTTTTGTCGTCATATAATACCAAACAGAATAATAATCTGCGTAAAGACCGCGAGCTCCTCGTTGGTACCGATTGCACAAAAAGGTAATGAAGATGAATAAAGCGATTTGGCTGGCTCTGGGGCTGGTACTTATTTTTGAAGGACTGGGTCCTTTAATTGCTCCGCGCGGCTGGCGTGAAATGGTGAGTCAGCTTAGCCAGCAAAGTGATGCTACTCTGCGCCGTATCGGCGGTTGCCTGGTTGTGGCAGGCAGTGTGATTGCTTACATGATGTACACTAGTATGTAAATTGCTCTAGCATGCAATCGTGACACTCTTCTTGCAGAAATATGGGCTATGGTCAAAAAATGACTGCAAGGCGTTCTTTAAGGTGCTAGAATCCCTTTTTAACTACTGATAGACGAAGAAAGATGGCAAATAATGTAGTCGTTCTTGGCACCCAATGGGGTGACGAAGGTAAGGGTAAGATCGTTGATCTTTTGACCGAAGATGCAAAATATGTAGTGCGCTACCAAGGTGGCCATAACGCCGGTCACACTCTTGTCATTGACGGTGAAAAAACTGTCCTTCACCTGATCCCATCAGGTATCCTGCGTGACAACGTTAAATGTATCATCGGTAACGGTGTTGTACTTTCTCCAGATGCGCTGATGAAAGAAATGGGCCCGCTAGAAGAGCGTGGCATCCCAGTTCGTGAACGTCTGTTCCTGTCAGAAGCTTGTCCGCTAATCCTTCCATATCACATCGCTCTTGACCAAGCTCGTGAAGCTGCTCGCGGTAAGAAAGCGATTGGTACTACAGGTCGTGGTATCGGTCCTGCTTACGAAGACAAAGTTGCTCGTCGTGGTCTGCGTGTTGGCGACCTATTCGATAAAGAAGCATTTGCTGAGAAGCTTAAAGAAGTTATGGCTTTCCACAATTTCCAGCTTGAGCACTACTACAATGCTGAGCCAGTAAGCTACGAAGAAGTTCTGGAAAACATCATGGCACAAGCTGATGTTCTGACTTCTATGGTTATCGACGTAACTAAAGAACTTGATGACGCGCGTCTACGTGGCGACAAGATCATGTTTGAAGGTGCGCAAGGTACACTGCTTGATATCGACCACGGTACTTACCCGTACGTAACTTCTTCTAACACTACTGCTGGTGGTGTTGCTGCAGGCTCTGGTTTTGGTCCTCGTCACCTGGGTTACATCCTGGGTATTGCGAAAGCATACTGTACACGTGTAGGTGCAGGTCCGTTCCCAACTGAGCTATACGATGGTCTCGATAAGCAAGACCCAGTTGGTAAGCACCTAGGTGAAGTAGGTCACGAGTTTGGCGCAACTACAGGTCGTCTACGTCGTACTGGTTGGTTTGATGCGGTTGCTATGCGTCGTGCGGTACAGATCAACTCAATCTCTGGTTTCTGTCTGACTAAGCTTGATGTAATGGACGGCCTGAAAGAAATCAAGATCTGTATTGGTTACAAAACGAAAGATGGCGAGATTCTAGAAGTATCTCCAATGGCGGCTGACGCTTACGAAGATCTAGAGCTAATCTACGAAACAGTACCTGGTTGGACTGAAAGCACATTCGGTGCTAAGTCTCTGGATGAGCTTCCACAAGCTGCACTGGATTACATCGCTCGCATTGAAGCGCTGACTGGTGTGCCAATTGATATCATTTCAACTGGCCCAGACCGTAACGAAACTATCATCAAGGTTCATCCATACGGTGAATAATCATCGCCTTTGATGAGGTTCGATAAAAACCAACTCTAAGGGGTTGGTTTTTTTATGTCTGGAGGCTGGGTGGCAAGTAAAGATACGGCTCCGAAATTTTGAAAAAATAGTTGTATCAATAGCTTGGCCGTGCTAAACATTCAAGCGGTAATAGATTGCCGTTTTTTTGGTAAAAGAGGTTATACCAAACTGAACAATAATCTGATCCAATCAGAGCGTTTTCAGACGTTTGAGAACAACCTAAATTGATGAAGATATAGTGTGGCTCTACATCAAAGCAATTTGGGGCCGTTATCGAGTGACTGAAACGCTCCCGAAGGGCGAGTTTAAAAGGTACAGCTACTGTGTTACTTGATTTTGATGGATATGAATACACCTACAATCAAGTGCCTTGTATCTGTGCCTTTTCATTCTCGCTGATAGGCCAGATTATTATTCAGTTTGGTATTAAAGTCTGTTTTGCCTTTGCCGATAAGTTAACTACGGTTCAACTGAGATTAGTTCATGAAACTGCATAAACTGTTTCTTTTAACATTACTGGCAGCGACACCCGCTTATGCATTAGAGGATGTAGGCGATGCAGTACCGGTTTATACCGACGCTGAACTGATCCGGCTGTTTGAATCGAATAGCCACCTTAAGCGAGTGAAGACGGATGACTGCCAGCTGGTACAGGATATCGAAGCGCATGCGGTTCGGGTTGAGTCCCCTGCATATCAGTTTCTCTACGGTGATATGCTTGCATGGGGCGTTTGTGTCGATCGCGATGTGGAGCTTGGAGTGTATTACATGCAGTCCGCCGCCCATCAGGGATCGCCGGCAGCCCTTGAGCAGCTAGGCCGTTACTATGCCAATGGCACCTTGGTGCAGCAAGATAGAGAACGTGCAATCCCGTATTTGCGTGAAGCGGCGTCGATGGGAAATGTGGATGCTCGCATCCAGCTTGCCGAATTGTTGCTGAGTAATTACGGCAGCCCTCTGGATTTTGAAGATGCTTATCGTTGGCTGTATAACACGGTGACTTCGAGTCGTACGGCTCATAGGAAAATTTCCCGGCTACGTCGTAGCCTGGAAACCCGGATGCCGGAAAATATTATTGCCAGAGCCAAACGTCGTGATGTGTTCTGGTAGCAATTAGCGCTGCTACCATCATGAAATGAATAATAAAAGAGAGGCTTACTGGCCTCTTTTTGCGTTTTTATATCAAGGAAGAAAGAGACTTGTTGTGAGCTTCTGTGCAGGCGGTTAGTTCCCACAGAGCTTTCTTGATGTCGGTGTGTCGGCCTTCTTGCATAATTATAAAATTGATAATGTACGTCGAGAGTTGCTTTTGATCTGTATCTTTTAGTCAATAACGCGATTAAAATGGCGGCAGGAGGAGTTATTGTGCAACTGACAAGTTTTACCGATTATGGCTTACGAGCCCTGATTTATCTGGCAACCTTACCTGAAGGTGAGCTGGCCAGTATTTCAAAAGTGACCGATATTTACGGCGTGTCACGTAACCATATGGTCAAAATTATTAATAAATTGGGCCAGCTGGGTTATGTCGAAACCGTACGCGGTAAAAACGGCGGTATTCGCCTGGGAATGCCTGCTGATAAAATTGTCCTTGGGGATGTGGTACGTGCGATAGAGCCTTTGCAGATAGTTAACTGCAGTGAAGACTTTTGCCATATTACCCCGGCTTGCCGCCTGAAAGGTATCCTGGATAGCGCAAGGGGAGCGTTTTTAGCTGAACTTGATCAGCATACGCTGGCGAGTTTGATCGATAACAACCCGCCATTGCGAGTCTTGCTGGATCGCCCTGCGGCTTCATAGTAGAGCCAACCAATAACTTCTTAAATTATTCTGTGGAGTGAAGAAATTGAACTTTGCTCCCGTCTGTTCACCTATGGCCCGGATATACTATGGTTATATCTTCGCCAATATGGATCTAATTATGTCCAAAGGTACTACCGATTTACCGGTCGACCCTTTTCGCGAACGCGAAGCATCTAATTACGAAAACCCAATTCCAAGCCGCGAGATGCTCCTTGAAGTGATCCGCGGCTTTACTGCACCTGTTAGCCGAGATCAGCTTTTTGCTGAGCTTAAGCTTGAGGGTGATGACCAGTACGAAGGCTTGCGTCGCCGTTTGCGCGCGATGGAGCGAGATGGTCAGTTGATTTTTACTCGCCGTCAGTGCTATGCCCTGCCTGAGCGCCTTGATCTGATTAAAGGCCATGTGATTGGTCACCGAGATGGTTTTGGCTTCTTGCGCCCAGAAGGCACCAATGCCAAAGAAGAAGATTTACTGCTGCCGCATCACCAGATGCGCGGGGTGATCCATGGTGACTATATCCTTGCTCAAGTTGCGGGTACGGACAAACGAGGCCGTCGCGAAGGTCGCGTTGTCCGCGTGTTGCAACAATACGCCGGCCAGATAGTCGGACGTTTCTTTATTGAAGACGGCTTGGGCTATGTGGTGCCTGATGATTCCCGGATTGCTCAGGATATTGTGATCCCGAACGATTACCGCATGGGAGCCCGCATGGGTAATGTGGTGGTGGTTGAGATCAACCAGCGTGCAACCCGCCAGCATAACGCTGTTGGCAAAGTGGTAGAAGTGCTGGGTGAGAACATGGCGCCGGGGATGGAAATTGAGATTGCCCTGCGTACCCATGATATTCCAAACGAATGGCCGGCAGAGGTCGAAAAGCAAATCCAGGGATTAAGTGAAGAAGTTCCTGAAGAGGCCAAGAAAGGCCGTGTTGATCTTCGTGAACTGCCGTTGGTAACGATTGATGGCGAAGATGCCCGTGACTTTGACGATGCTGTATTCTGTGAGCGTAAGAAGTCTGGTGGCTGGCGCCTATGGGTGGCTATTGCCGATGTCAGCCACTATGTCCGCGAGGGCTCTGCGTTAGATAATGAAGCCGTTAAGCGTGGCAACTCGGTGTATTTCCCGTCTCAAGTGATCCCGATGCTGCCGGAAGTACTGTCTAACGGACTGTGTTCGCTGAACCCGCAGGTTGATCGCCTGTGTATGGTTTGTGAAATGACCATCTCGGACAGCGGCAAGCTGTCTGGTTATAAGCACTACGAAGCGGTGATGAATTCTCACGCTCGTTTGACTTATACCAAAGTCAGTAAAATGCTGGAAGGTGATGAAGAGCTGCGAGATCGTTATGCGCCATTGGTTCCGCATCTCGAAGAGCTTTACGGCATGTATAAAGTGTTGAAAGCTGAGCGTGAGGTTCGTGGTGCAATTGAATTTGAAACGGTGGAAACGCAGTTCATTTTCAATGCTGACCGCAAGATTGACCGGATTGTGCCTGCGGAGCGTAATGATGCGCACAAGATCATCGAAGAATGCATGATCTTGGCCAATATTGCCTCGGCACGCTTTGTCGAGAAGGCCAAAGAGCCGGCATTGTACCGAGTGCATGATGCGCCGGGCGAAGAGCGCCTGATGGGCTTCCGTGATTTCCTTGGTGAGCTGAGCTTGCAGTTGTCTGGCGGCCTGGAACCATCGCCGCGTGACTATGCAGATTTGGCGCAGCTGATTCATAACCGTCCGGATAAAGAGCTGATCCAGACCATGTTGCTGCGTTCGATGAAGCAGGCTGTGTATCAGGCCGATAATATTGGCCACTTTGGCCTGGCACTGAAGCAATATGCCCACTTTACCTCGCCCATTCGCCGTTATCCGGATCTGACATTGCACCGTGCACTTAAGTACCTGATTGCGAAGAAGGAAGGTAATAATACGGATCGCTGGACACCGACGGGCGGTTACCATTACTCCTTTGATGATATGGATACCCTGGGTGAGCAGTGCTCAATGACTGAGCGCCGAGCCGATGATGCGACTCGTGATGTGGCTGACTGGCTGAAGTGTGAATACATGCAAGATCATGTCGGTGACGAGTTCGAAGGCGTGATTGCCAATGTGACCGGTTTTGGCTTCTTTGTTCGCCTTAACGAGCTGAACATTGATGGCCTGGTACACATTTCGAACCTGGCCAATGACTACTACCAGTATGACGCGATCGGTCAGCGTCTGATCGGTGATAACTCCGGTCTGGTCTATCGCTTGGGCGATACAGTCAAGGTTAAGGTGGCTGCGATCAACCTTAACGACCGTCAGATTGACTTTGATATTGTCGGTAGTAACCGTAAGCCGCGTGGTGCTGGCAAGACAGCCAAGAACCGAGAGCAAAAACAGCGCATGCGCAAAGCTGAAGGCCTGAAACGTCAGGGCCTGAAAGTGTACCGCGTTGAAGACGGCGAGGCTCAAGCGCAGAAGAAAGAGCATCGTTCGAAATCGAAAAAAGAGCGTAGCTCTGTGCGTCAAAAGCTGAAAACCGGGGCGATCCCTAAGCTTGAGGAAGACAAGGCTCCGGATGGCAAGAAAGATGGCAAAGGAAAGCCTAAGAAAAAATCCACCAAGGCACGCAATAAGAAGCAACGTGCTGGTAAGAAAGAACGGGCAGCAAAGAAGAAATAACCAATGAGTAATGACATTATTTTCGGTATTCATGCCGTCAAAGCCGTTTTAGCGTCTGATCCTGCACGCTTTATTGAAGTATTTGTCCTGAAAGGTCGTCAGGATGAGCGTCTGTTGCCTGTGCTAAATGAGCTGCAGATGTTGGGTATTACTATTCAGCAGGCTGGCCGTAAGGCACTGGATGACAAGGTTAAGGGTGCTTCGCACCAGGGGATTGTTGCGCGAGTTCGTCCGGGCAAGCAGTACAACGAAAATGACTTGGATGATCTGCTGGCCGGAAAAGAAAATCCGTTGTTGCTGGTTTTGGATGGTGTGACGGATCCGCACAACTTGGGTGCTTGCCTGCGTAATGCGGACGCGGCAGGTGCAGTGGCTGTGATTGTGCCTAAAGACCGTTCAGCCCAGCTGAATGCAACCGCTAGCAAGGTAGCTTGTGGGGCGGCGGAAGTGGTGCCGCTGGTTCGTGTAACTAACCTGGCTCGTACCCTGCGTGCCCTACAGGAGAAAGGGGTGTGGGTTGTTGGTACGGCTGGTGAAGCGACTCATGATCTCTACCATAGCAAGCTGACCGGTCCGCTGGCGATTGTGATGGGCGCTGAAGGTGAAGGTATGCGTCGCCTGACACGTGAAACCTGTGATGATCTGATCAAAATCCCGATGGCTGGTTCGGTATCAAGCCTGAACGTTTCTGTGGCTACAGGTATTTGTCTGTTTGAAGCCGTGCGTCAGCGTCAGACAAGCTAAGAGCTCGCGAATAGCAATGCGTGTAACGCCCGTAAACCGACAGGTTTGCGGGCGTTTGTTTTTTTGAACCTTATTTTTTATTTATTGTTGTTATCTTCCCTTCTTTTATCAAAATCGCTTGCTTAGATTGTCCATTCTCTGTACTATTCTGCCTCCAAATTCTCGGTTCTTTTTTTAGTTCCTTGCTTCTCCTGGATGACCGAGCCAATTAGAGAAGCTGATTAATCCGTAAGGAGCAACCCATGCGTCATTACGAAATCGTATTCATGGTGCACCCAGATCAGAGCGAGCAAGTTGCTGGCATGATCGAGCGTTACACTGGTGCAATCAAAGATTCTGGTGGTCAGATTCACCGTCTAGAAGATTGGGGCCGTCGTCAAATGGCTTACCCAATCAACAAACTGCACAAAGCACACTACGTTCTAATGAACGTTGAAGCTGAGCAGTCTGTAATTGACGAGCTAGAGTCTAACTTCCGCTTCAACGATGCTGTGATCCGTAACATGATCATGCGCACTAAAGGCGCTATCACTGAGCCATCTCCAATGATGAAGGCTAAAGAAGAGCGTGCCCCACGTCGTGAAGAGCGTGCAGAGCAACCTGCAAAGCCTGCTGAAGGCGAAGCAGCTGCTGAGTAATTGGTAAATGACCAATCGTCTGGAGTTATCTGGCGTTATCGCCAAAGACCCCAAACGAAGCCAATCGCTGGCGGGGATCCCTCATTGTCACTTTGTGCTTGAGCACCGTTCCTATCAGCAAGAAGCCGATCTACCACGCCAGGTGTATTGCTACATCAATGTGGTAGTAAGCGGGCAAGGTCAACAATTATTCACTCAAGATTTAGCTATCGGCAGTCACATTAAGGTAGGAGGCTTTGTTTCTTACCACACCGGCCGTAACGGCATTGGTAAATTAGTGTTGCATGCCGATCACATTGAAAAAATTTAGTTCAGGAGATAAGCCCATGGCACGTTTCTTCCGTCGTCGTAAGTTCTGCCGTTTCACTGCAGAAGGCGTACAAGAGATTGACTACAAAGACGTAGCAACTCTAAAAAACTACATCACAGAAGCTGGTAAAATCGTACCTAGCCGTATCACTGGTACTCGCGCTAAATACCAGCGCCAGCTAGCTCGTGCTATCAAGCGTTCTCGTTACCTAGCACTTCTACCATACACTGACAAGCATCAGTAATCGGTAGCGGTTAAATTAAGTTTAAGAGGACAAGATAATGCAAGTTATTCTACTTGATAAAATCGGCAACCTAGGTGGCCTTGGTGATCAGGTTAACGTTAAAGCTGGTTACGCTCGTAACTTCCTAATCCCTCAGGGTAAAGCAGTTATGGCTACTAAAGCTAACGTTGAAATGTTTGAAGCTCGTCGCTCTGAGCTAGAAGCTAAAGTTGCTGAGCAACTAGCTGCTGCTGAAGCACGTGCTGAAAAACTAGGCGCTCTAGAAGCTGTAGTTATCGCTTCTAAAGCGGGCGACGAAGGTAAACTATTCGGTTCTATCGGTACTCGTGACATCGCTGATGCAATCACTGCAGCTGGCGTTGAAGTAGCGAAGAGCGAAGTTCGTCTACCAGAAGGCGCACTACGTACTACTGGCGAATTCGAGATCAGCATCCAGCTGCACTCTGATGTATTCGCAACTATTAACCTAAACGTTGTTGCTGCAGAGTAATAGCTTTTAGCGTTAATTAGTAAAAAGCCAGCCTTCGGGCTGGCTTTTTTGTGTCTAAGTGTTGGGATACATACAGCGCGAGTCGTCCTGGGGAGCGCTGGTATAAGTTGGTTGCGACTAGATTTTGAATAGCAGATTGATTGTCATGGTTGAGTCTCGCTTTTTCAGCCCTTCCGGTACCCAGCTGTTTATTTTCTGGGTATTGCTTAGCTTGATAGCGATATTTTCGGTTACGGCGCTGGTCAGGTTCAGCTGAGCTTCAAGGGTGCTGTTGCTGTTGCCGGCAATACCGGTAAAGCGGGCATTGAGCTCAACGGTTTTCGACGGCTTCCAGGTGAATTTTGTGTTGCCCCTTAGGATCAGCTCATCGACTGTTTCTGGCACAATGATGTCATCATCATCAATCTCATCAATATTCGGCTCCTGGTGACGATAACCCGGGCCAATTTCCACTTCCATTTGGAATGTTTCCCGCCGCAGTAGCTGATAACCGAGACCAGTTGATAGAGTGAAGTCGGTAAAGTATGGCCCGTATCTGTCATCGACGTAGTTGGCATTACCGAGCACATAGGTCCGCTCGTTGATTTTTAAGTCACTCTGCAGTTCAATCTGGCCTTTACGTTTGTCTTCTTCGCCATCTTTTTCCGCCAGCAGGTATTTGGCCTCTGCTTTTTGGCGGAGTTGCTTCTTCACATAGGTTAGCCCGATACGGGTGTTGAGGGATTCTGAGTCGGAGTTTCCTCCCAGAGACTGATAGCCAAGTTCCAGCTCGCTTGTCCACGGCGAAGGTGGCTTGGTCGGTGCTTCATCGTCTGCGTAGGCGGTAGTATTGGCAAGTAGCAATAAGGCCAGTAGGTATCTTGCCAAGTGTCCTCCTTTTGATTGCGGGCAAGTAGTAAATATGGAAGCAAACCACAGATTTTACCTTATTTATGTCATTATTTTGTCAAGAATTGTAATGATTAGCGCCTCTGGTGCGATTCCGCGACATAATGGTAATCGACTAGCCTACTTGGGGCCGTGTTGAGTCTTTCGTTACTATTATTGAGGTATCACTGATAATGGTGCTCAGAGTTGGCTTGAATAAGGTATAATGCACCGCTTAGTTTTCCGGAAACCACGCAATTCCTATGGCAGAGAAAAAACCGTATAAATCCAAAGATTCCCAGATGGACGCAATTAAGATGCCTCCACACTCGCTGGAGGCTGAACAGTCCGTCCTTGGCGGCTTGATGCTGGACAACGAGAAATGGGATGCGGTGGCAGAAAAAGTTGTCGCTAACGATTTCTATAGCCGTCCGCACCGGATCATTTTCGATGGCGCTTCGGGGTTACTCGAAGGTGGCCAGCCGCTGGATTTGATCACCCTGTCGGAGCAGCTTGAGCAGTCTGATCAGTTGGAAGATGTTGGTGGTTTTGCCTACTTGGCCGAGCTGGCCAAGAACACGCCATCGGCGGCGAATATATCGGCCTATGCCGAGATTGTTCGCGAGCGTGCGCTCATCCGCGATATGATTGGTGTGGCGAACGAAATTGCTGATGCGGGCTATGATCCACAGGGCCGCACCAGTGAAGATTTGCTCGACATGGCAGAAAGTAAGGTTTTCGCGATTGCCGAGCAGCGCACTTCTGAAAATGAAGGTCCGCAGAATGTAGATACGATTCTTGAGAAAACTCTTGAGCGTATCGAGATCCTGTACCAGTCTCCGCAAGACGGGGTGACCGGGGTATCGACAGGCTTTTCTGATCTGAACAAGAAGACGGCAGGCCTGCAGGGATCGGATTTGATTATCGTGGCGGCACGCCCGTCGATGGGTAAGACGACCTTTGCCATGAACCTGTGTGAAAATGCTGCGATGGAGCAGGAAAAACCGGTATTGATTTTCTCGCTGGAGATGCCGGCAGAACAGATCATGATGCGTATGCTGGCTTCCTTGTCTCGCGTGGATCAGACCAAAATTCGTACCGGTCAGCTGGATGATGAGGATTGGGCGCGAATTTCGTCGACGATGGGTATTCTGATGGAGAAGAAGAATATGTTCATTGATGACAGCTCGGGCCTGACTCCGACAGAAGTCCGTTCCCGTGCCCGCCGAATTGCCCGCGATCACGGTGGCTTGAGCCTTATCATGGTCGACTACCTTCAGTTGATGCGCGTTCCTGGGTTGCAGGACAATCGTACCTTGGAAATCGCGGAAATCTCCCGTTCCCTTAAGGCATTGGCTAAAGAACTGAATGTACCTGTGGTGGCCCTGTCGCAGCTTAACCGCTCGTTGGAACAACGTGCCGACAAGCGCCCGGTTAACTCGGACTTACGTGAATCTGGTGCGATCGAGCAGGATGCCGACTTGATCATGTTTATCTACCGTGATGAGGTTTATCACGAAGACAGCGCCTTGAAAGGGATTGCGGAAATTATTATTGGTAAGCAGCGTAACGGCCCTATCGGCTCTGTGCGCCTGACTTTCCAGGGACAGTTCTCACGCTTTGACAACTATGCCGGCCCGGCCTTCGACGAGGAGTAAACGGCGGCTTTCTTTATTGCTGGGCAGCGGATGATTGCACCAGTTTGGATAGACGAGTATAGGATTTTTGATGAAAGCAGCGACAGCTTATATCAACACGGAAGCGCTGACCCATAATATCAGCCAAATCCGGTTGCAGGCACCGAATAGCAAGATACTGGCCGTAGTAAAGGCTAATGGCTACGGGCATGGCCTGGCGCATGTTGCCAAGAGCCTGCCTGATGTCGATGGCTTTGGTGTTGCCCGTATTGAAGAGGCGTTGACCCTTCGGGCCGGTGGTGTCGTTAAGCCAGTGCTTTTGTTGGAAGGCTTTTATGCGCCGTCTGATCTGCCGGTGTTGGTAACTAATAATATCCATACCGTAGTCCACTCTATTGAGCAGCTCGAAGCTCTTGAGCAGGCTAAGCTAGATGGCCCGGTGGTCGTGTGGCTGAAAATTGATACTGGTATGCATCGCCTCGGGGTGCGTCCAGAGCACTTTAATGAGTTTGTTGAACGTCTTCATGCTTGTGATAATGTTGCCAAGCCTCTGCGCTATATGAGCCATTTCGGTTGTGCCGATGAAATGGAGAGTGAGGTAACTTGTCAGCAGATTGATACCTTCCTGTCACTGACGAAAGGTTGTAGCGGTGAGCGTTCGCTGGCTGCGTCTGGAGGGATCCTGGTTTGGCCGGATAGCCACCTTGAGTGGATCCGCCCTGGTATTATTATGTATGGCGTGTCGCCTTTCGTTGAGCCTGAGCGTTCAGCGGCAGCGTATGGCATGAGACCGGTGATGACCCTGACATCTAGCTTGATTGCGGTCAGGGATGTAAAAAAAGGTGAAAAGGTCGGTTACGGCGGGATCTGGACCAGTGAGCGTGATACTAAGGTTGGGGTGATAGCAATTGGCTACGGTGACGGTTATCCGCGTACAGCCCCTAACGGTACCCCGGTTCTGGTTAATGGTCGTATGGTACCGATGGCCGGACGGGTTTCGATGGATATGCTGACTGTTGAGCTGGGGCCGGATGCAACCGACAAGGTCGGTGATGAAGCCATTCTGTGGGGAGAGGGACTGCCGGCTGAAGAGGTGGCCGAACACATAGGTACCATCGCCTATGAGCTGGTGACTAAGCTAACGTCACGGGTCAAGATGGCTTACTTGTAATATACCAGCCAATGAGCTTAACCAGTTGGTTGTTAAGCTGATTTTTAACTGAGAGCCGCAGCGGTTGCTGCGGCTTTTTTATATCTGTTCCAATTTATTATCAGCGATTATTCGCCCTGAATTGTCACTATAACTCGGCGGCTGCCGCCGAGATCCCGGTGTTCACCGAGATAAATTCCCTGCCAGGTACCGAGCGCCAGACGCCCTTGAGTAATGGGAATGCTAATACTTGTACCCAAGGTTGAAGCTTTTATGTGGGCCGGCATGTCATCATCACCTTCATAAGTATGGCGATAATAGGAGGCGCGTTCCGGTATGGATTTATTGAAGTGGGCTTCCATGTCGCTACGGACTGTCGGATCGGCATTTTCGTTGAGTGTCAGGCTCGCCGAGGTGTGTTGGATGAAGCAGTGAAGCAGTCCGACGCTATATTGTTGAAGCTCTGGAATATGTTGTTCAATTTCATCGGTTATAAGGTGAAAACCGCGACTGCGGGGTTTTAGCTGGATTGTCTTTTGAAACCACATCTGTATGCCCTTTTGTTATCGTTTTGCTGCAATCTTAGTCGACAACTGTATTCATCGAGATGCTTTGCGTCTATTATCTACTCTTGGTTTTCGTGACCTGACTCAATGAAGATAGAGTTATCTTCAAGTCATAATCTGTCATAAGTCGTAAAATTACAAAAATATAGCCGACCCAGCAGGTTGCGCTACAATTGACAACATTTAAGAATATCGGGGATCCATGGGCTGGATCATACTGATAAGGCCGATGGATTAAAAATTAAAAAAATCAGGAACTTCACCATGTTGAAAAACATCAACCCAACGCAGACACCGGCTTGGAAAGCTTTGACTGCACATTTTGAAGAGGCACAGGATCTACAGCTTAGCGAGCTGTTTGCACAAGATAGCGATCGTTTTGCTAAGTTCTCGGCAAACTTTGGCTCCGACATTCTGCTGGATTACTCCAAGAACTTGATCACTGAAGAAACCATGAGCAAGCTGCTTGAGCTAGCTGAGCAAACTGAGCTAAAAGTTGCGATTGCGGATCTATTCAGCGGTGAGAAAATCAACCAGACAGAAGGCCGTGCGGTACTGCACTCGGCTCTTCGTAACCGTAGCAATACGCCGGTAATGGTTGGCGGCGAAGATGTAATGCCAAATGTGAATGCGGTTCTGGAGAAGATGAAAGGCTTCACTGCCCGTATCGTTGATGGTGAGTGGAAAGGTTATACCGGCAAGGAAATTACCGACGTTGTGAACATCGGTATTGGAGGCTCAGATCTGGGACCTTACATGGTGACTGAAGCGCTGGCAGCATATAAAACACGCCTGAATATGCACTTTGTGTCAAATGTTGACGGTACCCACATTGCAGAGACGCTGAAAGCTCTGAATCCGGAAACGACACTGTTCCTGATCGCATCGAAGACATTCACCACTCAGGAAACGATGACTAACGCGCTTTCTGCACGTGATTGGTTTCTGGCGACAGCACAAGACCAGGCGCATGTCGCTAAGCACTTTGCTGCACTGTCTACCAATGCTTCGGCGGTTGCTGAGTTCGGTATCGATACTGACAACATGTTTGAGTTCTGGGACTGGGTTGGTGGTCGTTACTCACTATGTTCTGCGATTGGCCTGTCAATCAGCCTGGCTATCGGTTTCGATAACTTTATTGAGCTACTGGAAGGTGCCCATGCAATGGATAAGCACTTTGCAGAAGCCCCTCTGGAAAACAACCTACCTGTTATCCTAGCGCTGATCGGCATTTGGTATAACAACTTCCATGGTGCGGAATCTGAAGCTATCCTGCCTTACGATCAGTACCTGCATCGTTTTGCTGCTTACTTCCAGCAAGGCAATATGGAATCTAACGGTAAGTGCGTTGACCGTGGTGGTAATCCCATTGATTACCAGACAGGCCCAATTATCTGGGGTGAGCCTGGTACTAACGGCCAGCATGCGTTCTACCAGTTGATCCACCAAGGCACAAAGCTGATCCCGTGTGACTTTATTGCTCCTGCAATCAGCCACAACCCGCTAAGCGATCACCATCCGAAGTTAATGGCGAACTTCTTTGCTCAAACTGAGGCACTGGCGTTCGGTAAGACAAAAGAGCAGGTAGAAGCGGAATTTGTTGCAACTGGCAAGTCACTGGACGATGTGAAAGATCTGGTACCGTTCAAGGTGTTTGAAGGTAACCGCCCGACTAACTCTATCTTAGTGAAGCAGGTAACACCTTCTGTATTGGGTTCCCTGATTGCACTGTATGAGCAGAAGATCTTCACTCAGGGTGTGATCTGGAATATCTTCAGCTTTGATCAGTGGGGCGTTGAGCTAGGAAAACAGCTGGCTAACAACATCTTGCCTGAGCTAAACAGCGCAGATGAGATCAGCAGCCATGATAGCTCGACTAATGGCCTGATCAATGCTTTCAAACAGTGGCGCAGTTAAGCGACTGTTTTAATTTATAAAAAACGCCGCTTAAGCGGCGTTTTTTCGTTCTGAGGCCTATGGCTCTCAGCAGAATTAAGAAAGCGCGACAACTTCGCTTGCTTGTGGACCCTTCTGACCATCTGTCACGATAAACTCAACACTCTGGCCTTCATGTAGCGTACGACGACCCTGAGCTTGAATAGCACTAAAGTGAACGAATACATCTTTGCCATCAGCACCAGAAATGAAGCCAAAGCCTTTTTCATCGTTAAACCATTTTACGGTTCCAGTCAGTTTGTTCATGTTACGATCTTTCCTTTGAATGAGGGTATTTCCTTGCTCGCCTGATTGAGCTGAGCAAAATAACGAGCTGACGATCAATCTATAAGAGCCTTGATGCTTATTCAGCATAACTAAGTCTAGATCGAATATTTAAGGGGGGGTAGTTTTTTATCTGGGATTTGTGGTTGCTTCACATAAATTTCAACGTGATAGCAATATTGAGACAAGAGGAAGGGGATCGCCAGCCAGAAGAGCCTGACTGGAGCGATTCAAAGACAAGATGAGGTATTAGCCGTCGAAGCAGATCTCAATAAATGCCTTACCGTACTCAGAATCAAACGGCATGATAATAATAGCGCCTTCACACTTGTGTGTGATGGTATGACCTCGGCCTGATACAACAGCCGGGGTTGCCATTTCAAAGTCATAGCCTTTTTCAGCCAAGATACGTTTGGCACCACCGGTAACCATGTTGGTGATTTCACCAACCATGTCCGTTACTTCGTCATTGATCCCGCTCGGTCGCTCACCCAGCATACGCTGCATGATTTCCAGCGCCAGGCGCTCATCAAAAGTGATCGACATTGAGCCACGGGTTTGTGGGCCAACCATGCCAATAAGGCCAGATACATCACCGCGGGCAACCTCGTCTCGCTTAACTCGAGGTTTCTGCGGAGCCAGCTCCATCGATGCCATAGTCTTTAAGACATTAAGGAGCGAAGCTAGGAAAGGGTTTACGAATTCTGCACGCATAATCTGATAATGACTGTATTGAAATTTAAGAGTTACTGCTCATTGTTTTGACATTTATGGCAAATGCCGTGGCTCTCCACAACATGGTTTGATATGTGGAAGCCATGTTTTTCAGCCTTCTGACGTAATAGTTTAGCCAGTTCGTCATCATGGCACTCCTCGACCGTTCCGCACTCATCACAAATAAGCAGCTGAGAGCTGTGATCAGCGTGTCCAAGCACACAACAGGCAATATAGCTGTTAGTGGACTCGACTTTATGCACAAATCCCTGAGCTAAAAGAAAATCGAGAGCTCGGTAAACCGTTGGCGGTTTCGCTTGTGGTTCAGTTTCCCTGAGTAAGTCCAGCAGCTCGTAAGCGCTGATAGAGCTGTGATGCTCGATAATTAACTCAAGGACCTTCAGCCTTTGAGGTGTCAGCCTTACTCCACGTTGCTCGCAAATCTGTTGGGCTTTATTCAGCAGTTGCGTTTGATTTGCCATATAACCTCAAAAAACAGCGACAAGTCCAGTAGTTTATCATAGCTCGCGCCAAACGTATCTTAGTTCCACAAAATCCGGCCAAATAGCGCCAAAAAATCGTGTATAAGATCACGCCCGATAACCCGGGCGGCCATATCATATGAAGCAATAAAGATATACTGTCCATCATTCTAATTTATGTACACCTTTGTGCGGTATTGTCAGTTATTTTCTGCGCGCCTGATGTTTCACCTTTAAAATACTAAATTAAGTCATTGATATTTAATGTCTGTACAGCTCTTTAAGCTTTTTTATTGTGGTGTTCCAAATGCGATTGGGCTGTGCTTGTTTGTTTATTTTTAGTTTTAATTGTTTGTTTTTAAAGTTCTTTTTTGAGGTGCCTATAAACACTGCTATATTCTTTTTACTTGTTGAGGCTTTACTTTTTTGCCTACTGGTGTTCAAAAAGTAAATCTCATGGAGAGTACAGCTTGATTGCTGTTAATCATTCGCAGTTAGGTTGTACTTTACGCCGTGATATACCAGCTGAAGTCTTACCGCCAGTTGCTTGATTATGGTTAGCTGAATGTCATAAAGATACGACAGCCTTAGTGCTGCCAGGTAAGCTAAAGGAATTTTACCGCGTACAGCTTTTTGGTGTCATTGTGGCGAAAAGGTTTCATCTTAGGTGCTCAAGGTGTGGGGTTGGCTATAAGTTGCTGATATTTAATGATTGAATGAGCTGTTCAGCTTTTTGGGTTATTGGTGGTCAAAAGCTATATAAGCTGTACGTGATAGAGTGGGGTTTGAGTTAAGTTCTTTTAAAACAATACCTTAAGCTTGAAGTTAAAAGTAATGTCATGTGTTTTTAATCTTTTTATCTGAGCCGGGGGGGAGTTCTGTTGCTATTGGGCTGAAAGCTATTATGGGGTAGAATCCGCTCTCTTTAAGTAAACAGCCGTTAAGAATGGTGACTTCAAGCTGCTACAAGGCGTGAAGTCGGGTTGTGTCTTTTGTTGGCATGACATTAGGTTCAGAGACGGATAAACGGGTTAAATTGAGGTTTTTCGATGCCAAACAGTGCTGTTGCCAACCGCGACGATTTACAGTCAGAACAAACAGCGAAGGGCGATTTTCCTTCGTGCCGCTTCTCTGTTGCGCCGATGCTCGATTGGACTGACTTTTAAGCTATATAAGGTGTTGAGGGGTTTGAGGGGTACTATAGGGAGACCAAGCTAAATTCAGGGGATACTACAAAACAAAAAGCCCACTATTCAGTGAGCTTTGCTGAAATGATGCGAGCCTAATTAATTTTATTCTTTTTTGTCTTTAGATTTTCTTCTGATGAATAATCCCGCCATTCCTGCACCTGCAATTACTTTGAAAATAGAGTCTATGATTTTATCGGCGGTCTTGGTTTGCTCTAAGAGCATTGCAGTTATCACAATAACTGCCAGTATAGACATGCCTATGTACACTAATTTGACATTGCGAGCATGCATCTGATTTTCTAATTCTATTTCTTTTCTTAGTGTTTCGGCTTCGGCTTGGTTTGATTGTTCCCATGATGTGATCGCGACTTCTCCCAAACCGACAAGGGCACCTAAATTTTCGTTAAGAGCACTAACGTTACTCTCTAGTTTTGTAACATTGCTTTCTTGTTTTTGAGGGAGTTTATTTTGTTCTTCCATGTCTTACATCCTTTGTCCTGACCAAACTACTTCACCGATAATTTCAAAATCTTCACTATCCAGTTCGGCTTTGCTTAACTCCCAATTTTCATATGTGGGATTGTCACTAACTACCTTAATAATTTTTGGTAGGAATTGAAGTCGCTTCACCATTAGCTGATCATCAAACCTAAATATGTAAATCCCGTCGCCAGTAAATTGGTCAACTCTATTCACCATTACCAAACAGCCATTTTTTAATGTGGGGTACATGCTGTCCCCCTTTACAGGCATCAAGAAAACGTTATTCGGGTTTGCGCCTATATCGTTATTTATGAATGCTTCACTAAATACAATTGCGCTGGATTTCTCTTCACTGACCACTAGCGCACCGTGTCCGGCGCTTACTTCCACTTCGTAAAAATCTAAGTTCACAAAGCCTCTTGGCGGCGCAATAACGCCATTTTGTGATACTTGTCTCGCTTTTATAAAAATATCTTCAGGAATTTTTTCCCTAGTTTTCCAAGATTGAATTGTCTTTGGTGATACACCTAAAACCTTCGCTAAATCAACGTTCTTTGCCGTATTGGTGAGTTTCTTTAGCTCTCCAATTTGCTCGTCTATGGTCTTCATATGTGCCGCCCTTGGTCTGCAAAAGTATTGCTAAGACATAAAGTATCCGCAATAATACTGCAAAAGGTTATTGCGGGTGATTTGAAGTCGTTTGAGTGGACTCGAATTGCTTCAAGTGTACTACATGGTGGATATATGAACACGACATTTGCACTACTGGCTCGTTTTGAAAGCCCAACCGTTGAGCTTAAAGAAATCTCTAAAGAGTTTTTCGGTATCACTCCGAAGACCGCTGAGCAAAAAGCTAAGGCGTGTGATTTCCCTGTCCCTACTTTCAAACTACGTGATTCTGAGCGAAGCCCGACTCTTATCAAGATTGAAGACTTGGCGGCTTATATCGACCAGCGATATGAGCAAGCTAGAACCGAATGGCAATCAGTGAATGCGTAAGGGGAAGTCATGGCAGTGGTTCCCCCTCCTCTAGAGCTAAAGCTAATGGTCAAGCGCAGTCAGTACAAACACGCTAGAACTGAACGCCAGAAAAAGCTAATTGCACAGCAAGCAAAAATCTTAAAGAGAAAAGCTAATCAATATGCCTAATCAAATTGATATCAACAAAGCACTAGAAAACATGCGGGACAAAGGCGAAGCGGGTGAGGTTACCCGCTATTCTGCGTTTACTTGTCGCTTTTTCCCAAGACTGCCTAAAGTCGTGCGCACTGATATCAAGCGCAAGATTGTGCATCGCAAAAAACGTAAAAATCCGACCAGAGACAACATGATTAAAGCCGCTGAGGATGCGGTTAAGTTTGGTTTGAAACACGCTCACTTTATCGAAGATAAATTTCCCTTTGTTGATGCTCGGTACAAGGCAAAAGCGCAACCATTAAGTCATGACATTTTGATGCGTGATGATGCAGTTAGTCAGCTTGCAAAAGAGTATGCGGATAAGTGTGCAGCACTGCTAACGGATGAAGCTACGCCGGAGGTGTTCAAGTGTTTTATTGATGTGCTTGAACATGTTTATGACCAGCAAGCGCAATTGCTTAAGGCTATCTATGTAAATGCGCCTCAAATCAACTTTAAGAAGCGCGATAAGAAGTCGGAAGAGTTAGAGCAAGATTTGCAGGTGGCTATCCTAAAAATGCAGTCTGAGGGCTGGATTGAAGGGCGTTTGTTGCACTTGCGCGCCCAGTATATCGAGTACGCACAAATCACCTTAGACCGTGTTGGGGAGAGTCAGCACCAAGCCCCTGTTATTAGTGCCATTTCATTTTCCAATTGGAAGCAAAAGCAGCGTGAGGCCAAGCAGTTTATTGAAGCTATGGCTGTGATGAATAACGAAACTGGTGAAGCGTTCAATCTTGAAGACGTGATCAAAAGAACCACGGCGAATCCAGAAAACCGCCGCATTGAAATGATGGTGCGCTCTCGTGGTTTTGAGGAGTTGGCACAGGACTTGGGCTATACGGCGCTTTTTCTTACTTGGACATTGCCGAGTAAATATCACCGAAATTCTAAAAAGTGGAGCGGGGCAAGTGTGAAAGAGGGGCATCGAGCCCTAATGGAGAAATGGGCGGTTGCCCGAGCTGAGCTTGCTAAGTTAGAAATTGAATATTTTGGTTTCCGTGTGGCGGAACCTCACAAGGATGCTACCAGCCACGCTCACTATTTTTTGTTCTGCTCCCATGCTGATAAGCAGGACGTTATCAATATTCTGCAAAGTCGCGCTATCAGTGAAGACCGTGACGAATTAGGTAGTGATATTTCCCCTCGTTTTGACGTTAAAGAAGCTGATCCCGAAAAAGGTGGTGCAACAGCTTATATCGCTAAATACGTCTCAAAGAATATTAACGGCAAACACATGCCAGAAAATGAGGGTGAAGAGTACGCCTATCGTGCTCGTGCTTGGGCTTCAACTCATCGAATCAGACAGTTTCAACAGTTCGGCGGTCAGCCTGTTTCACTGTGGCGAAACTTGCGCCGAGCCAAACCAGAACAGACAGCCATTGACCCGAAATTAGAGGAATTACGACAGGCGGCGGATTCTTCTAAATGGTCTCTTTTCTGCCAGTTGGCGGAATCGGCAAAAGTCGAATACCAAACCAAAAAGAACCAGTACGGCGAAGATACAAAAAAAGTGATTGGTTTTTCTTGGTTAGGTCAGCTCATCGAAACGGCAAGCGAGTGCTACAGCATCGTTAAGAAAAAAGACGTGCAGCGCCTTCAAGAAGCACGGAGTGCTTCCCCTTGGAGCACTGAAAATAACTGTAACTCACCACTAGTTGAGCATCTTCAACGTGTGACCGGATGGAGCATTATGGGAGTGCAATGCCTTATCAAGCCTCTGTCTATGGGGGCAAAAGTCCCCATAGATAACAACATGACAATTCGAATTAGAAATAACCGATTAATTGTGACTTAAGGGAGACCAATGGAAAGCCAAACCACAGAAAAAACGCTGCAAACGGAAACAAGCCGTTTGCTAAATGAAATGGATTCGGAATCCCAAGCCTATAAGCCCCCTATGGGATTCGGCTTTATCAAGCCTTGGTTAACGAAAACCATTTGGTTATTCAAAGCCTTTAACCAACGGATTAATGCATTAGAACAGGAGCGCAGCTAATGGAAAATGAAACCGAAATCTTAGGGTTTGTGGTGTGCCGTACCTGCCTGAATCCAAAAGCGATTAAGCAAGGTAAAGGGAAACGAGCAGCATTTGTGCATGGTCGCTGTGAATGTGGCCCTGATACCCGCACAGGCAAAGCGGCACAAGTGGAAATGAAAGCATTTAAACCACTTGAGGAAGTGCAGTCAGAAATTGAACTACTGAAAGCACCGAAGCCGGAAGTAAATCCGGTTGTGAAAGAAGTGGTAACCAAACCGAATGCGGAACCACAGCAGAAACCGAATCAGGATACTGAATCAAAGCAAATGGGAACTGTTGCCTGTGTGGGTATTGGTGCGGTTATGGGGCTTGTCTTTGGTGGTTTAGTTAAAACATTAAAAATGGTGGCTTAAATGGAAAATGAATTTGAAGTAAATGAAATCGAAGTGAATGAGGAAGTGCATACGCCGGAAGATGAAGCGGCACTTCTTCAGCAGCTTGGTGATGAGCAAGATTTTGACCCAAGTACGGCGGAAATTAAAACCGCTGATAACTCGCAAGCGTTAGCGCACGGCGCTGCTTCTGTCATGGCTGTGCTTGGTGTGTCTGAGCAGTTGCTTAAGCAGTTCGGACACAAAGACTTTGCTCTTGACCCGTCACAGGCTGAGAGCGTAGCGAACACTGCCGCACCCTTGTTTGTGAAATATGGTGGAGAAATGCCGCCATGGTTAGCGCAGTACAAAGAGGAATTCTCTTTTGTTGTTGCGGCTGGCGCTTTGGGCTTCTCATCGTTCCAGCAAATCAGAATGCTGAAAGCGTCTGATGCGGCAAAAGAAGTGCCACAACCAGATGTAGAACTAGAGCCAGTGGGGGAAACGGAATAAATGCAACCAATTAACCCAAATAATGCCCTTAAGAATGGTCACGTATTTGCGGTTGGTATGAGTGGCAGTGGTAAAACCTCTGCCGCTAAAAAATTATTCATCAAATCTACCGACCAAGTGGCAATGTTTGACCCTATGGGGGATTACACTGGCAAGCTTTCGGGGCGAGTGGTGCGCGGTTATTCCAGTATTAAAGAGTTCGCCGCCGCACTGATTGCCGGGCGCAAAACAAAGCAAGGATTTAAGATTGCTTATCAGCCAACTCACGAAACCACATCTAAAGACTTTGATAAGTTCTGTCAGGTCGTTTGGGCTATGGGGAACGGTAAGCATACCAAGCCATTAATAATCATTTGTGAAGAAGTCGCAGAACACAGCGAAAACGCGGGTAAGGCTGTGGGATACCACGGCAAAATATTGCGCTTAGGGCGTAAGTTTAATTTGCATACTATCAACCTGTTTCAACGTGGGCAGGAAGTATCCAAAACCATCATAGATAACTGTCAGCGTGCTTGTGTGATGATGCAAAAGACCAAAGCCAGTGCTAATTATTTAGAAAAAATGACCGGAATCCCTGCCAACGAGATAGATAAACTCAATCCGCTTGAGTACCTATTGCAAGATGGAAAAGAGTTTAAAAAGGGTGTGATTCGATGGTGATTTGTGATTCGCGTCACATTTAAACCAAATCCAAACCAAATAAGGATTAGGAATCGAAACCAAATCATTTGTTTAAGTAAAGGCCGCCTAATGTTGGGCGGTTTTTTTATAGGTAAATAAATGGCAGGTTTTACACCAAAGAAATTAGCAGTCATTGCAGCTGTGGCGGGTCTTGTCGCTGCTGGCGTTGTTTGGGCTTCAAACAATGTTGATGCTGTTGAAGATAAAATCGGTTAAGGGAGTAATTCATCAATGTCTACTCCAACTAAACTGAATTCTTTTACAGGTACTGGCTACGGTGAGAAAGCGACGTTAACCATTCCTATTGGCCCTACGTATGATGAAATTTTTCTCGAAACTAACCTCAGTGCAGCACAGCTACGCCGTGTGACGATTACATTGAATGCCGATGAAATCATTGTTCTTGATGGTGAGCTGATTAAGAAGCTAGAAGCCTATAAAGGTCTAGCTCAAACTGATGGCTTTTTCACTATTCCGCTGGCAGATATTACGGCGAAAACGAAAAACGGCGTTCGCTACACAGGCCTTGTGACAGAAGCGGGTGACAATATCACTCTTGAAGTTGAAATTGCTGATAACACTCAGTCGAGTGCGCCGGCGATTAAGCTGCAAGCGTGGGCGACTGTATCAGCTCGCCAGCCTGCACGAGTTGTTATTCCGCAAATCAAAAAGCAGACCATGCAAGCCAGCTCAACCGAAAACGAATTTCTTGATCTCGTTTCGGGGCCGCTTCATTTGGTGCGTCGAATGCACTTTATGAGTGACCAAATTCATTCCCTGCAAATCTACCGTGATTTTGTGAAAGTGCATGATTCAATTCGTGCCCTTGAAGATATGCGCGCTAAGCGAAACCGTCGTTTCTGGCAAGCTGGCTGCTATCACTTCGACCCAATCATGCGTGGTTTCTACATTGATGAACTGTTCCCAACTGCACACGGTTCTGAGCTGAAATTCACTGTGAAAACTAATCAGCCTGTGGGTTCTATTCCAATCATTGTTGAGTCGGTGCTCGTTGTTCGCCCTGACTTAGTGTAGGGGGGTGACTATTGGCTTTTTGGGATGATTTATCGGAGTTCGGCTCCGGCCTGCTGGATGATGTGGGCGAGGGTATGGGCAACTTGATTGATGTCGCTACCACAGACGACTCATCAAAGAATGCGGGCACAACGCAACAGCCACAACAACCAGTTAAAGACAATCACGGTAATGCGGTGACAGGTGCACCGCAACCGCAAGCAATGGATAAAACCTTGTTGTATGTCGGCGGTGGTTTGGGCGTGGCTGTGGTTTTGGTTGGTCTCATCGTAGCACTGAAAAAATAAGGGGGAGGCAATGCCTTTAATTGTTGTTCTTCCTCTGTTAGCAGGCGGCCTCGGTTTCGGGGCTGGCTTTTGGTCAGGCTCAGGGGCGACCAAGTTGTTAAAAATTGGTGCCGTTGGTGGCGGTTGTTATGTGGCTTATCGAGTCATTAAGGGGGGCAAATGATACCAGGTATCGGTGGAGGGCTAACGAACTCCGGTTCTATGCCAATCAGTGCCGGAGGTGGTGCGGCTGGGCCAAGTGAGGCAACAGGCACTAACTCAATTGGTGGCATCCGTAACGGGGCCATTAATTTTGGTGGTAGCGC
Organism: uncultured Photobacterium sp.; assembly: GCF_947502415.1. Taxonomy (GTDB): domain Bacteria; phylum Pseudomonadota; class Gammaproteobacteria; order Enterobacterales; family Vibrionaceae; genus Photobacterium. The sequence goes on along the minus strand of NZ_CANMZV010000027.1, from coordinate 27,918 downwards.
AGGGCAAAGCCTTGCTCAGAATTTGCCGTTTGTGTTGTTAGCTCTTGGTATTGCGTGGGTGGCGTTTAAAAAATGAAGTTCATGTTAATTAGACCTAACCGCGCAGATATTGCCGCTCAGTTTTCACTAATTAAACCCGCTTTTAACGGGGTAAATCAGGCTAAAGCTGAATTTGAGTTTTGCTGTGATGCAGTGAAGACCAAGCGGGCTAGCTTCTACCACCTTAAGGGCGCGGGTGTTTCGGTTCGATTCGTGGGTTTCGTTACTAGTGACAATGACTATTTGATTCTGGCAATGACGGGTAAGGGGCTGGTTAAGGCTGCTCCTTACATCATTGAGGCGGTGAAATCTCAGGGATACCGCTTAATCAAATATCACACGGTACGCCGTGGCATGGTGCGAATTCTTAAGCGATTCGGTTTTTCAATCACAGGTAAATCAGAGCATGACTCTGTTTTATCCCTTACGTTGGAGGGTTGCTAAATGGGCGGCGGTGGCAGTAGTTCAAGTAGTAACACCACGAACACCACGAACACGAGCGGCACTAGTGCCATTAGTGGGGATAACCTCGGTGTCGTGATTTCTGGCGTAAATGGCAACATCGGTAACATTTCAATGACTGACCATGGCTCGGTAAAAGCCGCGTCAGAAATTGCTAAAAGCGCTATGAGTAGCAACAGCGCAGCCATGAAAGAAGCCGCCCGCCTTGGTTCGGATGCGTTGAAAGCTAATGAGCATGCGGTTGATGAGTCTTTTAGTTTTGGGCGTGACGCGCTCAAGTCAAACGAAAATGTCAGCAAAGAAGCGCTTAAATCGAATGAGAGTGTTAGCAAAGAGGCGCTTAAGGCAAACAAAGAGTCGCTTAAGTCGGCGCTGGATTCCGGTCAGGAATCTCTATCAAAGGCGCTGGATTTTAGCCGTGATTCTATGAAAGAGAGCAGCACTGTTAGTCAAAAGGCAATGGATAACATGCGCCAGAACAGTACTGATGCAGTGTCTGCGGTTAAGGCCATGGCGGCACAGTCGGGTGAGAATGCCCGCGCCGCGTTGGTTGTGGCTGAAAATACCGCTTCACGTAGTCAGACGGGCAGCTCTGGCGATATGAGCAAAGTTGCTATTGCCGTAGCGATTTCTTTTGCGGTTGCTGCAACGGCTATGGCGCTTAAGGGGGCGAAATGAAGGCGATAACCTTACAGCCCAATGAAGTTAAACGCTTTGGTGTTGGCTCTGACCGCTGGCTGATTGTCCGTGAAGCTCAGGAATACTTGTATATCCGAAGCGACAACGGCGAAAAAATACGCGTGGATGCGGGCGATACGTTAGATATTTCTAGCTTTAAAGAGCTGGAAGTCTCTAACCCGCACACAACCCCAATTCGCGTGGTGTACCAGCTAACCAAACGCGACTTGAAAACAACGCCTCCGGCACTAGTTAAGTTTGCCAGCTCTATGGCAATTAGTGAGGTGCGCTCTCCTGTCACGACCCGTCAGGAGATTGCACAGCGTTTTATCAGTCGTGACCATCTTGTTATTCAACCAAACAGCAAAGTCCGCTTGTTCAATGCCTCAGTTACACGACTGGAGGCGATTATTCAGAACATCAGCGATATGGAAACCGAAGCGATGCTCGGTGATTCAAATGTATCTGCTGTTGTGGGCTTGCCGATGCTAGGCGACCGAACCGCGCCAGCCGGAATGACTATCACGGGCGGCGGTGAGCTGTGGGCGTACAACAACAGCACTACCCCGTTAAAACTGGCAATGATGGAGGTTCACCGATGAGCCACATTATGCCGCGTCGAGCGGTCGTGAAATATGACCCGCTCACCGAACACCTCAAAAATTTACAGCCTGAACAGGTAGATGCTTTGCAGATGATGCAGGGCGTATATAGCAATCAGATTGCAATGGGTACGGCGTTACTTTCAATGCAGCGCCACATTTTCAATGCAGATAATGACGTTTACGAACTGGCGGACAGTGTTGCAGCAAATACGCTGCCACGCCTACAGGCTGTAGCGGAAGAAATGGAGAAACAAGCTCTATGAGTGATTTTACGGCAATCGGTCAATACGTGACGGAAGCCAAGAAGCTACTTGATAGCATCAAGGGTGGTGCTATCCGAACAATGCAAACGCAGTTTGATGCACTAAAGCAAACAATTACCACAGACGGGGCGAAAGTTGTTTCAGACGTGGATTCACTATGTCGTAACAAGTTGCAACAGCTTGATTCAGAATTAGCCCGAGTTAAGCAAAGTGTTGATATTAATGCGTTAGGTGGTCAGGGGCGTTATGTCACTGAAATTACAGTAAACGGTGATAAAGATACGTTTTACCCGGTTTATTTTATTTTGCCCGATGGTGATGAAACTGAAATTCAGGTTTATCGTCATTACTCATGGAATAGTAAAAATTCAGGCGTGGACGCTGGCGATTTTGACGCTACACATGTTGCATCGGCGTTAGTCATTCTCAAGGGGCAAGCTTACCCGTGGAATGGGGATGCTAACTATTTACGCACAGTCGTGAATTATCAACGTTATCGCCAGTGCGTCGTGAACATCTCCCACCGTGGTTACGTTGAACAAACGAAGAATAGCCCGACAGGCCCTGATAGTGCATATAACTCACAGCGTGAGGGTTATCTCGCTTGTCGCCATTCTGGTTTTATGCTGCGTGGTGGCAAATTGAAATATCAGATTATCTCTAACAAGCCGATCACTTTTAGCTTGAAAGGTGAGGGTGATTTAGTGGATTCACAAGGCGGTACGCTTAATTACAAATGGTTAGCTAAGGTTTTACCTTTGAGTGCAATTGAAAATGGCGACAGCTCTAACAACCACCCTACAACTTATATCAGCTATGCAACGCCGGAGGTGAGCGCATGATTAAGAAATTAATTGTGAATGGTGAAACTCTTATCAATGTTCCGGCGGTGAAGTCGGTTCTTGTTGAGTTGGGTTTAACGGATTCAGATGCAGACAAGGCTATCACTGACCATAACAGCGCAAAAGAACTGGAAGCAATCCGAGCATACCGCGCCCCGCTTTTAATTGAAGCGGATTATCTGGTGAACATTGCACTGGATAACGGTGCCGATATCGCGCCTTATCGTCAGTATCGCCAGCAATTACGCGATATCACCCAAACCTATCAAACGCTTAAGGATGTGGTATGGCCTCAAAAACCATTATTGCCGCAAGCGTCTGCATAATCGGGGGGCTGGCATACATGATTTATAAACATGGCTTGCCGCGTGGCGTTCGCAATAACAACCCGGTGAACATTGAGTTCAGTCCGACGAACGATTGGGAGGGCCAGCGCGGCTCAGATGGGCGCTTTGTGATCTTTAGTAATCCGGCGTATGGCTTTCGAGCTGGTGCGCGAGTGCTGAGAAGTTACCACCGCCAAGGCTACCGCACGTTAAGCCAGATGATTAACCGCTTTGCGCCGAGTCACGAGAATGACACCTCGAACTATGTTCGTAACGTCAGTAAGTGGTCGGGCATTGGTGAAAATCAAACGGTGGACGTGACCAACTCCGAACATTTAGCAACCTTGCTGCACTCAATGTCGCGGATGGAAGTTGGCCCGTTCTATACGCTCAAAATGGCGCGTAAAGGGGTAGAAATGGCATGACAAAGCAAGATGCCAAGAAGATTGCAGTAACCGTGGTGGGGGCTGTGCTGGCAGCCTACACTGTCAAGTATCTGAAAAAGAGTAAGTTATTATGAAGAAATTCCTGAAAGAGAAATTGAAAATTGACTTAGACCAACCATCAACCAAAAAAGGGATTGCGCTTGTTGGTGCGGGTGTTGCTTTAGCTACTGGGCATCCTGAATTGCTTACCGCGACTGTGACCGATACAGGGGGGCAATATGGGGGAATCATTGGCGTTACTTTACCGATGTTCCTTGGTGCTTGGGAGATGATCAGAAACGAGTTTAAGTAATGGAAGTTTATCAAGCACTAATCATTGCAGCAGTAACAGGGGGAGCTTCGAGTATTGCAACTGTAGCTGCTATCAAAGTTGATATTAAGTGGGTGAAATTGACTTGTGCGACATTGAAACATGAAATCGAGGAGTTGGAACTTCGAATCAGGAGCTTAGAGTTAAAAAAGATTTGATTATGACCCAATAACCCATTTTCTGATGAAGCTAACAAGAGGGTTAAGGGTGATTGTTAACACTTGGCACTTTTACTATGCATTGCGCTTCTATGAGGTAGTAGTCTGTATCACTCGCATAATCATGATTTTTTGATTGCAAACACTACTGTTATTGGTTAAAAAGGAGGCACGGGGAATGTGATTTATCACGTTCCTTTCTTTTTTTGTATTTGTCTTGTGTTTTTTATCACAGGGATTATAATACGCCGCCTTTCCAATGTGGGCTAAAAATTAACCTCCATCTAACTACTTGTTATTTGGTGGTTTTTTATTTGAGGCGTGTTGCGAAGGGGTTTTTGTTATGTGAATTTTAAGTTAAATTTTGATGTATATCACCGATTTACCTTGAAGTTTACTGTCAATAGGTTTATTTTTGGTTATGGAAATTAAACGATTGACTCGTGACGAAATTTAGCATAGTTCGAAGACCAGTACCCGTTTAGGTCTTAATCCTATAAAAAATAATAATAACTCTATAACTAGCGAAGCACTCCGCCAAGTACTCGGTAGTACAGTTAGAAAGTTGATTTGTAAATAGTTACTTTAGACGCACCTCATACTAATCAGGATACTTATCATGAATGGGAATAACTCATCGTTTAGGCCATATCAATTTGTAATGCTGTTTTTAGCTCTTGGAGTTATGCCTGCATACACAATGTTTATGTTATCGATGATGTAATACCCCCAAACCATGCAACTGCTCAATATGTGAGCTGTTGAGGCGCAAATGCGATATTTGTGCCATAGCTCCGTTTACATTTACTATGTCTTTGATTATATTGGCTGAGTGGGAGAACCCTGCTCGGCTTTTTGACGTTTCTTGAGCTTAAATCATTTGACATAGGAGATAGAGTTATTAGCAGTGAAAGCAGTGTCCGTAGTGATATGTCGGCTCAAAATACCGCGATTATTGTACTTTTGTTTGGTGCAATTTTGACTGGTTTTGGCACCATTACAAATCACTTGAATGACAAGCTAGATGAGACCCAGAAGTTGGTTTATGATCTTGATAAAGCTATGGCGGTAGCGCAGCAAGAATCAAGCTTACTAAAGAGTCAAAATGAAAGCCTGCAAAACAAAGTAGATAAACTCTTAGAAGAGCAGCGATCTAAGCGTCGCGACTAATCTAGTGAAAGAATAAGTCTATTTACAAATCAATTTTAAATTTTAGCCACTGTCTATTCAGTGGCTTTTTTTTTAGTATTTCTCTGCAAGCCGATGAGGAAACAGTTGAGTGTAGACTTGCCACAAAATGTTGATGTTGCGGTGACCGGTTACTTGTGCGACTTCTTCAATAGAAAAACCTTTCTCAAATAATCTGCTAGCCCCTTCTCTTCTTAAGTCGTGATACCTTAAGTCATTAATCCCGAGTTCGTTACGTACTCGCTGAAATCCTGCAGAAACACTTCGAGGGTTGTAAGGGAAAATGAATTCACTCTTCTTTGGTTGATTGAGTGCGATATCAAATGACTCACCAAGTAACGGAACTAGCATGTGGTTGCCGGCCTTTTTTCTTGGGTCTTTTCTATCTCTAACTACAATAGTCCTATTATCGTGATCTAAATCTTCCCATCGTACATTGCACACTTCACCGATACGCATACAGGTCAAAATGCTGAAATCCAAAATATCAATAAACGGTATGCGTGTTTTGCCATTTGGTCGAAAGTCCTGACGCGCTTTAAGGCCTTCTCTGAGTTTGTCTAGCTCTGTTTCAGTAGGGCGCCGGGTTCGCTTTTGGCTTTTACCTACGAGTCCCATATCGATCAGTACGGGAACGGCTTCCTCAAAAATTGAGTAGTTGGAATTGATATTAAAAACAGGAGTAGCCTTTTTCATGACAGAACGTAAGTAGGCGATGTCATGGTAAACCGTGGCGGGTTTGGCTCCGGCAGATCTTCTGTTTCGACAGTGTTCTATCAGGTCACTTGTTTTTAATTGGTTGCTGTCAATATTAGCTATATCGCAATCCCTTAGCATTTGGATGACATAGCGTTTAGTACGACCAGTTTTATCCCATAAATCAGCATCATTCATATATCGGTCAAGTAGTACCCCTAGGGATACTGAATTGTTAACCGGTCCCCCCTGAGATTCTAATTCCAGTACTCGGTTACGACCAAAAGTGCGAGCTAGATCCTTTTTCCTGAAAGTTTTCGATTCACGATGTATAATCCGCGAGTTCTTTTTTACGAAAACAGTTGCTTTGTACCGCAGTTCGCCGCTTTTGAGTTGTCGTTTTTCTACCGTGAAAGATGCCATTTGTCCTACTCTGCCGGGGGTACTATGAGGGGTACTGTAGAACGAAATTCAAGCAATTTCAACGATATTACAGGTAATTCAAAATGACATTAAATGTTGATAAACATCAGGAAACTAGCGGCGTTGCTGGTGATTACCCCTCTTGCCGTTTCTCTGTGGCACCGATGCTCGATTGGACGGATCGTCACTGCCGCTATTTCCATCGTCAGCTGAGTGAACATGTACAGCTGTATACCGAGATGGTAACAACAGGCGCGATTATTCACGGTAAGGCAGACTACCTGGCTTATAATGAAGAGGAACATCCTCTGGTACTTCAGTTGGGTGGCTCGAACCCGGCGGACCTTGCCCATTGCGCCAAGTTGGCTCAGGAGCGTGGTTACGACGAGGTGAATCTCAATGTTGGTTGTCCGTCAGACCGTGTACAGAACGGTCGTTTTGGAGCTTGCTTGATGGGAGAAGCTGAGCTGGTTGCCCAGTGTGTGGCATCGATGCGTGAGGTGGCTGATATTCCTGTTTCGGTAAAAACCCGTATCGGCATCGATGAACAGGATTCTTATCAATTCCTGACCGATTTTATCGGTACTGTCAGCGAGAAAGGCGGTTGTCGAGACTTTACTATCCATGCCCGTAAGGCTTGGCTAAAGGGCTTGAGCCCGAAAGAAAACCGTGAGATCCCACCTCTGGATTACCCGCGTGTTTACCAGCTGAAGAAAGATTTCTCCCACCTGACCATGGCAATTAATGGTGGGGTGAAGACAATGGAAGAGATTGAAGCCCACTTAGAGTATCTTGATGGTGTAATGGTTGGTCGTGAGGCTTATCAGAATCCTTACCTGATGGCGGAGATCGATCAGCGCCTGTTTGGCAGTGATAAACCAGTGAAAAAGCGTCGCGAAGTGGTCGAAGCTATGTTCCCGTACATTGAGCGCCAGTTGGCAAACGGTACGTATTTGAACCATATTTCTCGCCATATGCTGGGCCTGTTCCAGAATATGCCGGGGGCTCGTCAGTGGCGTCGTCATATCAGCGAAAATGCCCACAAACAAGGTGCTGGTATTGAAGTACTTGAGCAGGCGTTAGCTAAAATTCCTGCTCATCTTGATGTTTAATTCAGGTGGCTAATCTCGCCATTATAGATGGTGAGAATAACTAAAAATAAATAGCGCGCACAGGCAACTGTTCGCGCTTTTTTTGTATCTGATTGAAAAATATAAATTTGAAATATATTCATCATGTTGGCCTGGTTTGTGCAAATTTATTGGTTTGTGCAAATTTAACTGATAAGTAAAGTCGAAGCAGAGAGAGGACAGAAGATGATCGAATTCTTATTTGTACTGGCGTTTGCCTTTGTGCTGGTGTTTACCGGTGTTAGTTTGGTGGGCATGCTGTTTGCCGTTTTTGCTGGCTTTGTCGTGATGGCGCTGGCTGGCATGATAGGTATGATGCTCAAGTTATTGCCGTGGCTGATTGTGATAGCTGTTGTGGTGTGGCTGTATAAAGAACGTAAATCAGAGCAGCGACACTGCCGACATTATCGCCGTAGGTAATTAGATGTTGGTAGGGACAATCGCTGAAAAATTCTTGTCGGGAATATTGATTTTGTGCTGGAGATAATAAGGCAGAGAATGAAATGCAGTTTTTTTGTACGGCATCTGGTATAGTCTTCGCCGATTTGAAAATTCTAACAAAGAGCGGAGACTCGGCATGAACAAATTGACTATTTCTGCGGTTGCTGCGGCGGTTGCTTTGTCAGCGGCAGTACCGGCGCAGGCAGCCACGCTGTTAGGCGTAAAGGCTGGTGCAGACGCATGGTTTGCTGATGCTAAGATTAACAGTGCCAGTAACAGCGACAGCGATACTCACAAATCATATTACGTTGCGCTTGAGCACTTTATCCCATTGGTTCCCAATGTGCGTCTTCGCTATGCTGATGTCGATGCCGGAACGGTATCATTCGGCCAGACTGATTACACCGCGTATTACGAGATTTTAGATAACGATGCGATTGCGTTCGATATCGGTGTCACCCTGTCTAAATTCAATGCCGGTAAGTTCGTAGGCGAGAGCTTCAGCGAATGGCAGCCAAACCTATACGGTAATGTTGAGGTTGGATTGCCAATGACGCCAGTATCTGTATTTGGTGATCTGAACTTCGGTAACTATGACGGTACGAGCACAGTTGACGGCCAGGCGGGTGTGAAGTGGACGCTTCCTCTTATTGCTGCCGATCTTAACTTGCGTGCAGGCTACCGTGTGATGGACTACGACTTTGACTTTATCAAGCAGAGTGAAGGAAAAGTGAAGTTGGACGGCTGGTTTGCCGGTGTGGAAGTTGATTTCTAAGTCTTTGCTTTAAAATAGAAGATAATAAAAGCCACGTTTTTACGTGGCTTTTTTGTTGCCTGTTTTTGGTTTTTTGTACCATTTTTAAAAGTGATACAACTATCAGGAAATGGGCGGATGACATTAACTGAACTGAAGCGTTTATATGCCAATAGTGAAATAGTGGAAGCGGTTATCGAGCCTTCGATTCAGGCTAATGGCTGGATCGTCGAGTTTCGCCATCGTCGCGGGGGCTTCGTGCCACTAACCGACGGTGCCGGTAGCGAGAAGTGTTACCGGGATATTGATACCGCGACCGAACGGGCTTTTGAAGTCGGTTTCCACCAGGTACGCATTGCTGATACCTTTTAACATCATGCGTGATTGTCCCGGCTTAATACCAGGTTAGGCCGGTTCCGTTTTATGCTTTTATACCTTACTAAAAGTTATAAAACATTCTTATCTATTCTTTCTTGTTATTTCCTTGAGTCGCTAATCTAACACTACGCAATGTATAGGGATCGTCGTGTCATGTTACTTAAGGAACTCTCGGCTATAGCCAGTCCGCTCAATGATCAGCAAATCAGCCAGCTGCAACAGGCCGCAGCAGAATTAACGCCACAACAGATGGCGTGGATCAGCGGTTATTTTTGGGGGCTAAGCCAAACTCAGCCTGCAGGGCAGTTACAACCGGCCCAGCAACCTGTGGTGGCAGCCCAGCCTGCAGGTAAACTCACTATTATTTATGCTTCTCAGACGGGGAATGCCAAGGGGGTTGCCGAAGCCTTGAAAGAGGAGGCGGGTGCCGCTGGTATTGCCGCTGAACTTTTTTCTGCCGGTGACTATAAAGGTAAGAATCTGGCAAAGGAGAGCCATGTCATCATTGTTGCTTCTACCCATGGTGAGGGTGAGGCGCCGGATGATGCGATTGAGTTGCATGAATTCTTACAATCGAAGAAAGCGCCGAAGCTGCCTAATCTCAAATATGCCGTGATTGGCCTGGGTGATTCCAGCTACGAGTTTTTCTGCCAGACCGCAAAAGATTTCGACGGTTTCCTTGGCAAGCTTGGTGCTGAGCCGATGTTACCGCGCCTTAATTGTGATGTTGATTATGATGCCCCGGCTGCCGAGTGGTGTAACCAGGCCCTGGATAAGGTTAGGGAAACGTTATCTGTTGGCGATGCCGAGGTCGTCCAGCTACCTGTTGCGAATACTCAGCAGGCGGTGTCTGCCTATTCCAAGCAAAATCCTTATCAGGCAGCCTTGCTAACCAATCAGAAAATTACCGGGCGTAGCTCGGGTAAGGATGTTCGCCATATCGAAATTGATCTGGAAGGAGCCGGATTGAGTTACCAGCCGGGCGATGCGCTGGGGGTGTGGTATGAAAATGATCCGGCTTTGGCTGATGCTGTGGTTACTCGTGTTGGCCTTGACGGTTCGGAGAGCATCGAAATTGATGGCGAATCCTTGTCTTTGAAACAGGCATTGATCAGCAAGTATGAGATCACGGTTGCCAATCCGCAGTTAGTTACTCAGTTTGCAGAGCTATCCGGCAGTAAAAAACTGGCCAAGCTGGTGGCAGATAAAGACAAGCTACGCCGTTATGCCGGCCAGACCCAGCTGATTGATGTGCTGGCCGAAAAGAAAACCAAGTTGACGGCTGAGCAGCTTACCGGCTTGCTACGTAGGCTGACCCCGCGTTTGTATTCCATTGCTTCCAGTCAGGAAGAGGTCGGCGAAGAAGTGCATCTGACCGTTGGGGTTGTGGAGTACGGCAGTGGCGATGAAATTCGTCAGGGCGGCGCATCGGGTTATTTATCACATCGCCTGGAGGAAGGGGGCAGCGTAAAAGTCTTTGTTGAGGGTAATAATAACTTCAAGTTGCCGTCGGACGATAATACGCCGGTGATCATGATAGGTCCCGGAACCGGTATTGCTCCTTTCAGAGCTTTTGTTCAGGAACGAGAGAATCGTAGCGCCTCAGGTAAGAACTGGTTGTTCTTTGGTGATCGAACGTTTACGGAAGATTTCTTGTATCAGGTTGAATGGCAGAAGTATCTGAAATCTGGAGTTTTGACCCAGATGGATGTGGCATTTAGCCGAGATCAGGCCGAAAAAGTCTATGTCCAGCACCGAATCTTGGAGCATGCAGCGCAAGTGTGGAAGTGGCTGCAGGATGGGGCTCATATTTATGTCTGTGGTGATGCCAATAAGATGGCGAAAGATGTCCAGGAGGCACTGGTCACCGTGGTTGAGCGACAAGGTAAACAAAGCCGCGAACAGGCGGAGCAGTATCTTAGCGAGCTGCGTAAGAGCAAGCGTTATCAGAGGGATGTGTACTAATGAGCGAGCTGAAATTATCAGATAACGAACGCCTGAAACGAGAAAGTAATTTTCTACGAGGTACGATTGTCGATGACCTGAATGACCGCATTACCGGTGGGTTTACCGCTGATAACTTCCAGCTGATCCGTTTTCATGGTATGTACCAGCAGGATGACCGTGATATCCGTACCGAACGCGCCAAGCAAAAGCTGGAACCGCTGCATAATGTGATGCTGCGGGCACGGATGCCGGGCGGGATTATCACACCAAAACAATGGTTGGCGATCGACAAGTTTGCCGAAGAACACAGTTTGTACGGTAGTATCCGCTTGACGACACGCCAGACGTTCCAGTTCCACGGGGTACTGAAGCCAAATATCAAGCTGATGCACCGGACCCTGAATCAGATCGGGATTGATTCAATTGCGACTGCCGGGGATGTGAACCGTAACGTTTTGTGTACTTCTAACCCCGTCGAGTCCACTCTTCACCAAGAAGCCTATGAATGGGCGAAAAAGATCAGCGAGCACTTGCTGCCGAAGACCCGTGCTTATGCCGAGATCTGGCTTGATGGTGAAAAGGTGGAAACCACCGACGAGGAACCGATCCTGGGCAGCACCTATTTGCCGCGTAAGTTTAAGACGACGGTGGTGATCCCGCCGCAGAACGATGTTGACATTCATGCCAATGATTTGAACTTTGTGGCAATTGCCGAAGGGGGCAAGCTGGTTGGTTTTAATGTGCTGGTAGGAGGCGGCTTGGCTATGACCCATGGTGACAAGTCAACTTATCCGCGCCGAGCCGATGATTTTGGTTTTATCCCGTTAGCGAAAACATTAGATGTTGCTGCTGCGGTGGTGACAACCCAGCGCGATTGGGGAAATCGCTCAAACCGTAAGAATGCCAAGACTAAATATACGCTGGATCGTGTCGGAGTTGATGTGTTCAAGGCTGAAGTCGAGAAACGGGCGGGGATTACTTTTACTGAGAGCCGCCCTTATGAGTTTACCGATCGCGGTGACCGTATCGGCTGGGTGGAAGGAATAGACGGTAAACATCATCTGGCGTTGTTTATAGAAAATGGTCGTTTGCTGGATTATCCCGGTAAGTCGCTTAAGACCGGAATGGCAGAGATTGCCAAAGTTCATACCGGTGATTTCAGGATGACGGCTAATCAAAATTTGATTGTGGCTGGTGTGGCTGCAAAGGATAAAGAAAAGATCGAAAAGATCGCCCGTGATCACGGCCTGATCGATGATGGTGTCAGCGAGCAGCGTAAAAATTCGATGGCTTGTGTCTCGCTGCCGACCTGTCCGTTGGCGATGGCTGAGGCGGAACGTTTCCTGCCGGGTTTTGTTACCGATGTCGAAGGGCTGCTGGCTAAACATGGGCTGGCAAAAGACGAGAATATTATTTTACGGGTAACCGGTTGTCCTAACGGTTGTGGCCGGGCGATGCTTGCCGAGATCGGCTTGGTGGGCAAGGCACCGGGGCGTTATAACCTCTATTTAGGCGGGAATCGTAACGGAACCCGGGTACCTAAGATGTACAAGGAAAACATCACGGTAGCTCAGATAATGGAAGAGATTGATGCCTTGGTGGCACGCTGGGCAACTGAGCGAGAAGATGGTGAGGATTTTGGCGATTTCACAATCCGTGCCGGGATTATTAAGCCGGTACTGGTGTCAAAGAGGGATTTCTATGCCTAAATTAGTGTTGTCAGAGCTGCGGCAACAGAGCAAAGTTGAGCAGATTTTGCAGTTGGCGGAAATCAATGCTGAACTGGAGGGGCTTTCAGCAGAATCACGCATCCGCTGGGCGCTGGAGCACTTGGATGGTGAGTTTGCGCTCGCATCAAGTTTTGGGATCCAGTCGGCTGTGATGCTTCATATGGTTACCCGAGAGAAGCCGGATATTCCGGTGATTCTGACCGATACCGGCTATCTATTCCCGGAAACTTATCAGTTTATTGATCTGTTGACCGAACGACTATCGCTGAACCTGCATGTCTATCGCTCAGAGCTGACCTCTGCATGGCAGGAGGCTCGGTTTGGCCGCTTATGGGAGCAGGGTGTCGAAGGGCTTAAGCAGTATAATCGTATCAATAAAGTCGAGCCGATGCGGCGGGCTTTGGATGAGCTGAGTATCGGAACCTGGTTTTCTGGTTTGCGGCGTGAACAGTCAGATTCGCGGGCCACACTGCCGATTTTGGCTATCCAGAATGGTTTGTTTAAGTTCCTGCCGTTGATTGACTGGAGCAACAGGGAGATCCATCAGTATCTGATACGACATGAATTACCTTACCACCCGCTTTGGGATCAAGGTTACATGTCGGTGGGGGATACCCATACGACCCGAAAATGGGAGCCGGGTATGAAAGAAGAAGATACTCGTTTCTTTGGCCTTAAGCGTGAGTGCGGGTTACATGAAGATGACGGTGAATACGGAGGTTCCGGGATTTGACCGCTTTTATTTCTATTAGGTGGAAACCTAGAAACTGAAAGTATAATGGAGAAAGTTTAAAAGCCTGAGTAGTCGCTAACTGCTCAGGCTTTTTTGTTGTATGGGAAATAGAACGCTGTAAATGTCTGCTAACTGTTCTTATTCAATTATTTACTTGTTTTTGACAGGAAGCAGGGAGTGTTCCGTTATTCTCCCTGCCGCGACAGTTTAGCTGGCTGGATTCCAAATCGTGCCGAGAGATTGCATTAGCCCGGCACTGGCTCCCTGATCGCCCAGGAACTGCATTACGATAGGCACAAACTGGCTTACCATGCTGGCATCCATTCCCAGGGCTGAAAATACCTGGTTGATGGTATCGATGTTGGTTAGCAGGCCACCCAGTCCCGGCGGGATAGCGGCACTGAGGGCATCGGCTCCGGGGATCATTTGGGTTAGCTCGGTAGCCTGATCGCCATTAAGTTGGCTTGATGCCAGTGATAATAGTGCTCCGGCACCGCCCGCGGCTTGTTCCGGGGTGACATCGAGCTGGCTGCTGAGTATATCGGTGAGCGGGTTGCTGGCGGTCGAGGCTTCGGGTTGTTTGTCATCACTGCCGCCAAATAGATCTGAGAGACTGAATGCAGAACTGCTGGCCGAGAAGATCAGGCAGCTAAACAGAGTGGTGATTGTGAGTAAACGACGGGTGAAACTGAGCTTACATGTCATGGCATTCTCCTTTGATTAGCGCGCTAAGCGTCCTTTGATTCACGTTTAAGCGTAGTGGGGAATGCTGCGTAAGTACCAAATTAAATTGAAATTATATGGTGTGTGACGCTTGGTTGGGGTATTGAGAGGAGATGTAGATGTTTGGTACGATAAAAAACGGTGCCTGAGCACCGTTTGATTTATTCTGTTTGACTTGGCCGTCTTACAGGATGTCTAGTAGTTCAACTTCGAATACTAGCGCTGCGTAAGGAGGGATTGCAGCACCTGCACCACGCTCGCCGTAAGCTAGGTTTTGAGGAATGTAAAGCTTCCACTTAGAGCCAACAGGCATCATTTGTAGAGCTTCAACCCAACCAGCGATAACGCCAGTTACAGGGAATTCTGCTGGCTGACCGCGAGATACTGAGCTGTCGAATACTGTACCGTCAGTTAGTTCGCCGTGGTAGTGAACACGTACTTGCTTGTCTGAAGTCGGGATTTCACCGTTACCTTCAACAAGAACTTCGTACTGAAGACCAGATTCAGTTACTGTAACTTCAGAACGTAGTGCGTTATCTTTTAGGAATGCTTCACCTTCAGCAGCGGCTGCTTTAGCTTGTTCCTGACGAACTTCTTCTGCACGAGTGTGGATTTCACGTAGTGCATTGTTGATTTCGTCAACTTCGATTTCTGGCATTTCACCAGTAAGTGAAGTTGCGATACCTTTAGCGATAGCTGCAACATTTAGGCCTTCAAGACCGCTTTGTGCTAGCTGCTGGCCCATTTGTAGACCGATACCGTAGCTTGCTTTAGTTTCAACTGTATCTAGTTTAATGTCAGACATGGTGTCATCTCTTTGTGTAGAGTGAATTTAAGCAGGCAGGATAACAGTTTAGACCCTTAGGGGTAAACTTTTGTGGCAAGATGTCGTTTGATTGCGTGAGCGATAATGCTCTGGAGTGTTGTATATGGGACAGGCCAAACGCCGTTCGAAGAAAAAAAGAGAATTTAAACTGCCTAGTTTTTCCCTTAACAAGGCAAGTTTTGGTGTTTACAAAACGCACCATCAGGCAAAGTTGGCATTATTAAAAGCCAAATGGTTGAGTTTGCCGAAACTACACCGTCGGGCGTTGGCTGTCCTGGTCCCTGTTGTGGCTATTTTGTCGGTTATACCAGCCAGTGACGCGCCGTCGACCGTGAATAGCGGTGAGCCTCAACGGCGCGATGTCGAGTTAAAACTGGGTGGTAGTCAGCAAGAATTGCCGCCGGTTAGCCAGCGTGTAGAGCCTGCATCACCAAAACGTCCGGTTGCCAGTACAACCGCTTCGGTATCAGAGCCTGCTTCTCCTGCGCACCAGCAGCCCATGGCACAGGAGTGGTACCAGTATGAGGTTAATAAGGGGGAAACGATGGCAAATATCTTCCGTGACAACTCCTTACCACTGGCCGATCTATATGCTGTTGCTGCGATTGAAGGTAAGGGTAAGCCGTTAAGCCGGATCAAGGCCGGACAATGGCTGCGCTATAAGCAAACTGAGGATGGCGGGTTGGATGCGCTGCAAATTGAAAGTCGCAGTGGTGAGCCAGTGATGTTTTTCCGTCGTTCTGACGGCAGTTTTGTCCGCAGCCAGTAAGGTTTGCATTGAATTGAAGGAAAGGCCGCTACGCGGCCTTTTTTGCTATCTGGGTGTCACTGCTATTTGCCGAAGTCGTCTGTGTTGGATTCCGACGTAATCGCTCCAAGGGCATCATCGGAAGTCCAAGGGCATCATCGGAAGAATGATTAGAATGATCCCCAAACTTGTCAGGAGGTCGGGCACCTCATTGAACCCGGTAATACCGATAAGGGTGACAAAAACAAGTCCAGAATATTCAATCAGCCCCAGGCGGCCAGTTTCGGCGCGGCGGTAGGCTGCAACACTGCAGCCATGATAGCCCAGAATAAATAAAGCACTGGCAGCAATCAGACCGAGTTCCACAACGGTGATGGGGTGCCAAAAGTTGGCAGCCAGCACGCCGGCAACAGGCAGGGAGAACACGCCGGTCCAGAACTGGGTAGCAATAACAGGTTGCTGTGCCGGTAGTTTTCTCACCAGGACACCGAAAAAGCCGGTTAGGGTGGCCAGTACTTTCGAACGTTCCGGTTTTTCTTTCAGTAGCCATGCCGATAGCTCGCTGTGCCGGCGCCAGCTTCAGCCAGAGCGGCAAGACGAAGAGGACACTGAGTAGCTGGCGGATGAACATGTACTGAAAGGCGCTGATCCCGCCCTCCAGTAGTTTGACAGCTACATCTGATAAGGATGATGACAGGTTGCCCAACATGAGGAGCAGTACTCCGATGGCGACAGGGGAGAGCCTAGTCACAGACAATGCCTTTGCCCAGCCTCATGTCGATATGAGGAATACCGTCTTCCAGGTATTCCTCAGAAATGGTCTCGAAGCCATAACGGGCGTAATAATGCTGGAGGTGGGATTGGGCTCCGATGTCGATGGTTTGGTCAGGCCATAACTGTTCTGCATGTTCAAGCCCCTGGCGAATTAGATCATGCCCACCCCCGGTTCCCCGAGTAGATTCTGCTGTTAGGACCCGGCCGATACTGGCGTTGGAATAAGTGGTACCCGGCGGCAGTAGTCTCAGGTAGGCCACGAGCTGGTCGTTCTGGTAACCCAGCAAGTGATGTGTACCAGCTAGGTGGTCATTGTCGTCCAGATCTGGGTAAGGGCAGTTTTGTTCGACAACAAAGACATCGACCCTGAGTTTCAGCAGATCATAGAGCTGGTGGGTGTTCAGTTGTTCGAAAGGCAGGCATTGCCATTGCATCGTTTTTCTCCCTGGCTGAAATTAGTGTTTACAGCAGATTAGCTGTCGCTTGCCTTCCTGGCATTAACGCTTGTTAAGCGCCGTTCAAATTATTCAGTTTGGTATTATTCCTCTTCAAGCCGCTTCTTGATCCGACTAAGGCTGATAGGCGTGATCCCCAGATAAGACGCAATTTGGTAATCCGCAATTCGGGTCTGAAGATCAGAAAAGTTGGCGGCAAAAAGTTGATAACGTTCTTCAGGGCTGTGCATCAGCATAAATCTTTCTTTTTGTTCTTTATAGATTAACTGACGTTCCAATAGGCGGATATAAAGCGGGTTGCCTTCATCTCGCCATTGATTAAGCAGGCTGATTGGCAGGGCTAACAGTCTGCTGGCAGAGAGGGTTTCCAATAAGTATGGAGACGGTTGTCCGCTGATCAGGCTTTCGAAGCCGATCAGAACATCCTGATCCCAGTAAAACTCTTTACTGAATTGTTTACCTTCGGCGGTGAGGTAGCAAGCATGACATGAACCTTCAAGCAGGAAGTAGCAGTAAGCCGGTGACTCCCCTTGGTTAAGGAGTACATGCCGGGTCGGTAGTTCCATTGGTTCAGCCAGAGCAACAGCCTGCTCGATTGTCTCTTGCGTCGCGCCTAGCTGGCTGAGAAATTGGTATAGGGACTCTTTCATATTGGCGATCATTGAAGATAGATATTTTGCCATCATAGCAAAAAAATACCGCGGGTCAGGCCGCGGTATTTTCAGAGTGACAGAATGTCAGTAATTACTTTTGCAGATCTATGCGGTATATCGCAAAGCCTACTTTGTCAGTCGCGACTTTTTCCATCGGGTATTGGCCCTTGCCCTTGATAAACTGTGCAGCTTTGTCGCTTGGCGAGGTTTCGAATGTTACATTCAGTTTTTTGTCGCTTTTAAGCGGAGCAAAGCGCCAGTTGTTGTCGGCACTTGGTACTACTTGGCCTTTTTCTTTGCTGATACGGCTGATGAAGTCGGCTACCACGGTACGGTTTTCATCTGGTGAAGCAAATGCCACAAAGGCTTCACCAGTACCGGCAAATTTGCCGCTGTAGGCGCGGTAGTTGTTGGTCGCGATGATGAATGTCTGTGTTGGGTCAACGGGTTTACCGTTGAAGCTCAGCTCTTTGATGCGTTCGGCTTTGTTATTTACTAGCTTACAGTCACCGTCATAACGGGCCGGTTGGGAGATATCGATGCTGTAGTTAACACCATCGATAACATCGAAGTTATAAGTACGGAAGCCGTCCCAGTTGATCAGGCTTTGCTGTGCCGTGCTGTTAAGACCAATTTGGTTGAACTGACCAGCAGAGCATTCAAGCCACTCTTTCACTTCTTTACCGGTAACTTTCATCGCTACCAGGGTATTTGGGTAGAGGTAAAGGTCGGCAGCATTACGGAATGTCAGCTGGCCTGATTCGACCTCGGTGAAGTTAGCTGGGTCGTTACCGCGACCACCGGCTTTGAACGGCGCAGCTGCAGACAGAACCGGAATACCATCCAGATCCGGATCGCCCTGAATAAAGCGCTCGACATAATCTTTCTGGGCCATGCTGACGATCTGTACGGTTGGATCGTCCTGTACCAATGCCAGGTAGCTGTACATAACATCACTGGCTTTGCCGATTGGTTGATTGACGAATTCACGGGTACCTTTGTGATCTGCCTTTAAGGCGGCAACCATGTCGGTGTCGGCTTCTACCAAGGCTTTTTTCTTGAATTTGTCATAGATTGGACGTGCTTCGGTTTGAGCGCCAGTAACTGTCCAGTCATTACCTGCTTTTTCCAGTACCAGGTCGATTACGCCCAGATGGTCACCCCAGCGTCCAGGCATAACAGCAGGTACGCCGTTGATAGTGCCTTTTTCTATGTCGGTATTCGGCAGGCTGGCGAAAGCCTTGCTTGGGAAGACAGCATGGGAGTGGCCGAAGGTGATAGCATCAATACCGTCAACTTCGGTGAGGTAGTACACTGAGTTTTCTGCCAGCACTTTATATGGGTCGGCAGTGACGCCTGAGTGAGGGATCGCGACAATGATGTCTGCGCCTTCCGCTTTCATTCGCGGCACAAACTTCTCAGCGGTTTGCTTGATATCTTTGACTTCGACTTTGCCTTCCAGGTTCTTTTTATCCCAAATCATGATTTGCGGTGGAACGAAACCAATGTAGCCGACTTTGACGTCGTGCTCGACACCATCAGTATCCTTGAAGGTGTGCGTCTTGATAATGTAAGGCGTGAACAGGTTCTTGTCTGTTTTTAGATCGTAGACATTGGCATTAACGTAAGGGAAGTCAGCTCCTTCCAACGACGTTTTCAGGAAATCCAGGCCATAGTTGAATTCATGGTTGCCCAGGTTACCAACTTCATAGTCCAGCTGGTTCATGGCTTTGTAAACCGGGTGAATTTCACCAGATTTGATACCTTTTGCCGCCATGTAGTCACCCATAGGACTTCCCTGAATTAAGTCGCCGTTATCAACCAGGATACTGTTGATGACCTCGGCTTGGGCTTTTTTCACCAGCGTTGCCGTACGCACCAAACCCGTTTTCAGGGTTGGTTTATCTTTGTAGTAGTCGTAATCCATAACATTGGTATGGATATCGGTTGTTTCCAAGATACGTAATTTGATTGTTTCAGCGGTGGCTGGGCCAGCCATGGCTAGCAGGCCACCAAGTACAGCAATCGACAGCGGCTTGGCTGATAGTTTCATGGTTATCTCCAGGATATAGAACAGAAAAAGCGTGCTTAAGGTATCAAAAAAGATGTCGCTGTTTCGTGAGCTGGTTACCTTATTGTGTTTGGAATCGCATTTTTTGCTCGAAAAAGAAGACAAAAACTAATTATGCTTATTATTTCACTAGGTTTGGTTCTGACAACTAATACAAAAAAGGCATAACATAAGCCCAATTAGCCTAGTGGCAATATGAGTCCATGCCTTACATCTATGTAATTACTGCTATTTTTATATTGATTAACTAAACTTCGCCATTTTCGTGGCGGTATTCACTGTATTTATGTCTATTCCAAACTTTTTGGAATAAAAAATGAAATTATAGAATTTCAAGTAATATCCCAGCCCAACTATAGTGCTTTTAGTTATAGGACTTGAGGGCGCTGGAATGGATTACTTGCCAATTTTTGCAGACTTGAAACATCGGCCTTGCCTGGTTGTCGGCGGTGGTGATGTTGCATGGCGCAAAACCCGCATGCTGTTAAAGGCGGGGGCGGATGTTCGAGTCATTGCGCCCAAATTAAATGCAGATTTCCAACGAGCCTTGCAGGCCGGTGATATTACTTTCCTTGCCGAAGAATTTTCTCCCTTATATCTTGACGGTATTTTTCTGGCGATTGCCGCGACTGACCGCAAGGCAGTCAATGCTCTGGTTTACCAATCAGCCAACCAGCGCCAGGTGATGGTGAATGTGGTTGATGATACCCAGCGTTGCAGCTTTATTGTCCCTTCTATTGTTGATCGCTCGCCGATCATTGTCGCTATTTCTTCCTCAGGCCAAGCCCCGGTGCTTGCTCGTTTGATCCGTGAGAAGCTCGAATCGCTCTTACCTCAGCACCTGGGACGAATGGCAGAAATAGCCGGGAAATTCCGGACTCGACTGGCAAAAAACATAACGACGCTGACTGCTCGTCGTCATTTCTGGGAGCAAGCCTTTGACGGACGTTTTTCGGAGTTGGTCGCTGCTGGGCAGGATCAAGAAGCCGAACATGAGTTGCACTCTCTGTCGAAAAAGGTTGAGCCGCAAGGACAGGTGGCGTTGATTGGTGCCGGTCCAGGTGATGCGGGGCTGCTGACTTTACGGGCATTGCAATTGATGCAACAAGCCGATGTTGTCCTGTATGACTACTTGGTGTCCGACGAGGTAATGGATTTGGTTCGCCGTGATGCAGAGTTGATCTGTGTTGGTAAGAAGGCCGGCTTCCACAGTGTGCCACAGGAAGAGACCAACCAGCTGTTGGTACATTACGCCCAGCGGGGGAAGCGGGTAGTTCGTCTGAAAGGCGGTGATCCGTTTGTCTTTGGTCGTGGTGGCGAGGAGTTGGAAGTGTTGTTTGATGCCGGTATTCCGTTTCAGGTTGTACCGGGGATTACGGCAGCAGCCGGGGCAACAGCCTATGCGGGGATCCCGCTGACCCATCGTGATTATGCTCAGACTGCAATGTTTATTACCGGTCACCTTAAGCCAGATAGCGATCAGCTTGACTGGTCTACCCTTGCCCGAGATAAGCAAACTTTGGTCATTTATATGGGGCTGCTTAAAGCGCAAGATATTGAACTACAGTTAATTACACACGGTCGTGCCCCTGAAACACCTGTGGCCATCATTGAGCGCGGTACCCAGAAAAATCAAAAAGTTTTGAAAGGTCAGCTTCATGAGTTGGCTCAGTTAGCTCAACATTCGGCTTCCCCAGCCCTGATAGTGGTGGGAGAAGTTGTGAATTTATCTGAAAAACTACATTGGTTCGAAAAGCAGGAGCAGCAACCACAGCACTCCGCTGTAGTGAAGCTGGCATAGTATGGAGAGAGTGATGGACCCCAAACGTTTTACCCACCTCAAGCAGTTGGAAGCGGAGAGTATTCATATTATCCGTGAAGTGGCTGCCGAGTTTGATAACCCTGTAATGATGTACTCCATCGGGAAAGATTCATCAGTGATGCTGCATTTGGCTCGAAAGGCATTCTATCCAGGTAAGATCCCATTTCCTCTTCTTCATGTCGATACGAACTGGAAGTTCCGCGAAATGATTGAGTTCCGTGATCGTACGGCGAAAAAGTACGGCTTCGATTTGCTGGTCCATAAGAACCAGGAAGGTTTGGCTATGGGGATCAGCCCGTTCAAACATGGTTCTTCCAAACATACTGACATCATGAAAACTCAGGCCCTCAAGCAGGCATTGAACCAATATGGTTTTGATGCCGCATTTGGCGGTGCCCGCCGTGATGAGGAAAAGTCTCGGGCAAAGGAGCGTGTTTACTCATTCCGCGATAAAAATCATACCTGGGATCCGAAAAACCAACGTCCAGAACTATGGAAAACTTATAACGGTCAGATCAATAAAGGCGAGAGCATACGTGTGTTCCCGCTTTCCAATTGGACTGAGCTGGATATCTGGCAATACATCTATTTAGAAGGTATTGATATCGTGCCACTCTATTTGTCCGAGGTGCGTCCTGTTGTTAATCGTGACGGTATGTTGATTATGGTTGATGACGATCGTATGGAGCTGCTTCCGGGCGAAGAAATTGAGCATAAAAGTGTGCGCTTCCGTACTTTAGGGTGCTATCCGTTGACCGGTGCTATTGAGTCGCAGGCCAATACGCTGCCCGGCATTATTGAGGAAATGTTGGTGGCAACATCGAGTGAGCGTCAGGGCAGGGCGATTGACCATGATCAGTCAGGTTCGATGGAACTGAAAAAACGCCAGGGCTACTTCTAAGGAGAGGATGAATGAATAGCGCAATTGAACAACAAGTCGCGGAGCTGGGTATCGAAGCTTACCTGGATCAGCATCAAAACAAGTCCCTGCTTAGATTTTTGACCTGTGGCTCGGTGGATGATGGTAAGAGTACTCTGATTGGTCGCTTGTTACATGACTCCCAGCAGATTTATGAAGATCAGCTGGCGGCGATCCACGTTGATAGCCTGAAAGTCGGAACTACAGGTGATAAGCCTGATCTGGCTCTGTTGGTTGATGGTCTGCAAGCTGAGCGTGAGCAAGGGATCACTATTGACGTCGCTTATCGGTATTTTTCGACCAAGAAGCGCAAATTTATTATTGCCGATACCCCTGGCCATGAGCAGTACACTCGTAATATGGCAACGGGGGCTTCAACCTGTGATGTGGCCGTGATTTTGATAGATGCCCGTAAAGGTGTGCTTGATCAGACTCGTCGTCATTCTTATATCGCCAGTCTGCTGGGGATCCGTCATTTTGTCGTGGCCGTAAACAAGATGGACTTGGTTGGCTTTGAACAGTCGCGCTTTGAGTCTATTAAGGATGAGTACCTGGCGTTTGCCGATAAACTGAACGCGGATCTGGATATCACGTTGGTGCCGCTATCTGCTTTGGATGGCGACAATGTTGTTGAGCGTAGCTTGCAAACTCCGTGGTATGAGGGTGAGCCATTATTAGCGATATTGGAAAGCATCGATATCGGCCAGGAGAAAGAAATTAAGCCATTTCGTTTTCCTGTGCAGTATGTGAATAGACCTAATCTGGATTTTAGGGGATTTGCTGGCACAGTGGCTTCCGGGAATGTCAAAGTCGGGGATAATGTAAAGGTATTACCTTCGGAAAAAACCTCGACGGTTGCTCGAATTGTGACCTTCGACGGTGATTTGGAAGAGGCTTATCCGGGTCAGGCGGTTACCCTCACTTTAAACGATGAAATTGATATCAGTCGAGGTGATACGCTGGTGGCGCAAAGTGATGAAGTGCCACTCAGCAGCCATTTGTTGGCGGATATTGTCTGGATGTCAGAAGCGCCGTTAGAAGTCGGGCGGCAGTACGATATTAAGGTTGCCGGTAAGAAGACCATAGGAGCTGTTGAGGTGATTCGGCATCAGGTCGATATTAATAACCTTGAGACGTTTGCTGTCGACAGCTTGCCTCTCAACGGAATAGGTTTGTGTGAAGTGGCACTCAATGAGGCTATTGCGGTCGATGCCTATCAGAATTGTACTGATACCGGTGGCTTTATCCTGATTGATCGTTTGAGCAATGTGACTGTCGGGGCAGGAATGGTTCGAGAAGCTCTGTCCGGGCAGCAGAGTTCGCAAGTTCATTCTATCAGTGCGTTTGAAGTTGAGTTAAATGCGCTGATCCGTAAGCATTTCCCTCACTGGGATGCAAAAGATATCAGCAAGTTACTGGGATGATGTAATGAGCTGGGAACAAGGAATGGTTCTTGCGATGATAATGGTGATCGTCACCTGCCTGCTGATGACGCGGATCAAACCGGCTTATTTGTTTGCCGGTGCTGCTTTCGTCGGTTTTCAGGCAGGGATGATAGAGTTGCCGACTCTGGCTGGTAACTTTACTAATTCGTCATTATTAACTTTAGTGTTGCTGATCCTTGTTTCTGTTGCGCTGGAAAAAACCCGTTTGATCAGCTGGGTTGGCCGTCAAATTTCACAGGGCGGCCAATCAACAGTGGTTGCCAAGCTTGGGTTATCGACCGCTTTCTTATCATCTTTTACCAATAATACAGCTGTGGTGGTGTCGTTGATTGGTGCTATTAAGCGAAATCAGCGCCATGCGCCATCCCGATTGCTAATCCCGCTTTCCTATACCGCAATTCTTGGCGGGACCCTTACTCTGATCGGAACATCGACCAACCTCATCATTAATAGTTTTGTGGAAGATGCCGGTTTGCCGAGCCTGGGTTTTTTTGCTCCGACGACGATAGGTCTGGCTGTGTTGGTAATCGGCTTACTTATCCTTATTCCACTCAGTCACCTTTTACCGAGCTATGATGATAACAGTCAGGATGACTTGCCCTATTTTCTTGAAGCTCGGATAGAAGGGGGGTCGCCCCTTGCGGGTAAAACGGTGGCTGAGAATGGCTTGCGTGCACTGCGTCGCCTTTTTTTGGCTGAGGTGATCCGTGACGGCAAAACCTTGGCTCCGGTATGTCCGGATACCCGGCTAATCGTCGGAGATATTTTACTGTTTTGTGGTGATGTTGAAAGCGTTGCGACTCTGCAGGAAATCCACGGACTGCATTTGTTTGGTCAGCACCACCTTAATGGGCAGTCAATGCTGGAGGTGATTGTTAGCCATTCTGCAGGAATTCGTGGCAAGACGTTGAAAAGTGCCCGTTTCCGGGAGCGTTTTGATGCGGTCGTGGTTGCTATACGCCGTGGGCATGAACGTCTGGCTGGTGGGCTTGGCAATATTGAGCTTCATGCCGGTGATACCTTGGTTGTCGTTCCGGGAAAAACGTTTAAAGAAAAGAAGCGACAGCTTAATCGAGAATTTGTGCTGGTTAACGGACTGGATTCGAGCGCTCGGCTCGACAGCAGTAAGAGTTTTGGGGTACTGGCTGGATTTATGGGCGTTATTGCTGCAGCCTTGCTTGATGTTTTTCCGATCATTAATGGGTTAGCCGCCTATTTGTTAGTCTTGGTGGTAACAGGCATTATTACTTTTGCTGAAATCAGGCGCCGGTTTCCTGTCGATATTATTGTGATTGTTGGTTCTGCTTTGTCGTTGGCGCAACTGATGTTGTCTAGCGGGCTTTCGGAGCGAATTGGCAATATGTTGATGGCCTCCTTTGATAGCTGGGGGATCTACGGGGCTTTGATTGCCATTTATTTGCTGACATTGGTCTTGACGGAGCTGGTGACGAACAACGCGGCTGCAGCTTTGTCTTTTCCCATAGCATACAGTTTGGCACTTAGTTACGGCGCAGACCCGATGCCTTTTATTATGGCGATTTTGTTCGGGGCGAGTGCAAGTTTTATTTCCCCTTATGGTTACCAGACGAACCTATTGGTTTATAGCGTTGGAAATTACAAGCTCAGGGACTATCTGCGAGTGGGGTTACCGATCTCGGTGGTATATTCGTTCGTAGTACTTTTGCTGATCCCACTGCTGTTTCCTTTTTACCCCTAATATAAAAGTATATTTTGATACGGAGTCGATTATGACAGCGGTAGTTCGGCCTCAGGATGAGAATGTTGTATGGCATAGCCATCAGATTGATAAGGTTTTTCGTGCCCAGCAAAAAAGCCAGAAACCTTGCGTTATGTGGTTTACTGGATTGAGCGGAGCTGGGAAGTCGACGGTGGCTGGTGTTTTGGAGTCTCGTTTGGCAGAGTTGGGCTACCATACCTACCTGCTTGATGGAGATAATGTCAGACATGGCCTTTGTCGAGATCTTGGTTTTTCGGTTGAGGATCGCCGCGAGAATATCCGCCGTATAGGTGAAATGGCCAAGTTAATGACGGATGCTGGCCTGATTGTGCTTACGGCCTTCATTTCGCCACATCGCCAAGAACGTCAGTTGGTGCGGGACTTGTTGCCGGATGGAGAGTTTCTAGAGGTTTTTGTCGACACGCCTTTAGCTGAATGCGAGAAGCGTGATCCAAAAGGTTTGTATAAAAAAGCACGAGCAGGTGAAATTAAACAATTCACTGGGATTGATTCGGAATACCAGGCACCTGATGCTCCGGAAATTTATCTATCAGCAGGGGAGGCGTCTGTTGCTGAGTTGGTTGACCTGTGTTTGGGTTCATTGAAAGAACGTCAGATTATCAGCTAATAAAAGGAGCTGCTGTGAGTACCTTACTCGAATCAATTTATGATATAGCGTTGGAAGCGGGAGCTGCCATCATGGATCGCTATCATGGCAACATTCAGGTTGAAGAAAAAGCTGATAGCAGCCCGGTGACAGAAGCCGACCTTGCCGCTAATGCTATTATTGTTGAGCGGTTAACTTCTTTGACTCCGGATATTCCGATCTTAACTGAAGAGTCTGCTCATACACCTTGGGCTGAGAGGCAATACTGGAAAACCTATTGGCTGGTGGATCCGTTGGATGGAACTAAAGAGTTCCTTCGTAAAAATGGAGAATTCACAGTAAACGTTGCTTTGATTGAAAATGGAAAGCCGATTTTGGCGGTTGTCCATGCTCCTGCTCTGGAGAAAACATGGTTAGGTAATGGTGAAAAGGCTTGGTTACAGACTAAGGCTGGACGTGATCAGATTAAGGTCAGGCCGGCAACGGTGCCGACAGTTGTAGGTAGCCGTTCTCATCCTAGCCCGGATATGACTAGTTTCCTGAGTACTTTGGGTGAACATAAAATGGTTGAGGTGGGGTCATCTCTTAAATTTTGCTTGGTTGCTGAAGGTCGAGCGCAGTATTACCCACGTTTGGGGCCGACAATGATGTGGGATACAGCCGCGGGTCAATGTATTGCTGAAAGTGCTGGGGCAATAGTGCAACAACTAAATGGTGATGCTTTGGACTATCATCGCGAAGATCTCCTTAACCCTTACTTTATTGTTAATGTTGCATAATGTCGAGGCAGACTGCGGCTGCCTTTTTACAAGTTACCTTAATTAAGTTCCGGTTTTTATTTTTTTGACTACGCTTAATCTACGGCAATGAATTTGATTCGAGTTTTATGAATACTTGTTTCGGTGTATTTATTGTCATTTTTATAGGGTTTGGTTTGAATCGTCGTCGAACAGTAATAAAAAAGGAAAAAATGGTTGTCTTATATCTCCGCCTCCCTATAATGCAACCTCATCAACAAGGCAGCCAGGCATTTAGTAAGCTATTTGTAAGCTGTGTATAACTTGTAGGTAAGCTGATTGGTAAAGAAAGTGACTAAAAATGGTACTTGACACTGTTTTTAGATTGCATAGAATGGCCAGTCTCTTCAATGAGTAAGTCAAAAGCGTTAAAAGTTAACCTTTTGTGTCGTTGAAGTTAGTCAGAAAGCGGTTTTGATGAAATCAAAAAAGCTCTTGACTTAAAAAAAGAGGTGCGTAAGATACGCAGCCTGGCCAGCACCAAGTGTTAGCCAAACGTTCTTTAACAATTTGACCATGCAATCTGTGTGGGCACTCGTGAAATGATTAGTCAAAAGATTTATCAATGAGCTGAGTGACCAATACAATTTAAGTTTACTGCTTCGGTAGTGAAAATAAGTTGGCACAGTCAATTCGAGTTCTCGTTACTAGCTTCTAGTAATGGAAACTCAATCAGTATTCATTGAGCCGATTCGAAAGAATCAACAAAACTTTAATTGAAGAGTTTGATCATGGCTCAGATTGAACGCTGGCGGCAGGCCTAACACATGCAAGTCGAGCGGCAGCGACAA
>NZ_CANMZV010000026.1 GCF_947502415.1 uncultured Photobacterium sp. | reverse complement strand
TGAATAGCGCAGTTTGGTAGCGCATCTGGTTTGGGACCAGAGGGTCGGGGGTTCGAATCCCTCTTCACCGACCACTATTTAAAGCCTCGTCATTGACGAGGCTTTTTTCGTTTCAGCGCTCCATAAAGCTAAACGTACTGGTGAATAGCGCAGTTTGGTAGGGCATCGCAAGCTCTTGGTAATAAAGCGGACCAGAGGGTCGGGTGTTCTCAAGACCTTGAATTGGCTCTTCACCGACCACTATTTAAAGCCTTGTCATTGACGAGGCTTTTTTCGTTTCAGCGCTTCGTAAAAGTTTTCTCTACCCTCTTTTTTATTGGCAGTTTGCCTGCTGTCCCTTCGTTAGCTGTGTCACTTTCATTCCTTGTTTAGCCAGTAATGACGGCAATCCTTGTTCACCGAACAGATGGAGAGCACCGACGACAACAAGATAAGTCCCTTGGCGGTAATTTTGTTTATGGGTAAGTTGCTGTGCCCAGTTTCGGTTGCGTTCGAAGATTAGCTTTTCATCGGTAGCTTCTGTGTATTGGCTGTCTTCAAACAGAGAGTGGAGACGTTGGCGATCACCTGCTTTCCAGGCGGAGATGAGGCAGGAAAGTTGCGACTGCATTGTATCCCAGTCTCGGATAGTGGTGAGCAGAATATCTTCGCCATGATCCGGTAGCTTTTCCATCAGGCTCAGCTGTTTGCGTACTCCCTCCAGCTCATGAATGGGCAAATTTTGTTGTTGGGCCCGTTTGAGTAGAACGATATCGATCCCTTTATCCGGGGATAGGCCAGCAGTCGAAACCATGGCCATTTGCAGGTTGATGGCGGTGAGCCATGGTGGACTCTGAATTAGTGGTAGGTAGGGAAGCCCTGTTTGTTTGGCGATTTTTGCCAGTGATTCTTTGTCTCGGGGATTTAGTAAAGCGTCGCTGGCAGGGATCGTGTTGTCGAGTGTTATATCGACAGGTTGGAGCACGTTGGCTTCAACGATCAGACCATCAGCTTTGGGCCAGTAATCAAGAAATGCTTGTGGTAGCGGGTAGAAATCCGGTTCGCCAGCATGAATTGAACCGAGCAGGACAAACTGTCGCTGGGCATCTTTTGCCAGCCAGACCATAGGCTCGGCAAGTGCCGATCCGGCGACAAAAGGAAGAATAAACAGGGCTTTGGATAATAACGACTTGAACATAGCAGCCTAATGAAAAACAGATAACTGACAATGGTTATATCAGTTATCTATTTGGATGGCTAATGGTGGCGTTAGGCTAGGTGGTAACAATTTCCCCCTAACTTTCTGCTCTTAGTTTTTGGTGGCAGGGTGTAACCAGAACCACCAGATGATAAAGGCGATGGCGGCCAAGCCAATAATTGCAACCATATTATTTCTCCTGGTGGTTGGGGGTAAATAACCGTAGGCGGTTGGCATTGCTGACAACGGTGATTGATGACAACGCCATTGCCGCACCGGCGATGACCGGGCTCAGAAGTGCTCCTGTCAGCGGGTATAGGATACCTGCCGCCACGGGGATACCCAGGGTGTTGTAAACAAATGCACCGAACAGGTTTTGTTTCATATTTTTGAGTGTGGCAGATGAAAGCTGAAGCGCATCTGCCACCCCGTGTAGTGAGTGACGGATCAGGGTCAGCTGGGCACTTTCAATTGCCACATCGCTGCCGCTACCCATTGCGATGCCGACCTCTGCCTGAGCCAGTGCCGGAGCATCATTGATCCCGTCTCCGACCATAGCGACGCGTTTGCCTTGTTGCTGTAGGCCGGTAATTTTGGCGGCTTTGCCATCGGGCAGTACCCCGGCAATGACAGTATCAATACCGGCTTGCTTGGCTATGGCCTTGGCGGTTGTTTCTGTATCGCCGGTTAGCATCACGACTTCCAGCTTCATTTCTTTCAGGCGCTGGATGGCGGCAACAGAGTCGGCGCGGAGTGGATCGCTGATCCCCAGCAGGCCAGCCAATTGATTACCCATCGCGACATAGATCGGTGTGGCTCCCTGGCTGGCAATAGCTTTAGCATCATTTTGGGCGATTGAGATATCGACATTGTGCTTAGCCATTAGTTTCTTGTTGCCAAGTAGCAGCTGGTGTTCGCTAACCTTGCCTGAAACGCCGTAGCCAGGCATGGCCTTAAAGCCTGATTGCGTTAAAAGGGTCAGCGATTTTTCGTTGGCGGCATTAACAACGGCTTTGGCCAGTGGGTGTTCTGAACCCCGCTCCAGGCTGGCAGCTAGCGTAAGCAGGTACTCACGTTCGGTGTTGTTGTAGCTCAGACAGTCGATTACCTGTGGTTTGCCTTCGGTCAGGGTGCCGGTTTTATCCAGAACAACAGTATTGACACTGGCGGCAATTTGCATGGCTTCTGCATTTCGGATCAGGACGCCATATTCGGCTGCGCGACCAACCCCGACAGTAACGGACATCGGGGTAGCCAGACCTAAGGCGCAAGGGCAGGCGATGATCAGAACTGTTGTTGCGGTAACCAGCATATAAATGGATGACGGTTCAGGGCCGATGTAATACCAGATCACGGCAGTAATAATGGCGATAATCATGACAGACGGAACGAATATTGCCGAAATGGTATCAGCCAGTCGGGCCAGGGCTGGTTTACTGCTTTGTGCCTGACGTACCAGGTTGATGATACGGGCGAGCATGGTGTCGTTGCCAATTTGTTCGGCACGAAACAGCAAGCTGCCGTTTTGGTTGATCGTACCGGCATGGAGTTTATCACCCGCCTGTTTATTGGCCGGGAGCGGTTCGCCGGTCAGCATTGATTCGTCGAGGTAGCTTTGACCCTCTTCTATGCGCCCATCTACTGGCACCTTGGCGCCCGGATGCAGGCGCAGCAACATGCCGACTTTCACTTCGGTTAACGGGACTTCTCGCTCGCTGCCGTCGGCCACGATAATGGCGGTTTGTGGTTGCAGATCAATAAGCTGCTCGAGAGCTTTCGAGGTGCGGCTGCGAGCACGGGCCTCAAGGGCATGACCTAGGGTGATCAAACCGAGGATCATCACAGATGCTTCGAAATATACATGGCGGGCCTGATCCGGAAAGATAGTTGGGATCAGTACCACAATCATTGAATAGATCCAGGCTGCTCCCGTTCCCAGGGCGACCAAAGTATCCATCGTCGCGCGGTGGTGCTTGAAGGCCTTCCAGCTATTGACATAGAAATGGCGACCGATGGTGCAGAGCAGGCTGAAGGTCACAAGCCCGACCAATCCCCAGCCGATTTGGCTGGCGGTGGAGTCAATCATCATGCTGCCACCGAAGAGACCCCATGCCATCATAGGGATCCCGACACTTAAGGCGATAAAGGCATTACGTAAGTGCTGGCGGAAGGTCTGTTCGTTTTGCTGTTGTTGTCGCTGGCGGCGGCTTTGTTCGTCTTCACTTTGTTCGGCACCGTAGCCCGCCTCGGTGATGGCTGAGATCACGGCAGTTACAGGGGCATGGCCATTAACCAGAGCGGTTCTTTCGGCCAGATTGACATTGGCATGGGTGACACCGGGAACCTTGCGGATGGCTTTTTCGACTGAAGCTACGCAGCTGGCACAGGTCATGCCCGAGAGTAGTAGCTGGAAAGAGTTATCGACGTTAGCTGTATCGTTATCGATAATCGTTTGAGTCTTGCCTGCTTTTGTTGTCTCTGTCTCTAGTGCTACTTCCGGTGCCAAAATTGCTTCAGCATCAGGTGATACACTCGTTTCGCTGGTTACTTTTTGCTGTTCGGCAGAAAAACCTAGCTCCTTTATCCCTGCCATAAGGCTTTCTGCTGCGGCTGTGGTCGTAATTTCCGCTTGGGTTTTGCTGACTTGATAGCTTGAAACTTGAGGATTTTCTTTCAGAGCTTGTTCGACTTTTGCCACGCATTTCCCGCAGTTCAGGCCTGATAGCGCTAAAGTGATGAGGTGATCATCTGCAACCTGATAGCCTGTCTTTTCGATGATAGCGGTAACTGCTTCTTGGCTAAGAGTGCCTGTGATATCAGCCTGGTTCTTGCTGACGGTAAACTGCTCAATCTCCGGGCTGTCGGCAAAAGCGGCTTCCAGTTTGGCGACACATTTTCCGCATGATAATCCTTTAAGTGGCAGCTTGTAGTGCTGGCGTGTGATTGCTTGAAAGCCCAGTTTTTCAATGATGGCAATCAACGCCTGTTCGGAGATGGTTCCCGAGACAGACAAATGGTTTTTTGTGACGGTGAAGTCGGCAATTTGCGGGTTGGTGGCAAGTTCAGTTTCAACCTTTTTCACACATTTGCAGCATGACAGCCCGCTAAGACCTAGCGAATGGTGAAAGCCGGCTTCATAGCCGAGTTTTGTAATCGCTTGCAGAAGGGGAGAGAGAGCGGTTTCCCCGCGGACAATCGCCTGATTGGTATCAACCTCAACGGATTCGATGCCGGGCAGGGCTGTTAATGATGCTTTGATTTTTCCTGCGCAATTCATGCAGCGAACCTTGCTGAGAGGGAGAATAAACTCAGCCATGTGTCTCACCTTAGCTATGAAAAATAGCGATTGAACGACTGTTTCCTCAGTCGTAATTACAACGATGGCATGAGAATAAACCTTCCAGCAAGTGGAATGTCAATGATATTGTTGAAAGTGCTGTAAGACATTCTGAAATGCGGGAACCTGGTTGCTTTTTGGCGGCAGATAACGGAATAATAAATATATAACCTTCCAGAAACTGTAAGGATGAGATGTGAACATCAGTGAGGTTGCCAAGCAGACAGGGTTGACCGCGAAGACTATCCGTTTTTATGAAGATAAAGGGATCATTAGTACGCCGGCCCGATCGAGTAACGGCTATCGCTATTATAGCCAGACGAATATTGATGAGCTGCTTCTGATCCGCCGTTCACGCTTGGTGGGCTTTACGCTGGATGAGTGCCGTGATTTGCTGGCGTTTTCGCGAGATCCGCAACGCAGGAGTGCAGATGTGAAAGCCAAGGCGGAGCATAAGCTGGCAGAGATAGACGATAAGATTGCGGAGCTGATGAAGATGAAAAACACCCTTGAGGCACTGACCAAACAGTGCCCGGGCGATGACAGTGCCCGCTGTCCGATTATCGAAGGGCTGTGCCAACACGCGAAGTCGTCTTGAATCAGTGTGCCTTGAAAAAAGCCGCGACAGTGTTCGCGGCTTTTTGTTGATTAGTACAGCAGAGAGTATAGCTGGCGGCGATATTGGCTGGCAATCGCATTGCCCTGGCCAAGGGCAGACAATATATCCATCATGGTTTTCTTGGCGTTGCCATCGGCAAAGTTCATGTCTTTGCGCAGGATTGTAATCAGCAGCTCAAGGGCTTCTTGGGCTCGCTCAACTTGACTGTACTGGACGGCAAGCTCGTAGGCTATTTCGGTATTGGATGGCTCGGCTTCCAGCTTTTGTTCCAGAAGGCGGATTTCCGGGGAGTCGCTGGCTTGCTTGTGCAATTCCATTTTGGCGATAAGGCCTTTGAATTTTGCATCCTGATCCTGCATAGGAATAGCGGCTAGCAGAGGTTCCGCTTCATCATATTGTGATGTTTCAATCAGGCATTCGGCGATAGCCAGATTAATAATACTGTTTTGGTCAAATTTGGTTGCCAGTTCACGCAGTATCGGCAGGGCCTGGCTATATTGCTGGCTGTCGACGAGTGCCAGTGCTTGTTTAAGCTGAAGCTCTTCCTGGCTTGGCAGGTGTTTGGTCAGCATTTCGCGCAGGCTTTCTTCTGTTTGCGGGCCTGCCGCACCATCAGCCGGCTGACCGTTTTTAAATAGTGCAACAGTTGGCAAACCGCGAACACCGAACTGAGCTGCAACCATTTGCTGGCTTTCACAGTCTAGCGTTGCCAGTACCAGCTGTCCCTGATATTGCGCAGCGATTTTTTCCAGAATGTTGTTGACCTCAACGGTTTCCGGCATGGATGGCGCCCAGAAACTGATCGCGACCGGAGTCTGCATCGAGGTTTCAATAACTTGTTGCAGGTTTTGTTCATTTAGTTCGATTGCTAGTTTCTCATACATGTTGCTGCTCTTCACTTTATCGGCCTTTGCTAATAGTTATGGGGGATTATGTTGAGAAATCAAGGGGGAAGAATGCAAGACGGTGGAGAAAGTAGTCTGTGGAATGTGCTTTCTCGAGGAAATAGAAAGGGAATCGGTTTTGTGTGTTTGTGGCGCAGAAATTAAAAAGGAGAGCCCGGCTCTCCTTTTTAATTATGTATTGTCAGCATTAGGGCGAGTGTCAAACATACACAAAGAAGGTTGATTTGGCGCAGTGTCATGACCATACCTGTTAAGTATCAGTAATTGGAAGAGTGCTTATAACGGGGATTTCTAGGCTCCCCCTTCAATCTACAGGTATAAAATAACCGCTTAACATGACACAAATATGACGTTTCTTGCTTTTTTGGCTAGAATTATCACTTTTAAGCTATTAAGTGCTTTTTATTGTGTTCTAACTAACTCAAAAATGGCATTTATGAAGCAGTTGTTTTGATTCTCAGGTTTTAGGATAGTGTTTGATAAGGGGCGTATTTCGTCATGCCTCAATCACAGAGCTTTTAATGTGTGTCTCCGTGATTGAGAAATGAAGAAAGCAATTTAGACACTTTTGCTAAGTAGTTGGTCTAGTTTGCGTGTTGGCAACAGGCGGCGCAAGAAGCCGAAGATATAGGTGGGCTGGGTGACATAATAACGAGGTTTCGGCCGCTTGCTTGCGATGATCTCTTTTAATGGTTTCAGCACCGCCTCTGGTGGCAGGGTAAACTTACTGGATGGCGAGGACTTGCCGAGGCGATCCAGTGTTTTCCTGTAACTTATATGGTGGCGGGAGTTGTCCAGGTCGATATACTGTTCAAATTTCCTTTTGGCATTCTCCCTGAAGTGGCTTTCAATCGGTCCCGGTTCAATCAGGCTGACATGGATTGGGGTATCATCCCCGAGTTCAAGGCGAAGCGTGTCGGTATAGCCTTCCAGAGCGAACTTACTGGCATTGTAGGCCCCGCGGTACTTCATGGCGACCAGCCCGAGAACTGAACTGTTTTGTACTATTTTGCCACTGCCTTGTTTCAGCATTAGTGGGATAACGGCCTGAGTCAGCTCGTGCCAGCCAAACAAGTTGGTTTCAAATTGCTGCCGCAGGGCATTAGTCGGTAAGTCTTCGAGCGCGCCTGGCTGCCCGTAGGCGGCATTGTTGAATAGCACATCAATACGGCCACCTGACATTGCCAGGCACTCTTTCAGTCCTTCGTGAATAGAACTGGTATCGTCCAAATCAAGCCGGACACAGTTCAATCCCTGTTGTTGAAGCTCGGCAACATCTTCGGGCTTACGGCTGCTGGCTATAACATTGTACCCGGCTGCATGTAGTTGCTCGGCGCAAAACCGGCCGATGCCGCTGCTGCACCCGGTGATCAGGATAGTTTCTTTCATTCTTGTTCCTTAAGTCTTTTTCCTGATTCTAATACTGATTGAGGTCAGAGTGAGATTCAATTTAAATTATTGAATTGATGGTTCTTACTTCCTCTGGTGGCAATAATGAGGTTTCATGTAATTGGCTGGTAGTGGCGTGAAAACAGGGACATAAAATAAAAAAGAACAGCGATTGGTAATCGAGCTGTTCTTCTTACAATAAAGATAGATAAGGAAACTGTGGGCTGTATGTTATTTCGATACAGCAGAGCCATTGATATCAACGATATTACAATTGACTCCCCCCCATTCTTTACAGGTTTCGATGGCCAGCTGTGCAGCTTCCTTGGTGTCACGGGCTCCCCATGCGGCACCGGCGATCTTGTTTGTCCCCATGGCGTAAGCTTTGTTATTGGATTGCAAGCGGTAGTCTTTATAGAGCACATAGGTGCCCTGATGGCTTGATGATTCACAACCGCCAATAGCCAAAAAGGCAGACAAAACTGCGAACTTAATCATGTATCCCTTCAACATAAGCATTCACTTCTGTGTTATTGATAGATTGAAGCTTAGTCAATGTTCATTTTTTTATCCTGTCCAATAGCAAGAAAATCCTACTTTTAGATGAAGGATGTGAGAAAGAAAAATACTTGTCGATGAGTTTGGGGCTACAGATAAGGTAGTAGCTTTGACACCATGAATTCAGCAATCCAGGGCTGGGCATCCTGTTTGGGGTGAAGCCCGTCATCCATCATCCATTCCGATCTTAAAATGATTTGTTCGAGAAAGAAGGGAAGCAGCGGGGCGTTATGCTGTTTGCTTAACTGGGGGTAGATATTACTGAATACTTCACTGTAGCGCTTGCCGTAATTGGGTGGGACGCGGATTTGAACCAGTAGGGCTTTTGCCCCTTCGGTATGGATCTGAGTGATCATTTGGCTGAGGTTATTGCGTATAGTTGAAGGAGGAAAACCGCGTAGGCCGTCATTCGCGCCTAGTTCGATTATGACGTAATCTGGATTATGTTGCTGTAATAATTTAGGTAACCGTGCCAGCCCGTTTCCTGTGGTATCGCCGGAAATGCTGGCATTGACAACGGTTATGGCATGGCCTTCCTTTTTCAGGACGGATTCCATCAGGATTGGCCAGCTTCGCTTGGCGGGCATTTGATAACCGGCACTGAGGCTGTCGCCGACAACCAGCAGGGTGCTGCTAAAGGCATTTAGCGAAAATAAAACGAAGAATACAACGGAAAGGAATCGCATCATGTCAACATCCGTGATTAAGGCTTTATCGGTATCCAAACAAGTGACGACAGCATCATCGTCACTCACTATTTTGCAGGATGTTTCGCTTGAGGTCGAGCAGGGAGAAGCGATTGCGCTGGTCGGGGTTTCCGGGGCTGGCAAGTCGACTTTGATGACACTGCTGGCAGGGCTGGATACTCCGACCAGTGGCGAGATAGAGTTGCTCGGCCAGGCGTTATCCCGATTGGATGATGAGGCGCGGGCTGCGTTGCGCTGTGATGCCATAGGGTTTGTATTCCAAAGTTTTTTGCTGATCCCATCACTCAGTGCGCTGGAAAATGTCATGCTGCCGGCCATTATCAAGGGAGATGAAGGGGATGAGCAACGCGCAGCCGAACTGTTGCAACAGGTCGGGCTGACTGGGCGCGAGAGCCACTTGCCGGCTCAGTTATCAGGCGGAGAGCAGCAGCGGGTAGCCTTGGCGCGGGCATTTATGACTCGTCCGCTGGTGTTGTTTGCCGATGAGCCAACAGGGAACCTGGATCAGCATACCGCCGCGACTGTCATTGATTTACTGTTTGCTCTGAACCGAGAGCACGGCACGACATTGGTTTTGGTGACACATGATCCTCAGCTGGCAAAACGCTGCGATCGGATTTTGCGAATTCAGGGCGGATGCGTGGAGGCTGCATGACGGAGATGAGTGAAGTCAGTCAATTGATTAAACCGAGACGACAGCCGCTGTTGCTGAAGTGGAGCTGGCGCGAGCTATGGCACGGTCAGTTATGGCCGGTGGCAGTGGCCCTGACGCTGATTATTGCTTGTGTGTTTGCTCTATCGTCATTGGTGGTTCGGGTAGAGAAGATCATGGTCGATCAGGGGCGATCTATGATTGCCGCCGATTTGGTTTTCCGCTCGCCAAACCCGGTTGAAAGTGCATTGCTTGCGCGTGCCCGAGAATTGGGTTTGACCGTTTCAGAACAAACGCGCTTCGGCACTATGGCTTTTAGTCAAAATGAGATGCAGTTGGTCAGTGTTAAGGCGGTGGAGAGTGATTTTCCGTTGCGCGGTGAACTGGTATTGCAGGGCGAGGATGAGCAGAGTCAGGTCCACCCCGGGGAGCTCTGGCTCGCGGAGCGCCTGTTTTCTTTGCTGGAGGTTGAGCGCGGCGATGTCATTGCCATCGGCGATACTGAGCTGGTGGTCAGCGGTAAGATTGTCCAAGAGGCAGAGCTTTCCTTTAACCCCTTTAGCCAGATGCCCGCGGTACTTATCCATGATGATGATCTTGCCCGGACCGGTGCCGTTCAGCCCGGTAGTCGGGTCCAGTTCAGGGCTTATTTTCGGGGGCCGGATGACAAGCTAAGGCAGTTACAACAGTCAGCAGTCCTTCTGCCCGGCCAGCGTTGGATCAGTGAAACAACCCAGGGGCGAACCGGCGACTTGATTGAGCGGGCAAGGCAGTATCTGTCTTTAACCTTGATTCTGGTGATCCTGATGGCAACGGCGACATTGGTGCTGACCTGTTTGCACTACACTTCGACTCGGATTGAGACAGTTGCCATGATGAAAAGCCTGGGAGCCAGCAAAGCTTGGTTATGGCGTTGGCTGGCAAGGCAGTTGGGTATGTTGTTTGCCATTGCAGCTTTCGCCGGGCTGGTGTCAGGGTGGTTGCTTGAATTTCTTTTGCGTTTGCCCTTGTCTGATGTATTGCCAGATCCTCTGCCGGGGATTGGCATCACGCCCTTTGCGGTTAGTTTGTCGGTAGCTTTGTTGGTCGCTATCCCCGGTGTCGGTATATCCCTGCTTCGGTTGGTGGATGCGCCGGCGATATCGGTGATCCAGCAGCAGGCCGATTGGCCGGTGAAACGTCGTGGTTATGGTTTGGTGTTAATACCGGTGGCAGCGGCGCTGATTTGGTTCGGAGACAATACTCTGATGTGGCTGACGCTAGCCGGGCTGGCCGTTTTGCTGTTTGTGCTGGCTGTGCTTGGGTTGTTGTTTGTGGCCTTGCTTCGGCGTGGAAAATGGGGACCTGCAATCCAGCTGGCACTGAGCCGGATAGGTCGAAGCCCGACAGCGACTGGCGTTCAGTTGGCGGCGTTGACGAGCTCGTTGATGCTGCTGGCTGTGATTTGGCTGCTAAGAACTGACTTGCTGGCGGATTGGCAGCAGACCTTACCGGCGAATGCGCCGAATGTTTTTGCCTTGAATATCAGCCCGGAGCAGCAACAAGCCTATTTGGCCAAGCTGGACCGTAGCCAAGTGGTACGTTCTGACAGTTACCCGGTGGTCCGTGGTCGCCTGACTGCTATCAATCAGCAAGATGTGCAGGCAAAAAAAGAGGCCGGAGAGCTTAGCGATGAATCACTCAGGCGCGAGTTGAATTTTACCTGGCGTGAAACGATGCCTATTCATAACCAGCTGCTTGAAGGGAAGTGGGCTTCAGGTTCGGGGGTGTCGGTTGAATCGGGGATTGCCGAGCGTTTGGGGATAGGGTTAGGCGATGAGCTGATGTTCAATGTTAACAGCCAGCCGTTCAGCGCTACGGTAACCAGTATTCGTCAGGTTGAGTGGCGTAATATGCGGCCTAACTTTTATTTCATTTTCACCCCGGATGTCATGGCTGGTTTACCTGCCACTTGGTTGGTGAGCTACCGGATAGAAGCAGATCAGAATGTACTGATTAACCAGCTTGGCCGGGACTTTCCGACTGTGACGTTACTTGATTTGCGTACTATGGCCAGTCGGATCCAG
The DNA here is from genome assembly GCF_947502415.1 of uncultured Photobacterium sp. Classification (GTDB taxonomy): domain Bacteria; phylum Pseudomonadota; class Gammaproteobacteria; order Enterobacterales; family Vibrionaceae; genus Photobacterium. Next base: position 56,763 of record NZ_CANMZV010000026.1, on the reverse strand, counting down.
GGGATTTTGCAGCAGGTTTCGTTGTCATTGTCGGTATTGGCGGCGCTGGGAGTCAGTAGTGGTTTGCTGTTAGTTTTGACCTTGCTAAGGCTAAGCTTGTCACAGCGAAAGGAAGAGCTGAATCTTTATCGTACTTTGGGGGCGAGTCGCCAGCGGATATCTGCAACGGTATGGAGCGAGTATGGGATTATGGCTCTTATTGCCGGCATTATGGCAGCCGCCGGGGCGGAAACTGTTGTTGCCGCGTTGGTGAAATGGGGCTTTGAGTTACCGTTGCGGTGGCATCCCGGGTTGTGGTTCGTTGTGCCTCTGCTGTCACTGGCGTTGGTGATCATTATTATCCGCACGATTATCCGACAGTTGCTGTTGCCGCTGAGGGGTTAAGAGTGCCAGGGAGCATGAAAAGCAGATTTTGTTTTTTTATCCCAATGTTTCTTTCAATGCATGTTCCAGTTTGGGATAACTGAAATGGAAGCCTTGTTGCTGGAGGCGGGCCGGGATTGCCCGTTGGCTATCTAATAGTAATCGAGCAGATTCTCCCAGGGCGGCTTTTAGTACCCAAGCCGGTGTTTTCATGATATGCGGACGACGAAGTACCCGTGCCAGGGTCTGGCTGAACTCCTTGTTCGTTACTGGATTTGGCGCTGTAAAATTATAAACTCCTTGGGCTTCGCGGTGTTTGAGCAGAAACAGGATCCCTTTCACCATATCTTGCATGTGGATCCATGGGAAATATTGCTCGCCGTTACCGATCGGCCCGCCAAATCCCAATTGGTAAGCCGGAAGCATCCGAGCCAGCGCACCGCCTTGTTTGGCCAGCACGATTCCGGTTCTGAGCAGGCAAACACGGGTTTTTTCCGACTGAGCCTCAAGAGCGGCTTCCTCCCACTTTCGACAAACCAGATGGGCAAAATCGTTATTGTCGACTTTCAGGCTTTCATCGAAGCTGGCAGATTTTTGATCCCCGTAAATACCGACGGCCGAGCCACTGATAAAGGTATGGGGGGGATTACTGCTGGCTTTGATTTTTTCCACCAGTTTACGGGTGATTTCCCAGCGACTTTTACAGATAATTTCTTTTTGCCGGCTACTCCAGCGTTTATTAACGATAGGTTCGCCGGCCAGGTTGATCACAACATCAATATCATTGAAGTCGGTTAATTCATCTAAGTCGCTGATGACGTTGATATGGTGTCCGAGGCGCTGATAGGCACGGTTGGGATTGCGGCTAAGGACGGTGACATGATCTTGGCAGAAGTGGGGAAGCAGTGCCTTGCCGATAAAACCGGTGCCGCCAGTAACAAAAATTTTCATGCAGTCCATTGTCTTTGTATCCCGAAGTTAGAGCTTGTCATGGTACTAACACTAGTATAAACGATTCACAGAATTACAGCCTAATCAAAGGATTGCTATAAAAATAATTAGCCTGGAATTATGTGGTTCAAAATTGTGAATAACGGTTTGTGAGTGACGGATAAAGTCGTTTTTCTTTGCTGCCAAATACAAATTATGTGTCTGATATCTCGACTTGAGTATGGAAAAGTGCTTCGAAATGTAAATGGCTACTACTGTATAAATAAGGGACCTGATGCAGGAGGCGCCATGAATGCAATTTTAGCAATGCTTAAAGCGATGCTGAGTAGCCTGCGTGACTTGCTGCCGATAATTGTGGTGATCGGTTTCTTTCAGCTGGTCGTGCTGCAACAGCCCTTGCCCTCTTTAGGAACGATCCTGCTCGGTTTGATATTGGTTGTGATCGGGCTGACGTTTTTTATTTTTGGTCTGGAGATGGGGCTATTTCCTATCGGTGAGTCGATGGCTCGCTCGTTTGCCAGCAAAGGAAGTGTTATCTGGTTGCTGTTTTTTGCATTCTGCCTCGGGTTCGGTACCACAATTGCGGAACCCGCTTTGACCGCAGTGGCAGCAGAAGCGGCCGAAGTTGCCGCAGAAGGTGGGCTTATTGCTGAAGAAGCCGAAGTGATGGAGGATTATGCCCATGGCCTGCGGTTGACGGTTGCGTTGTCTGTCGGGATAGCCATTATGCTGGGGGCGTTCCGGATTATTAAAGGCTGGCCGATACACTGGATGATCATCAGTGGTTATGTGCTCGTAATGGTAATGACTTGGTTTGCGCCACCGAGCATTGTCGGTATTGCTTATGATTCCGGTGGGGTAACAACGTCGACAATAACGGTGCCGTTGGTAACAGCTTTAGGCGTTGGTCTTGCCTCGTCTATCAAGGGACGCAACCCGATGATTGATGGTTTTGGCCTGATCGCGTTTGCGTCATTAACACCAATGATTTTTGTCATGGGATACGGCATGTTGGTGCATTAATTGAAGGGTGCATGATTGAACTAACATCAGTAGTAAGTCACTTTTTTCAGACGTTGTCGACGACAGTGCGGGATGTGCTGCCGATCGTGATTATTATTTTTGGTTTCCAGCTTGCGGTGTTGCGTCGACCTGTGACGAACTGGCACCGGGTCTTGCTGGGGTTTGTCTACGTTGTTTTGGGGCTGTCGTTGTTTCTTATGGGATTGGAGCTGGCGTTGTTTCCGCTTGGGGAGTCAATGGCAGCGCAGCTAACAGCTTTGGATTTTCTGTTTAGTGTCGATGAAACTGTACCGGCTCAGGTACCCTGGAGTGAGTATTATTGGGTTTATTTGTTTGCTGCTGCGATAGGTTTTAGTACCACGGTGGCAGAACCCTCGCTAATCGCTGTTGCCATTAAGGCCAATCAGGTATCGGGTGGAACGATTAAGGTTAACGGGCTGCGTATTGCTGTTGCTCTGGGGGTGGCCTTCGGGATTGCGTTGGGAAGTTTTCGGATTGTTGCCGGTGATCCGCTGCATTATTACATTCTTGCCGGTTACATCATTGTTGTTATCCAGACCTATTTTGCGCCCAAGACCATTATTCCTTTGGCTTATGATTCGGGCGGTGTAACCACCTCAACGGTAACTGTGCCGATTGTCACTGCGTTGGGATTGGGATTAGCGTCGAATGTACCTGGACGTAATCCGATGCTGGATGGGTTTGGTTTAATCGCTTTTGCCAGTTTGTTTCCGATGATCACTGTGATGGGCTATGCCCAGTTGTCGGTATGGCAGGGGCGTAAGGAGGAAGAGTAATGCGATTTAAGTTGTTACTTGCGTTTGTTGAAGATTCCAGAACGGATGACGTACTGGATGCCGCAAGGGCGGCGGGAGCGACCGGGGCAACGGTGATTAACAATGCCCGTGGTGAAGGGCTTCGTAAGAAGAAGACGTTTTTTGGTCTGAACCTGGAAGTCCAGCGAGATGTGCTGCTGTTTGTCGTTGAGGAGCACTTAGCTCGTTCGATTCTCGAAACGATAGAAAAAGTCGGTGAGTTCGACCGCGGAACCGGAGAAGGGATCGCGGTTCAGTTGGATGTGGAGGACGCGGTCGGGGTGGCACACCAGGTCGAGTCGTTGACGAAGGTTGTGGAGGAGAGGCTATGAGTCCTGAAAAGGTCGTCAGAGTAAGGGATGTGATGATGGACACTTACGCCATCGTGGAAGGGCTGACAACGGTGGCTGAGGCAGTAGGAATTGCCAAGCAGCGCCAGGTGAAGGCCCTGATAGTCAATAAACGCCATGAAGATGATGAGTATGGCATTGTCCTGATGAACGATATCGCTAAGAAAGTGCTGGCGATTGACCGTTCACCTGAACGCACCAATGTTTATGAGATCATGACCAAGCCTGCGCTGTCGGTTAATGCGACGATGGATGTCCGTTATTGCGCTCGGTTGTTCGAGCGTTTCGGGATCAGCCGGGCTCCGGTGATTGAGGACGGTAAGGTGCTGGGCATGGTGAGCTATAACAATATTGTGCTTAACGGTATGTTGCGGGACGAGTAAGCCAAAAGCGATTCTGCTGCGGTAATTGCAATTAGAGTTGCGGTATTTGCAATTAGAAATGTCACAGTGATAGGTGTAGTATCTCGGCATCCTGTTCTAGAAAGTCCTGGTAAGTTATCACCCTATGAAACTGTTTTTTGCATCTGATATCCATGGTTGTGCCGAGAGTACCAAAACAATGCTGGCGGCGTTTGAGCAAAGTGGCGCTGAGCATTTGATCCTGCTTGGCGATGTGCTGAACCATGGTCCGAGGAATGCCCTGCCGGCTGGTTATGCGCCAATTGAAGTTGCAGAGCAGCTAAACCAATATGCGGATCGGATCACTGCGGTACGTGGCAATTGTGATAGCGATGTCGATCAGATGCTGCTTGATTTCCCTATGATGGCTGACTACAACCTGGTGTTGCTACCGAATGGCCGTCGCCTGTTCCTGACCCACGGTCATCTTTATAACGGTGACAAGCATCCTCGTCTGCGTGCCGGTGATGTGATTGTTTCTGGCCATACTCATTTACCGGTAGCTGAACAGAAGGGCAAGCTGTACCTGTACAACCCGGGCTCAATTACGATTCCTCGCGGCGAACATAAAGCCAGTTACGGTATGCTTGAAGACAACATCCTGAAAGTGTTGGATTTCTCTGGTGAAGTAATTTGCCAGGTTGAGTTAGTATAAGCGTAATTTTACTGAATGAATCAGGGCGGCCAGTGTGCCGCCCTATTTTGTTTGTCTTTTTTTGTTTATAAGGGTTAAACACCAAGAAGCAGTTTAATGCCGACCAGGAAAGTCAGTAATTCAAAACATCGCTTGATGACGGTATTACTTTTTTGCGCTGCCAGGTGAGCGCCGAGGTAGCCACCCAGTAGAGAGCCAAGCAGCAGCACTGGGATCCATGGCCAGTATATTTCGGCACCGGCAAAATAGATGGCGACTGCACCAATTCCGTTCCAGAACAGTCCGACACTGACCAGGGTCAGTGCAACAGCCTGCTTGTAGTCAAATCCGAACCAGCGGATTAGGAACAGAGTGACGAACAGTCCAGTACCGGCTGTGAGGGAGCCGTTTAAGATCCCGATAACAGCCAGCCCCAAACCTCCGAGTAATATCCCCTGCCAGTGACGGTTGCGACGTTCTTCTTGCTGGCCGAGCTCTTGCTTTATCAGTGAGTAGATCCCAAGCCCTAATATCAATCCGCCCAGCATTGTCTCTGCGATTCGGCCTGGCACAAAAAGAATGAGGTTGGCACCAAGTATGACTCCGAACATTCCCGCCAGAATAACGGCAAGGGTCAATCCCCAGTTCAGGCTCCCGGAGCGGATGTGTTTGATTGCTGCCCCTAAGCCAAGGGCTACGCTGGCAACTTTATGAGTGGCCAGGGCGATACTGAATGGCAGGCCGAGAAAAATCAGTAACGGGAACTGAATAAGGCCGGAGCCTCCTCCTGAAAGGGAAGCGAGCGTATTGGCAATCAGAGAGCCGAAGAACAGCCCAAGGGTATAAAGCATATCCATAATAGCGAGGTGAGTCCTTTTACCTGCAATGAAATGCATCTTAACAGTTTTGTCGCTTGAGATCGTTTCTTCACTGACAATGAGCGTTGTCACTGGTTTAGGTTAGTTGATTGCTTAAGGTTATGGTGCATAGTTTGTGGTAATAACATGCTTATACTTCAAGCTGTCTATTCATGTCTTGGCCTTGGTTTAGTGTTGGCTATTGTGAGGGCTTTTTTGAGCGAATTGATCAATAGAATTACTGAAATGTTGAGCTATGTTTACCAAAACTGTTGATTCGGTATATTCGAGGTGTTGGTTCGCTTATGTCGAGTTTTTGTTGTGATCGAGCCTTGAATTTTGTCTGAATTAGGTTCACTATCCAGCCACGCTTTTTATGTGTTTCAGTGAGTATCAGGTGCAAGAGTATGAGTCAGGGTCAGTTTGATTCTTTGTTACCGCCTCAGATGGCGGAGAAGGCTGCTGAGGTCGGTGTCGGTAAGGCGACAAAAGATCCAGTGAAATCGCTATTACTTGCGATTACAGCCGGTATGCATATTGGAATTGCGTTTGTATTTTACACGACGGTTACCACGGGATCGGGTGACATGGCGTGGGGGATGTCCCGATTCGTTGGCGGGCTGGCGTTTAGTCTCGGCCTGATCCTGGTTGTGATTACTGGTGGTGAATTGTTTACAAGCTCGGTGCTGACTTTGGTGGCTCGTGCCAGCGGTAAAATTAGCTGGAAGAGCTTATGCCAGAATTGGGGCGTGGTGTATATCGGTAACCTGATTGGCGCTTTGTTGCTGGTGGGGATTATGCTGGTGAGCAAGCAGTATATGTCTGCCGACGGTGCCTTGGGTATTAATACCATGCAGATTGCCCAGCATAAGCTGCATCATGATTTTTTCCAGGCAGTGGCACTGGGGATCATGTGTAATGTGTTGGTTTGTGTGGCGGTGTGGATGACATTCAGTGGTCGTACGCTTACCGATAAGATCATCGTGATGGTACTGCCGGTGGCAATGTTTGTCTCTTCAGGTTTTGAGCACTGTATTGCCAATATGTTTCAGGTGCCGATGGCGATTGCTATCAAGAATCTGGCATCACCGGAGTTCTGGCAGATGAGCGGAATGAATCCGGCTGATTTTGCTGATCTGACTTTGAGTAATTTTGTAATCCATAACCTGATCCCGGTAACTATCGGTAATATTATCGGTGGCGGTGTGTTTGTCGGTATGGGTTATTGGATCATTTACCTTCGTGGTAAATAAAAGTTCCTTATTCCTAGTTCTACGTTTATTAACTAATTAATTATTTTTCTTGTTGATTAATCGAGTCTGAGTTTGGCCGCTGCGGTTTACCGTAGCGGTCTTTTTTATGTGCGCCGGTTTGAAGTCGTTGGATTTTAATTAATTCGAGATTGGCAACTTAAGTTTTATTGATATCAGGAAGGCAATGAGTATAGAGGCTGTCTTAAAGTGGGGCATAACGAGTGTGTATTCGTGTTCCAACTTCCCCCCCCTTTTTTGACTTTGGGTACTTAGCGATTGATTTGGTTGATAAAGGGGGAGAGTCTTGTGTCGTGCTGTGAGTTCTGTGTTTAGCTATACGATCGATTATTGCGTTTAAGAATTTTAATCTGTTTTAAATGAACCTAGTTGTCCTACGATGTTGTCTGTAACTTCACTGAGGTAGTGCCCTTGTTGTTCGAGATCAGTACAATCATTAGCATTAGAACTGGAGAGTGTTTTTAATGCTTCAATCTCTTTACTGATACCTCTAACCAGCTTGTGAACATAAAGAATATCAACACTATCACTTTTATTGTCTTGTCCAATAAGGGTCAGGATTTCATTGATATTTTCACAGGCCACTTCGAGCCCTGATTGGCTGGATGTCGTGTATTGAGACAATGATGTTATCGCCGCAGACTGAGTTTTCATCTGCTCACCAGCGTCAAGAACCGCTTCAGATATTCCTGCAATTATCTGGTTAATCTCATCCAGACTTTCCTGAGTTGATTTAGCTAAGTTTCTTACTTCATCAGCCACTACCGCAAACCCTCTGCCGTGTTCACCTGCCCTGGCTGCTTCTATTGCTGCGTTTAAAGCCAAAAGGTTCGTCTGATCAGCCAGGTTATTGATGACCAATACTACTTTTTCAATAGATTGCGTTTGCTGAGATAGCTGGTGAAATTTGTTATGAAGCGCGTCATTGTTTTGGATGTAAGTACCTATCTCCTTAACCATCATTCCCATACTGCTGTTTGAAGTAAGTAGGTCATCTCGGGTTATTTCGACTTTGGTACGTGTTTCTTCTGCTTTGGATTGAAGGGATATTGATGTCTTATCCAGGGTTTCAACTTGATTTGTTATAAAGCTGACTCGATTGTCTTGTTCCTGAATGCGGACTGAAATGTTCTGAGCTTTGACTTTGAGTAAATCGGAGATTTCATCAGAAGTACCGGCCTGTTGTTGTATATCTACCAGGGCACTTTTCACATTCTCTCTGAAGGTATTGATGACATTGAGCACATTGCCCATTTCGCTGTTGTACTTGCTGTTTATTTCGCAAGGTACAGAAAGGTCTTTTCTTTCGAAATTCTTCATATAGTTTGTGACATCTTCCAGTGAATCGACGCCCCAAAACTTTTCATCGATGTCATGGATAATCAAAAAAACAACCACAACATATTGAATAATTTGTGAAAATAACACCTCAGTGAAAAATGTTGCATTAACCAAAAGTGCAATCGCACCTAACCAGTGAATGAACCTCATTCGAATGAAAAGTGAACGCATATACCGCCCCGTTGTAAGTGGTGTTTTTTATCAGGAACTAGGCATCTTCTCTACTGGCTTTTATCCATTATTAAGCTTGGATGCTTGTCCTTGTTGTCAGTGAGACTTGAGATGTTAGTTGCCTCCATATCGCGAAATATGTTACATAACATACATATAGAATGCAAGTTATGGGTGGTGCACATTAGGCACGATAAAAAATATGGAGTGTCAGATCTTTCCTTGTTTTTTCCATAAAAAAACGCCCCCGCATGGCGGAGGCGTTTATCGCTTACTTAGTCGTTGATAACGATTAAGCTTTAGCGTCGTCAGCTTGTTTTGCCTGAATCGCAGTTAGTGCAACTGTGTATACGATATCGTCTACTAGTGCGCCACGAGAAAGGTCGTTCACCGGCTTACGCATGCCCTGAAGCATTGGACCGATAGATACTAGATCTGCTGAACGCTGTACCGCTTTGTAAGTCGTGTTACCAGTGTTTAGGTCTGGGAATACGAATACAGTCGCTTTACCTGCTACTGGAGAGTTAGGTGCTTTAGAAGCAGCTACGTTTTCCATGATAGCGGCATCGTACTGAAGAGGGCCGTCGATAACTAGATCTGGACGTTTTTCCTGAGCGATGCGAGTTGCTTCACGTACTTTATCTACGTCGGCACCTTTACCAGATTCACCTGTAGAGTAAGAGATCATAGCAACGCGAGGTTCGATACCGAATGCTTTTGCAGAATCTGCAGACTGGATAGCGATTTCTGCTAGCTGCTCAGCGTTTGGATCCGGGTTGATTGCACAGTCACCGTATACCAGTACCTGATCAGGCAGAAGCATGAAGAATACAGAAGATACGATAGATGCATCAGGTGCAGTCTTGATGATCTGGAACGGAGGAACGATTGTGTTCGCCGTTGTGTGAACAGCACCAGAAACCAGGCCGTCAACTTCATCGTTTTCTAGCATCATTGTGCCTAGGAAAACTGAATCTTGCAGTTTTTCACGAGCAACAACGTCAGTCATGCCTTTCGCGCCACGTAGCTCAACAAGGCGAGCAACGTAGTTTTCACGTACTTCATCAGAGTTGATGATAGTTACGCCAGAACCTAGAACAACGCCTTGTTGCTCAGCAACACGCTTGATTTCTTCTGGGTTACCAAGAAGCACACATTCCGCGATACCGCGCTCAGCACAGATAGCTGCAGCTTTAACGGTACGTGGTTCGTCACCTTCAGGAAGAACGATACGCTTAGCAGCCTTACGTGCAAGTTCTGTTAGCTCGTAACGGAATGCAGGTGGGCTTAGGCGACGCTCTTTAGTTGAACCTTCAGTTAGAGATTCAATCCACTGGCCGTCGATGTGGCTAGCCATGTATTCGTTAACTAGCTCAACACGTTCTTTATCGTCAGCAGGAACTTCCAGGCTGAAGCTCTGAAGGTTCAGAGATGTCTGCCAAGTGTTACCTTGTGCAGTCATAACAGGCAGGCCAGTTTCGAATGCGCGATCACACAGCTCAAGAACCGCTTTAGGTAGCTCGTAACCGCCAGTAAGCAGTAGAGCACCGATTTCAACACCGTTCATTGCAGCAAGACATGCAGCAACGATAACGTCAGGACGGTCTGCAGAAGTTACTAGCAGAGAACCTGGACGGAAGTGTTCAACCATGTGCGGGATAGAGCGTGCACAGAATGTGATGCTCTTAATGCGACGAGTAGCGATTTCACCTTCGTTGATGATTTCAGCGTTCAGGTGATTCGCCATGTCTGTTGCACGTGTTGCAATTAGCTCTGGGCTCCAAGGTGCACAACCAAGTACACGGATTGGGCTAGAGTTGAACACTTGCATTACTTCAACGTTAGAAGGAACAGTGCCTTCTGCATCGTCAAAGATTTCAGACAGGTCAGGACGAGTACGGCCTGCAGCATCTACTGGAGCGTTTAGTTTGTTAACGATAACGCCAGAGATTTGCTTGTTCTTGATACCGCCGAAGTTAGAACATGCAACTTCGATACGCTCTTTAAGTTGTGCAGGGTTATCAGTACCTGGTGCAACAACGAATACGATTTCCGCATCCAGCGTTTTTGCGATTTCATAGTTGATCTGGTTCGCGAACGGGTGCTTGCGAGTTGGTACCAGACCTTCAATCAGAGCAACTTCTGCATCAGCTGTTGCTTCTTTGAAGCGTGCAACAATACCTTCTAGCAGAACGTCGCTCTGGTCGTTACGGATAAGTTCTTCCGCACGAGTCATTGAGAAAGGTTCTGCTACTTTCATATCGCTGTTAGCGTGGATGATAGTAGTTGTCAGATCTGGCTGCTCACCGCCGTGACGTGGCTGGGCGATAGGCTTGAAGAAAGAAACGCGAACACCTTTGCGTTCCATTGCGCGTAGAACACCTAGGCTTACGCTAGTAAGACCAACTCCGGCACCAACCGGAACAAGCATAATAGTACGGGACACTATGGATTCCTCAACTATTTAACACGAAAGTGCTGTTCGATAATGATTTGGGAACCGTTATTGAACAGCACCACAAGAAATGGTCATAACCTTGTGATGAATCATAAAGCTATGAAAAACGGCCGGCCAAAGCCAGCCGTTATTCACTATACCCAGTTATTTTTAATATCCAGGTATAGGATGAATCGCTAGATTAGATCTCAGCTAGACGAGCTGTATCTTCTGCGATTACTAGTTCTTCGTTAGTTGAAACAACCATTGCAGGAACACGGCTGTTTTCAGAAGTGATCACACCTTCGCCGCCGAAACGCGCTTTCAGGTTAGCTTCACCGTCAACTTCAACACCTAGGATAGCTAGACGGTTAAGAACCATCTCACGGATAGGTGCAGAGTTTTCACCGATACCGCCAGTGAAAGTGATAGCGTCCAGACGACCTTCTAGAGACGCTGTGTAACCAGCAACGTACTTAGCTAGACGGTGACAGAACACGTCCATTGCACGAGTTGCTTCTTCTTTCTTGCCGTAGTTGTCTTCAACGAAACGACAGTCAGAAGTCACTTCAGTCAGACCCTGTAGGCCAGACTCTTTAGTTAGCATGTTGTTGATTTTCTCAACAGAGTAGCCAAGCGTGTCGTGTAGGTGGAAGATGATCGCAGGATCGATATCACCACAACGCGTACCCATTACAAGACCTTCAAGAGGAGTTAGACCCATAGAAGTATCTACAGATTTACCGTTCTTGATTGCACAAACTGAAGCACCGTTACCTAGGTGACAGTTGATGATGTTTAGTTCATCTTCTGGCTTGCCTAGAAGCTTCGCTGTTTCGCGAGTGATGAACAGGTGAGAAGTACCGTGCATGCCGTAACGACGGATAGCGTGGTCTTTGTATAGGTTGTATGGAAGTGCGTATAGGTACGCTTCTTCTGGCATTGTTTGGTGGAAAGCAGTATCGAATACAGCAACGTTTTTCAGTGCTGGGAATGCTTTCTGTGCAGCTTTAATACCAATGATGTGTGCAGGGTTGTGAAGTGGTGCTAGAGCAGCACAGTCTTCGATACCTTTAACAACGTCATCAGTGATAAGTGCAGATTGAGTGAACTTCTCGCCGCCGTGTACTACACGGTGACCGATAGCTGCTAGGTTTTCTGCAAGCTCTGGCTTAGATGCAATGATAGTCTCTACCATGAATGCTAGAGCTTCTTCGTGTGCAGCACCATCACCTAGTTGTGCTTCGTGCTTACCATCAAGTTTCCACTTGATACGTGCTTCTGGAAGGTGCAGACATTCTGCAAGACCTGTCAGGTGTTCTTCACCTGATACTGCGTCAACAACCGCGAACTTAAGAGAAGAACTACCGCAGTTAAGAACTAAAACCAGCTTAGACATGAGAGTGACTACCTATAATCTGTCTGAAAGTTGATATTCAACTGAATAAAAATTACCCATAGAATAGACGACTTTTGATTAAGTCGGTCTACACTGGGTCAAATTCGTATTATGTCCGTATAATAGAGAATTGAGGAACCCACAATTCAGGGCCTTCCATGGAGATTGCCTTAGGTTGCCAGAACAGTGATTACAGGCAACAATTAGTTTAGGCGCGCTTAGGATAGCGATTGTTACGCAATATAACAAAAAGATTTTTAGAAAAATTTAATTTGAATCAAGTTTGTTATCACTGGATTTGAAGTTTTACTAAGTTTTTTGAATTTTGGTGTTTTATGAGTCAAAAAATCTCGATTTGGCAATGCTTCCATAATGGCCAGCACTACATGGCAACCTGGCCAATGCGAAAGGAGCTGACGGCGATGTTCCCGGAGGCGCGTTATATCAGGGCGACGAAGTTTGCTAACCGGGTTATGCCTGCAGTGGCAGTAATGAGTGTTTTGAGCCAAATGGCTTTTCATAACTATGATGCGCTGCCTCAGGCAATTGCTGTCGCATTGTTTGCGTTAAGTATGCCGCTTCAGGGGTTGTGGTGGCTTGGTAAGCGAAGTCGTACCGACTTGCCGCCATCACTGGCGAGCTGGTATCGCGAAATCCATGACAAGATCATTAGTGAAGGGTATGCGATGCAGCCGCTGAAATCCCGGCCGCGTTATCTTGAGCTGGCACAGGTGCTTAATCGTGCGTTCAAACAGTTGGACAAAGCTTCGCTGGAGAGGTGGTTTTAAGATTTGCTGTCGCACGTGGAGGTTGTTCAGCCGCGATAAAGATCTCTGTTGCATAATATATCTATTGCACAGTTGACGTGCTTTAGGAAATATTAGCTGTTTCCTCCTATGAACCCCATAAGCTTGGCCGCCGATGGGGTTCTGTTCTTTTGGGCTTATATTGATTGGTATTATTCGTAGCATTTTAACGTAGTGTACCTGCTGTGAATTCTCCCCATATCTGCCATCATCTTATCTCGATCAACGTAGTTTGTTGGTAGCGGCATGACTTGCACGCGGTAGTCCGGAGCAGACTCGGGCAGAACAGAGCTATCGGTAATCGGAGTTACCATTATTACCTCTAAATCTGGATTGCGGGCCTGGATGCGCGAGGCGGTGCCAAGCCCTTCTGCAACATGGAATCGTCCGGCTATGTGGATGATCTGCTTTCCCGGTTGAAGGGCAAGGTAATTGACCATGCTTTCTGCCATGGTGTCATCCCAGGCGGTTTGGGCTGCAAACTGACGTTGTGTTTTTGCTTCGTCACCATGGTGCATCGAAGCGGTGAACTTTTGATGGTAGGCATCGTCTGTCAGGGTCAGAGATTCAGCGACCCATTTGCGCTCAATTTCCGGTAGCCGATCCAGGTATTCAGCACCGTGTTTGCTAATGCAGCGTACAACAGACTTCGGTGCATTGGCTGCAATCACATCAAGCTGGTTTTGTCTGGCAAACTCGACCAGCGGTCGGTAGTCACTGTCATAATTCGACCAGGCTTTACCTTCTCTCTTCAGTGTTTTTTCCCCGATTTCTCCGGCCAGATATTGATTGACGATATGCTGTTTATCTCGGGTAAATTGTTCCATCGACAGTGCCATGGCGGGATTTAACCGATATAGCTGTGCAAATAGCTGCGCCTGCATCAGATGGGTTCCGGGATGTCCATGCCATTCGCCGACCAGCACAATATCAGCATCCTTAAGGGCAAAGGCGAGTTCATCCATGCTTATGACCTTTCTCTGGGAGGTGGTGATTGAATAATCGTAGAAGGTCTGGGGGAGTGGTTTGATCTGTGTGGTTGCAGGTTGAGTTGCGCAACCCATTAATAAACCAGCGATCCCCAAAGATAGCCATTTTTCCATTATTGTCACCATCGCGCCGCCTGTTGATATAGTTAATGATATAACTGTAGACGTTGCGCAATGATACAAAAGAAGCAATTTATAGTGGTGGGATGATAACAAATGTTATAGCAGGGGAATGAGCTAGATTGAGGAATCGAGCCCGTAGGGATTACAGGCTCGATGAATAATCTGGCTTTATGCGATTAACGTTTGCGATAGACCCGGATCGAAAAGTCAGCTTCGCACAGGAAGCTGGTCGCTTCAGCCAGTTGTTGCCAGACGGCCTGAGACGTTTTCCAGGCAAATGGGGTCATCTGCATCAGTGCCGTTGCTTCTTCGCCGGATAATGCCATGTCGTAGTGAAGTTGCTGGTCGGCAATGAGATCGAAGCCTTCAATTTCTTCCGGGCTCATGTCATGCAGGCGGACATCGTCATAGATCAGTTCTTTTAGTTGGAACAGGTGACGGGCGGCAGGGGTGACTGTAACTAGTACGCCGCCGGTTTTGATTGCCCGGTGGAGTTCTTCACCTTTGCATGGCGCATAGATGCGAACGACACCATCAAGCTGACTATCGGCAAAAGGTAAGCGGTGGCTTGATGCCACACAGAAGTGACAGTCCGGATAGCGTTTGGCTGCGTAGCGGACGGCAACTTTTGATATATCCAGGCCGTGAACAGTTAACTCTGGGTGGGCTTGAGCAAGCTGGGTAAATGCGGAGGTGTAATAGCCTTCGCCACAGCCGATATCAAGCAGGTGAGTTGCCTGTTCCGGTAGGAGCTTGGCAAGCCGCTGAACCACGGCTTCCCGTAGCGGCTGGTAATGTTCTGTATTTAGGAACAGGCGACGGGCCTGCATCATTTCCTTATTGTCCCCCGGATTTTTTGACCCTTTGTGATGAGCAGGCATCAGGTTCACATAGCCTTCTTTGGCTTGGTCAAACTGATGGTTATTTTCACAGCGCCAGGTATTGGCTTGGGGAGCAAGGGCTGAATGACAAAGTGGGCATTGGTAAGACATGGTGAAAACCGGACGGTGAGAAAATCAGCGCGTATTGTAAACGTCCCCAGTAAGAGCGACAAGACCCGTATTGAGTCTTGCCGAAACGGTGAAGGTTTGTTTATCTCCCCAAGAGATGCTGGATAATGTCGACATCATTGATGTTGACTCAGCTGGCGTCGCTGGAAAATATCGGGGATACCGATATTTATCGGCTTATTAAATTGAGTAGTAATGATTCAATATTAATGGCGGTTTAATTAATGTTATTTAAGTTAATTGATATGCTTATTTCTAAATAAGCACATATTAATGGTTTTTAGGCCAGTTAAATTAGTGGCCTTTGTTTCCAGTGTGTTGTTTTGTAATGCCTTAATGGTATTAAATTCCTGTTTGGAATTGTCAATATCAACAATAATCACATAATTGATATCTGTACTCTTCTTTGTTTTTGCTTTTTTGACTGTTGTCACTATATTTTTTGTAACTTTTGTAATTATTACCATCCTTTATAAAACATAATTAATAATTATTTGTGGTGTTGATAATGAATAACGCAGCAGTAAAATTATGCGTGCTATTAGTATTGGCTTTTAATGCAAGGGCCAGTGAAACTAACTCTTTTATTGATGATTCTCATTTTGAATTTGAGACTGAATCCTTATACTTAAAAACCAGTACGGAGGATAAGGGGACATCTAAACAAGAAAAGACATGGACAGAAGAAATTGGCCAAATTCTCCGGATTAAATATTCAAGTGGATACTACAATGATGTTTTAGGTTTTGATGCTAATTATTATGGAATTGGTAAAATCAACACGTCGACTAATAAAGTTTACAAATCAAGAAGTGATATTTTCAGAGATGTAGATAACAGCTTTGGTAAACTTGGCTATTCGTTAAATTTTAAAGTTTCTGATGAGCTTGAGTTGAATGCTGGTCGAATGGAGTCCTTACACCCATTGTTAAAAAGTGATAGTGATGCGCTCCCGGTCTTACTTCAAATGGCTGGGGCTTACTATGATAATGGTCAATTGAGCTTTCATGGGATATTTGTAGAAAAGGGGAATGGACAAACTTCAAGGGATTTCGAATATTTTGGCTGGAAAAACTGGGATTCAGGCGATTTTGAAAAGAGGCCAATTCGCATTGTTGGTGGGGAAGTTTATGGCAATAACTACAGTGTTTATGCGACATATGGTAACCAGGAAGATATTGCCAATTATTTACTGGTAGCTGCTCACTACAATTATTTTGTCAATGATGATTTTTACATTGACTTTGGAAGTAAATACCGTCGCAAAGGTTCAAAACCAGAGCTTGGTGATCAACATGTTCAAATGATTTCTGGTCAGGTCAACACATTCTATAAAAATATTAATTTGGTATTATCAGCATCGAAAGTGCAGGATGCTGGTGATGCCACTGGAACGATGGGGCCGGGTTGGGTTCCTGGAATCATTAGAGGCTGTACAGATGAGTCATTTTATACCAGTGGTATAGTCTCCCCAGGGAATCATTATGGTGAAGCGATTTATAAGGCTGAGTTAGGATATAACTTTGATGATCTAATTAACGGGTTGTATATTTCTGGTTTTTATCTTTTGGGTCGTGACTTTTATAATATCGAAGAAGATGAAACAGAGTTTGGCTTTAGATTACACTACGACTTTCCTTTCATTGATGGCCTTAGGCTGGAAGCTGAATATGGTAAACAGAATATTGATGTAAGGATTGACAGTTGGGATTGGACAATGGATCAGTACATCGAAAACACTAAAGTCACGTTAACTTACACCGCGCTGTTGTTCTGATAAGGAGTATTGTGTGAAAAAGATTATCTTTGGAATTCTAGGTGTAATGCTAAGCTTTCAGATTTGTGCCGCAGAATATGTTATTGCTGTTAAAGAGTGCTTTCTCAAAAGAAACTACGTTGTGTCACCAATAAAGACAGATTCAATAAATAAAGCTAAGCGATTCAGTACCCGTGATGAGGCTGAACTGTATTTGAAAAAGTTAAGTCCAACGTTAATGAAGAAAAAGCCAAGAGTTATTGAAATAGAAAATTAAGGACATTTTCTCCAAAAACAGAAGCGAAATAATAAAAAACCGCACATAAAACAGGGCGGTTTTTTACTATTTTCAAACCACCGAAAAGTGCGATGGTTGATTTACATTAACTGGAAGCGCGAACTTTATATTCCGCCTTGTCCAGATTATGTTTTTTCATCCGCAGGTAGAGCTTCTTGCGCGGGATCTGCAGGTAGCTTGAAACCTCATTGATCCGGCCGGCAAAGAGGTACAATGCATCCTCAATAACTTGTTTTTCGTAGCTGTCGACAAGATCATCAAGCGGGCTGCTCATTTGTTCTAATGGCTTGGTTCGCTCCTGGCCTGCTAATTTAACAATGCCGATGGCATACAGCTCAGCAACATTTTTCAGCTCCAGGACATTCCCCGGCCACTCATGGCGGTTGAGGGTGTTGATATAGGCTTTGTCGACACCAGGCAGAACCTTATTGAGTTTCTGGCAGCTCTGTCGGAGGAAATGGCGGAACAGCGGTGTGATATCGCAGCTACGCTGTTTTAGCGTCGGCAGGCTAAAACGAATCTGACTCAGGAAGTAAAATAGCTCAGGCAGCAGCTTGTCCTGTTCAACCTGGGTTTCAGGCGTACCGTCAATGACCGCCAGGATCCGGACTTCTTTCTTCCCCTGACGTTCTTGCTCCAGCAGGAAGCGGCAAAGCCATTGCTGGGCTTCTATTGGCATATATTGAGGATTTTTCAGACATAGGCTACCGCTGCGAGCCGAGATCATTTTGCGTTGTAAATCAGCGGTGCAACCAATTTCCTGGCCCATGGCACAGGCATAGGGGCCTTCACTGATTTCACTGTTTTGATGCAGCAATTTTGCAACGGTATGACGCCCGGAGCCAGGTTCACCTTCAATCAGTATATCTTTAGTGGTTTGGGCGACTTCGGCAATTTGCTCGCGGATTTTGATGAGCAGCGGGCTGTCACCCAGCAGCACTTCGGCTGCAGAATGATTCAGGTTTGTACGCTGCTCAATTGTCTGCTTTCGTTTCGGGAGGTTTTTTTCCAGCAATGCCAGCAGCTCGGCTGGTTGAAGTGGTTTTTGCAGGAAGTCGATAGCACCTTTTTTTACAGCATCCACGGCCATTGGAATGTCACCATGACCGGTGATCATGATAACGGGAAGTTCAGGATCCAGATCGCGAACTTTTTCAAGTAGCTCCATGCCACTAAGGCCTGGCATGTACATGTCAGTGACAACAACTCCCGGCCAGTTTTTGTGAAGCATGTTGATTGCCACTGTCGGATCAGTGGCTGTGTGAGCTTTATACCCGGATACTTCGAGCAGGTGTTGATATGCTTCGACGACATCCTGGTCATCGTCGATGATCAGTACTTCAATCTCATTATTTATCATCATATTTATTTAACTCCAGTACGACCATAGCTCCGCCTTGAAGGTTTGAGGCAAGAAAGATATCACCATCAAAGCGGTTCATGATAGAGCGGCAGATACTTAAACCGAGGCCAAGACCGACCTCTTTTGTTGTGGTAAAGGGAATAAAAAGTTTTTGGATAATGTTGGTGGCAAAACCGTTGCCGCTATCGCTGACAGCGATGCGGATACGGTTATCTTCTCTGGCTAGTTCACAGACGGTTATTTCACGAAGTTCACATCCGGCAACAGCATCGCAGCCGTTGACCAGCAGGTTGACCAGAACCTGTTCCAGTTGCACCTGATCGGCCTTAGCGAACAGTGGATCGTCAATAGTGCAGGAAATGTTGGTTTTCTGAACCTTGGCCCGGCTTTCTACAATTAGCAAGGCTTGTTGGAACGAGGCCGGTATATCAACCGATTTGAGCGGACTGCTGGCAGATTGCTTCTTAGAAAAGCTGCGCAGGCTTGCCACGATACGTCCCATCCGCGAGGTCAGGTTATCGATTTTCTCCAGGCTGTTTGGCAGCTGGGTATAGTTTTCTTTCTCGATAGCCATTCGGGTGGCGAAGACATGAGTCGAGATAGCCGATAGCGGTTGGTTGAGCTCGTGAGCCAGGGATGTCATGGTCTGGCCCACGACCGCCATCTTGGCGGCTTGGATCAACTCGTCCTGGGTTGATCGCAAGTCAGCTTCAACACGCTTGCGGTCTTCAATTTCAGCATTGAGCTGGCGGTTTCGGTTGGTAAGTGATTGGGTTTTTTCCCGTACCATGTTTTCCAGCCAGCGCGCAGCATTTTCCTGCTCGGTGATATCAGTCATAGTTATAATGATTTTGTCGCTGGTTCCTTGCTGGAATAGACGGAAATCCAGCCGTAGGTACAGGTCGTTATCAGGATCCTGCTCGTGTTTGAGCGTTAACTGGCAGGCTCCGTTGAGTAATAACGGACTGGCATCCAAGAAAAGCGTTTGAAGACGCTGCTGCATATTGGTGCTAAAGAGTGACCAAATAGTTTGGTGACTTGGAAACGTGTCATACCGGAACAAGGCCTGGGCACTGGGATTGACTGATTCGACCTTGCCGTTGAGATCACAGGTAATAATACTGGCTTGAGTATTGTTTATCAGGTTGAGTGCATTGCTTTGCTGCATTTCCTGCATCTGGCGGCAAAAATGGCGCAGGTTGTCCCCCAGTTTCCCGATTTCGTCACTACCGGAAATTTGGATTTTCGCATTGAGCTGATCGTTGGCGACCGCCGCCAAGTCCTGCGACAGCATGTTTAGTCGTTTGACGATGCCGCGACCTACCAGATAAATAGAAAGGATAACCGACAGGAAGATTGACAATATTACTACGATAAACAGGAGCAGGTTACTGAACCGCACTGCTTGGCGTGTTTGTTCATTGAGCTGGCGGAGCGAGTTATTCTCTTTCTCTACAACGGCCTGAATGACTTCTTCCTGATGCTTCAGGCGGATTTGGATCTGTTTTTCGAACTGGTTGATCGCATTGTTCAGTTCGACATCGAGTCGTAGTTGCTGCTCCAGTATACCTTCGGGCTCGACGATGGTGATCAGTTCCTGCAAAAGCTGACGGTAGGAGATCGTCGAAGGGTAGTGGTTCAGTCCCTGACTCATTTTGCTGACTTCTTCAGTTTTGTAGCCGATGAAGTAGAAGGCATTACCGATATCCCGGTTTTGGCGTTGCAGAATGATTTCCTGTACCAGCTGGTGCAGTTCGTTTTCATGCACAGTTATGGATTGGATCAAGGAAAATTCAGTCATGACTTCGCCAATTGCATCGGTATTAATGGCGTTAGGGAGCATCCGGGTGAGTTGCCACTCGACTTCCTGGCGGATAGGCGTAAGTTCGTCAACCAGATCCTGGTGTAGCCACTTAATGCTGTTTTTTGTCTGTGCCAATGCTGAACGGTGTGTATTGCGGCGGTACAGCAAATTGGCATAGATAGCAGTGTCGGTCAGTAGTGTTTCATGTTCAGTCTTGATGCCTGAGTGCATTTTTTCCAACGATGTATGGTTAATCGCTGCGGTGATTTTTGCCAGTTGATCGTCGAGCTTCTGTTTTAGCTCAGCATGGAGCAGTGGATCTGTATTGTTACTCAGTTTGTTGAGGGCAGCTTGCAAGCCTGCGGTATTTCTCTCAAGCTGATAACTTGTCTTTAGGGTCGGGATATTTTTTTCAACAATGGTGTTGACCTGATCATCCAGTGCTTCCCAGGTAATTGCTGCAATCAGGCTCACGCTAATAGTCAGTACAGTCATGAAGCTAATGGACAGGATCAGACGCTTGCCGATGGTGTTCTGAAATTTCATTACCGCTCCTCTTTAGAGTCGGCAAGAATTTGCTTAGAGAGACGGATGGAATGCTCAAGTTGCAGAGCCATAGTGTCACGCCAGTTGTTGATGTGCTTGGCTGTAAACACATTAGACTGGGACATTGTCAGATTTCGGAAGTGTGCGGTATTGTTAGCTTCTGCTGCTGTAACCGGCGGTGTTGAGGCCAGTTTGACGGCAAGCGCATATTGTTGACGCTGGGTTGCGGAGAGTGTTTCTATTGAACTGATTTTGTGCAGTAGCTGCCAGGCTTGGTTTAGCGCGACCAGCTGGTGGTTAATAACTTGTTCAAATAATTGCATGACAAGTACAGCGCGTTGCTGTACCAGCTTATGGTCTATGGGCTGCACTGTGAAAGGTAAGTCTTCTGATTGCTTTAGGTTGTGTTTGTGTAGTGAACCTTCCAGCATATTATTTTGGATTTTGTCAGAGAGCATGAACTCGATAAATGCCAGGCTATGATTGGCTTGGTTGGTATTGTTTATCGCGGCAATATAGCTCGGCAACTGTGGGCTGAAGTCCTGATACTGGAATCCGATGTAAGGAAATTGTTTTTGGCTTTCGTAAGCAAAGTTGTCGATAACCAGACCGATACCGGCTAATCCACGTGAAACAGCATCGCTGACACCGAAGCTTCGTGCTGAGATAGAAGCCAGGTTACCTCCGATTTGGAGCAGGAGTTTCCAGCCTTGCTCCCAGCCATAGCGTTGCAGGATATTTTCCACCATCAGGTGGGAACTGCCTGAACGCGACGGACTGCTCATAATGATATGGCGGAAATACTGTGGCTGGGCAAGACTTTCCCAGGTGCTGGGAATATCGAGGTGGTGTTTTTTCAGGTAATGGGTATTCCACATCAGCCCATAGCCAGCGCAGCCAAAGACTGTAACGTTATTGGGCAAGTCATGTCGCTGAGCTTGTCGTTCGGCTGTTGGGGTCAGCTGAAGATCTCCCAGAGGTAGGAAGCCTTTTTTCTTGATAATAGGCAGAAATGCCAGGCGTGATGATGAGATCACGATATCAATATCATGATATGGCTTTTCCAGCAGGCGAAGCCCGGCTTCACCCCGGCGGTGAAGTACTTTGACTGAGGCATCTGGGTGTTGTTTTTGAAATTGTTGGATAACTGGTTCAATCGATGACTCGGAAAAAGTTGTTAAAATAATTAAATTGTTTGTCGATTTAGCAAGGCAAGTTGATGAAAAAAATAGACAAATTAAAAATAAACGATTCATGAATTAATAATTCACCTTGCATTGATAGTCCCTATATACAAGGTTCTTCTGTCGGATTGTAGAGAATTAAAGTCGGAAAAGTGGGATTTTCTAAGAGTGCTATCGATTTTATATTCTTAACTACTAGTGATGGGTTGGATTTGACTCATCATGACACTAAATGCCGTGTGATGTCACATTTTTATCTTGTTGAAGCAGATGATAGTGAGGTGTTAATAATATGTCTGCCGATGTTCTATTTAGCTGTCAATAAATAGCCCTAAAAGAGTGGGCTTTGGTGATTGTATTACTTACGCTGAAAAAAGAAAACCGGAGCACTGCACCGGTTTTCTTTTTATGAAGATAGGGTTAGCAATTATGCATTTTGGATCTGCTGAATTTCAGTCGCAGACAGGTGGTACTGACGCGGGCAGTTGCGCCAGGTTTGCAGCATACGGTGGTATTTTTCCTGCATCGGTACCTGGCTGTTGAAGTGATGTTCAGACTTATCATATTGAGGATACAGTCCTTCTTCTTCAGTCAGGAAACGCACATAATTTACAAGCTGCGATTCTGTCGCAATATCGAAGCCAAGGAACTGCAGGCGGCGCTCGTCAACCTGGCTTTGGTTCTCTTTATTCAGCATTTTGAACGATTCCTGCATCGCGTGATACATTTCCATGAAATCAATAACGTTGCGGCATTCATCTTCTTCCAGGCAACCGAAGTCTTTATTCAGCTCACGCATCTGTAGGCCGTAACCACGCTCGACGATGGTTTGCAGGCGGCGGTATTTTTCTGCGTTTTCAGGGGTGAGCTGAGCCATGAGGTAGTACTGGTTAGAAAGAATAAGACGTTGTGCGTTAGTCATTTCCATAATGATAGGCCTTTAATATTGTATTGAGCTGGCATTGAGATTATCAGGTTAATTGCAAAAAAACTTGATCTGACGACAGCTTTGAGGTCGTTTTTTGTTAAAAAATTGCAACTGGCTAAAGCTTGTCCAATCAGGTTTAATGGTTGTAATTTAACAAAATTCACCCTTAATAATTACATGGTTGTATTAATTTTAGCTTATTAACCTTAGAGGATAATGACAGGGATGACGTTGCTGCAGTGGGCCGGCTATCTGGTCTGGCTGGCGGTTTTGGTGTTGGGGTTTCCTCGGGAGTTTTGGCCTAAATTCAAGTCAGAGAAGGATTACCAGCACCTAGTGATGGCGAGCATACTTATGCTTTTTCTGCTCTGGAATTTGAGGGCGGGGATTGCCGAAGCACTTATTTGTGTATCTTTTTGTCGCCGCTTTTTTTAATGGGGCGTTGACGATGGTTGTCCACTTGCTGCTTATCAGTGGCTGGATGTATGTCAGTGGCCTCTATTTATGGGGCTATATCGTCGATAACTACCTTGCGCTGCTACCGTTGCTTTTGTTTCCCGAAGCTTTACTTAATGGAATGGCGATGACCTTGCTGGTGGTCTATAAGCCGGAGTGGGTGAGGACGTTTGCTGATCGCGATTATATATTCAAGTGAGCTGGTTACTTGAGTCGATATACCCAAGTAACCAAGATTAATGGACAGGGGCTGGGAGCGAACTATTAGCTTAACCCTGTGATATTGCCATCTTCATCAATATCCATTTCCATAAAGGCGGGCTTTTCCGGTAAGCCAGGCATGGTCATGACATTACCGCATAGGGCGTAGACAAAACCGGCGCCGGCACAAAGCTTCAGTTCGCGGATTGGAACGGTGAAGTTGGTTGGCGCTCCTTTCAGGCTTGGGTCATGGGTAATCGATAGCGGTGTTTTAGCCATGCAGATAGCAAGATTGTCGTGTCCTTGAGCTTTAAGCTCTGCCAGCTGCGTTTTGGCAAGCTCCGAGAGCTCGATACCGCGACCGCCGTAGCCGACTTCTGCCACTGTCATTAATTTCTCTTCCAGGGTTTGTTCAAGGCTATACAGAGGCTTGAACCGGGCTGGCGTTTTGCAAGCGTTAACAACAGCCTGAGCCAGCTCGATAGCTCCTTCCCCGCCTTTGCCGAAGGCTTCGCTGATGGCAACATCGACATGGCAGCCGAAATCTTCGGCCGTCACCATATTTTTGAGTTGCTCAAGCTCAGTATCGGTATCTTGTGGGAAGCGGTTAATGGCAACCACAACCGGGATACCGTATTTGGCCGCATGGAGGATGTGCCATTTCAGGTTGGTAAAACCGGCTGTCAGGCTGTTTTCATCAGGAGCAAAAATGGCTTCTGGCAACGGCTGTCCCGGGCGAAGGTCATAGTGGCCGGAGTTGGCTTTCAGGCCGCGTAGCGTGGCGACAACCACAGCGCAGTCAGGACCTCGTTCTGCCTGTTGCGCTTTAATGTTGCAAGCTTTTTCAAAGCCCATGTCTGAGCCGAAGCCGCCTTCGGTAATGGTATAGTCGCTAAGCTTCAGGGCAATGCGATCGGCTATGATGGATGAGTTGCCGTGGGCTATGTTGGCAAATGGCCCTGCATGGATCAGGGTCGGAACCCCTTCCAGTGTCTGCATTAGGGTCGGTTCGATGGCATCGCACATGGTGACGGCCATTGCGCCAGCCACCTGGAGATCTTCGGCTGTAACGGGTTCACCGTCGAGGTTATACGCCAGGACAATACGACCAAGGCGCTGGCGCATGTCGGCCAGATCTGTCGACAGGGCGAGGATTGCCATTAGTTCGGATGCTGCCGAGATATCAAAACCATCTTCACGGGCTATGCCGTTAATGTTTTTGCCCGGTTCATTGTTACCGACAGTGATCATACGCAGAGCACGATCATTATGGTCCATGACGCGTTTCCAGCTGATACGGTTGATATCAATGCGTAGTGCTTTAAGGCCAGTTTTCTCTTCGAATGCTTCGTAGCCATGGCGCTGCTCATGATAGATCCGGGCATCCAGTGCCGCAGCAGCCAGGTTGTGAGCCGCACTGACGGCATGGATATCACCGGTCAAATGAAGGTTTAGTTTGTCCATAGGTGCGACTTGGCTGTAACCACCGCCTGCTGCGCCACCTTTAACACCGAACACCGGCCCCATGGATGGTTGGCGAATGCAGGCCATTACGCTCTGGTTAATTTTCGCTAACCCTTGAGCCAGGCCAATAGTGGTGACCGTTTTTCCTTCGCCCAGCGGGGTAGGGGTAATCGCGGTCACCAGAACCAGTTTGCCTTCCGGCTTATCATTCAGTCGCTTGAGAATAGAGGGTTTTATTTTAGCTTTCAGGCTGCCCTGAGGCGTTAAATCATCCGGTAGAATGCCTGCTTGTTGAGCGATTTGATCAATTGGGGTGAGTGTGGTGTCACGACAAATTTGAATATCACTTTTCATGGGCGGCCATAACCTCGCATAGGTAGCAATAGAGATATCGCATCGATCTGCTTTTGCAGGTCACGCAATCGTTTGCGATGGGTTTATACCATAATTTTATCACGTATATATAGAAAAAATCCGATAGAAGTGTGGTTAATTTGTGTTTCTGGAATTTTGAAAGAAAGAGAAAGGAAATGTTGCAGCTAAGCATAATGGCGGAATTAGAGAACCTGCCAGCATAGCTGGCAGGTGATTGATAAATTAGGCTGTTTCAGTCTTTGGCTGAGTTTTGTCTAATTCTGATACCGAAACCAGGCTGCCATACACCGGGCGTAGCGCCTTGATGATATCGTGGCGGTTGATCATTCCAACCAGTTGCTCGTCTTTGACTACTGGGAAGCTTTGTGGACGATTAACGACCATCGTGCGGGCGCGCTCGTTCAAAGACAGTGTGGTCATTTGGGTGGCGATACCGCCACTGCTGACTGGGTACAGGATGTTTTTGTCGATACTCATGTATTCGGCAATTTCCAGGATAGAATTGTCCGGGTTTACGGTTTGAATTTCATGCTTCATCAGATCCTGAACTTTGCATTCAGCATCCGGCATGTAGTCGTTGCACCATAGATCAACCAGGGCATCATGAACAGAGAAGAAGCCGACAAGACGTTGGTCGCTAGACAGAACAGGGGCACCGGACAGATCTTCTTTGATTAAAATATCCAGGGCTTCAGCAACAGGCATACCAGGCAGAAGGGTCGTTGTTGCAGGACGCATGTAGTCGTTCACTAATAGGTTTTCCTGAAGCATAGTGTTGTCCTTGTTTAAAACGGTAGAGTTTGAGAAGTCAGGGGTGATGATGGTTGCAGTTGTATGCTGATCTTTAGGTGAGCTGAAAATTGCCCAGTAGCTCAGTCCAACAAGTACACCGCCACCAACAATGTTGCCCAGGGTGACTGGGATCAGGTTGGAAAAGATGAAGTTGTGGATATTCAGGTCGGCATATTGCTCCGGAGACACACCCAGGTTTAGCCAGAATGACTCTGGTGCGATGTTCTGGATGGTGATACCCAGAGGCACCATGAACATGTTGGCAACGCTGTGTTCAAAGCCGGTGCTGACGAACATGGCAACGGGCAGAACCATGATGGCCATCTTGGTCATCATGTTGTTTGAGCAGAAGGTCATCCAGATAGCCAGACAGACCAAAAGGTTACACAGAATACCCAGGGAAAACGCTTCAAGAGGCTGGTGGTGAAGCTTGTGCTGGGCGATGTTCAGAGCGTTTAGACCCCACTGGCCGCCATCTAGCTGGTACAGGCTCCCCATGGTAACCAGCGCAAGAAGCAGCATCGCACCAAGGAAGTTGCCGAAGTACACCTTGCCCCAAGTAGCAAGCATGCGCGTTGTTGTGATGTGCTTATTAGCACGGGCAATGGAAGACAGCACCGTACTGGTAAACAGTTCTCCGCCGCAGATGACAACCAGGATCAGGCCCATACTGAATGCCAGGCCGCCAAACAGGCGATTAAGGCCCCAGCCTAGGTTACTGCCGGTGGTGACAGTAATGTAGAACACGAAAGCTAGGCCGATGAATACACCGGCAGTGATAGCCAGTGCGATTGTGGTCCGGGTTGGCTTCGATGCCTTACCGACAGCGTAAACTTCCGCTTGTTTCATCATCTCCTTCGGAGTGAAGTTATTGTTGTTGGATGCTGGTGCCGCAGCCATGTCAAAATTCTCCTGTAAGTTTGTCGACATTCCGGTCGGGGATGGTGGTTTGCGTTTCGGTTTGTAATGTCACATTTCCTCCTCTGTGTGACTGGATTGCTGAGCGTCAGAATAAGTGGGAGGAAAGTCTTGAGTAAAATTGATAATTTCTTTAACCCTCATCACAAAAATTGATATTCTTGGCGATAAGGAACTATTTGCATTGGTATAGGAGTTTTGAATGCGTTATTCACTGAAGCAGCTTGCTGTTTTTGAAGAGGTGGCAAGCACGCGAAGTGTGAGTAAAGCCGCGGAGAATTTGGCGCTGACCCAGTCTGCAGCCAGTATGGCTCTTTCCCAGCTTGAAAAGTTGCTGGGACGCCCTCTTTTTGAACGCCAGGGAAAGCAAATGGCACTGACTTACTGGGGAGCCTGGTTACGGCCAAGGGCGAAAAAGCTGTTGTTCGATGCCCAGCAGATTGAGCTGGGCTTTTATGATCAGCAC
This sequence comes from uncultured Photobacterium sp., assembly GCF_947502415.1. Classification (GTDB taxonomy): domain Bacteria; phylum Pseudomonadota; class Gammaproteobacteria; order Enterobacterales; family Vibrionaceae; genus Photobacterium. The sequence continues at coordinate 29,271 of NZ_CANMZV010000026.1, read as the reverse complement.
CTTGTTAGCGGAGAAATCAGCCTGGCTGCCAGCCAGACGGCAGCAGAGCACTTATTACCAGAGCTAATCAGTATTATAGATAAGGACTTCCCGGAATTGCGCATTCAGCTCAGTGTGAAAAATGCCCAGAAAGTGATTGAGCGGGTGAGGAGTTATGAGTGTGAGCTGGGGATCATCGAAGGACGTTGTGATGACAGTCGGCTGGAACAGGAAGTGTGGTGTCATGACCATTTGGTGATTATCGCTTCTAAGTATCATCCTTATGCTAATTTTGAAACAGTTAGCTTTGCCCAGCTGGAGCAGGCGAAATGGGTGCTTCGCGAGCAGGGTGCCGGTACCCGTAAAAGTTTTGAAAGTGCTTTGCATGGGGTGATTGAGGATTTGGATGTCTGGCGTGAGTATGAACAGATTTCTGTCCTGAGAACATTAGTGACGAATGGACCATACCTGAGCTGTCTGCCATATTTGGATGTGGTGAAGTATATCGAGCGAGGAGAGTTGGTAGCGCTTAATGTACCGGAGCTGAATATGAAGCGGACGCTTTCTTTTATATGGCGGGCAGATTCAATCGAGAACCCGCTACGCGACTGTATTCGCCGTGAGGCAATTCGGATGATCAAAGATCGTAAAATGGAAATGTAATCAATTAATTTGATGATTACTAGAAGAAATATAAATATGCGCAGATGTGCAATTTAACTGGTTGCATTTATGCCTATTTGATCTTTTCTTGGTTTTTGACTGTATGGCTAGTGTTTATTTACAGAAAATGACCGCTTCAAGACAAAATTTGTTTGTTTTGAAAGAAAACACATAATTTCTATGAAAGAAGATGTGTTTTTGTTGCATCAATTTTCATGATGGATATGCTGAGTTAAATTGATATGCAAATGCGTGCATTTCTGCTTAATTGAAAAGAAATAGCCTTTATTCATGATAAGGAAATAGAATTGTGGTTGTTCGCTTTTTATCCGCTTCTGTTGATATTTATTCTGATTGGTATTACATGTAGTGATATCAGTATCCGCTGGTTGTTTTATGCATGCAAAAAAGGAGAGCTTTTGCTCTCCTTTTGTATATGACATGTCTTTTTAAGTAGTGCGGTGTTAGTACATTACTTTGGCTGATGTGTATTCACTGATAATGGTTTTGACTTTTTCCATCGTTTCTTTTGGAGGCGGATTTACACCTGTTAGTGGATAGTCAAAACCCATGGCTTCCCATTTATGTTCGCCAAGCTGATGGTAGGGCAGCAGCTCAACTTTCTCGATATTGTCCATGTCTTTGATGAAGTCACCCAGTAGGTGAGCTGATTTTTCATCATCGGTAAAGCCTGGAACGATGACGTAACGGATCCAGGTTTTTTGGCCGCGTTTATGCAGGTAGCGAGCAAAATCCAGCACACGTTTGTTTGGTACGCCAACCAGATCCTGGTGGATACTGTCATCAAGTTGTTTCAAATCCAGCATGACCAGATCTGCACTATCAAGTACTTCATCGACAACATCAGTATGTTTGCGGATGTAGCCGTTGGTATCTAGGCAGGTATGGATACCTTGAGCCTGTGCGGCGCGGAAGAAGTCACGGACAAATTCAGGTTGCAGCATGGCTTCACCGCCTGATGCGGTGACACCACCACCGGAGGCATTCATAAAGTGGCGATAGGAAGTGGCTTCCTTCATCAGTTCATCGACAGTGATTTCTTTGCCATCATGAAGATCCCAGGTATCTCGGTTGTGACAATACTGGCAACGCATTAGGCAGCCTTGCAAAAAAACGATGAAACGGATGCCGGGTCCATCCACGGTACCGCAGGATTCAAAAGAGTGAATACGGCCTTTTACAGACATTGCTTAACTTCTCCGCGTAGTGCGTGTTTTATATTGTTATTTTATTACAAAATTACAGGCTAAAATAGCGAAAAGAAAGCCAAAACTGTAAGAGTTCTACAATTTCTATATTGAAGCGTTTGCGTTATTTGTTATCAGAGAGTGAGCTTGAATTAGCTTGTTTTCAGTGTAGTACTCGTTTATCAAATAGAGTCAACAAGATAGCACGCAGTGGTATACCGAGCGATTTTGTATACCACTTACGGGCCTTTTATGCTCACCGTACTTGGCTTAATGCTTTGCCGGATCAATTAAATGGAGTTGTTTTTCCAGGTTTTCGGTCATCATATCCAGCCACTCATAGCGGCGACGGTACATGGCTCGCTTAGGACGGGAAATCTCTTCAGGAGTTTTACGTATTTCTTCTTTTTTTAGCTCGTAAAAGTCACGGTTATAGTCAGTAGCACCTAAGGCTTTCCAGTGAGCGTCATAGTCAGCTTTTACTTTGTTGCTGTGGTAACGACGGGCGCGGTAGATATGAGCGCTGTTTTTGACTGCCAAGATATGATCAACATCCCATACATTGGCAATGATGGTCAGCATTTTTATCATCAGATCTTTAGGACGCAAGCCGTGCAGTGTTTTGGTTAGGACCTTAATTTTGTTTTTATTTTCCGGGCTGCTTTCAGGGCCTTGGATTCCACCGATAGCCAACTCCCGGCCATTGTTTCCATCACGAATAGAAAACGAAACAGCGTAGAAAGGCTGGTCTTGGCTGTCCAGTAGCTTTATGGTCATGTCTCCTTCTTTCTGGTAGCGGGAGTCATACATAAGAGCCAGGCGATACTCTTCTTCTTTGGCTTCAAAACGGGTAAGTTCCAGGCCAGGTTGCTGCTGGTAAATAGCGTGGGTCGTTTCTGCTGGCAGGCAGCGTTCCACAAACTGATAATGGCTGACCACAAACTCGGCACGCTTCTTAGGGCTGCCTTTCACCGTAATATACGGCTTCATCGGTTTTTCAAAAAAATTATGATGCTGGTTAAGCAATAGCTCCAGCATATCAGTGGTTATTCCATGCTGTAATTTTTTTACTGCAGAGCGCATTAGAGCTGCTCGCAAGATGAATCTGAGGCGGTATTTCCAAAGGGACTTGGATTTGTTTTTCAGTCCATCGGGATAGGTGATTTTAGTAAGGCCTAATATCGAAGATGTGGCAGGCATAGTAATTTCTGACTGTTTTGTACTACAAATGTACGGGGTATATTACGCTCGCAGAAATAATAATACAACAGTGTTCAAAATTAGTTTGTTGACTAGATAAGATTTGGGGGCCTCGCTGCGGATAGTATTAAGCCAACAGCCTTATTTTAAAGATTAAATAGTGGGAGTATTAGATTGTATGGCTTTGTTTAGGGATGTCTGCCTATTGTTTTGTTGGTATAAAAAAAGCCGGTCATAAGACCGGCTTTTTATCAATCAGAATGGCTAGGTGCTATTTCTAGTTACTAGCTCTTCACGTCACTGTTTTCTCAATTATAGAGCTTCAGTGAAAGTACGCGCGATAACGTCTTGTTGCTGCTCAACAGTTAGAGAGTTGAAACGCACAGCGTAGCCCGATACACGGATAGTTAGCTGTGGGTAGTTCTCTGGGTGCTTAACAGCGTCTAGAAGCGTTTCACGGTTCAGAACGTTAACGTTCAGGTGCTGACCGCCTTCGATGCCAGCTTCGTGGTGGAAGTAACCATCCATCAGGCCTGCAAGGTTAGCTTTCTGAGTCTCAGCTTCTTTACCTAGCGCATTTGGTACGATAGAGAAAGTGTAAGAGATACCATCTTTTGCGTCAGCAAACGGTAGTTTACCTACAGAAGTCAGAGAAGCTACAGCACCTTTCTCATCACGGCCGTGCATTGGGTTTGCACCAGGAGCGAAAGGAGCACCAGCTTTACGACCATCTGGAGTGTTACCAGTTTTCTTACCGTATACCACGTTAGATGTGATAGTCAGGATAGACTGAGTAGGCACTGCATCACGGTAGGTCTTCAGCTTACGGATCTTGTTCATGAACGTTGTAACAAGTTCACAAGCGATGTCATCAACGCGTGCGTCGTTGTTACCGAACTTAGGATAATCGCCTTCGATTTCGAAATCGATCGCGATGCCATCTTCGTCACGAACAGGTTTAACTGTTGCGTATTTGATTGCAGACAGTGAGTCAGCAGCAACAGAAAGACCAGCGATACCACAAGCCATAGTACGCTTAACATCACGGTCATGAAGAGCCATTAGAGATGCTTCGTAGCTGTACTTGTCGTGCATGAAGTGGATAGAGTTCAGTGCAGTCACGTACTGAGTTGCTAGCCAATCCATGAAGTGATCTAGGCGATCCATCACGTCTGCGTAGTCTAGAACTTCGTCAGTTACTGGCGCAGTCTTAGGACCGATTTGCAGCTTAAGCTTCTCATCAACACCACCGTTGATAGAGTAAAGCATAGTTTTAGCAAGGTTAGCACGTGCACCGAAAAACTGCATTTGCTTACCAACAACCATTGGTGATACACAACAAGCGATTGCGTAGTCATCAGAGTCCATGTCTGGACGCATTAGGTCGTCGTTTTCGTACTGGATAGAAGAAGTATCGATAGATACTTTCGCACAGAAACGCTTGAAGCCGTCAGGTAGCTGCTCAGACCAAAGTACAGTGATGTTTGGCTCTGGAGAAGGACCCATAGTGTATAGGCTGTTTAGGAAACGGAAGTTAGTACGTGTTACCAACGTACGACCGTCAAGGCTCATACCACCCATAGATTCTGTTGCCCAGATTGGGTCACCAGAGAACAGCTCATCGTACTCAGGAGTACGTAGGAAGCGAACCATACGTAGCTTCATTACGAAGTGGTCGATCATTTCCTGAGCTTCAACTTCAGTGATCTTACCTGCAGCGATATCACGTTCGATGTAGATATCTAGGAACGTAGAAGTACGGCCCAGAGACATTGCAGCACCGTTCTGAGACTTAACAGCCGCTAGGTAACCGAAGTAAGTCCACTGGATAGCTTCTTGTGCGCTAGTAGCAGGAGCAGAGATATCACAGCCGTATTTAGCTGCCATTTCTTTGATCTGGCCTAGAGCACGGTGCTGCTCAGCGATTTCTTCGCGAAGCTGCATAGTCATCTGAAGGTCTTCGCCTTTTTCGAAACGCTCTTGTAGAGACGTAAACTGAGCGAATTTTTCCTTCATCAGGAAGTCGATACCGTATAGAGCAACACGACGGTAGTCACCGATGATACGACCACGGCCGTATGCATCTGGAAGACCAGTCAGAACGCCAGACTTACGGCATTTCATGATATCAGGAGTGTAGATATCGAAAACGCCCTGGTTGTGAGTCTTACGGTAATCAGTGAAGATTTTCTTAACTTGAGGATCTAGTTCGCGATCGTACGCTTTGCAAGAACCCTCAACCATGCGGATACCACCGTTAGGGATGATCGCACGCTTAAGCGGAGCTTCAGTCTGAAGACCAACAATAGTCTCTAGATCTTTGTTGATGTAACCTGCGTCGTGAGCAGTGATGGTAGAGATAACAGAAGTATCGAAGTCAACAGGAGCGTGAGTGCTGTTTTCCTGCTTGATACCTTCCATAACCTGATCCCAAAGCTTGTTAGTCGCTTCAGTACCTTCAGATACTAGGAAAGACTCATCACCTTCATATGGTGCGTAGTTTTTCTGGATGAAGTCGCGAACGTTTACTTCGTTCTGCCATTCGCCTGCAGCGAACCCTTCCCAAGCTTTAGCAAATTGCTCTGCCATGACATACCTACCTTTTTAGTAGAAAAAACACGTACTGATTGAATCGCTGTTGAGCTCATCACCACCAGAGGATGGTGAACAGTACACTTTTATTAACAATAATACGGATAATCAAATCATCGGTTTCATAGAGGTTATGATTTCATTATTCGTATTAGCACTAATAACTAATACGTTTAAATGGGGTGGGGCAGCATTTTATACTGCCCCAGCCTTCAAATTATAGTAATGCAGGAATGCCGTATTGGCCTTCTAGCATACCTACTGCCAGCATCGCTACAAGACAGATAATCAATACACCACCAGGGATGATTACTTTGTCTGCGAAAGACAGTTTAGTTGCGCGCTCTTTGTCGCCGATAAGACCGTTGTTGTCCAGAAGCATAGTCAGTGCCCATGCCAGTACCGGGTTAACAACGGCAGATGCAAAGATACAGATACCAGCAGACTGTGAATCTTTAGTGTCTTTAACCATCTGCACACCAGCTTCAAGTAGAGGCAGGAAGACACCTACAAGTAGTGCAATACGCATTACTGGTGGCCATACCGCGATATCCATTGGGAAGCCAAGGATTGCAATGAACATTACCAAACAGCCTAGAACGATTGCACCTGCAGGGATAGGACGTTTCGCAATAGCTGCTGGGATCATGTAAGTACCCCAAGATGAAGTGATGTTACCACCACCCAGAGCAGTACCTACCATCTGACGGATAGAACACATAGTCATAGTGTCATCAACATCCATCAGTACTTTATCTGTGCCTTTCGGGTAGTTCAGTTCCTGGAAGATACGGTGACCAAGGAAGTCTGGTGACCACATAGCAACAGCCAGGATTGCAAATGGCAGTGATGCGATGAAGTGCTGTAGGTTTGGAAGACCTAGCATCCAACCTTCTTCTGTGCTGCCCCACCAGTAAACAGGGTTAAGGTTCGGCAGACCCATCTCTGTTTCGAATTTAAGGTCGAAGCCAGCACCGAAGACAAGGGCAACAATCAGACCTGTGATAGCACAAGCCGGAATTGCTAGCCAACGCTTGTTGATACGCGCCAGGTAAGCATAAAGAATGATGTTAACTGCCAGTACGATCAGGCCAACATAACCCATGCTGCCTGCTGCGACATCAGCCGACTGCAGACCGGTTGCCCAAGTCTGGATAGAGCCGATTTGGCTCATGGTACCGGTAAAGCCCAGGAAGATAAGCAGACCGCCGGCAGTACCTTCAGAGGTTAGGTTCACTAGTTTTGAACCGCCTTTGAAGTAACTAAGTAGCAGACCGAATACACCAAGAAGGATTGCTAGAGCAAGAGGGTGTGCACCGGCCAGGGCAATAGAACCGATCAACGGGATCATTGGACCGTGGTTACCAGCAAGGTTGGCGCGGGGGTTGATGAATCCGGATGCTAAAACGCAGAAAAGAAGGGCTGGAAGCAGCATTTCTACACGTGCAACTTCGATAGCGAATTCTTTGCCTAAGTTTACATGCTCCCAAGCTTGGGTCAGGCCGTCAGCCCAAGACATCATTACCGCAGAGTACATTGCGATAATACCGATAGTACCGGCAAGTGCTGGTACCAGGTCTTCAAGCTCGAAACGGAAGTCACGGCCAGGCAGGTTAAGGCCAAAGCGGCGCGGCTTCATGATTTTCAGCTCATTATCAAGATAGTCTGAGCGACTTGAGAAGTCAGAGGCAGGGCGGTGTAGCTCCTGATAACTTCTTTCTTCAGATGACATAATTGCCTCGTTCTACGTTTAAAATAATTCTTGTATTTGGTTTCTGTAATGTAGCTTGTCACTCAAAAAATGAACAATGTGATTTAGCAGCGTCGATGAGTGTAATTATATTTCACCAAATTTTATCCGGAGTGTACCGTTTGAATACTTAAATGGAATTGATCTCGATCACTACGACTAAAATATTATAAGAAAAAAACCAAAAAAAATTGAGCGAAAAGACGAAATATTATGAAAAATGTAGTGGATTTCATAATGAAAGCGGATATATGAACACGCTCTGAATGAAACTTTTGGCTTTAAGTTATTATTTTATAATGGTTTTACCTATTGTAGCGCGTATTTTGTGGTTTACAAGGGAGCTTCTGCTGATGTTGCTTTTAATTGTTTTATTTTTAAACAACGTTGTGCGCATCTATATGAATAAAAATGCCGGTAAGAAATTACCGGCATCCATCTATATAGCCAAAAGTTGTAATAAACCTACATTCTGTGCACTTTTTTTGCTTTTTGTAGTTTTTGGTAAGACGCTAACAGTTTTTGATGGGCTGGGAATTGCTCCATTGTCAGGTCACCGGCTGTCAGACCATGGAAGCGGACTGTTCCTTCAATAGAGCCCCAAGCTGCGGCAACGGTGTCTGCACCGTACATGCGCTCATATACTGCTTTATATTGAGCCGGGTCACGTTCTTCATCCAAAGCAAGCTTCAGGCTGGCAACCAGACAGCGGAAGAAGCAGGCACGTTCTGCGCTGTAGGTAGAGACATTGTAGTCTACACACCAGCTGGCAAATTCAAGTGCTAAATCAAGATCGCCGCCAGCCAGGGCTAACAGACATTTAAGCTCGCCAATGCGGAGGGTTTGCCAGGCGTCATCGGCTTGAGGTACCAGTCCGATGACTTCGTACAGGCGGTTGAAATCGTCAAAGCCTTCTTCTTCCAGGATGGAATACATTTCAGCGTACTGTTCGCTATCCCATTCGGCATCAGGTAGTGCCAAAAATGTTTCACGCAGCTCCAAAGCTACGTTGTTGTTGGCTTCGATCAATTCTTCAACCGGATAGATTTCAGACCAGCCCGGTACGATGATGCGACAGCAGTCCACACCCAGGAAGTCATAGTCAGAGATATAGACGTCGGTACCTTCTTCGGTAAAAATTGCCATCAGGTGATTGAACTCTTCTTCTGATGTACCGCTGAAGTTCCAGTCGACAAAGTCAAAATCGGCATCGGCTTTAAACAGATCCCAGGAGATCAGGCCGGATGAGTCGATAAAGTGGGTTTCCAGGTTGTGATGATCTGCAACTTCCTCGTTGTCGAATGACGGCTCAGGGAAGACATTGAGATCTTTCAGACCTCGGCCTTGTAGTAGTTCGGTGACGGTACGTTCCAGCGCAACATCGAAGCGAGGGTGGGCGCCGAATGAAGCAAAGCAGGTATTGTTTTGCTGGTTGAGCAATACAACACAGATAACAGGGTACTTGCCACCGAGTGAAGCGTCATAGCAGTAAATCGGAAAGCCTTCAGTTTCCAAGGTGTTGATTGATTCTTGAATGCCTGGGAAGCGGCTAAGAACGTGCGGTGGGATTTCCGGTAGGCTGATACGCTCAGCAATGATACGGTTTTTGATCGTACGTTCGAAAATTTCAGAAAGCCCTTGGGTACGCGCTTCTGTTTTGGTATTGCCGGCAGACATACCGTTCGATACGTACAGGTTGCCGATGATGTTCATCGGAATATAGACAGTTTCTTGGTCACTCTGACGCTCGAATGGCAGGCAGCAGATCCCGCGTTCCATATTACTTGACTGCAGGTCGACTAGATCGGTACCCAGCAGTTCCATGGTCGGATCGTAGTACTGGGTCAGGCGTTCATCCAGGATACCTTCTGGCGGCAGGTTTTCTTCCAGGCTTAGCGGGAACCATTTTTCGTTCGGGTAATGAACGAATTCACTCTCCGCAATTTCTTTACCCAGGTAGTAGTCGGCATAGAAGTAGTTGGTCGACAGGCGCTCGAAGTATTCACCGAGTGCAGAAGCCAGTGCAGCCTTCTTGCTGGCACCTTTGCCGTTGGTGAAGTTCATTGGCGCGTCGACGTCACGAATATGAACAGACCAGACATTTGGTACCGGGTTTAGCCATGATGCCTCTTCAATATTGAAGCCCAGATTTTTTAGCTGGGTCTGAAAGTGCTCGATGGATTCTTCAAGCGCAGCATCTTTACCTGGAATAAATGTTTTCATTAGCGATCTCGTCAGGAGTGTTGAGTGGCGCGAAGTATACCTAATTCAGGCGATGAAACCCAATTGTGACAGAAGTATCAAATTAGATATTAGAAGTGTGAGGATTACTGGTTTCCCTGTGGAGAGAGAATGGTAATAAGGAGCTGGCATCCTTATTACCATTCTTATATTAAACGTGCTGTGCGACCTGGAATTCGCCCAGACGTTCTTTTTGATCTTCCGCTAGGCGTGACAAGTGATTGCTGGCTTCGGCTGTTTGGCTGATACCCGCTACGTTCTGGTTAATGATATCGTTGATGTTGTTAATGCTTTCGGTGATATCAACAATGGCCCGGCTTTGCTCGTCGACAGAGGTTGTCACATCACTGTTGACCTGACTGATTTGCTCAAGTGCCTGACTGATGGAGTCAATTTGCTTGCTGGTCTGCTCGGTGATTTCATTGTTGCTATTAACTTTATCTAAGCTGCTGTTTACTGAGTCAACAACGGCTGCAGATTTTTGTTGTAACTGTTCGATAATGCTTTGGATTTGTTGGGTTGAATCCTGGGTTTTAGCTGCCAATACCCGCACTTCATCGGCAACAACGGCAAAGCCACGGCCACTGGCTCCGGCACGGGCAGCTTCGATGGCCGCGTTCAGCGCCAGCAAGTTGGTCTGCTCGGAAATGCTGTCGATCACAGTGATCACTTCACTAATCCGGATACTTTGCTCATTCAGATCAGTTACCTGGCTAGAGGTGTCGTTCAGTTGGTCGGCAAGATCCTGGGTAAGGTAACGTGCTTGCTTGGCAATGATTGTACTTTCTGAGCCTAAAGTCAGTGCTTGCTGAGCTGTCTCATCGGCTGTTTTGGCATAGCCGTCTACTTGAGTCGCTGCTGCTGAAAGTTCGGTAACAGCGGCTGCTATTTGCTCGACTTGCTGCTGTTGATCTCGGCCGTTGACTTCGCTTTGAGTCATAACGGCTGCAAGTTCGGTTGATGAGGCGGCTACTTCGTCACTGACACCACGCAGGGCACGGATAGTGTGGCCTAACTGGGCAATCGCATCATCCAGGCTGGCACCGAGCATACCGATTTCATTCTTACCGTTAATGTTGGTTTGCTGATCTAATTTACCGTTGGCCAGATCACGCACCGCTAGGTATAGGGTACGCAGGATTTGGTTGATAGCGTTTGCCAGTAGTACGCTTATGGTAATTGAAAGCAAGATGGCTACAGCACTGGCGGTCATCTGGCTGGTAGTAACTGAGCTCAATAGCGAGTCAGTGGTTTTTGACAGCTCTTCTGTGTTAGCTCTGGATTGTTCCGCTAATGCGTTAATTAATTTGGTGTTGTTATTTGCCAAATCAATCATGTTCTTGACGGTATTGCCCTTATCATTTTGTAGGCGAATGATGGTTAGTAGTTGCTGCTCCCAAAGCTGTACATCGGTGAATAGTATTTTAGTTTCCGGCCACTGTTTGAAAGGCTGGAGCAGTTTAAGCATCGAGCGAGTATGTTTCAGTGCTTCTTGAGTGGACTCTTTGCTTTGATCTTTAACCCCTTCGGCAATGTTGTACATCATCAGGCCGGCGATATCTGACATTTGGGCGATGTCTTTATTCCATAAGGCCAGATCAGTAGCGCTTCTGTCTCGGGTAACCCGGACATCAGCTTCGTTCAGTACTGTAGAGATCCAGCTGGTTTCATCGTAAATCTTTCTGATTGCACGGCGTTGCTGTCTTAGTTGTTCAGAACCTGCTGTATATTGCTGGAAATTATCAATGAACTGCTCCAGTGACTGGCGGGTTTCAGGTGTAAGGGCAGTATTACCGCTGGTTCGTAATTTATTGTAATTGCTCTTTATTGTCGCCAAATTGTTGTTATTAGTTTGTACCATAGCATCAAGGTGCTGGTAGAAACCCAGCGCATAGATCCCGCGCATTCGGCTGGCATCAAACAAGTTTTGAAACTGATTGATTTGACTGTTAAAGGCGATGTTGTCATAGACTTTATCGCTGTTGTTATCCACTTCACTTAGCAAGCTCTGACTAATAATGATCGTAATGACAAAGCACAAAATTGCGAATGCAGAAGATAAAGAAAGCAGTATACGTAATGGTATATTTTTGATGGTGTTTAACATGAAAATTGCAGCTTAATTGTGTGGATTTTATGGGAAATCCCTTATGGGAATAACATATTGAACACGGGAATAATGAACGGGTTGTAATGTGTTGTGTTTTATATTTTCCTGTTCGAACAGTAGTGTATTGCCATAGATATGTATTGTAAATACATTAACTTGCATTTGAGTGGTGGATAATTGAGTGAACAGGTTGATTTGCGGGCGGGATGGCAGGGGTGAGGTGGAAAAGCGTTCAGTGTGGGAGGTATTGGTTGAGGGAATAGCAAAAAAGGAAGTGGCATATTTGCCACTTCCTGAGTTGATGTTGTGTTTATTGGCCTATCCGGAATTCACCCAGTCGGTTTCTCTGATCTTCAGCCAGCTGAGATAGGTGACTGCTGGCTTCGGCACTTTGGCTAATGCCTGTCACGTTCTGGCTGATGATATCGTTAATGTTGTTGATGTTCTGGGTAATATCTACGATAGCACGGCTTTGCTCTTCTACTGAGGCCGTTACATCACCATTAACCTGGCTGATATCTTCCAGCGCACGGCTGATTGATTCGATCTGATTGTTGGCCTGCTCGGCAATTTCGTTGTTGCTGTTAACTTTTTCCAGACTATTGTTCACTGCATCAACAACCGCTGAGGATTTTTGCTGTAGCTGTTCGATAATAGTCTGGATTTGTTGGGTTGAATCTTGAGTTTTGGCTGCCAGTACGCGAACTTCGTCAGCTACAACGGCAAAACCTCGGCCGCTCTCACCTGCACGTGCAGCTTCAATTGCGGCGTTTAGTGCCAGCAGGTTGGTTTGTTCAGAGATGCTATCAATCACAGTGATTACTTCACTGATTTTGATGCTCTGTTCATTAAGATCAATCACCTGGCTTGAGGTGTCGTTTAGCTGCTCTGCCAGTTCCTGAGTTAGCTGTCGGGAGTGCTGGGAAATAGCGGTACTTTCTTCACCTAATTCCAGTGCCTGCTGGGCTCTTTCATCAGCCGTTTTGGCATAGCCATCCACCTGACTTGCTGCTGCCGATAGTTCGGTAACAGCTGTCGTGATTTGTTCTACCTGTTGCTGTTGTTCGCGTCCGTTGACTTCACTTTGAGTCATTACGGCGGCAAGTTCGGTTGATGAGGCCGCAACTTCATCACCTAAGCCACGCAGGGCACGGATAGTTTGAGCTAGCTGCGTAATTGCTTCATCCAGGCTGGCACCCAATAGGCCAATTTCATTGTTGCCTTCGATGTTTGAACGAATATCCAGTTTGCCTTCAGCCAAATCTTTAACCGTTTGGTAAAGTGTGCTCATAATTCCGCTGATAGCATTTGATAGCAGAATACTGATCGACAAGGCTAGTATGGTGGCAACAACCGTTGCAATTAACTGGCTGCTAGTTACTGACTGGAGTAAATTTGTAGTTGTATTAGACAGAACCTCGGTCTTTTTATTTGATGCCTGAGACAGTTTAGTAATGATTTGAGTGTTGGTATTACCCAAATCAATCATATGCTTAACTGTTGCTTTCTTTTCTTTCTGCAGCTGGATAATTTGTTTGATCTGCTGCTCCCAAAGGCGCGTATTATTTACCAGATTTTTGCTTTCTGACCAATTATTAAATGGTTTTAGTTGGGTAAGCAGAGATTGGATGTGATCCAGAGTGATTTTTGTATCTTCCTGGCTCTGGCCTTTAACACCGACTGCAATGTGGTAGAGCATCAGGCCGGAGGTGTCAGCCATTTGCGAAATTTCTGTATTCCACTTGGCCAGGTCTTCAGCATTTCTGTTTTGAGTAACAAGCGTATCAGCTTCTTTTACATCAGTTGTAATCCAGCTGGTTGCATCGTATGTTTTTCTGATTTTTATGCGTTGTTCGCGCATATCTTCAGAGGCTTTCACATACAGTTTGTAATTATTAACAAATGTTTCGAGAGAACGTTTTACTCCTGGTGTAACGGCATCATTATCCTGCTGCATCAAGGAATTGAAGCTACGCTGAATTTGAGCAAGGTTTTCTTTATTGGAGCTTACCATTTTGTCCAGACGGTCATAAAAACCAAGCGCATAGATTGAGTTCATACGGCTCACATCCTGCAAGTCCTGGAACTCTTTCATTACGCTATTAAATTCAATGAAATCATTGACAACGTCAGTATTATCTTCAACCTCTGAAATTAGATTCTGGCTGAATATAATTGTAATAATGAAACATAGCACAGCAAAAGCTGAGGATAACGAAAGCAGTATTCGCAGTGGTAGATTCTTAATTGTATTTAGCATGACTTTTCAACGTAATTATTGGCGCATGAACGAAGATGGCATATTTATTGTGATTAGTGCAGTTGCATATTTTAATATGCTTGCCACACATAAACTGTTCGCGATGGGTATTATATGTTCAATGGATGAAACTTAATAGAGGAAATATATCTATATTTCTAAGTTGAAGCTAAAAATAAAATACAGCCAACCTCATTTGGTGAAGTAAATGGTAATATTTCTTCATGAGCTGAGATAAAACATTTCAATTAAGTTTATTGAGGTATTTACTCTAATTGTTATTATTGCACTTGTTTTATAGTGTCAGGTTTCAAGTTAATTTGAATTGTTCGAGGAGGTATTTATAAAAAATAATTGTCACCTTATTACTTTGAAATATTATTCTATTTAATAGCGTACTTATGCTTTGTTTTTTTATGGGTTCATATGCCATCTGCGCGCCTGTAACAGATAGCTAAGAAATAATAATTGTCGAGTTTTTGACCGTCATCCCACCTTGAAATTAGATCAAGTGAAAGTAGTCACAGTTCAAAATGTTGCTCTAGAGCAGAATGAATTGGTCAGACGAGAGGCTGCGAGGCATTTATTCTGATATTTAATAACTATTTATCAGTTTAGTCTGAGGTTGTAATTAAAATCAGACTAAATTGGATGGTAATAAGAGGGATACGATGAAAGCAACAATAGCATCAAAAATAAACGCAATGCGTGATGACTATATTGCCGCAGTGAAGCGTTTAGTGGCTATACCTAGCGTCTATGAAGATGATGATACTGATCGGCCGTTTGGTAAGTCGATTGATGATTGCCTGACGGAGACATTGAAACTTTGTCATGAATTGGGTTTTGCCGTTTATAAAGATCATGAAGGTTATTACGGCTATGCCGAAATAGGTGATGGCGATCAGATGATTGGTGTGCTCGGTCACCTGGATGTGGTTCCTACCGGTGAGCTTTCGGCATGGGATTCAGAGCCATTTGTACCGGAAATTCGTGACGGTAGGTTGTATGGTCGAGGTACACAGGATGATAAAGGCCCCACATTGGCGGCAATGTTTGCTGTTAAGGCGTTGATCGACAGTGGTGTAACACTGAATAAGCGGATCCGTTTTATTTTCGGCACTGATGAGGAAACCTTGTGGCGTTGTATCGACCGCTATTTGGAAAAAGAAGAAGTTCCTCAGTGCGGATTTACCCCTGATGCTGCCTTCCCGCTGATCCATGCTGAAAAAATGCTGATCCAATCCTGGATTCATGGGCCGGGAGATGACTTACTGCCGTTGGACTGTGGCGGTGCCTTGAATGCGGTACCTGAGCTGGCGAAATATGAAGGATCGTTATGGGAAGAGCTGGCTGCGAAATTGGATGAGTTGGGCTTTGATTTTACGGCTGAAGATGCTGAGGTCACGGTCTTTGGTAAAGCGGCTCACTCTGCGGCTTCAGATATCAAGGGCGTTAATGCCATTGCGCGTTTGTGTATCGCCCTGCGCCAGCTGGGTGTGACTCACCCTGCGGTCTGCTTTGTTGCTGAGCAGATTGGTGAAGATGCTAATGCGAAAGAAATTTTTGGTCCGGTGGAAGATGTTAGTGGCCGACTGACTTTCAATGTGGCTCAGCTTGAGGTTAACGAGTTGCGCAGCAAGCTTGGAGTCGATATCCGAGTGCCTGTCACTTTTAGCAAAGAAGATTTTGATAACGATATTCTGGCGGTTTGCGAGCAGTATGACCTCCAGTATGAAGAGTTTGATGTGTTGCCATCACTGTATATGCCGGCAGAGAGTCCGGTCATTCAGACTTTGATGGCGTCCTATCAGGAAATAAGTGGTGATCTGGAAAGTCAGCCTATGACATCCGGGGGCGCAACTTATGCGCGGGCTATCCCTAATTGTGTTGCTTATGGGGCTATTTTTCCCGGTCGTGAGAAAGTGGAGCACATGCCAAATGAGTATTTGATCATTGATGACATGCTCAAAGCGATGAATGTGTATGCGAATGCGATTTATCAATTGCAGGGAGTAGAGCTATGACGACAGCAACAGAGGCTGGCAAAATGAAAAAATCATTCAAAATGCCAACGGTTTACACCATCCTGTTTATCATCATTGCCCTGGTGGCATTGCTGACCTGGATAATGCCCGCCGGTAAGTATGACTATATTGTTAACGGAACGGATCAAGTGATCCCGGCTGCCGAAGTATTGGATTATGCCGGCGGTGAACGGCTGTTACCCATTCCGGGCTCTTATCAAGAATTGGAATCTTCACCACAAGGGGTGATTGATGTGCTGATGGCACCAATCAAAGGCTTCCACAGGGCGGTGGATGTTGCACTGTTTGTACTGGTGATTGGTGGCTTTTTGGCTGTTACCATGCGTACCGGCGCGATGGACTCCGGGGTTGCGGCGATAGTCCGTAAGTTCCATGGTCGTGAGCAGATGATGATCCCGGTACTGATCACTCTGTTTGCACTCGGTGGTTCGACTTACGGGATGGCGGAAGAAACCGTTGCTTTCTGGGCGGTGATCCTGCCGGTTATGGCAGCCGCTGGCTATGACCGTATGGTTGCGGCGGGGATTATTCTGCTCGGTTCCGGTGTCGGTGTGCTGGCATCCACGGTTAACCCGTTTGCAACCGGTATTGCATCCGGCTTTGCCGGTCTGCCAATCGGTGAAGGTATCGGACTGCGAGTGATCCAGTTGACGGTATTGGTTGTGATGGCTTCTTGGTTCGTCATGCGTTACGCATCGAAAGTCAAAGCCGATAAGTCACACTCTGTGTTGGCAGATATTGAGTTTGATGATGAGTTCTCTCATGTCAAAGAAGATGATGGTGAATTCACGGGTAAACAGAAGCTGACCATGGGCGTGTTCTTTGGTGCATTCCTGGTGATGATCTACGGTGTTATTCCATGGGAAGACATGGGGATCACGGCGATCCCAACCCTGTGGTGGTGGTTTGATGAACTGTCTACGTTGTTCCTGACCGCAGCCATCGTGATTGCTGTTATTAACCGGATGTCTGAAGGGGACTTCATCAAAACCTTCATGGAAGGTGCCAAAGACCTGATTGGTGTTGCGCTGGTGGTGGCGGTTGCCCGTGGTATTTACGTGGTAATGGATAACGGTGTCATCATCGATACTATCCTGAACTGGGCTGAAGGCGTGGTAACAGGCTTGTCATCGGGTGTCTTTGTGGTAGTGACTTACTTTGTTCACATTGTTTTGAGCTTCTTCATTCCGTCGACATCTGGCCTGGCAACGGTTTCTATGCCGCTGATGGCTCCTTTGGCAGATTTTTCCGGTATCGGTCGTGACTTGATCATTACGGCTTATCAGTCAGCAAGTGGTTGGATCAATATTTTTGCACCGACTGCCGGTCACCTGGTGGCTGGTCTGGCACTGGCTAAGATCCCTTATGAGCGTTTCCTTAAGTGGGTAATGCCATTTGTGATCATGGTGTTGGTCGCAACCATTATTATCTTGTTTGCTGGTGCGGCAATGATGTAACTACTAGGGCTGAGTTTCGCAATAGAGTTGCAATCTCTATGTCCTGCTAAAGTACAACAAGGCGAGTGAAGATAGTTTATTTCACTCGCCTTGCTATTTTCCTTAATCTCAAAAATCGATTCTTGAAATTTACCTCTTCCTTTTGTCCTTCTTCCTCTGTCTTTCTAACTTTTCGGCCTTAATGTCAGTACATGCAGCAGGCGCTCTGGTGTTTGCGGCCAGACCAGCGGACTGGCGTCCGGGTTCTCTTTGTCGAACCAGCCGGTAAAGCGCTGTGTGTTGTATTGGTAAAATTGTACGGTGTTATATAGCGGCACAGTGACTTGCTTTCTGGCGATAATGTTGTTGAGCTCATGAATAATGGCTAGACGTTTACGAGCGTTGGAGACTGTCGGGAACTGGGCCAGCAGGGTATCGACACGCGGATTGCGGTAGAAGTGCATAGCGTAGCGCGGGTATTGCGGCGCTTGATATAGGCTGTTAAAGGCCGTGTCAAAATATTTAAATGGTGTCAGTCCTTGCGGGTAGTTGGTAATGGCCGACATATAGTCGCCATTGGTTAGCCGTTCGGCAAATTCGCTAAACTCTGTTTGCTGTGGACGGATCCTGATACCAATGTCACCGAGCATCTCTGCAAGTAATAAGGATGTGGTATTGAAATCAGACCAGCCTTTTGGCGTCAGAATCGTTAATTCCAGCTTTTTGCCGGATGGTAGTTCCCGCCAGCCATCACCATCGGTATCGATTATTTTCAGGTAATCCAGCTCTTCTTTTGCCAGCTCTGGATTGAAGGTCATATAAGGACGGTATTTTTCCGTCGCAACAGGATCGGCCCAGCGGCTGAACCGTTGGCTCATTCCTGAGGCAAAGGCTGAAGGTACGCCTTGGCCGAATGCTGCGATATCAATGAGTAACTGACGATCAACGGACATTGAGATCGCCCGGCGAAACCAGACTTGGCTGAAAATGGCCTTTACCTCGTGTTCGGGTACCTTGAAGTTAAACATCAGGCTGATAGTGCTAGCAGGTGGTAGCCAATAATTAAAATGGGGAGAGAGGGAGGGGTAGTGACGCTCGATATCCGGGATAAATGAGCCTGTCCAGTCGAATTCCCCTTTACTGACTCTGGCAATGAAATCATCGTTATTGGTTACTCTAGGATAGCGCAGGCAGTCGATGTGGCGCTGGTTTGCTTGCCAGTAAGTCGGATTTTTACATTGCAGATAACTATTTTCGTCCAGCTGTTCTATCTGAGTATAGGGGCCGGTGCCAATTGGAACGGCGTTAGCATAGCGAGCTGGGTCGGTGATTTTTTCCCATTGATGCTTGGGGACGATTGGCAGTAAAACTAAGGTGTAGGCAATAAGAGCATTCGGTTTGGTGAGTTGAAAATAGACTTCATTAGGCTGACGAAGGTGGATGCTGTTTATCCACTGGTTTATGCCATGTGAGTCAAGTTCTGGATACTTTTGTGCTAGGTAAAAAGAAAATATGACATCTTCAGCAGTGAATGGTTTTCCATCTGACCAACTGACATTTTCTCGCAGGGTAAAACTGATCCCTTTGAGATCTTTGTCTATCCTGTAGTGGGTAGCAAGCCGATACTCTGGCTTGTTGTTTTGCAGGCTGTTGAAAATGATCAGAGGCTCAAAGATGAACTCATGTGTTGTTGGCATGCTTGATTTTGAGTACGGATTAAAATTAGCTGTAACTGTATCTTTATATTCCGGTACAAGGGTAAGAATGCTTCTGTTTTCTTGTTCAGGTGACGCTGCACTCAAGTAACAAGAAAAGATGGCAAAACCAATAACTAATAGCTTACAAGCTTGACGAGATACAGCATAAAAATTGGTTTGAAACATTGGTCAATCCATATGACGTACATTAAGGCAATTTTGTCGCATTAAGCTACCTCATGTCTTTGTTGTTGGCAAATTAGTTAATGTCGCTGATTTGTGAGTATTTATTCATCACTATCAGCTATTGATTCTACTGTGTTTCAGGTTAACAAAATGTTGTCAATTATTGTATGTGGTGATACTTTCGGTGAGGAGCTCGGAAAATAGACAATATCGCTATCTGTTGTTGAGAGACAATATTGGCTGAAACAGCGGTGATACCCCATATTGTTGACGGGCTTATTTTTTGATTCACGGAGCAACAGGAGTTGGCGCGCATGGCAGAACAAGTGGCGCTTGATGTAAAGGATCTGCATAAGTCTTTTGGTCAGAATGAAGTCCTTAAGGGAATTTCACTGACAGCTCATCGTGGTGATGTTATTTCGATTATTGGCTCTTCCGGTTCAGGAAAGAGTACGTTTCTACGTTGTATCAATTTGCTGGAAATACCGACTCAGGGTGAAATTTGGGTGAACGGGGAATTGATCAAGATGAAAACCAATCGCCGGGGTGAATTTTTGCCTGTGGACGAAAAGCAGGTACAGCGTATTCGATCCCGGCTGGCAATGGTTTTCCAGGGTTTTAATCTTTGGTCGCATATGACGGTTCTCGGCAATGTGATTGAAGCGCCAATTCATGTGTTGGGCGTACCACGAGCTGAAGCGATCGAGAAAGCCGAGGAATTATTAAAGAAAGTCGGCTTGTATGAACGTCGTAATTACTATCCTGGTCATCTCTCTGGCGGTCAGCAACAGCGGGCTGCGATTGCCAGGGCGTTGGCGGTTGACCCGGAAGTGATGCTGTTTGATGAGCCGACTTCGGCGCTTGATCCGGAATTGGTAGGTGAAGTGCTGGGGGTCATGCAGGATTTGGCTCAGGAAGGAAGAACGATGCTGGTGGTGACCCATGAAATGGCATTCGCCCGTGATGTGTCAAACCAGGTGATGTTTTTGCATCAGGGTTTGGTCGAGGAGCAAGGGTGTCCCAGCAAGTTATTCACTAATCCGGAATCAGAAAGATTGCAGCAGTTTATTTCATCGATTTACTAAACTCAGAGATCAGGATTTCAATTACTGCACTGGCTAATGTTTGGGGACATGCTGGTGCGGTAGACAAACACAACAGGAGTAGATAATGAAAAAATGGATTTTTGCTGCGGCTGTAGTTTCAACTTTGGCTGCAACATCGGTACAGGCCAAAGAATGGAAAGTTGTACGTTTTGGTATTGAAGGTGCTTATCCTCCATTTAGCTGGACAGAGCCAAGTGGTGAGCTGAAGGGGTTTGATGTCGATATGGCAAATGCCCTATGTAAAGAGTTACAGGTTAAATGCAAGATTGTCGCTCAGGACTGGGACGGTATTATCCCTTCACTACTGGCGCGTAAGTATGATGCCATTATCGCTGCCATGTCGATTACCGATGAACGAAAAAAGAAAATCGACTTTACGGGCAAATATGCCCTGATCCCAAATAAGTTTGTTGCCAAGAAGGGGACTCAGCTTGAGTTCACTAAAGCTGGCCTGAAAGGGGTAAAAGTGGGTGTTCAGCGTGCAACAACCCACGATAAATATCTGACAGATAACTACGGTGATTCGGTATCTATTGTTCGTTATGGTTCTTTTGATGATGCCTACCTGGATCTCAAAGCCGGGCGAATTGTTACTATTTTGGGCGATGCCTCGGCACTTGAGGAAGGCTTGCTGAACAAGAAAGGTGGAGATGGCTATGAGTTTATCGGCCCGTCACTGACAGACCCTCAATGGTTCGGGGACGGTTTCGGCATTGCCGTTCGCAAGCAGGATAAAGATCTGACTAAGAAGCTTGATGCGGCAATCAAGTCACTGCGTGAGAAAGGGATCTATCAGGAAATTGCAGCCCGATACTTTGCTTATGATGTTTATGGTGAGTAATTCCCTTCCTCGAAGAGCTGGGGCCTAATTTAGCAGGCCCCTGGCTAAGAGGGCGGACCTGTAGATATTTGAAGGCAATAAATAAAGGCTTTGCATGCTTTTGCCCCGGGATTCGCTCTTACCTTTGTAATTTGACGGAGTATTCCCTTGATTGATTTAAAAGGATATGAGTGGTCGCTGGCTGAAGGAGCATGGGTGACCCTTCAGGTTGCTTTGCTATCACTGGTGCTGGCTATGATCCTGGGGATGTTGGGAGCGCTGGCAAAGTTATCTCCCTATCGCTGGGCCAGGGCTATTGCCACTCTCTATACCACAGTGATCCGTGGCATTCCTGATCTGGTATTGATGATGCTGATTTTTTTCGGTGGGCAGATGCTGCTTAATGACAGCCTTTACCGGATTAATGAATGGCTTAACGAGTATTTCTTATCTTCTGATCCTAACCATGAATGGATTGCTTATCTGCCGGACTATATCGAAATAAGTCCGTTCATCGCCGGTATTTTAACGATTGGGTTTATTTTTGGTGCTTATATGGCGGAAACGTTTCGCGGGGCGATCCTGGCGGTTGATAAAGGTGAGCTGGAGGCCGGCAAGGCTTACGGTATGAGCAGCTTTCTTTCTTTTCGCCGTATTCTGTTGCCACAGATGATCCGCCATGCCCTGCCTGGTTTCGGTAACAACTGGCTGGTACTGCTTAAAACGACGGCTTTGGTTTCGATTATTGGCTTAGATGATATGGTACGTAAGGGCGCGCTGGCGGCTGGTACCACGCAGATGCCATTTACGTTTTATATGACGGTGGCTGTCATATTCCTGTTATTTACATCACTTTCAACATCCGCATTGAAATGGGTAGAGCGTAAATTCAGTATTCATACGAGGTAGATAATGGACTTTAGTATTCTTGGTGAAAGCTGGCCGCTTTATCTGGAAGGTTTTTATACCACAGTATGGATGGTATTTGTTGCTCTGATTATCGGCCTAGTGATTGCGATACCGATTGGCATTGCCAGAAATAGCCAGTTTCCGCTTTTTTTCGGGCCTGCGTGGGCGTTTATTTACTTTTTCCGCGGTACACCACTGCTGATCCAACTGTATTTGATTTATTACGGGCTTAGTCAGATGATTTCGGTTCAGGGAACGCTATGGCAGGAGGCCTGGTTCTGTGCCCTGGTGGCTTTTGTCCTGAATACGGCGGCGTATACTGCTGAAATTATTCGTGGTGCAATTAACAGTATGCCGAAAGGTGAAATTGAAGCTGCCACGGCTTATGGTATGAGTTCCGCTCAGGCATTTCGCCGGGTGATATTGCCAAGCTCACTGCGCCGAGCACTGCCGGCATACAGTAATGAAGTTATTTTCATGTTGCATGGTTCGGCTGTTGCCGGGATTGTTACCATCGTTGATTTGACGGGAGCTGCCCGAATCGTCAACTCACGTTATTACGCGCCGTTCGAATCGTTCTTGTTTGCCGGTTTATGTTATATGGCCCTGACATTTGTCATTATTTGGTGCTTTCGCAAACTGGAAAGCCGTTGGATGAGGCACCTAAGGCCATTGAGTTGATAAGGGCTATATAAATAGTTTGGAAATAAAGTGATTAGATATAAAAACGCCGGCATTGGTTGCAACGCCGGCGTTTTTTATTGGAGCCGTTTATTTGAATGTCGACCAGATCGGCGCGTGATCCGATGGTTTTTCAATTCCGCGTAGCTCGTAGTCAATGCCCGCTTCAATGCAACGTTCAGCCAGTGATGGCGTTGCCAGTACAACGTCAATGCGAAGGCCGCGGTTGTCAACAAAGCCTTTTGAGCGATAGTCAAACCAAGAGAACTGGTCATCCGCGTCAGGATGCAATTGGCGGAAGGTATCAACAAACCCCCAATCAAGCAGGTTTTTCAACCATTCGCGTTCAATTGGCTGGAAAGAACATTTTCCTGTTTTCAGCCAGCGTTTGGCATTCGCCGGGCCGATACCGATATCTAGATCAATCGGGCTGATGTTGATATCGCCCATAATAATGACTTCTTCTTCATTATTGTGGTGGGTATCCAGGTAAGCCATCAAATCGGCATAGAACTTTTCTTTAGCCGGGAATTTGGTTTCATGGCTGATGTTGTCACCCTGCGGGAAATAGCCATTGAGAATGGTGGTTTTCTTGCCATTTTCTGACTCGAACGTTGCCATGATCATGCGGCGCTGGGCATCTTCATCGTCGGTTGGAAACCCTTTACGAATTTCGACTGGTTCATGCTTACAAAGCATGGCTACGCCGTAGTGCGCTTTTTGTCCATGGTGGTAAACCTTGTACCCCATGGCTTCAATATCTTCCAGAGGAAAGGCTTCGTCATGTACCTTAATTTCCTGTAGGCCGATCACATCTGGTTGATGCTTATCGATAAGAGCTTGAAGCTGGTGGAGGCGGGCACGAAGGCCGTTAATGTTGAACGAGATGACTTTCATTATGTTTATTCCATGATTATCAGGCTGTCAACGTGCAGCTGCTGATTTTAGCATATTAAATGGGTTGCTGAAGCAGGGGAACTGTCGATTTTAATTTAAAAGTGATTACATTTTTTCACTTGTATTTTGAGAACAAGATCACGCTTTTATGGTATTCCTATATGTGATAATTTGTCCGATTCTCATCCAAAAAAATTAATAACAATGAAGCCAATAGATGATATTGATATCCGTCTGCTGAAGCTTTTTTTGGTGATTGCAGATAGCGGCGGTTTTTCTGCTGCGCAATACCAATTAAATATGCATCAATCCAGTATTAGTAAAAAAATGAGTGACTTGGAAACCCGTCTTGGTATGACATTATGCCAACGCGGAAGAGGAGGGTTTCATTTAACTAATGATGGTCTGAAAGTTTATGAGATAAGTAAAGAGCTATTCCTGCATATTAACGATTTTCAGGAAAAGATTAATGATATTCGTACAGTTTCAAGCGGAAGCATTAATCTTGGCTTAACAGATAATTTAGCGACCAATAGAGATTGTCATATTCAAAGTGCAATTAGTACTTTTTGTCGGACATATTCGAAAGTCAACATCAATACCAAAATATATGACACTTCTTTAATAGAAAAGAATTTACTAGAGAACAATTTGGATATTGGTGTGACTTCTCCGGAAGTCTTTAAAAATGGCCTGCAATATATCTATCTGTTTAATGAGCAACAGTTTTTATATTGTTCGCCTTCGCATCCAATACTAGCAATAAAACGCACAGCTACTATTGATGATATTTTGAACCATCCTGTAGTGGATCGTGGGCTGGCGCATAACGTTACGCCATTGAGCTATGCAAATGATGACTTATATAAGTCGAAAACCACAAGCATGGAGGCAACGGCACATATGATCCTGTCCGGATATTTCATTGGTTATTTGCCTGAACACTATGCTCGGATTTGGGTCGATCGTGGAGAGATGGTGAAAATATCGACGGTAGATGGTTTGGAGTATAACCCTAATTTTTATCTGACCATGAATGATCAGAATGACCTATCTTGTGCCGCTAAAGCATTGGTGGCGGCTATCACTAATGCCCATGATATTAACGAAAATACCGATTTGGAATATTTATTAAACAAAGTTAGTGAATGATTGGTTTTCCTGTTTGGAATAAAGAAAGATTAAGCAAACTGCATTCGTTGGTGGAAAAATGAACGATTCAGGCCGGGGTTCGCTTTGTTGTTATGTGTTACTTAATTAAATGGTCAAGTAGATATCATAAAATAGCTATTTAAATATGAGACTAATCCTATATAAATACGCGCTCTTTCTTGTAGTACTTTAGTGGTTTTTTTATATGCAACACCCTTCCTTAACAATTAACCTTGGCATAATCGAAGAGAATACTCGTAAACTCGTTCGTCTTTGTAATCATAAAGGGGTTATTCCGGTCGGGATTTCCAGACTGGTGGAAGGTTCCGAGCCGATTGCTCGGGCAATGATGATTGGCGGTATTACCACCATTGGTGATACACAGGTAAAAAACCTGATGAAGCTGAAAGCTCTGCCAATCAGAAAAATGTTGTTAAGACGTCCTTTGATTACTGAAGTTGATGATGTTGTTCATCATGCAGATATCTCGCTGCATTCTGATCGAAAGGTACTTGAGGCGCTGTCACAGGCTGCTGTAAAGGCCAATAAACGCCATGAAGTTATCATTATGCATGACTTGGATGAGCCGTCTGATGAAGGGGTTGATAGTTCTCACACCGAAAGTTTGGCTGAATTGGTACTGGTATTGCCTGGCCTGACGTTTGTCGGTATTGGTAGCCATTTGGCATGTTATGGTGAGATTGAGTCGTCGACAGAATTATCTGTTGATGAAGAAGTACACGATGAATCGGCGAGCTATCACAAGCTTGAGGCAATTTCTGGAACAGGTATTGCCGGGATTGTATTGATGATGCCCAGAAAAGATGAGCCTCGCCTGAATCAGCTTCGTTTGGGGCGTTCGTTAATCATGGGGATTGGCTTAAGTGATACTTCGATACCGGGAATGCCGCAATCGGCAATGAAGTTGAAAGCTGGACTCGTTGAGGTAAAAGAAAAATCTTCTATTTTTGTTTATTCAGTCAATGCCGATTCGTGTAATGACGACCTCCAGTTTAATGACCGCGGAGTCCGGTTAAGGGCGCTTTGCGCGATTGGCAAGCAACATGTTGATGTTAGCCAGCTAACCCCGGCTGATGATGGTGTGATGATCATTGGTGCCACGCAAAATGCCTTGATCCTTGATATCACTGACGCAAATTCCTGTTATCAGGTTGGTGATACACTTAGTTTCTACTTGTCTTATAATGGTGTGCTGCAGTGCATGGCTAATGAATCTGTGTCCAAGCAGTATTATTTTTCTTCATGAGTGTGGTGGTCGCTAGTGTGGCCGGTTTATTCAGAAACTTCGAATAACAT
This sequence comes from uncultured Photobacterium sp., assembly GCF_947502415.1. Lineage (GTDB taxonomy): Bacteria > Pseudomonadota > Gammaproteobacteria > Enterobacterales > Vibrionaceae > Photobacterium. Next base: position 3,019 of record NZ_CANMZV010000026.1, on the reverse strand, counting down.
CATCAATCCTATCGTGCCGACCTCTATTGTTGCCTCTCGTATACTCAAGTCAAATTACTGAGTAACAGAGAGGCGGCGATGGGTAAGTTAGTTAATGGTGTGTGGCATGATGTCTGGTATGAAACCCATTCAAAAGGCGGAGAGTTTGTACGGGAAGATGCGGGATTTCGTCATTGGCTGACGGCTGATGGCAGTGCCGGTCCACAAGGACAGCCAGGCTTTAAGGCCGAATCAGGCCGATACCATCTTTATGTTTCACTGGCGTGCCCATGGGCGCATCGGACCATGATATTCCGTCAGCTGAAGGGCTTAGCATCTCATATTGGTGTTAGCATTGTCAGTGCGGAGATGGGGGAAAAGGGCTGGGTATTCAGTGAGCCGGAACCTAATTATGGCTTTCGTTTTATGCATCAGCTATATACTAAGGCTAAGCCCGATTATACCGGGCGAGTGACCGTTCCCGTTCTGTGGGACACCCTGACCCATACGATTGTCAGCAATGAATCATCTGAAATTATTCGCATGCTTAATGCTGCTTTTAATGATCTGACAGGGAATGAGGATGATTATTACCCCGAGTCATTGCGACGTTCAATTGATACTTGGAATGATTTTATTTACCCGAGTATTAATAATGGAGTTTATCGCTGCGGTTTTGCAACTACTCAGCAAGCTTATGAAGTAGCTTTCTATCAACTGTTTGCCGCGCTGGATAAACTTGAATCCCACCTAGAAGATAGCCGTTATTTGGTTGGAAATACCCTGACAGAAGCTGATTGGCGATTATTTACCACTCTGGTTCGTTTTGATGCTGTCTATGTCGGTCACTTCAAATGTAACCTGAAACGGATCGCCGATTACCCTAATATCCAGGGGTACCTCAAAGAGCTATATCAATATCCGGGAATTGCGGAAACTGTCGATTTTGATCATATCAAGCGTCATTACTATTTCAGTCACACTATGATTAATCCTACTGGTATCGTACCTGTCGGACCGATGCTGGATCTGACATCACCACACGGTCGCTAGGCAGCCCGGTTATTACCGATCTGCAGGTAGCGGGTTGTTTTTCGCTGGTAAGTCACAGCCATCTGTACTTGCTGTGGTGAAGAAGTGTTTGCTGTTGCCATCGTTGACAGCAATTGGTCTCGCCAAAGGGCGAGATCTTCCGGTAGCGGCATGGAAGAGATTGCCTGTAGGCTCAGGCGGGTTTGGCTTGGCTCAAAAACATGTAATTGGTTGAGGCATTGAAGCCGGCCCAAGTGCGCTTCCGTACAGTATGGGTAATCAATCAGTATTTGCTCATAGAGAGCCAGTGCTTCCTCTGGGCGATTGGCTAATAATGGATAGCAATGGGCCAATACTGTTTCAAGGTTTTTGACTGATTGAATGAGAGCCTCATTTTGCTTCAGTGCATCCAGGCGGTTTTGGCTGTGGTCGTCGAAGCTGTCTCTTAGCTTTAGGGCACGGTTAATCTCCCCGATGATTTTGGTTTCACCAAGGTTAATTAAGGTGGGAAGGACATCAGCCAGGATAACCGAAGGTAATTTATTAATGATGTCGAAGTAGGGTGATAATCCTAACATCAGTCGGCGTTTGGCTTTGAGCGGTTGCTCTTCGGCAAGAGAGAGGCGTGCCATAGTTATGTGCCCAAAGCAGTCAAGGAATGGCTGCTGGTGGGGTAACAGTCTGGAAAATGCTCGCTGGTGAATGGCTTTCAGCTCTTGTCTTAGCCGCTTGCGGCGACTTGAATACGATTGAAGGAAATATACCTGTTCAAAGATAGCGGTAAATTCAGCAAACCGGATCAGCCAGCTAATATCGATGATAGGCAGCCTTGCCGCAAGGGTTTTGCCTGCGGCAATGACGTTATCACTTTTGTCGAGATTGGCTGCAAGTTGTGCGACTTTCAAGGCTCGATGGCTGATGCTGGGGGTAAATTGTAAAGCTGTTTCAGCTGTTACTAGGGCTTCATGATATTGTTTTTTTTCTTCCAGAAAGTTGGATAAGTAGTCGTAAGCATCAATATTGAGCGGAGAGTGTTGAATGAGTTGTTGAAGCATCGCAATAGCTTCGGCGTGCTTGCCTTTGTGGTGAGCGATTCTTGCCTTAATAAGGCTGACTTTGTGAGTTGGATTTTCCTTTATTAAGATGTTGGTGAATCGTTCGGCTTGTTCCCATTCCCCTTTTTCTATGAGCAAATCCAGTAGTAGCTCTTCTATCCGGTGGTTATGCCCCTGTTGCCTTAGTTTTTGTTTGCACAGGTCTATGGCGGGTTGGATTCCGTGAATGTTGAGTGTGTCGTAGATGGGTTTGCGTTGTTGGCTGGCGATTCGAGCATCGGTAAACTTTTTTTCTAGAACCGATAAGGTGACGGGTTTGGTTATGAAACTATCGGGTTCTACGGCCATTGAAGTCAGGATCACTTCCGTTGACGAATCTCCGGAAATCATAATAACTCCACAGCTTGCGGAAACATATTTTCGACGGCGCAAAAGGCAAAGAAGTTCAAAGCCGTTGAGTGTATTGTCCAGGTGATAATCAACTAACAAGAAATCGTAGTGCTTAATTTTACAGCGCTCAATGGCATCCTGATAACTTAGTGTGGTGTCGATATTTTTCATTCCAAGTTTTTGCATCATGCTATAAAGCATTAAGGCGGCACTTCGCTGGTCATCAACAATCAGTAGTTTTAGTTTACTGAAATTAATCTCAGTCTGAGCCTGATGGGTATTGGCAGAAGGGGGCATTCGACATCCTTGTATTTATACATGATATGCATCTGGTTTTATTGTAGTTTCTTTTACTTGAATGCGAAATCTCATTTTAAAGACAGGTTTTAATTTTGTTGAATGGTCTGTCTTTTTTGCGAAGGAGAGGGGAATAGCAGAAAGAAGAGATAAAGAAAAAGCCAGCTGCTTTCGCAACTGGCTTGAATGATGGTGGAGGGGGAAGGATTCGAACCTTCGAAGGCGGAGCCGTCAGATTTACAGTCTGATCCCTTTGGCCACTCGGG
>NZ_CANMZV010000025.1 GCF_947502415.1 uncultured Photobacterium sp. | reverse complement strand
TAGGAAGAGAAAAGAGGAGCTGAAAAAGGTGGTCGAATAAAAACGAAATCAGTGGTCACGTCAGCCGAAATACGCACTCTCTGGGAGAGAAGAGTCGGCATATGTAATTACGCTAAATATAGGCTGACGAATGCTCGTGTGGAAGCAGGCAACGTGTCTATTGGCCTTTTGAGACGAAGAGCTCGCGGAGTTAGAGACACAGAGTATTTTAAGTTAAAGATTAGACAAACATCGACCAAAGAAACGCATTCAATTTTTTATCCAGAAATCAAGCTCACCTAACCGGAGAAGAGCCGAGGAAGTTTGGCAAAACTATCTATTCTGGTTCAGCTCGCCAGTTAACCGCAGCATTGCTTTTCTTATTGAAGCTAGGATCCGGCTCCATTCAATTCGCACCCTGTTAATAAACGAAACGCTTGCGGATGAACGGCTAGGGATGCCAATTCGCCGATTTCAACTTACTGAATAATTTTCAGTCCATTCGGGTAATAAAGGTTTGCTCGTCATCCACAAAAGCCACAAAGCCGCCGTGATAGATAAACACCCGACCACGCCCCTCAACTAGGCAGGCAAGCTGTGGGTTCAAATCTTCTTCGTTATCCTGGCTTTGAAAAGTGCCGGTATCGGTGATTACGCCGCTGAGTGTAGGCAAATATCCATAAGTGCGCTTGGCTTGATCAATCAGGTTCAATTCGCTGGCGGTAGAGAAGCAAGAGGGGATCGCACCGGCTTCTTCGATAAATATAGTTTTCAGTTCTTCAAAAGCTGTAATCACCAGCCAGTCGATGCCGTTAACATGATGGATAAACATAGAGTTTCTCGGTAATTCTGATGCGGAGATTTTATCTCTATCAGGGGAGAACGTAGTAGAGGTTTAGATGCTAAAGGCGGTAATTCTGTGCCATTTCCAGACATTCACTAGGCCAACTTGAAACACGTTTTTGTCCACCTTCTAGTCACGCAGGCGTTGATGATTATGTACTACCCATAAGCTGCTTAGGTTCCTTTTTGATATTAGGAGCAATAAATACCTCCATGCTACACTGTGTGAATATACAGTTGTAAGTAAGGCAGGACTGGAGTGGAACAGGCGACGGCTGACAAGATGCTGGTACAGACAAAGTGGCAGGCTATGCTGGTAACAGATAACTATGAAGATGAACTAGAAATTGGTTCGCCTCGTATTAAATCATTTATCAAGCAAATTGATGAGTTACTTGTTGGGCTGGAGCTAACACCAAGGCATCATCTCCACTATTTGGAACCCCGTTGGTTGTCACTTTCCCGTGAAGATAGCTATCTGCAGATGGTAGGGGCGTTTAATCAGTATGCTGACCGCCATGACGATATGTACGAGCACTGGAAGCCAGAGTTATTCCCAAAGCATGCACTTGTCAGTGTGATCCTTGCCAAGAACACTATCAACCCCTTTATACACATCACCTTTGACCAATTTGAGCTGACTTTAGATTTAGACAAGTGCGTTTTGTATATCAGGATGGTTGATGCACTGCCGGCGGTACAGCGGAACGCTATCCTGGAGGGATTACTGGCAAATGTCGTCAAGGCGCTGCAGTCACCGGTTGCACCTGAGTCGGTGCCGGAACATGCCTGTTAGCGGACAATCAAAATCTGGGACTTGCCGGAACGGTTGGCAAAAGAGGCCCATACGCTGTGGCAAGAGACCAGCGCCGAGGAGCGTGAAGCCTTTCTGGCGCTAGCGGAACCGGTCATCAGGCCATCGATGTCGCTGCGCGACTACCTATCGGCATGTCGGGATATTTATTTAAGCCTTGGTTTTAATTGCCAGGGACTGGAACCAAAAGCTTGCTATCGGCGCTTTGCCGACGGCCGGGATGGTGGCATGCTGTCGCTGCCAGACGATGATCCAGAGTCGTTTCGCCGATTTGTACAAGGCGACCAGCACTGGGGGCAGCATCCCTTCGAAATCAAGTACGGTGCCAGCTGCAAGTCCGATGGGTTGCACCTGACACCACAATGGGAAAATGGGCAGGTGTCGCTGAGGCTGTATACGTCACCGACTGGCCTCGCCGGGCCGATGCTGGTAAAGGCGTATGCAGCCAATAAGTCAAAATGGCCACTGGTTGTAAAACAGAGCGATTTTGAGCAAATCATTTCCGGCCGGGCATTAGTTGGAATTTGGCCCACAACACATATAGCGGGTTTGGTTTCCCCAGCTACGACTTACTTCAGTTTTTCTGATAAGTATCCGGTTGGCTTTTTGTACCAAAATCAACTCGGGGAATTTGATGGATAACTTCCTCGTAGAGCAGAAGTCGCGGGCTTAGATACCCGTTAAAGAAAGAGATGATGGGGGGAGCGATGTATCTTGCAAGCTTTTATTACCTGGCGACCGGGGAGGGGCTGACAATTGGCTTTTATACCGGAAAATCCTAGACGGAAGCGGAGGACCTTGTTCCCGGTTTCTATCGACCAGCCGCTGCCGTCCATGCGGTTGAAGAGATCCTGAAGGCAGATCCGGATCATGACGTTCTGAGCGAATCATCTCCGGCATTTGCTGCATATAACTTGCGTCGCTACTTCCCTGAGGTCTATCAGCAGGTGACTTCTCACCGCCCTGATCGGGCGATGCTTCTTGTTTCTCAGGCCGCAACCAGTTCGTGACTGGATTTACGCAAGCCTCCGCAAGCAGTAACGACGTGTCCCGCCGCTTTTAATTTCAGAATACCTTTATCACGGATATTGAGAGCGGCATTAACATCCCGATCTATTCCTTTCGTTCCGCAATCAGGACAATCCCATTTACGAACAGATAAAGGCATTTCTTCCATTTTGTAACCACAACAATGACAAGTTTTAGAACTGGCAAACCACTGATCAAGCTTGACCAAATGCTTACCCTGTTCTTTCGCCTTATATTCCAGCTTCAACACAAAGCTGTGCCAACTGGCATCGGCTATGTGCTTCGCTAGTCTGCGGTTTTTCATCATGTTGGCTGATCTCAACGTCTCAACGATGATCGCTTGGTTTTCGGAAATCAAAGAGTGAGATAGTTTGTGTTGATAATCAGCTCTGGCGTACGCTGTCTTTTCATGACACTTGGCAACCAGCAAGCGAGTTTTCGCTCGGTTTGCGCTGCCCTTTGCCTTTCTGGACAACTGGCGTTGTTTGCGTCTGAGGTTTCTCTCAGCGCGTTGTACAAATCGTGGGTTAGCCTCTTTCTTGCCATTTGACTGAATGGCGTAATGAGACAACCCCAGATCGATTCCTGTCACGGTATCAATCTCATGTGCTGGCGTTGGTGCTTCCAGTCCATCATCAACCAGTATCGAGGCGTAGAACTTACCCGTCTTGCTAAAGCTGACAGTAATGCTCTTAACCTTACCGGAGATCTCGCGGTGAATGTTGGCCTCTATTGGCTGCATTTTCGGAAGCTTGATAGCTCCGTCCAGCGCCCTAACGCCGACGCAATGGTAGCTGGATTGCTTGCCATGCTTTCGCTTGAACTGTGGATAACGGGCTTTTAACTTCGGGTCGAAGAAGTTTGAAAAGGCTTTATCCAGATTGATAACCGATTGCTGTAGAGCTATCGAATCAAACTGCTTCAACCACTGATATTTGCGTGACTTTTTACCGATAGCGAGAAGTGGTTTTAAGTCCTTTTTCGGACTCAAAGATACACCATGCCTACGGTACGTGTGCGACTTGATATGCAATGCCTTATTGTACGCGAACCGAACAGCGCCAAACTGGGCTATCAAAAACTCAGCTTGTTCTTCTGTCGGGTAAATTCGTACTTTCGTGGCTCTTAACACTTTCAGTGCTCATGTGTATTATGGCTTTAATTAAGGTTTGTAAAGTGAGTGCACATAACAAAGAGCTATTAAGTGGCTACCTCAAAAAACGGCATAGCGTGAGTAAACTTGTCGTTCACACCTATCACTTCAATAAAAGCTAGTCTTGGGGTTTTCCTAAGCGTAATCTCAATCCTCAGCTTGGAATTCGGTCTTCAATAGAGGCAAAGTTATTATTGCAATATACATTGGCAATATAGCGAATTGACTGCAATACAGTTTCACTCGTTAACCCCTCGAAGTTTTTACAATACTGGGCCAATGCCAGATTACCAATGTGTATGGCCGACGGCAGGGTTACTGGCAGTGCTAGGTTCATCTTGTTGTTCTGACTGTTACAGCCGATTTGCACAAAGACTTTCAAGCCCTGGTTTTCGACACTGAAGTATTTTGCGCCCTTGTCCTCACCGACACCGTGGTTTCCGAACTTCACTTTCTGCATCAGACCCAGACATACTGCAATAAATAACGGCAACTCTTCTTGTGTCAGTTGGATACTGACCTTGCGCTGCCAGTCAAAGGCGCGGGTTTGACCCTGCAGTTTGGGCGCGCTCTCCAGTTGGATCGTATGATACTCATTGCGCTTGCCATGTTGGTCAACGACACCTTCGTCCGCTTTCCTGACCTTCTCCGTTGGCCGGACATCCAGTGCAGCCTTACCACCATGAACCTTGAAACTGTGATGGCGGATAGACACTTCCTGAGGGGGACTATCTGGCATCGAAGGTTGTTGCACTGGAGAGCTGCTTGGTTGCGGGTACTGCGGGGTATACTGCCCTGACCCGCTGGTATGTGGGATGGGTGATGGCTGTGATGCAGGTTGCTGGCTTGTAGGGTATGGCGTTAATGGGTTCATCGTATCACTCCTTTTTTATGGAGAGATACATCAACAGTAATTAAAGTTAAGACACAATCACCACGCTGATATTTCCATTTGAACAGCGAGTTCTGCAATTATTAATTACGGCTGCATACTACAAAAATGATTGGCAGCTGTTTAGGGCGTTTATCGTATATTATTTTCTAAATAATAAAAATAATGGCTATAGCGACAACATATACTCACGAACATTGTTGTAAACGAAATAGAATTCTACAGGATCGTCGTTGGGTGTGTAGTCCGGTACGATATCGCTTGTCGATAAATTATCAGGCCAGGCAATTTTACCAAGCTGGGTCGTAAGGTATCGCCATGCCATCACTGGATTGGTGTCTATCACCATCGGGTTATCTGCATTGTCCTCATAAATACTAAATGCACGCTCCAAGATTAACTCCAGCTCCTTCTTGAGTTCGTGCTCTTTTTCGGTACTTGCAGATGACTTGGTATCATCATTGATTGCACTATGGATATGAGTCAGCATCTTGTTATCCAATTAATTAGGTGGCTGTCTGCTTAGCTAGGCAATAATTGCGCCAAATGAATGCCAATATAGGCATTTTGTGCCTGCCATTTCTTTGTGTTTACGTAACTAATTGTAAACTAATATGTCTTTTTATTAATCATAGATATGGCATATTTAATTATGACGAAATGAACGTAATAAAAACGAATCCTGTTAACGACCTTAGATCATGATCACATAAAACGTATTGTCAAAATTCAAGCAGTTTTGCGCAATGGTATGCATAATGCGAATGACAAATCCTATTAACTCTCGAAAATTGCCTCACTAATTGGTATTCAGAAATCCAATCCCGACAACAATAAATGAACTATTTATGGTTGTTGGTGATTTTAATGCAAATTACACAGTTCTGGTGGCGGATTGTAAAGCCTCTCTCTCTAACTGCAGTACTGCTGACTGGCGGTGCATGGGCAACGGATAAGTATCGGGTTGAAATTGCTCAGGCTACAACAGGGTGCCTACCCGTCACGGCAGTATTGGTAGATAAGCACAATCTGTACCCTTCTCGCGGCCAGCTATTCTCATACCGCTCCCAATCAGCTGAACCGTATTTCGCTGCCGGATCGACCTTCAATAAAATTGCCGCGGCGCTCCCTGGCGATATGGTTGAGATCACTCCGAGGCAAGTGAAGATCAGTCACCGTGAGGGCGGGACCACCGAATACGCCCTGGACGCCAGACGTATGCTGACCTATGCGCAGATGTCACCACTCGATATCACCAAGACCCTGCTTATTCCGAAAGGAAAAATTTTCGCACTTGGCACCCTCTCTTCCAGCTTTGATTCCCGGTATTGGGGGTTGGTCGATAACGGTCAGGTAAAGGGGGTAGGTTATGCGCTTTTCTAACCGTCTTGCAGTACTGGCATTGTTTTGTAGCTATACGTATGCCCAACCCGCGATTGATACCTCAGTGCTGACCGACAGTGACAAAGCCATGTTGTTAGATAGCCAGCAGGTTATGCTCAATGCCAAAAATGACACTGAGCTCAGACGTGAGATTTCTGGTAACCAAGGTGCCCTGACTGAAAGCGACCTTGATATGGTGCAAGACAGTTACGAGATCATGGAGGGTGCCAAGTTCCGGCAAGAGCTGGTGGAGATACGCCAGCAGGCGGATGAAATCAACGCGGCTATCCGTCAGCGACAGTCACTGACGGTGCCGGCGGCCGAGCAATCAATTAATACCCAGGAGCTCGCTCAGTTCCTGCTTGAAACCCTGCCCCAATCCGAAGAAATTGTCCCACGAAAGGCTGCAGCTGAAAAAACAGCAGAACCACCGCAGGTGCTTTGGCTCTTTGTTTCCTCCAGCATGCCTGAGATGGAAATGAAAAAAACACTGCAGATGGCCAGTGAGTGGGGTGCCAGGGTAGTTTTTCGGGGCATGCGTCCGGAAGACACTTCCCTAAATGACATGGTGAAATATGTTGTTACCCAGAAGCAGCTGTTAGCCAAGCACCAAAGTGATGTTATTCGTCAGGCCCAGAGTCAGGAGGAGGTCAAGGATGTCTACAATGCCGGGATCTTCATAGATCCAATGGCGTTCGATCGCTTTAAGGTGGATCGTGTCCCGACGATGGTCTACGAGCGCACCCTACCTGATGGACGTCAATTCTTCGGCCGGGTAACTGGCCTGATTTCCGCCAGCTACCTACAGGAAAAAACCGAAGAGGCCATGGTGAAATCGTCAGGGAGTGACTTTATCGACCTTGGTGAGATGGGGCTGGTATTTGGAATTGCCGAGCGGGATTTGATTGTCGAGATGAAAAGCCGAATGGCCGCTATCGACTGGCAAAAAATGCAGCAAGTAGCCGTTGAGCGGCATTGGCAACGCCGTAAGTTTGTCACCCTGCCACCATCACAAATTGACCAGCGTCTTGAAATGGATCCAACGGTCGAAGTGAAAGAGGATGTGGTGGCGACCAACGGTACGGTGCTGGCTCGGCGTGGCGATACCTTTAACCCGCTGATGTACCTTCCAACCGCCCTGACCATCTTGGTCTTTGATGCTACGGATGAAAATGAAGTCGCTTTTGTCAGGCATCAGGTTCTAAATCAGAAGCCTGGCCGCTTGAAGCTAATCGCAACCCAGATTGATCGCGAACGGGGCTTTGAGCATTTCAAGCAGCTTCAAAGAGATCTCAAGATGCCGGTCACGTTACTGACCGACGATATCAAGCTCCATTTCAACCTGCAGGCAACCCCTGTCAGGGTATTCACGTCTCCCCGTGCTGTGTATGAGATTGACTACTACTCGCAGCAAACCATCAAGCATTTCAACAATCAGCAGAAGGAACAGAAATCTTGGCATCGTCCCCCTCGCTTCAAGCCCAACAAGTTGGGAAAGATTGGAGGTTCCTGTTTCATCGCGTATCGCTTGAGGTTCGGGAGAACCCAAAGTCTTACTTACGCTCCACAGGCTAACACTGCCTGCCCGGCAGCTTTGATATTCAGTGCCGCGTTGGTATCCCTGTCCAGCATAGATTTACATTCCGGGCAGATCCAATGGCGGATATTTAACGGTAAGGAGTCGACAACATGACCGCAGCAATGACAGCGTTTAGAGCTGGGATACCACTTGTCAATCTGGACAACAGTTCGACCGTACCATTCAGCCTTATAGATAAGCTGGCGCATAAACTTGTCCCAGTTGGCATCGCTGATGGCTTTGGCCAACTTTCGGTTCCTGACCATATTTTTAACGCTCAGGCTTTCACAGCTAATCACTTGGTTTTCGTTTATCAGTTGTGTCGTCAGTTTGTGGGTGAAGTCGCGGCGACAGTCAGCAATTTTTGCCTGAATGCGGGCGACTTTCTTTCTGGCTTTATGGAAGTTCGCAGAGCCTTTCTTTTTCCTGGAAAGACGCTGTTGTGCTTTCGCCAGCTTCTTCGCGTACTTGGCCGTATAACGGGGGTTACCCGACCTGAAGCCCTCGGAGGTAACAACCAGGTCTTTCAAGCCCAAATCAATACCGACTGTCTTGTTACTAATCGGGAGTGGTTTTGGCTCGAAACGGCAAAGGCAAGAGACATAGTAGCGACCAGCACTGTCTTTGCTGACAGTGATAGTTGTTGGTTCGCTTGGCAGTTTACGGCTCCATCGTACATTAAGTGGTTGTCTGGACTTAGCGATGAAAAGCTGTTCGCCACGGTACTTAAAGGCTGATTTGGTGAACTCGGCTGATTGCTTTGAGCGTTTCCTTTTGAAAGTCGGGTAATTGGTCCGGCCTTCAAAGAAGTTTTTAAAAGCAATTTGTTGATGGCGAAGTGACTGCTGCAATGGAACGCAAGAAACGTCGTTCAACCAGCTGAGCTCAGGAATTTTCTTCAGCTCAGTTAATCGGCTGGAGGCAGCGCCGTAGTTAACAGGGGTCTTCTCATTACGGTATGTATCTGTACGCCAACGCAGGATTGAATTATAGACAAAACGCACACAGCCAAATGTCTGTTCAAGTAGGGTGACTTGCTCAGGGGTTGGGTAAAAGCGGTATTTATAGGCTCGTTCTTTCATGCCCACAGGAATACATCAAATCATGTGGGAGTTAACAGGCTGAGGGGTATGTGTGGATTTACGCTTATCGTTTTCCCTCCAAGGCCTAAAAGGGTAGGGGAAATTGGAGGTTTATATGATGAAACTCGTCGTAGGTTTGGTGATCGGCATCGCTCTGGGTATCTACCTGGCTGACACGCAACCTGTAATCTCAGAGCAGATCCGGGTCTGGAGTGACACTGTCATGACCGCACTAGGCCAGACCATTGACAAGGCACAATCTAATTAAGGAGAGCTTCCATGGGGCGAGCGTTAATGTCGGTGTTATTGGTTTTGTTGCTGGGCCTGTCAGCGAATGCGATGGCTGAAGACGACCCTGTCAGTGACTTAACAGGGGACCTCTGCCCCAATGGCAATGTCATTGCCGGTATTATCGACCAGATGTGTTGGTCTTGCTTGTTGCCAATCCGGCTTGCTGGGGTAGGAGGGGATAAACCCTCAGGCTCAGCCAGCGACAGGCCGATGTGTATGTGCCTGGATGAAGGTGGTGTGCCGGAGTTAGGTATGCCCGTCGGTTTTTATCAGCCTTCTCGCCTGATCAGTTTTTCGGCCACCCCGTATTGCATGCCGAGTTTTGGAGCCAGGCTAAGTGATGATAACTCACGGGCTGGTCGCGCCACGACACCCGGCAGCCTTGAAAAGACTGAATCGAGCTTTTTTCATTACAAATACTGGACGTACCCGTTGATGGCGATGATCAACATGTTCGTCAACAACGACTGCAGCTATGACCAGCTAAGTACCATGGACTTAGCATTTTTTTCGGAAGCCGACCCCCTGTACCAGGATGATATGCTTGCCTTTTTGCTCGCGCCGGAGAGCATAATTTTTGCTAACCCAGTGGCAACGGCGCTGTGCACCGCCGACTGCGCGGCCACGATTGCTGGCAATGAAATTGAGGAGATGTATTTTTGTGCTGGCTGCAGTGGAAATCTCTACCCACTTACGGGCCATGTCATAACCAATGACGACCCTGTCCGAACCACATCACTACTCACGACCCGTGTAATGGCCACCCTGCATCGTCGCGGTAATGCCTTGCTTACTATGGGCAACCATATGACCACCGGGGAGTGCAAACCGAAATATGCCCCAATGCTACCCAAAACGCAGTACCGGGTTTCAATGTTGTTTCCTGTACCTGAAGCTGCAGGTAACGTGTCGGGCCTTGAAGGGGCCGGAGACACGTCGGCAACGGATCAAAGCGGCGACGCACAGGCCGCACCAAGCAGCTTCCCGACTGTCGGCCGGTGCTGCCACAAGTTTGGTGAGTCGGTAATGAAGTGGGGGCTCGGGCGTAATGTGCCGGGCAAGGAGCATTTTGTTTATCTGCTCTATCGATGGAATGACTGCTGCCTGCGTTAAGGAGAGACTATGTGGCTACAAGCTTCTGCCGGCGTTGCACTTTATACGTTTGCAATACAACTGATGCATGTTGCTTTTTTCTGGGTGTTATTCGTACCGGCCTCCTCGGCTAATTCAATGGATAATGGCAGGGCTGCAATCGGTGACAGCCTGGGTATTTTGTCAGCGCCGAGCTATGACCACAGTACAGGGCAGGCCAGTATAGGCGGTGTAACCCTGGGGCGTAGTGAGCTGTTTGGGATGGACGTTGACCGGGCTATTACCGAAAACCATTTTGAGGCTGATGGAAGCTATCAGGATGAACAACGGCTCCAGCAAAATGCCCAGACACTGAGCAACCGTATCGACAGCAATACAAGGGGGCAGGAAAGCGACTTCGATGTGGCCGCATATAACACTCTACAAGGGTCAATCGGTCAGCGGACGACACTAGGCCATGATGACTCGATCATGACGGACAGTAGTGACTACCTGAATAAAGCAGCGCAGGATGTCGGGGATCCTAACAGTGACTTGTTTTCCGCTTGCACTACGGAGACTAATCAGGTCACTGTGGGTAGGGAATATGTTGGCAGGCAGCAATATAGCTGTATTGAGCCGGATCGTTCTAACCTACAGCTTTGCGAATTGGATCGCCACTTGCTGCAACCGATCAAAAAAACTGGCGGTAGTGGTGAGGTAAAGGTCATTGACAGTCGGACCTTTGATCTGGCTATCGGCAAGGTCGGAAACAACTATTATGGTGATGGGGGACAGCTATGTAAGATTTACCCGTCATTTGTTGAGTTTGAACTGCGTAATGATTTGGAGATCGAGTCAGCGACCTTATCGCAGGCGCTGTTTGACGACAGTATACAAATCAAACTCAATGATGAAATTATTTATCAGCATGCTGGAGGTGGTGTCGTTGATAGTGATGGGTTCCCGACCGAAGAGGGCAACTGTGAGCGGAAAACCAGCTGGAATATTCACCCGAATAAGAATGTAACCAGCTCTTTCAATCAGGCCAGAGCGATGGGTTATGGCCGTATCAAGTTCCATATCAAAGTGGCCGTCAAAGGTGGTGGGGAAGGGTACGTGTGGCTTCGGGTGAAAACCAAAAACAATGTCCGGACCCGTGAAGTAATAAGGCAGAACCCCCCGGGTTGTGCCGCTCAGATTGGTTATAGCCAGCCATCAAATACCTGTGAAAGCACCATCTTGCCCGGTACGAATTCCCTCTTTGACCCCCAGTGCGATCACCCGAACAACCGCAACCCTGGCAATGGGCAAATCTGCTCCTTTACCGGATGGGAGTGTGTAGAAGAAGATCCATACTATGATCCAGTCAATGATCCTTTAGTCAGCGATCTACCGATCACTATCTATAACGGTGGTAATTATTATGGCGGTGAAAACGTTGAAAACCGTTGTACCAAGGCTAATGCGGTCAATTATCGCTGCGAACCGACAGGTAACGTGCAGGTTTGCGGGGTGCCAGGATGGCCTGATGACCTGACGGAAGTCTGTGGGTCGTTCTCCGAAATTAACAGCCGGATCCCGGACAGATGCGAACCTTACCGGGATAACCCTGATTGCAGTCTTATTCAGTCTAACCCTCAGTTCGTCGATCCCGTGACCGGTCGTGCGTTTGCATCAGAGTCGGTCTATGAATGCAATGTTTATCAGAACAACGACTATACCTACACCACCGAGGAGAACATCTGCACTGGAGAGATGGTATGCGTTGGTGGCGATTGTAATTTCTCTAATCCCGAAACCAATGAAGACTTTGCCGAGGCAATGGCCGTATTTTCCATGCTGGAGGATATCAAGGGTAACAACTCTTGTGAGAACCCTGACGATATCAGTACCTGCCAGATATTCCGGGGATCGCCGGATTACTGCGGGGTGGAGAAGACCGGACTGGGATTTAACTGCTGCGAAATTACAGCCGGGAAAACCAACGTTTTTGAATACATCAAGGGCATGTACAGCGTTTATCAGCTTGATCAGATCATGATGGGTATCGATTCGGGCAATATGGTCGTTGGAGCTTGGAAGGGGATGTCACAGCCGGTGCACGACAGTGTTGCTTATGTTAGCGATGCATTCTCTTCGGGCTGGGACCACGTCGTGCGTAATGTCACCGGTGAAGTTGCCACCGAGTCGGGCTCTACGACGATGCCGTCAATCGCCGACGCTGTCAGTGAGGCGATCTTTGACAAAACCATTGACGAGCTCAAGCAGCAGATAATGCAAAAAGTCTATGAGATGCTGCCGGAGAGTATCGGGAATGCGTTGTTTACCACTGGAGGCAGTGCGGCTGGTTCAGGAGGTAGTGCTGCTGGAGCACAAACTGTTACGGGGCTTAATCCGGCAATATCAGGTGCCTTTACGGCAATAATGGCGGCATATGCGGCTTACCAGCTCGTGAAACTGGGCCTTCAGATGGTTTCGCAGTGTGAGGACAAAGAGATGGAAATGGGCATGAAACTGGACCAAAAACAATGTATTTACACCAGCACCAAGTGTATTAAAAAGAGCCCATTCGGCTGTCTCGTTGATAGGCGATATTACTGTTGTTACCCCTCACCACTCGGTCGGATCATAATGGAGCAGGCCGCGCCGGTGCTTGGGATTACCATTGATTCACAGAGTGGCCAATGTGAGGGCATGACATTTGACCAGGCTGCTAATTTCGACTGGAGTACCTTGGATCTATCTGAGTGGGAGAGCTATTTGATGGCTTCTGGAGTGGTGGTCGATCATAACGATTTAGATATTGAAACGCTCTCGGACAACCCGTTATTGCCAAACAACGAGTTTGCGTTGGATCCTGTCGAGTTAAACCAGACGCGGTTTGAAGAAAATAATATCAGCGATACAAACAATGCCAATGTTGAGAATGCATCGCCTGAAAATCTGGACTGTTCGATATGGCCAAGGCCGCCGGTCTGCGGCAGCCCGTTATCGCCTTTGGATTAGTTATTTGGTGTTAAATAAACCCAGGACATCAACAGAGAAACATTCGCCAGTACCCTTTTTGCCGTTACGTAAGATCGCTGGCTCTGTTTTGTATTCCATATAGTCAGTGATGGTCTGCTGTTCACGCAAATAACCAATATAGACAGTTGTTGTGTCGATAATTTTAACACTTACCTTATAGTCACCGACATGCTGGCCGAACCGGTTTTTAAATTTCGAGAGTCCGATTTTGTAAAATGTCTCCCCCGTTATAGTGTGAGTAAACTCGGCGTAATAAACATGAATCGGATCGCCGGGCCTTTTTTCTACTGTTGTCCAGGACAAAAAATAATTTTCGCGATACATACAGGCGCACGATGCGCCACCATGTAATACGTGTGTGACAAGGCTTTGCCATTCTACACAACAGTTATGGCATCGCTGTATCGATTGAGTCTTTCTTATCGACTCATATTTTCCACCAACAAATGATATTAGGGTTTGGCCATTTTTCTCGTACAGTTCACGCAGATCTTCAACCGTTAATCGCCGTTCGACACCGCGCACGTCCTGATTGCAGCAGTGCCAACATTTTGATCCGCGCATCGCATTATGCGCGATAACATCATTCAGGTGACCTCGTTCCCTGCAGCTGACAGTTACAAGGCTGTTTTTATTTTGATATCCATCCGGAAAGCAGATGACATCAAAAACCTGGTTGTCCTCAATCCGTTTTGTGCATGAGAACTCATCATAACGCGGCCTGGAGCCACACCATGTGCAGCTCTGATGCCGGTCATAAATATTGAAAGCCTTTTTTTCTGTATCCCGCCGCACAACTGACAGTAAACCAGCGCGTAACTGTGCGCAAAATTAAACTGACCGACCCAGCGCTCAAATTTAAATAATCCAGTCTCCTCAATACGCATAATAATTTCTGCTGGAGTCTGGGGGTGATTGCATATCAGCTCGGTTCGATTTCGCTCGCGGAAAGTTTCTTTTGAAACAGTTGAAAGTATGTGCGTACCGCATTTGTCACAACGCACAACTATTTTTGACGAGACACCGCGCCAATAGAGGCGGTCTAGTTCAGGCCTCGGTAGCTCATCAGTACCTACCCATTGCCGCGGAGCAACGTCACGCTGTATATGTTTATAGGTGTCTAGCAGGCACAGAAACGTCCTGCCGGTAAGTTTTGCAACTCGTTGTATGCCTTCATTATAAGGTATCCTGGCTGTCATGATTATTATCTCCGATTTAAATTACGCCCAAGGGGGGGATCGGAGATGTGAATTGAGAATAAGGGGGGCCGAACGTCCAGAAGCACGCCTATCTAAAATATAGATAAATATTGCTAAACTTCAAATCACATAGTGCAATATGCAAATTAATAGCCTGATTCAAATGTACAAATGGCGCCTGTGGATACCGAGGCGCCATTTTATAACCTGATTAGTAAGGGTAAATTAGCTATTTGGCTTGGTCCAATCTGTGGCTTCGGCAAAATCAGCAGTGCGATAGATAGCTTGCTTGCCGCCTTGTGGTTTAATGAAAAGGTAAGTCTGCTCTTCATTAATAACCGCAGGTAACCTCAACTTCTTGCCATTCACTGCACGCTCTTTGGTTAGCAGGTATGTGTTCTCAGGCAGTTTCCAATCAGGATTGGCATATAAATCGTAAGAAGTGTCGCCAAAATGCCATGATGTTAGTCGTACAGCGACGACGGAATCAAAAGGAATCGTGGCCTGCAGCTGTTTACCCAACTCAGTAACAGGGATAGGCTGCGACACATAAGCCAGGCGAGCTGCGTACCCTACAAATGCTTTGTCGTCGAAAGTATTCTGGGCAAATATATTCTCACCTTGAAGCTCATAACCATGATAGTAAACATCACCAATCCCCCACTTTTCCTCTACCCCGTCAACTGAATCACCGTACCTATCTGGCTCGATATCAAAGTAACGTTCAAGCGAAGCCAAAATACTTGGCGAATATGCTGATTTAACTTTATCGAACGCGAGCTGACCTACCTCTCGCTGAGTCTTGAATTTTGATGCTTCATTGGCATCCAAAAACACAATTACGTTTTCTTCATGCCAGAAATTTTTGTTATCGATGAGCAAGCCCGTAAAAAAACCTGTCAGGGCCGTATCGAACACAAAGCCCATCGCGGTATGGCCAATGTAACCAGCCGTCCCGACATCATTGAGTGCGCCGGATGGGGCTTTAGCATCATCAAAATATCGGTCACCGCCAACCGTGCTGACTACCTGCATGGCCAGAGAGGACTTTTCCGGGTTGGCAAGGTTTGGCTTGTAGCCAAGTTGGCTGCTGGCACAACCTGACAGTCCAACGACAGTAGCAAGTGCAATAAGTAGTTTTTTCATGTTAGACCCCGAGGCATAGTTATCAGTTACTACTGATATACATCTCATTGCCTATTTGTTAAGTCTAGAGGGGAAAATATTTTTTTTGAACTGGAAGCATATTCCTTGATCATGCTTCCAGTTTATTGATTTACTTAATGAAGTTTGGCACGGGCAATGAGATGCAAAATTGCTTTAATATGTGGGGTTCTGTCTTGAGTATTCAGGAATTGTCTCAGTGTTTCGGCTGTGAGCTCGGAATCGCTATCTTCAAGCCATGACAATACCATTGGGCTTATTGCCTGGATTATTTTCATCTCTTGGCTATTAACCGGTCGGCATAGATCAATCAGCGATTGCATTCTGGATTCCACCACTCTTTTGCGGTCAAGCGATTTTATTGCCATGTCGATAGTGATACCGACGCCAGAACAAAACGCCTCAATACTGATAGCCTGGTTGGCTGTATGCCTTGCCAGTGCCAGCTTTACTCTTTCCAGTTCGATGTCTGAATGATGCAATGTTTGCTCGCGCTCCATGACTTTCCTCCTTCTGTTTTCTCTCATTATTTTTGCAGCATGAAAGCCTGTGAATTTCGATTAAGCAGACGATATTGGTTAATTAATCGGTAAGTGGCGGGTTTCTTTTCGCTAGGGTTGATGTATTGCCTGAGTACAGCGAACCAGACAGGAGTCACCATGCTAAATCCAGATCAACAGCTTGTCGTGGATGCCGAAGGCCATGTTATGGTTGTCGCAATCCCCGGCAGCGGCAAAACGGAAGTCTCAAGCCGCTATGCTGAGCGCAAGCTACTCGATGACACTGCTAATGTCATCGCCATGCTGACATTTACCGATGCTGCTGCAAGGGGGATGGGGGCACGACTCGACAAGAACTTATCACGGTCAATTCGCTCCCGTGCGATATCCAGTACCTTCCATTCCTGCGCCATTAAACTCTGGCGCCAAGCCTATAGTTCCAGGCCAATCTTGATGGGTGTCAGACAGGAAATGTTGATAGAGCGGGTGATGCGGGAGGTGAGCAGCCGGCAGTTAAAACTCTCCGATGGTGTAGCCATCATTGATGAGATGGGAAGGGAACTCAAGCTCAAGCGCTCCAAGCATACCAAAGCCCAGCTGCGACTGTTTGATGCGTACTGCACACTGCGTGACAAGGAGGGGTATACCGATTTCAACGAAATTAGCCGGCAAGTGATCCTCGGGATGCGCGAGGGGCGCGTACCGTCGCTGATGGACACTGATGGGGTGACCCATATCTGTGCTGACGAGTTCCAGGATTCTGACCCGCTGCAGTACCATTTTTTGCTGGAGCATGCCCGTCGCGGCGTAACGATTATCACGGTGGGGGATGACGATCAATCGATTTACCGGTTCAGGAATGCTTGCGGTTTCGAGAACTTTGTTAATTTTCAGCAAGATCTCGGTGCCACGGCTTACTCCCTAAAGATATGTTACCGCTGCTACCCGCGGATACTGGAGACGGCCGACAGGCTGATCTCGTTCAATGAAGAGCGGATTGATAAAGTCCTGTCGAGCCATTTTCCATCGGGTGGGAATGTAACCGTGACCGGCTTTGACACTGAGGAAAGCCAGACATCGCATATAATCAGTTCGGTACTGGCCAAGCCCAGGGAAGTGGCGGTGCTAGCAAGAACCAACCTGGAGCTTGATGGGATAGAGCTAATGCTGTCGTCGATGACCGACAGGAAAATCACCCGCCTGGGGGGCAAATCGTTCTGGGAAAACATGCATGCGATCGGCTACCTGCAGGCTGTCACCCTGGCCACCAACCCCTTTAAGACAGAGCTGCTTCCCGAAATACTTGGCTACATGCAATCGTGTGAGTCGGTTATCGACGAGGCAAAGGCTATGATTGCCAACAAGCTATCACGGGATGACATATTTCAGCAGCTATTAAGCAGGGACAACTTGAATGGTTCGGTAAGGAACTACCTGCATTATGTAATCAGCAAGTCGTTACCGGCGACGGCAGACGGTCAGGCCAATGCAGAATGGCAGCGTGAACTGGTGCTGTTTCTCAGCCAGTCGCGATACCTGAAATCCACTGGCATAGCCGGTTCGATTTCCGATGTGCTAACCAAAAAAGCCAAGGGGATGGGATCGCTGTATAAGGCCGTTAACGATATGGCCAACAATGTGCTGTTTTACCCCACAAAGAAAAATACCGTGATCAGCCCCGATGATATTGTGATTTCAACCCTACATGGCTCGAAGGGGCTGGAGTTTGGCCGGGTTTACATCATCAATATCCACGAAAACAAAATACCTGCCGAAGACAAGGATGGCTTAGGCCTTGAGCATATCGAGGAGGAGCGTCGGCTGTTCTTTGTTGGTATCACCCGCGCCGAAAAAGAGCTCAACATGTCGTTTGTCAAAGAGCCGTCCTTTTTCCTGAAAGAGTGTGAATTGGAACTGACCAAGCAAGCCATTCGTGAGCTGAACCTTAAAAGCCAGCGCCCTGACATGCATCTGAGTCATGCTCGGGAAATGCTCGTCAATGGTTAGAGAACAACATGCCGGTTGTTGACGCTAACTTCTTAACTGGCTGCGAAAAAGTACTTAATCATCGAATTTGCTTTCACTAATTGGGTTAATTGGCAAGCAGCCCCTCCATACTCAACATGCTTATCGTTAAAACTACTCAATCATCGATTGTGTGACCTTAGGGTCTTGGTTTTAACCCCCCTGCCGTGACACAGCCTTTGTCACCATCTCCTGGAGATGTCATGCCTGACCGCATACCTCGGTCAACATATACCCGTCAGGGAGCAATCCCTCACCGGGATTCCTCTGGCGTTTTTTTATTGAAACTGGAGGAAACACCCATGAAAGCATTTCGATCTAATACTGGCTTCGTTGCTGGCACCGTTACACAGTCAAATAAGGCCAACGGTCAAACCACTTTTTGGGTTGATCAGGTAACGTCTTGGAACGATTCACAAGGTGCACCGAAATCACGTACTGCTCAGATACAGTGCACGGTTGCTAACGAGCTTGATCTCCAGCCTGGGAACCAGCTCTTGATGAAGGTGTGTGTACAGACTTTTGAAGCTCAAGGTAACAACGGCTCAAAGGTCACATCTACCTATTACAAGGTGCTCGACTTCTTTGGCTTTGCTCCAACACCTGATAATGCCCTCAATCTTAACCAGTTTACCCTGGGCGGAAATGTCGGCATGGTGGAGCATAAGAGTGGCAACAACGGCTCTTGGTACAACGTCTCGGTTGCTTTGACCCGTTCGTATCAGGTCAATAACAACTGGCAGGACGAAACCCACTGGGTGCGCGTAGTCATCAGCGATAAGCTTTTTAATCAGAACTTTAAAAATGGTCTGAATAAAGGTGATTCGCTGATAGTCGATGCTGAACTGACTACCAATGCCTATACCGATAAACATGGTAACCAGGTATTGGGCAATGAGTTCCGCGTCAACCGTGTACTTGGACAGGTGACCAAAGCTGAGTTGAATTTGTTAAAAACTCAGCAACCGTCCCAGCACATGCCGCAAGGTAATGCTCCGCAACAGAATTTTGCACCGCAGGGCCAGCCGCAAGGTAACGCTCCGCAGCAGAATTTTGCACCGCAGGGCCAGCCGCAAGGTAACGCTCCGCAGCAGAATTTTGTACCGCAGGGCCAGCCGCAAGGTAACGCTCCGCAACAAAATTATGCGCCGCAGAACAATGCCTCGCAGCAACCGCAGAACAATACCCCTCAAGGTAATGTTCCGCAGCAACCACAACAGCACTTTGCTCCCCAAGGTGGGCAGCAGGGTTTTGTTCCACAGTCCTAACTTCAAAGGTGATCACTATGTCTAAAGACGTAGCGGCCGCTAAAAAAAGGCGCGCCCAGCGCCTTTTGAAGAAGGCCGTTTTATCCCAAAACGCAGAGCTAGAAATAGTTGCCCAGCGACTGCTAGCCGATGCCAATAAGACTTACCACGCCCGGTAAGTCTTCTACCCACTTTTTCATTAAAAATCCTTAACTGGAGGAATTTCTATGTCTATGTCTAACGTACAACCACTGGATACGCACGAAGCAAACGATGTTGTAATCGACTATAGCGAGATGGAGCAGGTATATCTTCGTGATGTATTTAAGCCCTTCATTCCGCCTCAGGTCGATCTCATCATCGAAAGGCCAAAGCATGTCCATCCCGATGTACCCAAAGAAGTAAAAGGGTATATCCCGGATACTGCGGTGTTGAAACAGGTCTTGGCCTGGTTCCTTTCACCGTCGCGGCCGAACTTCCTGCACATGTGCGGGCCGACAGGTTCAGGTAAAACCGACTTCATCTTTTGGTTCGCCCACAGGATGAACTGGCCATGCAAACTGGTCACGGTTAACCCGTCTTTGCGACCTGAGAAAATGCAGGGACGCTGGATGCTATCTGGTGGTGAGACTAGTTACGTGCTGGGAGCTGTTGCTGATTCCATGAAGTACGGGAAAATTGCACTGTTGGATGAAGCCGATAAAGGGTCGCTTGATTTTATCGCCAAGATGCACCTTCCGGCCGAAATGTCGAAACCGTGGACTATAGATGATACAGGAGAGACTATCTATCCTGCTGAAAACTATAGATTTATTACGACAGGGAACACAAATGGACAGGGTGATTTTAATGGCCTGTACCCTTCGAGTCGCCGCTGGGATACCGCATTCCGTAACCGTTCGTATGTGATTCACTTGAACTATGTTGAACCCAATCTGGAGTTCGACATCATCATGGGAAAACACCCTGAACTCAAGGCGTACAAGAAGACGGTACGTATGATGATCAAGTTTTCCAACGCGATGCGTGATGCAATGCTGGGACCTAAGCGTGATGGAGATATCCAGGACGGGATCACCACAGCGTTTTCAACGCGGGTGCTGTTGTCGTGGTGCCACTACATCATTGCTAACGGGTTTAAAGTGCCGCTGCGCAATGCGTTTGACAGTGTTTTCATGAATGGTGTGGACAATGACGATCGCGAGGATATTACTCGTATTGTCGATCAGGTTTTTCACACCAAGGCAGGCCATGTACTCGATGAGGGCATGGGTTGGCTGGAGGAAAGCACAAAAAAGGCTTAATCCCCGTGGATCCGGTTGACTTTCCGAAGTCGTCAGCCGATGGCATCGACTTAGATAGCTTAAGTTTTGATGTTTATCACTGTCCAACGGGGGCCGGTGGCAAGGAGTGGGGATGCGTACTTGACGGTAACGCTGTACATATTGTGTATGGCGCGGTCGGTGCAAAACCCAACTACTACCGCAAAGACTTTAGTAATAGCCACGAAGCGCTGGCTTACAGCGCTAAGAAGCTCAAGGAAAAAGCCCGTAAGGGTTATACCTTCAACCGTAAACAAGCGTTTAAGCGCAGTGAGTTAGTCACCGCGTAACACCTACCCAAACCGTACCAGAGGGGTCACATCAATCCCCTTCTGGGGCGTGATCCCTCCGTTAGCTCTTAACTGGAGGAACACCTATGAAAGATCTACATGATAACCAAACCATCGATATCGAAGATGTGGTTCAGTCGCAAACCGAACAGGTGGGTGACAAAGCTAATTCGCTGGAAGATGGATTGGTCATTGTTGACTTCATCTCTCGCGGACGGGACGGCGAGCGAACCTTACAGGAAGTCAAAATGCTGGTCGATGATATTGAGGTTACTGGCTCGGTTGTCCGTAAAGGGCGGATCGAGTGGTTTCCGAAAGATGCATTGAAATTCAAGGGGACACTGGAACGCCGTGCCCAGCGCCTTATTGGCTCTAGCGGAATTCCTTATGGTCGCCTAACCGCAATTCCGGTCTGCGACCTGGATAAGTTGTTGGATGGTCTAAGTAAGATCAAAGCGGAGTTCGCGGAAAAGGTGAATGACCTCGACCTGAACTTTGACACTCTTATAGAAGATCACAAAAAGGCCAACCCTGAGAACGCCAGCCTAATTGATAAGCTGAAATCGTCGAAAGATGAGTTTATCAGCCGGTTTTCGTTTGAAGTCTGTCCCCCAATGGCATTTAAGCCTTACCTGGCAGATGACAGCGAGAAAACATCGGAGTCGCTCTCTGACAGCTTGTATGACGAAATCGTCAAGGATGCCGAATACATCCATAACAAACTGTTAAGCGGACACACCGAAAAAGGTCAAAAGGCGATTAACGTCGTACGTCGCCTGCGTGACAAGGTTAATAAGCTGTCGTTTATCGACGAACGCTTTGCCGACCTCGTGGATGAAATGGATGACATTCTTAAAGATGTCCCCAAATCAGGCAATGTAGGCGGTTTACCGCTAAAAGCTTGTGTTGGCATGGTTTCGGCCATGACCTCTCGCGAACGGCTTGAATCGTGTATTTCACCGAGTCTGGATATAGAAGATCCGGATGAGTTGAACACCACGTCTGTTACCGACGAAGTAACGTCCTCGTCAGTGACCGACACCCCTGCCAATCAGCCAATATCCAAAACCGGATTTGGCGAATGGTAATGACCAAAGTGGCCCCTCCCAGGGCCACTTTTTTTATAACTGGAGGAACACCATGCAACTGAGCAAATTGAAAAAAACAGTAGCAACAATATCCCGGATCCACACCTCGCTGTCTAATGTAAAGGTTACCTTTTACCCTGGGCCGACGTGTACTAACGGGACGATGATTAATATCAACCCGGGTGACCCTGATGATGCGGTATGGCTGGGGCTGGTTGAGGCAAAGGCAACACACGAGAGTGGGCACATTGCTCATACCGACTTTAAAGTGCTTAGCGTCAACGAAGACAAGTTGAAGGCTTCTGAGATGCTCCGGTCGATCAACAACATCATCGAGGACGTGCGGATGGAGATGTGCTGTATACGGCACCTTTCCGGCGCTTACTGGGTATTGCGCAGAATGAGCCATCTTCTTTTTGATGAAGGTTACTGGGCATATCCGGCACAAAGCGACAGTCTTGGTAAACATCTGTTCGATTTTCTGCTCTTTACTGGGCGGGGGATCGGCGTCGATGGGCAGGAGCATTTGGAAGGTATTGGTTTGAATGCCAAGCAAATGCTCATTGACAAAGGTGTGCCTTGCCAAGAACTGAATCAGATTGAGGGGCGCATGTCTGGATGGGCGAGCCTTTCAAGCAGCTTTGAATCGTTTGCTGAAGCCGAAGTCATTTATGGCTTGGTTAAGCAACTGTTCAACTCGATGCCGCAAATGCCGCAGTCTGGTCAAGGTGCTAGTGGTGAGTCCGGTGATAGCCAGGATGGGCAATCAGGCCAAGGTGCTGGTGGCGAGTCCGGTGATAACCAGGATGGGCAGTCAGGCCAAGGTGCTGATAGCGAGTCCGGTGATAGCCAGGATGGGCAGCCAGGCCAAGGTGCTGGTGGTGAGTCCGGTGATAGCCAGGATGGGCAATCAAGCCAAGGTGCTGGTGGTGAGTCCGGTGATAGCCAGGATGGACAATCAAGCCAAGGTGCTGGTGGTGAGTCCGGTGATAGCCAGGATGGACAATCAAGCCAAGGCGCTGGTAGTGAGTCCGATGAAAACCCGGGGGAACAATCCGGTAGTCCTTCATCGCAACAGTCTGGCGGTCAAGGTGCAGGTCAGTCAAATCCGTTGTTGTTTGAGGATGAGGCTAGCGTCGCGGATGGTTACCAGGATGTCCATGATGCACTGGACAAAGCCATCGACACGCGAGCCGAGGCGAACCCTGCCAGCTGCGATGTGCAACGAGCCTATGCAAAAATCAATGAGTCACCCCGTGATGATAGGTGGATGCAGGAGCCTGTGATCACACGCTCTTCTCGAGGCCTGTCTCGGTCGCTTCAGTCGGCCATGTGGTCAAAGTCTGAAGCACCTGTGTCTTATGACGATAGCGGTGCTGATTTTGACGAGACGCTCCTGGCGGGTGTACCGGCTGGCAACAACAAGATCTTTTATGTCGAAGATCAAGTTGAATCGGTGAAATCAGCAATGGTGATCTGTGTTGACCGCTCTGGCTCCATGAATGTCCATGACCGTCAGATGGTAGCTAACAATGCTGCAGCGGCATGCGCCAAAGCATTGGAGGATATCGGAGTCGCTGTGGCCGTTCTGCACTTTGATAATGATGTAATCCTGACCAAGAGCTTTGAGGATACTCAGCGAGCTTCGTTAGGAAAATTTGGCCAGTGTCCGATGGGGGGAACAGCAACCAACTGGGCATTACTGGCTGCGCAGAAACTGCTAGTCACACGGGATGAACCACGCAAGCAAGTACTGGTGATTACCGATGGCGAACCCAACAATGTCGCGCAAGTCGAGGAAATGGTTGATGACCTGAACAAAGACCGAATTGATGTTGCATCAATACAGGTTGAGTTCGATAAGTACGGTGGCATTAAGCATTACCAGACTATCAGTGATATTGGTGAGTTACCCAAAACAATGAGCAAACTTGTACGTGAAAAGGCGCTGGCGTCTATCACGGTTTACTGATCAATCGCCCTCGGACTCCGAGGGCATGACTTTATCGGAGGCATTATTATGTTGAGAAGTAAAATCGATGACACCCACGCGCTTGTTCGCCGCTGTGGTGGATGGGAAACGGTACTGCGTGCCTATCCCCAACTGCAGGAAGCAATGCAGGCTTCACCGGCTGGTATGTCGCGTGCAGTACGCTGTCCGCTTCGCCAAGAAGGTAAAACGGTATTCCGTTTATACAAAGATTGGCGTGAAAAAGGCGGCGGTTACCATAACGACTTCGGTCGCTTTGGTGATGGTATTGACTTAATTGCATGGCTTGAAGGGTGTTCAAAAACACAAGCAATGGATCGAATCATTGAAATCTGTGGTGGTGATCTTTCTTCGGTATCGGTGCAGGAAGCGCAGGCGGTGAAAACCGACCGTGATAATTCGGCCCAGCTCGATGAAGATACCAAGGCAAAGAACCAATGGGTACTACAAAAGGTCGAGCGTGAAGCAATCCATGCGTCACAGGCACAACTTGCACTTAATTACCTCCATAGTAGAGGTTTGGGGGCATTTCAGCTGCCAAGTAACGTCGGGTTTAGCTATCGCTTGAAGACTTTCGGTATCAATGGTGAAACCTTGTTTTTGCCAGGTCTGCTGTTCTACATCCAGAAATTAGACGGTACTCCCGTGTCGTTTCATCGTATTTTTTTGAGCGAGGATGGGTATAGCAAATCACCGCTGGTCGAGAATGCGAAGATGCAGCTGTCCGGCCTCGACGATGTCCGAGGTAGCAGCATTCAGCTTGGTAATCCATTGATGTGCCAGGATCAGCAAGGCCGAACTCGCTGCGTACTGGCGGTATGCGAAGGACCAGAAACCGGTATGGCTATCATGCTGGCGGAGGGGATACCAGTTTGGTGCGGTATTGCCTCGACGCTGATGGAGCTGATGGATATTCCTGAGTGTGTGACCGACCTGCTGATATTTGAAGATCGTGACCGCATCCTGGATGGCAAAACCATCGGTGAAGGTGAACGGGCAGGGGAGTCTCTGATGTGCAGTATTCATCAGGAACTACCGCATATAACCGTACATCGCTTTTTGCCACCTAACCCAATTCGCCAAGGCGAAAAATCACAAGACTGGCTGGATGAGTGGAATGCAACATGCACCCGCAGCTTCCCGTCATTTCTTGAGCGCGAAGGTCTTACTGTGATTGGACAGTATGCCCGTACAGCGTGAAGTAATCATTATCCAAAAAACCGCCTTCGGGCGGTTTTTTTATGGGATATTACTTAAAGATGTTAATGGGCAGAGTCAGCGAAGCCGGATCGTTTTTTGATCCATGTTCTGGTTTTACTGTAGATTCAATATCATCAAACAGTATAAATAGATCGACAGTTGGACCCAGATTACTGAATACGAATCTATCTATCTGCTTGTAAACGACCCCCCTTTCAGATAGCAAGCCCAGTTTTTGTAGGTCTTCGATATCCTTCTTCTCGAACTGTGGCAGTTGTTGAAGAAATAACCGCTCGGCGACACCTCCCCCCCACTGCTTTATATATCGCACATTGTCGTGATGATAATCAGGCACTAAGAAATACACGTTGAACATTTCCACAAAGCCGGCATTGTGGTGATCAGCAAGGTGTAGTTTTGCGAGGCTGTATAACGCGAGCTTTTGGCTCTCGTTAAGTCGATTAATAACATCTTTATCCATAGGGCGAAGAAATCCGACGATAAATATGAAATTTTACAGGAAGGTACTTATCGACTCTATACGCCCTAATGAATATATTTTGTTCATATTAACTTTAATAAGAAATCGAACGAATCACGAAAAATTCCCCCACTAATCCGATATAGCACCATCGATCCTCCGCCATAGTTTCATACGTTACTTCTCAATCTTTGATTGAAACCCTGGTGCAACCCAGACCTGTTGCCGTCTATTGATGTCCGTGCCTGACCACACACACTTGGTCAACATCCCAACCTGCCCACGCAGAGAGAGCCAATCCCTGCCTGGGTGCCGTTCCTCTGCGTTTTTTGTACTAAAAACTGGAGGAAGCACTATGTTGTTACTTAACGAAAACCTTGCGCACAGCGCTATGGCCACATACCAAAGCGCCATCACCCGCTTTACATTCGCTCGCCGTAAACGAGACCTGCTTGTTGCCAAATCCGCAGCAAAGTGGTTCAACTCTGCCCGAGAACTGGATGGACTGAATGGCTTTCTTCTGTCGAAGCAAGGCCTGTTCGTACAGCCGGTTGAAGCGGACAGAAAAGTCCTTCGGCGTTATGGCTACCAGAACCTCTGGATAAAAGGGACGTCGATTTGCCCACAGTTGTCGAGCCACGACATCAAGCGCATGTACCAAAAGGGCACCGTCATCAAATTGCTAAAAATGGATGATGAATACCCGGTCCCGCTTGGCGAAATCGGCAAGGTGACTTACGTCGATGACCTGGGAACTATCCATACCAATTGGGCCGATGGGCGCCAGCTGGGTGTTTGTCTCAATGATGGTGACAAAGTAGAGGTAGTCCATTATGCGCATTAACGGTCAGCTAGTTATCTCGCCGTACGAGTCTGCATTGCAGTTACTGGAGAGTCGTGGAATTGCAGTCAATGCCAATTGCAGAGAGGGGTATTGTGGTAGCTGTCGTGTCAAAGCCAACGGCGAAGCAAAATACTTCCGAGAACCGATTGGCTTTCTGGCCCGAGATGAAGTCCTGCCATGCTGCCTTTCAACATCCAGTGACATTAATCTGCTCGTTTAGAGGAATTTGCTATGGATACACCATTGAGTCCTTTTGAGAGTGAAATGAAGGTAGAGCACACCGCATTAGCACCTGTCATCGACTCGGTTATCGAGTGCCCGACATGCTTCAATGACCATTGTATTGATGATGGTTGTGGTGAATTCCACTGCGATTGCTGCAACACCCTAATCACTATCGTCGAAGACGAATAATTTACCCCCTGACGGGAGAGCCTTTCTCCCGTCAGGGGAGAGGGCTGCCCAAAATGACTGGAGAATAATCCCCATGAGTAAGTTAGCCTTAGCCTGTGCGATGTTCCGCCTGGATCCGAAAACGGTCTATAGAACAGCCATAACCCCAATGCCTGGCAGTATCCGTCGTTATGCAGAGCAGATTGTCGAGCCGAAACAATGTTATGACAATTGCCGGCGGTTAATGGAGCAGCTGGTACATAAAAATATGAAGTATGTGGTCGGTGTTGGTTTTCACCACATTCCATTTGAGCATGCGATCTTGCAGTTGGAAGACGGAACATTTGTCGATCCGACGCTAGAAATTATTAACCCCAGTGCCGCAACAGACTTTGTGGTCGGCTACTCGCTTGATTTTGGCCAGCTGGTGGATGTGATGATAAAGCTCGGCCGTGCCCCGTCGCTGGTGGACATGGTAAACCTTAAAAATGATGTCATATTACCTGATGTTGTTTTTGACTAATGCATTATGCCCTGGCTTCAGCCGGGGCATTTTCATTTTTAGTTAATCACGCAAAATACCTCGCTTAATTGCCTAAGCCTCCAACCAGGTATCTGATAATTAAGTTTCCAATCGTCAAATTATTTTGACCCCCTGCCGTGACACAGTCCTTGTCACCGTCGGTTACCGACGTTCATGCCTGGTCGCATCCATTCGACCAATTACTTATCCACCCTGCCGGGAGCTAATCTACCCGAAAGGGAATTGGCTCTTATTCTTATCGGAGAGAGAGCCATGGAAAACCTATCAACATTGCACGCTGTTGCGCACTGCAGTAACCCGGAAAAGGTCATCATGTCGTGGCCCGACAATACCCAGCTAGAGATCAGTAGTACAGATGCCCGTCTGTTACTCAACCTCATTCCTGTGCTGGAACCTGATAACCAACAAATCGCGATCAAGTGGATCAACCACAGTGCTCGCCGTTTTCAATCCGTGCTGGCAATAGCCAAGCGCTACTCAAATTAAAGAGGAACTCAATCTATGTCTTACGAAATTGTCTATCGTACCCGTTCGGGCGTCGTTGAAGGACACCGGATCATGGACCAAGCCACCACTTTTATGGGCGTTGAGAAGCACAACGTGCAATCGGCGTTTTACCAGAAATATGGTTTTTGCCTGCCCAATTGTGACCTTCACCTTCTGTATGCCGAAATCGGGAGCTCCAATGTCTATGACAGCGATAACAAGCGCGCCAGAGACTGGGTGTTTCTTGGTGTAGGTACATTTGATGAGCTGGTCAGGCGAGTTGGTATTGACTGGGCGGTTGATATCGAAGGAGGAAATATCCAACCCCGAGGTCGTTACTCGACGGCTGAAGGATGGATTAAGAAGATTAAATCATTGCTTAGGGATAGCGATAAGGCACCGTTCCCGCCGATCGTCAGCCGAAAAGAAAATCAACCGGCTAGCTGGCTTGATAAGTATCATCTCGAGAAAGGGTTATCCCTTCTGGCTGCGTTAGACATCCAGACTAGCCCTGCAAAGGATTGGTATCGCGATCGACCGCTGCTTGATATCGAGTGCCGGCCAAAGAACGCCTTTGAACTGTGGCTGTTTCATGCCGTATTTAACCGGGCTTTTGGTTTTAAAAACCTTCAAGCATCAATAATTCCGTATCTAGGAGAGTGAAGATGGAAATTTCACAGGCCGCTCTGAAAGCATTTATTGAAGAGCTTAAAGAAGAAGAGCGTTATTCAAATCGAGAAGGCGATAAGTCTATCGGTAGTGGAATAACATTTGCTCGTGTTCGCCTAGAGGTGTTTTTGGAAAGTCATGGATTTCAGCGTAGCTGTACCATCGATGTTGACGCTTATTAGCAAATATGTGACTGCACCATTTATTTACCCCACTGGTATTAACGCGACGTTATATCACCAGAAACACAAAGTAAAAGAAGGCATTTCATCACTGCTATGGACTGCTGCGCCGGTACTTCCCAATACCGGGCATTCTTTAACTTTCCTCCCCAATGCCTATGTAAAAACTGGAGAACCATTATGAATAATCTAAGCAATATTGCCGAGCTAGCAGCCTTTTGTGTCGATAGCGGCCAGTTTGTAATCACTGGATCTCAAGGTCTGGCGAAACTGGTTAGTGATACTGGCGAGTTCAAGGATAAGCGAAAGCCCATGCATGTGGACGGTCGCGAGATTGATAAGAAGTACCTGCGTAATTGGCAAGCGCCAGCGATAGATGAGTTGTCGCTTAACGAGCTGGAGGACCAAGGCTTATTGGACATGCAGCTTCTTCCACTGTGCGAAGAACTGTCACTTCAAGGAGCCTGTGATACCACGCTTTATAAACCTAATGGGGCAGGCATTATCGAGAACTCGGTGGCCAGCTGTACCCATTATGGTGATGGACGATTCACGGTGCTTGGCAATGAGAACTCGCTCATGGTCTACACCGGCTTTGTTCAGGATTTCAATCTGAACGGTAAGTTGGAGCAGATCGGTGTGATGGATGTAGATGGTCCCGTCTACGTAATAGATCCTTGCTACAGGAACGCTCAGTTTGGTGCTGAGATTAAGTCCCTGGAACATGGTGTTTATGGCGTTTACCTCTACACCTGTGGTGATGTGCAAACACACAATGGCATCGTATTAACCAAGTAATTAACGTCTTACGTTATTAAGTAATTGGCTGGCCGGGACATCTTGCAGTAGCAATAACCTGGCGCAGCTTTATTTCTTGGGAGTTTTCGACTCCCAAGTTACCCCTACCTTTGATGCACCCACATCAAAGAGAATCAACTGGAGGAATCCCCATGAATCTACAAGATTTGAAAAACATCTCGACCCTTGTTGGCCTGCCAAAGGTATTCAAGGATGACCTGGACCTTGATCACCTGCTTATGAACAAATACCCGAAGCGCACCTGGCTGTGGGTATTGAAAGAAGCTGGTAGTCAGTTGTTCCCGATTAAGTCTGGTGTTGATCCTCGACTGGTAACCCATTGGTTAAGTCAGAGCAATATTGCCATTTTTCTTGTCACTGACACTTCGATTACCAGCATTGGCCGAAGTGAGTGCGAGAAGTTGGCAAATGAAATGCCATTTGACGTGAAGCGCTTTGCTTCTGCTAGGGCACTGATTGACGCAGTATCAGCACTGCTCGGTGACAGTAATGTAACGACACTTGGCTTGGTGCCTGCACCACACTGCCCGACCACCACAAGCTGGACGGTATGGTACAAGTGGTTTAAAGGCAAGCAGCCGGTGATGGAAATCATTATGAAGCAGGCTATCGAGCAGCTTATTGCCATCAATAACAAGGAGGTCGCGTGATGATGGAAATGACTAATCTCATCCGGCTCCCCGATCATGATGCCGGGGCAATGATTGTCAGGGTAGAGAACAGCAATATCGACAGTCAGCGCAAGGATGAAACCAAGTTCTTTCGCCGCGAGCCTGTGGTGATTGAAAATCTGGAAAATGGCCGTTGGGTGGTCCGTTATGTAATGGGGAACCCTGGGACTGTTAAAGGATTACAGAGGCACACGTTGGCTCTCGACTATGACGCTATCGATGGGCTCTTTGCCAAGTACGGTGAAGGTCGCTTTGTCGTAAGGCGAGCAAATATGGTCGAGATCGGACGCTGGTTGTGGTTTGAGTCGGAGCTGAACAACAAGCTGGCATTTCGTCTAGCGACGATTGGCGGCGTGTTGGGAGTTATCGGCTTTATTATCAGCATTGTGACACTGTTTTAAATCTAATTTCATGCTGCCCGATTGGGCAGCATGACTAACCATTAACTTAAATCTGGTGATCCTCGGTCAGTCGAAGAAGATCACTAAGCACTACATTGACCTCAATACCTTCAATTGGCTTACGAAATTCGACGACCTTCTTCTTTTCATGGTTATTGGTGTTCACTATAAAGGAATCAGAGAACTGTTTTCCGTTAATTATTACATGGTGGCCATAAACACCGCAGTGCTCCTCGTTAACGTGAGGAAAGGGCACGAATGCGATATTCCCCTCCGTTAGCTGTAAGCAGGCCGCTTTTCTCTTAATTTCGGGAGTAACAGTCAGGCCTAATCCCGTATAGTATTCAAACAGTTCATCGGTACTCTTTATACCGTAGGGTTTGCTAGACTCGTAAGACCTTAGTTCGGCCATTACATCGCTGCTTTCCTTATCTTCTGGCTTTGTGTTTAACCACCATAAGACCTCACCAAGAATTGAAGCATCCTCACGCGATAGGCTGTGATAATTCATGCCTCCGAGAAAATCATTTTCACCGTATATGTGAATATCAACAACGACGTTTGCAATATTACGTTCGGTTGTA
The DNA here is from genome assembly GCF_947502415.1 of uncultured Photobacterium sp. Lineage (GTDB taxonomy): Bacteria > Pseudomonadota > Gammaproteobacteria > Enterobacterales > Vibrionaceae > Photobacterium. The sequence continues at coordinate 42,664 of NZ_CANMZV010000025.1, read as the reverse complement.
AAGCCAGAAGCACACATCAATGTGATAAGGCGGTCTTTGTATTTAAGAAGAGGGTTGGCTGTCTTGTCTGATAACATCCCGACAGCAGTGTTCCAGTCCTTATAGCCAAGAAAATGTGCGCATTTTTCATTTAGCTTACGCTCACCCAGATCGAGGCTTAACTCTTTGGACAGGAATTCTTTGAAATATTGACGGAAGGCGAAAAGCTCTGCTTTATTGGTAACTTGAATTTGCTGCATTTTTAATTACTCGTGTGCCGTCGTGTTCCGCTCGTTACACCTGCACATAACAAAAATGCGAATGTCGAATGCAGTGATTGCGTACTGACCGAAAGTGAGCGGGGCAGTATCTCGCCAGATACCCTTTGTCCATAGTTTTCGTATGTCCTCAGGCGTCACGAATAATAATCAGTATTCGATAACTTGCAATACCTAATTCACTGATTGATCAGAAATTGTACGTTGGTGGTATCGTATAGGGCGTGGATTAAGCCGATACAATACTCAGGTGCCACAGCATATGCCCGGGTTCAGTTATCTTCAGTGAGAGCAGAAGTGTCTATGGTGTTTTAGCCACCCCATTCAATCCCGCCTTCATCAATTTCCTCTTCCGGATCCCCGCCCCGTGACTCGATTAGCGTCGCTGTACTCCAATCAAGCCGACTAAGCCACTTTTTATTGCTACAGTCTTCAGGTTTGGCTGGCCGAGCCTGGTATTCAACCGAATCATCAACAATCACATAGACGGTATTACCGTTTGAGCTGATCGTAATTAAATCACTATCTCTTATTTGCTTGCCGTCACTGTCCGTATCGGGTCTTTTATTTCCAATAGCAACCATCATTCATTCTCTCCAAAATCGAGCTTACCGATTATTTATTCGTTATCACCGCCACCTATTTTATTAATGCGCTCAACGTAACTCTAGCGAATAAGAGCCTTTTTAGATTACGTATTCTGCTAGTGAATGTCCTGTGATTATAAGCGCCGGTATATCTATTTCGTTTGTCTGGTGTATCTCCAGACCAGGACAGACAGGGAGATATACACATGACATTACCGATCACCCAGACCAAGCCATCTTTATCGTCAGCCCTTAATATTATCGAGAAGTGGCGTTACAGATTTTCAATGGATAGTGCTTTTTCGCACTTCATCCTTGAGTGGGCGTTCAGACACAGCGAGTTATATCCAGTATCAAGGCCTGAGTTTGAAAATGACGCCTTTAACAGCGTAGCTATTGAACTCAGCCATGAGCTCTCACGCCTGATGGCCACCGGGTATCACGATCCTATTGGCGACCTGCTTGGCGAGATGGGGATATATAAGCACCAGCAGTTTTTCCCCACACCGGCAGAGGTCAGCCGCTTACTATCATCGCTCGCTGGTGGCCGGGTATATGATTTTTACGAGCCATGCCTGGGCACGGGCAGCATTACAATGGCCAGGATCGAGGATACTTACCTGTCGCGCATTGACGATGACAACCCTTTAAAAGGGTGCCGGTATATCTGCGAGGAACTTAACCCTGTGAATTGTGCGGCAGCCTATATTCAAATTCTTCACAAGCTTGATTATCTGGAAAGAATATACGGTAAGCCGGCAGTACCGGATGAAATTATGATTGCCAACATTGACGTACTGAGTCGCAAGCCCGGGCGTCAGCACTACCTCCTCCAGTCTCCCGAGATTGCCTAAGATACCCCTTAATCACGAAATATCCCCTGACTAATGAGTACCGGTATCTTGCCGGTGCTCAATAATTACTACTCCAACCGTCAATATCACTTTGACACCCTGCCGTGACCCAGCTCTGGTCACCGTCGCCCAGCGACGTTCATGCCTGACCGCATACCTCGGTCAATAACCCCTGTATATCCCTATACAACTCTTTAACTGGAGGATTCCCTTATGCCTAATTGGTGTAATAACAAACTCATCATTACTGGTGACGAAAAGCATCTTGATTACATTGAAAATGTTATCAATGGAACTATTCAGTCCTATCAGAAAGCTGCCCGTGACATGTCTATCAAGATATTCATAGCTGGCGTGATAGGTATTTTAAAGCCAACCAAGGTCTGTAAGTTCGATCCCTACCCAGCGTTAGTCAGCAACGGTGGCGGTGAGGACAATACAGCCAATCAGGCTTTCCAGCAGTGGATTGACATGCTCAATGCCAACGCTGAACTGAATACAGATAACGTGTTTACGATCTACCAACTCTACCTGCAGACCGGCATATCGTCTTTGAAATACGACGACCTGACGGATAATCAAAAGCAACGTTGCGAAGCAATTTTTGCCGAGAAGAAGTTTGATTGGACGGGATCGTTCGGCAGTGCTGATTGTAGCAACTGGTTCGACACGGAAATTGAATGGAAAGGTGAGGGATGTGATGGCCACTTGGACATCGATCTCATTGTGCCACCGTCTGTTTTGGTCGAACTCAACGGATTTAACGGCAAATTTCTCAAGGGCGTTAGCTCCGGGTATGACGATGCTGTTAACCGTTGCGGTACAAAGTGGTCGATTGTGGAAGTTCACAATGTAGAACGTGAGGGCCGTGAGCTGTCTTTCTATTTCGAGTCAGCCTGGTCACCGGCTTTACCGCTAGGACAAAGGCTATCTGAGGAGTTCAGTCTTACCGTCAATCATTACTTCGTTGAGCAGGGCTGTGATTTCACGGGATTCTATATCTATGAAGACGGCAACGCTATCAGCGGAGCATCTGATTCTCTTGAGTGGGCGCCTGTGGCGTCTGAAGAGGATGACGATGATGATGACTGTGAGGACCATGAAGTTGTTGGCCCTGACTATACCGTTCAGCATTTTGAAGGTTGCGGTTACGGAGGCTGATTATGGATATGGTCAAGATTCGCCACCTACAGTGTGAAGGCAGGACAGTGGAAGAGATTGCCGAAAGGTTAGGACTCAACCCTTTTGAGCTTGCCATTACATTGACCCCGATGCCATTCACTTTAACCGAAAGGTTATTCGAAATGCGCCGGAAGAAGAACCTGATGCGATTTGGAGAAGATTGCCTGGAGCGTTATTGCCAGCGCTGCGATGACTTTCTTCCTTACACGCGTGAGTTTTTCAACTGCAACAAAGCCGCCTGCGATGGATGTTATAGCCATTGCCGGGCGTGTGAACGTGAGCGAGCTCGCGGTAAACGTGAAGAGAGAAAAACGGCAGTGTCACCCAAGCTGTTCGATTTCGATTCACTCTGCCGTTCGCGTAACGTCTTAACCCACTAAACCTGTTTTGGTTTTCTACCCTACCGGGAAACATTATTCCCGAGAGGGGTGATGTGTTTCCCGGTAACTTTCTGGAGGAACACAACATGAAATCACTTAACCATATGGCTTTAAATTCAGTCCGGCTTGCCCCTGGTATGTTGCTTGAAGCAATTGATCTGGGCGCAGTTACTGCCCGACGGTATGTGGTAGATGGTCAAACCCTGTTCAGCTGGCATTTTTTCAACGCTGAGGGCTTGGAAATCGCTTACTACATCGTAGATATGTTGCCACTGGTGGGTCTCACCAAAGTGGAGCGGAAATGGTCAGAGAGCTTTCTCTGCCACCCTGACTATCAGGAATACCGGCTCGAATCCTTTAGCTGCTGATTAATGGCTGAGGATGATTCCGTTCGTTCCAATTCCCTTTACTAACCTGGAGATACCACTATGTGCTTATATCAATCCTGGCTTGTTGAACCACAAGAAGAACCCAGAAGAAATCTGAAGGTGATAGCTAGTCATATTGAAATACCTGTATTACAGGGCTTTATGGCAAGGCAGTGGCAGAGAAGTGGCAAGAAGTACCCTTTGAACCAAAGGTGTCTGCAAATCACATCAGAGCTACTCGATGAGCTTGAATCGACTATTAAGAATGGAGCGATTAACAAGGAAGCATGCAATCCCCGCTGGGGAACTCACCATGATGCAGATATACCCAAAGTTCTGCATGCGGTTCGGTTGGTACGTAACGTACTAAGTAATGACCGCAAGGTTTATTACTCATGCTTTTATTAACTCAAATTTAGTAAAACTCGTTTTAAGGGGTTAATCCTTAGCAAACGAATTTATCAGAACCCAGAGGGCCACCGATTGATCCCTCTGGGAATGGTGTGTCCTCGATATTTTAATCAATGAGAGGTAACACTAATGAAAACTGTATCACTTTCAGTTAATACCAATAATTTCCTCGCCAAGCTGGAAAATATCTTTACTGATCGCCGCAAGGTTTTTGGGGAGCTGATCCAGAATGCCAGGCGTGCGGGTTCGAACAAGATTGAGTTTAGCGTGATGTTAAATGATCTCGTGGTTCGTGACTATGGCTGCGGGATCAATGATTTGTCATCGGTGTTGACTGTAGCGCAGAGCGGCTGGGATAAAGAGACCATTGACGCAGAAGACGCGTTTGGTTTCGGCTTTATTATCACGCTGTATTGCTGTGAAGCGATTGAAATCCGTAGCAAGGGGAAGTCTATCAAAGCTTCCACAGCATCAATACTAGCCGGCGAACCGATTGAGATTGTCGAGGCTGAACAATGTGAAGGTACTGAGATCATCTTGATGGGCCTGAAAGGGCTTGAGCAGATTAAGTATGACCTCAATTGCATTGCAACCGCGCAGGAGATTGAAGTCTGGTTCAACGGTGAAGAGTTGGAGAGACCACTGAGCAATACCTCTCTTCTGGAAAAAGGCTACCGTGAGTGCCAGTTTGAGTTGGGTGCGGTTTATATCAATCCCAAACTGACGTTGTCTACTGCGGCCTATCTACAGGCGCACGAAATGACTTGTGTGTCCAATATGGGCTTTATTCGCCACTATGACCGCGTCAATATCGTTAAGCTGGACTCGACAAAAGTGAAGGCGAGAATGCCTGACCGTGACGCCATTCTTGATAGGGAAGTAGTTCGTAATAAGGTCAATACAGCAGTCAAGAAGCTGGTGGAAAATGAAGTCATGGTACAGCGAGCCGAGATGGCGGATGACAAGGCTTTTGTACATAAGTACGAAGAACTATTGTCTGTTTATCTACCCGACATGTTGGTAAATTTCGATTATTTGCCACCGCGGTTTTTCTTCGACACTGAAGAGTATCCGTCCCCAGTGACACAGCATACTGGCCGTAGCTGGGTCGGTGAAGTCCTTCACCGTGACGAGATTTTGTCGAAAAAAGTGTTTGAGGACCAGTGTTGGGATGTTGAAGAACCATTCACGGTGCCAATGTATATCCGCGAGGTTGGCGCGCTGGAACTATGCCGTAATTTGCCAGAAAACCATTGGCTGAATGAGCATGTGCAGTCCCTGAGCGACCATGATATTGAAGTGGTGCTCAACAGCCCGCAGCCAGTGCAGACAATCAACTATACACGTCTGCAGCTGTGTGAGAGCTATACACTATCGGGGCCTTTCGGCGAGTTTGTTATCGACGGTGATGCGTTCTTCGATGGGGACCGGCATATCGTTCCTGCAAATGAGCGTACTGGGCTAGTTATACAGCATTCCGAGTATTTCGTTGATGATGATACGTTAAATGATCATCTTCTCGAAACACGAGAGGAGTGGCTGGAGAATGTTTTGGTACAGCTTCGCTGCAAGACAAAAGCCGATCTTCTTTGCGAGGTGCTGAAGTGTGCAATGAATGACGATATTCGCATTAAACTTGAAGGCCACCAGATAACGGTGTCTATTATCGATGGTGAAATTGTCTGTAAGGATAGTTGATACCAGGTACACGTAATCGGCCTTCGGGCCGGTTTTTCTTTGAGGGGGGAATCATGGATAACAAGCGTCAGGAGATCACTCGCAATGAGAAATACTTAACAAAGGACAAATTGGTAGTTGGTAAAACTTATATTTGTGAAGCAAGAAATTTCGATGAGGCCGTTTGGAACGGAGAGGCCTTTGTCGGAAGACGTGTTAAGTTCGGGAGTGTTTGCGAGGATACCGAATATCATTGGGATGACGGCGAGCCTTATGGCACAGTCAAACCGCTCTATGAAAAATAGAGAAACCTAGTATACAAAAGGGAGCCTTAGGCTGTCTCTTGATCACATCTCACCAGAGATAAAAGATTGGGCCATAAGGTATCCTTCTTGAATGGCTGCTAATTTATACCAGCCTCGCCACAGGGCGGTCCAACCAGGCCGTCCTGTTCGTTTGCTGTCATACCACCCGCCGAGCTTAGCTAGTGTTATTCGAGCCCACTTTAGGTCTGGGGCTGTCGATGGTAAGGGCTTATTTTCTTGTTTGACCCACAATAATTTCCAGCATATTCCGGGCAAGACAGACTCACAGCTACTGTTTTCTTGCTTTCGACTATCAGCTCTAAGTTGTAATAAGCGGATAGCGATAAACGCTTGAATGACTGCGACCCTTTCCAGATTATCCTTTGACTGAAGTTGTAGTGCTTCAACGTCGGTTCCATCGCTTTTCCACGCCTTGTGGAACTCTTCAACCAACCAGCGCTGTTCGTAGTAACTGATTATCTCTTGGGCTTGCGCTGTCGTTGTCACAGGCTCTGAGGTCAGTAAGTGCCACTCCAATTTCTCGTTGCTATCACCTTGCTCTTTACAACCAACATAATACAGAGAAAGTGACTTACCACATTTATTAGCCGGAACCTTAATCGTAATCGGGGCAAAGCGTACATCTAATGTTGCTTTACGCGCTTTACGGCCACCTCGTTGAGCAATTTGGATAATTCGCTGCCCTGCTGAGGATAGTTCCTTTGCATAGTCATGGAGCTTATAGCCACTCTCTTCAATACAGCGACTATAGGTCGAGCGCACAACAAAACGCTGCTGACTGGTAAGCTTGTACTGCAAGTATTCGTAGATGTCTGACTCCCTATCGCACACAGAGATGACCCGGACTTGGAGCTTACCTAAACGTTCAGACATTGTGGTTGATGCCTGTTGCCACTTGAAGGTCTCTTTCTCTTCATACGGTCGCTTAACGAACTTATGCCCCCGGCCTCGAGTCGCAATATCCCTCGTCCACCGCTGTTGTTCGATTAGTCCCACAACCTTTTGCTCTCGTGGTGCGAACAGCAAAACAGAGTGAGCTAGCATCCCTCGAGTTCGATTTCCCGAGTTCACGTGACCAAGTTCATTAGAGAGGCTTTTATGCGTGTAGGTTAGAGCGGTGGAGTCTTCAAGGGCAAGTAATAAGTCATGCGCTTCAGCCTCGTTAGTTGTTGCCGCAAAACCGGCTTCAGCTATCGCATTGGCTTCAACATCAGGGTTACGAATGAGGCGATAAGCCCCTTCAACAGAAGCAGGATTAGGGCAGGATTGCACAATAGACGCTCCAACATTAGATGCCATATCACTGGCTAATTGGACTAGTCGTTGTGTACGTCTAGAATCGCCAAGCTTGGCATGCGAAAAGGTTTGTTGAGCCCATTCTAAAGTAGAATTCTCTATCATGATGATGACCTTTACTCATATTGTGTAAGATCGGATCGCAATAAAGAAAAAGAGTTCAAAAAAAAAGTCCCCCGCCATGAGGCGGGGGACTTGTGTATAAGAGACAGGCCTTAGGCTCCCTTTTATCTTTAATAGTTATTTCAGTTACTCACAGCCTGTGTCAGATATCGACACACATGTGCCACGGGTAATTTCCTATCAATGTCTCAATAGTGCAATCTGACAGACTACAGTACTGTGCCTTCCTGCTTGAGCTAACCATCAAGTGGGTAGTTCACCGCCTCCATTGAATTGAGTGCTGCTTTTAATGCTGTACTTGTTTCTTTTATCTCTTTTGTGTCGTTACGACTTTCAACAGCCAAGCTAACCTCAGCTGCAATCGCAGTTAGAATTTTGATTGCTTCAGGCCCTGTTAGTGAAGCTGTAGCCATCTGAATTTCCTTTATCGCTTTCTGAAGCTTTGGGTTTTGAGAATTTAGAATGTTTAGTTGATCGATGTCAGGATGAGGGTTTTCCCAGTTCATATGCATAAATCACCTTCCAAAAGAGACACTTTGATTAAATTCCCAGCTCTAACACAACCGAAGTTATAGTTAGCGCCATGTTAAAGAGCCCGACTGTCACCACGTAACGATGACAGCCGGATCGGTATACAACATCACTTGATGTTTAACTATTAGAATGGATCAGTTTTAGGTTTCGCTCGTAAGGATACCCCTTAGTAATTGGGATACTCTTATCAGCTTCGATCATTAAGCGAATTCTGCTTTTCTTGGAAATGTCAGTGAACGTAATGAATACGTTTTTAAAAATTTCGACCCTATCGCCGGAACGCGCTAAGTGCGGTTTTAACCACACGGGGCCTTTAGGGTTGTTAGTGCGGGGCGTGACAATCAATACTTCACGTTGACCATCATCTACATAGTTATCTTCGTAGCGGAACCAGGAATCACCTACTGAAATGACATCTCTGCATTTCAGTGTCTGACGCATTGTAGAATGGTTATGATTACTCATAATATCCATCTCCTATAAAAATAAAGTTTAGAGATGGTGCTTAACGGCCCATTCATAGGCCAAGCGTCTAAAACTATAGCTACGAGATTTGTACAGTGCAAGTGCTATGACAAACTTCCTGTAAGCCAAATGCCACCTGCTTAGGCGGTTACCTGGGTGATGACATCTGAAAGGTCTCTATATTCTATGCAGTGGCACAGCAAGACAATAGCAACCAAAAGAAGGGCTTAACTCGGTCTGAATCTGATGAATAACCCCACAAAGAAAGTGAGGGTGCACGTTATGATCGGGACTTCTGTGGATGTATATTTGAACCTGCACAAAAGCCAGAATGGTAAGCGAGTCTATTCAATCCGTAGTAGGGAAAAAGGCGACAACTATGGTCGGGTAGTGGGGCATTCTTCCGAACTCACCTTAGCAAACTGTGTCTTCGTCGTTGGGAAAAAGGGGCGGGAGAGAGTCAGGGAGCGACATTGCAAAAATGTTCATGCTGTTATCCGTGGCACCCTTGTCAGCCTGTCTGCAGCTTCACCTGGAACTGATGATGATTATATTGGCTATTGTCCCTATCAGAGTCTGGCCCCTACATTTTATCAAATAAACCAACCAACGTTTTCCGCGGCTACAGAGTTCAGCCAGGCTACGTCAGCCCACACCGTGGTATTGAGCGAGAATGCGGTCTATGCCAAAGGTGTGGCCTGAGGCTTTAACCGTAACAATACAAGAGTGGGATATGAACAAGGCATTCAAAGGGCTGGAAGTCATTAGCGGAGATCAAAAAGTGCTGGTGGACATTAAGCTCGAACAATTAGGCGACTTTAGGGTTTTGCAGATCCGGGATCGTTCAGACCCGACAGTGACTGAGCACTGCAGTGTCAGCGATGCCATTGATTGGTTCTTGCCGGCACTAAGCCGACTCATTCACGGCCTCCCGAGGCTGGTGGTTTATAAAGATCAGAATAATATCTGGGAGCGCGTGCTATGCCAGGCGAATGGCGAGTTCCTTGGTTTTGCATGTCTGGAGTCGTATGAAGAAATCCTGGATAGTAACGTTTCAAATATTGCCGTTTTGTCCCTCACAAGCCCACGCCTGCATTAGGAAAATACCTTCCCATTTACGTTAATTTGGGCAAACAAGCAATTTGTTCTGACTAATAGCCCTTCTACCATCCAATAAAGCCCAAACTAATATCACACCAATCAAAACCAACCATTCTTGGCTAACTCAACCATTGAGGGTTTTGGACCTGTCGTTGCTCAGGCACTAGCAACCGCTATAAGCGCCCGCCCTGAAACGCGTCAGTTTCAACAACCCTCAAGGAGGCTATATGCATCCTTTCCAATCTCAAATAGAGCAATTCATTTCAACTCTCAGCGACGAACAGAAGATGTCATTCAACGACATTCTGAAATTTTTCAATGAAGAGCTTAAAAAAACCAATGAGTTCAATGCTGAACTAGCCGGTTACTACAAGGAAACATCGAAGAAGTACATCGATATGGCTAACCGGTACAGCGAACTAAAACTGATGACTAGCCGGCCGTATTCAAGCGCTATTCATTAACCCCAAAAAACTGGAGAAATCTCATGGCTATGAAAAATCGTAAATTTGGCGATTTCCGCCTAAGTTATGGAAAATATTCAAAGGATTATCGCGACACCACTTTTGAGCAAGTAAAGCGAGTCGCATTGTCAGCACCGCGTTTCACATCATGGATAATCACACCACTTTAACCCCAACCACGGCCTGTTCTGCAGGTCGTGGTTGTTTTTTTATTGTTTCCTTCACCGGTTTGTTTACCTAGTCATTACCTAAGCATTCTGCCTATTTGATGTATCCCTTCTTTACAGAGGAGCCAAACTACCCAACACCCAAAAGGAGAGGTGAGTCATGTGGAAATCTCATAATGTGTGTGACCACGAGCAACCCCTTGATCCATTCACGGCTCGTACAAAGTCGCAACGGGGTAAGCCGTCATTAGGTTATCCCAGCAAACTGGAACTGCTCCAACAAGCTGCGGAAAATGCAAAATCAAGGCTCCGGCATATTGATGGCTTGATAAAGTACGACAACGAAGGCTTTGAGGCTCCGTTTTTATCGAGAGCACAAGCAATGCGCAGCAAACTATACAGAGATGCCAAACAGACAGGTCTTTTCGCTTACCCGGCCAAAATCATGAGCCAGTCTTTACCGTTTCTTGAAGAAGACATGCTGGAGCGCCAGCCAAATGATTTCGGTAATTATGACAACCTGAACCCTGATGATCATCCTCAACTCTGGTCCGTTGGCATATCCGAAGCCCCGTTGAGCAAATTACAGAAGAAAGGCTACGGTCCGGTTGTCGCCAATTACCTAGAAAAACAACTGCTTTCCGTTTTCAATGAGTTATTGCGCTTAAATAGCCCTGAATCCGTGCTCATGAAAAATATGACAACTGACTTTCAGATACATATAGTCACGGCGCACAACCTGGCTAAAGTTCTACACATGGTCGATCATGACTGCTCATTAACAGAATTTCCATACCGGATGAAAGCACTGATAGAAGCACAAAAAATATAATAATCCATCTGTAGGGGAATAAACGGTCCAGTTAACCATCACGAACGCTTTACTGGGCCGTTTAAGAAACATTCCGTTTCAGAGCCCTATGAAAGCCTATCCAAGATCTATCCATCCTACTTTCTATTGCCCCCTGTATTGCTTCGCTATTCGCTGTTTGAAATCCGGAGTTGAGGATTTGTTAACTTTGCATCGAAAAAATGACCATGTGCGTTACCGTGTCACGGTGGCTGGGGAAGGTAGATATGATAGTAAAATAGTCTTCGATCAACCACTCAAGATGCTGTTTGTCTGTTTTACATCTGTCTCATTTTCTCTTTTAATATCAGTAGATTATTATAGCTGGCTGCAATATTCCTGTTTATGGTTTTGGATGAGTAAATGTGTCGGTATTGTAATTATCTGGTGTAATTACAGTAATTACAGTAATTACTGTAAATTCTTCCAATTTCCTGACTATCAATATATACTTATTGCCTACTAACCCTTTATGTAAAATAGGATTTTAGGAAAATGGTCGCGCCCAAAGTCAGTGAAGAGATAATATTCGAACTCTGTAATAACATCGTGTCACAAGGTGAGAAACCGACCACGATCCGTTTGCATAAATTGTTAGGGGCAGGTTCATTCTCGACGATTCAGAAACACCTTCGAGCATGGGAAGAATCTGAAGCCGGACAAGAAGCAAAACAAGCTCAATTACCCGATGAAGTTACACTTCCTCAAGCGGGTAAAGATGCCCTAGAAGGCGCCATGAAAATCCTGTGGGCTGCTGCAAAGGAGTCTACTGAAGCCACGATGAAAGTGCACCAGCAGACGGTAGAGCTAAAATGGGCAGAGCTTGAACAGCTGGCAGAAGAAGTATTGACGGCTAATGAGCAGCAAGCCGAGAAACTGCTGGATCTTGGCAACACGATTAATAACCTGAATAAAGAACTGGAAAGTCGTGCCGTAACAATCTCCAAACTAGAAGCAAAGAATGAAGGCTTGGAAGAAAAGCTCAAGGGAATTAATGAAGCGCACCAAGGCGATCTGGATACTAAAGACGAAGAAATAGAAGGCCTTAACAAGCAATTGGAATCAGCTGGAAATACTGAATCTCAGTTGCGTGATGAAATTGATCAGCTACGAGATGATTTGAAACAGGCCAATAAAAATCATAACGATGAAATTACCGAGCATGGTAAGACTGCTAAGTCGCTTAGCCAGAGCCAGATAGACCTGACTGCAGAGAAAGAGAAACTCGAGTCAGCCAAGAAAGAAAATGGCAATCTTCAGCAACTGCTTGATGCTGAAAAAGATCAAAACAGCCAGCTGCAGAAGAAACTTGTCAAGCTACAAAGTGTTGAGCGCGACTTGGCTGAAGCGCAAGGTAAACTGGCTGTACAGGATGTCATGGCAAACAACCTTGAAGATACTAAGCAGACAGTCAGCGACTTACGTTATGAGTTAAATATGACTCGTGAACGTGAGACAAACCTGTCTTCGACCCTAAAAATGTATACTGATGATCTGGCCAAAAGCCGTGATGATCTAGCAAAAAGCCATGATGATCTGGCTAAAAGCCGTGATGATCTGGCCAAAAGCCATGATGAACTCGGGAAAGCAGGCTCGACAATTGAGCAGCTAACATCTCAAGTTGAAGAACTTAATACGGAACTCACTACGTTGAGAAATACTGACGATAAGTAAACACGGTTATCCCCAAAAACAGTGGATATGTGTTATTTATTCTGTGATTTAAAGTGGTTATAAAAAATCAGCCTGACTATAAACGCTCAGTATTTTAATCGCAGACGTCTCTGGAAGATCAAAGGATGACAGCCGTGAAAAGGAATATGACTGCAGCAGAAGCTTTGACTAAGGTATTTGGTCAAAGGGCACAGAGGGACTGTACTGAATGTGGTTATGTTTATGTTAAAGGTAATCTAGAAGACGAACAGGTACATGACAAGCATCATAAAAAGCGGTTAGCTATTGTTGATGCCCAACCGAGCCCCCTGTTAGCCACGATGGCTTCAAAAGAAGGGGTTATCGAGGTTCCCGGGTGTGACTCTGCGACTCCTGAGTGGCTGAATGACAGGGTGTATGGTTGTGCCTGGGCCCTTGCAAAAGAGAGGCGGTACGACTCAGCGCCATGGTCTTCAGTTCCTGGGACAATGCCTCGTGGAAGTGAAGCTTTAGCTTTTCTGATTGTTGATTCTGACGGCAGGCAATTGGGGGCAGTCGCTTTTGCAAGGGCTGAATACAAAGATGCTGAATTTGATTGGCAGTTAGCTTGGATTTGGCTATCACCGCTATACCGTAGGCAGGGTATAACTTCGCAATTATGGCCATATCTGACAAATCGATTTGGTGAGTTTTATGTTCAACCACCGGCATCAGAAGAATTTGACTCCTTTTTGCGAGCACACAAAGCCTGGCCATACAATGGATCTATTTAGTTGTTCAGGGAGCCTAGCCAAGAAGCAACCATCTTATGAAGCTGTCCTCTCCAGGCTCTCTGTATACTGGACCGACAATATGAACAAGCTGATCTTCATTTAACTCAACAATAATAGGTAATCCACTTTCATTGTCTATCGCCTGCCGGCCGTCGAAGTGAAACTTTTGGAATGTCGTCATTGGTCAGCCTCCTTATGGATACTGAAGTAATACATCTTTTATGGATGTACGATAGGGTTTAAGCACGCGAAAGTTTATGATTGTATGTGTTTTTTTGATTTTTATGACCATAAAAACCCTAATACATATATTGACTAAGGTAGTTAAATTTTGAAATGGTATTTTTTTATCAATCTAATGTGGCTATAGTATGGTGTTCTATCTATATGATTAGTCAAGGAAAAGACAATGCGTGACAATCTACCGGTTATTGAAGCTAGCTGCCCTATGCCGGATGATGGCCTAATCCCGCGGGAGTTCCTTGATGAGTACAACTCGCGTGTCTGCGACGCTTACAACCGGTTACTTCAAGATCTGATTGATCAAATTCAGAGCGAAAGTGTGGAATTTGATTACAAGCTCGATGAGGGCAAGATCAAGCTGGATATCTCTAATGAAGATGAGATTGATGAAGATGAGCAAAAGCGGGTAAAAAACCAGTTTAAAGTGATCACCGGTCGCTGTGGGGCACGCTGCTCAGCGGCATCAAAAACATTGCAGGCCAAAGTTCATGTTTGGCACCTACAGTCCCGTGTAGATAGGTATGGTGACGACATTACACCTGCAGTGGCAAACCAACTTGCCAAGCATGTCATCGGGCGTGGAATCGCTCTTGCTCAGCGCCTTGTATTCAATAAGCCTGGACGTTCGGCAGCTAACAAGTCGCGGCTTAACATCCACGGAATGGAACCTGATGCATTTCCGCCTGTGATCAATGAGATTATCAATGAGCTGTACGAATATCAGGGAATGACTAGGGGACACATTATTGCTACCCAGCTATTCTACCGCGATCAGTGGAATAACGCGTGGCAACAGACGAAAGAAATTCTTTCAGAAGATATATCTAATGACGATTGTGATTCATGCAGTAATAGTTAGCATAAAATGCAGGCTAAGTTAGCATAAGCGCCATATATAGATATATCGTTACCTATGTGCCCACAGATGGTAATTATTAACCTTTTTTTGCTAGCTTTTATTGCAATTTATTTAGGTTAGAGCGTTGCACATAAATGGCTAACTTATTGTTTTGTGTTAAACATGTATGCTGACTTTTCTTGCACATATCAGATTGTACATAGAAAGTTGGCAGAAATTTACTGCGAATACTCCCAACTTTGCCTTATCGTCGCTCTTCAACGTTGGTAATCACTTGAATCTCAGGCTCCTGGGAGTTTAATAATATCCAGAGTATTGACGATCGACCAATTTCCGGAATTCTCGTAATATCGATTTCAAGCATTAGCTGGTAAAGCCGGTTACTGTTTTTCAGACATAAAAAAGCCGCTATTCAGCGGCAGTTTTATCAGAATGGTTACTAAGATAAGCGGTCTTAGGCCTTTCTGGAAGGTTTGAATATGAAGTAATCAGCTTCATTTCAAATAACCTTGAGGCTGAACCCCAAAGAACACATTTAAATAGTATTCGATTTGGTTCGCTTTTGCCAATTAAATGAGTTCCATATGTGAGGGGGTCGATTGTTTTGTGTTCGATGTTTTGTCTATAATTCTTGAACCAACAGTGTGATTTAGTAGGCAAAACCCTTCGGCAACCTTAAACATGAGAGCTGATCAAACTCATATGCTTTAAGACCTATCATGGAGCCTAATCAACTCCTAGTCCTTAACCGAAGAGGAGGCTGAATCCCAAAGAACACGTTGGAAACCCTTGCTAGGTATAGGCAATTCTAAGGAGCCGCGAGGTGGTTACAGCCTTCCGTGAAAGCTCAAAGAGCTGGGAGGCGCGTATGTTATTGGCATTTCTTAAAATGTTAGCGGTAGTTATACCGGTGGTGATTTTCATCCTTGAAAGTCAGCAGTAATGTACCATGGAAAAGAGGTGGGACCATGATGGTCCTGCCTCTGGACCAAAACGCTCCCCTTCCTATTCAGATATAACAGATTTATCAGATTAGTAATCAAACAGGCAATATCACCTGCTTAACGGATAATGACGCCCCGTTCTCTACCTACAATCAACACCGAATAACACGATAATCCATCAAATTCACATCGATGGTAATCGGCCCCTGCCGTTGCACAGTTAATTGCAGCCGCCTTAAAAGCGTTCGCCCTGAGAAGCATATTCTCAATTATCCCACCTTTTATACCCCAACTAATCTGGAGAAATCATTATGATCGTTATAGACAGCAACCTGCCTACATCTATTAGGCAAATGTTTGGTGAAGATGTTAAGACAATTGCGACCTCGGTAGCTTTTTGTATGAGCCTACCTGAGCATGAATTATCTTTGATTGACGCACCAACCATGGACGAAGGCCATACGAAAAATATATATGACCTTAAATCTCCAAAGTTTTACCGCTCTGTCAGTACCAACCATAACCTATGGGAGACGGTGCCTGATGATTTTGTGATTGATGCTGTTGAAGCAGACAAAATCCGAGCGCGATGCCCCCATACCGGCTATTGGATTGATGCCGCAGTAATTTTAGGCAGGCTTGGAAAGTCCTCAATCAGCTGCAAGGAAGTCGTCAATATACTGAAAGCAGCCTGGCACTGAGGAGGGAAATATGAGTGTATCAATAGCCGAAAAGCTAATGAGTAAGTCAGAGCAGATGATCGAAACAAACACAAACGGCTTACTGCTAAAAGCGAAACTCATTGCGGAAAGTGGTGGGCAAACATTGATGGTCAGTGCACACAAATGTGGTGTGTTATTGGCAGAATATTACTGTGAGTCGGTGAACGACATTGATAAGGCATACAAGTTAGCCTGTCAAAATGTCATTGGCGAAGCACAGGAAGTTATTGCCTCGCTCAACAGCTAATTTAATTATTTTACCCCCGGGGGAAATGACATTTCCCTCCTGGGGAATGTTGTTTCTCCAACCTAATTGGAGAAACCTTATGGCTACATTAATTAATACAAAGCTTGGTGAGAACCGCGGTAAAAGGCGTGTTTGGCTCGAAGGCGGATGCTTGTCGAAAGAAGGTATTGAGCCAGGTATGGCTTATGAAGTCATCTTCAGTGATAGCGATGTTCGTGTAAAGATCACTGAAAATGGTAGCTTTCGGGTGTCCAAGCGTTCAATGAACAATCGGACCAAGCCACTGATCGAACTTCGCTTTGACGAGCTCGCCGACATCTTTGCTGGTGTAGAAACGCTCAGGGTCGCAATTCGTGGACATGAATTGGTTGTCACAGCCCACGAGCAGGAATGCAGACGCATCGAGCGGGAACGGCGCCTCAAGGAGAAGTTACAGAAGGGTGAAGCCCTTTCCGTAATGTCACTTTTTACCGGCGGTGCTGTTCTTGATACGGCTGTTCACGATGGCCTGGCATTATCTGGGGTATCCTCTTATTGTTCTGTGGCTATCGAAACAGAGCAAAAGTACCTTGATAGTGCCTATTACAATAGCAAGATCTTTACTGAAGATTCGGTATTGATTAACAGTCCGATCGAGCAGGTCTATGTCGGCGATAAGACGCCGTATGTTGAGATCGCCGTGGCCGGAATTCCCTGTACTGGAGCAAGCCGTTCAGGGAAAGCCAAGAACAAATTGAAGTTCGCCGAGGAGCATACTGCTGCAGGTGCTATGTTCTTCAATTTTCTACAGTTTATGAAAGCAACAAATGCTGCTGTGATCGTAGTAGAAAACGTCCCCGATTACCGTAATACTTCTAGTTACGCCGTAATTCAGTCAGTATTGAATCAACTTGGGTATGTTATTCAGGACCGGGTACTTAATGGCAACGACTATGGGTGCCTTGAGAGAAGGGAGCGAATGGCAATGGTTGCTGTATCTAAAGGCCTGGCTGGTTCTATGGATATGGACAATATTCTACCTTTACGCCAGAAAGAACCACAGCTATCCGATATCTTGGAGTCCATCCCGGATAATGATCCTCGTTGGAAAACGTATGATTATTTGGCAGACAAAGCCATTAAGGATAAGGCGGCTGGTAAGGGATTTGCCCGTCAGCTTCTAAAAGGTTCTGAAGGTCATTGCGGTACAATCGGACGCGACTATATGAAAGCTCGCAGCACTGAGCCCTTTATTGTTCATCCGACAGATCCTTCGTTGAGCCGGCTGCTGACCGTGAAGGAGCACTGTGCCGTTAAAGGTGTGCCAGGTTATCTTGTTAAGAATCTGAGCGACACCGTTGCACATCAGATTCTTGGTCAAGGTGTTTGCTATCCGGTTTTTAAGGCTGTTGGGAAGTCTATGGGTGAAGCGCTGTTAGCGTGCTGTGATTTACAGACAGTAACAGTATCTGCAGTGAAACATCCCGCTCCAGATTGGATAGGTGGTGATGATGTTGAACCTGCGCTGGCAGTTTATCAGCCTGAAACCGGTGAGGTGCGACTGGTGGATGAACGATACCAGTTGCTGGTACTTCACGACGAACAGGAACAGACCAACGGTAATGGCGTTATCATGTTGCATGATAAAGATAACGTTGATGATGTCAGTTATATGCCAATTTCTCAGGTTATTGATGAGTATAGAGTGATAGGAGCTGTAGCTGCCTAGATATGTAATATGCCGGCCATAGGTCGGCATTATTTTTGTGCTGTAATGCACTATAACTTTAAATATGCCAACTAAATAATTAATTAACTATTCATACTAAATAACTGCTAATCAGCGTGTAATTACCCTATTCAATATATGAATTAGGGTTTAGATGTGTTCATTTTTTATAAATATACAAGACAATAAAACACAATCATTAAATCTTACTGGGATACGACGAACAAAAAAACACAGCGTGAAATTGCTGCTGTTGAACGTCGTTTCCACCACGAAAGCAGCATTATGTAATAACTGCTAACTGAAATTATTAAACCTGCCGCTGGCAGGTTTTTTTTTGCTAATTTCTTTTCACGATCGTCTGTCGTAATGCCTCTTCGCCTCGCTGGTCATAGCGCTGCGTGGTAGATAAGGAGCTGTGGCCCAACACTTGACTGACCGAAAGCAAATCGTAACCCTGGCTAAGCAGGTTGGTCGCCAGCGAATGTCGGAAGTCATGGGGGGAAATTTGTCGATGAAAACCCTTTTGCGTCACCCACTTACATATATCATTAATCGTCTGAGTACTGATTGCTTTACCAGTCGGCACTTTTGATTTCGAAATCCCACAAAAAACCGGTTCTTTTGCCAGGTTTGCCCCTTCAGATACGATACTGTCTCGCACCGACAGCCAAGCCTTTAGCTTGTCAATCATCTCACCTTCCGGGTCAAAATATACGTTACGTTCCTTGTTACCTTTACCGATGATAGTAAAACAATTTTCTTCCCAGTTGATGTTAGCCAGCGACAACGAGACAGCTTCAGAGCGGCGCAGGCCGGAGTCGTACAGCATAGTAAAAATAGCCTGGTCCCGAATTCCGCGAAGTGGATTAAGGTGGGTGCTGGCAATGTCTAAAATGTTATCGAGTTCTTGGTAACTGATATACCGGCCCGATGATTTACGGGAGCCCCGAGGGAGCTTGATCGCTTTAATCCGCTGCAGGCGCTCGACACTGATGTTCTCTGCCAGCCAATGGTGTTCGGCGACTCCTCTGAGCATTCTAAACAAATTATCTGCAGTGGCAGGACTGTAATCCCTCTCTTTTTCACCTTTTAAAACAACACCTTGAGCAAGGTATTCACTCATGGTCGCTTTCACAACAGGCGCTGTCAGCAGGCCATCCCAATCAAAGCGGTGGATACAAGAGGTGATACAAAAAGCACTGAATCCTTCCAGGGCCTGGTGGGCAGTAAGGCTGATTTCATCGTCGGTGATTGACGGTATAAAAGAAGGAATTGACTCCGAAAGCCAGCCATATTCCAGTGGATCTACTTCACTCAGATCTGATTTTGACAGGCGGCTAAGCCATAGTTCTTGCTGCAACTCAGTCAGTTGTCCGGCATCAACAGCTGACCGGGCTACTGCAGAAATTCCCTCTATGACCGGCGTCAGGTGCATATTGATATAGGGTTGGTCGGCGTCAACTTTGGCGCCAGTATAGCAGGCTTTTTGCTGGGCTTTGTAATGAAGGAAGCCCGCAATGGCGCGTTCGGTCAGTTCTGGGTTTGTCAGCAATAACAACCAATCCATTTTGGCCAGCGAATTACCGATCAGGAACCGGCAGAATCTTTCGAGCATAAACCGAGCATTGGCACGGCCACCTGTGGTATTTGTCGCAGCCAGCGAGTTGATGTAACTAAGCGCCGGATTAGTGACATTGTCACGGATTCGACTAACGCGGTGACTGATTGCTGTCCCTGATTTTAGTAATGCAGGAAGATGAGAATCGTTATCAATATCTGACATAAAGCGCTGAAAATACGGTTTTATCTGTTATAACGGGTATTATATAAGATAATAATTACCAGTGGCAAATGTGAGCGTGTGACGCTGTAACACTTTTAATTCTTGCTCTTTTGAGGGTGATTGGGCGTGGTTAATAGGAAAAGCCTGGTGCCAGAGACACCAGGCAGATTGGTTAGCTTTGGCTATGTAGTTTGCCATGAGTCAGCTCTTCCAGGCTTGGTAGAGGCTTAAAACCTCTAATTTTTCGATCAAATTGAATGTCGTTGTACAACTTAATGAATTGTTCATTCGTTACTTTAATATGAGAGAGTGGATTTTCTTTATTACTATCGAAGGCCTTAGGTACTGACTGCGTCATAAATTCCACGCAACTATCCATCTGGGATGGTGTTTGTTTAGTTTCTAGACATAAGCCATATTTCTTTATGTCATCTAAAGCACCATGCTTATAGTCCATAAAAAACAAACTTATTATGAAAGATAATATTGTGGCTGCTACAATTAAAATTAGAACGGGTATAGGAACTTTTTTGTTTAACATTTAGTTGTCTCCAATAATTGTTGTTTAAATGAAATAAAGCCGCAATTATAAAAGCTATGCTTTCAAAATAGGCGGCTTGCTAATTAAGATATAAATTAGATTCATATAAGTCAACAATTATTTTCTTCATTTAAAAATTAAAAAATACCGTCTTTTCAAAATAAACCTATTTCTTATTGCTCAGTTCTTTAGAATGCTGTTATAAAGCGCATGAAAAATAGCATTAATTAAAGGGAAAGATTGGAAATTAAAATAATCAAATGCTAGGCATTTTATTTAAACCGTGTGAATAATTAATGCTTGTGAGCTGCATAATTTAAAGGTTATATTTGGCAAACCCTGAAATATGAAGCAACCTATTTGATTATATTTGTTTTGTGAGTTTTAAATAATTCGATCTTGATAAGTTTATTTATGTTTAAGAAGTGCCATTATGTAGTTTATGTTATTCGTTACTACTTAAATGGAATTATATGGTCACTATCTTTCGTACGATTAATGGGAAAGTTATTCCGATAAATGTTTCAGAAGCCTATGATTATCAGCCTGTAAGGTCTCTTCGTAAGTACGATTCAAGCCGACTCCTCGACAAAAAGCATTATTGCACTTTCGAAGCATTTACTATTCCTAATGTGCGTTGTCCAGTTTGTGGTCAATTTGTTTTTTACTATGAACACCCAAATGGTGGGAGAGTGTATTTCGAAGAACTAGGGCCTCCCTGGCTTAAGCACCCTTGTACTTCTCATGAACAACCGAAAAAGCTCAAACCTGGGGAAAGGGAATCTCTAAGAGAACTACAAAAAGTTCCTCGATGGAAACTTGAAAATTGGCAGCCCTTCAAAATACAAAAGGTAAAAAAGGTGAGCGTTGGCACCGGATTACCAAAGGGAATTGAGGTGACTGTCTATTCTGGCGATATTACAGCACAGTTCTCGCTGTCTTCAGTGAAAATGAGAACAATGAGGGTTAATTATCACTCAGTGAAAGGTCTTTTAGTTCAAGGGCGACTTGATGACTTGGGGATTTCCTTTGAATTACATGATGGTTCAAAGTCTCATGTTGTTAAAGGTAAGGTAATTCATCGAAAGACACCTGGAATGAAACTGAAGTCTATAGAAATTGAGTTACCCAACCATGACGGTCACTATGCGTTCTTGAAAGGT
Source organism: uncultured Photobacterium sp. (assembly GCF_947502415.1). Taxonomy (GTDB): domain Bacteria; phylum Pseudomonadota; class Gammaproteobacteria; order Enterobacterales; family Vibrionaceae; genus Photobacterium. The sequence continues at coordinate 20,983 of NZ_CANMZV010000025.1, read as the reverse complement.
AGAGTAGGTCGAAAAGAAATTTTCACAATATTTGATTTAAGTGAAATGGTTTATCAAAAAGCATTAGATCATTTATTGCTTAATAAGCTGAATGTATATATTTCACAAAAGGAGACTCAAAGCTCAAAGTGGTTCGATATAGATTTTGACTTATTTAACTATAACGATCACCTATGCACATTTAAAAACCTAAAAGCATATCAGCGCGAAAACTATTTAAGCCCTTCACAAAAAGCCAAATCTATCGCTCAGACGAAGCAAAAGCGGGGTGGTAACTCTTGTATTGCAGATGCTTTTCAAAAAGCGTTTCAGAACCAAAGTTAACTAGCAATATGAGCGCTGTAACATATAAATTTCACCTTTGGCACTCATTGGCACTGTATATGGGGTTTGGTGACCATACTTATTTGAACCCTATTTGAGGTCTGTTTATACTGATGGTTAGTGGGTTCAAAAAAGTATCTGATTACCATCGAGCCTCAGCTAGTTTAAGTAACCGTTGGGGCATCGGTGCCGCTTGAATACTAGCGAAAACCAATTGTTCCAGCAGTGTTTCAAGATTAAATCGCCGATTGAACTTAAAGCAAAACTCACCAAGGTATCGAGGCAGATGTTTTTTACCAATAGCATGATAAGTACCATGCATTGAGTTTTTTACATTACTGATCATGATATTAACCCACTGAAAGTACGGAAGTTCCACACTTGATGCTCCTCCGCCAGTGACGATAGCGTGATGAAAAGAATCTGCTTGCTCAACGCCCTTAAAGCAAGGTAAACCATCAGAAATCACCAACGATTTAGGCCGTAAATGGGACTTAGCCCAAGCTGTTAGTTCTTTGATTTTAAAGCCTTCAACAGCACTGAAGCGCATTTTTATTGGATGTCCCTTCTCATTCATAGAAACGGCAGCAACAAAAGGCCGCTTACCTTTCGCGCCACGTCCTCTTGTACCGCGTTTAACGCCGCCCCAGTAAACATCATCCAATTGAATGTAACCATCAAGAGGCGTCTTATCGTCAAATTCTTTCATCGCCTGCATGAGCTTGTGCTTAATGCGCCAAGCCGCATTATAGGAAGTACCCAGTTGACGTGATAGCTCCAATGCAGAAATACCATTCTTCTCCTGTGTTAAAAGGTAAATAGCTAAAAACCAAATTTTTAATGGCAATTTTGAGGCCGAAAACAAAGTGCCAGCTGTTAGCGAAGCTTGGTGATGGCAACGGTTGCATTGATATAGAGGGCGTGATTTTAACTGGCAATACTTATCGTGGCTGCACTGAGGACATTGATATCCATTAGGCCATCGCATCGCAAATAATCGTTGTTGGCATTGTTCTTCAGTTCCGTACATAGATATAAACTTATGTATTGAAATGCCTTTTTGGAATTGCACCTTATTCTTTGCCATTACGAGCACCTCTCAACACACTATCAATTAAGTGTAGCTAATAGGGGCTGAGACTCAGTGGTAATCAAAAAAAAGTATGTATTGAATCATGAGTGTTTATCTGGCTTTTGGGCGTGAAATTGTTAATGAAGAGCTACAGCATATAAGCTCAGTGCCATCAGGTAAGACTAAGCTACAGTGCCCTTTTTGCAGCTGCCCGCTCATAGCCGTACGAGGCCAGAAAATGGCGCATCACTTCCGGCACGATGGTCAAACTTGTCATGAATCGATGATCCAGGTTCCTGAGATCCAAGGTTGGCACCACTTTCATCTAGACTACCCGCTAGAGCTTGTTGAGCTGCTACGCGAAAACTACCGGCCGGATAGCAAATATCCGCAGGTCTACAGGGGTAAGCGTACTATATCGCTAGCTGAACACGGCCTTGTTAAATATAACCATTACGCGCTGAATCACGAATATAGTGAGACTGGCAAGATTGTAGTTGGCGCCCTGCCCTTGGCCGCATTTTCTGCATGGATGCGAAATCAGCTGCAAAGCAGAGTGGAAACTTTGCAGCATGAGGTTTCTGATGGCTTGAAACATCGCGCCTGGTATGAGATTGAATTCAATCGGCAACAAGGACTTCTCAATGCGAGTCTGTACTTATTTGAATTCAACACTTCTTGTGGGCAACAGATTTTCAAGATCGGAAGGACATCCCGGGATGTTTTGGAGCGTTTGGCTGAAACCCAAGGCGATGTCGAGCAAGCACTATCACAGTCAGTATCTGCCCAGGTCGTTCGTGTTGTGCCGATGGCGGGTTTTGTCGAGAAGTATGCTCTGCACCGATATGCCAGCCACCGTTTTGATCTCGCAAGCCATACCGAGTATCTACAACTTACCCCTGCCGTCTTACGAAAACTAAAGTCAGATCTGACTAAACTGGCTAAACAGTCACCCCCCTTTAATAAAGCAGAGAATTTTATCGCTTCCGGACGCTGGCGATACGAGGATAAACGTAAGGCTGCAAGCAAAGAAGGAATCGCCCGTCGATTACGATCAGGTGCGACATTTGGCCGGCCGAGAGGGACGGTCCTAACTCAATCTGAATTCCATCAAAAGCATCAGGATGTCGTTGATTTACTTCTGAATGGAAATTTCTCAATCTCAGAGATCGTTAAAGTGACGGTTAAAAGCCGTTCTACTGTTAAGCGTATCAAATCGTCTCTCAAGAACTGATTTCTATATAGGGGTTTTGCGCACATTTCCCCGAAAAGTTCATTCTCATTTTATGATTGAATAGGCTACAGAAGAAATAGCGTTTACCTCTGTGTCTGAGGTCAGGGGATTAACACTTTCGAGCATATTTTCCAGATTCAGCATGTCTTCTTTTTCCTCGAATACATAATGCCCCGTCAATTGAATATGGCCCCAGGCGACCGGCGAAATATTCGATAATAACTCGATTGCGCTGTCATTTTTCTGCTTCTCGAAACGCTCTACAAGACCCGACAACAGTGCCGAATTATAGTAGATAATGCAGTTGGCAATCAGGCGGGCACAATCATTCCATTGCTCAATCTGGTAATCACTTCCACCTCGTAACTGATCCCCGTTGAGGTTGCCTATTGCACGGCGGAGTTGATGGTAGGCTTCGCCACGGTTCAGCGCCTGCTGAACAAACTGCCTTAAATCTTTTCTGTCAATATAGTCAAGCATGTAGAGGCACTTTATCAAGCGGTCATATTCACGCAGTGCAGCGAGAGTCCGGCTACCCCGCTTACTGTTTGACAGCTTGCGTATGATGACGTGCTGTTCCGTTGATTTACGGCTCAGAGAGCAGGCAATATGTTGGATCCGGCTCCATTCTTCTTTGATTAGCTTTATTCGGATTGGCTTTTTAAGCCTGATATCAAGCTCTCCATCTATGTTTACCTCAAACAGGTTTTCAAAGGCATGCTTGAACTTGGCGTATCTGGGTGAAAACTGGTATCCAAAAATATCCAGGATGGCGAAATTCACATTATTGGTGCCGTGGTTGTCTGTAGCCAGTGACTTGGGCTGAATGTCACTGCTGTTGTTGTACAGTAAGTCAAACGCGTAGTGTCCTTCGTATTCATTAGCCGATATCACAGTTGTATTCAAAGGCACATGATTTGACACCAGCGTCATAGCAGAAACCCCTTTGCCTTTCCGGAAATACTTTGCGGAGTACCTTGCTTTGAACGTATTAATACGACACGCATGTTTCTGTCCATCGATACTGCCAAACGGTGCCGATTCATTGATGGTGTAGTAGCGGAAAATGGGGAGTCTGGCGAGAGCATTTGAGATCAGATCATTGGCTGCCCCGGTTGTTTCCGGTCTGATGTAGCTGTCATTGACAGTCCGTAGAACACCGATACTTCTGTCTGACGAAGAGGCAAGGCGATGCAAGCCGTAGTTTGCACCATTTCCAAAGATGCAGGCAATAAGATCGTGACTTCTCGCTTCCATGTTTCTTTTTCTTGATGAGAGACTCTCGAATGCATCAAGATACCCAGTTTTTTTGCTGACGTAGTTCATGATATCAATGATCCCCATATGCTGAACTTGGCTGTATACGGGGTTGTCCAATGGCGTTTTCCAACGTCGGTTTGCTAAACTCCAGGCAAGACGGCTGGAACGGGGCTTAACACGGACAAAATCATTAGCATCCGCGTTTATGTTGGCGGCTACCTTGCCCAGCTTTTCAACAAAGCTACTCTCAAGCTCTGCCAGGGTGTCTCCAATAGAATTGGAGAGCCGTTCAAGCCCCGTGTTCTCTATCAAAGACAATTTATCCTTCTCCCATACGTCTATAGGGATAAGATCATCTTCAAGTCGTCTATTACGTTCACTTTCACTAACATACACGTTACCACTGTCTATCATTCCTGCGATTTTACGGTAAAGGTAATATTCAAACCTGATGGGATTGGTCTTCCCGTCAGCAACGATGTGTTCCAAATCCTTATGCGTCACCAGCCTAAGATCCATCGACGTCAGTTTCCTGTCGGCACTCAGCTCTGCCCTTGCATTTAAAATTTGTGCACTGAGAGCAGGCTGGCCAGTCTCACATTCAATGTCGATAGCCAGAAACAATTTCCTCAGGCTGCCTGCTGTCTTGCGTGACTGGCTGTCAGTATACTGCCACTGGTAATCCGCCCGGTTAAAGCGGCCATCAACCAGATGGGAACTAACCAGAAACATTTCTTCCTGGCTCATCGTGGAGAAGGCAATTTTTCGGATCTCGCCGAAAGTCATGTCGTCACTGAGACAGTCGTCGATAAAATACCTGAGGACATTGCCAGCAGATTTAAGCGTATCCTGAATAACGTCCAGCTCTTTGGCAACACGCGACTTGGCGGATTCTATCCGGGACTCGTGATGTTTTCTGACTAGGTAGTTAAAACTCGATACCAGCCGATCATTGGCTTCCCGGTAACGGTAGAATATATAGCAGGAAAAGTAGAGCAGCCCCTGCCACTTGGGATACCGTCGTAGCTGGAAGGTTGAGCCCGTCCGGACAAGAGAAGAGTAATAAATCATATTTCCACGAGACAGACCGAGTTCAGCCAACAACTGTTTCACCTCCGGATAGACTTTACGAAGGAGTTGCATTGTGTTCAGTTCACTTTCCAATTCTGATGCACTGAAATCTCGGGCTGTTCCTCTTAATCCTGACAGACCGCTTAATAACCCCTTGCCATTCAATATATGGCTGAGTTTTTCCTGGGTTATCGCAGACATTCTTTCTGACAATATCTGGGAGGTACGGTTTCTTTCTGTCGTCAAGGCCGATGTCACAAGATCCTGCAGAGTACTGTAGCCTGGCAGAGTGATGCGATTCTGACCGAGAAATGCTAGGCATTCATCAAGGATGTATTTCGGCTCCGTGCTAATAGTGGCCACATCGGCTAGCCGAAGGGACAGCCGACGGGTTTGTTCATGTTTCAGCGGGCTAAACCCTAGAACAGAGAGCATTTTTGACACCATACCTGCCCTTGATCCCTTGGAGACTGTCCAATCCCACCTCGGTATGTCGAGTTTGAAGGTGTCGCAGATATATCGTGTATCTTCTTCTGCATCACACAACCGAAACCGAGGTACCACAGGTTTAGCCCTGAAATACCCTATAAGGAGGATCATATATATTTTGGTTTCTGTTTTTTGTAGCCCATCGACAATGGTCAGCAGACTGTCATCTAAAGAGAAGTACTCCTCCCGCTCGAGCTGGCTGAATACAGGTAACCGGTATAGTTCATCGATCTCTTCTTCCGTCAGGAGTTGTATCCGCTTACCCATACCGTTTGTCATGTATGCCTGCTGTCCTTAATTTCTTAGTGCTTTCTAAATGTCTGGAGTAAAAATACTTTGCCTATTGAACATCTGCCAAGTAAATAAAACGAGGGTTTTATTTACTTGGCGAAGCGTAGGTCAATAATGACCATACTTCGGGAATAAGGCAGTAAACATACTCAGTAAAGAAAACAATGTTAAAATACTCCTGGTAAACGCGCAGTTAACCAGTGAGGTCTTATTCGGCCTCGCTAAAGTCAACATTCCACGGCAGTAGATCTGATAGGTCAGCGCCAGGTACTCTCGTTGGCAGCTCTCGGAACAGGTGCAAGAAGTAGTAGTAAGGATTGATGTCGTTTGCTCTGCATGTCATTACGACGCTATATAAGTTCGCGCTCGCCTTTGCGCCAGCAACTGATTTTGAGAACAACCAGTTTTTCCGACCGGTGGTGAACGGTCTGATATCACGCTCTGTCACATTGTTGTCGATGCTAATATTGCCATCTTCAAGGTAAGTGGTCAGCTTATCCCACTGGTTAAGCGTGTAGTTGATGGCTTTGCCTATCAGACTTTTTGGTAGCACTTTTTCTTGGCTCTCTTTCAGCCAAGTATGGAACTCAGCCAGTATCGGTTTGGCCTTTTCTTGTCTATGTCGATGGCGATTATCTGCACCCAGTGATTTGCTCTGACTCTCCACGCCGTACAGTTTGCCGATGTACCCCAAGGCTTTTTCGGCCCGCCCTGATTTCGATTTTGGTTGTGCCTTCTGGGCATCTGTGAACTTGCGTCTGGCGTGGGCCATGCAGCCGGCCAAGGTGACTTGCTTTAGCCCTTCGTAAGCTTTATAGCCATCACATAATAAGTAGCCAGAGTAATCACCAAGAAAGTCTTTGGGACAAATTTGCGCTCGACTCGGTTGGTAATCATAGATAACCACTGGACTTGATGCGAACTCGCCACTGCGATAGACCCACATATACGACTTGCTTGTTGCTGCTCGATCTGGCTCATCAAGTACCTGTACGGTGGTTTCGTCGGCGCAGACAAGTGATTCATTCAGGAGATGCTGTTTCATCGCATCGACCAGCACATTCACTTTGACACCGAGCTGTACGCACCAGTTAGCGAGTGTGCCTCGGCTAATATCGATATCGGCACGTTTAAGAATATCGACCTGACGATAGAGTGGCAGTGCATCCACATATTTGGCAGTTGCCACTGCGGCCAGGGTTTCCGGGCTAGCGATACTTCTCGGTATCATACTGGCGGGTTTAGGCGCGGTGATTATCTGGCTTTGCAGCGCTGTTTTCTCACAGATTCGACAGGCATATTTTGTCCGCTGATGGCGGATCACACTGACTTTCTGTGGAATGATTTTCAGCTCTTCTGACGTATCACTACCACACTCATGCATAGCACCACCGCAACAGTCACAGTACGGTGCATTTAAGGTATGAACACGCGTTTCTCGCTCTAGCGTATCTGGCAGTGGTTTTCTGCCCTTTTTGTGGTGTTTGGGAGCGGGTTTGTTTTGTTGCTCCGCCTCATTGAAGGTGCCTTTGTTGGGGTGCTTCTCACTTTGAGATGCAAAGCGTTTGGATTTGCTAAGGTTGAGTTGTTCCGTGAGCAGTTGAACGGTGCTTTTCAGCTCAATGATTTCTTCAGCCTGCGCTTGTTTTTCTTGCTGAAGCTGTAGCAACATGGCTTTCAGTTGTTCTACATCATCAGGAAGTTCAGTCATTTTTCGTCACACTTATTTCAGTTGGTGACGATAGAATGCCAGCTTTAAAAGATCACTCAACAGCAATGAGGCGATCAGTGACGATCACCTCACTTGTTTGCCGATTATCGGTTGGTGTGCCTTGGGGTTTTCAATGGTTAAGCCTGATAACAACCAGTTAAGTTGCTGTCGGGAGAGTTGAATATGGCCAGCGTAATTCGGTTTTGGCCACTTAAATCGCCCCTTTTCCAAGCGACGATAGTAGAGCCAGAACCCGTTGGTATCCCAGAATAAGATTTTGAGTTTGTCACGACCACGATTACAGAAAATGAACCAGGCTTCACTGAGCGGATCCATTTCCAGTACATCAGCGACAATGATTGAGAGGCCATCGATAGACTTGCGCATATCTGTAACGCCCGAGACGAGATAAATAGCGCCGCAGGGGATCATTGCAGTACCTGCAACCAGGTTTTGATTTGTGTCTGGGTTAGGTTCGCAGGCAGCTCCGCCTTAATACCATTAGGGAAATGTAAAGCGACAGTATCAGTGCCTATATCATCATTAATCACAATGGTATGCGCGTGTTGCGATTCGTCGTTTTGCTCTGTCAGTTTCTTCAGCCAATAATGAAAGGTCGGATAGCTAAGGTCGTTCGCCTTACAAAAAGCAGGAATAGAGAGCCCGCTTACTGTTTGTTTTTCAATGACGCTCGTCCAATATTGCCGTTTTTCAGGTTGGTTCATAGTTCCTCCTTTATTGTTGAGAAAACTATGAACGAGATCTAGTGATATGGGTATGTGGGTTTAATTCGACGCTTACTACTCCTGAGTATAACGACTAAATTAACCTTTTCTAAGGAAAGCCATGCTGATCGGTTATGCACGCGTCTCAACAGACGATCAAAATCTAGCTTTGCAAAAGGATGCCCTCAATCAGATCGGATGTGAGAAACTATTTGAAGATCACATCAGTGGTGCAAAATCGGAGCGTCCGGGTCTGGAACAGGCGCTGCAGTATGTGCGGAAAGGTGACATCATCGTCGTGTGGCGATTGGATCGTCTCAGCCGATCTTTGAAAGATCTCATCGAAATGGTGACGAGCCTAGAATCCCGAGGCATTGGTTTGAAAAGCCTTCAGGAGTCTATCGATACCTCGACAAGTTCCGGCAAGTTGATATTTCATCTATTTGGGGCTCTGGCAGAATTCGAGCGCAACCTTATTAGGGAAAGAACTCAGGCAGGGCTTCAAGCAGCAAGAGTTAGGGGGCGTAAAGGTGGCCGTCCCAAAGCACTCACCACAGACAAGCAGGCTTTGGCTGTAAAACTCTATGGCGAGAAAGAACACACAGTGGGGCAGATTTGCGAAATGATGGGGATCTCAAAACCGACACTCTACAAATATATCGAGTCGGCCAAAGGCAAATGTTCGAAGCTGGCATCTTGCCCCAAATATCACACCCCAAATATCACACACAGAGCAAACTGTTTGTCGGCCTACTGGTATCGTAACTCACAATTGGACAGAAACAACTTAGAGTATTGAGCCTAAAAATGGGGCGCTGGATTTGGTAATGTATGGCAATACAATAAAGTTTACTCTGCCCCCCCCCACACATATCCAGGGCCTCATCAATATAATGGCGGTCTGACACCAAATGAATTTGAACGAAGATACTGTGAAAATTCTAAAGCAGTGGCCAGTTTTACTTGACCACTTCATTTTATAATATAGGTTTATCTAGTAGTGAAAATCTTATGCTTTCCTTCGATTTGATCTTCATCAATGTAAAAAGCACCACTAAACTCTACACGGCCATAATTATGACTCGAAGAAAGAGAGCCACCAATCACGCCTTTTTCACCTAACAAGGTCCAAACAACCTCTAAGCCATTATCATTTAGCATCTTTAAAAATGGTTCTTTTTTAACCAATAAGTGTGCTTTTGTATCGTTTAAAGCTTCAGCAGCAAAACAAACAATATTATTAGCTTCATCGATATAACTACCTTCTTGAGAACCATGTTTTAATTTCATATTGTCAAAAATTAGAGAGCTTGGCTTAAGAAAACTTAAAGTTTCAGCCTTTGATTGATCGAACTCTTCTTCCCAACGATAACCGATAGCAGTAACACCAACATCAGCAATCTCAGTCCTTGTATTTTTGTCAGTAACTGTTACCCAGTCCGAGCCACTATAGTAATCAGATTTAAAGAATTTAAAAGCCTCTGACCAGTAATACTCCCTATTAAACAACTGATATCTATCAGTGCTTTCAGGCATCCATCGCCCCATATAATGTTGGCTTTCAGCCCAGTTTTTAAAATGTTCATATTCGGATGACTTAACTAAGTAACTTCTAAGATGGCACCAAACTTCTTTCCGTGGATGCCCCCAGTCTTCCTTACCTACTTCTTTAGGCTCTTTCCAAGACGGATAACTTTCAAGAACAAGCCAGTCACCACCATTATTATCTTTTACTTCAATCAACCCCTGCGGATTATCCAACGTAGAGGTATCTTTTACCCAATCTTCAAAAGTACAATTCCACTCAAAAGATTCTTTACTAATCCACCACTTATCTTCAATAGGTATGCATTTATCTCCTGTATTTTTAAGCAAAATTGTTGGATCTATATCCCTTTCATAGGGTTCCCAAGGGCCTAGGTAAGGAGACTCTTCTCGTTCATCACCGTATCCCTCATAGCGGATGTAATTATCAGAAAGCCTTGCCATGAATTCATGAAATGCGATCCATTGATACTTTTTTCCTATTCGTTCTTGGCATGGTTCGTGCCGCCCTCGACCTGTTCCAATGCTTCTATCAAAACTTCCATGCAAATCTGGAGACCAACCTAACTCAATTACGCGATTAAAAATAAGGCGTTCAGCCAACCTAAGGTCAAAATGAGCATCTGTATCTAATAAGTTATTATTGTGATCAAAGTAGGGCTCAATATCGCCTTCATAAAGAGCTAGCAATTCTGCGGATAAAGCTTCTTTAAAAGCCAATATATTTGCCGATAGTACTTCATCTGTCTTCCTAGCTGTGGGGCTTCTGAAAGTAAAGTATCCATCTATATCTAAATCATTTGAAGCATTTTCATAAATAAAAGGGTCTATTGAATCAAATAATTCAAGTTGCTCTTCTGATAAGCGGTTCTTAAAATTATTAACGATCTCTTCTCTATTTACAGGGGGTTGGCCGAACCTACATCCTGACCAATCTGAATGGTTAGAGTTAGTGCCAATGGTGTACCTAGAGAAGTCACCGCCCCCCATAACTGAACTCCACAAGTCCCAGTAGTCTTTCTTATCATAAAGACCTTTCAGCTCATCTTTAGTTGGTATGTCATCAGGCCATTCACTTTTGTATGGGGGCTTAGTTTTGGAAAATTCAATATTTTCTGTTATCAATCCAAGGTATGAAACATACTCTATAATCTCTCTTGCGTAGTCTCTTAAGAGGATATTTGGATATACATCTTCTGTATCAAAGACCTTTGTATAAACTATTTCAGCTACAGGGCCTAGCTCATGATGATCCTTTGTTCGCAATACACAACCTAAGGCAACAGCTAACACTCTCTCCCAAACATAAGGATCATCTACGGCATCAAATTTATTGATTATCCTAACCAATACTGGAATTCTATTTTCTAGCAAGTTAACTAAAGCTTTTGTTGAACAATCCCTCAGCTCTCGATTGCTTGAAGTTAAAAACCAACAAAGCGCAGTAGCAACTAACTCGATTGAATCATCAGATATGTAACTCTTATCAAAGCCATCCCAAGCCCAATCTATTAAATGTCTGAATGTAGAATCTTCACTGTACTTATATTTTAATTGAGTAGTCCAAAATGCATCTCTGTTTGGTAAGGAGTGTTTAGATAACCAATCATGTAAGAAATTCGCATTAAATGGATGCTCTTCAATACCAGAAATTGAAATCAATATTTCTAAAAAGTGGCTAAAAGTACCCCTAAACTGAAGTACGTTGTCATTTATAAATGGTTTGAGTTTGTCGAAGTCTATCGCAGAAGTTTCTCTCCAAACTAAACTATCAATAAAAGAATTTATTAAGTAATCATGCGCACTGAACTCTGGCAGTAATTCGTAGAGTTCTTTTCCATATTTTTCGGGTAATTGAATCGAAAGAGCCTCAACAATTCCTTGGTTGTAGTAAAAATCATGCTCTTCTTTAAAGTAATTTTTTAGACGGCCTCCCGTCTTAAACTCATCTTCAATAATTTCAATGCCGTCAAGTAAGTAGTTTACTGTTAAATGGTCATCAAACCTTTCAAAAGATATATATACTACCTCTTCAGCAACGTTATCGTCGTTTCGAGTAATTCCTTTTGTTAACACCCCTTCATCTATCAATGCATTAAGAAAAGTTTTATCGTTAACATAGTCTTGAACAATGGACTGGACGGCAACATGCGCATCTTTAAGAGGTATACTCTTAGCCCCCGAGCCCACCTTAAGCTTGATTAGTTCATTTAATGCATCATTAACCAATGGAAAGCTGGCATCGAAACTGTACTTTTTAGGTGAGGCAAGCGACTTGTTGACACCCGCAATGAAAAAACTGAGAATTTTAGAAATCCCATGAAAACCCACTGGAACTTTACTTAATCCACTTTTCTTAACTCCTTCGCATAGTAACTTCAAAAATAACGGGTTTTTGAATTCTGGGTTTAAGTTAGGTGAAGAGGGCCTCTCTATGTTGTAATTGTCATAGAATAAATTAACAGCTTCCAGTTCAACGTTCTTGAAACCAATATGCTCATGAGTTTCAAAATTATTGCGTGATACATTCTCATCAGAAATAGTAATATTTTTATACGTTGACCTAACTGACATTATTAAACCAAGCCAATCAAATCGTTTAATTTCTTCAACAAAACTATTTATATTGTCATCCCAAAACTTATTGCCGTTCCCTTCATTGATTGCATCAATAAATATCAAAATCCTTTTGTTGTTTTTTTGAGCATACAAATTAAGCTTTTCTAGAAAATCATTGGATGTGGTATCGACCTGTAACCTTTTAAAAATTTGTACCCAAGGAGACTCATCAGAAGTGAGCTGTTGCCCCAATAAGAAAAGAGATGGAGAACCAGATTTAATTCTTGTTTCAACGACATCGGCAAGTAAGTGAGACTTTCCAATGCCAGCTTCCCCTTCAAGAAGCAAGAATGGGTTGTTCGATAAGTTTACTGTTATGGAGTTTATGAAAGTACTTAACTTGTTACACTCATAATCAAAATCCCTAAGTTCCCTTAAAGTTGATGAGTATTTGTCACTGTAATCATTAGTCTCTCCGGCTGCTTTTGCTTCTTCACGCAGTTTCCACAACACCGATTCAGATTCTGCTACTGCATTGTTGCAGGAGGTAATACTCTTACAAAATTCATCTGTTGGTATTTTAGTTAATTTAGAAAAATCAATTTCTTGGTATGAGTTTATAATGTCAGTTAAAGATTTAGATATTACAGATAACTGTGAAGATATCTCATCACACGTACTGAGTTTGTTTCCTTTAATTAGAAAACTATCTATATGTGAATAAAAGAGTTCTGAAAAATTACTAGTCCTACCTAGGCCCTCAAATATCTTTGCTATTTCTAGTTTTACGTTTAGTTCAGGTGTGTAGCGCCCACCCAAATCAGCTATTGCCTGTCTGTTTTTTTCATTTAGCCAATCATCGTTTAGGTGAAAAGTGAGCTTCTCGTCTATAGAGCGCAACAAAAGTTTTATTTGAGTAAGTTCTTCACTGATATCGAATATCTTTTCCTTATAAGTCTCTTCGATATGAAGTTTCTTTAATGTTTCACACTTGTTTATTTTTAGCGCAAGAATCGTATAAAAACGTTCAAGTTGCTTTTGAGTTGGCGGTAGCACAGTTGGATAATCGCTAAACTTATTCACTACCTCAGCTTTATCTGGTAACTGTTTAAACAGAATATATTGGTTTAATACGTCAAATAGCGCCTGGGATTGATAGAACGGAACCTTTTCTGAATCTGCTGGGTATTCAACTTCAAACTCTGAAGCTGTTTCCTCAATAAGTTGATAGAGCCTGTCTACATACCTTTTCTTAGGGAAAAGCTTCTTGCGAATCAGTCCATATCCCTCCTGAGATATAAATTGGTCTACAAACTTGGCAGCAACGTAGTATGACGCCCCACCAATTGCCAATGTAATTGGTTCCATTTTTATCTACCCTTAAATATTAACAAATTATGCCCCCCATCATAAAAACGGACTATTTCACAACATGTCCATTCTGACGTTACAAAAGGATAATTAGCAGTAGGTGACTGTTTATTAACGATATAGGCTATCAACACGCTGATATTTATACAACTAGAATAAGTGGACAACCATAGAATTTTGGCACTTTCATTCAATCGACACTTATTCCTGATATCTAGCAATCCATGCTAGAGGTGATGCTTAAACCGAAAAAACAAATAAAGATAAATACGTGTTAATTGATGCTTTTATCCATAGATTTTTTATGCCAAATTGTGATGGCATAACAATGACGGTGTAATTGTTCTAACACGTTCTGGGGCATAAGTTTGTTAGATCGACCCTATATGCAAGAATGAACTTTTCGGGGAAATGTGCGCAAAACCCCATATAGTTATAGTTATTTTTTGGTTTTCATATTTAAAGTTATAGTGCGTTAGCTTTGTTGTTGATCACAGACAATATAGTCTTAATTTCCATACCTAACGGTGTATAGCTATTATTAAGTCACATTGTTCAGGAGCGAAATCATGCGCTTTATTGTCGCTGCATTACTACTAAGTTCTCAACTGGCATCGGCCACCAGCACAAATACTGCCTGTGTGCCTTCAGCGTTAGGTCCCAACGCTGTTAGAGCGGCGACTATTGCTGCGATGGGTGAATTGGCCAGGGAAGGACGTGTGTTTACCACTGGAGCGGAGTCGCTGAATGACAGTGAAGCCCGGAGCCACTATTCGTCAACGGTTTCGACCATCTCTTATGACCAGGGAATGTATGAGAGTAAAAAGGTTGATGGCAATGACCACGAAGTCTGTGTTCAGGTATGGAAAAAGTAATCCAGTTAGCAAGGTGACAGTGTCACCCTGCTGTGCAGCCATTATTCCAGCGTATCTCGTAGGTCGCTCAGATAACCTAAAACTTCATAGGGGTCACAGATAAACATATCGGTATTTAGTTTTTCGATCTCAATCTCGCGCTCAACCTCTGTAGTGTGTTTTAACACCTCAACAGAGGGAAGATTTACTGATTTACCCATAAACCTGGCAACAAGCTGCTTGAGACTATTATCGGTCATATCTGCTGTAACCAGCCCAAAATCAAATCCGTAATGATGTAGATATTCAGGCGCTATCAGGTACGTTGGTACGTTCCCGGCGTCTGAATTTTCCCATAGGCTATTAAGATCTAGGCTATCCACATCACACTGCTCATCAAGCTCGGCTTGGGTACGGCTGACAAACCGGCGCCACTGTGAATTATCGAAGACTAGTGCATCATTGTACTGGATTAGCACACGGACCGCATTCGCACTTGGTTGATAGCCGGTAGGGTGTATCTCTGGATACGTACCTACATACCCATCTGGTTCGATATCTACGTATAGGGTCTCCCCCACATACACCACGTAAAAAGGAAAAAACTGACCGATGGCTGCCTTGATACTGACCTGCTCTGGTAGTGCGTGACGCAACTCAAGGCAATCTAAGTATATGAATTCGGTATGCTGTATCTCCTGCAGTGAGCTGAACCCTAACCTCCTGGCCAGAGACTGACGGTATGCAGAGAGAGATAATGACGATTCGTTAATTTTACGAAACGTATTAGAGATGGATAGAAACTGCTGGTAGTCAACAATTAACGCATTAGTGTTCATATCGCCTCACTGTATAGAGCATATGCCAAACTGTATTCTGAAATGCTCTATGAGCTCAGTAATACAAACAAATAGTTGGATTTGGTTAATGAGTCGTTTACGCGTTTGGCTTGCGTATGCACTCCTGCACATACACAACATTAATTGCTGATATTGCTGATGTCAACCTGACTCAATCACAGGAATATACGCTCGATACATGTGACAGCGTAACTACATCAAAGAGTTATTGGGGTATCTATGTTGTCAGTCCCCGACAATAGCGTTATCATTATACTGTGTTTATATACAGTATAATGATTGCTATGAGCGGTTTCACCGGCTTCGAGAATCCAACAAAGCCATATCTCGAAAACAATTTGGATCTGGGTGAATTAATTCATCACCCGGCCGCGACTTTTGTTTACATCAAAAGCGACACTGACAACTGTGGTCTGATAGGTAGCTCTGACTGGGTTATTATCGATGCCGCTCTCACACCCGAAGCAAAAGACCTTGTTTTGGTCGAGCAATTTGGTGAGCAAGCTGTTATCCCCCTGTCGCGTATTAACGCGCTAGATTCAGAACTGCAGGTCATTGGCGTTGCTGTAGCTATCATCCGCTTTCACCAAAATCCACTGCCAGTCCCAACCGGCAACCTTCAAGCATCCCTGCACCGCCTATTGT
The DNA here is from genome assembly GCF_947502415.1 of uncultured Photobacterium sp. Taxonomy (GTDB): domain Bacteria; phylum Pseudomonadota; class Gammaproteobacteria; order Enterobacterales; family Vibrionaceae; genus Photobacterium. The sequence goes on along the minus strand of NZ_CANMZV010000025.1, from coordinate 4,972 downwards.
TGCCGAGTTCAGAAACAAGCTTTATTGCCGTCGCCCAGGGTAACCGGATGATGCCGTTTGGTATCCATAACGGCAGTCTCACCGTCGTTGAGCGACATGTAGATTATAAAGATGGCGACATCGCAATAGTTTACCACCAAAACCAATTTGCTTGCCGCCAATTAAACCTGAGCGCAGGCACACTTGATGATGGAGTAGGCAAACAGGTTCCGATCACCCGACCTTTTGCTGTTGAAGGTGTGGTGACTAAGACCATTTTACAATTAAGACATCTTGTATCATGAGCCTCTATGCACTTTTCGATGGGACTCGTTTTTATGCCTCAGCGGCTGAGGTATACCAACCTGAGCTACGAGGCCGACCGATTGTGGTCACAGGTGGCAAGGACGGAATGATAATTGCCGCCAATAGAAAAGCCACCGATCTTGGTATCAAGAAATTCAGCCCTGTTTTCGAATTTCGGGGCATTATCGAACTGAAGCAAGTTGCCGTCGTCGAGGCGAACTTCAACTTATTCGGTGCTTTGTCCAACTCGATGCATTCAGTGATAGAAGCTGAGCTACCCAAATCCTACCGTTACAGCGTTGATGAAATTTTTGCTGATATTACAGGCATTTGCGACCCCCTCCAGTTCATGGCCGATCTAAGAAAGAAGGTTTTCAAAGAGACGCGGTTACCTATAGGTGCCGCGGCTTCTCACAATTGTACGTTGGCCAAAGCAGCAAGCTGGTGTGCTAAAAAGGTGCCTGGCTACAATGGCCTCTGCCTACTGGAGTCCGACAGAGACATCGATAAGATCTTAACCATGATGCCCGCATCCGAACTTTGGGGAGTCGGATCTAGGATAGCGGCACGGCTCAACTACATGGGGATCAATACCGCGATACAGCTTAAACATGCTGATCATAAAAAAATGAAACACGAATTTGGTAAACCGATTGTAAGCCTTATTCGTGAACTGCATGGTGAGAGGGTACTTTCTTGGAGAGAGGGGCCAGAACCCAAACGGCAAATTTATTCGACCAGATCAATCCGTGAACGACTTCATTCACCTGCAGACCTTCAGCAAGCGTTGGCATACCACGTACACGAGGTATGTGAGAAAGCCCGGAAACAGAAATCAAAAGTTAAAAAGATCCAGTTTTTCTGTAGTTCCAGCCCGTATGATTCGGAACAACACCGAGCCAGTGTATGCGCCAGCCTGGATTATGCCAGTAACCATACTGCTGTGTTTCTAGAGTTATTAACCTCTGCTATGCCCCGCCTGGTGCCGAACGGTAAATTTATTCCTTTGTATAAGATTGGAGTGGGCGCGATAGATCTGAGCGATTGTCGGTTTGACCAGGGTGACCTGTTTGCGCCGGCAGAAGATAACCGGTTAATGTCGGCGCTCGACAACCTGAACCAGCGTTTTGGCCGACATACACTGTACTTGGCCAGCCAGGGTAACAACATGCTAGGTGAAAGGGTCGAGTCTGCACAACTCAAAAACCCTTTATCGAGATGGAGTGAGATCCCTATAATTCATTGCTAGCGCTTGATTAAGCGGCGGCGGAGTTGGTTATATTTATGCTCATAGAGGAAGGATTTATCAACTGGCTGCGCAAAAATACCCAGCGCCTTTGCCTCGTTGTTTTTATCTACTATATACCATGTGCCACCATTGGCGATTTGCAGTGATCTCATACAATAGATATCAACAACGTTGGTTGATGTTAGCTTCCGAACAAGAAATGGCACAGGGAGAAGGTAATGGCTCAGTCGATAAGATACCTTACAACCATCAATCACCAGCTCTGCTTTAAACATCAGCGCGCACAACACAATAACAGCAATAAGTGTTTCGTTATATGGCCCTACAAATCCATTACCGATATTTACGACACAGGACCACATGAGCATCAGCGTAATGATTGCAGCCAGTAAACGGAACAACTGAATAAAAGGCATTTGCAGCTGGATTCTCATCATAAGAATTTCTCCTTCAATGTCTTGTACGTGCCATTTACCATTTCCCGGTGCCAGTCAAATACCCAATGTTCGGTCTCATGCGGGGTAACCCTGATCACCTCATGATCGTCGTCAATGGTTCTCCAGATACCAACCAATTGTGTGTACTTCAGTTTGCTCATTACATTTGTCATAAAGAAATTAAGGCTTCGATTTGGGTCGAATAGATAGGCCCTTTTTTTATTTAGCCAGCACAGTTGGGCAAAGTAAGGATCATCGGTAAGAAATACTTTTGCCGACTTAGCCAGATAAAATGGCCTGGTCACTCCGTCGATGAACTCCGGCGATGCTAGCTTCAGTTTACCGTATGAATTTAATGCCAAGGTGGGCTTGTCATTCGGCATCATCTGAAGCTTGTTCCGGACTGTAGATGGTATATAACCCGATATAGAGACTAAATCATCAATGACTGACTGTGTATCAGGCAATAGGACAAGGGTTTTAGATTTAACTAACTCAGCCTCGGTGTAACCAAGGTTGATGAGATACCCGTAATCTGCAGGTACTTGATATCTCTTTTGCAGAGTATCAATTAAGGGAGGGCACGATTTCCTGATTTCCCTTTTCACGTCATCTTTTATCTCTAGCTTTAGCGAATTTGCGATAAACCTGACAAACAGAGAACGCTTTATGTTTTTATGCTTTGCTATTGCGTAGAGCAAGTCGATATGTCCACATTGCTTACATTCAATCACACCAGTGAAAAGGTAGTGGCTGGCCGCGTTAAAGCAGTTCGGACAGTGTAGCGTTATTAGCTCACCGTCTCTCATGGGTGAAAGGTGCTTACATTCTTCAGAGATTATCTGCCAATTAAAATTAGGGTAAATGGAACCCTGCACAAAGTTCTCGATAACAGACATGGGCTCGCTCCAATGAGGTCATAACCTTAAAGTAGCGAGCCAGTACCGTAGGGGACCTAATTAGCCAGATAAATTTGCAGACTTAATGTAGTTTGTAAGAGGCTCGTGTATAATTTCAACGCTAATCCCTTGATTCGCCTTCTGCAGCTGCGAGCGGATCTGTTCATCAGAAAAGCTGCTGGATGTTTCAAGTTTTACGCCTTTCATCACACAGAGCCTTGAGTCCATCGAGAGCAGCTCTTTCCGTTTAGTCAGCCGAATACGTTTACTTTCGTAATCTTCGAAAAGCTCGGGATCGAATCGGTGTTCGCCGTAAGGGGTTCGAACTATTAACTCAGTTCTGAGTTTAAATAGAGCTTTATAGACTTCAGCTCCAACGTTCGGGCCAGCCCAAGGACGATAACAAATACGTCCAATTTCAAAACGGACAAAAGGCTCTCCATCCAGCGTACCATCAACTATATCGGTATCATTCACAATCAAACCAAGATCATGATTATTGATATTATTGTCACCTTGCTTTGGTGCCTGCCCTTCAATCAGTGTATGTACATCCTCAAAAAGCGCAGCTGTCTTCATAAGATGCATAGGCTCTTTTGTGTCGGAATAATAGTAATTAGACCGCAATAGATTGCCGTCTTTATCCTTAACCTTCTCAAGGGTGTATTCACTATTCAGCTGCCGAAAATCAGCTCGGACATTGGTGATCTTAAACGAGACATTATGAAGCCGCTCTCCTGTCTGATAGTGAGTCCCCTCTTCAACTGTGCTGAATGAGTAGAACTTCCAATCCTGATAATAGTCACGGATTAACTTATCTAGTTTAAGGGCTGTATATTTTACCCTTTCATCTTTCTGTTCACGTAACTCAAGCTCCAAGGCCTTAAAAGTCTCGACTTTTTCCATATGGGAATTGTCAGTACGACCTTGTTCCCTGGCCTGGTCAAGTTTCGAGATATAGCTGCTATAGACATCTCCACTTTTATCTAGCTGAATGGATTGCCATAGCCTTGCATTACTCTCATTTAACGCCTTTACTGCAGCTGCATGAGCTTGAACCAGACTTTCATAGTTATTTAAATCAATATTATCTAGTGCATTTCTCAGCGATTCATTGTCAAAATGATACTTAATCTGTTGCTCCATGACTGATTTATCAACCGTCAACTCCAGCTCCAGTAATACACACAACTTGGATCCACAAGGCAGCACATCTTTATAGGTGACATTTGTGTTTGTTACTGCCGGATGAAAGACTATAGAGCGCTGCCTGTACTGTTCATCATCAACAAGCTCGCTTTGCAAAAACGTACTGCCGGCTTTTGATAGTGCATCAATCCGTGCGTTATTGATCGCAACTGCCTCAGCAATTCCGAGATCATCGCTCTTAGCAATCTCAATAATGGCAGATCCGGTAAAAGTGTCTGCCATTACCGGGCCGCAGATAAGGAGGAGTACGCTTAAATACTTCATAGTCACCTTGTCATTGTTTAACCACCTGTATAGGTAAGTACACCGTCGAGCAAAGAAAAAAAGGCTCGACTACACAAAATAGTAGTCGAGCCTTAACAATATTGTTATCTAACTGATACTTACATCGCCGTCTGGATCTAACGGAGAACCTTGGCCATCTATCATTGTTGAAGCATAGCCCTGATCCGGATCTAGCATCGATTGAGAGCCGTCACCTACAAAACTAGGATTTAACACCTCTTCATAGTTTTCTTTAGCGCCTTCAGAGTCGCTGGTGGTCGTGCTTGCATATTGAAGTGCTTGTTCATCTGCACTGGCTAATAGTTGTTGCCCGGCATCAGCCATACCATCGTCTGGAGCAGAATTTTGCATAACTCTAGGTTCACTACCGGCATGTACTAATTGAACTGGTTCTGACTCACTGGTTTGCTCGTTACCAGGCCTTAACTGATCATCTGCTGTTGTCATTGGAGCAACATCGGCACTAGCAAGCTGAGTCTGGTCGGCACCAACAAAGCCAGCTTCCTGCTGCGGGCTTGTCGGTTCCGCTGACTGACTTCCTGAATCGGCTAAATGCATTGGCTGTGATTCACTGGCATGTTGACCATCGGCTACCGGTTGTTCGGTTG
>NZ_CANMZV010000024.1 GCF_947502415.1 uncultured Photobacterium sp. | reverse complement strand
AAAGACTTGGTTTTTACACTCCAGGATACTGCTATGCACAATAATTACTTTTGTCGCACTTCAAAGTTGAAACTAAGTTCTATCCGTTCCATGCCTCAAATTGATTTGAATACCACTTCATCAACACATGTTGTTCTCGATGTTCATCAACTCTGAAGCCCAGCTTTTTGTATAGTTCTACCGCCGGGTTAAGCTTGTGCACATGGAGAGTTAGCGGCAGAAAAGCATCCCTTGCTTCTTCTTGAATTACTTTAATAATATGCTTACCTATGCCCTTACCCCGCCAAGGTCGATCTATGGTGATATCTATTACCCTAAGGCTGCCGCCATTTTCATTTACTTTATCGGTATAAACCTTTCCTATCCGTGTGCCTTCATACTCAATAATTGCTTTACGCACCCGTGGATAGCACTTTTCATAATGAACTTGTTGCAGCGCATATTGCTGTTCAAAAAAAGGAACTAACAAAAATTCCGGAGCATCTATTTGGCTCAGTTCATAGTCCCTTGAAACACGATACAAAAGACGTAAAAATTCAGCATCGTCACAGGTTTCTCTACGTAGTTTTAAGTTTTCTAACATCATTCCGGACATTGAACATTTACCCCAGAACAGCTTGTAACTCTATTCATTAAGAAAAAGGTAACTGCATTATCAGATTCGATCACCAACCTAGCAGCCAACAGTAATGAATATCTATTATTGCAAACTCAAATATCAGTAAATCTATACAAAATGGTAATCGGTGGCTCATTGGAGGCAAATTTTTACTGGGTATTCAGGATGGTAATTTTAACATATGCAACAATGGTCACACTTTGATAACAAACAAGACTGCGTTGCTTTTTATTTAAATTCATTTGTTATTAGTGAGACTAGCCTTAACTACCCGCTAGCTGGTAAAATCCGCCTCCAACAGAAATCCCAAATTTCAACAAAGAGAGTTATCCCTCATGGGAAGAAAGTTCGAAGTACGCAAATTGTCCATGGCTAAAACCCAGGGCGCAAAAATCAAGGTTTATTCTAAATACGGTAAAGAGATCTACGTCTGTGCTAAAAACGGTAGTCCTGATCCAGACAGCAACTTGTCACTACGCCGTTTAATCGAAAAAGCGAAAAAAGACCAAGTGCCATCACACGTTATCGAAAAAGCGATCGATAAAGCCAAAGGTGGCGGCGGTGAAGATTTTGCAACTGCGCGCTACGAAGGTTTCGGCCCGGGTAACTGCATGGTTATCGTTGACTGCCTGACAGACAACAACAACCGTACTTTCATGGATGTTCGTCAAGCCTTTGTTAAGAACCATGCGAAAATCGGTGGCCCAGGTACAGTTGGCCACATGTTCGAACACCAGGCTGTATTCCAGTTCAAAGGCGATGATGAAGAAGTCGTTCTTGAAAACCTGATGATGGAAGATGTTGACGTAAGCGACATTGAGTGTGAAGACGGTGTTATCACTGTTTATGCACCACATACAGAGTTTTTCAAGGTGAAAAACGCACTAACCGCAACAATGCCTGACGTAACTATCGACGTAGAAGAAATCTCTTTCGTTCCTCAAACAATGACTGAAATTTCAGGCGATGATGTTGCAGCATTCGAGAAATTCCTGGATGCACTAAACGACTGTGATGACGTACAAAACGTTTATCACAACGCAGAGATCGCTGAGTAAATTATTTACTCACTCTCGCTGAAAAATAGCTGGCTTGAGCCAGCTATTTTTTTATCAGCGTATCAGCAAGTGCTGAATAATAAGTGCTCTTAACCACTCTTATATTAATAAGAAAGAGCAAAGAATCATTAATATATAACCGCATTAATAGTTAATTTTCACTTGTGATAAGTAAAAAAACAAACCGATAAAAAACCCACCCCGAATAGACCACTAACATTTGTTTATAAATTATAAAAATCACCATCCATATAACTTTAGAAACAGATAAACAACCTACCAATTTAATATTGGTACCCATTTAGATTAACGTATGCAAATAAAAGCATAAAACAGTTTGCAGTAACGATCACAAAAACGATTCAACGTAACACTAGAAAGCCAAAACACTGAAATGTAACATTAGAAATAACATTTAGATATTCACAAAACTCATATAAAACACCCAAAATCAGCAACTTAAGCATTACTGTTGGATATGAAAGCATTTTTTAGATACCACAGAAGATAATCAGCGTTACGTAAAACTTACAAAACTCGGTTCTTTCGTTACCTAAAGAAACTATAAATTACACTATGTTACATCCAGTGTGACGTACAGCTCGTAATTTTTTTTAAACCTCACCTATGATAAGCAACATGAATTGGAGAGGAGAAAACAAAGCTCCCAATGAGTAAAACAAATAAATATGAAGTTTATATAAAGAGCTATAAAAGCCGTAATTAAGATAGCGTATTTATTTTATGAAAAGGTTATCAACTGATATAGATAACAGATAACCCAGCGAATTAAAGTTTTATTGCTAATAATATTTCCTGATTCACTCAGCAGGTAACTTATATTGGCGAAGTTAGTTTCAAATCATATATAGATAATACAATACTGATTTAAAAGTTCATAATGAATGGGGGTTCAAATGAACGTTTTTAGTACTATGCAAAAAATGGGGCGTAGCCTCATGCTTCCTGTAGCGTGTATGCCAGCTGCAGGTATCCTACTAGGTATCGGTGGTAACTCCGAGGTTGCTAAGTTCCTACCAGATATCGTTGCTCAAGTAATGACGGAAGCCGGTCTGGGTGTGTTCGCCAACATGGCATTGCTATTTGCCATCGGTGTTGCACTAGGCTTTACCAAGAACGACGGTGTTGCTGCACTTGCAGCAGGTCTGGGTTACCTGACAATGACACGCGTACTTGGCGTTGTCGCAGAAGGTACTGACACCGGTGTATTCGGTGGTGTCATCATGGGTTTAGTAGCCGCACAGCTGTTTAACAAATACCACTCTATCAAGCTACCAACCTACCTTGGCTTCTTCGGCGGCAAGCGTTTCGTTCCTATCGTAACATCACTGGCAGCCTGTGTAGTTGCTGCAATCCTTGCTGTTGTATGGCAACCAATCGGTGCCGGTATCGCAAGCTTCTCTGAATGGGCTGCTTACCAGTCTCCAGAAGTTGCATTCGGTATCTACGGTATCGTTGAGCGCTCTCTAATTCCATTCGGCCTACACCACATCTGGAACGCACCTTTCTTCTACGAAGTTGGTGAATTCACAACTGCTGCTGGCGAAGTTGTTCGCGGTGAAATCCCTCGCTACCTAGCGGGTGACCCAACTGCCGGTAACCTAGCAGGTGGCTACATGTTCAAGATGTTTGGTCTACCAGCTGCATGTCTTGCAATGTATGTAACTGCTAAGCCAGAGAACAAAGTAAAAGTTGCTTCAATCATGGGTTCTGCAGCACTGACTTCGTTCCTGACAGGTATTACTGAGCCAATCGAATTCGCATTCCTGTTCGTTGCTCCAGTACTATACGTTGCTCACGCACTACTGGCTGGTTCTGCTTTCGTAGTAATGATTCTGCTAGGCATCAAACACGGTACTACTTTCAGCCACGGTCTGTTTGACTTCACCCTACTGTTCGGTCAGTCAACAAACGGTTGGTTGCTACCAGTAATCGGTCTTGTATACGCAGTAATCTACTTCCTAGTGTTCACAACACTAATCAAAGCGCTGAACCTTAAGACTGTAGGTCGTGAAGATGAAGACGAATCTAAAGTTGAAGTAAACACGGCTTCTGATGGCCTGGCTAAAGATATTGCTGAGGCATTCGGCGGTAAAGCTAACATCAAAGACTTAGAAGCTTGTATCACTCGTCTACGTGTAACGGTTCACAATAGCTCTAAAGTTGACACTGCACGACTGAAAGCTCTTGGTGCAGCGGGTGTCTTCGAGAAAGGTGATAACTTCCAGGCGGTATTCGGTACCCACTCTGAAATCATCAAAGGTCAGATGGAAGCACTAGCTTAAATCAAATTATAAAGTCTGAGTGAGACTTTAAACCGGGCCGCAAGGCCCGGTTTTTTTCATCTGAGTGAACACGTAAACATCGATTTTAATCAACTTATTTTTGTTTGGCAGGGCTAAACTATGCTTTCTCTGTTTTACATCCGCACAGCCTAGGTAATCCCATGACAGAATTCGAAAAAATGCTCAGTGGTGAAGACTTCAACGGTTTAGATCCCGAAATCAGCGCCATCAGGGACAATGCATCAGCCCTCAAGCAACAAATCAACAATAACCCGGGCGATTCCCTGTCAGAACTTCTACGACAACTTCTCGGCTCAATAGGTGAAGATAGTATCGTTACACCACCATTCCAGTGTGAGTTCGGCAAAACTATCCATATCGGCAACAATACCTTCCTCAACATGGGTGTAACCATGCTGGATAACACCGAGATCAGAATTGGCAATAACGTCCTGATCGGACCAAACGCCCAGTTCTATACTCCAACTCATTCAATTGATCACCTCAGCCGCAGACGCTGGGAGACTACCTGCAAACCCATCACTATTGAAAATGATGTCTGGCTCGGCGGCCAAGTCGTGATCTGTCAGGGTGTAACAATTGGTGCCCGCTCTGTCGTTGCGGCCAATTCCGTCGTTACCCGAGATGTACCGTCAGATACCCTTGTCGGCGGCTCACCAGCCAAGCTCATCAAAAAACTAAATTAACAGTAGGTAAATCCGGTAACCAGTGGAGCAAGCTTATCAACAGCTTACGCCTGTTCCTTGCTTGCGAAGCTGGTTAGGACTGATACCGAAGCGCTTACGAAAGACCTTACACAGATAGCTAGCATCCTGGATCCCTACTTCATCAGCCAGATACAGCAAACTATGATCCGAATTTACAATCCGCCAGTGAACATGCTGCATCCGCATTTCAGCCCAGTATTCTCTGGCGGTTTGTCCTAAATTGTCCTTGAATAATCTATCAAGCTGACGTCGGCTAATGGCCAGCATATCCGCCAGTTCATCCACCGTATTCGACTCAGCCAGTAACTGCCGCATTAAGCTAATCGCCCGTCCGACATGCCGACCGGAAGAATTATTTATTCGCGTCTCTTCATCCAGTGACTTTAGCTGATGAAGCTGTCCCCTTGCTTCATCCACCAACATATCAGCCAATCCCTTCAATGCTCTCGTCCGGCCACAATGCCGGGTAAGCAGCTCAACCGCTAAATCAATCGCGGCTCTGCCACCAGCACAACTTATCCGGTTACGATCAATGCAATACAACAACTCCGTACGAATCTCAATACGTGGGAAAATAGTGCGAAATTCAGGAACATGACGCCAATGCATAGCGACACTGTAGTCCTTTAACAAACCGGCCGCCGCAAACAAAAAACAAGCGTTATCAATGCTAACCAGTGAAACACCCTGTGCGGCAGCCCTGCGCAGTATATGACTGTATTGTTCCGTCAATTGCATGCTTCCGCGTGCACTGCGTCCGCCAAAAACGACCAGATAATCATAATGGGCTAGCTCAACGTCATCGACCGTCATCTGTACAGCAACAGGCACCCCGGAGCTGGAAACAACCATCCCTCGTTCTAAGCCGGCAATATCCCAGGCACAGTATCGCTGTTGACTATGATCTTCCTCATCAGCAGAAAGACGCAACTTATCAAGAAAGCCACCAAACGGCAGCATATGAAATTCAGGAAGAGGTAAAAGCAGAAACCTGACATCTGGTTGCTGTTTTTTTGAGTGCATAAGATAGTTAGATTGTTCGATAGAAGACATAACAATTAAAAGTTGCACATAACGTCTTGATTTTACCTTAAAACGTCCAAATCACACTAATTTAATATGCAGTTATCAACCTATACTCATCCCTAAATAGAGCAGCATCTCGAAAGTATGCATTCATAGCTTTGAAATTCTGTCTTACCCATCCATAGGGCAAATTTCAGGCTGGCTCTGTCTCTATTTAAACTTTGTGCGGATAAGCGAGTTACGGAACAACGGAACAGGAACCTCGCTTATGCCGCACATCCCCCCAACCTTCTCCCGCCATTCCGGCACTCAGTTTCCTTGAATTGAACATACATAGCTCACCCTGAATCCTGCATCTTCAACTTCACAACTGCATACCAACTCGATTCACATCCGAGTGTTTGGTTGATACCATCATTGCCCATAGTTTCACATTAGCACTTTCTTGCTTAAGGCCCTATCGCTCGCCATGACTCACAACGCACCATCACAGCCTGATACCACTGCTACAGAAAGCGGGACAGCAGCACTGATTCCGACATCAGACAGCCAGCAGGTTCATCAGCCAGATTCAGACACCTCATCCCAAAAAATTGAAGTTCGCACTGTACGCTCTCCCTGGTGGGAATTCTTCTTGCACTTCAGTACCTTTGGTATCTATACCTGCTTTTGGCTGGTTGCCAGAATAAAAGAACTTAAGCTGTTAACTAATCAACCTTTTAAGCCTTGGTTGTGGCTGTTTGTTCCCAACTTCGTTGTTGTCCAGTTCTTCGCATTTCCAGCCCTTAACAAGCACCTTAAAAAGCTCGAAACCAAATTTGGTATCAACTATTCAGTTAACACTTTTAGGTTATGGGCTGTCGCAGTCATCTCAGTTACAACCTTGTTCTGGGTCACGTCCAAATTTGCCTTTCCAAGATGGGTAGACTTCATCGCCCTGATATTCTGGTCCGGGTTGTTCTGCACACTCAGTCAACGCTTTAACGCTATCAAACAAAAATGTGCCCAAAAATACGACAATATTCAATTCAAAGGAAAATCATCCGGCTACAGTTGGAAAGAGTGGCTAGTTATTATTCCTATGTTTCCAATTTTTCTGACAATCGCTATTTACTCGTCCGTTTCCCCTTACTTACTCGAAGAAATCAAACCGTTACCGGACCATAGCATTTATGCGTCTACAGAGAGCCATTACCAACTCCCAATTCATGGTTCCGGCTGGCGTGAAGTCGAAATCGGCAGCTTTTCAGACGGAGAGGCGGAGCTTGAACTGGCTGGAAAAATCGAAGGTTCTTACTTTGTCGTTTTCAAATATACTAATCAGGAGTCACTGAGCGGCAGGGTACAGGATCGCATTCAAATGGTTGAGACTGAGGAGCCGAGCAATCGCTGCCGGGAAGAGCGAAGACTGACCCCAAACGGAATAAATGTCATTACTTATGTCAGCTGTGAAGGTAAGTCTCTGGGTGCTCCCCAACTCAACACCATCACGATATTTGAACATGGCGATGAGCTTTACGAGCTGATCGGCTATATCTCTGCTCCGAAATATTCTTTTCCTGAACACGCCGCCAACTTCAAACAGATGGCGAAGGAGTTCCAGCCGCTATGAAAATAATGCCTTGCTTACTTTGCAGCCTTACAGTCTTACTAGCTGCAAATCAGGCCGTTGCCAATGAATCCATAAAATGGAAACTGTCAGATAGCGGCAGGCTCTTAGATACTGCAGATGCTTACCGCGGCCAGAAAAACCGCCCGGATGAAGTAACCTTGGTAATGCTGGCCAATGATATCCAGTTCAAAAAAAATAAGGTTATCCAGCACATACGTGAATTATGGTACTACCCGACCGCTCGTGATATCGAAAACCATGGCGATCATTCCATTTACTTCAACGAGAAAATGGAAAAACTGACGCTACTGTCCGCCGCATCAGTCGACAAAAACGGCGTTGTCACATCACTTTCGCCATCCTCTGCGCAACTACTGGATACAGACAGCTACCGTAGTTTTTCCGACAGTAAAGAAGTAGTCCTTACTATTCCCGGCCTGTCAGATGGCAGCTTAACCGTGCTCGAGTATGAAATTGAGCGTGATCGCAGCAAACAGGAAGCCGATTGGTCTGAAGTATTTTTCTCACAGCGTAATCACCCAATCACCACCTTTGAACTATCAATACAGTGGCCTGCAGACCATAAATTATACTGGTCACCAAATAGTCGCGATGTCGAATGCGAAGGAAGCTCCAATCGCCTTCGCTGTTCTGGCTCAAACATCCCGGCGTTTGAGAATGACGCCAATATCAGCTGGCGAGATCATATCGGCCAAATAACCATCGGCGAACTACAAAACTGGCAGCAGGTTATTGATAACTCTAATACCGCGATGTCCCAGGCACTCAAAGACACATCAGGGGTTCAGGAACTACTAGAACGCATCCTTACTGACAGTGAAGAAAACCTTGATGAGAAAATCAGCCGCCTTCATGAATTCGTAGCGCGAGATATCCGCTATGTCTCCATGTCTGAACTTGGCCATGCCATCACTCCGCACAGCATCGCATCTGTAATCAAAAACCGTTACGGCGACTGCAAAGACAAGTCAATGCTGTTATCGGAGCTGCTTCGCCGTATCGGCATTAAGTCCTATCTGACGCTAGTTGCAACCAATCGCTCGGCACCAAATGTGCTGAGCATCCCAACCATGAGATATTTTGATCACGTAGTGGTGTGCTTTGATCGCCAAGGCTCCCAGTATTGCCTGGACGCGACCGATAAAGATACCTACTGGAAATACACACCGTCATGGATACAGAACAAAGTTGCGTTACCACTGAAGCCGGCACAAATGCCGACCATCATCACCAACAGCCGCTATCGTTGGGAAATGGATATCAGTACCCAAATCACGTTCAGAAGCGATGGCGGGCAAAATGAGCGGCAGGAACGCCAATATCATGGCGTGTATGCCTCATCAATGCGCACACTACTTTTGAATAAAACAGCCAAAGAACAAACAGAGTGGCTGACAGCCCAGTATCATAATGAGGTTTCAACACTTACCGAGCCAGTATTTAATATTCCGGACCTGAACAAAATGGCACCAAATTTGGTTGTCTATTCTGACGCCGAAATCAACCCATTTCTCAATACCAAAAATAGCCTGACTTACGATGAATACGATGCCTGGCTGAAAGACGAACTGGAAATGATGCGCCTGTCAAATAAGCACTCCGATGAACACTTTGCCGGGTTAAAAATACACTCAGAATACAAATATGACACCCAAGGGATCTGGGAAATATCTAACACTCCGGCCATCCTGAACTTTGAAAACGACTTCGGAACAATGCGCAGGCAAACTGCGTTGACACCTGACGGAAAACTCCTTGTATCAACTGAATTAGCCATTCCGGAGCAGACCATCAGACAAGATCAAATTAAATCCTTCAATGCATTCCTGAACTTGCTTAACCGGGAGTCACTAATTCGGTTTACAGGCAAACTGACCAAAGCACAAAAGGCGGTGGTTAAGGAATAAAGCCCAAAATATAAATGTAAAAAACGAACGTTATGTAAAACGACAGAGGGCTGATTGCTACCAGCAATCAGCCCTCTGTAAATATTTTTTCAACATGATGAACTTCTAAGCTGCTATCACTACGCAACTTTTACCTTGTTTCTTACCTTGATAAAGCGCTTTGTCGGCAGCATTAAGCAACTGTTCGGCTGATTCCGTATTCTCGGCCATGGCGGCAACCCCCATGCTAACGGTAAAACTCACGTTTTGCTCACCGGCATCAATCCTCAGCTCACGGATAGTATTGGAAATACGCCGAGCGATAAATGCAGCCTGATCAATCTCCGTTCGGGGCAAGACCATTACAAACTCTTCACCGCCCCAGCGCCCGATAAAATCACTTTTCCTAACACTCTTTTTGCAGGTTTTGGCAAACAATTTCAGTACCAGGTCACCAACGTGGTGACCATACCGATCATTGATCAATTTGAAATCATCAAAATCAATCAAAATACAGCACATGGCATTACCGTTACGCTTGTCATAATCAAACTGTTTTTCCAGCAGTTCCATTGTGGCACGGCGATTCAGCAAATTGGTCAGCCCGTCAAAATTTGCGCGATGCTCCAGCCGTTCCCGGAGCATTTGCTGCTCCGTAATATCCATCGCGGTTACCTGAACTACTCGCTCACCATTCCATAAAATAGGCCGTGACAACAAGCTCAACCACACAGTCGAACCATCTGTTCGAACCCCTTTGGCTTCGGTTTTAATCATCTCTTTTTCACCGGAAAGCAACTGCCTGTTATCACTATATGCCTGTGGATGATGCTCCATATCAATCAGCGGAAGAATCGAATCATGTTCCATTAAAGCCTGAGCATCAGAAAAGCCCTGCATTCGTGCATAAGCTTCATTACAAAACAAAGGCTTAAAATTCTTATGAACCAAAATTCCCTGGATCGAACCATCAACCAAAGCACGATAACGCTCTTCGCTCGCCTGAAGCTGGCGTTGCGTTTCAACATGATGGCTCAGATCGATAACTGTCACCTGCATGGCGGGCTTCCCCTGCCAATCAACAACATGATCGACCGAAAGGACAATGAGCTCATTACCTTGGTTATCGATATTCTTATAAGTCCGAACACCTGGCCGGCCTTTTCCCGACATCACAGCACGGTACGATGCCATCGCATTTTGCTGCTCCTGCGGAGCAATCAACGGTAAAATACTCGCCATTGCCAGAATATCTTGCCCATTCTCATAGCCAAAATAATGCGCATAGTTATCGTCCGCATAAAGCGGCTTAAAATCCCGATGGATAACAACACCATACTGGGACTCAATCAATAACATTTCATTTAAGTTCACTTTAGAATTCACAGGCAAATCATCACAATCAGTTAATAGACATTACCAAACTCATAATGGATAAAAATAGGACAACTTGGGCGTAAGGTAACGCAATACTCACTGAGATGACTTGATCGCTCCCACAAAAGCTGGAGCCTAAATCACAAAAAAGCACCATCATGTAGGCAACCGAACGCACATCAAACAAATTGAGCAAAAACACCCCAAAATTGAGACATCCTACTTCCTCATTCAATGCCAAAGTTATAACGAATTAAACCTCATCTTCAGAAAAACCATGTCTGAACCTGTTAAAAATACGGACAATCTTCCGACACATATTTACGGGCTTAATACATCAATAAAAAAATCCCTGGCCGATTACTCAGTCAGGGATAAAGGCATTAAATATGACATCAACTCAACATGCTTTGTTGATCAAATAATTAGCTAGATCGCTTTTTCAACCTTATGCCCCTTAGGTAACTGGTGCGCTATACCTTTATGGCAGTCAATACAGGTTTTCCCCTGATCTTCTGCATCATCATGGATCTTAGCGGCAACCGGCTTCTGGGTCGAAAAATCCATGTACTCAAAATTATGGCAATTTCGACACTCCTGCGAGTCATTTGCCTTCATCCTCTCCCATTCCCGGGAAGCCATTTCAAACCTGTGCTCCTCAAACTTTTTTGGCGTATCGACTAAACCCAACACCTTGGCATAAAGCTCTTTACTGGCCTGGATTTTACGAACCATTTTCGGTGCCCACTCTTTGGGTACATGGCAATCAGGGCAGGTTGCCCGCACGCCACTACGGTTGTTGTAATGAATTGTCCCGACGTACTCCTGATAAACGTTGTTTTCCATTTCATGGCAACTGATACAGAAGTTTTCCTGATTACTCATTTCCATTGCGGTATTAAATCCGCCCCAGAAAACAATACCGACAATAATACCGACAATCAGGATGCTGCCTATTGCAAAGTGGCTCGGTTTCCTGAACCAGTTCCAAAAACGCTGAATAAAGCCCGGTAGCTTAATCCCCATACACCCTCCCTATTCGCCGAATTTACCAGCAGGCTGAAAGGTATTTTCAACCAATGGCGCCGCATCAACTTGCGTTACATGGCACTGCAAGCAGAAATAGCGACGTGGGGCAATATCACCCAACACTTTATTATCACGATCCATGTAGTGCGTAGGACTCACGCGGGGAGCTCCGGATTTACGATATTTATCAACATCATGACACTGAAGACACCCATTGTTGCTCGGATTGATCTGCACCTGATCCGTAGAGTGCGGGATCAATGGCGGCTGGTTGACATAATCTAGTGCCAATCGTTCCTGTTTTTTCGGCACTTGCTTAATACTCACAACCTCGTTGCCTTCTTCAATTGCTTGATCGCCGCGTAACGAGGTAACCTCGGCGAAGGCCGCAACGCTGAAACAGGCTGCGAGCAGCACAGACACAACAAACTTACCCTTCATATTTGGCTCCAATTCTTGTTTTAAATTCCAATACCCTTTCGGAACAGACGTCGATACAGCGCCCGCAGCTTATACAATCCTTACTCATGACCCGGCGATCACCTTCCTTCAAAGGCTGGCGTAACACCTCCGGCTCGGGGCAGACATTGAAGCAATCCATACACTTATTACACGCTTCCCGATTCGTTGCAGTCACCCTCAGCAGGCTTTTTCGGCCAATAACGCCATAGGCAGCCCCGAGTGGACACAAGTGCCCGCACCATCCGTGCTCCACTAGCAGCAAGTCCAGCAGAAACACCATCAGGATCAGGATCCAGCCTGCGCCCATACCGAAAACCAGTCCCCTGTGTAACGCAGCCACAGGATCAATCCAGATCCACAATACGGTGCCGGATACCGCACTACCCAGTAGCAAAACGGCTAACAGCCAATACCGCAAACGGGGAGACCAGCTGTAACTCACTCTGATCCCCAGCTTTCGCCTTAACCAGGCAGCCAAGTCGGTCACCATATTCAGCGGGCAAACCCAACCACAGAAGACGCGAGGACCGATTACGGCATAGAACGCCACCACAATCAGCCCACCCAGCAACGCGGCCAGCTCTGGTAAATGACCGGCCACCACGGTTTGCAGTAAGAGCAGCGGATCTGTCATGGGAATAGTGTCAAACAAAGTGCTTGATGACAGATTGCCGCGCATCACACCCAATGTCGGCCCAACCATAAACAACCCGATGATCAGTAGCTGGCAACTGCGGCGAAGCAGCAGAAAACGGTGTGCCTTCCACCAGCCCAACGACTTCACGGCAGCTTTACCGGCATCTTTCGCATGATTTTTCACGAAGCGCTTAGCCATTACTGACCTCCCCCTGTGTTACCAGGCTTGCGGACAGGCAGCGTCAGCTCTTCCGGTACCAGACTACCTCCGTGCTCGGCTTTTTCTTCCCATCCTAACCGGTAGTGCTGTCCCATCTGGCCTTTTGCCAGTGCCGTTGGCACCACCTTAATGGCAGCTTCATCCAGCACACAGGCTTCCTCACACTTGCCACAACCGGTGCAGGCATCGGAGTGAACCGTAGGGATAAACTTAGCGTGATAACCCGTTCGCTGATTACGAATCGGCTCGAGAGTGATCGCCTCATCAATAAGCGGACAAACCCGGTGGCAAACATCACAGCGTAGTCCAAGCCAATTCAAGCAGGTTTCATGGTCTATTAGCACCGCCGTTCCCATACGGGACTGATAAATATCAGTCATTGCAGGATCGAGAGCACCACTAGGACACGCAACGACACAAGGAATATCCTCACACATTTCGCACGGTATTTGCCGGGCCGTAAAATACGGCGTACCGGCAGCAACCGGCGAGAGCAGTGTTGCCAGCTTCAACGTGTCATAGGGACATGCCTGAACACATAAACCGCAGCGCAAACAAGCCTGCAGAAAATCCGGCTCATCCAGCGCTCCTGGCGGGCGGATTGGCACACCGGCATCATCCGCCTGGCTCTGCTTTGTCTGCAAACCAAGAACTGTTGCCGCTGTACCGACACCTACCGCGGTTCGCACCGCATCCCGCAGGAAACGTCGTCGGCTGTCAGAAATTTTTACGCGCGGAATCTTCATCGCTCTGTTCCTGTCCGTTACGCTTTAACCACTTTCACCGCACATTTCTTGAAGTCGGTTTCTTTAGAAAGCGGATCCGTCGCATCTAGTGTCAGCTTGTTTGTCAGCTGCCCGGCATCGAAGAACGGCATAAAGAGCAACCCCCGCGGTACTCGATTTCGTCCACGGGTTTCAATATGGCTCAATACCTCTCCGCGACGAGACATGATCTTGACCGCATCCCCACGGCGCAGCCCCCGTTCCTTGGCGTCCAGCGGGTGCATGTAGACCACCGCATCCGGATATGAACGGTATAACTCAGGCACTCGACGAGTCATCGAACCGGTATGCCAGTGTTCCAGAACCCGCCCGGTTGATAACCAAAGATCATATTCTTTATCCGGTGACTCGGCTGGCGGCTCATAAGGCAAAGCGAAAATCACCGCCTTCTTATCCGGTTTGCCATAGAACGCAAACTCTTCCCCCTTTTTCACATAAGGGTCGTAGCCTTCGGAATAACGCCACAGAGTCTCCTTACCATCGACCACCGGCCAACGCAGCCCTCGCGATTGGTGATACATATCAAATGGCGCCAAATCATGGGCGTGTCCGCGGCCAAAGTAGGCGTACTCTTCAAACAGCCCCTTTTGTACATAGAAACCAAAATCGCGGGACTCATCATTCAGCTGATCGGCAGGAATTTCATCCAGGTTAAACTTGTCGACATTGCCGTTTTTATACAGCACTTCAAACAATGTTTTTCCTTTCAGTTCCGGCTTCTTAGCTATCAGTTCTGCCGGCCAGACTTCCTCGACCTTAAAGCGCTTTGAAAACTCCATCAGCTGCCATAAGTCCGATTTTGCCTGTCCCGGAGGCGATACCTGTTGATGCCAGAACTGGGTTCGACGCTCTGCGTTACCATAAGCCCCTTCTTTTTCAACCCACATCGCTGTCGGTAAAATCAGATCAGAAGCCATTGCTGTAACGGTCGGGTATGGATCAGAGGTGACAATGAAGTTTTCAGGGTCCCGGTATCCGGGCAGACGTTCTTCATTGATATTAGGACCGGCCTGCATATTGTTGTTACACATCACCCAATAGGCATTGAGCTTGCGGTCCTTAAGCATTCTGTCCTGAAGCACAGCATGATAGCCAGGTTTCGGCGGAATAGTCCCTGCTGGAATATTCCACTTAGTTTCACACATCTCACGGTGCTTAGGATTCATCACCACCATGTCAGCAGGCAGACGATGAGCAAACGTACCGACTTCACGAGCCGTACCGCACGCTGACGGCTGACCGGTCAGAGAAAATGGCCCGCAACCAGGCTTGGATATTTTTCCGGTCAGCAAGTGGATGTTATAAACCAGATTATTGGCCCAGACACCACGGGTATGCTGGTTAAAGCCCATGGTCCAGTAAGAGACAACCTTTACATCAGGATTGGCGTAAAGCTCTGCCAGGTCATTGAGCTGGTCAACCGGCACACCAGACAGCTCGGAGGTATATTCCGCGGTATAGGTCGAGACAAACTTGGCATATTCGTCAAACGACATCGGCGTTGATTTCTTACTTCCCGGGTTCTTGGCTGCTTTTTCCAACGGGTGAGTCGGACGCAGGCCGTATCCGATATCCGTTTCGCCTTTACGGATATTGACGTGTTTCTCAAGGAACTCCTTGTTCACCTTGTTATTAGAAATAATGTAGTGGGCGATAAAATTCAGAATGGCGAGATCGGTTTGCGGAGTGAAAATCATGGGGTTATCCGCCAACTCATAACTGCGGTGGGTAAAGGTCGAGAGCACCGCAACTTTTACCTTATCGGACGACAAGCGCCTGTCGGTCAGGCGGGTCCATAGAATGGGGTGCATTTCCGCCATATTGGACCCCCACAGCACAAAAGCATCGGCCTGTTCCAGGTCGTCGTAACACCCCATCGGTTCATCCATACCAAAAGTACGGGCAAACCCAACAACGGCAGATGCCATACAATGGCGGGCATTAGGATCGATATTGTTAGAACGGAACCCGGCTTTATACAATTTTGCCGCCGCATACCCTTCCCAAACGGTCCACTGACCGGAACCAAACATACCCACAGAAGTCGGCCCTTTTGCCTTCAATGCCTGCTTGAACTTATCAGCCATAACATCAAAAGCCTCATCCCAGCTGACCGGGATGAATTCACCGTTTTTGTCATAAACACCATCGGTTTTACGCAATAATGGCTGGGTCAAACGGTCTTTCCCGTACATGATCTTAGGCAGGAAATAGCCTTTGATACAGTTCAGTCCTTTGTTAACCGGTGCATCCGGATCGCCCTGCGATGCCACTACCCGCCCATTTTGTGTGCCAACAAGTACGCTACAGCCTGTTCCACAAAAACGACAAGGCGCCTTATCCCACTTCACTTCCTTGTCCTCACCTGCTGCCTGAGCGACAGACACAGGTAAGGTAAGGCCTGCGGCAGCCGCGGCAGCTGCAGCTGCATTAGCCTTTAAGAAACTACGTCTACTGACTGTCATTGTTCGCTTCCTTTAGCTCAGATATCCCATCCTCTTGGTGATACACCAAGGTAACCGCAAGCACACCGGGCAATAATTTGATTTTATTGAAACGTTCGACAAGCCCGTCCTTGCTATCGCCTTCCAGCACCACCACCATCTTTCCAACTTCATTGCATACCGGTACTTCTGCACCCTCCAGCTTCTCTACAGCCAGCTTCACAGACTCCCTCTGATCTTCCAGAGCCAGTACAAACAGGCTACAGACATGGTATTCATCCATAAATTGAGTACTCCCATTCAGGTATCCCACTACCCCACTCCACATAAACCCACATTGGATCATCTGCTCCAGAAACAGTTAAACAAGCTGCATCTATCTGATTAACCACAATTTAGACTTTTAGAACACTTATAAAAAGAAGGGCTTAATCTATTGTTAATACCAATGATATGACCTGTGCATACCTCCAAAGTGGTAATAAAGCTTTTAGTTGATTCAGGTCAAAAAACAATCAACATTTAGTTCACATTTAGTCAACTCTGGTAACGGCTAGTGACAAGCGAAAAATAATGAGGAATGAATAGATGGGAGAATAAAAGGGAGAAAAAATGAAATAACTTAATGACAGCTCACTCTTTTTGCGACGTAGCCACTGGATCCGAAATCGTTTTCGCGACGATAATCACAGCCCCTCAGAACAACGAAAATCCGCCAAATCATTTAACAGCGAATTATTCAATAACAAAGGATGTGGAAATGATTTCTGTCGCCCTGGTCGATGACCATATTATGGTACGCTCCGGCTTTGCTCAGCTACTCAATGTCGAGCATGATATTGAAGTTAAAGGAGAGTACAGCTCTGCCCAAGAGGCTTTCGCCGCTCTTTTACACATAAAAGTTGATGTAGCGGTTATTGATATTTCCATGCCAGATGAAAGCGGCCTGAGCCTGCTCGAACATCTAAGAAAAAATAATCCGAATTTTCGAGCAATTATACTCAGTATTTATGATTCCGCCTCCTTTGTTAGCAAGGCGATAGAAGCCGGAGCATGTGGTTATCTCTCCAAACGCTGTGGACCCGGCGAGCTGGTCACGGCAATTCGTACTGTGGCTGCCGGTGATCGTTACCTCTGTGCCGATGCATTATTTAACCTTAGCAACGCACCTGCCGCACCTAAGGAGCTTGACGAACTAACAAAAAGGGAGCGTGAAGTATTCAACCACCTGATCAAAGGAAAAGGTGTAAAAGAAGTCGGGGCTGAGCTGGCAATCAGCCACAAAACCATCCATGTCCACCGTGCCAATATTCTCGGCAAGCTCGGCCTATCCAATAACGTTGAACTGATCCGCTTTGCGCTGCAACACAAATTACTGGTCGAATAATGAATCATCGTCACCATATTGCGGGCCGTTATTTTTCGTCCGCCTTTAGCTGCGTATTGTTCACTATCAGCTGGTTTTGCCTCTGGAGTATCAGCAGCTATCTGTCACCTGACTTGCTCCTCGCCGGCCTTTTCCTGCCAACCGGGCTAAAACTGGCGATACAAGTACTGACACCACGCCGTTTCTGGCTCCTGTTCCTTGGCTGTGAACTGGTTATCTGTGGCTGGTTGCTTTCCACCCTCGATGGTAAGCCTCATGATTGGCTTTTGCTACTTAGCCCGTTTATCGGTTATTTTCTGGCCCTACCTTTTGCCAGCTTCTGGCAGCAACTAAAAACCTATTGGCAACGATTACTTGCACTTGTCGCATTAGTCCAGGTACACGGGCTGGCAATCGGGCTGGTAATATTATTACTCAGTAAACCTCTGGATTTTCCTGTCGGTTACGCGTTTTCCGGCACAATTACTGCCGTTACCGGCGGGATCTTGCTGGCTCCTTTCTGCTACCTTCTTTACGATTACCTCAACAAAACATGGGTGCCACTAAGTCCAGTCTTAGTCCATCAAGAAATCACCATCCGCCCTTCAGCCCTGCTGTGGGCCATGGTCTTTTTCACCTTCGGACTTGCCGCCGAACTCTTCTTGCTTGAACAGCTGGAGCCTTTGGTCTTACTGATCATGTTACTCCCCAATATCTTCATGGCTTACCGCTATGGCTGGCAAGGCGGCGTGTTGGCGGCAGTGATGAACAGTATATTGCTTACCAGTGCCCGCCAGTTATCGGGGGCTTTTTCCAGCGACCTGGAACTGAAAGTTTTTATCACCACCCAGGCCTTGGTTGGCTTGGGTCTTGGCATTGCCATCAGTCGTCAATACCTGCTTGCACAACAATTACAAATGGTAAACAGCGAGCTGGCCCGAGAGTTAGACAATAAACAGCAACTCGCCCGCCAATTGGTAAAGGTTGAAGAAAATATCCGCAAATCCGTTGCCCGCGAACTGCATGATGAGATCGGCCAGAACATCACAGCTATTCAGATCCAGGCGATGCTGGCCGACCGTACGACGCAGGAAGACAACACCAAAAACATTGCCGAAGCTATCCACTCGCTCTCAATGCGGATACACCGATCTACCCGCCAGTTGCTCACCCAACTGCGACCGCAAATCCTTGATGAACTGGGACTGGAAAATGCCTTACGCCAGTTGGCCCATGAAATGAAGTTTGCCGAACGCCAGATTAATATCCAGCTTAATATCGGGATAGCCAACCACCAACTCGACGACATTACCGCTGTCACCCTCTACCGCATCGTCCAAGAGCTACTCAATAATGTCAGCAAACATTCGCAAGCCACCGAAATCCAGCTCAGCCTGATGCCCGGCACCACATTTAGCCTGGAACTGCGCGACAACGGCCGTGGCCTGCCGCAGAATTGGCGCACTAAAGGACATGGACTTAGAGGCATCGAAGAACGAGTCAGCGCATTAGGGGGAAGCTTTTCCATCCAATCAGGAAAGGGAACTCGCTTTATTGTTAACTTGCCCACAAAAATACCAAGCAGTGAAGATAACTAGGAATTTTTCCTAGGGATTTAAAAACCTGTCTCATTCATTTCTGTATTCGATTACTTACTATCTATTCAGCAACAAGGAGAACGTGCTGCCATGATGGGCTTTCTTACATCAGCACAACCCGCACAAACAATAACGGATAAACAGCGGATTGATGCTACCTATAAACACTGGCGGCTGCATTTAATGTTCTCGATGTATATCGGCTACGGGGTATTTTATTTCACCCGCAAAAGCCTGAATTTCGCCATGCCGGCTATGCTGGCGGATCTCAGTCTGACTCACTCCGATATCGGTTTTCTCGGCACCCTGTTTTACATCACTTACGGAATTTCAAAATTTATTTCAGGCATGGTGAGTGACCAGTCCAATCCAAGTTATTTCATGGGATTGGGACTGATGGCAACCGGACTGATTAACATCTGCTTTGGTATGAGTTCCTCACTGGCGGTATTCGCAGTGCTCTGGACTTTAAATGCCTTTTTTCAGGGCTGGGGCTGGCCGCCCTGCGCCAAGCTGCTCACAACCTGGTACTCACGTTCCGAGCGGGGTTTCTGGTGGTCGATATGGAATACCTGCCACAACTTAGGTGGTGCGCTGGTTCCACTGTTTATCGGCTTTGCCGCCCTCAACTGGGGCTGGCGTTACGGATTTATCATCCCGGGAACTGTCGGGATCATGGTTGGCCTGATGCTCTGTTTCCACATGCGGGACAAGCCTTCCACCATGGGGCTGCCAACCATCGGGCAATGGCGCAACGATGAGCTGGAGCTGCAACAGGAGAAGGAAGGAAAAGAGCTCAGTTTCCGCCAGATCCTGGCTACGTATGTAGTCGGCAATAAATACATCTGGCTGCTGTGCAGTTCTTATTTGCTGGTCTATGTGGTGCGGATTGCCGTCAATGACTGGGGCAACCTATACCTGACCGAACGCCACGGTTTCGACCTGCTGACCGCCAATACGGCAGTCTCTATGTTTGAGGTCGGCGGCTTTCTCGGGTCACTATTTGGCGGCTGGGGCTCAGACCGTTTCTTCCGCGGTAACCGGGCACCGATGAACCTGATTTTTGCACTGGGGATTTTTATTTCCGTCGCGGCATTATGGCTAACACCGATGGACAACTTTGCCGTACTGTCAGGATGCTTCTTTGCTATCGGATTTTTTGTCTTCGGACCACAAATGATGATTGGAATGGCTGCAGCCGAGTGTTCGCACAAAGATGTCGCGGGCACGGCCACCGGGTTTGTCGGCCTGTTCGGCTACCTTGGTGCAGCACTGGCCAGTTATCCGGTATCACTGATTATCGAACAATTTAGCTGGGAAGGTTTCTTCAGCGTTATCACTCTGGCCGCCGCTTCTATCGGCCTGCTGATCCTGCCTTTCATCAAAGCACAACAGCGAACTGTAGCTGCGTTATAGCATTCAGGGCTTTCTTTCCTCCTGCCGCTACCGTTTCGCCTGCGAATAAAGATTTACCGCAAGGTGGCGGTAAAAGCCCGGTGTTTCCTACCTGTGAACTCTGGCATCGGGCTCCAATAAAAAGCAGAGGAAATAATAATGAAAGCAAAAACTAAACGCAGCCTGCTTGCAGCCTGCATTCTTGGTTCAGCCATGGCAGCTCCCCAGGTTATGGCACAAGGTCGTCTGGTTGTTTACTGCAGCGCAACCAACGCCATGTGTGAAGCTGAAACCAAGGCCTTTTCTGAAAAGTATGACGTGAAAACTTCGTTTGTCCGTAACGGATCGGGCAGCACCCTGGCAAAAATCCAGGCCGAAAGAAAGAACCCCCGCGCTGACGTCTGGTACGGCGGCACTCTGGATCCACAGTCACAGGCTGGTGAAATGGATCTACTGGCAGCCTATAAGTCGCCTGAGCTGAACAACATCATGGAGAAATTCCGCGATCCGGCCAAACGCAAAGGCAACTACTCCTCTGCTGTTTACATGGGCATCCTTGGTTTCGGCGTCAACACCGAACGCCTTGCAGAAAAAGGCCTGCCAATTCCGCGTTGCTGGAATGACCTGACCAAGCCTGAGTACAAAGAAGAAATCCAAATAGCTGACCCGCAAAGTTCTGGTACGGCCTACACCGCACTGGCAACCTTTATCCAGCTTTGGGATGAAGACAAGGCATTTGATTACTTCAAGCAACTCGACAAAAACATTTCGCAGTACACTAAATCCGGTGTGACACCTTCCCGTAACTCTGCACGCGGTGAAATCGCTATTGGTATCGGCTTCCTGCATGACTACTCGCTGGAGCAATCTAAAGGTGCTCCGCTTGAACTGATTTCCCCATGTGAAGGTACAGGATACGAAATCGGCGGCGTCAGCATCATCAAAGGTGCCCGTAACATGGATAACGCCAAGCTGTTTGTTGACTGGGTACTGTCTAAAGAAGGTCAGCAGCTGGCATGGCAGAAAGGCAAATCCTTCCAAATTCTAACCAATACTGCCGCAGAGCAATCACCTAACGCACTGGATCCGAAGAAACTTTCGCTAATTAACTACGACATGGAAACCTACGGTTCTTCCGATGAACGTAAGCGCCTGATCAACAAGTGGGTTAACGTCGTCAAGATGGGCGAATAACCGCCAGTCTCACCCGAAATATGAGCAGCTGACAGCTGCTCATTGCTCCACACGAGAAGTACAAGATGATTTCTCGGGGCTTCGTGCACCCTGAAATCAGCAACACACCAACAAATATAATTGGTATCAAACAATGAATGACTTAGCCGCTGACATTCCGTCAAGACAGCTCCAAAGTTCAGAACGGCGCGATCCTGTGTTTTACTGGCTCATCGCGTTAGTCGGGGCTTTCGTGCTCCTGCCTTCCTTCGCCCTTGATTATGGTCTGCTTGAATCAACCTCGCAGGAATTCAAAGAGGCCATGGGCTGGAGCAGCATGAATATTTCATGGCTATGGTTCAGCCTACCATTGGCTCTGCTGATCCGACCGCTTCAGGCTCAGAACAAATACGCCAGAAAACGCCATCAGTTCGACATCGGTTATACCGGCTTCTGTATGCTGTTTACCCTGTTCACCTCATGGCACACCGAACAAGGGCTAGGCTATGCCAGCATTGTCTTGTTTATCGCTCTTGGCTGTATCCTGACGATGGCACTTGCCCGGCTTGAATACCTTGGCGGTGATATCTTTGTTATCGGAGCTCTGGTCAGCATTGTTTCGCTGATCACTATTTTTATCATCTATCCAAGTGTTGCCATTTTCGTCCCGATGTTTGAAGACGAAATGGGCAACTTTGTGATGTGGCAATTTGTCGTCATTCTTACCCGCTCGCAAATCATCCAGATCATTCTTAACTCCATAACCCTGGGTACATCTGTTGGTATTACCGCCACTTTCTTCGGCCTGATCTTCGCTATCTACACCACCCGTATAGCCAAGCGCTCTGCGTTCATTGCCCGAATTTTTTCAAT
Organism: uncultured Photobacterium sp.; assembly: GCF_947502415.1. Taxonomy (GTDB): domain Bacteria; phylum Pseudomonadota; class Gammaproteobacteria; order Enterobacterales; family Vibrionaceae; genus Photobacterium. The sequence goes on along the minus strand of NZ_CANMZV010000024.1, from coordinate 52,019 downwards.
TCTTCCTATCGTTACACCACCCTTTGTTGTCGGCCTGGGTGTTACCCTAATGCTTGGCCGCTCAGGTTATATCACCGAGCTAATGGTTGACTGGTTCGGTCTGCAGCACACTAACTGGCTCTATGGTTTCACCGGGATCTGGATGGCACAGGTACTGGCTTTCTCACCTATGTCATTTATGATCCTCGACGGCGCAATGAAATCTCTACACCCGTCCCTTGAAGAAGCGTCCTACACCCTGCGAGCTAACCGCTACCAGACTTTCTTCAAAATAGTTATGCCGCTGCTAAAACCAGCACTGGCCAACTCGTTCCTGATCATCTTCGTCCAGTCACTGGCTGATTTCAGTAACCCGTTAGTACTTGGCGGCAGCTTCGATGTTCTGGCAACCCAAATCTACTTCTATATCGCCGGAGCGCAACTGGACTACGCATCAGCCAGTACTCTAGGTGCCGTATTGCTCCTGTTCTCACTTGCAATCTTTGTGATCCAATATGTCTGGATCGGCAAACGCTCTTACGTCACCATCTCGGGTAAATCCTACCGTGGCGACGTCCAGCCACTACCGACAACACTGAAGCACGGTGTTTCAGGTACCTTGTATTTCTGGATGGCCTTTAATGTCCTGCTCTACGGCAGCATCGTTTACGGCAGTTTTACCGTTAACTGGGGGGTTGATTACAGCCTGACTCTGGATAACTACATTAACCTGTTCGGCCTTGGTATGGGCGAAGGCGCCTGGCCATCGCTGATAACCACGATGACTTACGCCGGTATTGCCGCGCCTATTACTGCTTTATTCGGCCTGCTGATTGCCTATATTGTGGTGCGCCAGCAGTTCCACGGTAAGAAAGTGATCGAATTCGCCACCATGCTCTGCTTCGCCGTTCCGGGCACTGTTGCTGGCGTTTCCTATATCCTGGCATTCAACGATGCGCCGGTTTATCTGACAGGCACCGCTGCTATTGTGGTTATTTCAATGGTAATGCGTAACGTGCCGGTGGGGATCCGTGCCGGTGTGGCCGGACTGGGCCAGCTCGATAAATCGCTTGACGAAGCCTCGCTGAGCCTGCGTGCCAACTCGTTCAAGACCATTATCCATATCCTTATCCCGCTGCTGCGTCCGGCGATTCTGTCGACGCTGATTTACAGCTTTGTCCGTGCAATGACAACCGTCAGTGCCATCATCTTCCTGGTAACGCCAGAAACCCGCGTTGCCACCTCATACATCCTTAACCGGGTGGAAGATGGTGAATACGGGATTGCCATTGCCTACGGCTCTGTCCTGATTTTCGTGATGCTTGGCATCATCCTAACTTTTGATTTCCTTGTCGGCGAAGCCCGTGTCTCGCGTTCAAAAGCCAACAATCAAGAATAAAAATGGAGAACTTCCTCATGGCAAATGACAACTTTGTAGTACTAAAAAATGTCTGCAAACGCTTCGGTGATAACACGGTTATTGGCAACCTTGACCTCGAAATCAAAAAAGGCAGCCTGGTTACCCTCCTTGGCCCATCCGGCTGCGGCAAAACCACTGTACTTCGTCTGGTAGCAGGTCTTGAAAAACCCACCAGCGGGCAGATCTTTATCGACGGCGAAGATGTTACCAACACCTCTATTCAGCACCGTGACATCTGTATGGTATTCCAGTCCTACGCGCTGTTCCCGCACATGTCACTGCATGACAATGTCGGCTACGGCCTAAAAATGCTCAAGCTACCTGCCGCTGAAATCAAACAACGGGTAGATGAAGCCCTGAAATTGGTGGATCTCGAAGGCATGGGCAATCGCTTTGTTGATCAGATCTCCGGCGGCCAGCAACAGCGTGTTGCTCTGGCACGCGCCTTAGTACTAAAGCCAAAGGTACTGCTATTTGACGAGCCACTAAGTAACCTGGATGCAAACCTGAGACGTAATATGCGTGAAACGATCCGTGAGTTGCAGCAAAAATTTAATATCACGTCGCTATATGTTACCCATGACCAAGCTGAAGCCTTTGCGGTTTCTGATACCGTCATCGTGATGAAAGACGGGGATATCATGCAAGAAGGTTCACCTGACGAGCTATATAAATCGCCGGCTTCAATGTTTATGGCAAACTTCATGGGGGATGCAAACATCTTCTCCGGGCACTTCGATGACCAGCATATTGAAATCAATGGCTATCGCATCCCGGCTGATCCGAATGTTGTTAACGGCAAAGCGCCTGGCCGCTATCAGGTCGGCGTTCGCCCAGAGGCAATTTTGTTAGCTCACGAGGGTGAACCTTGCCAGCAATGCATCGTTGAAAGTGCAGTATATATGGGATCAATGTACGAAGTCTCGGTACGTTGGCACGACCAGCAGCTCCTGTTACAACTAAACTCGTCTCAGTTTGATGCCAACCTGGCTGATCATGCTTATCTGACAATTAATCCGAGCAACTTGTTCTTACTGACAGATAAACGCTAACTCTTGATCACCATTACAAGCCCCTGCTTAAGAAGTCTTTAGCTAAAAGACTATTTTTCAGGGGCTTTTTCTTCAAACCCTGGCCTTAAATACTCAAATTACGCGCCCTGTAACACTCACCATCTGCCAAGCTCTGATAAAATAAGGCGTCGAAATAAAACAACACTCAGCAAGGACAGTTACAGTGAGCCAGTCAGCACCTACCGGTAAACCGGTTCTTTCTCAAACGCCGCACTTGTCGCAAATTAATGTCTTCCCCGTCAAATCTGTCAGCGGACTCAGCCTGTCGAAAAGTTGGGTCGAAAAACAAGGCTTATGTTTCGATCGTCGCTTTATGGTGGCAAAAAAAGATGGCAGCATGATTACCGCGCGGAAATATCCGCAGTTGGTAAAAGTCAGCGCCACACTTCTGCCTGACGGCCTGAGCCTCAGCTTTCCCGGCATGTCGCCACTCGTTCTGAAATATGCCGACTTCTCAATGAATGAAGCTGATGCCACCGTTTGGAACGACACCTTCTGTGCTTACACCACATCATCAAAAGCCGATGCCTGGTTCAGCCATATCATCGGTCAAGAAGTTCGCCTGCTTTACACCGGCGAACAATCCAACCGTGTTCGTAGCAAGATCCAGCAAAATGTCAGCTTCGCCGATGGTTATCCGTTACTGGTGATCAGCGAAGCTTCATTGGAAGCGCTGAATAAACGCAGCACGGAAAAACATACAATGGATCAGTTCCGTACCAACCTGGTTGTCTCCGGTACTGAACCTTTTGCCGAAGACAGCTGGAAACGGGTACGTATCGGTGAAGTGGAATTTGAAGCCGTAAAGCCTTGTGCTCGTTGCATCCTGACCACCGTTAATCCGGAAACCGGTGAACCGCATCCGCTCAAAGAACCATTAGTAACCTTGTCGAAATTCCGCTCTGACAAATCCGGTGATGTTTTCTTCGGTCAAAATTTAGTTTCCCTGAATGAAGGTGTGATTAAAGCCGGCGATAAAATTGAAGTACTGGAGACCAAACCCAAGGAAGTCTACGAAGATAACGGTGATGACAAACTGACGCTAACCTGTGTTGAACGTGAAGATATTGCACGCGATTTTTGCACATTCTGGTTAGAGCCTGCCAAACAGCAAACTTTACCTACCTACCAGCCTGGTCAGCACCTGCCACTACAGGTCGAGATCAACGGTGAATATGTGGCACGCCGCTATACTCTATCTTCCAGCCCGTCACGACCTGGACGCTATGCGATTTCAGTCAAACGGATCAGCGACGGTCGAGTCTCCAACTGGCTCCATAACAACCTTCAGGTCGGTGATACTTTGGTTGCGGAAAAGCCTGACGGTAGCTTCCACCTGGGACTTCACACCGATAAGTTACTTCTGCTATCAGCTGGTAGCGGGATAGCACCAATGATCTCCATGTTGCGCTATCTTGCTGACCACGATCAAGTACGAGATGTGGTATTCCACCACCAGTGCCGTAGCCAGGCTGATATCCCATACCGCCAGGAGCTGGCAGCTCTTGCCGCCAAGTACCCGCCGCTTAAAGTTATCTTTGTTCTCAGCCGTCCGGAAGAAAACTGGGATGGCCTGAGCGGAAGACTTACCGAAAGCCACCTCAAGTACATACCAGCCATTGCCGAGCGCCAAGTGTTTGTCTGCGGCCCGGACGCCTTCATGACCGAAGCTAAACGACTACTGCGTAATGCCGGACTCGATGAGACCAACTACCATCAGGAAGCCTTCGGCCCAGCCAGAGGCAATATCGAGGAAACCCAAACTGTTACCATCAGCCTCGATGGCAACCTATTCCTGGGAGATAACCAGAAAACCCTGCTAGAGCAGGCCGAAAATGCCGGATTATCCGTATCTAACAGCTGTCGTGCCGGTTTCTGCGGCGCATGCAAAGTGAGCATTGAATCGGGAGAAGTCGAGCAACCCGATGTCCCAGGTCTGTTACCGGGTGAGAAGGAAGAAGGAAAGGCACTAGCGTGCTGCTGTACCCCTAAAACGGATGTGGATGTTAGGTCCTAGGTTCGAGGTTCGAGGTTCGAGGTTCGAACAGAGTTAAAAGCCCTTCTCCCTATATCTAAGGACGAAGAGCTAAAAATAACTTAGTTACTATCTGCAATGGCTTGACGAATAAATCCGTTGTTTTGTACCAGCAATGATTTAGCCTCGTTAGCCGATAACTTAGCCAGAATCATTACAATAGCAGTCTTGCAGTGACCATTGCACGCTATCAAGGCTGCCTCAGCGTCTTCGCGGCTGCACTCGGTGGCTTCCATAACAATCATCTTCTGGCGCTCAACCAATTTGGCATTGGTGGCTTCCACATCAACCATCAAGTTGCCATACACTTTACCAATTCGAATCATCGCTCCGGTTGTCAGCATATTCAGCACCAACTTCTGTGCCGTTCCAGCTTTCATGCGCGAAGAGCCTGTTACCACTTCCGGACCAACGACCGGCGTAATACTAATATCGGCTTTCTCAGTCATCACACTTTGTGGATTACAGCTGATACAAGCGACTATTGCGCCGACTGATTTCGCGTATTCCATCGCTCCCAGAACATAAGGCGTCCGGCCACTAGCGGCGATCCCAACCAGAACATCATTATGATTGAAATCCAACGTTTTAAGATCGTCCGCCCCCAGCACCCGATTATCTTCGGCATTTTCTACCGCTTTGAAAATCGCCTGATGACCACCGGCAATCAAGCCAATAACCTGCTCCGGCTTAGTGCCATAGGTAGGCGGGCACTCACTGGCATCCAGAATGCCCAACCGACCCGAGGTTCCGGCTCCGCTGTAGATCAATCGTCCACCTCTCTGAAAAGCTGCCGCAATCACATCAACTGCCAGAGCGATTTGCGGTAATACCTGTTCTATCGCCAACGCGACCTTTTTATCTTCCTCATTGATGACCTTTAGCATCTCAATTGTCGAAAGTGTATCGATTTGCTGGCTGGCGGCATTACGGCTTTCCGTTACCATGCTGGATAGATCAATTTTCATCGGGATCCGGGTTCGTGGTTACTAACTGGTTTTCATTGTAATGGATAAGAGAAAACGAGGATATAAAACAAAATTACATAACCAAAAACAGAAAAGCCCCCGCTTTTTGTCGCAGGGGCTGATTTCACAATGAATTACCAGTGTGAATTAATGCTTTGATTTGATCCAGTTTTCAATACTAGTCTGAACCACTTCCATTGGCTGATCACCATATTTCAAGAGCTGGTCATGGAACTCGGCCCAATCAAAGTCATTGCCTAATTCAGCCTTCACTTTATCCAGCATTTCCTTAATCACTAAATAGCCGGATTTATAGGAAACAGCCTGGCCGACATAAGCCGCATAACGGAAACTTTCAGACTCGATATCTCCGTCTCCCAATGCAGAATTAGCACGCATATAGTCACGCGCCTCCTGAATACTCCAACCTTTAGCGTGGATACCAGTATCAACGGCCAGGCGCATATTACGTAGCTGAGCTTCATTCAGGCTACCGAAATATTGCAGCGCATTACACTCTTCAGCATTGTTGTAAATACCGCCCTGGAAAGAAGAATAATCAAGGTCTTCTTTACACATGCCTGTACCGTTAACAAATGTCGGCTTACCATTGGCATCTAACTCACCATAGATACCCATTTCCAGTCCCAGCCATTCAGTGTAAAGCGCCCACCCCTCTGCATAAGCGGTGTAACTGACACCTTTGATGTAGTCAGGCTTATTCGCTGGCGGATACTCAAGCGAATAGGCATTCTGGAAGTGGTGGCCCGGTGCTGCCTCATGCAACAGCAGAGTCGAAACATTCCACTTCTGCAAACTATAGTCAGGGTTTGTATTGAGATTAAACTCGTTTTGCCCGTAGGATGCGACCCCTTCATATAGTTCGCCATCTGCCGGAATTGGCACAATGCTGTAATCGGTTTTTATCGGCTTAAAGTACCGGGCAACCACATCATTGGCATCGTTCTTGAACTTATAGTAGTCCGTCAAAGCCGCTTCACAGGCCGATATATCTGATGCAGTTTTACAGGCCTCAGCGTGCACAGTACCGGAAATCGTCCGACCATCACGACCATAGAAGAACTGTTGGCTATTTAGGAAAGCGAAAAATGCTGTCAAATTAATGTTTCCGTCAGCGTCCTCCAATACAAATGTCTTCTTACTTACAACTCCTTTGTCATCGCGCCAGTCAGCTTCAACCGTTTTTCCGCGGTTCTTAACAAGGATTTTCGCTACACGTTCCATTTCAGCTTTGGCATCAGCAACCAGATCTTCACCCAGTCGATTGAGTTCCATTGCAGGTTTCCCGGTCGTACTATTTCGGTCCAGATGCCATTGATACCAAGCCTGCCCATTAGGCAAATCACCCCAGCCAATATTGCGATCATCCAAACTTCCCTCACCCCGAGCGGCTGTCATGTAACCGCCTTTCAGATAGGTAATCAGCTCAGTAGTCGCTCTGACTGCATCACCCACAGCCAGCTCGTATTCATCGTAAAATTCAGTGTCATAGCCGGAATGCGTTTTAATATCAGCAAGCCCTTCTTTCAATACCTGATAATCATGAGCTGCGACTGATTCTTCAGTACTTGTCACCAGTCTTTCAGTTAGCACTTTCGGTAGCTGAGTATGCTCAACTTGCCCCATCGAATATTGGGCATAGAGATTATTAACCCAGGCAGTAAATTCACGCACCACCTGAATATGCTGCTGATAATCTTCTAGCTTGCTCTGTTTAGCTCCGACATACTCGGCATTCCATTTGATGTAGTTATAAAAATGGGTAATCGGAATAGCAAAATTACCAAACCGTGTATTAGGCAGTGATGCACCGCGAATTGCGATATTACGGTCGAAACGGAAAGTATCGTAATAAATCTTATTTTCATCAGATAAAGAATCACGATTAATAGATTCTAGCTTATCAAGATATAAGCGATCGACAGCCTGGCATGATGATGCCATCTGATCATTTATTTGACCGAAGCTCGTACTATCCAATGTATCCATTGCCTTTTGGTAATCAGAAAATACTGTTCGCATAGCAACAGCAGAATCTGTCGTGAATTTGGGCTGTTCGATAACATTGGTTGTTTCATCATTACAGCCAGCTAATGCTGTAACTGCAAATAATGCAATAGCCAACGGTGATTTACGCATATCACTGCCTTTCATTGATATTCCCTCTTACTTGGGTATTTAGATCGTATCTTCTTGATAAATAAAATTAACAAGAGAGAGATTAAGAGATAATCAACAGACATTTTGTGAAAATACTCACGATCCATATGACGTCTTTTTTATGCAAACAATGCATATCCAAATAGAGGGTAATTTATGCAACACCTTGATAGCTAGAGTCTATTCAATGACATAAATCTGAATGGATAGAGATAATTGTTGAATAATAAAACTCATTGTTTCTAGTAAAGATTTTAATTTTCTGGCAGAAGATCTAAATTAACTTATTAACTGTGAACTCAATTGTTATATTTTTTCATTTCCATGAATAGAAAAATAAAAAAAGCCTGACCGAGTCAGGCATCAATTGGAAAGATATAGTCAATAGCATCATTGTTTTTTCAAAATATAAGCATCCGCTATGTCACCAGTCATTCGCTAACGACAATAACCGATCTCTGTTATGATTATCCGTCTTCGTTCACCGCACCGATCTTATGAATCGACAAATCAGCGCCTTTGTATTCTTCTTCATCTGTCAAACGCAATCCAACCGTCTTCTTAATGATGCCATAGACAACCGCAGATCCCGTAACCGCAACAACAATCCCCACAACAGTACCGATAAACTGGCTCGCCATGCTGACACCGCCAAGACCGCCAAACGCTTCGCTACCGAAAATTCCCGCAGCAATCCCCCCCCAAGCACCGCAAACGCCATGCAACGGCCAAACACCCAGTATGTCATCAAGTTTCATCTTATTCTGCATATAGGTAAACAGCCACACAAACAGTGCGCCCGCAATTCCCCCCCGTCACCAGGGCTCCAACCGGATGCATCAAATCCGAGCCGGCACAAACCGCCACCAGACCGGCCAGAGGGCCATTGTGAATAAAACCGGGGTCATTCTTTCCGACAAACAACGATGTCACGATCCCGCCGACCATCGCCATTAAGGTATTCACTGCCACCAAACCACTGATGCCATCCATCGTCTGTGCCGACATCACATTAAAACCAAACCAGCCAATCGTCAGGATCCACGCCCCCAAGGCCAACAACGGTATATTAGATGGCGCAAATGCAACTAAGCGACCACCGCGATAACGCCCATTCCTAAGCCCAAGTAAGGCTACGACAACCGAGCCTGCAAAATCATGGAACCCGGCACCAAAAGTCGCTTCAAGCCAGTCCTGAAAGCCGAAGTTCCCGTTCCAGACTATCCCTTCAAAGAAAGGGTATACCACGCCAACAGTGAAGAACGCGCCAATCAGCATTGGATAAAAACGAGCACGTTCAGCAATAATTTTCACTAAGGCATTAACCTGGTTTTTCTGCCTGACGGTCCCCACTTCCAAAAAAGCAAATCCGGCATGCATCGCGAGAACCATAATGGCTCCCATCAAAATAAATAAAATATTCGAACTTTGGATCAGTATCTCTACCGCGCTGTTGATGTCGTCCACAAACGTCTCCACATCCTTGTTGGTTAATCATGTTGCAACACTGATAGAGCAGGTTCTGCGCCAGTTCATCCATCATTGGGAACCAAATTGGGCTTTAGAGTAAAATCGGAAGGTAATTAACTGTTTTATAAGTAATTAGATCTGTAGATAAATGCACGGATTTTGTGCGCTCGGATAAATGATCAATAAATTGCAAACCACCACCCAAAAATAGAGGCGCAGCGAACGCTCTTAATTGGTGCGGCCACACACCATGCACCAACCCAGTGCTTCAATAAACACCACGAACGTGCGTCACCTAACGCAATCAGTGACAGCGTCACGTGTGGGTATCTGATCACTTATTGTTTAGCGAAAATAGCAAGATAAAAAATGACAAAAAAAAGAGAGGCCGGAGCCTCTCTTTCATCTTATCGAAATAGTAACATTCAGATATTCGCTTAGTGGAAGTAGCCTACTTGCTGTTTAAGCTCTTCAGACAATTCCTGAAGGTTAGTCGCACTCTGCGATGTCTGAGCGGCGATTTCACGCCCCTGTCGGTTCAGGTTGCTGATCTCGGTTGCATTCATTGCAATCTCCTGGCTGACCTGAGCCTGCTCCTCAGATGTCGCAGCAATGGTTTCTGCCTGAGCCGCAATCTCAGTTACCTGAGTCGAGATCCCTTCAAGGGCAATACCAGCCTGCATCGCCTGCTCGGTTACCAGTTTTCCTCTCTCCTGGCTTTCCGACATCATTGTTACAGCACTACCGGTACAGGCACGGAGCTGCTCGATGATACTAACCACTTCCTTAACAGATTCCTGAGTACGGTGAGCAAGCGTACGAACCTCATCGGCAACAACCGCAAAACCACGACCTTGCTCACCGGCACGAGCCGCTTCAATAGCCGCGTTCAGAGCAAGTAGGTTAGTCTGCTCAGCAATTTCATCAATCATGCGGGTAACAGACTGGATGTTGTCACTTTCACGGCTAACCATATCGATAGCCTCTGCCGACTGAACCAGTTGCTCATTCAGATTAGCGACTTCAATACTCACCTGCGAAACCAGTTCAGAACCTGATGCACTTTCTTCATTCGCCGAACGCACATTTTCAGCAATAGACTCAACCTGTTCAGCGACCGACTGCGCCGAAGACGCCATCTCTTCGATAGCCGTTACTACCTGTTCAACTTGCTCCTGCTGAACATCAGCCTGGCTCAGGCTGTGATTCGCATCTTCTGAAACACTGCTCGCCTGCCCATTCACCGATTCACTGGTGCCGCGGATATCGCTAACTAATTCATTCAGCTTGGCTGCCATTGAATATACACCGTAGGTCAGGCGCTCAATCTCATTACCGGAGTTTGCATTACCTGACTCCATCGACAATGTCACTTCACCTTCACGAAGGCGATCCATATAACCAGTCAACGTCGTCAGCGGACGAGTTAACTTGCTCAAGAACAGACTCAGGATCAGGAAAGTCGCAACACCGGCAGCCAAAGCGACCATTACAATAATGTTCAACAGCTGCTGACTACCCTTGGTCACTTCATCAATAAAAGTACCACCCAGCAATTTCCAGTTCCAACCCGGTACTTCGGTAAAAACAAGGTATTTGTCACCAATATTACCATTGTGCTCATACGGGTAAGTAAGAATACCGCTCTGAGATTCAAAAATTGCACCGAATGGCTTTTTGCCATTGTAATCAGCAACATCCTGAATCTTTGAACCTTTCAGTTTATTAGTCGGGTGGTATAGGTACTCGCCCTGGCACTTACTGTCATTATCAACAACGATGGTATAACCTGTGTCGCCCCAAGTATCTTTCGCCACGCTGGCAAATATCGCTTTAGATGCATTGTCCATCGGAATACCGATGAAAGAAACCGCCCCAATCTGTCCCGTGATATTTTTAATTGGGTTATAAAAAGTCAAATAACTACGACCAAACAGCTCCACCTCGGCATAGTAAGGCTGACCGCCTTTCAACTTTAGATAGCCCGGATGGCTCTGCCCTAAAGTAGTACCTAAAGTGCGCTGGCCTGCATTATCTTTCAAAGAGGTAGACACTCGAACAAAATCACTGTCCGATGCCGCAAAAAGTGTCGCAATGGCACCAGTATCTTGAGTGAAACGATCAACAACATCAGTGTTGTTAATCATCGATTCTCCGTCTTGTAATATATTCTGCACCTGATGCCCCGAGAAGCTGACATTCTCGCCAGTAAATCTCAAACCATGTAAATATCCATTTCGAAATGCACTTTCCAATTCGCGTGCATTTTCCAGGTAAACGTCAAACTGACCTGCAATTGAAACAGCCAGCGCATCAAGTTTTGCCTGATGTTCTGTCATAGTTTGCTTTAATAAAATATCCGACGAATTTCGATAAACAACAGTAGCTGTTAAACTAAACGCAATTAGCAACAAAAAGCTGATCGCAAACTTTAATTGAAAACCTATACTTTTATTACTTATATTTTTCCACATATACCTATACCAGAGACTAGTCTCCCGCTTCACCATCGATAAAAGCAGAGATAATGTATTCGCAAAAGATATGTGTAAATAACAATTTGATAAATAATTACATAATCGGAAACTTTATTGATCTGGATTCAAAGTATTTGCACACATTCAAAAATAATCAAACACAATCAATACGCACCAATACACTGTGAATTCAATGTCTTATATTGATATGCAACCGATGATAAAATCAACCGACAAAAGCAATCATTGTGTTGATATAAATTGCCCACCTTCTCGGACTCAATGTCCAAAATACAAATCCAACAATACTTTTATCAAGAACAAAAGTATTACTGATGCTGAAATGGAATGTAATAATTTCACCAATAACTGGGCTATATCCAGAACAGCTTAATACATTACGTTCATCAAATTGAACTTAATAAATCATCAAGCGTTAGATATAGTCCAAGCTACTAGTTTTTTTATAAAAAATCTATCATGTTGATTATAATTAATTCAATAATCAACGCGATAAACTATCCAAATAAAACCACAAGCCAGGTAAACCCAGCCAGGAGCATCGCAACAAATACGGCAGCCGAACCAATATCTTTAGCTCTTCCTGACAACTCATGATGCTCATGTCCAATGCGATCAACAACAGCCTCAACCGCTGAGTTGAGCAACTCAACAATAATAACCAAAACCAAACTGGCAACCATGGACAACTGCTCAAGCTTTGTCACCGGCATGAAGAACGTGATACAGGTCAGTATTGGTAGCAATATCATTTCCATCCGAAAGGCTTCTTCATATTTCCAGGTAGCCTTCAGCCCCTGAATAGAGTAACCGGTTGCATCAATTACACGCTTTAGTCCTGTTTCCCCTGGCTTCATATTTTTACTCACTATTATCTACTTCTTAAGTGAATTATATTGCACAGTAGCAAAAGCTCATAATAACAAGATAGTCATTCAAATAATCAAAAGTCCTAGTCAGATCACAGTAATCCAATTTACCCTTCCCACTAAAGCTATTGAACTGATTACCAACAGCCCAAGCAATAAACTAAAATTAATCAATAACCCAGAGATAAAGGCATAATGAATGTGGAGATAAGAGTTGCCACAAGAAAAGACATAGAAAAAATAGCCCTATTGCATGCCAAAAGCTGGCAAGAAATTTATGTGGAAGAATTATCTGTCACTTATCTAAAACACGATATTTACCTAGATAGAAATAAAGTCTGGCAACATCGATTGACTTTTCCATCAGCTAACCAAAGAATATTCATCGCCACTAATAACGGCGTAATATGTGGGTTTATCTGTTTCTATTTAAATAACCATCCTCAGTGGGGGACACTGATCGAAAACCTGCACATCGAGAAGCACAGCAAAAGATTGGGACTAGGTAAACAACTGTTACAAACAGCTGCAAATTTATCGTATCGCCAAGATCCAGATAGAGGTATGTACTTAGAAGTTTTGGCTAGTAATCAGGCCGCTCAGGATTTTTATAAAAAACTAGGCGCAAGCCATACCAAAACACAGTTATGGCAAGCCCCGGACAGCAGCGAGGTAACTGAATATGTTTATCGATGGAAGAACATTTCGCACCTTGTACAAGCTTAACCCCGATACGAGCCTGTTGTTATGTCTCTAACTTCAATAAGTGGATATCACACGGCATTTTCCTGACAAGAGGTTCGGTGAGAGACAACATCAACTGACGGAAGATTGTCGACTGATGATGACCAAGCACCAGCAGATCAACATCATATTCTTCAATAGCATTGTTCATCTGATCTTCAATATAACCAGTATAAAACAAGTGCTTATACACAGGATAATTGCATCCTCGCAATAATCGCTTCATCGCCTGCACGGATTCATAATGCTCTTTTTCATCGAGATTCGCTTCATCATACTCACGTACCCCTTCATCCAGATGTCCGAGATCTGGGTCAATATGGATCACACTGAACAAAGCATGATTAATCCTGGCTTGCTCCGCCGCTTTTAGCACCAAAAACTCTGCGTTTTCATCCAAATTCAGCGCAAGTAATACGTGTTTGTATCCCATAGATTTCTCCTTTACCGCGATGGCAGTCAGAACGATGCCGTTAATGAAAATTTTTGGGTGGTTATACAAAAACCATAGAAGATAAAAGCTCAATCGAGAAATCCGACTGAACACATTTTGTTTCATATTCTCAAGTGATCATCACTCCCTCCCAGTGAGCCGCTATACTTTTGACCAAGGTGTGTATCTTAAACATATTGCATTGATCGCTATTGCTACATTCACAAAACCAAAATCACACCTACAAAAAAAGCAAAGCAACAAAGGCAATTTTATGTATCAGGAATCTTTCATCGACTCCCTTTCAATATTCATTATTCTCGCCCTTATCTTCGGGACAATTCTGCTGATGTTTGAATTTGGCTACCGCCTCGCTCAACTTTTTCTACCGAACAAAATCAGTAAAACCATCACTCCCATGGCTACCGGGCTTGCCAGCCTGCTGGCATTCATTCTCGCCATTACATTCAGTATGGCCGCAGCCAAAAACGACATAAGGAAGCAGCTAGTGTTAAACGAAGCTAATCAAGTTGGAACAGCTATTCTGCGCACGGAATTACTCAACGAGCCTTACCGCAGCAATAGCAGGGAATTACTGAAAGAATATGTGGATTTGAGAGTGGTTGAACAACAAAGTGAGCGAAAAGCTAGAGTCAATGAAGTAATCCGTATCAGCGAAGACATCCAACAGCAATTATGGCAACAAGCCGCAGCAGCACATCATGGAAGCGTAACAGGTCAAAGTCGCCTTTATATAGAATCTCTAAATGAAGTTATTGATACCCACACAGAACGAGTCAATAAAGGCATACGAGGGCGGATCCCGCCCAGTATCTGGTTTACCCTCGGCTTACTCACTTTTCTGACCATTGCCCTTAACGGAATACAGGTTGGCTCCCAAGGACAAGACCGAACACTGGTTGCAGCACTGCCCTTTGCACTGGCCTTTTCCTTGGTGCTCACATTGATCGTCGAGCTGGATCGCCCTGCCCGAAGTATCATTGAAGTCAGCCAGCAACCCCTGATTGATCTCCGTGATAGCCTAGAGAAATATTAAAAAAATCTGCAATTAAAACGACCACAACCTCTCACCCATTAAGTCCTTTATGCGATATATTTCGCCTGGGAATTGTTATTTGCGATTCACATCACAACTTTCAATCCATTCTTGCAAGAAATAATCATTCATCCCTGAATTTGTTACAACGTCAGTTAAGCATGCAAGGAGCGCACAGAGTCATTACGATGAGTAAAGACAACAAACTGGTTAGGCAAAAACTTAAAAAACAATCTCAGTCACTACTGAGAAAAAAAATTCGTTTTTAAAACAATACCCAAAAGCCGCTTAATGCGGCTTTTTTAATACTCTACAGGTACAACCACCGAGCCAAGAACCACCTGATGCATTGTCGGAAACATCTTTTGTTCATACTGATCTGCACTATTACTTTCTCCGGGAACACTCAGCGCTTGTTTATTCGCCACTTGTTTATTCACTACTGGCTGCTTCTTTGTTGACGTTGACTGTGCATTAACTCTTTCCATAGATGGCCCCAGTGATGGTGAAATATCGACAGGGGCATTCACGTATCGCTCAGGCTTATCATCAAACATCGATAGCTTATCCAACGCCAGAGCGGCAAACGCGAACAGCACAATAATCAGGTTAAATTGCATAGCACCCTCCTTTTCGCAATACACTGTTTTTATTGATAGTGCAGAAAATGAGGATGATCAAGATCACAAAAAAATTTAATTAATCACGAACAGCGCCATAAATTCGTTTACTGGTGTTGCCTCCAAACAGGCCTGATCACTGCACAAATTAAAAATCTCCTGACAGGTTGCAAGCGGGAAACGAGTTTGCAGGTTACACATAAACTTACGCTCCAGCACCGGGATCCCTTCTTCACGACGGCGACGATGGCCTATCGGGTATTCAACTGCCACTTTCTCGGTCGAAGAACCGTCTGTGAAATAGACCTGAATTGCATTAGCGATTGAACGCTTGTCTGCTTCCAGATATTCGGCGCTGTAGCGTTTGTCTTCGATGATTTCCATCTTATTGCGCAGAACATCAATTCGCTCATCGCCCTGATGGAATTCATCTTCATAGTGCTCTGCTACCAAATCGCCGTACAGCAACGGAACTGCAATCATGTATTGCAGGCAATGGTCGCGATCTGCTGGGTTAGCAAGATCACCAACCTTGGAGATGATCCGGATAGCCGATTCATGGGTGGTCACTTCGATTCGATCAATCTCATCTATCCTGTCTTTCACCTTTTCATGCAAAGCCATCGCACATTCCACCGCAGTCTGAGCATGGAACTCTGCCGGGAAAGAGATCTTAAACAGTACGTTTTCCATCACATAGCTATTGAATGTTTGGTTGACCTGAAACGGTTCGCCATTGAACAGCACATCGTAATAACCCCATTGCGAAGCTGTCAGCACAGACGGCAGCCCCATTTCCCCTTTCATCGTGATCATGGCAAGTCGCACCGCTCGTGAGGTGGCATCCCCGGCCGCCCAGGATTTACGAGAGCCGGCATTCGGGGCGTGACGGTAGGTACGGAGCGAGCAGCCGTCGACCCACGCTTGGGAAACCGCATCGATGATCTGCTCGCGATTGCCACCCAGCATTTTAGTAACCACAGCAGTCGATGCGACACGCACCAGCAACACATGATCCAGACCGACACGGTTGAAGCTGTTTTCCAGCGCCAGTACACCCTGGATCTCATGCGCTTTGATCATCGCAGTCAGCACATCACGCATGATCAGCGGCTCTTTGCCCTGCGAAACAGCAACACGGCTGAGGTAATCGGCAGTGGCCAGAATGCCGCCCAGGTTATCAGACGGATGTCCCCACTCGGCCGCCAGCCAGGTGTCATTGAAATCCAGCCAGCGGATAATGCAGCCGATATTAAACGCCGCCATCACCGGATCCAGCTCATGGGAGGTTCCCGGAACCCTTGCGCCATTTCGGACACTAGTTCCTGACACAATCGGACCAAGGTGCTTGGTACACTCAGGAAAACGCAACGCCAACAAACCACACCCCAACGTATCCATCAGGCAGTTGCGGGCAATGTTATAAGCTTCCTGTGATTCAATTTCGGTATTAGCAACATACTCTGCAATCTGTACCAGTAGCTTATCCGGTTGCGGTCGCTCATTAATATCTACATTCAAACTCATCGTGTTAATCCCTTCTCAATTCGTTTTCTGGATTGCATCCAACCAGCCCTAACTACGCTCTTCTATTGGTAGCCATTCCTGATGTTCCGGCCCGGTGTAATCCGCACTCGGACGGATAATCCTGTTGTTGGCACGCTGCTCATAAACATGCGCCGCCCAGCCCACCACCCGGCTCATAACGAAAATCGGTGTAAACAATTTGGTAGGAATGCCCATAAAGTGATAAGCCGAAGCATGGAAAAAGTCGGCATTGCAGAACAAACCTTTCTCGCGCTTCATGACCAGTTCAACACGTTCAGAAACCGGATATAGCGAGGTGTCACCGACATCTTTTGACAGTTTCTCCGACCATGCTTTGATAAGAGCATTGCGCGGATCGGACTCGCGATAAATTGCATGGCCGAATCCCATGATTTTTTCTGTCTGATCCAGCATCTGCATAATCCCGGCTTCCGCTTCATCCGGCGTCTGCCATTGCTCAATCATGGCCATCGCCGCTTCGTTAGCCCCGCCGTGCAGCGGGCCGCGCAGGCTCCCAATCGCGGCAGTAATACAGGAATGGAGATCGGATAAAGTGGACGCACAGACTCTGGCGGTAAAAGTCGAGGCGTTAAACTCATGCTCGGCATAAAGCACCAGTGAACAGTGCATCACCTGCTTGTGCAGCTCAGACGGGGCCTTATCTGTCAGCATTTCGAGAAAATAACCGCCGATACTGTCCTGTTCACTGCTGGCAGTATCAATCCTGATACCGTTGTGACTATAGCGATACCAGTAGCAAATAATGGCCGGTAGCATGGCAAGTAGGGTGTCAGTCTTTTCCCACTGCTCAGAGAAATCCTGCTCCTGATCTAAATTTCCCAGCATAGAGCACCCAGTACGCATCACATCCATCGGGTGAGCATCAGCAGGAATAGCCTCCAGCACCTGACATAATGCCGGTGGCAGGCCACGAACATCTTTCAGCACTTGTTTATAATCATCAAGTTCAGCCTGAGTCGGTAATTTGCCCTTAAACAGCAGATAAGCCACTTCTTCGAACTCGGCATAATTGGCTAAATCGGTTATGTCATAACCACGATAAGTTAGTCCGGTTCCGGTTTTACCAACCGTGCATAACGCTGTTATCCCGGCACTCTGGCCACGAAGGCCTGCACCGCCCAGTGGCTTATTGTTTAACGGGGTATCCTTTTTCTTATCAGCTACGGCTATCGCAGTCATAGCAGACTCCTTTCTCTCTTCTGTGACTCACGTTATTAATAAATATTCACTGTTATCTTTATTACCCGCCTTTCTTCAGGCAAAAAGTTACCCTACCGCCCGATAACAGCAGCGGTTACAAATATTTTTTCTCGGGCTTCCCACTAAATAAACTGTCTTCCCACTAATAAACGGAAATACTGACTTGCCTGTATTTCAATATTTAAAGGAAGGGTGGTAATTATGATTTATCACTGAATAACTTATCGAGCTTCTGCTCATAGTCGTGATAACCCAAATAATGGTACAGCTGATCACGGGTTTGCATCTGATCGATAATATTGCGCTGGTGTCCCTCTAATTTCAGATGCTGATACACATTCAGCGCGGCTTTGTTCATAGCCCGGAAGGCTGAAAGCGGATACAGCACCATATCAACACCGCATTCTGCCAACTCATCACAACCGAACAGCGGGGTTTGTCCAAACTCGGTAATATTGGCCAGAATCGGCACCTTAACGGCAGCAGCAAATTCCCTGTACTGATCCAGCGTATTAATTGCTTCAGGAAAAATCATATCGGCACCGGCTTCAACACAAGCGACAGCCCTTTCAATTGCCGCGCCCATCCCCTCCACCGCCAGTGCATCGGTTCGCGCCATAATGACAAAGTCATCGTCCGTTCGGGCATCGACTGCCGCCTTTATCCTGTCGACCATTTCCCCCTGGCTGACAATGGCTTTATTGGGACGGTGTCCACAGCGTTTCTGAGCCACCTGATCCTCCATGTGAACAGCCGCAGCTCCGGCCCGCTCCATTTCCTTAATAGTGCGGGCGATATTGAACGCGCCGCCAAAACCGGTATCAATATCCACCAGCAGCGGCACCTCTGTTGTGGCAGTGATCCGACGGACATCCTCCAACACATCATTCAGCGTAGTGATCCCCAAATCCGGCAGGCCATAAGAGGCATTGGCAATACCGCCGCCAGAAAGGTAAATCGCCTGGTGGCCAACCTGCTCCGCCATCATGGCGCAATAACAATTAATAGTACCGACAATCTGCAACGGATGATTGGCAGCAACAACCTGCCTGAAGCGTTTTCCCGGGCTCATTAGACTTACTCCTTGTCATCATTTCAGTTGTTGTTCAATCAGCTGACGGCTTCGCAAAATATATCGCCGCATCAGCATTTCTACCAACTCGCCGTCTCTGTCTTTCAATGCCGAAAGCAAGTGGAAATGTTCGCCCAATGCCCGAGAGGGGCGCAAATGTGTACGCTGTAACTGGTAGCGGTATATTCGCAGTAAATGATAGAGCTCTCCGCATAACAGATGGATGAGTTTTCGGTTGCGGCTGGCCTTGATGATCCGGTGGTGAAAATCGAAATCCCCCTGCAGATGGAAATATGAAGCGCATCAACCTGTTCGATATGCTGCCGGTGAGTTTCCAGCAGATGTTGAAGGGCATCGATTTCTTCGTCAGTGATATGTATGCAGGCAGGCGAGCAACCATTACCGACTTTTTCAACAAGGGAAAGATTCTCGACAGAATCTGCCACTGCACTTTGTTTGCCCATAATCACTGTTAACAATTAATCAACTTACGAGCAAACCTAGACCCAGAAAACGAATAGATCAAGGCTAATTGTTAACAATATGTATTAGATTTAATCTAGCTGTTGACACTCTCAAGAGAAAAAGAATCACCACAAAAAACAAAAATGCTACTTACATCATGTAAACCAATACTTTAATGATAGTTAAGTTAACAACATAAGGCTTTTTTCTATATACTGAGCTACCACCAAAATACCTATGCCATTCTCGTGACAGCTATACCCAATTAACTTGAAGGTGCAGACTTGATCACCTGAAAATTATCGTTAATTCGAGACGCCACAATCTCAGGAAGAGTCACAGTAAAAAATGGTCAATCGCTTCCCTGAAATCACGTTTGCTTTCGAAGTCAACGTTATTCCTCGACTTCTCGTTGATCACTTTCCAAAGCCGTTCTATCGGATTGAGATTCAGACTGTAAGGCGGAAGATAATGAAGCTTGTGAGTCAATAGGACCTATTCAAATAAAACACACACACCGTGTAAATGGTGAGTGTGTTTTATCAAAAAGTTAAGATAGTAATATTAGAGCTTACCCATCCATCGGTCTGTACACTCTTTACTGAAATTTTATTTTAATTCAATGCGCAATCGTCGTTACATCTTCACTTTTAAAAACATGTCTAAGTGTTGAACGTCCGCCTGGGCATCAGTGCCACTAACGGAATACACATCTCCATAATTGGTAAATAGAGTAAAGCCATAATGTTCGGGATAAACAGCCACAGAGCGCCCATCAATAGTGTTATAATTACCGTATTGATCCACTGTTAATCCAGCACCTTTCTCTTGACGACCCCATGTATATATTTTAAATGCCTTATGGTTTGCTCTCGATACATCTTCCGTTAAAAGGTATGCACCATTATTTGAAACCATGTCATGGATATTATCTGAAATAAAATTAGGCACATATGTACATGATCTTTCATCAAATGCCCCTCTTCAATAACTATCCCTGTCGTCGTGCTAGCTCATAAAAGACATCACCAAAGATGCTTTCTAACCGCACCAAATACCACTTTCTGTCTTTTCTTTGGAATAAATACAATATGGTATTTACAATCCCATCGCGTATGAGACAAACTTTTATAATCTCGCATAGATTATTCCTTCTTACTCTTGGTCGAGTTCAGAAAGTACCTTTACCGCGGTAAAGGTAAAACCTATGCGAGTCTCCCCGGCATAGCCGGGGGTTTACCCATAATTAATTAAATTTACTCACTCATTGCCACAACCTGCCATAACTTGTGGACTCTAGATTATTTTACTGGAATATTATGGTTTTCATGCTGCAGCTGTACATCGATAATATACCTTGCCCCAAATGCAGTCGGTTGGATACACGCCAAGTATGCACATAATAATAAAAATTGCTTAGTATGAGCCTATCTAATACTAAGTCATTTTTGTTCTCTCAACTCTGAAAGGAGCAACATACTGAGAACAAATTTGTTTTGTCTCATGACCTAAATTCCTGAAGTTTAGGATTCAATAGTTAGCCGTTCTAAAAGGCTTTTTACAACATGGAAAAACACCTGTCGACCATAAATTCAAGATATTTTCTTGGCTTCGATTCTGGCTAACCAGATCAACGGCATAACAATAAATGCAGTGCCGATCACCATGCCAAAATCAGGCATTTCATCAAACCACAAGATCCCCACAGCCACGGCCCCTAATAACCCGCTGTATTCGGCACTGGCAATTTTACTGACTTCACCAGAGCGATATGCCAGAATAGCAAGACCTGCATAAATTAAGATGAAAGTACTAGAGCCGACGGCAGTTAACATCGGAGCCCAATCCCAAGGTTTGTCTTCCCATAGCACTAATCCCAGAGATACTGGAATACCAACCAGATTAGTGAGCATTAAGGTTTGGAATACAGTCTGGTGTTTGGGTAGTTTGCGGATCAATAAATTATTCACCGCCAAAGTAAAGGCGACGATCAATGCAAATATTGCAGCCCAGTTAATTTGGGTGGGCTGGATTACAATAAGCACACCGATAAAGCCAAGAATACCAGCTGAGATAGAGTGAATAGTCAACTTTTCCTGAAACAATAACATGGCTAATGGCAGCATGATCAAAGGCGCGGCATAAAAAATGGCATTAGCGGTAGCTAAGGGCATAGAGTTCAGTGCGATGACCATAAAGACAGCGCCAAATAACCAGATATGACCGCGTAGAAAGTGCCATTTTAGTCCATCAATGAAGCTTGTCTTACTACAAGTCAGGCAAAAAGGCAGTAAGATCAGAACTGCAGTTAACTGGCGGAATAATACAAACTGATAAACAGCGCTATCTGCTGACAAGGTTTTGATCAATGCATCAGAGAAAACCGCAATCAAGTTACCAATAATTAGTACGGCCATGGCTAATCCGACAGACATTTTCGGCATTTTAATGCTCCCGCTGTACTCAAAGCGTTTTTGAGTGAAATGAATCTGTGACCCTGGATCGGCCCCAAAAAATGATGCGGCTAGAGTATGTTAAAGCCTATAAGAATGTATAATGATAAAAATACTTTTAGCATGAGCCAAGCTAATAATGAAATCACCTCCCTTACGAGCACTACAATGTTTTGAAGCAGTAGCACGGTTGGGCAGCTTTTCAAAAGCAACCTGTAAGCTCAATGTGACCCAGAATGCACTCAGTCATCAGGTCAAGTTACTGGAAGAGTATCTTGGCGCGGCTATGTTTAATCATCAGGGCCGCTCTTTTTCATTAACAGAGGTTGGCGAGCGCTATTTTGACGAAGTGTATAAGCCTTTGTGCAGCCTGGCAAATGCCAGCCAGCAGATCCGGGAAGAGAGATCCAGCAAGATTCGCCTGGCGCTATACAGCTCACTGGCGGTGAAAAGGTTAATTCCACGATTAAAAAGTTTACGCAAGCAATACCCGGAAATTTAATTAACGCTCAATATAGTTGCGGTGAACCGGAGTATAGTGATCAAGTCGCCGATTGTTTTATCATAGTGAATCCACCGAAACATAACTTCGTCAGTCAGTTTCTGTACACTGAGCGCCTCTATCCGGAGTGCGAGTATAAACTCAGGCAGAAAATCAAGGACAAGCCACTTCCCGATGCGTTATGGGAGCACAATTTGTTATCGGTGCAATACTCATCTACAGATGCCCCTCTTCGATAACTATCCCTTTCCGTCGTGCTAGCTCATGAAAGACATCACCAAGATGCTTTCTAATCGCACCAAATATCACTTTCTGTCTTTTCTTGGAGAATAAATACAATTTGGTATTTACGATTCCATCGCGTATGAAACAAACGTTTGTAATCCCGCATAGGTTATTCCTTCTTACTATTGGAGGAGTACTGAAAGTACCTTTACCGCGGTATAGGTAAAACCTATGCGAGTCTCCTCAGCATAGCCGGAGGTTTACCCATAATTAATTACCGAATCAATAGACAAAAAAACGGGACTTATCTGTCCGCAGGATAGAGTCAAACTCAACGCAATACGAAAAAGCCCTTGTCTTTCGACAAGGGCTTTAATAAGTGGCGGAGCGGACGGGACTCGAACCCGCGACCCCCGGCGTGACAGGCCGGTATTCTAACCAACTGAACTACCGCTCCAATTCTGTGTGAAGCCCGGCTTTCGCCCAACTTCTAGAATGTGGCGGAGAGATAGGGATTTGAACCCTAGATACGCTACAAACGTATGCCGGTTTTCAAGACCGGTGCTTTCAACCACTCAGCCATCTCTCCGTAAGTGCGGCGAATAATACGGTAGGTAACTGAACTTGTAAACCCCAGAAAAAACCGACCGTTCAACTTTCACACGCTATGCCCACCATCTGATCGAACAATATTCAAAAAGCAGAAAAATAGAATACAAAAAACCCCGAAGAATTGAGCTTCGGGGGTAAGTTCAATCTAATCAATAAACCCTACAGGCTCATGATTTTTTTAAACTCTTCTTCAGAATATTTCTTTTCTGTGCTCTTAGTGAGATCTGTCATCATCTTATAGCGAATTTCAGTCGCCATCGTTAAAGTACGCTGCAGCTGTCCGTAAGAGTAATCCGAAGCCATATTCAAAGCCGCTTGCTTATCAGACTTATAAAGTGACTTCAGCGTCATGTCCATACTGCTAACTTGCTTGTACAGCTTAGACTCTTCCTTATCCCAGTTTTCTTTAAGCATTGGTAAATACTTATCCGGGTTTGCTGATGCCAGCGCGGTCAGGCTGCGGAATTGCCAGTAAGCCGACTGATCGGTGTACGTATCGCTGCCAATTTGATAAGGCGTAGGATACTCCTGCAGACTTGAGTAAATTGGTACCAATACTGATTCAGGCAAGACACCGAAGCTCTGCCAAATCAAGCCTTGCAGTTCAAACGGCATCTCTTTACGCAGCTGTATAATGTGGGATTCAAGCTGGCGATCAACACGAATCGGACGCTTGGCTTTTGTTTCAAGCTCTGTTCCCTTATAAGTAGCACTCAGCACTTCAGCTACGTCGTTGACTGAAATCTTCTGATCCGGTTTCATAAACAGCGGATACTGATCCTGGCGGGTTGTCTGTTTTTCCGATGCTGTCAGCATCTTCTGGCCCAGCCATTCACGGTCAGTATTATAGATATCCCCCATTACACCAAAAGCCTTAGCAAAGTTAAATGACTTGGCATTTGGGTTTTCCAGTAACTGATGCTCCTTAACAAAAGCCATTAGGTCTTTTGAGTGCAACACATCTTTGCTGTTGAGACTAACACCATGAACACGTAGACCATTAGCAATCATGGCATAACTGTCATCAGGTACTTTCACCGCAATCCAATGATGACCAGAACCGATTTCAACTAGCCAGGCTTCGTTCACATCAGCAATGTAAAGGCTGTTACCTTCACCAGCACCATACAGCTCAACATAGTTGCCCAGCAGCTCAACCCCTTCTTTAGCAGTTTTTACCTGAGGCAAAATCAACGTCGGGATCACCGCTTCAATAATGCCATTCTCTACCAAAGGATCTGCTTTCTGAGCTTTATCGTTCACTTCGGCGCTGGTTGTGGCAGAAATCGCAACGTTGTATTCGTTGATGCCACGCTCTTCATAAAACTTGCCATTACTGTCAACGGTATTGGCATCCCAATCAGGAATCGCAGAATATGCATAAAATTGCTTTGGCATAGGAACAATCAAGCCATTCCCCAACTTCCAGTCACCCGCTTCATTTTTCTGGGCCGGACGATAAGCCAAGTG
This sequence comes from uncultured Photobacterium sp., assembly GCF_947502415.1. Taxonomy (GTDB): domain Bacteria; phylum Pseudomonadota; class Gammaproteobacteria; order Enterobacterales; family Vibrionaceae; genus Photobacterium. Next base: position 27,104 of record NZ_CANMZV010000024.1, on the reverse strand, counting down.
CTTATTCCAGTTATTGATTCCAAAATCTTCGTTGCGGGCAATCATGATGCTACCATCAACCGATGCACCTTTGCCGACGATCAGGCCAGTACACGCATTGGCACTCATGCTAATTGCAGACAGAATAGCTGCTGAGACAAGAGTCAAAGACATTTTGTTCATCGTAAATCTCCATAATCGTTGGAAAACCAAGAATGAATAAAAATTCAAAGAAAAAGCATTAATTACCTTATTCATGCTAATTATGTCAATAACTAACGCCTCTGCAGTGTATCCATCTGCCTTTTTGTTTATTGTTTAGCTGATCACGCTACTGAAATAAGAAGGTATGGTGTAACAAATAACAAGAGCAAATATTGTTATATGCAATAATTAAAAGAGATAATTTTGAGAATAAACTTGTTAAAGGAAATTCTTATGAGATCTTGCTAAATAATGAAAGAAAACGTCCACATTAGCAGCCTAGCTACCAACATGGACATGTTCTCAATATGATTTACTGAGCTTTAAATGGGAAGCTTTCCCAGTCCCATTTGTTATATAGCTTCTGGACTTCACCAGATTTGAGCAGATCCGGAAAACGCTGGTCAAAAACTTCTTTTAACTGTTGGCCTCGTTCGTTATTAGCAAAAGCTAGATAAAGCTTAAGATCCATAATGGGTTTAATCTCAAAATCAGCAGCGTTGAAATAACCTTTCTCGACCTCTTCATCTAATTCCTCTTTGGCATCGAGGAAAAAATCCAGCCGACCTTTTTCCAGCAGCTTAATAGCCTGTTTCCTTGATTTATATTCCTTGTTGTTAAATTTGGTTTCCATATACTCGTTATAGTCATACCCCTTGATCCAACCAACATTCTTACCAGCAAGGCTCTGCTCTCCCTGCCAATTTATTGCATCATCTTTTTTATATAGGGCCGAAACCAGATCAGCATCGAAATGCCATTGTGGATACAGAACACCTTCCACTTCATCTATATAAGCCCCCAACCAGGCATCCGCTTTCTCTTGCTTGACCAAAGATACACTTCGGGCATAAGACATTGTGCTGTACTTAACCTTGATCCCCAACGGCTCGTATACAAGGCGCATAATATCCCAATACAAACCGCTGCCATCTTGATTCGTGGCCTCTTCCCACGCCTCACTGGTTAAGTTTATTTCCCCCGGAAGCTCACCGGCATTAACTGTAAATAATGGGAAACTCAAAGTAATAACCGCAAAAAACATGACCAACTGATTTTTCAAGTTATTTATCATACTCATAGTTAATTCCTTCTAACGAATTAGGCTCTTTCACACTTTAAAGTGAGCTACTTGCTGTTGAAGTTCTGTCGCCAGATGCGCAGAGTCATGACTAAATTGTTCTGTATTAACAGCGCGTTCAACGGTTTCCTGACTCACTTTCAATATTGTTTCGACAATTTGATTGATCTCTTGCACGCCGTAACTTTGCTCTTCTGATGCACTTGCTGTCTGGCTACTCATCTCAGACACACCGGCAATCGCTGGCGTAATGCGACCAATAGACAACTCAGCCTCCGAAGCTTCCTCAACCACCAAATGCACTTGCTCCATTGCCTCCATCATTACAGTAACCGCATCTTTTGAGCCATTCTGTAATCGTTCGATAATGTTATTAATTTCATCAGTAGAAACTTGTGTTCGTTGCGCCAACGAACGAACTTCATCAGCAACAACGGCAAACCCCCTCCCCTGCTCTCCGGCTCTGGCAGCTTCAATCGCGGCATTCAGCGCCAGTAAATTTGTCTTGTCGGCAATATCTTTGATCACCACTGTAACTGTGCCAATTTGTTCGCCATCTGTTGCCAATTGCTGAAGAACTTCTGTTGTTTGCTGCACCTTATCCGATAGGGCTTCAATGTTCTGAACGGCCTGATTCACAACCTGACAGCTATGCTCGGCCAATTTTTGCACTTCATCAGCTGAATCAGATGTTGATATGGCACCTTGAGCCACTTTTTCATTGGCCTCGCTCATTTGTAATATGGCTTCGGCAATGGTGTGGATTCCGTCCATTTGCTTATGGAGATCTGAGTTTGTCTCATGGCTGACCGACACTGTCGCACTGACACTTTTCAGTACCGACTCGGAAAGAAGAGAAACCTGGCCGATAATTTGCTGCAACCTGCAGATAAAACTATTTATCCCTTCACCGACCTGGCTAATTTCATCACCGCTATGAGTATCAATACGCTGCCGGAAATCGCCAGTTTTAGTAATTTCCATCGTAGCCTGAATATTTTTCCGTAACGGGCAAAGTACAACATGATTCACCAGCAATAGCATTAGCGCCGTAATTGCAATCTCTAACAGCAATATTTCAATCGCCAATTCACGAAGAAACTGTTGTAACTTGATATGAACCTGACTGTCATCGATATAGATTGTTACATCACCAACTGTTTGTTGGCCGTTGCCATCATCGTAAGACAAGCTAGCACCAATATTGAAAGCGCTCGCCACAGGAACTGAGGTGGTATCAATAATAATGCCTTCAGGCGACTTCGCCCGAAACAATAACGATTCGCCATCGCTTTTCACCTCTATAGCAGCCATAAAATCAGCATTCATCTCCAGATCCACGCTTTCAGTGAGAAACTCAGTATCAAAGTTCCATACAGGCTCAGGTAAACTGAGTTGCAATCGATGAAGGCTATTTTCCGTTCGTATTTGAAGTTGCTGAACGAGTTGAGCGCGTGTTTCGTTGTAACTAATCCAGCCAAACCCCGCTAGAAACGCAGCAACGACAAGGATAAAAGGAGCAATAATCCTTATTTGAATACTTTTAAAATTCATAAGACACCTGTAATGAATGTTTTATTCGCTACAGTCTGCTCATATCAGGTATACAGCCACGTTCAAAATGAGCAAAGGGCAGCCAACCACCAGCAAAGGCCCTTTTATTATCCACAGACCTTTCTTTTCACCGTCTGCGACACCAAATAACCACATAATGCACACAGTTACATATAGATAGTGGACCAAAATATGAAACCATCAAGGAAGGAAACAAGCAAGATGAATCAATATGAGGCAGTGATCGACATTGGTGGCACATAAAAAACCACAATTAAATGATAAATATGTGATTTATCTCTTGCTTTCTCCTTCTCTCTTCCTTTGTCTAACCGCTCATTTTTTGACTGGATTTTTGAGCTAAATCATGCTCTTATTGCTCCCCAACAGAAGCAAACACGATTTAAATCAAAAAAGATAAAATTATTTTATGCACCAATCACGATAGGGGAAAATATTTCTATCTGGCGCGTCATATTTCAACATTAGGGAATTTTTTTCTCCTCTGACAGGCGTATGCTTCCGACTGACATCAAGAAAATAGCGAAAAAATGCAAACCAAAGCAATAAAATAGCTTTTAAAAACCATTTCGCCCTTTCTTGATGATAATGCCAAAAAATAAGAAATATGACCCTACATCAATTATGGCTGGAGAATAATTATGGCCGATTTACTCAATGCTGAGGAAACAGCAAAAGTAAGCAACCAACCCGCTTTGCACGACAAAGCAAACATGACAGAACAAGAATGGAAAAAAGCGATCAAATTTGACAATGTCGATATTGGTTGGATAGTCATGAGCATCGGCATGGCAATTGGCGCTGGTATCGTTTTTCTTCCGGTACAAGTCGGCGTTATGGGGCTTTGGGTGTTCTTACTATCATCTATTATCGGCTACCCTGCCATGTACATGTTCCAGAAACTATTTATCAACACCCTGGCAGAATCTAAAAAATGTACTGATTACCCTGGTGTGATCTCCGGTTATCTGGGCAAAAACTGGGGAATATTACTTGGCGTACTTTACTTTATCATGCTGGTGATCTGGGTACTGGTCTATTCGCTGGCAGTAACCAATGACAGTGCTTCCTATTTACATACTTATGGGATCACCGAAGGCCACCTGAATGATAATGTGTTCTTCGGCCTAGCACTGATTTGCGCCCTGGCCTTTATCGGCTCCAAAGGTGAAAAACTTCTGTTTAAGCTTTCCGGATTCATGGCAGTAACCGTCTTATCACTGGTTGCAGTAATGGGCGTCCTGCTTGTTGCCCGCTGGGATCTAGCCAACATTCCACCCGTTGGCACATTGGGTTCAATGCTGAAAGACGCCATCATTACCTTGCCTTTCACCCTGACTTCAATTTTGTTCATCCAGTCTTTAAGTCCGATGGTGATTTCTTATCGCTCCCACGAAAAATCCATTGAAGTGGCGCGCTATAAGGCAACCCGGGCAATGAAAATTGCTTTCTTCATGCTATTTTTCATCGTGTTCTTCTTTGCCGTATCGTTCACTTTGGCGATCAGCCAGGAGCAAGCAACCGAAGCCATGCAAAAAAATATCTCGGCACTGGCAATTATTGCCAGCTACTTCCCGGGGAGTTGGGCAACGATCACAGGTATCATTATCAACATTTTTGCCGTGGTGACTTCTTTCTTTGGTGTGTTCCTTGCCTTCCAGGAAGCGTGCCGTGGTCTGACAATGAATATCTTGCAGCGTAAATACGAAGAATCACAAATCAATAAAACACTGGTAAACAAGCTGGTAACCCTGTTCATTATTTTGCTGGCATGGGGTGCAGTGGCAATCAACGCACCAATCCTGTCATTTACTTCAATTTGCAGCCCGGTATTCGGCCTTGTCGGTTGTTTAATCCCAGCTTACCTGGTCTACAAAGTACCGCACCTGGCAAAATACAAGGGAATGGCAACCAACATGATCATCATTACGGGTATCTTGCTCTGTATCTCTCCACTGCTGGCTTTCCTGTAAACTAAGAGAGAGCCTGATTTACAGCGCAGCGATCCAATAGCCCAAAAACAAAAAACCCGCTTGGTTCAACCGAAGCGGGTTTTTTAATAGTACTAAAAAATAATTAGCTATGGATCTGGCGAACCCGGAATGAACGCCCTTTCATCTTGCCATTTTCCAGCTTTTTCAATGCAGGACGGGCCACGTCGCGGTTCACGGCTACATAGGCACAAAAATCAAAGACATTGATTTTACCCACCTGATTACCAGCAATTCCGTTTTCTCCGGTCAACGCTCCCAGGATATCACCAGGGCGGACTTTCTGTTTCTTACCGCCCCCAATTTGCAACGTTACCATTGCCGGACGATGGGTTGGCTGATCCAAAAAATGCATCGGCGGCAACTCTTCACCTTCGATTGTTTTATCCAGGTAATCTTCAAGCAGAGCAATCTTATAATGCTCCTTGTCACTGAAGAATGAACAAGCAACACCTTTGCTTCCAGCTCGACCAGTACGGCCAATACGGTGCACGTGTACCTCAGTATCGCGGGCAACATGGTAGTTAATCACCGCATCCAGTGATTCAATGTCCAGGCCACGTGCGGCTACATCCGTCGCCACCAGCACAGAAGCACTCTTATTGGCAAAACGAACCAATGTCTGATCACGCTCACGCTGCTCAAGATCACCATGCAGGGCAATGGCACTAAAGCCGTAGTGTTCCAGATCATCCGCCACTTCCTGAGTTTCACGTTTGGTATTACAGAAAACCACTGCCGATTCAGGGCGATGATGCGATAACAGCAAGCGCAATGCCGTCATACGATCGTCGTTACTCTCTACCTTATAGAAGTACTGCTGAATCGTATTGCTGTCATGGGTCGATTCCACTTTAGCCATTACCGGCTTGTACATAATGCGATCAGCAATCGACTTGATCTGTGTTGGGTAGGTCGCGCTGAACAGCAGGGTCTGGCGGCGTTCCGGCGCGGCATCAATAATGGCATCAAGCGCATCCTGGAAACCCATTTCCAGCATACGATCGGCTTCGTCCAATACCAACAGGTTCAGATCATCCAGATTCAGGTTACCTTTACGCACATGCTCTTCCACTCGGCCAGGCGTACCGACAATGATATGCGCACCGTGCTCCAAAGAGCCAATCTGCGGGCCAAACGGCATACCGCCACACAGCGTTAACACCTTGATGTTATGGATGGTTCGTGCCAGCTTACGGATTTCTTTTGCTACCTGATCAGCCAGTTCACGCGTCGGGCAAAGCACCAAAGACTGAACACGGAAGCGCTTCACATTCAGAAGGCCCAAAACACCCAAGCCAAATGCAGCCGTCTTGCCCGAGCCGGTCTTACCCTGTGCAATCACATCTTTACCAGCCAGAATATGCGGCAAACTCTGCGCCTGAATTGGTGTCATCGCGTTATAGCCAAGTGATGACAGGTTTTGAAGTAACTCTGGTTTCAAATCCAGAGTCGAGAAGGCAGTCTGGCTCACAGTCAGTTTCCTATATGGTTCCGGTAAAGTGCCGATTAATCAGGCAACTTAAAGATGTGTGTACTAAGACTCGAACTATTCAGCTTAGCAAATCCGAATGAGCCCAATACACTGATACGAGGGCAGCGACACTACCAGTCTTTGACGATAAAAGAAACAAAAAAGGGAAGACATTTCATCTTCCCATTTCAGTGACCTTAAGCTGTGTTACATATCCATTTCACCAAAAACATCATCCATCGCTCTAAATGCACGACCTGCTATAAAAACACAATTATTAAAAAGTAATCAGTGCGTTATCGCTCGCAAAACAATGTCACTAAGGATTGGTCATTCACTCCAACCTGATAAATGCAAATAAAATTGCGCATGTAATTCCATGTAAGCCCTAATAACATTTCTATCGCCAATACTCTTTTACATACCCTTTGTTTTCACTATAAAACAAGGGGGAAACATGCTAAATAAATCCATACTTTCCATCGCGCTGGCCGCCGCTTGCTGCGCACAGGCCTATGCCATGACACCTGCAGATTTAAATCAGCTCGGCAACGGACTTGATGTCACCTACAGCGTACTGGATAACACCCAGGACGACTGGCGTACTTTTCGCGGTGCGCTATCATTGACCAACAACAGCGCGAAGGCGCTGCCTGCGTCAGGCTGGGCCATTTACTTCAGCCATATCCGACAGTTCAAATCGCTATCTACCCCATCCCTGAAAGTCAGTCATGTTAACGGCGACATTTTCAAACTTGAACCGACTGCGCAATTCAAGCCGCTCAAGTCCGGTGAAACCTTCAACATCGAATTTGACGCAGGTGACTGGCAGGTTGCCAAAACGGATATCATGCCAAACTGGTATTTAGTCTCAAAAGATAAAGGCCAGCAGATCACAGCCCTGATCACTAGTACCAGTAACAAGACCAACGGCAAAGTCCCGGTTAAGCCAAGTGAAGAATTACCTTTCGTTACCGATTTTGACTCACCCCAAAAATGGAAACGCTACGACAGCAGTGCAATTACAGACTTTTATAATCCATTCACCGCCAAAGACCGCTTTGAACGCAACAACAGCCTTAGTAAGATCGATAATGTCAACGGCGTGATCCCGACACCAGCAGCAATGACGATAGGCACCGATCCCGTCACCCTCGATAATACTTGGGTAGTCAGCTTCGATAACGGCTACCAGGATCAGGCTAAATACCTTGCCAAGCAGCTCGGCTTACCAGCCGTACCGTGGTCTCCTGCAACAGCAAACGTCATTCATATTGGATGGGGACAGATCAATATCGACGGGCAACCCAAATGGTCCGAAGCCTACAAGTTCAACGTCAATGCAGATACCAACAATATAGAAATTAAAGCCGTCGATCAGGCCGGTGCCTTCTATGCTGTACAAACCTTATTGCAGCTGAAAAAAGGTGAAACAATTCCTGCAGCAAGCGTTGCCGATGCCCCTCGTTTCAGCTACCGCGGCCTTTCTGTCGATGCGATCCGTAACTTCCGCAGCAAAGACTCCATGCTGCAGCTGCTGGAGCAAATGGCGGCCTTCAAGCTCAACAAGCTACACTTGCGCCTTGCCGATGATGAAGGCTGGCGTATCGAAATAGCTGCTCTGCCCGAGCTGACTGAAGTCGGTGCCAAACGCTGCCATGATCTTTCCGAACAGAACTGTCTGCTGCCGTTCCTGGGTGCGGGACCAGACGGAACAACTGAATCCAACGGTTTCTATTCGACCGAGGACTACCGGGAAATTCTCCATGTTGCCAAAGGCCTGAATATAGAGATCATTCCAGAGCTTGATATGCCGGGCCATGCCCACGCAGCGATCAAGGCGATGGAAGCCCGTTACCACAACTTCATAGCTCAAGGCGATGCCGCCAAAGCCAGCGAATTCCTGCTAACCGACTTTAACGACCAGACAGAGTACCTGTCGGTACAGATGTTTAACGACAATGCGATGAACGTCTGTATGGAGTCAACCTACACCTTTGTCGATACCGTCGTTAGCGGCCTTGTTGCCCTTCACCAGGACATCCAGCCACTGAAAACTTTCCACTTCGGTGGTGATGAAATCGCAGGGGCCTGGAAAGATTCACCAGTATGCCAAAGCTTCATTGCCAATAATAATAAAGGGATAACCAACGTCTCCGAGCTGAGCCGTTACTTCGTCGAACGTATTTCAACCATTACAGCGAATCACGGCCTCAATCTTGGTGGTTGGGAAGACGGCCTGATGCATAACAACAAGGTCTATTCGCGTGGCCAGATGGCCAACAAGCTAGTGGCTGGTAATGCCTGGCAGAATATCTGGGAATGGGGTGTGGCCGACCGGGCCTACAATCTGGCTAACAACGGTTATGGTGTCGTCTATAACCAAGCCAGCCACTTCTACTTTGACCACCCTTACGAGCCGGATCCAGAGGAGCGCGGCTACTACTGGGCTCCTCGCTATACTGATACCCGCAAGTCCTTCGGGTTCATGCCTGACGACCTATTTGCCAACGCCGACTTCACCCGTGCAGGTGTGCCAATCAATAAAGAAGAAGTCCTCGCCAAAGCGGGCGTGAAGTCCCTTGAGCGTCCGGAAAACGTGCTCGGTCTTCAGGGTTCTCTCTGGGCGGAAACCGTGCGAACTGAAGAGCAGTTTGAAGGAATGGTATTCCCGCGGGCACTGGCTCTTGCTGAGCGTGCATGGCATACCGCGCCATGGGAAGCGCATGACAAAAACAATGTGATCGTCGATAAGGCAGCACGTAATGCCGATTACAACCACTTTGCCAACCTTCTCGGCCAGCAAATCCTGCCAGATCTTGAAGCCGATGGCATCAGCTTCAACCTACCGGTTCCAGGTGCTGTCATCGAAGCTGGTGTGCTCAAAGCCAATTCACCTTTCCCTGGTCTGGCTATTGAGTATTCAACAGACAACAGTCAAAGCTGGCATGTTTATGATCATACTAATCCACCAGCAGTTACAGCATCAGTTAAAGTGCGCACTGTATCCGGTGAACGTACCAGCCGTATTGCCAGTGTGAACTAATTATTGCCCTTAAAAGAAAGCCCCGATTACCGTATCGGGGCTTATCCCTCTCAATCCACAAAACCGTACAAACATCATTAAATAGACAAGACAGGCCTTGCTATACCCCATAATAGTCAAACACATCGATAATCACTGACATCAATATCTGTTACATGCGCAACAACAAAGTTGATGAAATGCGAACTACATCAACCCAAACTTTTAGCCCTTCTTCCTACAATAGAATTACTTCGTCGACGGTCATTAATCAGGAGTACAATGATGTCGAACCTAATGCACAAACACACCCAACAACTCAACAGGGAACAGCTAGTACAAATACTCGCGGTGCAGCGTAATGAGCAGACCGCTGCACTGAAACTCACCAACCTCTCTGTGCTAGATCTGATCAACGGTGAAACGATCCCTGGTCCTATTGTTATCGAACAAGGGCATATCGTTGCCATCGGGCCTGAAGCCGAACCACTCAAAGCGCATCGAACCGTCGATTGTAAAGGACAGACCGCCGTACCGGGATTTATTGACGGACACATGCATGTTGAAACATCAACCATGACCCCGTTTGAATTTGAACGAACGACCCTGCCCCTAGGCACCACCAGCATTGTCTGTGACCCTCATGAACTAACCAATGTCATCGGTAAAGAAGCGATCGAGTGGTTTCTACGGTGCAGCGAGATGATGATGCAAAACATGTTTGTCCAAATCAGCTCCTGCGTTCCAGCCGTCGCTGATTTGGATATCAACGGCAGTGATTTTTCCCTGGAGGAGATGCAGGCCTACGTCGAACACCCGCACGTCCTTGGCTTAGCCGAAGTCATGGACTATCCCTCTGTTATCAACGCCAACCCAAAAATGCTCGACAAACTATCAGCTTTTAGCGCACTCAATATCGACGGACACTGCCCGTTAGTCAGCGGGCTGGAACTATCTGCCTATACTACCTGCGGGATTCAGAACTGCCACGAAACGACTAACTATCAGGAAGGCAAAGAGAAACTCGCCAAAGGGATGACGGTGATCCTGCGCGAAGGATCGGTGGCGAAAAACCTTGATGCGCTGGCACCGCTGATCACCGAATTCAGCTCACCACTATGTCTGCTGTGTACCGATGACCGTAACCCACATGAAACCGCCAAAGAAGGCCATATCAACTATATGGTCAAACGGCTGATCCAGCATCACCACATTCCGCCTCATCTCGCTTACCGGGTTGCTTCTTGGTCGGCAGCCCGCCACTTCAGCTTGCGCCGGCTCGGCCTGATTGCTCCTGGCTACAAGGCTGATATCAACCTGATCCAGGATCTGAACCAGGTAGACATTCAACGGGTATTGATTGGCGGGCAGTTTGTCGACGAGCTAAACCTCACCGATTCAGTAGCGGAGAAGCTCAACGCATCATCACCGCCGCTCCAACCGACCATGCAGCATGCCCCTGTCAATGAAAACGAGCTGGTCATCCCAATGACCGAAGGTGATTACCATATTATCGAGATCGTCAAAAATGAATTGCTGACCAATCACCTTATTAGCCATTTCGACGGTGAACAATTCGATCAGACAGGTATCAACAAGCTGGCAATCGTTGAGCGCTACGGCCACCAACTGTCGCCCGTCATGGGATTAGTAAAAGGTTTTAAACTCAACGAAGGTGCCATAGCCACCAGTGTCGGCCATGACTCACACAATATAGTGGCGATAGGTGCCGATGAACAAAGCATGGCACTGGCTATTAACCACCTGTTGAATATTGGCGGCGGCTACTGTGTCGTCCAAAACAGCAAAGTGACGGCTGAACTCAACCTGCCGCTCGGCGGGATCATGAGCCTGGACAGCTCTGAAAACATCACCAGCCAGATCGTGGCATTGAAAAAATCAGCCAAAGCTATAGGAGTAACCGTTGCAGAGCCTTTTGTTCAGATGAGTTTCCTCGCCCTGCCGGTGATCCCATCACTGAAAATTACAGTCAAAGGCCTGGTTGATGTCGAACAGTTTAAAATAATTGGACTACAACAGGAGTAATTACTCACACCGACTTTCATGTTCTAATAGCCAGATTTTTAAATCCAGTCCTCCGGCATAGCCTGTCAGCTTGCCGGAACTACCAATAACCCGATGACATGGCACAATGATCGGAACTGGATTTTTTCCATTAGCAGCCCCGACTGCCCTTACCGCTTTTGGATTACCAATCCGGTTAGCGATGTCGGCATAAGAGCAGGTTTCCCCGTAAGGCACATGATTCAGAGCTTGCCAGACCTGACATTGAAAATCCGTCCCCTGCATTTTTAACGGCACGTCGAAATCCCGAAGTTCACCACTGAAATAAGCCTCCAGCTGCTGGCAGCAATGCTGCGATACGGCATTAGGTGCTTCGCTTACCGCAGGATAGGCATCAAACTCAATAGCCACTACCGCCGAAGTATCAGTAACAATATTCAGCCAGCCGATCGGTGTCTGCAGAAGTTGGTTATTCATGACAAAAGGCTCCACAAATACAAAGTTAAGTAACTACGCCAAGGTGCGGCGAGCGTATCATCAAAAGACGACGGCATCATCTCCAGCGCCTTTTTTACCCCCAAGTCACCAGCAAGAAAAATATCCGGTTCACTGAGCCCCCGCATCCGTAAATAATTCACTGTCCACGGCCCTATCCCCGGTAATGTCAGCAATGCGTTGGACTCATCCAACGGATTACCTGCCGCATAGGCCGAAAACAGTCTTAACGTTTCACGCCGCCGCTGAGGCATTCCCAGCAACTCTAAATCAAACTGACTCACCTGATCCGGTGACGGAAAGTAATCCCGCCGCTCTAGCGGCTCTAGCGAATTATCAGGATTAAGGGCAACAAACTGCCCAACTAAATTACGAGCCGTCTTAACTGAAACCTGCTGACCGAGAATCGCGCGGATCCCTGCTTCAAAAGGGCTCCAGATCCCCGGCAAACGAATACCGCTCATCGTTAACTGTTCACAATTCAGAGCTTCCCTGAGACGCGCTTCAATCAGCAGGGAGTCAGCATCCAAATCCAGACAGCGACGAATCGTTTTCATCACCCGCGGCAGATAACTCAAATCCGACAACTGCAACTCAACCCTGAAGGCGGACTTCTCTGGCTGGTGATAAGCCGTGAAATATCCAGTACATCCTTCATGACTGAATGTCCGGCCATAGCTATTATCATCCAGCCATTCTAAACCGGGGATCAGGCGTGATGAAAAAAACTGATGCAGGTAATCCCAATTATATGGCGGACGGTAAGCCAGCATAATTTCAATTTTTTTCCCTGTACTGCCAGACACTTCACCTTGCTTACGGATCTGCGAAGGTGTCAGGGAAAACTGCTGCTTAAAACAATCATTAAAACGGCGGATACTGTTAAAGCCGCAGGCCAGCGCAATATCTGTTACCGGCATACGGGTATCGTGCAGCAGTTTCTTAGCCAACAAGCACTGCTGGCATTGCATTGGCGTCATTTCCACAGCGTAGTTCTCACTTCTTCCAAGCTAAGATATATCACTCATGTATTAAGTCTAAAGGCTTCGCTACGCAAAACTAGCCAGAATCGGCAGTGAATCCTTTCAAGCCTTCCCCATATGAGAAAAATATATTGAAGTCTAACAAGAGCTAAAAATAAGAACTGGCTGACCCATTAGCGTTGATAAGAAGATTGTGTACAGCATCAAATAAAAAATGCGGCTAATTATGCCGCACTTTTTCATTGAGCCTAACTCAGTTTCAGTCACTTAAAGGAGCTGGTTTGCGTGAATAAAGTGACTAAGTTCCTTCGCAATAGACTTGTGCTCCTTAGTCGTCGGATGCCAGATACAACCTTTCAGCGGAGAAGTAAAAATATGGCTGTAGATACCTTTTTGCCCTTGAGAATTGAGAATTTCAATCGCTTCATTGGTTGCTGGAATAATGTAATCGTAAGGGTAGGCTGGACGTGGCATCAGGATGACATTGGCGGTGTTATAGCGATACTTAAGATCACTGACAAACTCCACCATACGATCTACCCAGGCGACTTTGACTTCATCAATGTCGGCCCACGGTTCATGAGGTTGAGGATCGGTGCTGAAGTCATTGGTACCAACTTCAACCACAATCAGATCCGGGTACTTATCTTCAAAATCTAGTTTCTGACCGTAAATTGCACCAGCTTTGTCAGCATAGTACGTCAGATCATGGTAAGACTGATTGCCGTTCCAGTTACGTATCAGTCCAAGGCCGGAGAAAGACAGTTGAGTTATACTGGCGTTCAGCTCCTGTCCTGTCTGATAAGGGAAGGCTAAACGTGCGTTTGACGAAGAATAAACTTCTTCCCATGTGCAGTCCCGTTTGGTGGATTCACTACCAAATCCGGCACTGATAGAATCGCCGATAAACAGAATATGCGGCTGATTGCTCCAGGTACCTTCTAGATAACCATCGTGTTCAACGGAAACGATCTTAGTCATGGCTTCGTAATTTTCAGTACGTTTTACCACTTCCACCAGTACGCTTTGAGATTCTTCACTTTCAAATAATACGAAAGTCTGCTTCGCTCCCCCCTTATTGGTAATAATTTTATTAGTCAGCTGACCATTATTTAGAACGTCAAAGTGGTCTCCGTTACCGATTATGTCCACAGTTAATTTACTGCCTACAAAGCGGGTTTTCAGCGTGGTTCCCGGCCAGTTAATCTGAACAGTGCCGGAGTTGTAATCCTTCGAGTTACGACCTTCATACTGAAGAGCATGATACGTTGCCGGGACGGTTTGGGCGAAAACGCATGCTGAAATGAAAAGAGAAGAAAGACAACCGAGGGTTTTTAGCATGTTAAGTCCTTTTTATCATGGGTTTAAATGGAATAACTACAGAGCACACCAATATCCCCTTGAAAAGTGACATACCATCTACCTGACTTTTCGACATCAAAGATAACTGACCTGGTCATAAGCTCTGTTTCAACGTATTGACTAAACCAATTTATAACTCTCCGATATAACGGCAAAGGACGTAAAAGGATTTACGTGAATGAATATTAAGAAGTTTGCTATATCTATTAGATAATACTGTTGACAAATCAATCAGGATACATTTTGTTATGAAGCGCCTCGGAACAAAAGCCCTCCGGTTAACTCGCTTGATGTTAATATTAACTTCGCCGCTATTATCCTGATCAAATGCATTCAATGTTACCGACCATGAGTGGCTGCTATCAAATTCAGGCTTTGCGCAAATTTTTTCCACCTTCTTAAATTTAGTTCCGAAGTCTATCAGGCCAGTAATTTTCTCTGCTGTTTTTAATGGGAACGGGGTTTCCAGGCTAATGGAACTGCTATAGGAATTTGATGCATTATCAGAAGTAGCAAGTAACAAAGCTAGAGCAGATGCCATAAATAACAAAGGCGATGTATTCGCAGGTTGACGAAATAATTTATTATTCATGTGCAGTTTCTAAAAGTTTAATTTTTACACCCAAGTGACCTCAAGCTCCTTTTCTAATGAAAATTTACAGGTTATTAGGCAAGGCGGTGATTTGAGGTTAAAAATCACCAACGCCGTTAATATTACGGTTCCGATGATTAATTAATACGTGAAAACATAATGATGTTTCACATTTTGAACGCTCACCCTAATCCATTGTGGAGTAACTCTATTTATAGCTGAAGCAGCCACCTTAAATGGCTAAAAACGCTCCTATGAGCTTCAGATGTCGAAAACTTTTCTTACCAAGAAGAGGAATTCCGTGAAACACACACGGGAATTTATGCATTTATAACGAAATAAACGGCGCACCAATTGAGCTAATGCTTGAATTTGAATTAACTTGTTGTGATCAACTTATCAGAATTGGATAAAATCCAGCAAAATTGGCGATTAACTCACTGAGATTATATTCACAATTGACGAATCAATCGCAAAAATAAAATGTTGTTACAGCCCGATTATTAATAATTTTGTGGATAATTAATCGTAAAGTGATTATTTATCCTATTTTAGCCACCTTTTAGTAAAAAAATGTTTTGATGCGTGTCACATTCACTCCAAATAAATTCCCTTACCATTGCGCCAGTTTCGTTATTCATTTAAATAAAACCGATTAAAGATAAATAATTATCTCTGTACTACATATAAGGAAAATATCGACATGGCTGGCGGTATCATTAAAGTTTCTCGTAACACCGAAAATGCTCCACAAAGCGAACTATCATCTCAAACAGTTGCATTCTCTCACTACAATAACTTTTCTGCACAATTACCTGTAGATCCTAAAACAGGCGAAATCGTTGTTGGTGACGTAAAAGAACAAGCAAAACAATGTTTGACTAACATTAAAGCCATTGTCGAAAGCATCGATCACGTGATGGACGACGTTGTTAAAATCAACGTGTTCCTTAAAGACATCGCAGACATGGAAGCAGTTGACAAAGTTTACGCAACTTTCTTCGATAACCTAATTCCTACTCGTACCGTGGTTCAAGTTGCTACGCTACCTATGAGCGATGCATTGGTTCAAATAGATGCACTTATCTCTAACGGTGAAGGTACTGCGCCACAAGAACCTTGCCCGCTAATCAAACTATCTCGCAACACTGAAAATGCACCTCAAAGTGCACTATCTACACAAACGGTTGCTTTCTCTCACTACAACAACATCTCAGCTCAGCTTCCAGTTGACCCTAAAACTGGCGCAATTGTTGAGGGTGGCGTGAAAGAGCAAACTGCTCAGTGTTTGAAAAACATGAAAGCGATTCTAGAAAGCATCGACGTGCCTTTTGATGACATCGTTAAAATCAACATGTACCTAAACGATCTATCTGATGTTGACGCAGTTAACGAAGTTTACTCAACCTTCTTCCCTGATTCAGCTATCGCACGTACCGTTGCTTATGTACCAGCACGTTCAACAATTGCTGCTGACGCACTACCAATGGGTGCACTAGTACAAATTGATGCTTCTGTATCTCACGGCGACGGCACACCTCCACAAGAAGTTGAAGATCGTCACAACATCGTAATCCGTGCTAACAACACTGACGCTGCACCACGTAGCCCACTACACACACAAACTGTGGCTTTCTCTCACTACAACCACATTGCCGCTCAGCTTCCGGTTGACGTAGCGACAAATGCAATCGTTGCAGGTGGTGCTAAAGAGCAAGCAGAGCAATGCTTGAAGAACATCAAAGCTATCGTTGAAAGTGTTGACCACGTAATGGACGATATCGTTAAAATCAACATCCAGCTTAAAGATGTTTCTGATATCGATGCAATCAACGAGGTTTACACTACTTTCTTCCAGGGCGATCTTCCAGCTCGCACAGTGGTAGGTGTTTCTCAAATCGAGATGGGCGCGTTAGTACAAATCGACGCTGTTGTTTCTAACGGCGAAGGTACGCTTCCACAAGCATAATAAGTAATGGATTAGCAGCTTGTAGTATTTTATTGCTATAAGCTGCATTCAGCTTACAAAGATCGGGCAGTTTTTTCCTTCAGTGTATAAATAGCTCGCACCTTTAGAATTCATTCCAGAAGCAGTGATAATTTCCCTCAAGATTCCTAACCTATCAACAATGCCCATACCAGCTAAGCAGACGTTATGAAAAGCGCTGAATGGCCCGCTTCGATGAGAGAGCGAACATTTTTATTAAGATCTGCTTTTTGCGATAAACCTTGAAAGAGGACAATCTTATAAGAGCTTTGTTGCCATAGATAAAACTCATGACAAGCCTTTAAATAGATCTGTCTCTTTTTGATGAATATCAGAGTATTTACAGTTTCAGCGCTGGCCGGAAGATTTCTAGGACGAAAGTCGCCGCCACTGCGTAGATCGCTGCAATGCCCAACTCAAACAAGCGATAGCCCAGATTCTCAAAACCGGTATCTGAGTTGTAGGGTCCGATCGATGAGCCGAAAATCAGAAGCACTACGCTCATCGCGAAGCTAGCGAGCGGCGCCCAAGGCGCCTCCGAAACGACGGCGCGCGCGAATACGATCATTACCGGCAGCGTGAGGGCTGCGAGGAAAAGGAAGATCGGAGCCATCGCCGTCAGCTCAAACATCACTACCGCGACCATTCCGCCGACGATATTGGCTATAAGTATTCCCTTAGCGAGACCTGCAGTGCGCGAAAAACCGAGGGTCGAGGCGAATACCACGATGTAAAGCGGCGTATGCACGTTGTGCCAGTCAAGAGCCAGGTAGACGAGCATGTAACCGCCGACGATCACCGCTAACATAGCCGCGCGCCAATCGGCCTCAGCTGGCGGGAAGACCGGACGCGGATTCGGCGGCGGCTCACCCGGCAGGCACGGAAATAGCCTGAAGAGCAAGTAGCTTACGATCACGCACAGCCCGAGGTTGATGACGAACGATGCCGAGACGTCCCATGTCGCGTCGAGCGACACCTTTGCCGTGAGGGGAGGCAGCACCAAGCCGATCAAGACCATCAGGATGATCAACACTGGCCCGCCGCGGAACAGCGAACGAAAGGTAACGAACAGAATTGGGATCAGAAGCAACACGAAAAGCTGCGGTATCTGCCGCGACATCGCGGCGAGGGCGTAAGTCCCTAACATCACGACGAGGACGGCGACGAGCAGCTTGACCGCCTCCGCTGCGCGTAGCGGGCGGCTGGCCTGGAGCAACGACGGAAAGAAGATCGGCGCGAGATAGGCAAGCGTCCATTGAAACGCCATGGCCAGCAGGAAGATAGCCGTGACGCCGACGCCGAGCCGCAGCGCGCGGCGATCGAGAACACGTCGGGCGTCGTAGTTCGCCGACTCTGCCGCATCAGTAGGCATAGGAAAGCAAACTCATCAGCCGCATCCACACGACCGCAAGCGCGTTCATGAATCGGCTCTCGCCGGTATAGACAATAACGTCAGCCTGCCCGTTCACCATGCGCCGGATGTCGTGGCCCTCACTACCCACCTGGTAGTCTGGCATGACGATGCGTACCGGAAAGCGCTGTGGATCGCGCATCCAGCCATCCACTCTCGGTGCATTAGGTAGGCTGCCCTCTCGCGTACCATCGGAGGCAGCATAGGATATACTGGCCACTACGCCATCAAATATCCGTCCAGGGTAGAGATCGAGCGAGATTTCGGCGGGGTCACCAATGCTGATATTGGCGATATTATTTTCCTTCATGTAAGCCTCGACCCAGAGTTCTTCAAAGGACACGAAAGTAAGTACAGGGCTCCCCGCTCGCGCATAAACACCTGAAGTAACAGTAAGATCTACGATAACGCCACGCGCCGGAGCACGCAGTTTGGTCCAGTCAAGAGCCAACTCAGCCTCACCAAGGGCGGCGACAGCCTCGCGAATTTGAGGGTTATCAGCGCCCTCTACACCGTGCTCACGGCGTGCCCGTTCGAGATCTGCCTCAGCGGCCACAACCGTGCTTTGCGCTGCCTGCAGCGCCGCACGAGCGTTATCCCCCCTCGATTTCGATACAATACCGCGGCTCTCCAATTCAAGCGTACGCGCTGTCTGAAACTCGGCATTCTCGAGATTGGTGCGTGCGGCGGTAAGATTCGCAACAGAGACCTCAATCGCGGATGATCCGGCACCGACACTCTGAGTAGCAAGTTCAAGCACCGCTCGCGCTCGATCCACCTTGAGCTGATATGGCCGTGGATCAATGCGTGCGAGCAGGTCACCAGCCTCAACGACCTGCCCGTTGTTGACGGCCACCGCAGAGACATGGCCGGAGACCTCAGGAACGATGTCGATAACCATCGCTTTCACGCGGACATTTGAAGTGTAAGGCGTGATCCGGTCTGCCACGAGATACCAGATGAAGATCAGGGCTGCGAGTATCGCCGAAGTCGCCACAGTCGCTTTCATGACGTACCTTCCCCCTCCTGTAAGAAGAACGATGAATAGGTCCTGGACAACATGCCTCCGGACACATTGCGTGCATTGAAACCATGCTGGTTCAGAATACGCGTGGCGTAGTAAGCTCGCTGCCCAGAGCGACATACAATGTGGATTGTCTTATCACGCGGTAACTCGTCCATACGTGCCCGTAGCTGGCCTAGAGGGATGTTAAGCGCACCTTTGACACTTTCCACCGCAAGCTCGACAGGTTCACGTACGTCGAGAATTACGTCTTCACCGATCTCGTCCCAGTGACTGATCGGCATGTCGCCCCTCAACACAGCAGCGGCCACCATGCCAGCGAAGTTAACCGGATCCTTGGCACTGCCGAACTGGGGCGCATAGCACAATTCAGACTCCTCGAGATCGTACACGGTGGCTCCCATTTGGAGTAAGCCAGCCAAAGCGCTAATGCGCTTGTCGACACCGTCCTCGCCCAAGCCCTGAGCACCGAGCAGCCGTCCATCAGACTTACGGAAAAGCACCTTCATCGCAATTGGTTTCGCGCCAGGATAATAACCTGCGTGGGAATTGGGGTACATGTATATTTTTTCGTAATCCGTGTCGCCAATCTGTTTAAGTCTTTTTTCATTGACGCCAGTCCAGGCTGCCGTACCTTCGAACAGGCCGATGATAGCCGTGCCTTGGGTACCTCGAAAATGAGAATCACGACCTGCAATGACGTCTGCCACTATACGCCCCTGCCGATTCGCAGGACCGGCCAGTGCCACCAGGCTCCACTCGCCCGTCATATAGTCCTTAACTTCAACGGCGTCGCCTACAGCAAAAATGTCTGGCTCACTGGTACGCATCTTCTCATCGGTACGTATCCCGCCAAGTATCCCAATTTCAAGCCCGGCCTGCTTCGCCAATACCGTATCTGGGCGGACACCAATACCGAGTACCACAATATCCGCCGGATACACTTTCCCCGACTGAGTGTAGACTTCTAGCGCGCCAGAAGGTACTTGCCGAAATTCTGCCGCACCATCATTTAACACAATGTTAATACCATGCCGTTCCAGATAACCTTCGACCAATCGCGCCATTTCCCGATCCAGCGGACCCAGTACCTGCTCACCCATCTCCAACACCGTCACGTCGAAGCCTCGGTGAACTAGGTTTTCCGCTGTTTCCAAGCCAATAAATCCCCCACCCACGACAACAGCACGGGTTTTAGGGCGAATAGCCTGAATGCCGGAATATCGGCTCATCCCGGCCAGAAATAGTGATCCTTTCTCCAGCCACTGGCGAATTTCCCGAGCGTCGGGCACTGTTCTGACAGAGAAAATACCGGGCAGGTCAATTCCTGGCAGTGGAGGCCGGATCGACGGCGCACCAGGAGACAGAACCAGTTTGTCGTAGGATTCCGTGGTGACTTCGCCAGTCTCCAAGTTTTTAAGATCCACCGTTTTTTGTTCCGGATCAATGGCGACCGCTTCACAGCGCGTCCGAGCATCGACGGCAAACATGTGGCGGAAGGTGTCGGCCGTCGCGACCAACAAATCCGACTCGTTGGGAATGACTTTGCCAATGTGATAAGGCAAACCACAATTTGCATAGGAAACATAGGGCCCACGTTCGACCATGATGATTTCGGCATTTTCGTCCAAACGTCGTAGCCGGGCAGCGCAGGAGGCACCGCCGGCGACTCCACCAATGATAATGACTTTCATACTTTCTCCTTTAATTTGTCGGAACCTGTCGGGCAAACCGGCGTGCCGCCACCATCGCGACGATCGCCGCGAGCGGAACGACCAGAATGATCATCACGAACAGGCCCTGCGGCGGATTCGTAATGCCGAAATATGCTGCGAACACCGCGGCGATATTGCGCGTGCACATCCCAAGCGCCATGCTGCTGCGCTGTTGCTGCTTCAGGCCGAAGCCGATCTTGTATGACATCGTTGTGATCGCAAGTAAGAACAGGACCAGGGCTCCGGGGGCGAAGCTGCCTACGGCACCAAGCATGTCACGTCCGTAGAGCACCAGGGTGAGCACCAGAGTGAGCACCAGGAAGATCCCGCCGATCTTCTTAACCACCGGGAAGATTTTTTCCGCTGCATTCGGGGTGCCCTCACGAATTGCGCCGCCGATCAGCAGCGGCAATAGCACCATGAAGAGCAGTGGTTTCGCCAGCGACCACGCATCCACGGTCAGTCCCTTGATCAGCAGCGGCGCCAGCAACGGCAGAAACAGCACGGTGCCGAGTATAGTCAGCAGCATGAATGCGCCAGCAAAGTGCATGTCGCCGCGAGCTTTTCGCACCATCTGTGGGAAGAAGGGCGCGGTCGGTGCCAGGCTGATCAGAAGCAATCCGGCCGCGTGCGCTTCCATCAGCGGAATAAGCTTGATAATGAGCCAGGCCAGCGCCGGTCCTACCACCCAGCCCCAGACGAGGATCAGCGCAATAGCATGGGCGTTCCGCAGGGTTTTCAGCGCCTCGCGCAGATTCAGTTCGAGCCCCATGGCCGCAAGGTTGGCCACCGTAAATACCACGACTATGATGTTGAAGACGCTTTGAAGGCTCATGACACTTTCCCTTCTGAGTTCTTTGCTGCACTACGGGGGTCATTACGAGAAGTAGCCTGAGCTGCCCCATTAAAAAGCCTAATATGAAAGTTAGTACATCACTGGCCTTTGCTCTACCGGGACGATGGATTGAAGTACTGATGTTGGGATTATTAGAAAATCAAGAGACATAAACGTGTTAGACGTTTTACTCTATTACCTCCCTTTATCCATTCTATTTTATATACTCAATACTTCATTTTGACTGGCTGTAGTTAAATGATTCTCACCAATAACGCTTCCTCTCATTTTCCTTGGCAAGACTGCAAATCTGAAGTTTTAAAAAGATACATTCCAGTGCATAGCATCGACTTAAACGATTACGCAAACGCCTGCATATGCTTTTCAAGCTGATAAACATCAATCAAGAACATCAATTTTGTGCACTTCCAAGCACCAAGTAGAAAGAACTCTTGCCACCCTCTGCATATCCATACCCCACATAGACAGGGCCAAGCAGAGAGTCGATCCCAACATACAGGCTGGCGGCCGTCATAGAGCTACTCCAGCTGATCTGCGCCTCATCATTCCATACCCCGCCCCGCTCAATAGAACCTCCGACATAAACGGGAGAAGTAAAAGCACCAAAGTCATTATCCAGCAAACGGTAGCGATAGTTCAGCGCACCAAACAAGCTGTAACGGCCGTTCAGTTCATACCGGTGATAGCCAGAAAGGTTAAACAAGCCTCCCAAATCCTGCGCATATATCGGTACCATCTCTTTTGAGTCTGAACCGCCGCCTTTCAAGTTTGTAACTAGGGTATGGCGTTCAAAACTAAACGGCTTGAGCACGCGGACATTGTAATAGTTGGTATTGTCATCAGTTTTTATCCCATCAAACCTGCTGTGAATCCGGGAGTAGCCCCACTCTGCATCTAATAACCAGCCGCTCGTAGGGAAATACAGGCTGTCGAGATAATCATAGGCATAACGGATATACGGGCCATAGGCGTCAAGGTCTTGCCTGCCCCCAGTCAATAAGAGTTCCACATAGCCACTGTTCCCACGATAACCGACTGCCACCGCACTCCAGGGCTCGATATTCCAGCCAACTTCGGCAAAGGCTGCTCCATAGTTATATTCCACATCGGAAAAGTCCAACTCTTGATTGAACTCCGGTGGTGGGATGTCGAGATTGGCGAAAAAAAACTGGCGCACTTCATTGTTCCAGCCTGCCCCAAAGGAAGTAAAAGCCTGCTGTTGATAATCGAGCGGAAAATAGAATTCCGTGGCAATTTTTTTCCAGCTGCCCAGTAACAATTCAATCTGCCATTCACCGCCGCGCTCGGTCAGGTT
Source organism: uncultured Photobacterium sp. (assembly GCF_947502415.1). Taxonomy (GTDB): domain Bacteria; phylum Pseudomonadota; class Gammaproteobacteria; order Enterobacterales; family Vibrionaceae; genus Photobacterium. The sequence continues at coordinate 4,010 of NZ_CANMZV010000024.1, read as the reverse complement.
GGTATAAGTGTACTGTGCACCAAAGGTGAACTCGGATCTCTGGTTTGGCTACACGCAAACCGCCTGGTGGCAACTGTACAACTCCGACGAGTCCGCCCCCTTTCGCGAGACCAACTACAACCCCGAGATTTTTGCCAGCTATTACTCCGATATCAATATCCTGGGACTTACCCTGCTAGAAACGGATATAGGGTTTATTCACCAATCCAATGGACGAGGAGAAGCCCTTACGCGCAGCTGGAATCGCATCTATGCCAATTTTAAACTTGCCAGAGGCAATTTCCTGCTGTCGCTCCAACCCTGGTACCGCATTCCCGAAGATGACGACGATGACGATAACCCGGATATTCATAAATATATGGGTTACGGTAATTACCGGTTGAGTTACAAAAACGAGGGTCACCTCTACAGCATATTGCTGCGCAATAATTTTGCCAGCGACAACAAAGGAGGCGTAGAACTCAGCTGGGCCTTCCCTGTTTATGACACCGTAAAAGTCTATTTACAGTATTACAACGGTTATGGTGAAAGCCTTATAGATTACAACCACAATGTAAATCGAGCGAGCCTGGGGATACTTATCTATGATTGGCTCTAACTGTATAGATCCCACGGATACATGAATGAATCTATTTTGACGGCCAACAAGAGCCTATTTGGGGAATACAAGAAGGCTATTTTAATCCAAATTGTTCTTGGTACTTTCTACTACATTAGCTCAGTATGACAAACTCATGTGAACAGACCTTGAATAAGCAAAAGATCTAAATGGTTTTGGGCAGAAAAGACTTACAAAGTCAGTTAAGTGATTGTCAGTTAAGTGATAACGAAAACAATCTGTTAAGCACAGGGTGAATTCAAGTGAAAGCCCCAATAATCGGGGGCTTTGCGCCGATTAAATCAGAAAGTCATCTAGTGATTTTCCTTCATTATCGATAGCTTCCTTCAGAGGTGCTGGCATACGACCTTGGCCTGTCCAGGTGCGCTCTTCACCATTAACGGTGAATTTATACTTAGCTGGACGAGGTGCTCGCTTAGCTTTTTTAGATGTGTCGGCCAAAGTTGCTAACAACTCTTCTGGGTCGATACCATCTGCAATCAGCATGGTGCGGTATGCCTGTAATTTTTCTTCTTTTTCTTTCTCTGCTTGGCGAGATTCTGCTTCGGTTTCTTCACGCTCAGAAACCACCGTTTGCAGTTTCTCAAGGGCTTCTTGAAGTTGCTCTAGCGTAAATTCTTCTCGTGCAGCAGCGCGCAGAGAGCGCAGGTTTAATAGTGTCTTAAAAACGTCACTCATAATTTTTATGTTGATAGGAAATAAAGCAGATACATTACACTAAATTCGATAATTAAACTATTTACTATTAATGACAATAACACTTGTAACGCTTTTGGAGGCATTAGCATGTAGTTTTGACTCTAACTAAGAATAGGGGGGAGGAATAGAAGCGTGCCATGCCTTTCAGTCAGCCTGGAGCTGGCTGAATCGAAGGTGTCGGATAGGCGACACCTGTTACCAAGTGCCGCCCTCCTAAGAACCGTACGTGCAACTTTCACTGCATACGGCTCAAGCCTCCGCTAAGGCGTATTACGTTACCCAGCAACCTAGATAGCAGTTAGAACAGGATCAAACCAGGAGTGACGACTTTCCTTTTTCGGTTTCCTCTTTGCCAAGTAATCTTGGTGTTGAGGATCGAACGGTGTCGCTGCACTTCGGATCTTCACATGTCTTTTAATCGGCGTTTTCGCTATTTGAACCAAGTTGTAGTAACAGTCCATATTGGCGATTTTCTGCCAGCCATGAAATTGCCAACCACCACTTCTATTCATGTAGTATTTGCGCCGTACCCAGTCTTTTGGTTTGGTGGGATGACGCCTGACCGCCCATCGCCACAATAACCAGAAGATTTGATGACCGAAATAACCGAAAGTACGTTTTGCCACGCAGTGGCGATAATAATTCGCCCAACCTTTCAGCTTGGGGTTCAATAGTCTAATTAGATCATTGACTGGCATTGTCGCGTGCTTCTTGATGAGTTCACGCAGGTTACTCAAGAAGGAGAGAACGTTATTCTTACTCGGCTTGATGAGCAGTTTACCTTTGTATTTCCTGAGATTAAAACCAAGAAAATCAAAGCCCTCATCTATATGGGTAATGTGCGTTTTCTCTTCGGAGAGTGCCAACCCCCTTTCTTGTAGAAAATCAATCAGCCGTGGCTTGACTTCATTGACGAGGACATCCTTCGATGTTCCTGTTATCACGAAGTCATCAGCATAACCAATGAAGTTAACTCGTTCTCCTGCTTCCTTGGCTACTTCCTTTACGAGCTTTTCTAAGCCAGCCAGTGTAAGTAACATAAGGGTTGGGGAGATAATACCGCCTTGCGGAGTTCCCTCCGATGTTCGGTAAAATAAACCTCTATCGATATAGCCTGAGCCAAGCCACTGCTCTAGCATCCGTTTGTCTATTTGAACATTTTCAATTAGCCATTCATGCCCGATCTTATCAAAGCAAGCTTTAATATCGCCCTCCAAAATCCAACGACCTGAACGTTTAAGACACAAGCATTTAAAGCATTGTGCTATTGCGTCAGCCGTGCTGCGATTAGGACGAAAACCGTAACTATTAGGATCGGCTACCGTTTCCGATATCGGCTCCAAAGCAAGTAGATACAACGCCTGTTGCGCTCTATCTATCATGCATGGAATGCCTAGAGGTCTGAGTTTGCCATTCTTTTTCGGGATATAAATGCGTCTGAGCGGTTTGGCTCGATAGCCTTTGCGACTCAATTGATCTACTGCGGTCATTCGACGAGCATCCGTATTCCAGATAACGCCATCGATTCCAGGTGTGTTACTACCTTTGTTTTGGGACACTCGCTTCACAGCAAGCAATTTCGCCGATCTGGAGTGTGTTAAGATCCACTGCAAAGCTTTCGCTTTACTGTGTTTTCCCTCTCGGGTTGCTTTTGCAATGCGCATTTGAAGCTTTAAAACACGCGACTCAACCGCTCTCCAGTCAATGGATTGCCATTGAGTGCCGCTAGGAGAGGCACTAACTTCTGATGAAGTCACCATTTGCGTTTCTCCTTAAATAAAGTTCTTCAAATCATCTTGCAACGGGAGACCAGTTAGAAGTCAGCTCGCTTTCGCGCCAGATATCGACCTGTATCCGCATCATTACAACACGGCATTTGCTTTCTCTAACCTCCTTTACCTGCATACCTATCGGCGATCTTCATAGATTGCTTTCCCTAGGGAGATATACAGGCTTACCCTGTTCCGTATGTCGCGCAAAATATCAGGTTAGATGCCCACTATAGTGCGGAGAGTACACCGATCACGAAAGAGAACTGTCCAACTTCTTTCCGACTCTCATTGCCATTTTGGCCACAGCGTATTAACCACTTCCGCTGCTTCGTCATATAACGCGCCTTACGTGGATTCACTTACGTTCATCATACTGACACCCTAGCACTTACCCGATTTGTGGTTATCAGGAAGAACGTCCTCTCACGATTCAACTCCCACTCAGTCTAACGACCGAGTTTCGTTACATTGTCGGATTCGCTGCTTTATTCAGAATCCTAGGGGCATCTGGTGATACAGATGGTTCACTCTTATCGTGGTGAACAACGCTTCATACGACTTCAGGTCGCACGGACAGAAACGAGTTACGATTTTCAGATGGATTTTACCTTCAGATAACTTTTCGTATCTCAAAACGCACAAAGGTGAGCGCTTCTAGCGGTGGCTAGTTTTGCACGGTTTTGAATAGAAACGTGCGTTGCGAAAACCGCCGATAATACTACTAAATTACACCTTAATGCAGAACTTTACATACCCATTGAATTTTGTCTTGGTGTGAGAATTTGGAGATTATTAGTGATATAGTCTGACATAACTGAATGATATTTAAAGACTTCTATTTATTGCGTATTCCGGCCCATGCTGAACACTCATTCCGGTTCAATGTGAACACCTATTCTGGTTTAACGTGAACACCCATT
>NZ_CANMZV010000023.1 GCF_947502415.1 uncultured Photobacterium sp. | reverse complement strand
TTAGATTCAGTGCCACCTTTACTGGTAGGTTCCGATGATCGTGGAGAACTATCAGTGGTCTGATTTACAGGTGCCTGTGGTGCAACTACATCATTGCGGCCCTGTTCAGCCTGATGCGGGGAAGTGTCACCCGCTTGTTTAGGTTCAGTACTACCGTTACCAGCAGGCTCTGCTGGTCGTGGTGAAGTATCACCGCCCTGAGCCACAGGTGATTGAGGTGCAACTACGTCATTGCGTCCCTGCCCGGACTGACCTTGGGTGGTATCACCCGCTGGCTTAGATTCAGTGCCACCTTTACTGGTAGGTTCCGATGATCGTGGAGAACTATCAGTGGTCTGATTTACAGGTGCCTGAGGTGCAACTACATCATTGCGGCCCTGTTCGGCCTGACGGGGGGTAGCGTCACCCGATTGTTTAGGCTCAGTACTACCGTTATCAGCAAGCTCTGCTGGGCGTGGCGAAGCATCACCGCCCTGAGCCACAGGTGCCTGTGGTGCAACTACATCATTGCGGCCCTGTTCAGCCTGACGCGGGGCAGTGTCACCCGATTGTTTAGGCTCAGTACTACCGTTACCAGCAGGCTCTGTTGGGCGTGGAGAAGCATCACCGCCCTGATTCACAGGTGCCTGAGGTGCAACTACATCATTACGGCCCTGTTCAGCCTGACGCGGGGCAGTGTCACCCGATTGCTTAGGCTCAGTAAAACCGTTATCAGCAAGCTCTGCTGGGCGTGGCGAAGCATCACCGCCCTGAGCCACAGGTGCCTGTGGTGCAACTACATCATTACGGCCCTGCCCGGACTGACCCGGGGTGGTATCACTCGCTTGCTTAGACTCAGTACCACTACGACTGGTTGGTTCTGTGACTTTTTCTGGTGTTGGTGAGGAGCTAACGCCAGCTTGATGTACCGGTTGTTGTGGCGATAATGCTTCATTACGTGTTAGCTCAACCATGCGCTGAAAAGGATCCACCGAAGGTTGGGAAACATTTGTAGACTGCGGAGGCGTATGGTTAGTGCTCCTTGGCTCTTGTTCGACAGGAGCATTATGACTATTCGCGTTGTCTTTCGGCTGAGGATTATGTTCTGGTTTGTACTGTTGATAAACATAGCCTGACCGGTAGTTTGGAGCCTGTTCTAACGCTGGAGAGTAGCCTTGACTACGTCCCTGTACTACCGGGGTAGTAGAACTATCGCCAGCTTGATTCTGTGATGACTCAGGACTTGAAGCTTTAATATTATCGGTTGTTGCTGGAACAGAATTAGAACCACGGGATGATACCGGGTAGCTGTCGGTAGTATTACGCCCTGAGTTTTGGTAATAGCCCATTGCAGGTGAGGCGCCTTCTCCGTGGCTCGACGAAGTATGATACCTTGACGTTGAATCAGATGAAGGCAGCATATTTTGAGCACTCGACGGCAATTGATCTTCCTCGATAGGTTTCATTTTAACCCCGAACCAGAAAGTATCCTGATTGTCAAGAACATAGTTTTGCCCTGTCTTTTCATTACGCAAATATTGCTGCTGTCGGTCATCGCTTTGAGCCAGCTTCGTATAGCCATCTCCATTAAGAACAACTTGCTCACCTTTCGGTGTTTGCTCTACTGCATTAAATAATTTAGTACTGACGACATGGGAACCATCGCCGCGTTCATCAGTAACAGCCGTGGTATTTTGTTGCGGCACAGGATTCATAAACTGGGCTGCCGCTTCATTAACCTGAGCCTGGGCTTGTGCAACATCATCTTTGATAAACTGAGGAGCCTTATCATCCAGGTTATCTGCAATTTGGTTTATGGCGTTTCGAGCCTGGGCAAATTGTGCCGGAGCTAAATTGCCATTATTGAACATCTCAACTTGTCTGCCCGCGTAGCCAGCCAAACCACCCTCACTTTTCAACGCGGTAATGGCATCCATCGCGACTGGTCGTTGCTGCTGAGATAAATTAGCCACAACATCATTGGCAGCTTTGACACGCTCACCTAACTCAACCGCCCTACCTTGGTTCTGTACTGGTTTATCAGGTTGATATCCTGATGTACCGGCTCCGTAGTTAGTCTTACCGTAAGTGGTTTGATCAAATCCTTGTAAATCAACCTTTCGGACTTGAGAGCCTGCATTTTCCAGTACCGATTTATCAACTGCGACACCGTTATCCATAAGCGTTTGCGCTGTTTGCGCCGCTAAATGACTTTGTTCAGGATCTAGCGATCCCCGCGGTGCTAGCATCGCCTCTACCCCTTTGCCCGTAATTGCACCAGAATTCAACAATTGGCTGGTGGTTACCAGGTCACGGTAGGCTTCCGGGTTGCTCTGCTTGAGATTACCGAGATATTGATTAACTGCATTTTGTTTAGCTTCCAGAGCAGCGTTATGTTCGGAGTTATGAGGATGCGTTCCCTGACGTCCAGCCTCGACGGCATTGCTTACCAGGGAGTTATCACCAAATGCCACCGAAGTGATCGCGAGCGCTTCTAACCTTTGTTCACGGGTGGCATTTACACCGGTTCCATCTTTCAAAGCAGCTACCAACTCCATGTCTGACTGCTGGGTAACAGCCTCAATGCCTTTTTCGGCAAACTTAGGACTGCTGGCCCCTTCTACGCCTTTATCTAGTGCCTTCTGGGTATCCGTATCGATGTATTTCATCGCAGTATTGGAAGCTTCGACTAATCCATCTTTCAGAACACCGACAGCGGAATCACCCAGCACGAGCGCCTCTGATGGTAGCGTATCTACGTTACCAGGAATTTTCGTTTTCGCCTCGGCAACTTCCGCGGCCACAGCAGGGTTCATGCTCGCAACTTCTGCAGCCAGAGCAGAACCAGACGTTCGGACGACATCTTTATTTTGATTGTATTTGTTCTCAAGCACCTGACCATTGTTTGCTTTGGCCTCTTTATCTCCCTGCGCGACAAGACCCACAGTTTTAGATTCCTCGGCATTAAAGTCTTGGTTAACCTTCTGCTTAGTAGGTACACCTTCAGGGCGGTTAAGTTTAGGTGCTGTCTCAGACTGCAGCTTGCTAGCGATTCCGGCCATATTTTCAGACATCGTGATTAGGTTGCTATCACCGATCATCTTTCCGGCACCGCCCAGCATTTCAGAGAGGTTCTGGTAAACAGCAGCAGTGTCCGCAGGTGCTTTACTACCTGCTAATTCACCTGGTTTCTCCGGCGCTTTCCAACCTACTAAGTCATCTGACATTTTCTTATAGTCATTGACGAACATCTTCGCAGCTGCACGACCTATATCGTTATTGTGATAAAGCGCAGCACTCTTCTCTATCGCAGCGGCACGTAATGACTTTTCCTCATCACTTAACTGCATATAGTTACCGCCTGAGGCAACCCAGTTTGCAAACTTCTTGTGCTCGGCCGCCTTAGTAAAGTCAGTTGTGGCCGGGTTTGAAATAGAGGCCATTGCCTGGCTAGAGCGAGCGAGTGAATCGACAACCTGCTGCTGCTCTGCATAGCGGTCGATATTGCTGACCATCCTAGAGGCTTGGTCGGTCCAACCGTTTCGCTTGTTTATGGTCTGCATATCTTTATATGCATCCGACTTACGGAAATCTGCAGAAACAGACCCCTTATCGTCAGTCTTCAACCCGATAGCCTTACGAGCCTGCTCCATTTCTTTATCAGTGAGCCTGACATCGCCCGATCCGGAGAGTTTAATACCACCGCCCATCGCCATCGTCAGGATACCACCTGATACACTGCCTCTGCCCTCAGCGCCAACATGAGCTGTTAGTTGTGCGGCAGCAGCTACGGACTTGTCGGCTGTCCAACCTGTCTGCTTCTGAATATCTTCCGCCAGCCCCATTAACTTCTGTTCGTTATGGGACAGGTTTGTCGTGGTGTCGGTGCCCGATCCCTTGGTATCCATTGCTTCCGTCACGCGATTTAGCATCTTGCTCACGGACTTTTGGGCTGACTGCTCTGAGGCTGATAACTGAGTCTTAGCCTGTTGCAATTGCTGATTAACTGATTGACTTGTTTGTGAAATAGCATTCAGTTTGGGAGCATTGATGTCATTTAACGCGCTAGTGGTATGTACCGTCCCATTATCCGTCATGGTCATTGATTGATTCCCAAACCGGTAAACACCATTCGATACGGGGCTAGCCACATCTGGCGATGCCGCCTTCGGGTTGATGTGCGCCGTCGAGCCCATACGGTTCGCCAGACCAGATATCATATAATCCGAACCTGTCACAAAAGCATAAGCAATCATAGGGATAGCCATCGTCAAATAACCCGCGATAGCTACATAGCTCCCAGCTGTCGTGTAAAAGTTGTGTAGGCCACCAATAGACCAGATTTCACCACTGGCTGCATAAGGCTCTATGTAATTTGTAATCGACCAATCCAAATAGAGATTAATTAGGATAGACACCACGGGGAACATCCCAACAACAACAAGGAAGCGGAAATATTTGACGATTAAACTGTGTCCCGTCCCTAACAAAACCATAAATGAGACAATAGGTGCCATAAACCACATCAGTGCTTCGATAATTGTGGTAATAACCGGCGCCATCTCCATCCACAGGTTGGCATCCCCAGACATACTCATAATTCGCTGTTGTTTAGCCTGGAACTGAATACCATCAAAATAATGGTCGAGCTTTGACCCGTCACTCATGCCGCTGGAGATTTGCATGAGCCGATAATCAATGAAATTGTTCACCTGGAGGGTAAACGCATCAATACTACCGCCTCCCATCTGTAACATGGAGTTGGTTACCTGAGAAACATCAATACCTTCCTGCTCATTGATACTATTAAGTACAGTCGCAAAAGCACTACTGCTGCTACCAAGCTGGCTATCAAGTGCTGAATAGGCATCAGTACAGGTCATGGTTTCAAAATCAGAGCTGCCAGAGTTAATTTTGATTTGTGTAAACCAAGATCCGGAATTTACCTTCATATTGGCCCAGGGGTCAGCCGAAGTCCGTAGCATCGCACCGAACACATCCTGGTTCACACCCATTTCCATATCGAGCAGAACACAGTCCTGAATGTAGTTATCGAATGATTTCACAAAATCTGTCGATTGCGCGCCGTAAGTCAACGTGGTCAGCTTTGGATGACTGGCTATTACCCTTTCTTGCTTAATCAATGTCTTGAAAGCGTCAATATGTTCGCCACTGTAACTGGGCATGACGAAAATATTGGCCAGCGTATCCACCATCGATACCGGGATTTGTGTCGCGACCGCCCCACCCATAGCAAGGCCAGCAGGGATGCCCGTGTAGTAAGCCACATCCCCCGTCCCGGCATGCTCAATGGCAATATCTGTCCGAGGTAAAAATAAAATGCACCAAAGCACCCAGCCTTTAGCGACCAGCGATAAATCAGGCTGGCCTTTTTCCATGATCCCCTTGATACTTCCGGCAAAGACGGCAATAACCAGACCTAGTCCCATGATGTAGTTGGCATTACCAAAATCTCCCGAGGCTTCATCAAATGCCATGGCAAGGCCATTAAAGATCATCATCATGAAATCGAAATTACCCGAAGTATAAATTGTGAACTCCATTATTGATTTCCTCCCAGGGCCAAGGCATCACGGAACTGTTTCGCCTGATTAATGGCATCAAGCAGTACATCAGCATCAGATTTCGAAAGTTCTTCTTTAGATTCGTTAAATTGAGACTTAAGCCTATCCTTTGCTTCGTTAATCCATGTCTCAATCGGTTGGTGTTCTTTCACAGCTGGGGATGCGGCCATGAAATCAAGAACTTTTAAACAATCAAGATAAAAACTTTCGGCGTAAGACAAGGCGGTAGAATTAGCAATCCTTGCCCCAAAACCCTGCTCGCCTGCAAGCCCCTCGCTCTTCATTTTCCCCAATCCCTGAATAATCAGATAAAGGTCAAGTGGACTTGAATTGATGAGATTTACCTGCTCTGAAGAGAAATCGAGCTTATAACGGTAGCGCTGAAGCATGTCCGGCTGTCCGCCCGGCGGCATTATTATTTTTTTGATAATTTCAGCAAGTGGTAACCATGTCGATTTATCTACTTCCGTAGGATTTAGACAATCAGTATCATTACAACGCAGGAATTTAAGGTTATTAACAGTATTATTAGTTTTCGTGCGTTCGATAAATAATTCGTTAAAAGTGATGACAGGCGAAATGGCCACATAAGCGATCGAGGTGCTTTCTTCCCCATTGGCCGCAGTTTCTGTAGTTCCGGTATCTTTTTTGATTTGCGTACCAACCAGCGACATCAACAGCTCCTTATAGGTCCAATCACCACCATTGAAGTTAATTGTCCAGTTATTCACACCGGATACCTCGAATGCCTGGAATAGAAGATTCCCTTCAAGCCCCTCGGTATTTCCATTCACTTCAGCTTCTACGCGGGTCACATCCCAGCCAGTAATTTTCTCAGTCCAAGAATCAAAACCATCGACCAAGCCTGTTGCAGCGGCGGAGCCAAACAGGTCAGCATTGCGTGCCTTAGCTTCGGCTTCAGGTCCAATCGCGGTCGCCATCAGGCGCTCGCCGAGTTCACAGCCTTCTTTAAAGAACTTGTTCCACTTATCCATGGTATCTTTGAGCTTTTGCATATTAGATGCACATGTCGAGCAAAGTGCATCTAGAGCCAGGTTAAAGGCATAGGAGGCGGCCCCGGCAGCGATCTGTCGCATTGAGTTCTGTAGCTGGCCAGCAATATCCTTTACGATACTGAAACTTCCTAAGTGGATATCGATTCCACTACAGCCAGACTTGATGCTTGGCGGTTTAAAGCTAACAAGATTCTCAGTGATATACCTCTGACGGTAGGAAAATGCCCCACCACTAAACCCGTTCCTTTTTTGGGTTTCAAAAGAGGTTGCCGCATGTCCTGTGGAGTAACCGTTGAAAATCTTCTCCATCGGGCTCTCTGCATGTGCAAACGCTGAAAAGGCCACCAGCAGACCTGAGAAAAGGTATTTCCGGATTGTCATAACTTGGCCTCTCTCTCGCTAATCTCTTCTTTAAGTCGCACTAAAACAATGCTTAGCCTGTCAATCGTATTGCTGGCATCGTTCAACACACGGCGGTGATAGAATTCGTATTCTTTTGCGCTCAGCGCTTTAGGTTCAGTAAGTAATAACTGGGTGATTTCAAAGCTCGCTTGCTCGGTGGCAGAATAGCCGCTAACCGCCAGTGGCGAGCGCTTGACATAGGCTTCATAACGTAAGCCGGGGAGGACTGCAGCAAAGAAGGCCAGCATACTTTTAACGTCATAGGTGGCTGTCTCATTGTTACGGCTCGACTCTATCTTGTTATACAGCGCATCTAAGTCGGGCAGCTTCGCATAAGGCACCGCATGAATTTCAGGCAAAGCCGGTGTTTCGGGTTGCGCAGCCAGAAAGGAACTGAAAAATATTAGGGCGACCAATGTTATTCTCATTAGAACATCACCCCCTGCTGTGCCTTCAGGTTCTCCTCCAGGGCACGGTAGAGATAATCGGGATCATTGGCTGCTTTGTCTGGGTCAAGCATGTCTAGATTGGAAATTTGAGGCAACGTGCTCACACTGACCGCCGAATCATAAGTTCCTTTATCAATGATCCCTCCCCCCTTAGCCTGTTTAAGCATGATCGTGATAAGTTCACTCTCCGTTTGCAGGCCTTGCCCCAGTGGCATAATTTGCGTGGCATCATTGCTGACCAAAAACATGGCAGGCACACGCATGACACCCAGCTGCCTTGCCAAACCGTTATGGTCGATGACGTAGCGGGGAAAAAAGCCTGAAGACAGTGGCGCACCGTCAAGTGATATGGCGGCTATATCAAACCCCCTATCCTTCAAACGCTGCATCAGGGGAGCCTGCTTATTGCAATAGGGACAGGTGCTTTGGAAGAAGAACCATAGGCCTGCTTTGTTTGATATCTCTTTTAATGCGTTATCTTTACCGCCATAAATGGCATCGGTTTTAGCTAACAGTCCAAACTGAGATACCGGCCTTGCAATTGTTTCATCGAGGACGGGGTTAGAAATAACATCTCGCATGAATGCGTCACTAAATAGTGATGACTTATCCATTATCACACGCTGCATATAACGAACACGCTTGATATTCGAGTCACTTGGATCATCAATGGCCGCATCGACAAACTTCGGCCACATGGTCCGTATCCAGGCTGCTGACAAAGGTTTCGCTTGTGGTGTCGGGGACTGAGCCTGAGCCTGGACTACCTTCGGTGGTTCCTTTTTTTCAGGGTCGCGTTCCTTGGCTGGGTCCACGTAATAGTGCCACCCCCCTGGCTCATCGTCAGAGCTAATATAATTGTCGGCCATAACCGGTAGCGATAGGAGTGATATAAGTAGGACGGTTTTCATTCAGCGACCACCTGATAATTACAATAGGGTTAGTGTGGCCGTTGTTAAAAGCAATATGCCCTGATTAGTCAGGCGATTTTTACCGATTAAATGGGTTTTAAAAAAATAGCCCCGCACAGGGCGAGGCTCAGGTAATATTGAATTGATTAATCAAAACGTTTCATTTGATCACAACACGGACATACACGGTAAATTGTCGTCCTTTTGGAAATATATAAACTCCCGCAGTCCGAACAATTCGAAAGCATAATTGATTTCTCGCAAATTAGTTTTAGGACAGAATAAAATCGATTGAAATCAACGTGGTCACAAACGTTTGCGTGAAACATTTTAACGTACTCAAATGAACGAAGCATGGCTGTCGGATTGAGAGGGCGGTTAATATAGGGATCGCGAGTGATCTGCGCATAGCTCATCCACAGACGATTTGTAATCATCCAGCACACTGAGGATGCTTCTAGAAAATGGGAGTGCGCACCGTTACGGGTTTTGGATTTAGTCCCACGACGTTTTCGCTCAACCTCTGCCAATTTCGGCATATATCCCAACACACTTTCAATGGTGTATTTTGATGCAAAATGATCGAGCATTTGAACCGCTATTTTTTCGTGTTCATGCTTTTCATGGAAGTCGTTAGTTACCATGGGCAGCCTCCTTAATACAGGAAGCTGTCATATATGCACGGGAGTTTTCTACGAACAACGTGAAGTTACGAAATTGCTCAGATTCAACCGCATCTAGGAAGTGCGAGAACCCATTGTGACAACTTGTTCCAGACTTAATTAAAGGAAAGGAAAGTGGAAGTATTTTTGAAGATGTACGAACCTTGAGGAGCTTTGTTACTTCCATTGATGCAAAACGTTCTACGTCTGCTTCCGTGCATGACAGTAACAACTTAGCGCCATCAGGATCAACCTGCGCTAGCTTTTGATACTCAATAATCAGTGCGAGACTAGCATCATACACTGACTGTAGGATGTTCTCTGTTTGACTCATTTTATATACCTCGTTAATCCTATAACGACGGATATTTTCACCATGGCAAAATGCCTTTTGCCTGCGGCACCAACCGCTTGCCAATAATTATTAAATAAAAAAAAGTCAAAATTAATCAAAAATGAGATTGACAAATCTCAAAAAATGTATAAGCAACAAAGTGCATTGAAATTACCAATACATATAATTAGCGATATAGTTATCAGGTAAAATATTGTGCTAAAGAATCATCAATAGGCACATCATAATCACTGGTCGAACCAGCATCTTTTTTAATCACCTCTGCTTCTTGTTGAGTATCTGAATTGATTGAGATGGGTTTAATCGCATTTAATAAGTACATCGAGTAATAGCGTTCTAGCCAAATCCGCCGATTGGAAATTGACTGGATATGCTGATATAGCTCAGAAAAACCACGCTCGGAAAAACGGCAACGTAGTTTTTCTTCTGACAAGTTACTTTGCATATACACCAGGCACTGAGCTAGCGCATCAGTGCGCTCATGTTCGCCAAGCCCCAGCCAGAGATAGAAGCCTGCTTCGACCTTCTGAACCAACTGTTTACCACGGTGTTGCTGGCCCAACCCATCAATCCAGATATCAATCATCAGGCCACCTTTACCTTTCTGTTTAAAGCGCCTGTTATTTGCCTGGCAATCTCGCCCATACCTAACGCAACGGCGACACCGTGATTATCAATCAACGATACCTTATGCTTGGGATAAGCTTTCTCTATTGCAGGCAAATACAATTCCGCAGGTCCGCCGCTCACAAGGATCTCGTCAATATCCACGCCATTACCAACTTTGTTTTTCATGGCGTCAACGGCATCACTAGTTATCTTTTCAATAATCGGTGTGACATCAAAACTGATATCATCCCCTGAGGTTCCAGGGAAATCATAACTATGACCAAACACATTTAGGGATCCGGTGCGAAATGCCTTATCAACAACCTCGACATTGATATCGAAGCCAAAGATCTGCGACAAATACTCGCAGCAGTCGGCCAGAATCCGTCCATGACCGAAAGGGTGGGCATCAGAACGTGAATCATCAGGAACGACACCGTTACAGGTCAGGTAATCGAAGGTGCCATAGCCAGGATCTGCTGTCAGCCATGTTTTCCTTGCTAAAACCGCCATCATGTCTGACTTCTCATGATGGGCACGGTGTTTGGCAAAGTGCATCAGCGCCCCCAGTGGTTGGGGAATAACTCGGGCATCTTTTACGATGATGGTACGGTTTCCGATCTTATGTTTACCAATCATCATGGCCTTCAGCTCGTCACTACGACCCAAGTTGGAAATAGGCAATCCGCCGACCAGCATATCTATGTAATCAAACTTGCAATGTGCCAAGGCTCCAAGCAATAAAGCCTTGTAACGGCTGGATGTAATATAGCTGTCGTTTAAGGTGCGTACTTCGCTGGCTGCACCAATATCAGCAACATCAGGTCCAACTTCGTAGTCAATACCATCAACACGTACAACGATACTCTCTCGCTCCTGAAGAACACCGCCAGTCAGCGCATTTCTTTTACCATAGCTAACAGGTACTGCACGAGACGCAAAAGACCGCACCGACGAGTCATGTCCATTAATATTATCCACCACGGCCGTCGTACCGAATCCCACATCGATAGCGAAAATATTCATACTCACATCCTTACATTGAAAGAGATCTTTAATTCGTCCCTAAAGATAGGGGCTGGTGAATACAAAAGGACTAATTAGCGGAGCCTTTTTCGGCTCCTTAATCCGAAATTGAATCTAAAACATTGCCATCGAGCTAATGCAGAAACGAAGATGGTGTAAAAATGGTGTGTTTTTGGTAGGTTTTTGGTGTAAAAATGGGGTAAGTAACCACTAACAATAAGCACCGAGCAACGAAATGGTGTGTTTTTGGTGTAAAAATGGTGTGTTTTTGGTGTAAAAATGGGGTAAGCAATAATCTGCACTCAAAACCACTATTCAATCTTGCATGGTATTTTCCAACCTAGCTTCGGTTTACATTAATTAATATGGTTAACATAAGGTGAAGCTTCTTTTTCCAACCCAATATGTCTTTAACCATTACTCTAATGTAAACCTAACTGATTATTTTCCTAAATCAGCTGAACAAGCGGCAATTAAAACCAGTAAAACCGCAATTATACAGCGTTTTCAGGTAGTAAACCGAAGTTCGGTTTACATTAATATTGATAAGGAAAATCTAACTCAGAAAAAATGGATCCAACCTAACGCCCCCTTAACCATTACTCTAATGTAAACTTAATCAAAACGAGCCCATTGTTGCTGAAAATTCGGTCCTTCAAGAGCTATCGCACATACCCAACCTAACATTCGGTTGACTATTTAATAATGTAAACCAAACACAATTTTCACCTAAAATGTAAACCGAAGCTCGGTTTACATTAAAATAGATATTAATTAAAACTTAATTGATACGACCGATTCGGTGAATTACTCCCCAGAGCCTGTCCGTATCAGATGCCATGCCCAACCATAAGCCTACACAGGTTAAGCCAGCCCGCATCAGTCGCCATTCCCGACGATTTCTATAGCAAAGCCAAGGCCCTGCCCGTATCAGATGTTATGCCCGACAACCACCACGATTTACCCGAGAGCCTGTCCGTATCGGTAGTGATGCCCGACAATACACACCGATATACTCAGGTATCGACCATCTTCAGCCCTAGCCCGGCTTGAGCCCTGTATGCCGGAGCACTTGTTCGAGCCCTGACGACAGCAAACCATCCTAATAGCCGGCAGCTTCCAGGGTTACCGGCAATACCTGATGTCTGTGTCCGGATTGGACAGTCGCCACAGATAACTAAAGACTGGCGATAGATGGTGTTATCCGTGAAGGCAAATATCTATCAGGGTCAGGCAAGGACGTTCAAGCCCATATACAAGCTATGGAGCCAGGCTGAAGACCGGTAGGCTGCAGGAAATGAACGGAGATAGTTGAAAACGGACCACAAACCACCCGAGGAGGTAGCCGGGCCCGGAGCGGTGGGAATCGCCGGCAGAAACTGCTTAACTTCCAGCCGAGCTTCCTTGTTTAGCCAGGATCCATCATCGACCCTGGCCATCATCATCAAAACAGTCCTAGCCAGCGAGCAACTACAGCCCCCAAGAAGATCAGAATCCAGAGCAAAACAGCGACTCGAAAAAGAAATAAATAAATCATATGAATTACCCATAAATAAAAAGTGAGTGCAAATTATCGCGAAATGACAGAAGGCCCATGTGGATTAACTCCTGCTTTGTAGACCCACTTATTTGGCTCGGTGGGCACCTGATAGTCAGGGCGCGACGCCTTGCTTGATTTCACGCCCCCTTCCCATGCTCTCGGCAATATCCTCAAAAACCCAATTAACTAGTGAAAATCGTCTCACTAATGGAAAACCGTGCTGTAAATCAGTCCGACAATTACCTGACGTAGAAGGGAGGCATGTATGCCAATCGAAGAAAACGTCATTAGTACGCAACAGCAACTTGAAAGCTGGCGGTTACGTATCACGGATGATGCCACTCAGTGTGTTGAGAAAATCCAGCACTGCATTGAGCAGCACTACCGGGCTCCCCACAAACAGCAAAGCGGCGAATGCTATGAGTCAAGGGAGACTACCAAGAACTCAATAGGGCATGTCTTGATCGGGTTTAGCTACCGCTCTTCGAAAAATGACCTATGGGATAAGGCAATGACTTATCGCCTGCGTATATGCGATTACTCGCGTGAACATACCGGGCGGTACAAACGTTATGCAGGCCTGACACCGGACCAGCTGAGCAAGGCACGACAACGTAACTACCTAATACCAGCAGAGGAGGACGGCAGTTATTCACGCACAACATTGTACAAATACATGACTGACGCCGAAATGGCGCTCTATGACCGTCTGGATATCCACCTAGCCCCGCTGCTGACCATGTACCGATACCTGCAAGACTGCTATCGGGAAAACTTGAAACAAGAGCGCCTGATGCTTCGTCGTTTCTGCAAGCAGCAAGGGATCTTTGTACCCCGGTTAGAAACCGCAGGCCTCCTCATGTTGCGCGAGGCCGTTGAAGATGAACAACAACGCCAACCGATTAAGGAAGACCACTATGGCTGAGATCGAGATCAAACGCCGCGCCCTTGAGCGCTATATCGATTGTAAGAGTGAAACTGTCCACCTGTTCCTGTCTGAGCGAGGCGGGGCATTTTTCGGTGCCATACAGCGTGTCGCGACACTACTGCAGTACACCGATGATGATGAGTCACACCGTCAGGCCGTGACCGCAAACTTTGACCCGTTATTCGATGAGCTCAACGATGGGATCGAAGAGTTCCGCCGCGAAGCCCGCGCTATTAAGCGAGCTCACCGCAAAGCCACTGTTCCGGCAATTGTCACGCCGGACTATTTCAATCACCTCGTGCCGGTTACCCACTGGATTTTTAACGACGTGATCAAAAAACTGGAAATCATTGATGGGCTGGTTTCTCGCATCGAAGGCTACTGGCTATTGGGGCTAGTTACAGACTCCCAGATGCGCAATGTCCGACTCCGCGCAATCCGCCCGTTCGGCACACTCAACAATGATATTTACCGTATTACCAACCAGCTCAAGGCCATCAGCTCAGGCGGTAGGATCCGAAACCAGGTCCGTACCCAGGTATCAAGCTTCCTGGACGATATCGAGATGACCGGTGAGAGTCCGGCCGAGACCGCCACTAACGATGCCGATATCGCTAAGCCCGAAACCGATGCCGGGCCCGAAGCGGTGGCAGTTGAAAAAGCACCCGAAGCCCCAGCGAACGGTGTTGATACTGCCAAGCAAATTGACATCGATGAACACCTGTCAGCACAAGCCGGATAAGGTGGGTCTATGTCAAATCAAGCCTGGGATACCTTAAGCCATTACGTCGCCCTGCCCTTGAAGCTGTCATTAAAGGCAGTGCAGCGCGCCTACTACGGCAAGGATTTCTTTGATGCCGAGTCGCAGCAGGCAAGAATCAATGAGCTGCAGGCACTGGTCAGTGATATGATCAAATACCCGCCCAGTGCCGAAGGTATCCCACTGCTTGATGAAGCCAGTATCGGGCATGCCTTCAGGTCTGTTATCAAGGAGACCTTCCTCTCGTCAGGCATGACGATGGGGACTCCTGATGAAAAATTCCCGTGTTTTGCCAATACGTACCTGCCGGTGATTAACAAGCTGATTGGCTACTATCACTTGCTGCCTGCCAGCGAATACCATCACCACAATGAAGTCGGCGGATTGATTAGCCACTGTCTGGAAGTTGGCCTCATGTCATTGCGTCTGGCCAAGAACCGCAAAGTTGAACCCATTGGCTTTCAGGATGTGGAGCGGCGACGAGAGCCGCGCTGGCAGTTTGCCACCTGGCTCTGCGGGGTGATGCATGACTGCGGAAAAATCATCTCGGATATCAATGTAGTCAGCATGCGCGCAGAAGATGTGATCTGGCAACCCCAGGCCGAAACCATCTACGAATGGGCAGACAAGAACAACGTCGAGCGCTATCACATTGTCTGGAATCCACACCGGGCTCACCGTGGTCATGAAAAAATAGCGGCCATCATGATCACCTCAATGATTAACGGCATTGTCAAAAAATGGCTCTTTGACCCTACAGATGATCTCTCTGCACCTATCGTCAGTGCCCTACAAAATTACAACAAGCGCGACGGGTATATCGAGGTCTGTGTCCGTACCGCCGATCACCTGTCTGCAGAACGCGACCTCAAAACCCAGTTCCATAAGCTACTGGGTAAACGCCGCTCCGGCTTGGAGCAATCCCTGCTCAATGCCATTAAAGACTGCCGGAAAAACAAATGGAAAAAGGTTAACAAACCCAATTCACGCCTGTTTGTTATCCATGACGAGGTGTACCTCAGATACCCCGAAGCTATTGAAGACATCATTAAAACCATCAATAGTTTTCAGGTGAACCGTGTTCCGGTAGATCCAAAGGCTGTCCTTTCCTTGCTGGAAAGCAGCGCTATCGTCATCCGTAACCATGAACAGTCCAACACCTCGGTACTGGTATTCCACGATGAGAGTAACGTTCAGGTTAAGGTAAATGTCGTCAGGCTTAACTTTGTCGGTGTGGCCTATGACTACAGTATTGTCCCGCCGTCTCTGACTGACTGCCAGCTGTTGCTCTCTTCGCACGGCGAAACTGTCAATATCGCCGTTAACGGGGACGTGACCTATACCGAGCCCAACAGGCAGTTCAAGACGGCCTTCAATTACGACGGTCATATCGAACCTGCGATTCAGCCACCAATACAGCAACCTTCAGCACCGGCGTCGAATTCCAGTCCTGCCGTTCAATCAAGTCCGGCGCAGGGGGCAGCATCACAGACACCACCAGCGGGTACTGCATCTAATACTGTGCAGCCGGGACAACAAAGCGCAGCGGGGCAAAAATCACCTTCCACTGGCGCCGGCAAAAACAGTCAACCGAAGAAACCTGCGGGCAAGAAAAATAAGCCCGGTAACGCTCCGGCAACCGACAAGCCCAACCGGAAAAAAACGGCCATCAAATTTGCCAACGACGGTCCCGATACAGCACCTAATGTCACGACCATGCCACCGGCCTCTAACCAAACCGCGACCGACAAGGACGAAGAATGGGGCGGCATGGGCATTGGCGTGAAACCGGGGGCGGTCGCTTCAGGCTCAGAGGAGCCGGCACCGGGGTTAACCATGACTCCCCCAGTATCGTCAGGCACTGACCACCAGCAGGGTGCCAATAAGCCGGTGGTACAAAAACCAGCCCAGCGCCAACAGTCGCGACAGTCCAAGTCAGAGCAACAGGGTAGCTGCAAGGAGTGTTCGCCTGCCGCGCTTGGTCTGGTCTATTTGGCGCTTCGCGGGTATCTCGACGGTCAGGTGTCAGCCAATACCCTGCTGCTTTCCAAAGACCAGCACCACCTGATGATCACCATCAGTGCCATTGAGCAGTTGGCTGACCTCTACCCGGCACTGGATCCCGTGGCCATCATCGACGGTCTTAAAGGCGACAAGAAACAGTGCTTCAAGCTGGTGGAAGTGCCGGGATTTGGTGAGGCCGCGTTCAGGAGCAACAAGAATATCTTGCAGGCCCTGTGCGAAATACTCGGCGTCACCGCCAGCAAGGCCAAACAAATCTTCCCGCTGGTTTCGCCAATGGGCAAGGTCACCACGCAGTTTAACGCCAGCCAACTGCCCGAGACGCTCACTATCAATGAGAAAACCGAGTCCATCATTCTGTCGAGCCACCTTGCAAGGGATATCGGCTTATTGAAAGAGGGAGTTAAGCGATGAAAAAGCAGCTGCAGATGCACACCGTCGATAACTACTTCCGGGAAATCTTCGAGCTCAAGCAATCTTTCATCTGGGGTCTGGCCGCGGTCTTCTTTGCCCTCAACGGTGGCTGGTCGTTGCTGGTTCACTATTTCAGCGGCAGCACCAAAGTACCGGACGCACTCGCGCTCTGTGGGATGGCCTTCATTGCCTGCCTGCTGATGGCTCTGGTTCGATTTCGCCAAGCCTGGCCGGTGATAAAAATCCAAAACAAGCTGTGCTCCAACCGGCTGGTGGTCGAGACGCTAGAAGACGTGCGACAGAAAACCTTAAAAGACCCCAATCGCTCCTACCTCGGCACCGGATACCGATATGGCCCGGAGCATGCGTCGAGCATGTACCGGATTGCCGCGCTGCCATCGCACCGTCGCGCCCTGACCGTCCCGCCAGTTTTGAAAAAGTTCATCGACCACAACCCTGAAATCACCGAGGTGCTGGGCGGCGAACCATTCCTGATGGGGCTGGACGATGAGAAGGCAATTACCGTTCGTCACGACACCTGGCGAGCCCACTGCATCATCGTCGGCCTGCCTGGCACCGGGAAGACCACCCTGCTCAAGCTCATCGCCCTCAATAAGCTGTGGTCCGATCCCAACTGCCTGCTCATTCTGATTGACCCCAAGAACACCCCGGAGCTCCGCGAGGGCCTTAAGGCCGAGCTAATCAGGCAGGGGCGTCCGGATGACTTCCATTATTTTGCGCCGGCGAATGCCTCGGAGTCGTGCGTCATCGACTGCCTGGCCAACTATAACCGCTCGACCGAAATTGCCACCCGGGTGATCAACACCATTCCGGCCGGCGGCTCATCCGGCGAAGTCTTCCGTTCATTCTGCTGGGAGCGGGTGAACCAGATAGTCCAGGCCATGGAATACACCGGCGAAAAGCCGACCCTGATGCGCATCCGCTACTACCTGCGAGAAGGCCTGGTGGCATTGGTCGAACAAACCCTTAACCGCTACTTTGAAGTTCGTTTTGGCGAGAACTGGCAGTCAGCCATTCAGGCTCGTTTCACCGCCCTGTCAAAAGAGCCCATTGAAGCCAAGTGCCAGTTCTATACCACAGTGCTGGCCAAGGACAATCCGGAACCAGCTGTGTCAGGCATTATCGACCAGTACAGTCAGGATCCCAACGCCGTACGTTCCAAGACCGGCTCGCTTAACGCTGTGCTGGAGCAGTTGTGTTCCGACCCGCTATCTCGTCTGCTGTCGCCGAGCGACCACGGGGTTATGGATAACGACCCGAAAGTCGTCAACCTGCGGGACTTATCGAACTCCGGCGGGGTGCTCTACATGGCCACCGACGGCCTGACTGACCCGATTATTTCCGGGGCGATATCCAAGCTGGCATCCAGCGCCGTGGCGGCCGCCTCGGCAGAGCGCTACAACTTTGGTTCCGGCAAGGAGCCCCAGGTGAGCTTTATGATCGACGAAGCCCATAACGCCCTCAACGAGTCGGTGCTCGACCTGCTTGCCGTCGGACGCCAAAGTAAATTCGAGCTGATACTGGCCACCCAGAGCATGCCAGACATTGTCGAGAAAACCTCGCCCGCCACCGCCGACCGGGTTAAGGGCCTGTGCGCCAATACCATAGCCCTGCGCTGCGAGGATTCGGTTACCAAAGAATTTGTCAGTGAAAAATTCAACGAAGCCGATATCAACCGCGAGTCCACGATGAGATCAAACGCCACCCACACGACCGAAGGCATAACAGAGTTTGGTGGCGGTGCCGGCGTGAGGGTAACCGGCGAGGAGCGTTCGCTGTTTCCACCCTGGCTGGTGGCGTCGCTCCCTAACCTTCAGGCCATCTGTTCATTTTCCAACGGCGACAAAATCTTGCTTCGCCTACCCGTAGAGCCAAGGGAGGAATGATGAGTTTTTTTGAAGACAAAACACCTTATCTCTACCTGACCCGCAAGCTGCCCAAAGCCCTGCGCGACGGGCTGGCGAAACAGGTGCGGCAATGGCCGTCGCTACAGGAAATGCAGTTCAGTGTCTGTGAGATGCTGACCGACCAGCTGCCGGCACCGCCCCACCGTCAGGAATCGACACTACTGGAAATGACCCTGGAGGAGATGCACCATGCCTGGACCCAGACATACCTGAAGCACAACAACTGTACCCTGGCCTACAAGGCAACATTCCTGGCCATGTTCGATGCCATCTCCCACCTGCATTGCTACCTGGTAACCAGCACCGACCCGGTCAAGGTCGAAATCTGGGATGCCTACGAGTCCCCGCTGCTGGATTTCCTGCGCCAGCATGAGTTCACTGTCGAGATCAGTGACTACCGGGACGTTGCTCCCACGGTCCGGCGCCAGGCAACCGTACTGCTGATGCACCACATCGTCACGCGCCAACACTTACGGGCAATGGATATTCTCACCTATTCCCAGGAGCAACCGATGCAAGCACGCATCAACGCACTGGTGTCCGAGCCTGACTCCCTGTTATTCGGAGGCCTGCATGGCGGATAAATACGATGATTTCGAACGGAGCGGCAATGACCTTCTCCTCAAAGACCGGGAGTACGCCAATCGCTGGGCCTATCTGGTGTGTACCTCAGTACTGCTGACCCTGCTCTACCTGTGGTTCATGGTCCAGCCCGAGCAGTTTCGAGAGCAGCTCAACCGCGAGCTCAATATCACCCAGCAGATGTTGACCGAGTCCCGCGCCGACGAGGTCGTAGATCGTTCAGCCAGGTGGTATCGGGCCCTGTTCGTCGAGACCGGTGTCGAGGGGTTTATTAATGGGATGTATGTGCCCTACCCGGAGCCAGACCGACGTGGCAAGCGCAATAAATTTCTGGTGTCGTACAGCGACTTCACCGAGCGGGCGATTGAAAACACCAAGCTGGTGGCCTACCGGGCGATGCTCAGGCTGAACATGATGTTTGAGTGGATGTTAATGGCCGGAGTGCTGATATTCGCCTTCTTCGCCGATGCCTATTACACCTACCGGCTGCGAATGAACCATTTTTCAACCCAGAATATCAAGACCGCGGCACTGTCGTTCCGAATGATTTTTGTCGTGCTGGTTTTGATGTATCTCTACATCGTGGTGCCAATTACCAGCGAGATCGCCTGGCGGTTTGCCCCGCTGCTGTTTATCGGGATCACCATCATTCTTGGCACAACCATTATCCGCCAGTATCAACGTATGTAAGGAACCCTTTATGGCCACCTTAAAGAACCATTTAGTCGATTTTATGCGCCGCTACCGTAACAATACCCGCGCCAACTACATCAAGGTGGGAGCTATCGTTTTCGGGGTTGTCTTTGCTATCGGCAACACCCTCTACATCAACCATTTTTTCAACATGCCGGTCCCGCATATCGCACTAATCAAGCTCGAAGGCAATGTTGAACGGGGCTCCAATACCGGCGACGGCGTGATCCTCAGTGAAGCCATCGAGCGCGCCATGAATGACACGCTGGCCCATGCGATTATCGTTGAAGCCAACTCACCCGGGGGCAGCCCGGTACAGGCCGAGCAGCTGCACCGTACCATCATGTCGATGCGCGACACCACCAACAAGCCAATTTACTTCAGCATCGGCGAACTCTGCGCATCAGCCTGCCTGTATATCGCCAGCAGTGCCGACATGGTCTTTGCCCATAAGAACTCATTGATTGGCTCAGTCGGGGTTCGGATGGACGGCTGGGGGTTTGATAAATTTCTTGAGCACATCGATATCGAGCGCCGTACCTATTCGGCAGGCAAGCACAAGACATTGCTTGACCCGTTCAAACCCCGCGATCCCGATGCCGAGGCGCACCTGAAAACCTTTGTCCTTGAACCGCTCTATGGCGAGTTTGTATCGGCTTTAAAGGAAGGCCGCGGTGACAAGCTCGATACCAACAACGAGAACCTGTTTACCGGCTTACTGTGGACCGGCGCCCAAGCCAAGTCGTTAGGCCTCGTCGATGACATCAAGACCCACTACGAAGTCCGCACAGCCCTGCAGGAACGCTATCAGGTAGAGATGATCCAGAACTATTCGCGCGCGAACTTCAGTATCAGCAAGCTGCTGACCTCTGAGTTCTGGGCCGACGTGGTGGCCAAGGCGTGGGTCAAGGTCAACAACACACAGTCAATGGCCGTCGAATACAAGTAACGAGGAGGATATATGTTTTACAGGTTAGCGTTTATCTGCACTTTTTACTCCTCTTGCCGTTGGCGATAGGTGGCATGAATGCAACTGATGAAAGTCTCGAGGAAGATTTGGGCTTCCTTGGTGGGTTGCTCAAACCGTTTGTCCCTGCAGAAAGTATTCCGGTTCTCGTCCACGATGTCGGTAGCTATGTCAGTTCGGTGTATGTGAACACGTCCATTGTCGAGCCGGTCACCACGCCGGTGAACACCGACAAGGGCAACTTCATGGTGATTGGAACAGTGAGCGCCATGAAGGGGCTGTGATTCTCAAGGGCCTTAACGACAAGCGGTTAACGCCCGAGCTCTGCATTCAGGCGAAATGCTACAAGCTCCGCAGCCAGCCGGACTTATAGCCGTGGTCAGATGGGACTCACTGGCTTTGAATTTTTAATGTAACACCTCATTAAGTGTATTGACTCATAAGCCATTAACACTCTGGTGTTCGAGACTCAACATTTTCCTACAGCTAGCTACTTCAATAACTGATTTCTCCAACCCTGAAGGGACATAACCGACTTAGACTAACCCCTAGACCTACAATAGTGATCTTTGTGCCAAAACGAACATCCAAAACTGATTAAATTATAGATAGTTGGGTTAGTGATCTCTGTCTAATTTTATCAACCTCGTAGCTCTAAACTAGAGAGCTCATATCTAGTCTTACTTGTGCAACATCTAAATGATCTAGAAATCAAAGAAAGTAAGGTGTTCCTATGAGTCGTTGGTATTGGTTAATGGCTACATTGGCCGTAAATGCACAAGCAGAAACATTGAAGGTCCCTTCCATGTTTACGTTAAAGCCAAAGTCTGGCGATATTATGAGTTCGATCCTTAATGGCGAATGCAAATCTATATCCGACAAAAAAATGCAATGTACCTTTAACCAGATTTTACTTTCTCAAAAAATCATATCTCAGGATGAATTTGAGGCAAAACTAACCAAGATTGGTTCTAAACAAATGGAGATTGGAAACCTTGACAAACTAAACGGATCTTTATGTGATAGCGCAACTCTTAAGGGAATGGATGAGTTTATTGCCAACATCAGTGATGAAAGAAAGAAAAAACACTATAACAAGGTGAAATCTATTCTTTCTGCCTGCCCATTAAAAAATATTGATGAGGCAAAATCCCTTACGCACCGTTTGATGAAGTTTGATTATGAAACACAGAATATAACATGCAATCTATCCATTAATACTTACGATCTTGAGTTCACCGCCATTGGAAATGGCGAAAACTCTTATTGGCGTAACACCAGCGAACCTCTATCAAATTCTTGTGGCATGACCAACGTTGTAAGCATGAGACACCGACCTAAATACAGTGGTCTTTGGGAGTACAGAGGCCAACGAGTTATAAGTATGCCAGAAAACAAAACGCTTCTTGGTGATCCGTGCACTGTGATGGAAACAGAGCCGATGGTCTGGTCCTGGGATGGTGATGATATTTATAAAAACTGCCAGATTATTGGTGTCGGTTTTTAATAGCTATGTTGAATTATATGCTGATTTATCGGTTCAGTTAACCAAGACGCAGCGCTGCTGGTGGTACATGGCCGGTGTTACTGCCGGACCATCAACAGCGCTGAATCACTTCCGTGTCTAGTTGGTTTACTGACTTCCCGAGTCCAAGTAAACAATCAGAAAAGAACCTTAGCCCCAGGTACATAGCCACC
Source organism: uncultured Photobacterium sp. (assembly GCF_947502415.1). GTDB lineage: Bacteria > Pseudomonadota > Gammaproteobacteria > Enterobacterales > Vibrionaceae > Photobacterium. Next base: position 54,451 of record NZ_CANMZV010000023.1, on the reverse strand, counting down.
AGCTTTAGCAATTTCCTTTTTCAACTCGTAGTATGAGTCTTCAGGCAGTCCACACCACTTCCTGACTTCCTCTATTTGCCGGAACAACTCTAATGGATTGATGTTAGTGATAACCGCAGCCCTGTCCTCTTTTTGAATAATCCCGAAGTAACTATTTTCACAGACTGAGGCATTTTCGTCATAAGTTGACATATCCAAACCAGTAATAATGTGTTTTGGTGCCAAATGAATTAACAAGTGATAATTCATATTTTCAGTTAAATATAATTCACAGCGCACATCACGCCACATGTCTGGGGTATGGCTGATTTTATCTGCGTCTCTGAAATTTCTATTATAAATGCTTCGACACTCATGTATTTCAGTGTAATTGTCAGCCAATCCATAAACGGTTTTAACACCATCGTTTATAAGGCTTTTTACGCAATAATCATTACAAATAGATATGAGCTTATTACCGGTCAATACCACCGGCGACAGTTCTTTAATGTGGGATAGGTTAACCGCTTCATTACTGCCTAAACGGTAGTTATCAAATTTACCAACAAGTAACCATAACAAATACATGGCATGAAAGGAGTGAGAATTAGATATACACAAGCCACTCATTTTCAAATGGTCATTTCGATAGGAACTTTTTGAATGCTGACAATTCTCCCACCGAAACACTCCATTATCTGAAAGAGATGAAGATTGGGTACGCAAGTGTTCATTATATTCATCACAGATAACATTAAATTCCTCCGATCGAACCAGCTCGTCAATCCTGGACATAATGAGCGATCTTCTATCCTCATCATTCGTACACTCGTGACTACCCTCCTCCAGTTCACAGTGTTTAATTATCAGGTCGATATAGGCTTTACTATTGAAGGTTTTTAGCAGCTGCCGTAAGAACCGATTCTCTGTGACAGGACCAAACAACTCGAAAAAAGTATCTAAGCTATCGTAAAGCTCAACCGTCTCGAATCGACCAGGATTACGACGCGGAGCACCACATAGATCAACAATCTTTTCCATTAACACCGGAGAGATAACGCCGGCTCCGCTTTTCATCTCACTCAACCGGCTTTCTTCTACGCCCAGTCTGGCGGCTAAATCCTTTTGGTTTTTACCGAGGCTTTTAAAATTAGCTATCGCGTGATTTATCCAAAGCATGGTGTCGTGTTTGGTTAGTTTCTGCATTGTTCTTCTCCGTCAGTGGGTACGGGAAAACTCTAACCAATTGATTCAAACATGTAATTACATATTTTCTGTAATTTCTCGTAATAAATTACAAAATACATACCGGTCAATATCACACAGCTCACCAGCTCCATTTAACATCATGATTTTAAATGGAAGTACGATTAGATTAGTAGTTATTATTGATGAAGGCAGCATAATGGCCTGAACCCTAATCGACAGCCTCTTCCCTGCAGAGTTCTGCCACATCCACCGTGGAAATTGAATCAAACCACTCACGATATTTGGGAGGGCATAACTCTGTTCGTCCATCATCGAAATAGACCGCATGGAAAGTTACATGATCAAGGTCCCGGTAAGGCAGCATGTTCTGGGCCCGCTGCCTGGGAGTGTCATTGAATGTTGTCCAGACAACAGCGTCGCTGCGCTTGGATAACCTGACCTGCTTGGTGAGAAGGAAGTCGAACGTGCGATGCTGGCAGCGTCCTTGCCCCGACGACAGAGTGAATGGCCTGGGGATCAATGATAAAAGGGTGATGGAAATGGTCCGCGATATAAGCCGACATATCAACACTGGCCGGCGCGATAAGCAGGTAAACGTCCAAGGGTGGCTCCTTTTTGGCGTATTCCCTTTAGGTTTACACCATGCCACCTATCTTGTTAGTGATTAACGACCTGATTTTGGATGGTTAATGACATTTATGGCTGGAGGTCTGTTTCTTGTTCGTTCAAGGATTAAGGATTCTGAAAAAGTGGCTTATTAGTACCGGCTGCAGCAGTGCGCGCCCCCTTCATACTGAAGGGGTACTATCACTTAACTTTGTCATCCATAGTTATATAAGCGTCTTCAAGAGCTGCTGGCAGATGCGACAAGAATTGTTTTTGATCTTCATTGAGCTCATCAAGTTGCTCAAGTGAAGCAATGAACTCATCAAACGCCTGTTTCGTAACTTCATGAGATGGTAGAACAGGTATTTTTTCTTCTAGGTGAATAGACTCAGGAAACTTACGCCTTGGGAAGGCCGTACTATCTTTTTCAAAACCCATTGAGTGATGCCAAATACCAGACAGAGATGGCAGGGTATCGACAATATCAGCGACACGACGAATCCATTGTGAATTAGTACCAATCTGTTTAAGTAAAAACCACACTACAGCAATAACCCCGTAAAGCTTATTTTTAGCATGCAGGTCTAATTGCAAAGTATTGAAGTAGCCAATACGAGGTGTTTTCAATCCACGGATATTTGGTCGGTTAAACAGGCGAGCATGATGGGCACAACGGTTTCTTATACCATTTAAGTTAATTAGCCAGTTCTCAACGATATCCTGCGAGTCCTTGCCTGTTACCCCAATACGGTCACAAATCCTTTGCTTGTTTTTGCCGTTCAGAATAGAGTAAAACTTTGAGATCATACCAAAATCCCAAGTTTCACAGCCAACCCACAGCGGTATAGGGCGTCCAGTGTTTTGATGGTGGGCAATACACTCTTCTTTGCTATCAGCAATAAGCTTATTATAACGTTTAATCACATCCTCGTAATAAATTACCGCACCAGCTTTAAAAGCATCTTTTGTGAAGTTCTTTGGTTTCAAGTGAGCCTGTGGGTCAATACGGCCAAGCTCATGGGCGATTATTGTCCGAAGATAAATTTCGATACGTTCAAGCGCGTTGGTAAATTCAACGCGTAGTTGTTTATCCAGAAGGTAGAGTTTAAATAGCTCATCGAATGACGTTCCCTGCTGGAATTCACTGGTCAGTATTTTGTTTCCGTTGTCATCGGAATAGTAACGCCGTGAGGAATGATAATACCCTGATAGACGGTAATAGCCGACCTGAGCAATTTTCCGTTCAGCTCGTTTAGGGTTGCGAATAACCATGCCACGTTTCCGCATCAGGGCGACGAGGTCGGGATAGTCTAAAAAAGGTTTTACTTGAATGTCTTCTGCCATGAAGTGGAATTTCAGATAAAAAAAAGGCTAATCCATCACTTACGCGAAGGTAAGGAGAGGTGATTAGCGCTGTTAAGTGAATCTTAATCTAAGAATCCTAATTGTCAAGAAAAAACAGGCGTTTGTTTGGTTATTTTGAGTTAAGCCACAATCCCAACAGCTAATTCATGCATTCATAGATAACGACCGTTGTGCGGTAACAACGCTTATAAATCACTTACTTACAGAGATAGGAAAAACGACAATTTTGTCCCCTGTTGGCAATGATTACCCCGCCAAGGGGATATGTCTTGCCGCCTCATAGAGTTAAACCCAAATAAACCGAAACTTTTACACCGCATGCAGTGCTATAGATGGCATAATAAATGCTTATGTATCAATATTGTCCATAGCCAGCAGCAATATCATGATTGTCAATTCGAACCCAACAGCCAAACTCACCCAGCGGTATCTGCACCGAGCAACCTCGTCGCACGCCGATAGCATGAAGAAGCTGGCATCAGGTAGCCGTATCAACAGCGCCAAAGATGACGCGGCTGGACTGCAGATCTCCAACCGCCTGCAGGCGCAGCGTTCGGGATTCGAAGTAGCTATCCGTAACGCCAGTGATGCAACCTCAATGCTTCAGACGGCTGAAGGTGCGATGGCCGAGTACACCGATAATCTCATGCGAATGCGTGATCTAACCTTGCAGTATGCTAATGGGGTCAATTCACCTGAAGACCATGATGCAATTCATCAGGAATTCAATGCATTAAAAGATGAGTTAAAGCGGATAACAGAAACCACCAGCTTTGGAGGCCAGCGATTGCTTAACGGTACAGCCGGTGAGCGCTCATTTCAAATCGGTGCCGATGCTGGTGAAGCGATATTCGTAGAATTTCCTGATCTAGCGAACTACCAAGGTGAAGATGTAAATGGTATCGACAATGATCAATTAGTTACTTCTACGTATCGTCTTGCTAAGAGACTTTGGCACTCAATGCCTGGTGATAAAGTAATCTTCAGAGATTACACTCATAAAGAGCCACCTCTTGTTCTAGAGTTGGATGGTAAGGTTTCTATTGAGGATTTACCTGAATTAGTCAACGAAGAGTTCGGAGATAAAATTAGAGCATATGTTAGAGAGGATAACGGTATATTAATACGGTTCAGTCGGCGATACCGACTATTCTCTCCAGGGCATTGAAAGCAATAATTATGACCCGCTTTTGAGTTATGGGGGAGTGTTGGGTATTGAGCCGATCGAGCTACCAATTGATTCAGTCTCGATTCTAGACCCTCAACTTGGTGCCCCTAATAAGACCATTGAGCAACTTGATCAGTTACTGAAGTATGTAGACAGTGAACGTGCGAAGCTTGGCGCAGCCCAAAACCGGCTTTCCCACGCCATAAATAATCTATCCCAGACCTCAGAAAATGTGGCAGCCAGCAATAGCCGGATCAGAGATACTGATTTCGCCCGGGAAACCAGTCGGCTAGCCAAGGAGTCGATCCTTAAGGAAGCGAACACAGCCATGCTGGCCCAGGCCAGCAAAGCCCCACAGGAAGCACTCAACCTGCTCAGGTAGCAGCAAGACCAGGTATCGGGTCAGTTCCGTGGTGCCGGCAAGCTCCTCGCGGTCAAAATCCTCATGCCACTTGGCCATGACCTCACCGTTCAACGGCAAGGTCTGGGTTTCAGCCAACTCCAGCCCGGGATGACTGTGAACAAGCAGTGCCTTCAAGTCCCGCCCGAGGCTCGGCTCGATGGCGTCAATCACCAAATGCGGTTGCTCCCCACCAGCGAACTGTGCCACGGCACGGCGTACCCGGAGTGACTGGCACAGCGCCCGGCCGATCCTCTTGTCCGAGCCTTTCATCATTTTGACTACCGGCTTGCCACGTACCTCGTCCTGGTAGGTGATACCGGCCTTAAGCCAGCACTCATGGGTCATGTCGGTCAGCGGTAAGTCAGCCAACTGGCCAAGTACAGCGCAGTTAATTTCTCCATTAACCAGTCCCTCTTCGACCATGCTGCGCCCGAGCCAGCCCCCCCTTGGCGCATAACGCTTTGGAAAACAGGGCCTGAGCATGCCAGAGGGAGTAACCATTACCACCGTAATGGTTTGAAAAATTAGGTCGAATTTCCTACACCCTATTGTGATGTGGTTTCGGAGAACTTAGGCTCAGATCTGAACTACAAGAAACCCCAATTACGAAAACTCATTTCAATGCTTCTGAACCATCAAGTCTTTTAATTGCCTCCGTCACACGAAGGCCAGTTGTTACACTTTAGCCATGAACAGGCTTCTCAGTTATTTAGGTAACCAGGCACCAAAATCATCTTCCACAAAAAAGAGCAGGTCATTGGTTATGAACAAGAACTTTGTAAGGATGTGATTACGTTAATGACGATCTTTTCTGCAAGGCTATGTGGCAAGCGCTTTAATTAAAGTAAAAATCCGCCTTCTAAGAAGGCGGCTTTACATTCGCCCCCTAGAAGGGGGCATTCCACGCTATCAGTTTTTCAACAACTCAAGCTGATTCTCATACTCAAGCTCTTTTTTGTCCTGATGTCGTACATATCTACGAATTATTGCCTCGTTTACTCCAACTGAATCGACAAAGTAACCTTTTACCCAAAAGTGATTTCCCCATAGCTTTTTTCTTATATGTGGAAACTTATTGAATAGTCGTATTGCACTTCTACCTTTCAGCACTCCCATAAGAGACGAAATCGACACTTTGGGTGGAACTAACGCTACTAAGTGAACATGATCCGGCTGAATATTCAGCTCTAATACTTCACAGTCCTTCATGTTCAAGAAGATATAGATTGAACGATAAAGTTCTTTGGCCACATTACCTTTCAATATTTTGAATCTGTACTTTGGTGTCCAGACAATATGGTATTTACAACGCCAATAGACATGTGATGAACTCCTGTAATCGCCCATGTTTGTTGTTTCCTCTTACTTGTGGTGAATAAGAGGCTTACTTCTAACATGGGCACTCCTTCGGGCAATAGCCCACAGGAACAATCACCACCGCTCAAAGCGGTGGTTTAGATGTGACAATAAAATGCTGAAGGCAGTCACTTGATACTGTGTGCATAACCAGTCCATATGTTGTATATGCTGATTTCCTTCAAAACCCAGTTAATGACCAACAATAAACAAAACACCTACATGGCAAAAGCCTCGGGCGTGTCACGTTTTGCGTGGAATTGGGCGTTAGTTAACTGGAATGTACAATACCAGCAGTTCAAGAAAGGAAAGCGGGATAAAAAGCCTACTGGCATGAGCTTGAAAAAGGAACTTAACGCCATCAAGAGAAGGGATTATCCCTGGATGTACGAGGTCACGAAATACGCCTCACAACAACCTTTTATCTTCCTGAGTCGCGCCTGGTCTGATTTTTTCAAAGGAAAGCGCAATCGGCCTCGATTAAAGAAGAAAGGTAAGTCCAGAGATTCTTTCTATGTCGGAGGCGACCAGGTAAAAGTGCGCGGTCATTATGTCAAGGTGCCAAGCCTTGGCTGGCTACGAATGGCCGAACAAATCAAATATGGTGGTCATATCAACTCAATGACCATTTCGCGAAGTGCTGACAAGTGGTACGTGTCGTTCTCAATCGATGTTGAAGTCTCCATGCTTCCAAGCAAAAACCAAGCTAAGTGTGGTGTAGACTTAGGCATTATAGCATTGGCAATACTCAGTAAAGGCGACATCCGATACTGGGTTACACCTAAACCATTACAACAGTCACTTCGGAATCTGGCACGCTATCAGCGACGATTAGTAAAGAAGGTGAAAGGCTCCAATGGGTACAACAAGCAAAAGCAAAAAATCGCCCGACTTCACAAACGAATTGCTGATATCCGCCGCAATACCCTGCATCAACTCAGTGCCTACCTGGTTAAGAACTTCAACGAAATCGTTATCGAAGATTTAAACGTTAAAGGCATGATGGCTAATGGAAAATAAGCACGACATATTACTGATGTAGGATTTTATGAATTACGAAGGCAGATAGAATACAAGTCAGCATGGGCTTGCGTAATTTTGACGATAGCAGACCGATGGTATCCATCCAGTAAATTGTGTTCTGACTGTGGCACTCATAATCGGAAATTGAAACTGAATGACCGGACGTATCGTTGTGCCAGTGGTAATGACAAGTGCCGAGATTACAACGCCAGTTTGAATTTAGAGAATTATACGGCTCGTTCAGCCGAAATTTACGCTACTGGAGATGACGGCTCTGTAGTTGCTGCTTAGTAACAACTGCAACCAGCATCGATTGAAAGTAGAAAAAACCAGCAAACCATAATCAGGTTTGCATAGGTGTTTTAGAACGGTTGGCTACCCTACCCGAAACTCAATGCTGAATTGCCTGCAGCGCAGGTGACCAAGAACCAGCCACTGCCTGATGCTGTGATGCTGCCGTTCTTCAAGCCTTTTATGGAAGATCCCGCTGCCTTTGCCCGCCAGCCACAGGACATTTTTGATTACTGGTCACGCCCGCTTGATGCCAGCGATCTGATTGAGGAAGATTTTAACTGCGACAATGTTCGCCATGCCAAACACCACAGCAAGATGCAGGTGTCCTTCACGCTTGCCACCAGCCTTGCTGACAAGGGGGACTTCCCGGTCAGTGTCGAAACCAGCACGGCTATCTGGCACCTGGCCATCAACACCGAAATGCAGATCCAGTCCGTCACCATCAACAACAAAACCATAGCTCCCGAACGGTACGCCCTGCTGCAGCAAGATATCGACAACGCCATCGAGGCCTTTACCCGGGATCTGCTCGATTACGTATGCGAAGAGGTCGGTCGCCAACTTGGTGGCACCGGTGATGCGATGGCCGTACTCCAAGCGCTCGGGAGCAAGCTCAGGGCTATCACGGCGACGCCTATGGTTTGCCATCAGAAGCTACTGTACCTGACGCCTGTGTCGCTGACCGACAGTTACAAACCGGATGCCAACCGCCGGCCGGCGCGCCAGGATTTCACCCGCCGGGTAACCCGGAAGGAAAACGGAAAATGGATTAAGGGCAATACAAGGCTTCGCTTCTATACGATTGATACCACCCCCTTGCTGGCCCATGCCCACCGACAGGACAAAGAGATCCTCGGTCTGCGCTTTGATACCGAGCAAGGCAAACTGCTGCCGATGCACCAGAACCCATTGCGGTTTGACAGCAGCCTCTCCGCTATCGAAAACCTGGCCATCGACGACAAGCGCTTCGCGTTCTGGGTCCAGGAAGGGGGAATTGAGCAGGCACTGGATGTCCATGGCCGACACCTGCGCTCCCTCTACCGCCGGCGCGGCGATGGAATTCGTAGCCTGCGCCAGTTCGGTGGCACCTATCCGGCGCACCAGCACCAGAACTATCACCGCAGCAAGGTAAACCAATACCTCAAGCACGAGCGCAACGAGTTAATCGCCCGGATAGAGCAACACCTGTTGCAATGGACACCGATGCACGAAGCTGTCTCGGAACTGTGCGGCCGACTGCAGTGTGACCTGGCCATCGAGGAGTCAACCGGCGAGCCCTTCAACCACAAGGAATACCATACACGCTGGGCGTCGCTCATTGACCACTACCATCCCAGCCTGGTTGACTGGATTGCCCTGGTAAACGTCTGGCGGCCGAACCGTGACAACCTGATCGACGGTTTAACCCGGATGCACCAGACAGGAAGTTCTGTGATAGGATGGCTGGAAGCCTTCAAGGGTGAGTTAGAGCTTGCAAATCAGCGAGATATAAAGAGAAGCCACAAACAACTGAGCCTCAAGGAGCGCCTTCAGGCGGTAAGCAGCTTATGACAGATTTCAATAATATGGCCGAGCGCCTGGCCATGCCGGCACCAACGCTGCGTCAGTGGCAGAAATCCCGCCCCGACTATTTCAGGCACCCGGAAATGGCCCTGGCCGTGCTCAGCCCGGACCGGCTAGCGACTTTCAAGGCCAGCGAGAATTCAGTCAAGGAGATGGCAACGGAATTAGGCCTGCCGTCACCACTTACCGACGAGACCTTCCCGGTGCCATCGCGAACCCTGCGTGACTGGATTGCCGGCGGGAAAATACACCGGCTCATCCTTGCGATGGTGGTCGGGCACCAACAATGCCATCTTGATGAGATGCCAGGTGATATCCGTGACTGGTTCGAGGCCACCTGCTCGGAAAAAGGGATCCAGCCGAGTGCGCTGCTGTCACTGTACCTGCACAATCCGCAGGTGATGGAAAAGCTGATTTAGTCTGACTGGAATAGTGGAGTGGTTTAATTTTTCATCGACTCTACTTTTATAGAGACTCCTATACATAATAATTAAATTTAGAGAATAAACATTGCCAGTTAAGTGTTCAGGTTGGACGGTAGTCACTAAGCCCAAATTGCCACTTATAGTTAAGAAAAAATATTCAGGAATTGTTATGAACAACCATTACAACAACCGACCATTTTCAGATCAAATTGTAGAAGAGCTTTCAGCTATAAACTCTGGAAATGAATATTTAAAAGATTATCTAAATACAGGCAAGTACGAGCCGCTAGGACACAATAATAAATATTATCTAGCAATTAGCGAGATGGTAAATGACATCCAGCAAGCTAGAGAACGCTATTTTAAAAACGATTTATTAGAGACCGCTTATTTGGGGCTGTTTGATATAGATAATAATAGAGAAGTATTGGATAACAACTTATATCAGCTCGATATATTTCCAGCCATGAGACATGATGACCAACTTAAGTATCCTCGATACTTTTCCCGTTATTTGGCTCCAGAAGGTATGATGCTTACAGCGTACTGCCAAGATATTAAGAATACCAGCAGCCTTTGCATCCCGGAAAATATGTCACATGAAGAGGCAGTTAAGCGTTTCAATGACACCGTCCATAGTCTATGCGTAAAACTTGCAAGTCAAGATGAGACATCACAGCCATGCAACCGGATAGGGCGAATCTTTTGCACAGTTGCTGATCAACCCTCATACTACAACAAGGAATTTCTAAATACTTTTTCTTCTATCAATGAAGTTGAATTTTGCACTAATATTCAAGTATATGAAGATTCATACTCTTTGCTACAAATTAAAGTACCAAACATTGACTATCTGGTTTGTATCTCTGTTGTATTCATACACGTTCAGGCCAGAGAAACACTGCTTAATGGTGTTTTTGCAGATATTGATTACTGTTTAAGAGGGAAAATAAATAAAAGAACAAATGAGTTTAACATAAATTATCCTGACGAGCACCTTAGACAATGCGTTCAAAGTGCTCGCGAGTACGTGGCAAAAGTTGAGAAAAGTCACTATTCACAAATAAACTCACTGCCTGACTGTCTGAAATCATTTAATTACAACACATATATAAACATTCAAGATTATAAATTAAAAGACTATCTTAGAGGGCTTCAATTAACTCAAGACCTTTACCATTTAATCCATTCATTTAATAATGATAACTTGTCGTATAACAATTGTAAAACGAATCACATGCATACGCATGAAGAAGGGATTAATGTCACGCTGCACGATCAACTGTCAGTTAACCTAACAAGGCTAAGTGATTCACCAGAGTACTATTTGCAAGACGATAGAAAAAGTCCACGTAAGGAAACAGCAATTACGAGAAACCTAAAAAACCTAATAATTCAAAAGGGTTTGTTTTGGGCTGATGTGGAAATACCAATGAATAATGGCGTTCTAGATCTGTTGATCGAAGATGAATCAATACCCGATAGAGACAAAGAGCTAGTTGCAGAGTGCAAAATACTAAAACTAGGACGAAATAACAAAATAACCAAATCTGAAAAGAAAATGGTCGTGCTAAAAGCACTTAAACAGATCAAACAGTACAGAGAAAACCGAGATGTACTGGCTTATCTTATTTTTTATGTGTTCGATATTGAGGCCAGGATCGCAGCTGAAGCCCTAAAAAGGGCTTTTGAGCAAAAGAAATACACTTTTGAGCCACATCCTGTCTCTGATGACATCAATGAGACTGGGATTAAAACATACTTGCTAAAGATACACCCTGATGCTGAAGATATCAGAGTTATGGTGGTGTCACTACATACTAAAACACCAACTCAGCACAATAACGATGGGACATCTATCACTCCTGATGAAATTGAAGAGTCAGACAAAGATGATGATAGCAATGCTGATGATGAGTCATAGACAACATAAGCTATGACTACAATCCAAGATAAAAGGCTCCTCTATCTTGACGCATAACTGACCATTATTTTTATGAAGCTAATGCAAGTCAACGAACAATTATGTGCTTAGAGCGCAATGGCCAACCATCCCTGGTCGGCCATTGGCTGTTCTGATTAGCAGAACATTTTCGATATCATACGGTTGCAGGCTTGAACATAACTATCCCCACTCTCAGTCGTCCAAGTCTCAACAACACCAAATAAGCATCAACTTTTTATAGATTGTTGGCGAGAAAACCCAGTGATCAGCTTGCTGTCACTGGGATGAATCGCCTAGCCCTGCTCTTGAATGTACCTACGGATAGTTTCAGCACTTGCATCGAACACACGAAATACCCATCTATCCAAAACTTGACAACTTCCAGTAGCTGGCTAAATATACAGTATATGAAAAAGACGCTCAGATACAATTATCGCCTCAGACCCACGCCAGAGCAGGAAGCTAAACTGATTGAGTTTGGTTCTTATTCCCGTGGTTTGTGGAACTTATTGTTGTCTGAAAACCAGCGTCAACATGAACAAGATGGTACATTCCTTTTTTACAAGGATATGGCTTCTCGCATTAAGCAAATTAAAAAGCTTCCTGAGTTTGCCTGGGTAAAAGCCTTTGACTCAGCGGCGGCACAGCAGGTCGCCAGAGACCTGGATACCGCGCTTAGAAACGGCACGTCTAAAGGCTCTCACCAGAACTTCCCAAAATTCAAAGTGAGTTACCGGATCAAAAAGCTTCACAATGACAGCTTTAGAGCCGTCAATAACTCCAACTGCATCAGAATAGAAAATGGCACCATCAGCCTGCCTAAAATTGGGCGGGTTACTATCGTTCTTCACCGCAGGCTTGTGAGTAAGATCAAAACGGTAACGGTGCAGTTCAGGCATGGACACTGGCAATGCAGCATTACTCAGGAAGTGGAGAGCAAGGAAGCCAGGCAGGTGCTCAGCAGCATTGTTGGCTACGACATTAACTCCAAGCAAACGGTGGTCGGATCAAACGGACTAGCCGTAGATAACCCGAAATTCCTCAAGCAATCCAAGGAAAAGCTAAGCCGACTCCAGCGACAGCTAGCCAGGCGAAAGAAAGGCTCTGCCCGGTGGAAGAAAACAAAAGCACGTGTTAACGCCTTACACGGGAAGATTTCAAGACAAAGATTAGATTTCGCCCACAAGACATCGCGACAGATAACCAATGCGAGCGATATTGTGGTGTTTGAAGATCTGAACGTGAAAGCAATGCAGAAATTCAACGGTCAGATGGTATCTGATAATGTGATCGGATTAATCTCTGATTTGACCAAATACAAGGTTGAACTTGAGGGTAAGCTTCACCTGTGTAAACTGTGGTGCTCACAATGACCGAGATCGCTCGGCTTCTGTGAGCATCAGAAACACAGGTGAAAGAGATTTAATGGCGGTTGGTACAATCGTCAGGGTTAATCCCACGTCTCAGCAGAAAGCACTCAGTAAAACGAAAGTCTTTGAACTATCAAAGTTAAGTGTGGGATCTGAGAAAAAATCGGCAGCATAATGCTACCGAAGCCCAGTGATCACGCTTTGCGTGTCGCTGGGTAGTTCACAAATACTCAATCCTGTATTACCTTCAGTATGCATATACATTCCGCATATCAAGTAGTGTAAAACCATGGTCGGACAATACATGACTAACCATGACTTATAGCTTTGGATGACTTTAATACTTACCTTTTAACGCCTCATCGGGGAAGCCTAAAATTCGGACACTCTCATCACTATCAATAATAATTTCAACTTGATTGATGCGTTGAGGTTTAATTGACTCTCTAGAATTATCAGGGTAAATAATGATTTGATTATCGGAGCCTATCCATTGTTGGTTTATGTTTCTTCTGTCGTCTCGATAGCGTCCAATCGCAGCAATGTCACATAATTGATGAATATTTGATATGTGATTCTTCTGCCTTAATTCGTATTCCTCGTAACCAGTAAATAAAAAAATGGTTAAGTGTGAACGCTCCCTTATTTGCCTAATCAGCCACCAAATATTGTCAGATTGGTGAAGAGGCTCCCCTCCTAAGAAGGTAACCCCTTTGATATTTGGCGAATGAAGGATATTCTCAAGTAAGCGCTTTCTATGAACAAGCTGCTTACTTTTAAACGACCACATGTCACGATTCCAACAACCTTCGCAAGCTAGCGCGCAGCCCTGAAACCAAACGACAAAGCGCTCTCCCGGACCATAGATATGACTCAGAGGTTCAATATGAGCAATGTTAAAGTACTCACCATAGTCCTTAGCCATTGAATTACACCGTACGCGTCAGAACCAGCTGGATCTGACCACCTTTTCTGTTTTCCTTTACCGAATACCCTTGAGCCTTGGCTTTTGCGATGGCTTGTTGGCGAGCTGCCTCAATCCGCTCCTTACGCTCTTCTTCAAGACGAATACGCTCCTGCTCGGCCAATTCATCAAGATGCTGCAGGTAAGCAGCATCATAGTGTTTTCCTAGTTCAATTAGAAAACGACTGACAGGTAAATAACGCTTATCAGCAAGTTTTGAGACCAATCTACCGTTATATTCGTCCTGGTCATGTATGAGAATCCAACGCTCTTCTACTTTACGGAAAAACTGCCGTCCATTGTAATCCTGTCGATTGGTAAGAATATCTCCCACGGTAACCCTGTTGCGCTGAGAGAACTCCGAGAGCAATGCTTGATTTACAAGAATCGGCTCAGCATCAACCGCTTCCAGTGCTGCTACCAGTACCGACTCAATCACAAAAGGGGTGCCGGTTTTGATTACTGCGCTCATGTCTACTTCCTTTTGATTTCCTGAATACGGCCTCGCTGAACCGTTTGTTGCTGATGGAATTCGTCTGTTTTCTTCAGGCTGGTAACAGCTCCTTCCAGATTCAGCAATTCATCCAGTGCCTCCAGACAGCTATCTCCTTTAAATCCACTGGTTTTGGCAGTGATACTACCTTCTTCATCGATAGTGATTACTATTTTTTGTTCAGGCATAAACCAGTCTCCCTATTAAGCTGGATCATTTACACAGATAACGGCATTCAGACGCTCCGCGTCTTTGCGCGCTTGCTCTAACTGGTCGGTATCATTAATGACTAACCAACGCTGCTTGCCATCAGCTTTCAGTTCCGCCCCCTCGATTGGCAAGTCTTCCATTGGCCAATCAAATCGGGACTTGGTATTTCCGGATGACTTGAGACCCAATTGTTGCCCAAATTCACGAGTTCCATTATTGGGCTTGTACTCAAAGCGCAAACCATGATTTGTTAAGGCTTGCTCGGCACTTGCCAGTGCTCTTCGTGCCTTATCTACATCGTCATTTGCGGCTTTCAGATCTCGCTCAATCTTTTGTAAAGCTTGTTGATGATCGTTAAATGCACGATTCATTGCCACATAGTGCTTTTTGAAGACCTTTTCCTTGATTGAATGACGCCACTCACCTGCAGCCTCGCAATCCATAGCAAGAAAAGCTGATTTGATGGCAGCGGTAAAGTCTGCACTTGCTTGATGACTGGCGGCCTGTTTTGCCTCTTTGTCTTCGGGCATATCCTTTGGGAGGAACAGCTTAAGCTCAATATCATGTACTTTGAGATTTTTCAGCTGTTCTTCAGAGAGTGATTCAACAGCTTTTTTCCAGCGATGGATGAATGTTTTCTCAGCCTCCGACTGGCTTTGTGGTTTTCCTAAAGCCAGAGATTCAAGTTCAATTTTCTTGGCGTTAGCAACAGACTTGGCGTTATCGCGTTGCTTTTCAAGTTGCTGCTGTTTTTCTTCCCACTGCTGATTTTGCTTAGCCTTGTCCATTTCTGTTGCAGTACTTTGACCGCGAACCTGAACACTCTCAAGCAAAGTTTCAAAACGCTTACTATGCTGTTCTCGTTCAGCTGGGGTTGCCTGTGTTGCTGACCACTGCTTCAATTCTAACAGTTCCTGATTCTGCTTTTTCACCGACTGACCCTGACCCAACAGGAAGCCTTGCAGAAACCCTTTTAGCTTGTCGGCAATATTCGCTTGCTGCTTATCAATGAGTTGCTGTTGATGTTCCAATGCTGACAGCCGCTCTTGCCAATCCTGTTCGGCTTTATCCCAATCAGCATATAACCCATCGGTTTTGGCCTCTTGTGGACAATAAGGCGGGTGAACCATGACCTTATAATCGATTTGATGCGCCAAAAAATCCCGTTGCCAACCGATCTGAGATTGAGCCAATATTTCAGGTTCGTCATTTAGGAAGCTATCAATAGATTGGGTCGAGATAGGCTCCAATTCCTTGTTACGTTGTTGCTCGACCTGCCGAACCAGGTCCGACTGATCAGCAAAACGTAGAGTTTGCTTATCTCCAAATTCTTCGAGCATAACTTTGGACTTATATTGCCAAGCGGCTTCCTCGAGTGCATTCTCATAAGTAGTAACCAGTTGCTGGCTTTGTTGGTCAGACAAGCGTAAACACCAGTTGGTGGCATTAAAATCAGTAGAATCAGGTAGCAGCCAATTGCCTTGTTCAGAGATCAATAACGAAGGAATCGATGTATCGCTCAAAGCCACACCATGTCGGGCCTGAACATCTGGTGAGTTAACCTTAAGCAATAGTAAATATGTGTTTCCTTTCGTACCAAAGTTGGTATGACTGACCCCTTGAATACTTGCAAACGTTTCGTTTAGGCATTCTTTCAAAGTGCCACACAGCTGATGAGAGTGATTGGTAATGATATTTCCATTAGGGTGCGTAGCCTTCTTTTCTGGCTGATTTTGCAGTAGGTATTCGTCTTGGCTATACTCCCAAAACAGTTTGCAGAAACTGCGGAAGCTATCGTCTATTTGTTGTGATTCCAGTTGGATTGCCCAGCTTTGCTCACCAACTACAGTGAATAGCTGATGATTCATCACTAACACTCCCTGAGCGTTATTCGTTGAGTGATCACGCAATATCAAAGCTCCTTTCTGGGAGACGCCTGTACGAACCAGACAACGCCCAGATAAGGCATCAATAGCCATCTGATTTACATTTTTGTCACCTAAAAGAAGATAGATGCGAACCCCACTATCGGCTTTTACCTGTAAAGCCTGAATCAGTTTTTGGTCTCTGATCTGATCAGTTGCGATGACCAATGTGAGAGCAGACTTATTGATCTCTTCTTTTACTCTTTCACTATCAATTCGTAATAAGCCTTCAGAAAAATCACAATCGCTATCCTGCTTTTTAAATAGCGCAGGCAATACCTTCTTGGAATAATCAATGCGGAAATGTTTACATTTTGCTTCAATAACAGCCATTACATAACCTCCGCTGTTTTTTTCTTTTTGTTGATAGTATTTTTTAGATAGTGTGGAAGTTCATCCTCATCCTTGGGTATAAAGCTAGGCGTTCCGTCAACAATAAAGCCGTCATTGTGCTTACAAATAAAATCCAGACCACTGGTGCATTCCCAGCACCATGTATGGGAAGCCCCTATAAACACCCAATAACGACCATGGTTATCACTTTGTTTATCCAAAATATGACGTTCCCAATTTTCGGGCAAATCAGCATCACTACTTCCTCTAGTAGGATTTAGTGTCATCAACAAACCTTCTGCACCTTCCACATAGCTGGCGATGCTATTCAGATTCCTATTTTGTCTGCTGGTATGTACATACCTGTCGGAATAGATCACAGATTGAACTGAGTCACCCGCCGTAAGTTGCCCAATAAGCTCCCTGATATTGAGAACCTCAGAGTTTATCAAGGTAATTGGCAGCCTTTGCTTTTTACTTCGGGATGGTGACAGATCCGCCATAGCCGCCACATGCCAATAGGATTCTGGTTGGCTTTCTCTTCCAAAGCAGTCCAGCAGTTCTTGCCCAGATTTCAAGGTAAGATCGAAATCAGCCATGGCCTCATGATCGAGCCACAGAGACTGTTGTTGGCGAGTATCTGAATCACGGCGGTAGCTTTTCGAATGAAAATGATTCAGCCAGTCTTGATGCCAATGCTCCGCATCAGCGTGATCTCTGGGTTTAATTGGCAAATGAAAAACCAAAGTACTATCGAATGTCCCAAGATCTGTTGACAACCTTGAGATAACGCGGCTGCCCACTTCAAAACGTTGAATCGCTTGTGGATATTGATGAATTTCCTCCAGCGAGACAACCATCCGTTGAGCACTCTCGCTCCAGAACCCATCAAACTTGTTGGCAATCGCCCCCAACACTGTATTCAGATGTTCTTGATAACCACAGATTTGACAATCAAACTTGATAGGTTCTGGCTCTTTCTTTTTCCTGGAAAAAGAAAGAGATTCCAACTGGCCTTTCAGGGAAACCTCTGATTGCTTAAATCCAAGCCGCCATTCCAAACTCAAATGAGCAGACGCTTCTGGCGAACATAGAATCTCCGGTTGCAGTGATACCAGAGTCAGAGACTGCCGAGACGAATTGGTCTTCTGACCACCGTAGATTTCTTCCAGAACATCCACAGTGCAAGTAGCCGAGACCCCAAACTCAGAGTTACGGGCATCAGCTCCGCTCTTCCAGGGCTTGCAATTTGGTTCAAAAAAGGCGGTGTCCCGCTGAATCAGCAAAGGGCGTATACCTAACAAAGGGTCATTATGGGTATACCAGATGTGGTACAGCCCACGCTCCTTCACGTCCACATAACCCGTATCGACAACCTCTTTACCTTTTGGGGTCAGAGATACAGTTTCTGAATCCCACAGCTTTTCCCGTTTAAGGTACTCCATCAAACGAGGAGGCATTGTCTCTGGATTCTGTTGAGTTGCTTTTAGCAGCGATACTAGATCAGCTCTTTTTTGTTTAAACGTCAGTTGCGCAATTACCGGGTAGCGCCTGGCCTCAACCAGACGTTGCAGTGTGATATTCAGACCGGTATTTTTTTTCGGTTTGTTTTCAGCTTCCGGGTGATTGCTGCCAGACGGCTTGCCGTTTTTATTCAACTCATTCGGCAAAGTTCTGTTTTTTTTGTTCATCGTTTTCTGTACCTTCTGGCATTTTTTCCAAAGCCCTTTTCCGCACGGGACACATTACAAGATCGTGCTAGTTTCTTAAGCTCTTCAGTTCTAGACCGTTGGCTGAAATACTCATGATGACCGACTATCACGAGTTGATAACGGGCGCGTGTGATTGAGACATTAAGTCTGTTTGGCGAATCCATAAAACCATCACGGTGTGTGTTGACCATTGATAAAAAGACCAGGTCAGCTTCCTGCCCCTGGAAGTAATCAACGGTTGCCAACTTAATGGATATTCCCTTAAAACTAAAACGGGCGTAACGGTTGTTATTGCCGGGCAATTCTTTTTGCATGGCCTCTCGAAGGGCTTTTTCCTGAGCTTTATAAAAAGTCAGCACAGCCACATCAAAAGCTTCGCCTTTGTCATTTTTCTTCTTATTTTCAGCCCAATTACAAAAAGCTATAAGCTCCTGAATAATAGCCTTGACTTCACTCTTATTCGCATTCCTATAAATATCGCCCTGCACATCTAGCCAGGTATTACGTGTTTTGTAACGGTCATAATCCCAGTCCCGGCCAGGTCGGGACTGACTTCCATCCATTAAAACCCCTTCAGGGTAAAACTGCCTTCGAGGGAAGGCCGAAATATCCGGATGCATCCGGTGTTGATAGCTCAGCGTCGAATGCCTTTGTTCCTTTTCATGGCGGTCAAAGCCCTGATTCAGCGTAGTAGGATCGTCCTTCTTACGCTTGACCAAACCATCCCCCGACAATGCTTCAAGAATCGAGGGAAAAGCAATATTTTTCAGGACATGGATTCGGCCATCAGCATTAACCGACTTGGGAAATAAACGTTCTAACGTGTCAGACAAATAACCGGTTTTCTTCTGGTAGTTCGCCGACTGGCGTAACCAGTATTCCCTCTCCAGGCGCCAGCAGACTTCTTCCGACCACTTGCTCTGGTCAAAACGATCCAACAGCTCTTTATTTATCGTACTAGTATCAGAATAATCTGTTGTCTTGACCCTGAACGGCTTAACTGCAGTTTGCCCAGCAGCTCTATGATGAAAGGCATTGCCAGTGCGCTGCCAATCTGGGTGCAATACCAACATATCATCCGGAATTATTGGCTGTATCTGTGTCATACAGGCTTCATCTACAAAGCAAAGCGAACTGTCATATAGATGCCAAGGCTCTTGCTCCAGTATCGACATATCCGTTAACCAGGAAGATGCCAGCCTTCCCACGCGTCCCTTTTGAACCAGCAAAATACGGTCAAGTCCTTTAGCCAGGTTTTTCTCACTATTACGCGCACTAATCTCATCATCCAGAGCCTGTAATATGCCAGTAGTAACAGGAACCAACATAGGCTGCCGATAAAGCTCATCTCGAGTAGAGTTTCCTCTTAACTCTTCCAACAAATAACAAGCTTGCTGTACAGACTTAGAGAGCGTTTGGGCTGGTCTTTTACCTTTTGGTGGCACCAACATTAGATTGTCTAGGTTAGCGACGATCTGCTCACGATCAGTAAAAGGCGATAGCTGACGCACATCCCCCACCAGAACCCAGCGTTTGGCAAAGCGAGCCGGCACCAGAAATTCCTGAAAGGTAGTTTTACTGCATTCATCTATTATCATCACATCAAACGGCGGTTCACCACGATCTAGGGTCACTTCCCGTTCGTTAAACAGCCGCAAGATACCAATCGTTGTACCACATACCAGGTTAGAAGAATCTACCATTAGCTGATGACTGAAATCGTCACAGTTGGATCCTTTCCTTAGCTGTTGATAAAGATTATCAAAGTGAAAGCCTTCAACCCCGGTGGCATTACTTCCTTTACCAATACGGAGTGGAAAGATACGACCTCTCAAAGTTGGGTTTTCCTGAATCCTTTCCAGAACGTTATTTATCGCGGCATGTGTAGATGCCGAAAGCAGCACTCTTTTGCCTTGCATAACCAGTTGAATAATCAGTTCAAGAATTGTCGTGGTTTTACCTGTTCCCGGAGGTCCATCGAGAATAGCAAAGTCAGGAGTGGCTAACGCCTTCGTCACGAACTCGCGCTGACAATCACAGCCATCAAAATCCGGATTGGTCAGTACCTGCCACTCAATATTTGTCTCAGGCTGAATATCTTTCCAACGCTTTTTTTGTCGATCCTGTAACAGGTGTATTAGAGGTGCATGCCCAACAGCAGGACGTGCCATCAAATCATTAATTGCAGCTTTTTGCTTTCTTAATTGTGAAGTATCAACACTGACGCGAATTTCCCCAGTTTCCCCTTGTTTCGATGGATATTCGCTCCGCCAGTTTTTTTGTTCACCAACAATTCGCGCCAGTAAGATCTGTCGTTCATCAAAACGGGATTTTAAGATCCGAAAGCTATTTTGCTTGTTATCCAGTATCTTAATGTTATCGCCGAAGAAATGATCCAGTTCAGACTTACCGGTATCATCACCAGAGTCCTTTTCAATTAACTGAATCCACTTCTCGTCAATATTGTCTTTGCTAACACTGAACGAAAGAGCCGGATACCGAGCGCACAGCATCTCCGAGTTGTTATCGATGGAAGCAACTCGTGTATCTCTCGCTTCCAATGTCAGGCCATCCTTGTCTGTCTCAAGTCCCCACTGTTCTCGACTCAATGAATTGTCATTCAAAGTCAGGTAGTCAGGCGTTAATTCCCTTAGCAACACGGCTGTCAGATCTTCTATCTGATGAGATTCCAGTTCCGGCTTTTGGGTCGCAAACAACAGCCAGCCATTATCTTTGAGTTGTGGTGAATAGCTTTTGATTTGCTTTTTATCCAGCGAAGAAAGCAGCTTGAATCTTGTGTTCTGTCCATTAATCGACAGCGTACTTTGGTGGTAAACCTGACCCTGCAATCGAATCAGATTTCTATCAATAGATTTAACCGGACAAACGTGACCATCAATATGCACTTCTGCCAGTTCGCCTAGTGGCGCAGACAGCGGGCGAATCAACAGCTGGTAGCCACTCCACTGAATAACACTTGCTTCACCAAGCTCAGGCAGATAAAGCTTATACTGCCCATTGGCTGATTGGTAATCCTCTTCAGTCAGGGAAAAACGCTGACGATTAGCCCCCTTGCCGACAATCACTGGGTCATCGATCTCAGGGATAAAATCCTCATTCAGCGGGGTTTCATCCTCTTCGCAGAGAATTTCATACCAGCCTTCCTCGCCAGAGGTGATTTCGATTTCACTGATTGGAATAATCTGGTAAATCCGTTTGTTCGAGACTAATCGGTAACGCCGATCAACAACTGGCTTCCATTCACAGCTAACTTCTTTGTTTTCCAGTGCCTTGATACTGTTATTAAGGTAGTGTACGAACGGCATCAAAACCTGATTGGTTTGGTACGCCAGTTCAGACGCAGTGAAACCGTTGCCCTCTAGGGCGGTAAAAAAAGGGTTATCCATATGATTTCAGCTCTATCAGATAAAAGGGTTTTCGCCTTCTTGTTTCAGTCGAGGCTTTTTACTGGCCGTTTTCTCCAGCGCTTCGGGTTCTGATGAGCTGGCCGCAACCGCACGACCTTGAGCCCACTGACGAGTTCGGCTGATCATTTCTTCCATGGTTTGGGAAAGCGGTGTCGTCGCCAGGATGGCGGTGAGAATATCGTCTTTGTTCAGCTGATGGCCTTCATCAAAAGCAAGGAACATGGCTTCCTTGACCGCCTCTTCCAACTCGGCACCAGTGAAACCTTTGCTGTTAGCGGCCAATTCATCAAGGTCCTCTTCAGAAAAGTCGTCCAGCCGATCCCTGCGTTTAAGGTGAATCGAGAGAATTTCCTTGCGGTCTTGCTGCACTGGAAGATCAACGAAGAAGATTTCATCGACCCGACCTTTACGCAGCAGCTCTGGCGGTAGTTGGGCTATATGGTTTGCAGTGGCAACCACAAATACCGGCTTTTCCTTTTCCTGCATCCAGGTCAAAAAACTTCCGAGTACACGGGCGGTGGTTCCACCATCAGTCGAGCCAGAGCTTTGCATGCCTGAAAGACCTTTTTCGATTTCATCCACCCAAAGAATGCTTGGCGAAAGAGCTTCCGCCATTTGCAAGGCTGAACGCATATTGGCTTCTGACTGACCAACAATACCGCCGTAGATTTTTCCCATATCCAACCTCAACAGCGGCAGCTGCCAGGCATTTGCAACAGCTTTGGATGCGAGGCTTTTACCTGTACCTGGTAAACCAAGTAGCAAGACGCCGCGCGGGGTTTCAAGTCCAAAAGCACGAGCATCCGAGGTAAAGGCCTGACGTCGACGGTGAAGCCAGGACTTTAGGTTATCTAAACCGCCAATATCATCTAGTGTGGCTTTGGGGTGAAAGTACTCGAGATGACCACATTTACGGATGACTTGCTCTTTTTCTTTTACAATGAAAGGAATTTCAGATTCTGTCAGCCGTTTGTATTCGCATGCTGCTTTGGAAAATGCAAGTTGGGCTTCACTGGTCGACAAACCTAATGCGGCTTCAAGCAAGCTGGATGATTCCTGATAATCGCGATCATCAATGTCGTAACGTTGCTTTGCCTGTTGCATGATTTTGCATAGATCGTCGATATCCGGTAATGGCATTTCCAAAACCTGAACGTCTTTTTCCAGTTCTGGCGGCAATAAAGGTATTGGCTGACATAGAACAACAGAACAACCGGTAATTTCACGTGTAGCAACAGCTATAGCAAACGCACGCAGCCGGCTAATCAAAGCATGATCTGCAGATGTCAGATAATGATGAAAGTCTTCCAGCAACAAAATGAAACCATCTCGGTCTTCATCCTTGCTGTATTCAAGCAACCAGTCCAGTACCTCGTGAGGCTGTTCGCAGTCATCGCAATCATCCCAGATTCCATCCTTGTACTGACGCAAACCCTGTGGGCTGTTCCAAACGAACAAATTACGCTCTAGTGCTTCAGACGTACGAGAACAAGCAGCCCGTATACGTAAGGTTTCATGACTAATGACCTGATTAAGTGCCGCCGATGATTGAATATTAATTGTAAGCTTCTTGGAAAAATCCATTCATTGATCCATAGGTAAAAACGATGTTCAATAATTGAGATGCATTATAAGCGATATGATTTGTATTATAAATTTTTGTATAAAATATGCTTAGTTTCTATACTCATATAGGTAATCATCCATAAAATACCAGCATCCAATAGTAGAATTTCCTCGAATGAGAACAGCAGGAGGTTCTTCATGAAGAGTCACCATTCACGGATACACTCTCAAGTTAACAACAGATGGCACACCCGTGACAAAACTGTACGCAACCATGGCATGAACGATGTGAGTTTTATAGGTGACATGGATACACCACTCATGGCTCAGGTTAATGAGCTTGAAGATAAATACTGGAACTTGTAAAAATGTATACCATGCAAGGAACGCTTTATTTATTAAATTTGCAGAAGTAAAGTGAATGCACATAACAAAGAGCCATTAAGTGGCTACCTCAAAAAACGGCATAGCGTGAGTAAACTTGTCGTCCACTTGGTGTTTACTACCAAGTACAGACTGTAAGCTATTCGATGGCATGATGATTGAGCAACTGCGAGAGGCTTTCGAGTCAGCCTGTAATAAATTGGAGTGCGAGCTGATCGAGATGGACAGAGAACAAGACCACTTACACCTCCTTGTCGCTTACCCGCCAAAGCTATCAACCAGTGTCATGGTGAATAACTTGAAATCAGTCTCATCAAGAATGCTGATGCTACAAAAAACACACCTACCACGGCAAAGCAAAAGTGCTGCTTTATGGTCACGATCTTACTTCGCCTGCAGTGCGGGAGGGGCTACTATAGAAACCCTTTGGGCTTATATGGAAAGCCAGTTAACACCGGATTAAAGCGCTTCACGCTTTCGCCTTGTATCCCCGCTCTAAGATTGGGCGAGGGTTTATGGCGATTTACTCCTAAATATCGCCTCACTAATCGGGTGTCCCACGGTGCTGGTGGACTAGAGTAGTCCAGACCAATACAGAAGGGATGACGTATGGAATTCTTTATCGCCCCGGTCTGCACCCAGGCCGACATCACTGCTCTGTCGTACATGCACGACAATATCGGGTTATTCAACCAAAGCAGTGAGTACCAGATATCCAAGCCACAGTATTTCGTCTCCAGCCACGCGCCATGTAGTGAGTTTATCGCCAGTCCTGCTTCTGGCCACCGCGAGACCTATGCCCTGTTTGCCGTTAACAATCGGGAAATCATCGAGCGATTCGAATCCGACTTTGGCCTCTGCGAACCCTTGATTGCGCTTGCGCAGTGTGACCTATGGTTCAAGGATTTCATTACTGCAATCGGCGATGGTGATCAGGCCAACCAGGATAGCGAACATACCATTGCCTTCTGCCCGCCTGATTCGCTAACCCTGCCTGAGGGTAAACTGCAGCTCACCGTTCGCAACCCCCTCATGCCCCGCGGGGTCAGGGCCAGACTGCAACAGGTTAACGGCCCCGTTCATGTGGTTATCGATACGATGGCGGTGCCTATCGTCATGCTGTTCGAAGGTCGAAGCGTTATTGATTTCGAGCACATCCCGCTGTCAGGCCGCCCCCACTTTATGACAGTGTCACTCAGCGACGAGCAGTGGGTGCAGCTGGAATCCAGCCCCGGTTACCAGCATTACCTGGCCGTTCAGCTGGGCCTGCAGATGGAATCGGCCTTAGAGCCTCACACCATAAATAACGCCAGCGTAACAGGCACAGAAAATCAAAAATCACATTAATTTTGCGAAATGGGCTCGTTAATTGGGTGGCAGCGAACTTGAAGGGGCGATGATTAAGAGGCTTATTGATGTCGTTGAGTTGAGTGTTATCTAAGTGTTGATGCGGCTGATTATATATACAGAAATCACCATGTAAGGACGCAGCTATGTATACCTCAAACCTTTTTAGCAACATCAAATCTGCAATGACTGCAAACAAAGTAGGAACTCTGATGCTATTTGCCATGGCATTTATCTTTGGCGCCATGGAAGCCACAGCCGGTGCTGGTGGTGCTGCGTTCCAAGGCACCTATGACATGTTTGCCGAAATGGCAAACGGCTACCCAGGCCAGATCGTCGCGTTCCTCACCGTTTGTGGTGTGCTTTTCTTCTCCATCGTGCGTCCAAACCTCATTGGTTTGGGTGGTTCGGTCATCATCATGGTCGTGCTGGCACAGCTCACCGGGATTATCTCCGGCATGTTGGATGCTGGCCTGCCGGTCTAAGGAAAGCAAGGAGGTAGTCAAAGGTCTGGGGCGAAGTTATTCGCCCCTTCTTTTAACCAGTCAGTGAGGGACCTCAGATGGCAAAAAATGACATCAACGAGAACCATGTTCATGTGCTTCCGGAGAACCAGACCTTTATTCCAATGCGGATCAACGACAAGCAAATGATCCTCGGAATGGAAGTGGACTCTTTCGGCGTACTGATGATAGCGATGGTTATCGGCAACTTCACTCAAACCATTCTGTTTTCGTTGGGAGTGGGGGCAATTCTGGTGGCATGCAATTTCTACATAAAATCCAATTACCCGAAAGGCCGACTGGCCCACATCCTGTGGTGGCGCGGTATTTATGTCCCCAAAGAAACGCTCCGCTTTCCCGATTGTTTTAAACGCACCTTTTATCGATAACCGGTTAATTGCGTTTCTGGAGGCTCTATGTCCATAACCGAGACTGTCAAAGAAAAACTCTTGCCCAGCGATGTACAAAGAAGCTGGACGGCAGCAGTCGATCACAGTCTGCGCGTGACTATCGCACTGATCGTTGCTCTTTTTGTCATTGCTGTCCTGGCTCTCAAAATACTCACGACCAAACCGGTAACCATTGTGATCCCACCACAGCTCTCCGAAGAAATCGCCATCGTCGGCAACAAGGCTGATGAAAGTTACAAAAAATTGTGGGGGATCCATATCGCCAGTATTCTGGGCAATGCCTCCGAGCGAACCCTGGAAGTCGTACTCGATGCCATGAAGCCGATGGTGCCCATCGAAGACTATGACGAGATGGCCGCCCAGCTGCAGGCCCATGTCAAAGCGCTGGCCCTGCGTGGTCAGACACAGACATTCACCCCTATCGACACCTACTACGATCCTCGCAAAGACATCATGTATATCTACGGCGAGCGACAACTAATTTCGCGCAAAAAGGCAGATAAGAAGAATCCCCTCAAGCCGGTTCGCTGGACCTACGAAATGACCGTGGAAAGTGCCGGCGGAACACCAAGCCTGACGTACATCGACCAGTACGAAGGTGCGCCGAATATCGACAGAAACCGTTTAGAAAGAAAATAGGAGCCGACATCATGCAAAAGTTTCTTCTTACTGGCTGCATGTTGTTCGCTACAGCATCAGCATTTGCCCAAAAAAGCTATGAGCTCCCGGTTACCCCGATTGGTGAAACCCGCGTGGTCAGCAACGACAAGAACGTAGATGAGCTCATGCAGCAAGTGGTCAGCAACCTGCCGGTCGAAAAGCAACAGAAGCTGGGTAAATTTGCCCCAAAGGACAACCCTGCCAACTTCCAGCCAGCTGTTGATAGTTATGGGATGCAGGTGCAAACCGCTGACCAGCGAACCACTGCCCCACCCCAACCAACTGCGTTTGAACGAATGACTCAACAAATGAAGAGCAAGTTCAAGCCGGTGCAGAAGTACAACTTGCGTGCCGGAGAGAATGTTACCCTGCCCGCGGCCAAATTCATTATGAACTCGGTCAAAACCAACTTCCGTGAGGTTGAAGTTCGTACCAGCGATCCTAACGTAGCCATCAAGGTAGAAGGTAGCTATCTCTACTTCACCACGCAAAACGATGCACCCTTCGGTCTTATCATCCACGAAAAAGGGGTGCCTGAAACCCAGGTTAACCTCTCGGTCTGGCCCCTCAATGTCCTGGCAACCATGGTGGAGGTCAATGTCCGACTCGACAGAAAGACCCGGACAAAAGTAGCCAGTCTGCACCGCGACTTAGAGCAGGATAAACTTGCGCAGGAAGCCCGTATCCGTGATAAGGAAAATGAGCTCCTGATTGCCAGCGATCCCAAAGTGAGTGCCTCACCCTATGAAGCACGGATCAATGACCTGTTTAGCCAGGTCGGCGGCAACGCCACACCGAAGGGATTCGATCTGGTTATGAACGTACCCACCAGCGCCAAATACCCCTGCCGTTTCGAGGCTAAAAGTGTAACCAAGCAGCGGTTAGTCTCCTCGCGCCGAATCATCGACATCGTGCTGGTAACCAACCCGCACAAGCGTAAGGTCGTTCTGCGTGAAGAGCAGTGCTGGATCGATGACGATGTGATTGCGACCGGGATATTAAACAAGGCAACGCTTAAGCCTGGGGAGAAGACCGAGGTTTATGTCATGCGTGACAGACTCTATTTCGAACGTCTCCAACAACGCCGTCAGCGCCCGTCACTGTTAAATTAAGGATGCCAGCATGAATAATCTCAAAGACCAATTTGACGAGCTGTGGGGAGACAGGAAAAAACGTATCGGCGTCCTGATGGCCGCGGCCGCGGGCTTCGGTATTATTGCCGTCCCGTATATCAAACCCTCAATGCCGGTATCAACAGGTAAAAGCGACGCGATTCAAAAAGTGTTTTTCCCAACTGATACCGACATAGTCCTAGAGCGAAACGAGCTGGAGCATGTAACTGATGCCTTCAAATCCATTTCCGAAATGGAGCGTCGGGGCCAGACACAGACAAAGAATATCGCCATGGACTCCGTCCTTCTCGAACTCGACGACCTACGGACAAAAGTCGAGAGCCAGGAGCAGGAACTGTCGCAGTGGGTATCAGGCCAGAAGCGCTTTAACCAACAACGCGACCCGCTGTATCCGAAGCGTCAGCCGACCAATCAACGCCAGCCAACATACCAGCAGACGGGCGGCAACGCGGCTGACAATAATGTGGCTCGGCCAGAAAGCACGGTATCCGCACCGCAACAGTCGCCAGCACCTCAACCGGCAGGGATCCGTACCATCAACGCCGATAATTACATTATCGCTCTAAGCAACGGACAGATTCAGCGGCTTGGTGATCCCCTGACACTGGCCAATGTCAGCGGGAATCAAACAGCCGATCAGGAAAAAATTGCCCTCGATGAAAAGGAGCGCGAGCTGGACAATAAGCTCGATGCATTGGCCACAACGGAAGAGACAAAGGGCTATTCCATCACCTTGCCGTCTACGTCACTGCTAACCGGTGTACTCCTGTCAGGGATGCAGGCACCGACAAGCATTGGCTCCAAGCGTGAACCATTGCCGGCAACCATTCGCTTCAAGGTCGATGCGCTGTTACCAAACAATTACCGGGTGGATTTGAGGGATTGCCAGGGCCATGTCAGTGCCATCGGGTCACTGAGCGACTCCCGTACCTATATGCGGCTTGAAACTATCGTCTGCATCGACGAAGAAGGCCTGATTGCCGAAGCATCGGCCAAAGGGTATGCCACCGGCGGGGACGGACAGGCTGGCATCCCCGGTATCCTTGTGACTCGTAACGGAGACGTTCTGAAAGGCTCACTGTGGGCTGGCCTGTTCTCCGGCCTTGCCGAAGGCATTGCCCCGCAGCGCGTCGTGGGTATCGATGTCGTCGGGGATGACAGCGGTGGTTATCAGGTGCCTGACCTTGGCACCATGGGGGCCTCTGCAGCCCTGACCGGCGCCTCCAGTTCTCTCGACAGGCTATCGGAATACTATGTAAAAATGCTGGAAGAAATCTGGCCAACCGTCGATGTACCCGCGATGCAGGAAGTCTCTTTCTTCCTGCAAGCCCCACTAACACTGCAATTTCAATAGAGGTAAATTATGAGCGAGCAAGGCAAAGCAACATCAGACTCAGCCATAAACTCTGAAGCCATTAACGCTGAGCCGACGGCCGAGCATGGTAACGGCAGTCCACTATCGTCGCAGCCCGACAATAACCCGACTAAAGAAATCTGCAACCAAATCCAGGCCGAATCAGATAGCAAACGTGACCGCCAGATGTTCGGGAAACAGTCCCCCAGCCCGCGCAAAACTCAAAGCGGGTGGTTTGAGGCAGTGTTCAACTATGGCCTGATGATCCTGATAGTTGTTTTTGCCATCACGGTTTATCACTACTTCTTTGTACCGAAGCAGGACACCAGCAACGAGGTCAAACTGGCCGTCATTTCGCTGGAAGAGAATGTCATGCATGTCCGCTCACAGGGTGGCAGCGACAAGGACGTGATCAGGTACAACGAGACTGTTATCGCCATGCTCAACCAGCAGGGCTATCTGGTATTAGACAGCAGCACCGTACACGGCAAGATCCCGGCAGAATACACGCCGCCAAAAATCAATATCAACAGCCTCACTCAATACAATGCTGGCACTAAAACCGCTCATCAATAACCTGTCAGAGCCTGCTCAGCATTGAGCGGGCTCTGTTCAAAAGATAAAAGGGATACAATTAATCAATCAAGTTACAACCGGAACAACTCAACCCTCAGGTGATTGTCGTCTTCGTATGCAACAACAGATTGAAAATGAGTAGCTCGATCTATAACTGCTGAAAACACCTCTTTGTGTTCAGAGCTTCCGATGAAAAGTATCTGGGTGGATTTGATCATCAAACCATCATCATCAAAGCTCGACTTTAAATCCTCATCAACCACACAAACCAATACCTTGCCATATCGAGCAGACAGGTCGATATCGTGGGCCCGCGAATATTGGGCTTTGGTTCTCAGCTTCGATTCTATTTCCCCAATGAGTCCGACAAAACGGAACAAGTCGGTTGAGCAGGTCTGCTGCAGGTGAGCAAGCTCCGTATCAAGTATGGATTCCAGGTCGGCGTCTGACTGGCGTCCAAGCGATATCCAATGCCTGGCCGACTTCTTAACAGGCCTATATCGATTAGCTTTGGCTACACGTTTAAGGTACTTAACAAGGTGGTTATTCCTTTCAGCTAAGGTCAGGGGTTTATCCAGTTTTTTAAATTCGAGGTGTAGTAAAGCATTAGTGCTAACATCAAGTAATAGCTGGGAGTGGTTCATTCGGTTAACAGTTTGGTGCTGGTATTACTTGGTATCATACTCTTATTGACATCAGAAAATAGCCTCGTCCCTACTCTTCTTTCAAGAAACGCCCTCTTGATGCGTTTCTGGCTAAAATGTTTTAATCAGGAATACACAAGCCTGACGAATGTTCGACACCGACTCTCCCTCTATTAATCAGCCATGCGCTGTCGTATTCGAATAATACCCAAACAGCAAATTCCTTATTAACTCACCAAAAACGCCTGCTTAATGGGGTTTGGATCGCCTTGAAACATCCACACTGTGGACTATCAAGGAGGCGATATGCGTTTTAAGTCAGTGTTATTCGGTTTAATGTTTCCAATAGCGGTAATGGCCAATCCCCCCTCGCCGCTCTCCAACATGCCCAAGGTATCCGACAGGTATGAGCTGAATATCGACAAGCTCATCATGCTTGAGTTGGAAGATGGCACCTTTATGCTGGCGACTGGCGATGGCAAGTTCGTGATCCGAAATGCCACCCTGTTCTCAACCCTCAAGGCAGCCAATATCAATTCTGTCGCCGAACTCAAACGGGCAGACCAGACCACGATGCACGAAATCGGTATCGAGCCAGAAACCGACCTGACAGGTTATGAACTTAACCCGATGGCGAGCCAATACGGTGGGACTCTGTTCGCCTCACCATCGTGTGCCAGCTGCAAAACACTTATCGATACCCTTGTTACCAAGCACCGGGACAAACGGTTTAAAGTCGTCGTCGCCCCTATCCTCTCTGAAGGAGAATTCCGTGAAACCATCCTTGCCAACTGTGCCGCAGACCCAGGTAAAGCCCTGCAGGCAGTGATGGCCGGACAGTGGAGCAAGCACCGCTTCCCGCCCACCAGCCGGGATAACTGCCAGGCGGCCGCCAAAGCTATCAATCTCAACATCGCAGCACTTCAGATGTTAATTAATGACCGCATGGGCGTACCTGCCCTCATCAATAACGACGGTGCCAGGATGATGGGGCTCCCCAGCTCCGACACCGCACTGGAAATCTTTATCAAAGGAAGCAGAAAAAATGAAGGGTAAGACATTACTTAGCCTGCTCGCGGTCAGTACCATGGCCAGCTTATCAGGCTGTGCCACCGTCGTCGGCGAGGAGCAGGCCACCTGCCCCGGTGCCCAATCCGGGGTTATCTGTGCCTCAAGCCGTGAAGTGTACGAGCTAACCAACACCTACAACAATGCCGAAGAGTATGCCGCCGCAACCGGTGACGGTCGGGTCGTGACCATCAACAACGACGGTGAGCAGGTCTCGTTGGCCAGTAATAACCAGGGGGAACCTTCGGCAGTATCGGAAACTGGCTATCAGGGCGAACCGGTGCCTCAGTGGACTGAAGAATCAGCCTACCACCAGCAGCTGTTGCCTCCACCGGAGCCCCTGGCCATGCGCAAACCAGCATCCATCGTCCGCGTCCTGGCCCGACCCTATGCAACGGATGCCGATACCCTGAAGGTCCCGGGCTATGCCTACATCGAAGCCAAATCACGTACCTGGGTAATCGATCGCAATGCCCATATCGACAATGCCCAGTTCACCTCCCTCAAGCTTCGGCGCGAGTCTATCCAGCAGGACTACAACCCTGATGACAGCGGCGAAATTGGTGTCAATAACCGAGACGGAAGTGCTGCAAGTCCGGCGCCGACCAACAACCAGCTACAAACCCAAGGCCGGGCAAACGCCGTTGAGCTAATCAACCAGCTTAACGGCAGTGGGAAGGGTGGATCTCCCTTCTATGGCAAATAGGAGGCACCATGGGATTAGCCAGATTTTTTAAACAGTACCAACACCACAACATCGGCAAGTTGATGCCGGTGATCGGGTTTAACCGCCGCGGCCAGTATTTCGAACTCGACAACAGCTACATCGGTAACATGTACCGGCTTCAGACCGTGGGTGGCACGACCGAAAACATGCAATCGCAGCTCGAAGCCATCTTTAAACAGGAGTGGCCGGAGAATGCCTTTATCCAAGTACTGTTCTGGGCCAATGACGACCTGACCACCTTCAACCAGAATTTTGCGATGCTCCATGGTGACCGCCAGTTTGGGATGGCCAATGAACGCCTGACCGCGATTTCAAAAGGCTTGATCCGCCACTTCGTCGAAGGCTCACAATACGGCCTGGGTGGCACCGATTGCCGGCCGCGAAACTTTGAGTGCTTCCTCTGCGTGAAGATCCCGATCAAAGGCAATCAGGGCAAGCCGACGAAAGATGAATTCAAAAGTTACTGCAACCTGAGAGACGACCTGACCGAAGCGCTAGACAGTGTCGGACTGTTTACTACCTCGCTCGATGAGTGGGAGTGGAAAAAAGTCGTGGAAAAAATGCTTAACCGCAAACAATCATCGACATGGCGCAAGGGCAGAGAAAGTTATAACGCCGCGATGCTGGCACGCGAGCAAGTACAGGAAATTGGTGGGGGGATAGATTTCAGCGAGGAGAGCATTGCCGTTGATGAACAAAAAATTGCCCTCCTCACACCCAAAATCTACCCCAAGGTAATTGGTTTTGGCGACATGCTCAACGTCTTCAATGACTGGCGTTTCGGTCAACAGACGGTCTGGGGCAATTTCATGATTGTTCTCAATATCCACTTTCCCGACAACAGAACATCCCGTGCCCAAATCAAGGCTAAGCGTACCTATATGTCAGCCATGTCAGGCAATAAATTCGTCAACTGGATTGACCGGGTAGCGTGGCAGCGCAAGGACTACAACACGACGTTCGAGAAGCTAGAGCAGAAACGCTCACGCCTGGTCAATGCCTACCTGCAGTTCATGGTGTTTGGCGATGACGATAACGACCTCGACAAGCAAGTATCCAAGTTCAAACAAATTGCCGCTTCCAATGCAGGATTCGAGCTCGAACGTGACAAGTACCTTACCGCCCCACTTTTCTTGCACTCGTTGCCGTTCGGTCCCGAAAAAGAGGCCATGAAGGCGCTGCATCGCTACAACACAATTCCATCGGATGTTGCAGCATTTTTGGCTCCGGTATTTTCCAGCTCGCAAGGCAATGCCCCGCACAAACCGGTGATCCCGTTCGTCACCCGCAACCTCGGCATGTTCGGGTTTAACCCGTTTGAAACCGATGGGTCGATGAATGGGCTGGTGGTCGCTGAGTCCGGCTCAGGTAAATCGGTACTGGTGCAGTACATTGTTACCTGCGTGCTCGGCAGTGGCTTGATCCCCTCACCGGCCATCTGGAATGAACTGTCTCTTACCGAGAAGGAAAAAGCCGATGCGATTGCGCTGGCCAGTGACATCATCAGTGCCAAGCGTGATGGCGGTATGGCTTTCATCATCGACGTCGGCCGCAGCTATTTCAACCTGTGCCAGGCGCTGGGCGGCGAGTTTATCTCCTTTGGCAAGGACATGGACTTTTCGCTCAATCCTTTCCCGTCGGTCGTGGACTTCAACTCGTCTGAAGACCCGCAATCGGGCATGATCCTGGAAATGCTCAAAATCATGGCTGATCCGAGCGGTAACCTGGAAGTGGTGACCTCACGAATGATGGCCGATGTGCTGCAAGAGATGTGGAATGAACACGGCACCGAGTCGAGCGTAACCATCTTCCAGCAGATGTGTATGAAACATGAAGACAAGCGCCTGAAAGATGTCGGCTACGCCCTGAAGCCTTATACCGAAGATGGCATGCACGGGCACCTGTTTACCACCAAGAAAGCCCCGCCGTCGCTCGACAACCCGTTTATTGTCTGTGAACTCGAAGAACTGAAGTCCCAGCCGGAGAACCAGCTCATCGCGCTAATGCAGATCATCAATATCTGCTACCGTCATTTCTTCCTGCAGGATGGGGACAAAGATGTTTCCGAACAGCGACGCAAGGTATTCATCGTCGATGAGTGCTGGTCGTTCCTGTCTGGCAGTGACGATGTGAAAGGCCAGAAAAACCCGGTGGCCACGTTCCTGGAAGCCGCTTTCCGCCGATTCCGTAAGGTAAATGCATCAGCCTGGATCATCACGCAGATGTTGTCTGATGTTTACGGCTCCCAAGTCGGCAAGTCCATTGTCGCCAACTGCGTCTACCGATGTTATCTGTACCAGAAAAAAGACACCATTGAACAGGTCAAGAAAGACCGGTTGCTGGATTTACCGGATCAAGACTTCGAGCTGCTCAAATCCATTCGTACCCGAAAAAACCTGTATTCGGAAATCTATTTTCAGGCTGGTGACGACGTTGCAGAAATTGTCCGTTTCTATGCCCCGGCATCGATGCTGTTGCTCTACTCTACTGACCCCCGTGATAAAGCCGATCTCAAGCACTACACCTCGCAGGGGTACAGCCTCGATGATGCCATCGACAAAGTACTGGAACAACGCCGCCCCAACGACTTCGCCACTGATATGAATGACCTGGACAACGAAGACGAAGAAGAGGAGGCCGCCGCATGATCGGTATCGTCAAATGGTTCGACCGTAACAAAGGCATCGGCTTTGTAAATGAATTCAATCTCGCCACCGAGTCGATCGCCAACAGCTTAGATATTTTTGTCCATTACAACGACATCAACGCGGCCGGTTTTAAAGTTCTGAACCAGGGCGAGTTGGTGCGTTTTGAGCTGGTCACGACAAACAAAGGGCCCCAGGCCCGGTCAGTAAACCGATTCGTAAAGGAAGAAAAGCCATGTTAAAGACCATGCTCTTAGCACTAACACTGGCCAGTCTCAGCGCCACCAGCCATGCCGTCACGCCGTCACAAGGTGATCCGGTAATGAAGGAGATTGAACGCCTTTGCCCTACTTGCGGAGCTGTCGCCACCCGCTTACAGGTGCAGTTCAGCCAAACCTGCCGACTTCCCGCTAACAAGGCGCTACATGCCTTGGCCAGCAGCGAGGCTGGCAGCATGGTTCTGACACTCAACGCCATCGCCCATCCCTATGCCGGTGCCGTCACTTCGTATGCCCTGGACCATGTCAGTTGTGATCTGGGTGTCTGGTCCAACGAAGTCATGGCGTTCACCGAACAGCTGGCCCATACCGATGAATCCACACCTATCGAATAATAAGGACTGCAGACTATGAACAAAACCCTTCTCGCCAGCCTCCTCTCCGTTCTCCTTGCCGGGTGCGGGGGCGGTGAAAGTGACGCCGGCGACACCACTCCCCCTGAACTCCGTTTCGAGACCCGGGTAAGCATAGACGAACCTGCAGAGACTACGACCATCGATATCCCCGTAAAATTCACCAAGGCAGCAGTCAGTGACGGACAGTTCAGCTACAGCATTTCGGCCGAGACCGCCACCAGTGAGGATGTCAAATTGGCTTCTGACGTGGTCACCTTCAAGGCCGGGGACCGCAGTGCCAGTATTCCTATTGTGGTGATGGGCGACCAGCTCGTCGAGGAAGATGAAACTATCGTGGTCACCATTGGGAGCGGACAGAATATCACCCTAGACAACACGACCATGACAGTCACCATCGAAGAGCAGCACGCCCTTCCGGTGCCGACAATGGAAAGCCGGGTAACCGTCAAGGAAAGTGCCAGCGAGCCCAAAGTAAGGGTGCGGTTCGACGGGCAGGCCCCGTTTGACGGCTCGGTCACCGTGGCCATCAGCCATACAGGCACCACCGACAGTGACGTCTCTACCGAGAGCGAAACGATTAATTTCAAGGCAGGCGACAGTGACCTGTATATTTCACTTGTAATTAGCCAGGACGGCCTGTTTGAAACCGATGAGAGCTTTACCCTGTCGCTCACCGACGTGGTCAACCTTGACGCTACAACCCTGCCCAGCACTGATGTGACCATCGAGAACAGCGACGACGAACCGGAAATCGGGTTCCCGGAAGCATCATCATTTGTGGTCCAGGAAGGCGCCAGCCAGGTTCTTACCGTCACCACTTCTATTCCGTCGAGCACCGACATCAGTATCGGCCTGTCTTCTGAAGGGATTGCCAACTACAGCGACTTCAGCGTCTCGGCCGACAACGAGGTAGTGATCCCGGCCGGCGAGGCCGAGGCAACATTTACGGTCACCGTAACCGACGACAATATCCCAGAGGGGGGCGAGTCAGTAACCTTCAGCTTAGATACCGTATCGGTCGGGACATGGGGCAAACACCGCCAGGCCAGTTTGATAATCCCCGGCACCCTGTCACTCAATGACTCCGGGATCACCGATTTCTCCCATACCGGCGGAACATTTGATACCACCCCCCATCCTAACCTGCTGGGCCAGGATGGCGAGACCGGGCGAGATGTCACTACTCCGAGCAACAGTGATGGCCATGCCGGTCGTTCCTATACCAAACTGGACAGTGCCGGCAACGCGCTGAGCGCCGGCAGCAATGATTGGCAGTGTATCCGCGACAATATCACCGGCATCGCCTGGGAGCGAAAAGGGGAGGGGGGTGCCACGTTGCCAGACAGCAGCCTAACCGGCACCAACTTGCGCACGCATCTCAATAGCTACTTCCTGAACACCGCCACCGAAGCATACCCGTATACGGACTCGCACCAGAACTTCAACGCCGCCAATTATCGCTATTACTGGTACAACCGCGACAGCTACACCAACGGCGGGAACAACGGCACCCTGGGGGAGAGCCTCTATTCCAGGTTACCAATCGATAGCAACTGCGCCTTCCCGCATGATCATGACAGCCTGCCAGGCGGCACCTACCCGTACAACAACCAGGCCCGGGAATGTGCGACCGAGACCTACACCGACTACCTGAACGCTATCAGCTATTGCGGCTACCGTAACTGGTCGCTGCCCGACATTGGCGACCTGCGTTCAATCCATATCTACCAGCAGGGTGGGCGGAACATTGGCGCTCCGGCCTTTTTTGATCGCACTGACTCGACAGCCAACTACCTCTCGGCAACCCCGTCACCCACTTCGTCCGGTGCCACCTTCTGCCTCAACGGAGGAACCGGGGAAGTCAAGCTATGTAACAAAAACAGCCCTAACGCGATCCGTGCCAGGGCAGGGGAGTAATTATGAGAAAATCAGGATTTATTCTGCTGGCTGCATTGTCGTTTTCAGCTGGTGCCCAAGTTTGCAATGAGCAAATGGTCAGCTCAACGCACGACAATCAGTATGCCGTTAACAGTGACGGCACTGTAATCGATGCGGTCAACGGATTGGTATGGCAAGCGTGCTCTCTCGGTCAGACCTACACCGACAATGACTGCCAAGGGTCGCCGCTAGAATTTGCCGACTGGCCCGGTGCACTAACTGCCGTCAGATCGTATAACAACGACAACAACAGCAACTACCGTCTTCCCAGTATCATGGAGCTGGACGCTCTGGTCGAACGCAGCTGTGCCCAACCGGCTATCCGCCTTGATGCCTTCCCCTCCACCCCGAATGGTTGGTTCTGGACATCGAGTTACGACGGTCAGGTCAATACCGGCACCGAAGGCCGCATGATCAATTTCAGCGATGGATTGGAGTTTGACGACGGCACCAATTCGCACCGGTATATCCGTCTGGTGAAAAACTTAGGTGAGGATTAAAGGATGAAAGTTTCGGCGGTCACGACTGGGCTAATTACAGGATTGGCCCTACTCGTAATGATCTCAACCTCGGTTGTGCTCTGGCAGCGCTGGCAAGAACTCCAGCAAGTGCAACTAGCTATCAAACAAAGCCGTCACTTTGTCGAATCAGCCTACTCGGGAGCCGACCGCGGGTATGAACATCTTGAGCACTTTGCCTTGCAGCACCTGGGGCTCAATACGGTCACACTGATCTCCCACGATGTCGAAGACGGGCTGGTGAGCACCTTCTGGTCAGTGTCGTTCCGGGATAAGACTAACACTATGGTGTTCGGCCTTGACGGTAACCGTAACTGGATCAATCCCAGGGCACTAACGATGAACATGCAGGAACCGGAGAAATTCGTGGTTAATCATTCCGATTAGCTCCACTAATTAGCCCCGCAACGGTTCAGGGTGCATAAAGTTAGAGAAATTTTTGGAGAGTCTTGCCATGCACCCATTAAATTTCCGCTTTCTGCAAAGGTCGATTGGATCCGTTGCCATACCTGTTGTGCTTTTATCCTCGCATGCACTGGCGATAACTTCCGACATTCAACAGTTACCAGCCCAGAGCTTTCCGCCATTAAACCAGATCATCTATGACGGACAGGGTCAGCCGATCACGGCGATCACCAGCGAGCCTATCTATTCGGTTCAGGGAAACCTGGCGGTCGGGCCGCAGAATGTCATTATCAGCTCCAAGCCGACCTCGACCCTCTCCGTCAATATACAGGGAGAGGCGCTGGCACCGGGTCAGCAAGTAGCCGTTAAAGTAGAGGCAGGAGCAGACGGAAAGCTGGTTATCCCTTTTCATCCGCAGGTTCAGCAGCAAGGGACCTTTGATTACACAGTCCAGATAGCGCAGGTAGCATCAACATTAGACATGATTCCGACCTTACAGTCCGGCAGTGTCAGCCTGGCTGAAGGCAACAGTGGTACACAGGTAGCAGAAGTCACCCTCACGCTCGATATCCATGCCGGACATCCTGTTTCCGTGGACTATATTACCCGAGATGTTTCGGCCCAGTCCCGGGCAGGGGAAGCCAAAAACCTCGCTTACGATGCGTTTGGAAACCCCTTTATTTCAGCCGCGAGCAACCCGCTTGGCGGACGGCTGGTTTTCGACGGAGGCTTCCCTAAATTCTACTCAGCTCACCTGAACAACGCCAGCCACCTACAGCAGCAGTTTGGTTACCTGACTAATGTCTACAACTGGATCCGAGACCCGAACCGTGCAGGTGGGGTATTGCTGCTTGGTGATAGTGTCGGCAGCACGAACTATACCGTCAAAGGTACAAGGCCCAGCGACTTCAAGGCATTCTTTACCCAATGGGCATCAACGGCAGGGACGACGCTTACCATCCGGGACTCCAATGATTTTGGTGGTGTCGGCAACGCCACTGTACCACTGGATTTCCTCGAACAATTTTCGGCCGTGATTGTAATGGGCTCTAACTACAGCTATGGCGCCAGCAGTTTTACGGAGCAGACCAATGACAATTTTGCCGAGTACAGCATAAAAGGCGGCGGCATCATGTTAATCACCGACCATCATGGCTTTCAGTATTCGGTTAACGGTATCGCTGAAAAATTCGGTGCCCGCTTCTATGGCAATGTTAATAGGGCTCCCGTCAGTGTTAGCTACCTAAGAGAAAACTACGGTGACCATCCGCTTTGGAATAATCTGGAGACCATTCATGCCGGTGGCTCAGAGGGGAATATCGACATTACTGGCGTATCGACAACACAGGTCGATTACGAGGCACAAGCAGGCACCGTGGTGTTTGACGAAGGTGAGACCATAAAAACCATACAGGTCACGGTTCTCGGCGATACAATTCGCGAAAACGATGAAACCTTTTCGTTAGAGTTTTCAAACCCAGACAAGCTAAATCTGCCGTCTGAGACAACCACTGTCACCATCAAAAACAACGACTAGTAGTACGGCAGGCTATGCCATAACCCGGCTCATCATTGGTACTCGCACCACCCGAACACCCCCAAAAAACCAAAGTCGTTGTGCGGTAACAACGCTTTATATTCAATAACTTACAAAAATAAGGAAATTAGAGAAAATTACCGATTTTACGAAGCATTATTTGACCGCCTGATAAGCGACCAACTTCCATTGTCTTGCTGGCTTTTTATGGCGTGCAGCCCAGCCATTCTCAAAGTTAGCCGCTACAGCGCGTAAAAAACAAAGGAGAGCAAATTAAGCAGGGAAAATAGCCCAGCTAATTGGGTAGCTATTTTCTCAAACGCTATACAGTTGCGGTAAGAGAAACTGCAACGGAATTCGTAGCCATGCGATTAGGTAGTCTATTACTGCTGTCACTTTTATACTCATCGGGCGCCTATGCCGATATTATCGAGTACCGTTTTACCGATACTCAGAACCTAGACAAAGTCGCAAGCAGCACGCAGCCATACATAAACAATTCCTCTGACATCGAGGTGCTCCTCTCTGCCGGCCTTGACCGTAAAGTGCGCCTCACAGTGACCAAAGATGGCCATCAGGTGTTCACCCAGGCATCCACAATGATCGGCATCGACGACCGAATTGCTGACCAGGCCGGCAAAGAATACTACGCCAAGCTGCTGACCGTACCTCGCCAGTCCGATGGCAGTTATACCTTCAGGCAAGAGATCATCGACAGCACTGGTTCAGTGGTAGGCTCCCAGTCCAAAACAGTTATGGTTGATACAATCCCACCATCAGCCGGGTTACTGAGTTCGCGTTACAATGGCCACTACGGGATGATAACCTCAGGCAGTGAATGGTCCCTGGGCTCAGGTGGCGCCGAAAGAAATGAGTTTATCGTGTCTGGCATCGACGACAGCAGCGGAATTGACTCTGTTTACGCAGTCATTTACCGCGGCGACGGAACGGAACACACCAGAAAGCCAGCGGACTATGATGCCCAAAACCACCAAGGCAGCCGGGGTTGGCAAAGCGGCCTGTTTCCGACAAGCAACCTTGATGAGCTGTTTGAGCTGCAGTTTGAAATCCGTGACAGTGCCGGGAACCTCACACTGACCCCGCGGCAAAAAATCCGATACGACAATTATGTCGGGGCACCGGCGGTCTTTGGGGTATACGACCCCGGTTCGGGAAATGTTCTGGGTCCGGGTCTTGCCGACTTTTTACCATATCGTCCGGGAATGACGGTAAAGACCAATCCGGTCAAGCTAGCCTGGCGACTCCCAAAGAATAATTACCGCAAGTATAATTTTGCCGGCTTAACCCTCGTCAACGGGCTTGGGCAAATCACGACGGCCGGGGAAGACAGCCAATACATCTACCTGACGACGACTTCTCCGTTCGGCAATAATAATGGCAATTATTTTCGCTGGAGTAACCAGCACCAGTGGGGCGGGGCAGGCATTAGCTATAACCTTGTCTTGGCGCCCAACGCACCGGCAACGCCAGTACTCAACGGCGTTGACTACCTTTATTCTGATTTAGGCTGGTCGAGTTTCTATCGCTACATCCTGCAAAACGATGCCTTGCCCCTGACGATCAGCAAGGTACGTTTCAACGTCGAGCCTCGCAGTTATGATCAGGTGGCCACCCATAGCGGTGGTTCCTGTACCATCCCCGCCGGCCAAACCCGCTGCGAATATAACTGGTCAATCACGCTCAACAAGGGGGAGACCGGCTACCTGCATGCGAGCGCAACCCTAAGGAGCAGCGACGGCTCCCTGCTCGCCTCAACCCGCTGGGCCGAAGTCGATTACAACGACAAGTACTATCCGCAGGTCACGACTAATTACGATAATGGCACCAAGATTCTGACAGCCTACATTTTCCAGGAGGGAAGGGGATCTTATTTTGACCGCTTACGGCTGAAGGATGCCTGGGTTATTGATGCCGATACCGGCGAGCGGCTGAATGTCAGTGGCGGACTGCAGGCTAACAACCATAAAGACTATACCTACAGTTGGGATCTCACCACTCTCCACGAAGGCGATTTCAACCTGGCCGTTCGTGCCCAGGAAAACCACGGTCCCCAGACGACCACGAGTAGCTTTCGTTACCTAAATGACAAAACCCCGCCGGTCATTGGCATGTCTGTCAACGGCGGCCCGTTCACTCCCGGGATGCTGGTTAAAGGCCTGGAGAGTATCTTGTTGTCCGTCACAGACGATAGCGAAGCCAGCATTACATCAATCAACCTATCCGGGGGGCCGGCATCAGATGATGTCGAGCTGGCTTGGAACAACCAGGGAGAGCAGTTCGGCTTAGAATATCCAAGGATATTCCCAAGTCAGAAAGGAGAGGGTTATACCCTGACCGTCACCGCCCGCGACAGCTTTGGCCAATCCACAACAGCCCGGTACACCTTTGACTACGAGCCGAACAACCTCTTCACCGTAGACTCGGTAGTCACGCTGCCGGTCTCCACGTTGCTGCGCGACCATAACAACACCCCGCACACCGTGATCCGCTCAAACAATCTCCGTGCCGACGACGGCAGCTATGCCACGGGCGATCAGCGAATTTTTTTCACCGTTCGGTCTGACGCCGCCTTTGGGATCGCCGTAGCCGGCGTCTCTATCAGACAGGGAGAAACCAAGGAAGTGATTGTCAATGTCGATGCCACACAGGGGAAACTGGAATTGCCCGTATATCCCTCAGAAGAAGGGGTGATTGGCGAGGCGGATTTCCTGATGGAGATCCATAGTATCAATTAAGGCCATCACTGCCTCGACTTTCCGTGCACCAGAAATTTCGGTAAGTCATGGGTCTAACTGCAATAGCTCATACACATATAAGGTACTTTACCAGCAAGATTACCATCACCCTGTTCAAGAATGGCTATGCCGGAATACTTAGTTTGGAAGTTACCTGATGACTCATAGTTCGTCTTAACAACGAAGTGAAGATATAACTAGTAGAAACTGACAGTTGGTATACTAAGTAGTAACTCTACCTGAACGGCATCAACCACAAAAATGAAATATGAGATAAAGCCTTATTCTGAGTTTGATGATAAAGAACGAAAATACTTCGACAGCAAGAACCAGATGCTGAAAGACAACAATGTCGAACTGACAATTATCGGCTACATACCTGTCCCAGGAAAAGCCAAAAGTCATTGTGCAGTTGTTTTTGACTGCCCAACTCATGGTGATACAAGTAAATTTGGCAATCCGTACACCCCAATGGTCAGTAACCTTGGAAAACTCCATGATTGTGGCTGCAATAAATGCTCTGGAAAGTACTCCCCCTCAAAAGACGAGGTGCGAGCTGAAATTGCTGAAAATATTCATCCAAACCGTGAGTTTTTAGGCTTTGTTGGAGAGTATAAAAACAGAGCCAGCGAAGTTATGGTTCGTTGCCGACTTTGTGGAGAGGAAAAGCCCACTTCCATCTTATCGGTCATACAAGGTAAGGGCTGCAAGCAATGTGAAACAGTCAATGCCAGCAAGCGAAAAGGGATTACTGGGCGCGAACTAAAACAAGTTCTACAACATCAATATGGACACCTTCCTGATCTTTTCTTCGAAGATATCGGCGATGATGATAAATATCAAAATGATTATCTCATGCAATTCACTTGCAAGCGGCACAAGATTACGGATAAGAAAAAAGTACTTTATTTAAGACAAAATCGATATCGTCGAGGTCCTTGTCCTGAGTGCTGCAGAGAAGCCAAGATCGAACACCAGACTTATAGTTACGAAGAACAATATCAGCGCATTTCAGAAGTACTACAACATTGCCCGTGGCAATTTTCACTGCCAAACGTTGACGAAGGTAACAATAGCCGAGTGGATTTATTTTGCCGGTTCCACAATTATCCCTTTGACGGACGGATTGGTAATATTCTTCAACATAAATTTGGCTGTAAGTATTGCGGCTATGATCGCCATCACTTAAAACAACTGCTTCTGCGCGGTAATTTAGATGCTTTGTATTCCCCCCGGGAGTTTTATAAGATTCATTTAAAAGAAGAGAACGGTAATACCTTTTTCAA
Organism: uncultured Photobacterium sp.; assembly: GCF_947502415.1. Taxonomy (GTDB): domain Bacteria; phylum Pseudomonadota; class Gammaproteobacteria; order Enterobacterales; family Vibrionaceae; genus Photobacterium. The sequence goes on along the minus strand of NZ_CANMZV010000023.1, from coordinate 10,589 downwards.
ATATGGTGTAACTTCCAATGGCGTTTTCGCTCGATATTCACCAAAAAATCTCGCTGAAGACAGACTCGTCATTGTTGGCAAGCCTGAAACATATGATACGACATCGATTACCGCTTTATTAATGGAAGCCTATCTGATGAGTTCTGCCGAGTATAATCGTTACCGTATCGATAAGTCAGACATCATGAAAAAATTAGGTGGCGGTACGGAATGTTTCAGTCAGGACGTTATAGCAAATACTGACTTTGAGACGTTAAGTGATCTGGCCTGGTCTAGCCATAAGTCCATTATTGCTCATATTATGCTAGGGAACGATGACAAGATCATTAAAGCACAAGCCATTATTGACCAATATTGCGATGGCAACACACCAAAGGATAAACCGCTCAAAGTTATTAGGCAGGCCAAATCTCGCAAACTACCAAGCTTTACTCAAGAGGGTTTATTCGAAGCACTTAGGTTGCATGGATTCAAAATGGAAGAGACCGCGAAGGCATATGGGGTATATAGAACTTCCATACGAAGGCGAGCCCACCAATTAGGACTAAAAGAAGTCATCGCTGAAATTCGAAAAAATGTAAAACCAGATGATCGTTATCGGGTTAAGGCTTCCGACTATCTAAACTAACCAGAGATAGGGTGGCTGACTTTGCTTGGCCACTCAATTCTAAGTATCAAACCACGCACAGTCTCCCTTTCTTTGAAGAATCAGACAACTGTATAACGGCATTAATCCTTGTTGTCCATTTACAACCCTACACACACCATGAAGACCTAGCAACGAAACAAAATGGCGTTGTGCGGTAACAACGATTTAAAATCAACATCTTACAAAAATAAGAAAACGACAAAAAAGTGCCACGTTATCCCTCACAGTCAATCAATAACAATAAAATTCCACAATAAAATGCAAAAATCATTGCTCTAACGTGGAAACACCATTATTATCATCGCATTACATATTCTTTAGTTGAGTGGATGGTAAAAAAATGGATGTATTGTTAGCACTGGATGATTGCTCAGAACGCATGCAGAAAGAAGATGTCCGTTTGAAAGACATCATCAATGAAAAATCTCGCATCAATGTAACCGACAGCGAGCTTGATGAAGGCGTAGACCGCCTGCTCTACAACCATTCATTGAACAAGACTAAGATCCGCGAAATCGTCAACCTGTCTACCAAGACGTTCAACAAACGCGTAACTGCACTGGAAGAAGAAGAGGTGATTGGCGAGCCTATCCAGCAAGGTAAGTCATCCCTTTATAACCGCTTTGATGTCCAAGTGATCCTCGACCACCTTGGCCACCGCAAATACCGTGACGACTTCACATCCAGCGCCATCTCCGTCCAGAACCACAAAGGCGGAACAGGCAAGTCCACGACAACCAAATCACTGGCGACAGCCGCAGCACTGGATCTGAACCTCAATGCCCGGGTATGTATCCTTGATCTTGACCCACAGGGTTCAGCCGGTCTTCAGGCACAGCCAAAAGATGACGATGGTATCTACCTGACAATTGCCGATATTGCGCTTCGTAAATACACCCCGTCCTTCAACGAATATGTCGAGAACTACGGTCTGTCAGAAGAGGAAGTCGTGCTGGGGGCGGCATTCAACACGCACCTGCCTAATTTGGACGTGTACTCGGCCTTCCCGGAAGATGAAGTTTTCAGCGACATCTATGCCGAGCTTGACGAAGATGGCAAGGCTGAACTGCTGCAGGAGCTGCGTAACTTTATCCTGCCTATCTTAAAAGAGCATTACGACATTATCTTTATCGATACGCCACCTCAAGATAGCCCAATCTGTTGGTCAGCCCTTGAGGCAGCGGACTTCCTGCTGCTGCCGGTGACACCGCACAAACTGGACTACCTATCGACGAAGAACTTCATCACCTTTATTAAGGACCGTATCCGCCAGCTGCCGAGCGGTGGCGACCAATTGAAGATGTTCAAATGCTTGCGCGTCAACGTGGACTCTAACAGCCCGCAGGTCGAACAGACATCCAACATGATTATCCGTTCGTTTGTCGAACACCTGTGCTCGAATTCCATCAAGCACTCAGAGTTATTCCTTGCCGCGGACAACCTTAACCGCAGCATTTTTGATATCCAGAAAACCGAAGCCCGCGACAACAAATATGCATCTGCGTCTGCTTACGACAATGCAGTGGTATCAACCAGGGCGGTTTACGAAGAAGTCATGGCCAACATCAAGAAAATTTCCGGACGGGCTAACTAATGAATAAACATAAAAAAGCAACCGGCTTCGGTGGTATCAACCGAGGCGCATCAGGTATCAAGCCGCAGGCTAAACCGGTAACGAACAAGATCAAACTGCCATCAGGCCAAGAGATCTCGCTAAGGCTCCACACGTACAAAGGTAGAGAAGAGATCCAAAAGCATGTTCGGGTTGATCCACTCAATATCCGCCGTCCTGAAGAACTGACCCGCGAGAAACTGGCTGACATCTATGACGGTATTGCCAACGGCAACCAGATCACCAATGCCATCGGTTACCAGGGTGAAGACGGTCTGGTATATGTGGTTGATGGTTCCCGCCGGATGACCTGTGCCGATATTGCCGATTCCCCGTTCCGTATCGATGTCAGCGATACCAAAATTGAGCCGAAGGATGCCGAGTTTATCGTCCTTCAGTCAGATAAGCGAAAAGCGTTCAGTTACTTAGACTGGGGCCACCATTTCGCTGGTAAACTAAATGAGTTAAAAGAAGAGAACCCTGATCTGACTCAGAAACAATTTGCTGAAGACGAGGGCGTGGATCCAGCGTTGATGTCACGTTACCTTAACGCGATCACTTTAGATCCTGTTTTCTGGTCGGTGATGGGCAACAATGAGATCAGTGGCCGACTGATGAACCGCATGGTGACATTGAATAACTCGCTGGCGGACAGCCCTGTCGAGGCCCAACAACTTCACGATAAGTACCTGGAGAATATCGGCAGTACCTCTCCGGATGAACTCACGGCCACCGAGCGCTTTGACCTGCTTAACCGCTGTTTCAACCAGCTCAACACAAAAAAGCGCACAATTAGCAAAAAGGTTGAGCCTGAAACGCTGTGGAATGGCAGCACTGCAAAGCAAAAGGTTGAGTGGAAACAGAAAAACAGCAAGAGCGCGGTTATCAACCTTGCAGGCCTGGACGAAGCGCTGCAAGCCAAAATTAAACAGGCCGTTGTCGAGGCCCTGGCCTAAAGGTATGAACGCTGCTCTCGGGCAGCGTTTTTTATCGTTTATCCCACCACCTTGAGGTCATTTTGCTCACCTTATGAAACATAAGTCACTAATTTTATGATAATATAGTCTTTCTTTGACTGTCGGTTAGGGACGACATGTTACACGCTATTTTAAATGGTAAATCAGGCCGGATTGAGACGAATAGCGATGAATCCGTCAGCTGGCGTACCTTATTCAAAGCTCGGGAGGACCTCCTCACCGCGGCTGTATTCGGCCGGTTTTCTTACCTCTCACCATCAATTCAGGCAAACCTGATGTGTCAGATGTTCAATGATGCCAGTTTAGATCTGGGTGAATTTGAAGACATAGACTTTTGGCCAAGCTACCAATTGGAAGATTCCGATAACAAGAGGCGAGTTGAGCCGGATCTAGTGCTTAGGTTTACCTCTGCGACAGTGATTGTCGAAATTAAACCACCAGCAGGTGGGGCGCAGTACTATGATCAATGGTACCGTGAAGTTGCCGCATTTGAAGAAAATGACGACGGCCCGGAAAAATCCCTTTACTTCCTCGCAATTGGAAACATCGATAGGCGGAACAGTAAATCATGGTGCACTGCACTTCTTGAACGTTTTGCTGGGCTAAATGGTGTCGGGACGATCACTTGGAGTGATACGGTCAGCTATATTAATGAGCTAAACAAAAATGAAACGGTTTTAACCTGCCAAAGGGACCGGCGAATCCTGGCAGATATTCTCAAGGCATTAAGTCTCTATGGCCTGAACACTTCTGGTTTCGAATGGTCAGATATTCTTTCTCATAGCCTGCCACGTTTAACCTTAACGTCACTCCCGCCAGCCAAAGAACACCAACCCCAGGGTGGCTCGCCATCAGAGATAAGCGCTATTTTTGACAATCAACTGCCTCATCTCAACCTGTCAATTCTTCAAACCTGGAGCAAAATTAACCATGAAATTGAATCAAACTGATGAGCTTTGTACTCAAATAAGAACCGCTCACCGTCTTCTAGCCGGTTATTACCAGCGGTTGCTGCCAAGCATAGAACAAGCAGCTAAAGAGTTGGGGTTGGACTTCTACTTCTGGCTCCCTCGTGAGTTTAACCGCCCCGGACGACTAACTAGCAACCCATTTGAAGCATGGCAATGGGATATGCTGCCCGGATTATCGACATATTACACCTTCAAAAAAGTTGAGGATGTAAACAAGCTACGTGTAGGTGAATACTTAGTATCGTTTTGGGTAATTTCAGATTCAGGTGTAAGCAGCGAAGCGATGAAGGGAGTTCAGGCCGATGCGCTATCACTACCAACGTCTGTCCAGGATGCAGACTCAATTATCAAGATCGGGATATACACACCATACAAGAATGTAGACCAGAATTGGTTTCATAAAGTCTGGTATCCATGTCCTCACCCTGAATATGTTGGTTTAGATCAGAGCCCCATAGTGAGCGAGGATAAGCAAGGTTACCCAATTGTATCTTGCGGCTTTCAGGTGCCTATTTCGCGAATAATGACCAATGAAGGAATTGAGGAAATTGTTGCTAAAACAGGTTTATTGCGTGACGAAGCATTAAACTTGGCCAGCAAACTCAGCCAAGAGCACGATATTACAAACACAGAGACCAACCTATCATAACGCTGGTATCGGTCAGTGCTACTTAGCAACAATGGCTCCGGAGCATCCGATAAAAGTCAGCTGACAGGCATTGAGTAATACAACATCATATTTTATTAACTTAATGCTTTAGCATCATCGTACGACATAGGTGCCTCTACCGGTGACAGGCATGCATCACAACATGCCGCACCATCTTCATGCACACTGGCGGTTGAGTTGTTATTGCAATAAGGGCAGTCAAAAGCCATAACAACAAAATTTGGGTCTTGGAAAAATTGTATAATTGGCACATCCTTCTTGGAGCCTATCGGGTATACATCCTGTTATACCTAACCTTACATCAGGATTGACAGACAACTTGTATGGGAGCTAAGAAGACACCTGTAAACAGGTTAATACGCAAATGGCACCCAACAAACGCCGTCACCCCGCATTAAGATGATCATAATGTTGGCAACTTTGCTTACCTGACACCGCAATACCCTCCAGGGTGCCCAAGATAGCCTCGTATTTCGCAAGCCGTTCTCGGTCGGCCTTCGGCAGCTCCTTTCCCTCACACTGCCGCTGGGCCTGGTAATCCAACAGGATTTTCGCGCTCTTTCTGGCCCAGTCACCTTCAGCAGCGCTACCTGCCTTAACCCGGGGGCGGGGCGGCAGACGTGGACGGCCAGACTTTTTTATACCCTGTTCGATTTGCTGCCAGTCTGATTTCTTGCCAAAAAAGAGGTTAACTTTGGTGTAACTACGTCCGTTTTTTGATTGTTCATCCTTGGTGATTTGCAACTCATACTCGGTCAACCGATTAATTTCTTCCGGAGCTTTGAAGTTATTTACAAACTGGCTAAGCGTTTTATAGTTAGTGCCCGACAATGTATTACACATATTCAAGTCGAGCTGTAAGTGCCACCCTTTCTCCTTGCCGTTCGCCTCGGCATGCATTCTCAGCATCAGATAAAGCCGAGCCGCAATCGTTGAAAGGGTATTAAGTATGTCTGCAGAGTAAGTCGTAAAAAACTCCCGCAGGAAAAACATATAAACCGCCACTCCTTGGGTGAGCTGGAAGGTAATCTGGTTGGCTGAATAAATTTGCCCTTCCTCAAGATGCTTCTGTCCTTTTGACTTTATGCGTTTTTTGCTCGTAATAGGGCGCTGAACCCCGTTTTTTCTATCGTAGGAATAGAACGTCGCCGACTCAACGATCCGTGTCAGTGTGAGGGAATTGAGATAATTGCAGAAACTGACCGCTTGCTCGATCTCCGCTTCATAGAGCGCTTTAGCATCTTGGGTAAAGATCTGGTAACCGCGGTGCTTGTGAAGATTGTGGGACTTGATGTATTCGGCGGCATTAACAGTGACGGTGAGGTATTTAATCGGGATGGCTTTCTCACCTCTGGCAAAAGCTTCGATGAAGCTATCATTGAGCAACTCGTTGGGGTAGGGATCCAGTTTACGCGTAATAAACTCAACCATTCGCCACTCATTGGGCCGCAAGGTCAGGAAATGGTGAAGGATATCGTTGGAAATTCGATGCTTGTTTGCTAAACGCTCACGATCTGCATGGAACTTTGCATTTGAGAGCAGGGTCTTCAGGGAAATCTCCTTGGCCATACAATCACCACTCTAGTTAACTCCATTTAACGCTGAAATACACCACCCACGCCCTATGTTAATGTATGCATATAAATCAGTACAATCCTTAATAACAAAATTTTCAATTATTGCCCACTTTACTTCGATTTCCCGCATTGCTTCACCTAAGAGCCGGATTCTCAGTCGGATCCAGTGTATTGCCATTGCTCAATTTACTACGTAATACCCTTCATATATTGCTCAAATGACTATTTTTTAATTTCATATATTGCCCAATTCACTTCATTTTATTACTCAAATTACTTCGTTTTATTGCTCATCTAACTAAGCATTTTTGCTCATTCAACTACACTTTATTGCTCAATTTACTACGGACATGGAGGATAATTTGCTGATATAAAAGAAAAAAGGCACACCTATAAAGGAAGAAAGAAAGTAAGTATCAAAGAAAGATCATTAAAAGATCAATGACGCTTCGCTGATTGATCTTCGTTATTTGATTAATCAGCCCAAAACGCCTCACTAATGACCACTGTAAACCTTGAACGTCCTTATAGTTGGTGTATTCCGGAAATAAACGTCGAGGTCAGAGTCAACTACTCGTCCCTAAAGGGAACGAGCTTGTAAAAGCTCTTGTTGACCAGACCACTAACTGAGGATTGAAAATGTTAGTAAACGATAACTTAGATGTAGAAACCCTACCGTGCCGCCTCAGCGGTAGGCTCTTTCGTGGCTCTGTAAACAGCGCTATTGGGTCATGCGCAGTCAACCACATAGCGAAGCTAAGTTATCCGGTCGAGAGGAAGACGGATTTAGGCTGTGCCTCAAGCAGTCCAATACGCACGACTCGAAGGAGGTACGCTATATGTTAGCGTATGTACTTACCAAGCACGGCAAGCCCTTAATGCCCTGCCAGCCAGCCAAAGCACGTAAGCTTCTTAACGCTGGTAAGGCCAAAGTAGTCAGCCGTGTCCCCTTTACAATTAAGCTATTACACGGCTCTAGTGGTTATACACAACACATTGTTGCTGGCATGGACACGGGCAGTAAGCACATTGGCTGTGCTGCTAAAAGTGTCAATGGCGAGGTGCTTTACCAAAGCGAGGTACAGTTGCGAACTGATGTGTCCAAGCAGATGCAGCAACGGGCGATGTACCGTCGTGCAAGACGTGGTCGCAAATGTCGTTACCGCAAGCCACGGTGGGCAAACCGCGCCGCAATACGTAAGGACGGAAGATTAGCACCGTCAGTAAGAAGCAAGCTGGACTCACACCTGCGAGAGAAACACCAAGTGGAATCCATATTACCTGTTGAGCACTGGAAGGTAGAAACGGCCAGCTTTGATATACACAAAATCACCAACCCTGACGTGATGGGCGTTGGTTATCAGCAAGGCGCACAGAAAGATTACTACAACGTTAAAGCCTACGTCCTACACCGTGACGGCTACATGTGTCAAAGTGGTCGCAAAGTGAAGCACAGCACCAAGCTGCATGTACACCACAAGGTTTTTCGGTCTCAAGGTGGTACAGATACGCCAAGCAATCTGAAAACGCTGTGTGAAGACTGCCACAACGACCTCCATGCAGGTAAGTTTGAACTGAAAGGTAAGAAGTCGAAAACAAAACACGCCACCGAGATTGGGATCATCAAATCAAGACTGAAACAGTGCTGGGATTTTGAGGAAACCTTTGGCTACGAAACCAAGTTTAAGCGTGAGCAAGTTTTGGCTTTGCCAAAAACACATTACTACGATGCGTTGGCAATCTGCTGCGAAGACGGTGAGCTTATTCAACCAGCGTCAACCGTGTTTTACAAGCGCCATGTGTCGAACGGTGATTACCAGCAAACCAAAGGAATTCGCTCAGAAAAGCAGATACCAGTTAGAAAGCTATTTGGCCTGAAAAAGCACGACTTTGTGCTAACGCCTCAAGGTAAGGGCTTTGTTAAAGGCAAGCGCAGTACGGGCTACTTTGCCTTAGAGACGATCATGGGCGAGAAGGTACACGCAAGCGCCAATATTAAGAAAAACACAGTACGGCTTGCAGCTCGTACCACAACTTTAACTCAACTTATGGAGGCGGCAATTCCTCTCGGCACTAAAGTACCGAGAGGAATTGCCGAAAAATGATGAAACGTATCGCTGCCACAATTATGCTGCTTTTCAGCTGTGGATCCTTTGCAGCCGAGAAGGTAGACCTGCGAAACTGGTCTCAAATAGGCCTGCCTGACAGTGGGACATGGACTGTCAGCCCAGATGGAAGCAGCGTCTACCAATCAATAAACGGCCATCCGACAGTGTATCTGTCTAATGAAGTGTATGACTACCGGGTGTTCCGCGGCAGTATCGAAGTTAATGCCGGCGCCGGGGATGATGACTACATCGGTTTTATTTTTGGATATTCAGACAACCACTTTTACCTGTTTGACTGGCGAAAAGGGATCAGTGGTGACAACCTACCTGGCTTTGTCTTGTTAGAAGTCAATGGCACACTCGATGATCTCAGAACCCGAGGTTGGGGAGCACACCAAGGCTCGGATATCACCCGAGTCATTGCTGCAGATACAAGCACGAGCAACACCAAAGGTTGGACGCATGGTATCGACTATCCCTTCCAGTTAGAGCTGACGCCGAACAAAGTAAAAATATCCGTCAACAACACCACGATATTTGAGGTAGAAGAATCCTTTACCTCCGGCAACTTCGGTTTCTTTAACTGGAGCCAGGGTCAGGTCACCTACAACTCCATCGAGCAGCTCTATCCACCGAAACCTGATAACAAGACCCTGACAGCCTACCAAGGGCTCTCCTCAACCATCACTGGCACCTACACCGACGAAAACAGCAATGACACCCATACCTGTAAGGTCAATGCTCAACCCTCTACTGGCTATGCTGAATTGGTCCACCCGTGCAGCTTCAGATTTTTCCCGAGCCCTGACCATGATGGTGAGGTGACATTTAGCTATGCCGTAACCGATACTTCCAACCTGACTTCGATAGGAGAGGTAACGGCCGATGTCTACAGTAGCGGCGCTACCCCGTTAGTGCCCGACACGGTACGTGCCGGCAGCCCGGTTTCTATACCGGTACGTCCTGGCGGGCAGGCTCACAAGGCAGCTATCACTGTTCGTGAGCTTCCCAGCTGGCTAAAATTCAATGGCACCCATTTTACCGGCACGCCAACAGCAACCGACATTGGCTACCATACGGTGCAATTTACCAGCTCTTCTAAAGGCTATAGCCACCAGTTTGGCCCGTATACGATAAAGGTACTGCCTCCTCACACTACGGTGAATCAAAGCCAGCAGCTTACCAGCCTGCCTTCTACAACCAGCCTTAAGACCCAGGCCGATAACTTACTGACTTACATCACCCTGCCACCCCTAGTCAGTGACGAGGGTTTTTCTGTCGCAGGGATCCAAGAGGCGGTCTTCAGCCTGGCACAAGATGCCGATGCGCCAGTGATCTTCGATGGTCACACTGTCGCGCCCGGACAAACAGTAACAGTTAACGTGGTGCTGAATAAATCAGGTACGCAATTGCCCGTAGAGATGCCGCTGGCGATGGCCGGAACTGCCGACTTCAGCTTGCACATCGGCCGGCTCCGCAGTCCCGATGATTCACGGCCGCTGGTGCAAATTGCCTGTGGCGATCACGATAGTAGCCATTGCACGCCAAAACTGCAGTTTGACGGCAGGCAAAGCGTTGGCCAGGGAGAGGTACAACTCATGGCCATTAAATCCGGGAAAGTAATCGAAAGCCTGGTGGTAGAGCGGGGTGGAGATATCAGTCAGGCACTAGAGTTGGTCGAAAACCTGCCGAGCGATACTACCTTGGCAGCCAATTTCAATGGGCTGACAGGAACGTCAAACAATATTGTGGCCGCCTTGAAGCAACGCTTCGGGCTAGATGTTACGATTCGTTTTTTTTCAAAAGGAAGTGCAGTCGTCACCATCGAGAACGGGAAGCCGCTGGTATCCAGGTTCAACACCGATTGGAGCTACGGTACTCACTCGACGGTATTCCTACGTTAATAGGATACCAATGCACACACAATTCACACACAATTCACCATGCTTGTCATTACTGAGGGAGCATGACGGGATAAATACCAACCGATTCTGTCATGCTCTTATATTCTAGTTCTCATGTTGC
>NZ_CANMZV010000022.1 GCF_947502415.1 uncultured Photobacterium sp. | reverse complement strand
CTACGTTGCTGGCTTAAGTGCCGTGCTCCGTGTCGGTGAGATGGCATTATAGAGACTTCGATCACGTTAGCAAGGGGCTTTTTGAAAAAAACTCACAAAAAAAAGCTTTTCGAACAAAAAACAAACTAAGGCATCATAAAACACACTTAAAACTGCTGAAACTGACGTGCAAACAGCGAAACCTTATCCCAATCTGTGTATTCCACCTCTTTTGTTGGGTCTGTTTCACCGCCAGTCAGACGCATAATGAACTGAATCATCACCCTATCAAACCAACTGTACCTTGGATAACGCAGCGCCCCGGCAAATACAGCCTGTAATTTAGGCTGCCAAGGTGACTTTTTGAGAAACGTCTTCATATATACGCTGGTTTCAGGTGTATTCTTCCCTTCTTTACGGGCTGTCAGGTTCACACAAAAGAAACCCACCTTATGTTTCTCCAAGGCCTGCTGATTAATACGAATAAATTCATACAGCTTTTTATTTAGGTGGCCATAGCGAATAGATGCACCAATCAACACCCGCTGATAATTAGCAAAGTCAATCTCAGGTAGCATATTCAAATCTTTCAATTCACATTGGCAACCTGTTCCCATTTGCTCTTCTATATAACGCAGGATTTTAACGGTCTGCCCGTCACAGCCTGAATGAAGAAGTAAAACCTTTTCCACTTGCGCTCCTTAGTTTCGCCAGAATGTTGGAGTAAACAGTACCAATAACGTAAACACTTCCAAACGACCAAATAACATCGAGAGAATTAATACCCACTTAGCAGGATCGTTGATCTCCCCAAAATGAACCGCCACCTCACCCAGACCAGGACCAAGGTTGTTCAAGGTCGCCGCAACCGCAGAGAATGCCGTCAGTTCATCAAGACCTGTTGCAATTAATCCCAACATACAAATCACAAAAACAAGCGCATAGGCAGAGAAAAAGCCCCATACCGCATCAACGACCCGCTGAGGCAGCGCCTTATTACCAATTTTGATCGTATATACTGCTCTTGGGTGAACCAGACGCTTAAGCTCTCTGACTCCCTGCAGTAATAGCAGCAACATCCGAATGACTTTAATACCGCCCCCAGTCGAGCCAGCACAGCCACCCACAAATGAAGAAAACAGCAAAAGGACAGGCAAAAACAGCGGCCACTCGGCAAAACTCGTGGTAGTGAAGCCTGCCGTGGTCGAGATAGATACAGTCTGGAACAATGCCTGATCAAAAGCATCATAGAGGGAATCGTAAGAATGGTGCTTAAGAAGCAAACCAAAACAAATCAGCAATAGAATAAGCTGGGTAGCAAAGAATGCCCGAAACTCCGGATCTCGCCAGTAGGTGCGTAAATGCACCCCGCCATTGGCAAACGCAGCAAAATGCAAAGAGAAATTACACCCAGAAATCAGCAGGAACACCACAGTGATCATATTAATAGTCGGGCTAGCAAAATAGCCCATACTGGCATCATGAGTCGAGAAGCCACCGATCGCTACAGTCGAGAAGCTATGGGAGATCGCATCAAATACACTCATCCCGGCCATCCAAAACGCAACCGCACAACTAATTGTAAGAGCCAGGTAGATATACCACAGTGTTTTAGCCGTCTCAGCGATCCGCGGGGTCATCTTGCTGTCTTTGACCGGACCCGGAATTTCAGCGCGATAAAGCTGCATACCACCGATACCGAGCACCGGAAGGATAGCCACAGCCAACACAATGATACCCATACCGCCGAACCACTGTAGGAGCTGACGGTAAAAGAGGATTGCCTTGGGCAAATGGTCGAGTCCGACAATGACTGTCGCCCCGGTTGTCGTCAATGCAGAAAAAGCTTCAAAGAAAGAATCCGTGACCGACATGGCGGGCGTCTCTGCCAATATAAATGGCACGGCGCCGGCACTGCCGATAACCGTCCAGAACAAGACGACGATTAAAAAGCCATCTCGGGCCTTAAGCTCCCGGCGATAACGCCGGTTTGGCACCCAAAGTAAGGCTCCACCGGCAAAAAGAAGGAAGAAAGTAACCACAAAAGGGTAACCTGCACCGTCACGGTAAATTAACGCAACCAGTGCCGGTGCCAGCATGGTGACACTGAACAACGCGAGCAGCAGCCCGACGATTCTGATAATGGAACGAAATTGCATAGCCTTAGCTGGCTCTCATCCTGTTATTGTGATTGTTTGAAGAACTACTGGGAGCCAGATACCGGAATAATGCGCCCGCCGCTGCGATTCGTCAGCTTTGCGGTAAACTCATCGACAATCCGGCTATCAACCGCCACAATCATCTCGACCTGGTTACCATAATCCGCACTAAGCTGAACCCCAGCATACTCGGCCAGCAACGACTCAACCAGTGACACCTGATTATATGCGCAGCTCAGAGTAAGTTCCGAAGTTATTACTTTTTCTTTGGTTTGCAACACAGTTAATGCCTGCTGAACACCACCACCATATGCCTTAACCAGCCCACCGGTACCTAATTTGATCCCGCCAGAATAACGAGTGACGACAGCAGTTATCTCACCGATACCAGATCCCGTTAACTGGGCCAGAATCGGCTTCCCCGCAGTGCCTGACGGCTCACCGTCATCACTGAATCCCCATTTCATTGAATCTGAAGGTCGCCCAGCTACAAATGCCCAGCAATTATGGCGAGCATCACTGTGTTTTGCTTTTATTTGCTGCACAAATGCCTTGGCAGCCTCAACCGACGGGGTATGGGCCAGGTAGGTAATAAACCGACTTTTCTTTATTTCTTCTTCAAACGTCGCCATTTCGACCGGGATTAAATACGGTTCAGATTCCATAATGATGATTACATTGAGAAAACCACAGACAATGGTTCAGGATACCACAGCGTACAGTTGAGGCTTCAATCTCACAGTAAAAAAGAGAGGCCCCCCAAAACCATAGTGAACGGAGTCTTGCCGCCCCAAACCACCGCTACATCTACGCAACATATTTGCCCGCATTTACCCGCATTTACCCGCAGCAGCAACCGCAACATAACCCTTTGATAAGAAAGGAAATAAAAGACAAACACACACTAACCACCTCATTTATATAAAGAATTGGCACGCTTAATTCACACCAAAGTTAAATATTTGTTTAAGATAGGTGTTGTAATCGTTGCATAACGGGTTCAGACTAATCTTTAACCTGCCATACAGGTCTAACCAGTTAAATCTAATTCGGCAAAGAACCGGAATTCATGGAGATAGAACATGATTTACCAAGGTGAAACCCTATCCGTTAGCTATCTGGAAGATGGCATTGCGGAACTCAACCTCAACGCTCCAGGTCCAATCAATAAGTTTGATCTCGCGACCCTGGAAAGCTTCAACGAAGCCCTGAATGCGCTTTATCAGCAATCCGACCTCAAAGGCCTGCTGCTGACCTCTAATAAAGATGCATTTGTTGTAGGTGCTGATATCACAGAGTTTCTTGGCTTATTTGCCAAACCTGCTGAAGAGTTGTCTTACTGGCTGAGCCATGCCAACGACATCTTCAATAAATTAGAAGATCTACCCGTCCCAACTCTTTCCGCAATTAACGGCCACGCCCTGGGCGGCGGTTGTGAATGTGTTCTCGCCACTGATTTTCGACTCGCGGATACCACTGCCCGTATCGGCCTGCCGGAAACCAAGCTTGGAATCATGCCCGGCTTTGGTGGTACCGTTCGCTTGCCTCGCCTGATCGGTGCCGATTCAGCCATGGAAATTATTACCGCAGGAAAAGATAAGAAAGCCCAGGATGCGCTGAAATTAGGCCTGGTGGATGCCATCGTCGAACCCGACAACCTGAAACCTGCCGCCCTGGCAATGCTTAAAGACGCTATCGCCGGCAAGCTGGACTGGCAAAGCCGTCGCGAACAGAAAAAAGCACCATTAAAGCTCAACAAAATTGAAGCGACCATGAGCTTTACTACCGCCAAAGGTATGGTCACTCAAATCGCCGGCCCCCACTACCCGGCACCAATTACCTCGGTCAAGGCAATCGAAGAGGCTGCTGGCTTCTCGCGTGATGAAGCTCTAGCAGTGGAAAACAAACACTTTACCAAACTGGCCAAAACCGATATTGCCCAAGCACTGGTCGGTATATTCCTCAACGACCAGTACATCAAAGGCAAAGCCAAAAAAGCCGTCAAAGAAGGACTGCCCACCCGCAAAGGTGCCGTGTTAGGAGCCGGGATCATGGGAGGCGGGATCGCCTACCAGTCTTCCCTCAAAGGGGTTCCGGTATTAATGAAAGATATCGCCGAGCCATCACTGGAGCTGGGGATGACGGAAGCTGCCAAGCTACTGAACAAACAGCTTGAACGCGGCCGCATCGACGGATTAAAGCTTGCCAAGGTATTATCATCGATCCACCCGAGCCTGCACTATGCAGGTATCAAAGAAAGCGACGTTATTGTCGAAGCTGTAGTCGAAAACCCAAAAGTCAAAGCCGCTGTTTTATCCGAAGTTGAAAGCCAGGTTGGCGACAATACCGTGATCACCTCGAATACCTCGACTATCCCTATCAACCTACTGGCCAAATCCCTTAAACGGCCAGAAAACTTTTGCGGCATGCATTTTTTCAACCCGGTACATCGAATGCCACTGGTTGAGATCATCCGCGGCGAACATACCTCAGAAGAAACCATCAACCGTGTCGTTGCCTACGCCGCCAAGATGGGTAAATCCCCAATCGTGGTTAATGACTGCCCCGGATTCTTTGTTAATCGTGTCCTGTTCCCGTACTTCGCTGGTTTCAGCATGCTAATGCGAGATGGCGCCGACTTCCTCCAGATAGACAAAGTCATGGAGAAACAGTTTGGCTGGCCGATGGGACCGGCCTACCTGTTGGACGTCGTCGGCATCGATACCGCCCACCATGCCCAGGCAGTAATGGCGGAAGGCTTTCCAGAGCGCATGAGCAAAGACTATAAAGATGCCGTTGATGTCATGTTCGAAGCCCAGCGCTTCGGCCAGAAAAATGGTAAAGGCTTCTTTAGCTATTCGCTTGACCGCAAAGGCAAGCCGAAGAAAAATGCCGATCCGGATGTTGCCAAACTGCTAGCCCCCGTATCCGGAGGTTCCACGGACTACAGCCGTGACGAAATCATTGCACGAATGATGGTGCCAATGATCAACGAAGTAGTTCGCTGCCTCGAAGAAGGCATTATCGCCAGCCCGGCCGAAGCCGACATGGCCTTAGTTTATGGGCTTGGTTTCCCTCCTTTCCGCGGCGGGATCTTCCGCTACCTCGATACATTGGGACTGGCCAACTACGTTGCTATGGCCGATCAATACGCCCACCTCGGTGCCGTCTACCAAGTACCAGCCGGATTGAGGGAGAAGGCCACCAAGGGCGAGGCTTACTACCCAACCCCAGATAAACACGTACCGAGCCAAGCGTAAAACGACTTAAGGATGAGGAACACAAAATGAATAACGTCGTAATTGTTGACTGTATCCGTACCCCAATGGGTCGTTCCAAAGGCGGTGCGTTCAGAAATGTCCGGGCTGAAGATCTATCGGCACACCTAATGAAAGGCCTGCTGACCCGTAACCCGCAAGTCGATCCGGCGGCTATCGAAGATATCTACTGGGGCTGTGTGCAACAGACTCTTGAGCAAGGCTTCAATGTTGGCCGCAATGCCGCGCTGCTGGCTGGCATTCCCCATACCGTTGGAGCAACCACTGTAAACCGCCTTTGTGGTTCGTCCATGCAAGCCCTGCATGATGCAGCCCGCGCCATTATGGTCGGCGATGCCGATACCTGCCTTATCGGCGGTGTCGAACACATGGGCCATGTACCGATGAATCATGGCGTCGACTTCCACCCTGGGTTATCAAAGTCCGTCGCCAAAGCAGCCGGAATGATGGGGCTGACGGCAGAAATGCTCGGTCGAATGCATGGCATCAGCCGTGAAATGCAGGACGAGTTTGCCGCCCGCTCCCACCAGCGAGCCCATGCCGCTACCGTTGAAGGCCGCTTCAGCAACGAAATCCTACCGACCGAAGGCCATAACGAGGAAGGCCGCCTCAAGCTCTATGACTATGATGAAGTGATCCGCCCGGAAACTACCGTCGATAGCCTGGCCGGACTTCGCCCCGTATTCGATCCGGCTAACGGAACCGTCACCGCAGGCAGCTCATCGGCTCTGTCCGACGGCGCTTCGGCGATGCTGATCATGAGTGAGGACAAAGCCAAGGAGCTCGGCCTGACTATCCGCGCCAGAGTAAAATCAATGGCGATTGCAGGCTGCGATCCATCCATTATGGGTTATGGCCCGGTTCCGGCAACCCAGAAAGCCCTGAAGCGCGCCGGGCTGACCATGGAAAACATTGGCATGGTCGAACTGAATGAAGCCTTTGCCGCCCAGTCTCTGCCTTGTGCCAAGGCTCTCGGGCTGCTCAGCAGTGTTGACGAAAAGGTCAACCTCAATGGCGGAGCCATTGCTCTCGGTCACCCGCTAGGCTGTTCAGGTTCTCGGATCTCGACGACTCTGATCAACCTGATGGAACACCATGATATCCAGTTTGGCCTGGCAACCATGTGCATCGGCCTTGGCCAAGGTATCGCCACTGTTTTCGAACGCGTCAAATAACCTCCACTCCCTTTCTAAAGCCCGCAACTGCGGGCTTTTCTTTGCCATACCCCAACACAATCAACGATACTCACCAATTCATGCTCGGTATGCATAGATGAAATGATAAAGTTTCATTTTATTCATAGTCATATCGGGACTACACTCAGTAGCCATCAACGCCCCTTTTTCAAATATCCGGAGCATTCCTATGTTTAAGGCACTTGTTCTTAACCAAGAAGAGAAAAAAACCATCGCTGGTATTCAGCAAATCGAAGAGTCACAGCTTCCTGAAGGCGATGTCCTTATCGATGTTGATTACTCTTCCCTGAACTACAAAGATGGTTTGGCCATCACTGGTAAAGGCAGGATTGTTCGTCAGTTCCCTATGGTGCCAGGTATCGACCTAACCGGTACAGTGTCTGAATCCAGCGACGAACGTTATCAAGCTGGTGATAAAGTCGTACTGACTGGCTGGGGTGTCGGCGAAGGCCATTGGGGCGGCATGGCAGAAAAAGCCCGCTTAAAAGCCGATTGGCTCGTTCCGCAGCCTGCAGGCCTGACAAGCAAACAAGCCATGATGATCGGTACTGCCGGCCTGACAGCCATGCTATGCGTTCAAGCGCTAGTCGATGCTGGTGTTAAACCAGAAGCCGGTGAAGTATTAGTAACCGGTGCCAGCGGCGGCGTCGGTTCAGTAGCAGTAACCTTGCTTGCGCAGCTGGGTTATCAGGTCGCAGCCGTGACAGGCCGTGCAGAAGCCAACGGTGAACTACTGAAACAACTGGGTGCAACCCGCATTATCGAGCGTAGTGAGTTTGAAGAACCGGCTCGTCCACTAGAAAAACAAATCTGGGCGGGTGCCGTAGATACCGTAGGCAGCAAGGTGCTGGCGAAAGTACTGGCCCAAGTAGATTACAACGGTGCAGTTGCCGCTTGTGGCCTGGCCGGTGGTTTTGATCTTCCAACCACGGTGATGCCATTCATCCTGCGTAACGTTAGCCTGTTGGGTATCGACTCTGTTATGTGTCCGTTTGAAAAACGCCAGCAGGCATGGCAGCGTCTGACTGAGTTACTGCCAGCCAGCTTCTATGAGCAGGCATGCCGTGAAGTCGCACTAGAAGACATTGCGGAATGCGCCGAAGCCATCACAAACGGTCAGATCACTGGCCGCGTGGTTATAAAACTATAAAGCTTAAAAAGTAAGATATTGACTACCTTGGCCAGCTCCCCGCTGGCCTTTTTTATGACGTTCATCCCCGCCGAGCCCACCCGCTATAGCAACCCCATATCGTGGATCCGCTTATCGATAAGCTTGCCGCATTCTTCTTGGATCAAATTACGCAGCCAGATCTGCGATGCCGAATGTTCGCAACGCGGATGCCAGATCAATGAATAATCAAACGGCTTGAATTCAAACGGCAACGGCTTTATTACCAGATCGTGTTTGTCTGCAACCAAATAAGCCAAATCCGCAGGCACCGTAATAATTAGCGGCATCTTATCGACAATCGCCAATGCCGCTTCAAGATGATATGCCCGCAGCACCATCTTTCGCTGCGGATACCCCCGCAGCGCCCCATCAATCAGAGATTTCACCCCGTCACTGATTGCTATCATGGCATGCGGGAATGTCAGATAATCATCCAGAGTGAGTTCCTTCTCTGCTAATGGATGCAGCTTTGACAACAGGCAGAATACACTGACCAGACCAAGGCTATCGCGACGCAGCGGCTCAATCGGACCGGTCGGACGACAAATCGCCATATCGCAACCATCGGTTGTGAGCTGGTTGAGCAAATGATCATGCTGCAACGGTGGGAACTCCAGAGAGATATTCGGGGCCTCTTCATAAATACGCGGCAAGGCAAAGGGCAAAATGGTTTGCATCGCATAGTCTGTCGTAGCGATCACAAAGTGCTGCTCGCAACGTGCAGGCTCAAAGTCTACAGGGGTCAGCAAGATCCGCATCGCCTCTAAGGGCTCATTCAAAGACTCGTTCAGCTCCATAGCCCGTTGAGTTGGTAACAAACGTTGTCCCTGGCGAGTAAATAATGGATCACCAAGTAAATCACGCAAACGGCCCAAAACCCGACTCATCGCCGATTGACTCAGGTTTAACCTGACAGCCGCCCGACTGACACTGCCTTCCTCCAGCAGCACTTTCAATGCAACCAACAGGTTCAAATCTCGGCGGTAGACTTCTTCTAGATCCATTTCCGGCCTTGCTCGTTTCAGGTAACCCAATAATAGGGAGTATTATGAAACGCCCAATAAAAAAAATCCCGCTATAAAAGCGGGGAAGCCCAAGAAAACTGGGGGAGTGTGTATGATGTGCAATCTAGTTTTCTTCTTCGAGCTCTGGCGAGTTGGTGAGTTCAAACCAAAGTCCCAGCGCAGCGGCAATAAGGCCACCCAACGCGAAAATACTCATTTCATCAGGACTGCGGATCACCAAAGAGCAAAAGGTAATAAAGCACAGCACACTGTAAATGGCCAAACGGTCCATCTGAGTCAACATCATATTCCCTCCTAATCCATTAGAAGACATCGTTAACAGCATGTTAAATACGTTACACGCTTTATTCTCTTTTGCCAACCCTTATTGATTAATTCTTGCCCATAAGTATGATCGGTGACTTCGAAACAACACGTATATGTTATGACAGCTATTTTTGAAAACGCGACACATACTCTGGAAGCTGAAGGCCTGCGCTGCCCGGAACCAGTAATGATGGTACGCAAAACAGTAAGAAAAATGGCCGAAGGCGATACGCTTCTGGTTACGGCAGACGATCCTTCCACAACCAGGGATATCCCAAGCTTTTGCCGTTTTATGGATCACACCCTGCTGGCCGCAGAAACTGATAACCTTCCTTATCGGTACCTGATCCAAAAAGGAACCAATTAAAAAAGGCAGCTCTGAGAGCTGCCTTTTACATTTCAGATCTATTTTGACGACCAGTATCAATGGCTGGAATTCATCACTGCCTACTGAGATTCATAACTATCGCGCAAAGCTTTATTGGCCTTGTCCAGCTCATGTCGAAGCTCACGGATTTCTTTTTTCATTGGCAGCACATAGCGCAACCGAACCAGGGCATCGACTGAAAGATATGTCGTCACAATAGCCCCGACCACCATCGGCAGCCACATATCAGTCACGACCATACCAAGTATGTTCAGGGCTAAGGCAAAGTTAAACAGCCAAAACTGGCTTTGCGGAGAAATAGCGAGAAAACGGTTCATACCCCCTCCTACTACCGTATACCTAACTCCACTTTACCATGGCACCGTATTTCACACTGCTGCCAAAATCACAGTTCCTCATGCTGTAACAAGACTGTCATCATTTCAGCAGTAACATAATGTTTCACATGAAACAGCCTAATGTACTTCCATAAAGCACAGCCACTTACAATCCAAATGCTGCCGCAATCGCCAACCCAGCAAACAGGGCTGCCGTTACCTTACGGATCAGACCAAGAGGCATGCGGTCAGCCGACAGCTTACCGATCAATACCACAGGCACATTAGCCAGCAACATACCAATCGTCGTTCCCAATACCACCAACATCAGACCATCATGGAACTTAGCCCCTAGCATCGTTGTGGCTACCTGAGTCTTGTCCCCAATTTCTGCAACAAAGAACGCAATAAAGCTGGCCACGAATGGACCGCGATTAGAGATCTGCTCATCATCATTCAACTTATCAGGGATCAGGATCCAGCCAGCCATAAGGATGAAACTAACAATCAACACCCACTTGAGAATCTCAGGAGTCAGAAAATCGGCAACAACAACGCCTAGCCAGGCAGCTAAGGCATGATTGGCAATCGTCGCTAAGAATATTGCTAAAATGATAGGGATAGGTTTGCGATAACGGCTGGCCAGCAGCAAAGACAACAACTGGGTTTTATCCCCGATCTCAGCCAAGGCAACCGTTGTAATAGACACAGCTAAAATACTCACGACATGCTCTTTGAGGTGAGGATTTGTATTTAATAACCACGGACAAACACACATGCCCCACCCCGGTTCATGCTGGTTTGCCTATGGTCTCGCCAAACTCACTAGTAGGGTTAGTGTGAGTCACAACCGCCATGAAGATTTTGCTTCAATTATGTTGACGATTGTCTCGTTAGATAGAGAGGCTACTCCCCAAAGGAAAGTGAATAATAGCCAGCAAATAGCCAAGGATCAAGCCAAAAGAAGAAAGCTGTAAAGACAGTTCAATGGGCTGCCAGACATAGCCGCCGACAGCCCACCGGATCTTAAGAGGTTGGAGTCAACACGATTTCAACACGGCGATTTTCCGCACGCCCCTGCTTAGTCCTATTAGTTGAAATTGGGTGAGCTTCGCCCATCCCTTTCGTCGCCACACGGTGCGCAGCCACACCTTCACGAACCAGGAAGTTACTTACCTCACTGGCTCGAACCTGTGACAAACGCAGGTTATAAGATTCAGAACCACTGCTGTCGGTAAAACCGTAAACATTAAGCAACGTCTTATCATATTCTTTCGCCACCAGGGCAACGTTAAACAATGCTTGTTTAGCTCGAGTACTCAAATCTGACTGATCAACACCAAAAGTAATTTCGTTTGGCATGTTCAGTACAATATTGTCACCATCACGGGTAACGCTAATACCTGTCGATTGCAACTGCTGGCGCAACTCAGCTTCCTGCACATCCATGTAGTAGCCGATCCCGCCCCCCAGAGCAGCCCCCGATGCCGCACCAATCAGAGCGCCTTTACCACGATCGCTTTTGCTTGAAGAGGCGATACCAATCGCTGCACCAGTTACCGCCCCAATTAGCGCACCACTGCTCGCCTTGGCCGTCTGAGACTCTCCGGAGTATGGGTTCACCGTACTACAGCCTGCCGCCGCTACTGCCGTCGCGGAAGCAAAAATAACATTACGCACCCATTTGGTAGATACCAATGAAGAATTGAAGTCCATCGTCTTGTCCATATTATCTCGATTTCATATCGATGTGATTGTATTGCCCGCACACAAAGTTACGGGCTACGAAAACACAAGCTCGCCCATTGTAACGAGCCCGTCGGAAGCTATATCATAACAGTGTAAAACTATCGCCACCGCACTTCCTCCCCCAACTTTACCAACTAATTTAACCAAATTACTCAAAGATGGCCAAAAAACATGCAACAGCCCTACTCGGGAATTGCCATGCAAGGTATACTGGATTGTTACTAAAAAATTCTTTTAATCCACTAATCTCGCGAAGCTGACAATGCAGAAATACGATATTAAAACCTTTCAGGGCATGATCCTCGCGCTGCAGGATTACTGGGGCCAGCAAGGTTGTACCATTGTACAACCGTTGGACATGGAAGTTGGTGCAGGTACCTCTCACCCAATGACCTGTCTACGAGCTCTGGGTCCAGAACCAATTGCAGCAGCGTATGTACAACCATCTCGCCGCCCAACTGACGGCCGTTACGGTGAAAACCCTAACCGTCTACAGCACTACTACCAGTTCCAGGTGATCATCAAGCCATCACCAGACAACATCCAGGAACTGTACCTAGGCTCATTGGAAGCCCTAGGTGTCGACACCCAAGTGCATGACATCCGTTTTGTTGAAGACAACTGGGAAAACCCGACCCTGGGTGCTTGGGGTCTAGGCTGGGAAGTTTGGCTAAACGGCATGGAAGTAACTCAGTTTACTTACTTCCAGCAGGTTGGTGGCCTTGAATGTAAACCTGTTACCGGCGAAATCACTTACGGTATCGAGCGTCTGGCGATGTACATCCAAGGCGTCGATTCTGTTTACGATCTGGTTTGGACTGACGGTCCACTAGGCAAAGTGACCTACGGTGACATCTTCCACCAGAACGAAGTAGAGCAGTCGACTTACAACTTCGAACACGCTGACGTTGATTTCCTATTCACTTTCTTCGACCAATGCGAAAAAGAAAGCCAAGAACTGCTAGCGCTGGAAACTCCGCTGCCACTACCGGCATATGAGCGTATTCTAAAAGCCGGCCATGCCTTCAACCTACTTGATGCACGTAAAGCGATCTCGGTTACCGAGCGTCAGCGTTACATCCTGCGTATCCGCAACCTGACTAAACAAGTTGCTGAAGCTTACTACGCATCACGTGAAGCCCTAGGCTTCCCTATGTGCAAAAAAGACAAGTAAGGGTATCGCATGACCGAGAAGAACTTCCTTATTGAGCTGGGTACCGAAGAGCTACCACCAAAAGCACTCCGCACCCTTGCTGAAGCTTTCGCTGCCAACTTCGAAGCTGAACTAAAAGCCGCTGATCTGGCCCACCAGGACATCAAGTGGTTTGCAGCCCCTCGCCGTCTGGCACTTAAAGTATCTGCCCTGGCTGCCGGCCAGGCAGACAAAGTTGTTGAAAAACGTGGCCCGGCAGTAAGCGCAGCATTTGATGCTGATGGCAATCCGACAAAAGCAGCTCAAGGTTGGGCTCGCGGTAACGGCATCAGCGTCGATCAGGCAGAGCGCCTGAAAACAGACAAAGGCGAATGGCTACTGTACAAACAGGAAGTCAAAGGCCAGCCAGCACAAGCCCTACTTTGCGACTTAGCAGCGACGGCTCTGGCGAAGCTTCCTATCCCTAAGCCAATGCGCTGGGGTGACAAGGAAACCCAATTTATCCGCCCTGTGAAAACTGTCACCATGCTTTTGGGTGATGAGCTGATCCCAGGTAGCATTCTGGGTGTTGAATCTGCGCGAACAATCCGCGGTCACCGCTTCATGGGTGAGTCAGAATTCACTATCGACAATGCTGACCAGTACCCAGCGATTCTTGAAGAGCGCGGCAAAGTAATGGCAGATTACGATGCTCGTAAAGCAATTATTCTTGCAGATGCTCAAAAGGCCGCTGAAGAAGTTGGCGGTATCGCTGATCTTGAAGACGAGCTAGTTGAAGAAGTAACTTCCCTGGTTGAGTGGCCGGTAGTACTTACAGCTTCATTCGAAGAAGAGTTCCTGAACGTTCCTTCTGAAGCGCTGGTTTACACCATGAAGGGTGACCAGAAGTACTTCCCTGTTTACGATGCTCAAGGCAACCTAGTTCCTAAGTTCATTTTCGTATCTAACATTGTGTCGAAAGACCCTCGTCAGATCATCGAAGGTAACGAGAAAGTCGTTCGCCCTCGCCTTGCTGATGCCGAGTTCTTCTTCAATACCGACCGCAAGCGCCCATTGGTAGAACGCTTGTCAGAACTTGAAACGGTATTGTTCCAGAAGCAGCTGGGTACACTGCGTGATAAGACTGACCGCATCACAGCGATGGCTGGTCACATTGCCGGCCTTGTTGGTGGTAATGTCGAGCATGCTGAGCGTGCAGGACTGCTGTCTAAATGTGACCTGATGACGTCGATGGTATTCGAGTTTACCGACACCCAAGGTGTAATGGGCATGCACTACGCACGTCTGGATGGTGAGCACGAAGATGTTGCCGTTGCCCTGAACGAGCAGTACATGCCTCGTTTCGCTGGTGACGAACTGCCATCATCCGACGTTGCCGCAGCCGTCGCTCTGGCAGACAAGATTGATACCCTGGTAGGTATCTTCGGTATCGGCCAGCATCCGAAAGGTGCAAACGACCCATTCGCACTTCGTCGTGCGGCACTGGGTGCGCTACGTATTATCGTAGAAAAAGGCTACAGCCTGGACCTTGTTGATCTGATCAGCAAAGCGAAGGAACTGTTTGGCGCGAAGCTGACGAACCAGAATGTTGATGCCGACGTGATTGACTTCATGCTGGGTCGCTTCCGCGCTTGGTACCAAGACGAAGGCCACAGTGTTGACGCAATCCAAGCAGTTCTGGCCCGTCGCCCAACTCAGCCATCTGACTTCGATAAGCGAGTGAAAGCAGTAACTCACTTCCGTGGTC
Organism: uncultured Photobacterium sp.; assembly: GCF_947502415.1. Taxonomy (GTDB): domain Bacteria; phylum Pseudomonadota; class Gammaproteobacteria; order Enterobacterales; family Vibrionaceae; genus Photobacterium. The sequence continues at coordinate 64,487 of NZ_CANMZV010000022.1, read as the reverse complement.
TGGAAGCGGCAGAGTCTCTGGCGGCAGCGAACAAGCGTGTAGGTAATATCCTGGCGAAATTCAACGGTGAGCTACCAACGGCCATCAATAGTGCGCTGCTAGTTGAAGATGCAGAGAAAGCCCTTGCTGAGAAAGTAGAAGCAATGGTTGCATCACTAACACCACTCTTTGCTGAAGGTAACTACCAGCAAGCACTGTCTGAGCTAGCAACCCTACGTGAAGCTGTTGATGCGTTCTTCGACAACGTTATGGTAATGGCTGAAGACGAGAAGCTAAAAGTGAACCGTCTGGCAATGCTGAACCTGCTACGTAACCAATTCCTGAAAGTGGCCGATATTTCTCTACTACAGAAATAATCTTCCCCACTCTGGAATCCAACCCCATGCCATCGACATGGGGTTTTTTATCTCTGCTTTTCACTCGCAACCGCCACCGATTAAAGATTCTTTTCCCATAACCCAGCCCTCTTCGTCCAATCTCGATCTGTCGAATAACATGACTCGGTATCGAAATGGTACTTCAAGGTTTCACGTGAAACACGTTATGACCAGTGATTTAGGCCCCTTTCCCTCTCAGGCTTGATAAGGTATGTTGACTGGTGAATATGATGTATACAGTAGAAGTATCATAATAGATAAGAGCAATAGACTGAGGTCGGAAGTAAAAATGGAGTTTTCTACATTCGGAAATAAGTTCGCCCGTTATTCGGGGATCACCCAACTAATGGACGATTTAAACGACGGCTTGCGTAACCCTGATGCCATCATGCTCGGTGGCGGCAACCCGGCACAAATCCCAGACATGGTTAAGTATTTCAATCAGCTCTGTGAGCAAATGACTGCAACAGGTGAATTGACTGCGGCACTAACAAATTATGACGGTCCCCAGGGCAAGAACGTGTTTCTCAATGCCCTAGCCCAACTGCTTCGCTCAACTTATGGCTGGGATATTACGGCTAAAAATATTGCCCTGACTAATGGCAGTCAAAATGCCTTCTTCAATTTGTTCAACTTACTGGCGGGAAAGTTCAGTGACGGCAGTAATAAAAAAATCTTATTACCACTTGCGCCGGAGTATATTGGTTATGGTGATTCCGGCCTGGACGATAATATGTTTGTTTCTTACCGTCCTGAGATCACCCTGCTCAACAATGGGCAATTTAAATACCATATCGACTTTAGCCACTTAGTTGTTGATGACAGCATCGGGGCTATCTGTGCTTCACGCCCGACCAACCCTACCGGCAATGTCCTGACAGACGAAGAGATTCGTCACCTTGACGAACTGGCACGTGAACACAATATTCCTCTCATTATCGACAATGCCTACGGCATGCCATTCCCGGACATCATTTTTGAAGATGTCACCCCATTCTGGAATGACAACACCATCCTGTGCATGAGCTTGTCCAAACTTGGCTTGCCCGGCGTTCGTTGCGGTATTGTCATTGCCAGCGAAGAACTGACCACCGCCATTGCCAATATGAACGGCGTACTTAGCCTGGCTCCCGGAGGCGTTGGCCCAGCGATAGCCCATAAAATGATTGAGAACCAAGATCTGCTTCAGCTCAGTGAAACGGTGATCAAACCCTTCTACCTGCGTAAATCGCAACATGCCGTTGAATTGCTGCAAACGGCTATAACCGATGACAGGTTTCGTATTCACAAACCAGAAGGTGCGATGTTTCTCTGGCTTTGGTTTAAAGACTTGCCTATCACCACCATGGCACTTTACCAACGATTGAAAGCCCGTGGGGTACTCATCGTTCCCGGAGAATATTTCTTCATTGGCCTCGACGATAACTGGAGCCATACTCATGAGTGTCTTCGTATGAACTATGTTCAAACGGATGACGACATGAAACGCGGTATTGCCATCATCGCCGACGAAGTAAAAAAAGCCTACCAGCAAACCAAATAACGGTTTCCATTTTCTTTCTGTTCAAAGCTGCCATCCGGCAGCTTTGCTTTCTCACTCAACTTTCCTATCCTCTCAAAAGCCAGTAGCAATTACCGTTACTAGCTAGTCGCACTTAACGAGTGCTACAACTTAATCCGCATCTAATGGATAAGCCGTGATACTTAAAGTGCCGTTTAGTGCCACCACCCGCTTAAGCAAACTAGCCGGTATCTTGACGCGATGTCGGTGGTGACCGCCTGCTTCAAAAACCAAATTAAAGTCAACTTCAAGCGCTGAGCACCACAGCGGCTTTAGCTCTTCCGGCAGGTGCTCTGCGGCTGTCAGCAGAGCATCAAGATCAGATTCAATCGATGCATAATCATCAGTGGCAAGCTCGAGCGATAATTGAAACAGTGTCTCTTCCCGCCAACCGCAGTGTAGGATGCAGACACAGTCTTGGAAGAAAGCCGCCAGCGTCGATAAATCCTGCCGAGAAAATATATCCAGATCTGTACTGACATAACGTGTAATGGTCGACATAGTCCCTGCTCTCCTCCCATCAACAGTCAGTTCTGTTTCACGTGAAACAGAACTTCGCAATTAACTAAGAATAAGCATAGTGGGAAACAGAATTGGCAGATGAATCAAGTTATGGTTCAAAAGAAAATTTATCGGCGAAATGGCAGCAATAAAAAAGGCCAGCTAGAGCTGACCTTTCACACCTTATCCGAACGACGGTTTATTCAGTTTCCAACAAACGCGGACCGTTAATCGCAATCTTACGCGGCTTCTGCTCTTCCGGGATATCTCGTTCAAGATCGATGTGCAGCAGACCATTTTCCATTTCCGCACCAATCACTTTAACGTAATCAGCCAGCTGGAACTTGCGTTCAAAATCACGCTCGGCAATTCCCTGATACAAGTATTGATGTTCGTCTTTCGCCGCTTCACGAGTCCCACGGACAATCAGCTTGTTTTGCTGTTGAGTAATATCAAGCTGGTCTTCCGCAAAGCCTGCCACTGCCATTGTAATGCGATAGTGGTGCTCATCCTGCTGTTCAATATTATAGGGAGGGTAGCCTGCATTTGTGTTGCTGACATTTTTTTCCATCTGATTGAACAGACGATCAAAGCCAATTGCAGAACGGTATAGAGGAGTGAAATCTAGGTTACGCATAATACTATCCTTCTCTTGAAGCAATAAACATATAACGATAATGAAATGAGTGAAGTGGTTTTCCGCCTCGGGACAAACCATATTTCGTCGGCCCAATCAATGGCACCGAACGCTTCATAAATAGATATAAGGATAGGACGAACCTTTTCCAACCCCACAAGGAAAATTTTTTATATTCTTTTTCCTCTGTAGCCTAATCTCTTATTTTTTCAGAACGTCGTCGCAACAGACACTGACGAAGAAAACGCAAAAAAGTCATGAGTAAAAAACATAGATAAAAAAACGCCGCTCTTGAGAGCGGCGTTTTCTGCATTACGTTCTGAACCTGGGCGTCTGGGTTATACGTCCAGGTTCGCGTTCAGTGCGTTTTCTTCAATGAAGTGACGGCGAGGTTCAACCTGATCACCCATCAATGTCGTAAATAACTCATCAGCGGCAACCGCATCGTTGATTGTCACCTGCATCATGCGACGAGATTCTGGATCCATTGTAGTTTCCCACAATTGTTCAGGGTTCATCTCACCCAGACCTTTGTATCGCTGTAGCGACAGGCCGCGGCGGGATTCTTTAATCAACCAGTCCAACGAATCCTTGAAGCTGCTTACTGGCTGTTTACGCTCACCACGCTGTACATAAGCCGTATCATCAAGCAGGTTATGCAGTGCTTCCGACAATTCTGCAAGCTTAGCGTACTCTTTAGAGTTAAGCAGATCGAAACTTAACACATACTCATGATCGACACCGTGAGTACGAACCACAACTTTCGGCAACCAAACATTGTTCTCTTCATCACGAATAACTTCAAAGTTGTACTGACTTTCACCTGACTGCTTAGCATTCAACGCAGCAACCAAAGACTCAGTCCAAGCGCTAACTGCGCTCTGTTCAGCAAGCATCTCGCCAGTCAGGCGAGGCTGGTAGATAAACTCATTCAATAGCAGGGTCGGATAACGGCGGCTCATACGCTCCACCAGCTTATTCGCACCATTGAACTGTTTCACCAACTCTTCCAGCGCCATGCCAGAAATAGCCGGCGCGCCTTCCGCCGTAAACAGTGCAGCGTTATCCAGTGCCAGAGCAACTTGGTACTGGTTCATGTCTTCATCATCTTTGATGTACTGCTCTTGCTTACCCTTCTTCACTTTGTAAAGCGGTGGCTGAGCAATATAGATATGACCACGTTCGATCAGTTCAGGCATCTGACGGTAGAAGAAAGTCAACAGCAGCGTACGGATGTGCGAACCATCGACATCGGCATCGGTCATGATGATAATGTTGTGATAACGCAGTTTATCCGGGTTGTATTCATCGCGGCCGATACCACAACCCATTGCCGTGATCAGCGTTGCCACTTCTTGTGAAGATAGCATCTTGTCGAAACGGGCTTTTTCTACGTTCAGGATCTTACCTTTCAGCGGTAGGATTGCCTGGTTCTTACGGTTACGACCCTGCTTGGCAGAACCGCCTGCAGAATCACCCTCCACAATGTAGAGTTCAGACAGCGCAGGATCTTTTTCCTGGCAGTCAGCAAGCTTACCTGGCAGACCAGCTAAATCCAGCGCACCTTTACGACGAGTCATTTCTCGCGCTTTACGAGCAGCTTCACGGGCACGGGATGCATCGATGATTTTGCTACATACCGTCTTGGCATCGCTCGGGTTTTCCAGCAGGAATTCACTCAGCTTCTCGCCCATAGCAGATTCAACTGCTGCCTTCACTTCACTCGAAACCAGCTTATCTTTAGTCTGGCTTGAGAATTTCGGATCAGGCACTTTCACAGAAACCACAGCGGTCAAACCTTCACGGGCATCATCACCGGAAGTCGCTGTCTTGGCTTTTTTAGAATAACCTTCTTTATCCATGAAGTTATTCAGGGTACGGGTCAGTGCACCACGGAAACCAGCCAGGTGAGTACCACCATCACGCTGCGGGATATTGTTAGTAAAGCAATAGATGTTTTCCTGGAAACCATCGTTCCACTGCATGGCCACTTCTACTGAAATACCGTCTTCACGCTCAAAATCAAAGTGGAATACTTTAGGGTGGATCGGAGTCTTGTTACGGTTCAAGTGTTCAACAAACGCCTGGATACCACCTTCGTACATGAAGTGATCCTGTTTGCCATCTTCACGCTCATCATTCAACTTGATAGAAACGCCTGAGTTCAGGAACGACAGCTCACGAAGGCGCTTGGCCAAAATCTCATACTGGAATTCGATATTGGTAAAAGTTTCTTCGCTCGGCCAGAAACGGATACGAGTACCGGTATTTTCGGTCTCACCTATAACTGCCAACGGCGCCTGAGGTTCACCATGGCGATAAATCTGCTGGTGAATAGAACCACCACGCTGAATGGTCAGTTCCACTTTTTCAGACAAGGCGTTCACAACGGAAACACCTACCCCGTGCAGACCACCAGAAACTTTATAGGAGTTATCGTCGAATTTACCACCGGCGTGAAGTACCGTCATGATAACTTCAGCTGCTGATACCCCTTCTTCAGGGTGCATTTCAGTCGGAATACCACGACCATCATCGCTCACAGATACGGAGCCATCTTCATGGATGGTGACAATAATATCTTCACAGTGGCCAGCAAGAGCTTCATCGATAGAGTTATCGACGACCTCAAAGACCATATGGTGCAAGCCAGTACCGTCATCGGTATCGCCAATGTACATCCCTGGGCGCTTACGTACCGCATCTAGGCCTTTAAGCACCTTAATGCTTGATGAATCGTAGTTGTTGGACATTGAGTTACTCTCGCTTTAATTATCCTGCGGTTATTTTACCGTGTTCCACATGAAACATCTTGCCATTTTCATCATGCATTTCGGCAATTTGCTCATTGCTGATCGCACTGATGAACACCTGGGCGTTGGTTTCCTTTAACCGTTGCGCCAACAGCGCACGCCTATGGCTATCCAGCTCGGAAGCAAAATCATCAATTAAATATATACACGGTTTACCAGTTGCTTCGGTCAGGTGAAGTCCCTGTGCCAATCGCAAGGCACAAACCATCAGCTTCAGCTGACCACGGGACAATACGTCCTCAACTGGTGTACCGGCAACCTTGATCCGCAAGTCGGCCTTATGTGGCCCGCTTGCGGTGTAACCCAGCTGGCTATCACGTTCAAAATTACGCTTTAGCAGCTCGGCATAAGGTGTTTCTTTTTCCCAGCCGCGGTAGTACCCCAACTGAATATCATATTCAGGCAAAAAGCCCTGGCAGATCTCCGCGGCTTTTTGCTTGACGGCCTCAAGGTACTGACTGCGCCACTCACTGATCTCCTCAGCAAGCAGCGCCAGCTCCTGATCCCAATAGCTCAGCTCACGATAGCTGCGGGCCGTCTTCAATAACGCATTGCGCTGTTTGGTCAGGCGCTTAACCCGACTCCAGGCATGGTAAAACTTAGGCTCAACATGAAATACCCCCCAATCGATAAACGAGCGGCGGTATTTCGGCCCCCCTATCAATAAGTCAAAACCTTCCGGGGTGATCAGCTGCAGTGGCAGTACCTGTGCCAGCTGAGCCAGCTTCTGACCACCTTCGCCAGCAATCTTGACTTCGGTGGTACCATCACGCTTTTTATTGATCCCCAGCGGCAGCTCCATATTAGAGGTAGTCTGCAACCGGCCATGAACAAACAACTCTTGTTGCTCATGCCGGATCACCCTTCCTGTCAGGTGACTACGGAAAGAACGGCCATGGCCAAGGTAGTAGATCGCCTCTAAGACACTGGTCTTGCCGCTACCGTTAGCACCGACAAGAAAATTGAAGCTTGCCGACAAAGACAAGTCGCAAGCTTCAATGTTTCGGAAATCTTTGACGATTAGACGAGTAAGTGTCATGCCCTAGAGTCTGATTGGCATCACAACGTACAGAGCATCCCCGTTAGCGCTATCTTCTAGCAGCGCACTGGCGTTAGCATCAGTCAGCGACCAGCGTACCTGTTCACACTTGAGGGTGTTAAGTACATCTAGCACGTAATTTACGTTAAAGCCGATTTCCAGCTCCTCGCCCTCATAGCTCACATCCAGAAACTCTTCAGCCTCTTCCTGCTCAGGGTTGTTGGCTGTGATGCGCATCTCGCCGTTAGACAAGTTCAGGCGCACACCACGGAACTTCTCGTTAGACAAAATTGCCGCACGAGAGAACGCTTTGCGCAATTCATCACAACTGGCTTCAACAGACTTAGTGCTATTTTGCGGCATTACCCGGCGGTAATCCGGGAAACGCCCATCAACCAGCTTGGTCGTAAAGACGAAGTTATTCACCACCGCACGCAAGTTCGAGTTACCGAAACGGATATCCACCATCGCATCCGGCGTATCCAGCAAGCGAACCAGCTCCAGTACCCCTTTACGAGGAACAATGATCTGCTTACTCGGCGGCTCAATATCCAACTCAGTGGCGCACACTGCCATACGGTGGCCGTCAGTCGAAACCGATCGCAGGTGCTTGCCTTCGGTTTCAAACAGCATACCGTTAAGGTAATAACGCACATCCTGGTGGGCCATCGAAAACTGGGTGCTGTCGATCAAATGGCGCAGCTGGCCTTGCGGCAAGGTCATTTCAACCTCGCTCTGCCAGTCATCAATATTCGGGAAATCTGCTGCCGGCAACGTCGACAAAGAATAGCGGCTACGGCCGGAGCGAATGAGCACGCGATCACCTTCAAGGCTCACGGCAATGTTAGCGCTGTCCGGCAGACCACGGCAAATGTCGAGAAATTTACGCGACGGGACAGTGATTGCACCCGGCTCGAAATCCGCAGCCAGTGCCACTTTGGCAACCAGCTCCACTTCCAGATCGGTACCTGTCATCGACAAGCAGCCATCTTCGACCTGCAATAAAATATTGCCCAGAATAGGCAAAGAAGGACGACCGCCAAGGGCACCAGAGACCTGCTGCAGCGGTTTTAATAGTTGTTCGCGTTCGACGGTAAATTTCATATCAAGACGACAGTGTTCTAATTAGGTTTGAATAATCTTCTTTTATATCGTGGCTTTCTTCACGCAGCTGCTCGATCTTACGGCAGGCGTGCAGCACCGTGGTATGGTCGCGGCCACCAAAAGCATCACCGATTTCCGGCAGGCTGTGGTTAGTCAATTCTTTCGCCAGGGCCATCGCCATCTGGCGCGGACGAGCCACGGAGCGCGAACGGCGCTTAGACAGCATATCAGCCATCTTTATTTTATAGTATTCCGCTACCGTCTTCTGAATATTATCAATCGTTACCAACTTTTCCTGAAGCGCAAGCAAATCTCGCAGGGCTTCACGGACAAAATCAATCGTGATCGCCCGACCAGTAAAGTTGGCATTGGCGATAACACGGTTCAGCGCCCCTTCCAGCTCACGCACATTGGAGCGCAGGCGCTTGGCAATAAAGAAAGCAACTTCGTCAGCCAGGCGGATATTGTGATCCTCGGCTTTCTTCATCAGGATCGCGACACGGGTTTCCAGCTCCGGTGGCTCAATAGCTACCGTCAAGCCCCAACCAAAACGCGATTTAAGGCGGTCTTCCACCCCGTTAATCTCGCGCGGGTAGCGGTCAGAGGTCAGAATGATTTGCTGGTTGCCTTCAAGCAACGCATTAAAGGTATGGAAAAACTCTTCCTGCGAACGCTCTTTATTGGCAAAGAACTGAATGTCATCGATCAGCAGCGCATCAACACTGCGGTAATAGCGTTTGAATTCTTCGATGGCATTGTTCTGCAGGGCCTTAACCATATCCTGTACGAAACGCTCGGAATGCATGTAGACCACTTTGGCATTAGGCTTGCGATCCGCAATCGCATTGCCAACAGCGTGCAGCAGGTGAGTCTTACCCAGGCCTGTTCCACCATACAGGAACAGCGGGTTATAAGCCGCCCCCGGATTGTCAGCCACCTGCCGACAGGCAGCCAGGCCAAGCTGGTTCGACTTACCTTCAACAAAATTGTTGAAGTTGTGTTTCGGATTAACGTTTGAACGATACCCACCCGGAGACTCCGGCTGCACCGGTGACGGCGCAGGCTCCCAGGTACGAGCCGGTGAATCATCACGAACCCGACTTACTGGTGCGACAACCGGAGCAGGAGCGGCCACCGGTTGCGGAGGTGGTGCAGAAACAGGACGGCTCCCCACCTCAAAGCGCAGCATAGGTACATCATTGCCGCAAAATTCATTCAGCAGACGATTAATATTATTGAGGTACTTATCACGTACCCAATCAAGCACAAAGCGGTTCGGCGCAAACAAAGTCAGCGAATTACCGTTTAACTCGGCCTGAAGCGGTCGAACCCACATACTGAATTCTGTTGCAGGGAGTTCTTCCTGAAGGCGTTGAAGGCACTGCAACCAAAGCGAAGATGACAAGCTCGACTCCACACTGAATAACAAAACACAAAAAGGGATGCAATTTTATACCTGCTGGCTCAGGATCGCCAGCAAAGAGATCGCAGATCCAGTGAATAAGATCGGACTTATGCACATAGATCGCACACCAAACGGCAAGATCAGCACAATTTTACCAACCCTTACCCACAATTCTATTAACAACGACTAGGATCAAGGTGCAAACAATTAGTTATTTTTAATAACTCTTCGTTATTTAAGAAAGCCAGTTATAACCGTATAGGATGTCGCAAACAGAGAATCATCACAGCCATCTGAGGAGTAGACAGGATGAAAAGCTGGGTAAAAACAACACTGACAGCCGTAGCACTAACCTTGACCGCCAGCCAAGCCGCCATGGCCGCCACCGATGTAAAAGTCGGAATGTCAGGACGCTATTTTCCGTTTACTTTCGTCAAACAAGACAAGCTGCAGGGCTTTGAGGTGGATCTGTGGAATGAAATAGGCAAGCGCAATGACTACAACGTTGAGTTTGTGACCGCTAACTTCTCTGGCCTTTTCGGCCTTTTGGAAACCGGTCGTATCGATACCATCTCGAATCAGATAACCATCACCGATGAACGTAAAGCCAAATACCTGTTTTCGACTCCTTATGTGATTGACGGTGCCCAGCTGGTGGTTCGAAAAGGCAATGACAGCATCAAAAGCACAGGCGACCTTAACGGAAAAAACGTTGGCGTAAATCTGGGCTCGAACTATGAACAACTGCTGCGCGAGCTGGATAAGGACGGAAAAATCAATATTAAGACCTATGACACCGGTATCGAGCATGATGTGGCACTGGGTCGCACCGATGCGTTTGTCATGGACCGCCTGTCATCCGTGGAGCTAATCAAAAAAGCCAACCTACCACTGCAATTGGCAGGCGAACCCTTTGAGAAAATCGAAAACGCCTGGCCATTTATCAAAGGAAACAAGGGCGAGAAACTTCGCGACGAAGTAAACCAGGCCTTAGAAGCCATGCGCCGTGACGGCACCTTGGCAGAAATATCGGTTAAGTGGTTTGCCGCTGATATTACGCAGTAACCCAGTCTATCGCACCATTTATCTAAACGGTTCATAGACATGAAGGCTCACTACGTGGTGAGTCTTTATCGCTTCTCTCCCCCTGACGATGGAATACTGAACCACTATGGGTTTTGATTTTAACTACATGCTATCGTTGTTGCCCATTTTATTGAAATACCTGGGTACCACACTGAATATGGCATTCTGGGGCCTGCTGTTTGCCCTTGCGATTGCTGTCACACTGGCGCTGATCCGGGTGTATAAAATCCCGGGGCCGGATCAGATAAGTCAGCTCTATATCAGCTTCTTCCGCGGCACCCCATTACTGGTGCAACTGTTTTTACTTTACTACGGCCTGCCTCAGGTCTTTCCCGTGTTCGTCGGCCTTGATGCCTTCAGCGCTGCGGTGATCGGCCTGAGCCTGCACTTTGCCGCCTACAAAGCCGAGAGTATCCGTGCCGCCATTATCGGTATCGACCGCAGCCAACGAGAAGCCAGCTTATCGATCGGCATGACCGAACTTCAGGCAATGCGCCGGATCATCCTGCCGCAAGCCACCCGGGTCGCGCTGCCGTCACTGATGAATTACTTTATCGACATGATCAAATCGACCTCACTGGCCTTCACGCTCGGGGTGACGGAAATCATGGCCAAGGCGCAAATGGAAGCCTCATCAAGCTTCAAGTTCTTCGAAGCCTTCCTGGCTGTCGCCCTAGTGTACTGGGTCATGGTACTAATCCTAACCCGCATTCAGAACTGGGCGGAAATGAAATTGAACAAGGCATATATGCGATGATAAAAATCAACAACCTCACCAAATGCTTTGGCGACGCCGCTATTTTCTCCGGCATCAACCTGAATATCGATAAAGGGGAAATCGTAGTGGTTATCGGCCCGTCCGGCACCGGGAAATCGACGCTACTGCGCTGCATTAACTTTCTAGAAATGGCCAACCAAGGTCAGATCACTATTGACGATGTGACCATTAATTGCCAACAAGCAGTCAAAAGCGATATCCTCGCCCTGCGCCGCAAGACCGGCTTTGTATTTCAGAACTATGCCCTCTTTTCTCACCTTACAGCGAGACAAAATATTGCAGAGGGATTGGTCACCGTCAAAGGATGGAAAAAAGAGGAAGCCCACCAACGTGCCCAGCAGATCCTGGATGACATCGGGCTTAGCGATAAAGGGGATCATTACCCGGCCGCCCTGTCCGGCGGCCAGCAGCAACGGGTCGGTATCGGCCGGGCAATGGCACTGGAAGCCGAGCTACTGCTGTTTGACGAACCGACATCAGCGCTGGATCCGGAATGGGTCGGCGAAGTACTGACCCTAATGCAGAAGCTGGCCACCCGCCACCAGACCATGCTGGTGGTCACCCATGAGATGCAATTTGCCCGCGAAGTCGCTGACCGGGTGATCTTTATGGCCGACGGCGAGTTTGTCGAACAAGGCACACCGGCTCAGATCTTCACTAATCCGCAAGATCCGCGATTACAGAAGTTCCTGCGCCAAGTTGGGATCCAATAAGGATCCTTGCACTTAGCGCCACAAGAAGTATAATTCAGCGCCCGTAGTTCTCTGCGGGTATAATCATTGACTATTTAAAGGCCAGTGATTACAATTCCGCCTCTTTGTTAAGAGGTCCGATTGTTCGCAGTCGGAAACTCAGTAACAAAACTTAAAAACTGATCAGTTAATTTAAGGTAAAACCATGAAACGCACTTTTCAACCTTCAGTTCTAAAGCGCAAGCGTACTCACGGCTTCCGTGCACGCATGGCTACTAAGAACGGTCGCGCAACAATCAACGCACGTCGCGCTAAAGGCCGTAAGCGTCTTTCTAAGTAATCTCTGATTATTTTGAATAAGCTCGCTTTTTCTCGGGAGTTACGTCTGTTAACTCCCGAACATTACAAAAAAGTCTTCCAGCAAGCTCATCGTGCTGGCTCTCCCCACTTAACTATTCTTGCCCGTTCTAACGAACTCGATCATCCTCGTCTCGGCTTGGCTGTTCCTAAAAAACAGATCAAAACCGCTGTCGGCAGAAACAAATTCAAGCGCGCCGTGCGTGAAAGTTTCCGTCTAAAGCAAGCTGATCTGCCAGCCAAAGATTTCGTCGTGATTGCAAAGAAAAGTGCCAGTGAGCTGAGCAACGAAGAACTTTTCAAGTTGCTAGATAAATTATGGCATCGCCTGTCTCGCCCTTCGCGTGGCTAGTCATCGGACTAGTCCGCTTTTACCAACTGACAATAAGTCCACTTATTGGACCACGCTGTCGCTTTACCCCTACATGTTCTCAGTTCGCAATTGAAGCAATAAAAACGCATGGAGCGATAAAAGGTTGTTGGTTCGCAGCGAAACGTCTATTAAGATGTCATCCTTTAAACGACGGTGGTTATGACCCCGTTCCGCCAACCAAGCATAACGACAGAGATAAGTAACGATGGATTCCCAACGCAATATTCTGTTAATTGCCCTACTGTTTGTCTCGTTCCTGCTGTTCCAGCAGTGGAACATGGATAACAGCCCTCAGACTCCAACCCAGGGTGTAGAGCAACAAGTCAACAACAGTGGTGATGTTCCTTCACATACAGGTGACGGCCAGCCGATTACTGACCAAAGCACGTCCAACAACCTAATCACCATCAATACAGATGTACTGGCGCTTACTGTCGATACGCTTGGTGGCGATGTCATCGAAGCCAAACTTCTGGCTTACGACAATGAACTTGATTCAGCAGACCCGTTTGTATTGCTGAAAAACACCCCAGATTACAAATTTACGGCCCAATCAGGCCTGATTGGTGTCAACGGTATCGACACAACAGCCGGCCGTGCCCAGCTGAGCGTTGACGCTGACAGCTTCACTTTGGCTGACGGCCAAGACGAACTACGTGTACCAATGACGTACGAAAAAGACGGCATCAGCTACACCAAGACATTTGTTCTGAAGCGCGGCAGCTACGCTGTTGATGTTGAATACACCATCGACAACCAGACTGACGCTGCAGCCAGTGTTCAAATGTATGCTCAGTTAAAGCAGAACCTGGTCGATGCTGGCGGCAACCTGGCGATGCCAACTTACCACGGCGGTGCCTACTCAGCTGACGACACCAAGTACAAAAAGTACAGCTTCGACGATATGCAGGACAAGAACCTGAACCTGACTATCAACGATCAGGGCTGGGCGGCAATGATGCAGCACTACTTCGTCTCTGCATGGATCCCACGCAACGCCGGTGCAACTAACCTATACACCCGTACCGGCAACGGCCTGGGCTACATCGGTATCCGTATGCCAACGTCAACAGTGGCACCTGGTAGTGAGCAAACACTAACATCAACCCTGTGGGTAGGTCCTAAACTACAGGATCAGATGGAAGCAACTGCAGCCAACCTGAACCTGACAGTTGATTACGGCTGGCTATGGTTCATCGCAAGCCCGCTGCACAGCCTACTGTCGTTCATCCAGAGCATCGTGGTGAACTGGGGTGTGGCAATCATGGTGTTAACCTTCATCGTTCGTGGTGCAATGTACCCGCTAACTAAAGCGCAGTACACATCAATGGCGAAAATGCGCATGCTGCAGCCTAAACTACAGGCAATGCGTGAGCGCCTGGGCGACGACCGCCAGCGCATGAGCCAGGAAATGATGGAGCTGTACAAGAAAGAGAAAGTAAACCCACTGGGTGGCTGTTTACCTATCTTGCTACAGATGCCAATCTTTATTGCCCTTTACTGGTCATTGATGGAATCTGTTGAGCTGCGTCATACGCCGTTCTTTGGCTGGATCCACGATCTGTCTGCGCAGGACCCGTACTTCGTGCTACCGATCCTGATGGGTGTAACCATGTTCCTGATCCAGAAGATGAGCCCATCGACAGTAACGGATCCAATGCAGCAGAAGATCATGACTTTCATGCCAGTGATGTTCACTTTCTTCTTCCTGTGGTTCCCATCTGGCCTGGTTCTGTACTGGCTGGTATCGAACATCGTGACGCTAATCCAGCAGACGCTGATTTACCGTTCATTAGAGAAAAAAGGTCTGCATTCCAAGTAATGTGAATACCTGTCCTAAAAGGCGGCCTTAAGGTCGCCTTTTTTGTTTTCCTGATTTCTAACACCTGCATCTATCAAGCGGAATGCTTGCGATGACTAGGTTTTCCCAACTAGTCTGTTTACAATTGCAGCGAATTTACCAAGCTAAGCCAAAATTATGATCGAACATACTGATACCATTGTTGCGCAGGCCACCCCTCCGGGCCGTGGCGGCGTGGGCATTATTCGCGTCTCCGGCCCAAAGGCCAAAGAAGTTGCTCTTGCGGTTGCCGGCCGTGAACTCAAGCCTCGCTATGCAGAGTACCTGCCTTTCAAAAACGAGGACGGAAGCGCACTGGATCAGGGCATCGCCTTATTTTTCAAAGGACCTAATTCCTTCACCGGCGAAGATGTACTGGAACTGCAGGGCCATGGCGGCCCGGTCCTGATGGACATGATGATCAAGCGCATCCTGCACATCGACGGCATTCGTGCCGCCCGTCCAGGTGAGTTTTCAGAACGAGCTTTCATGAACGACAAGCTCGACCTGGCGCAGGCAGAGGCGATTGCCGACCTGATTGATGCCAGCTCCGAAGAAGCGGCGAAAAGTGCCTTTAAATCGCTCCAGGGCGCTTTCTCAACCCGAGTAAATGAACTGGTTGAAGCACTGATCCACCTGCGTATCTACGTCGAAGCTGCCATCGACTTCCCGGAAGAGGAAATCGACTTTCTGTCTGACGGCAGGGTCAGCGGTGATCTGAACGGCATCATCGACCGCCTGGAAGCCGTTCGCCGCGAAGCCAATCAAGGATCCATCATACGTGAAGGGATGAAAGTGGTGATTGCCGGCCGCCCGAATGCCGGTAAATCCAGCCTGCTTAACGCCCTGTCAGGTAAAGACTCCGCCATCGTCACCGACATTGCAGGAACCACCCGGGATGTCTTGCGCGAACATATCCACATCGATGGCATGCCACTGCATATCATCGACACCGCTGGCTTGCGAGAAGCCTCCGATGAAGTCGAACGTATCGGTATCGAGCGAGCCTGGGACGAAATCCAGCAAGCCGACCGTGTACTGTTCATGGTCGACAGTACCACCACCGATGCCACCGACCCGAAAGAAATCTGGCCGGACTTTATCGAGCGCCTACCGGAAAGCATGGGCCTGACGGTGATCCGCAATAAAGTCGAACTCACTGGCGAAGAAGCTGGGATCTGCCATATCAGCAATCCTACCCTGATCCGCCTGTCAGCCCGTACTGGTGACGGCATCGATAACCTGCGTGAGCACCTCAAGGAATGCATGGGGTTTGCCGGCACGACCGAAGGGGGCTTCATGGCCCGCCGCCGCCACCTGGAGGCCTTGGAACGCGCTGCAACGCACCTGGAAACCGGTAAAGAGCAACTAGAAGGGTTCATGGCCGGGGAAATCCTGGCAGAAGAACTACGCCTTGCCCAGCAACACCTGAGCGAGATCACCGGTGAATTCACCTCAGATGATCTTTTAGGCCGGATCTTTACCTCGTTCTGTATCGGCAAATAACCGGATCCACCACCGAACGCAAGACGGGGCCAGCGAAGGGATCATCCCCTTCCTGGCCCTGTTTTCGTTTACAGCCTGTGAATAAACCTACCTTTTGTCTCTTTTATCTTATTATCCAACCAGTACAATCAGGGAAAACCATCCGTTTATACTGAGGATATTATGAGTCAAATCACCCTGATCACCGGCAGCACCCTAGGCGGTGCCGAATATGTCGCCGACCACCTGTCCGAGCTACTGGAACAAGAAGGCCACCAAACCGACATCGTCAACCGAGCCGATTTAGCCGAACTGCCACACGATAGTACCTGGCTGGTGGTCTGCTCCACGCATGGTGCCGGCGAATTCCCGGATAACATTCAGCCTTTCATCCAACAGCTAAGCGAGCAAAAACCAGATCTTTCCCAACTGAAATACGCCGTTATCGGCTTAGGTGACAGCAGCTACGACACCTTCTGTGCCGCCGCAAAAAACCTAGATCAACTACTTGGCTCACTCGGTGCCACCCACTTAGGAGAGCGTCTTGACATCGATGTATCACAGGATCCGGTACCAGAAGATCCAGCCGAAAACTGGTTCCAGGAATGGAAAAAGTGCTTCTGTGAATAAAAAGCCGGCTACTTTTATTCAATTTTCACGCGTTTTTTAAACTTTTTTCTGTGGATAACTATAGATCTTTCCGGTGATCAAACCATAGTTATCCATTGTATAAATTTAATCGCCCCTACCCCCTGTTGATAAGTAGCCATTTTGATCCCAGCTAATCCTTACGAAGATCCATGCTGTTCCACAGCTAATGATCCTCCCTAACACCATGATCATTAGGATCATTTATCACTTATCCACATGATCTGGCGATCTATATAATAGATCTAACAGAAGATCTCTTTAAAAGATCTTATATATATTTAAGAAGCCATTTTCTCTTGATCAAATGATCTTCACTAATGATTCTCTCTTTCCCTGAAACAGGATAGAATGATCCTCCTTTGCTCGTAGATAACTCACTGGCGATTTTGAATACCCGAGGTAGTTTCATGTTTTACCAGGAAAATTTTGATGTCATCGTGGTTG
Source organism: uncultured Photobacterium sp. (assembly GCF_947502415.1). Taxonomy (GTDB): domain Bacteria; phylum Pseudomonadota; class Gammaproteobacteria; order Enterobacterales; family Vibrionaceae; genus Photobacterium. The sequence continues at coordinate 47,344 of NZ_CANMZV010000022.1, read as the reverse complement.
GTGGTGGTCATGCCGGTACTGAAGCCGCATTAGCCGCAGCCCGTATGGGACAAAAAACCCTACTGCTTACGCATAATATCGATACGCTGGGACAAATGTCGTGTAACCCAGCCATTGGCGGGATCGGGAAAGGACACCTGGTTAAAGAAGTTGATGCCCTGGGGGGTCTGATGGCCCAGGCGATCGACAAAGGCGGAATCCAGTTCCGTACGCTGAACTCTTCAAAAGGTCCTGCAGTTCGTGCAACCCGAGCTCAGGCAGATCGTGCGCTGTACAAGGCGGCGGTACGTGAAAAACTGGAAAATCAGCCGAACCTGATGTTGTTCCAGCAATCCGTAGATGACTTGATCGTTGATAATGATCGTGTTGTCGGTGTAGTGACTGAAATGGGTCTGAAATTCCGTGCTAAATCCGTTGTTCTAACGGTTGGTACCTTCCTTGGCGGTAAGATCCATATCGGTCTGGAGAATTACAGCGGCGGCCGTGCAGGGGATCCACCATCGATCGCGCTGGCTAACCGACTGCGTGAGCTACCGTTCCGTGTTGATCGTCTGAAAACCGGTACACCACCACGTATCGATGCCCGCACTGTCGATTTCAGCCAACTGCAGGCACAGCACGGTGATAACCCGACGCCATTATTCTCGTTCATGGGCAAACCGTCGGATCATCCACGCCAGATCCCATGTTTTATCACCCACACTAACGAGCGCACACATGATGTGATCCGTAATAACTTGGATCGCAGCCCAATGTATTCCGGTGTGATTGAAGGTATTGGTCCGCGTTACTGCCCGTCGATTGAAGACAAGGTGATGCGCTTTGCCGATAAGAACAGCCACCAGATCTTCATTGAGCCTGAAGGCCTGACAACCCATGAGCTGTATCCGAACGGTATCTCCACCAGCCTGCCGTTTGACGTGCAGATGCAAATTGTCCGCTCAATGCAAGGTTTTGAAAACGCAGCTATTGTGCGTCCTGGCTATGCCATTGAGTATGATTTCTTTGATCCACGCGATTTGAAGCAAACTTTCGAGACGAAATTTATCCGGGGTTTGTTCTTTGCTGGCCAGATCAATGGTACTACCGGTTACGAAGAAGCAGCGGCACAAGGCTTGCTGGCAGGTATGAACGCCGCGCTGTTGGCGCAGGACAAAGAAGGTTGGAGTCCACGTCGTGATCAGGCTTATATGGGCGTATTGATTGATGATTTGTCGACCATGGGTACGAAAGAACCGTACCGTATGTTTACTTCTCGTGCTGAATACCGCCTGCTGCTGCGTGAAGATAATGCCGACTTGCGCCTGACTGAAATTGGTCGAGAATTTGGCCTGGTTGATGATGAGCGCTGGGCGCGTTTCAATCAGAAAATCGAAAACATGGAACAGGAGCGTCAGCGCCTGAAAGATATCTGGATCACGCCGAATTCGGATCATGTTGAAGAGCTGAATAAGATCCTTAAAACACCGATCGTCCGTGAGGCCAGCGGTGAAGATCTTCTGCGTCGTCCGGAAGTGACTTACGATCAGCTAACGGCGATCGAGGCGTTTGCGCCGGCCCATGATGACATTCAGGCTCGCGAACAGGTGGAAATCCAGGTGAAGTACCAGGGTTACATCGATCGTCAGAAAGACGAAGTCGAAAAATCACTGCGCCATGAAAAAACCAAGCTACCATTGGATTTGGACTATAGCGTGGTAAAGGGACTGTCAAACGAAGTGGTGGCGAAACTGAATGATGCCAAACCGGAAACTATCGGTATGGCGTCACGTATTTCAGGCGTTACCCCGGCAGCAATTTCGCTGCTGCTGGTTTACCTGAAAAAACAAGGCATGCTGAAAAAAGGCGAATAGGAGTCATCAGTGAAACAGCGTTTGGCGCAACTTATTGCGCAAACAGACCTTGAGGTCACAGAACAGCAAGTTGAGCAACTGGTTGGGTATGTTGCTCTGCTTCATAAGTGGAACAAAGCGTATAATTTGACCTCAGTTCGCGATCCTAATGAGATGTTAGTGAAACATATCATGGATAGTATTGTGGTAAGCACTCACCTTAGTGGTGAGCGCTTTATCGATGTCGGCACTGGCCCTGGCCTGCCGGGTATCCCGTTGGCTATTATGAATCCGGACAAGGAATTTACCTTGCTCGATAGCTTGGGTAAGCGAATTCGCTTCATTCGTCAGGTGATCCACGAGCTGGGGATTGGCAATGTAACGCCAGTTCAGAGCCGGGTTGAGGAATTTCAGCCAGAGCAAGGCTTTGATGTAGTACTGAGCCGTGCCTTTGCTTCGCTGAACGATATGGTGTCCTGGTGTCATCACCTGCCGACAGAAGGCGGGTGTTTTATGGCACTGAAAGGACAGTTTAATCAACAAGAGGTGGCAGAACTTCCTGAGTGGTGTTCTGTGACCGAAGTCAAATCTTTGCAAGTCCCTGAGTTAGATGGGGAGCGTCATCTAGTAATCTTGACGGCAAAGGGTTAATTGATGAGGTTTTTTTGTGGGAAGAGTCATAGCTGTAGCCAATCAGAAAGGAGGCGTGGGTAAAACCACCACTTGCGTCAATCTTGCGGCATCACTGGCCGCTACACAGCGCAAAGTTCTGGTTATTGATCTGGATCCTCAGGGCAATGCCACCATGGCCAGCGGTGTGGACAAATACCAGGTCGATGCCACTGCCTATGATCTTCTGGTCGAAGAAACCCCATTCAACGAGGTGGCGATCACTGACACCACCGGCGGCTATCACCTGATTGCCGCCAATGGTGACGTGACCGCTGCCGAAATCAAATTAATGGAAGTCTTTGCTCGCGAAGTGCGCTTGCGTAATGCTTTAGAGGTAGTTCGTGATAACTATGATTTCATCTTTATCGATTGTCCTCCTGCATTAAACCTTCTTACAATCAATGCTATGACAGCTGCAGATTCTGTACTTGTCCCTATGCAGTGTGAATACTTTGCGCTGGAAGGCCTGACCGCATTGATGGATACCATCAGTAAGCTGACCGCTGTGGTGAACGCCGATCTTAAAATTGAAGGTCTGCTGCGTACCATGTACGACCCGCGTAACCGGTTAGCTAATGAAGTGTCGCAACAGTTGAAAAAGCACTTTGGCGAGAAAGTTTACCGTACCGTGATCCCACGTAACGTCCGTCTGGCTGAGGCGCCGAGTCATGGTCGCCCGGCGATGTACTATGACAAGTATTCAAGCGGTGCTAAGGCTTACCTTGCGCTTGCCGGTGAAATTATCCGCCGTGATGAAATTGAGCGTAGTGCCGGTACTGTGGATGCATAAGGGTTAACAATGAACATGAGTAAACGAGGCCTGGGCAAGGGCCTTGATGCGCTGCTGGCAACCAGCTCGGTAGCACAAGCAAAAAAACAGAGTGCCGACAAGGCACAAACCTTGTCAGCTGATGGACGGCTACAAGACTTATCGGTCCAGATGCTGCAGCCCGGACAGTTTCAGCCGCGTAAAGATATGTCGGATGAAGCGCTGGCCGAGTTGAGTGACTCCATCCGTGCCCAAGGGGTGATCCAGCCGATTGTGGTACGGGAACTTGCACCGCAACAATTCGAGATCATTGCCGGTGAAAGACGCTGGCGAGCGGCTCGTCAAGCTGGGCTTCAGAAAGTCCCTTGTATCATTAAGGATGTGAATGACCGTGCCACGGTGGCAATCGCGCTGATTGAGAATATCCAGCGTGAGGATCTTAATGCCATCGAGGAGGCGCAGGCATTGGAGCGACTGCAGAGTGAGTTTTCACTGACCCATCAGCAGGTCGCAGAAGCGGTTGGTAAGTCTCGTACAACTGTATCTAACTTGTTGAGGCTTAACCAGTTGGCCGAACCAGTGAAGCGTTTGGTTGAGCAGAGCCTGTTGGAAATGGGTCATGCTCGTGCCCTGCTGCCGCTGGATGCAGAGGCTCAGTTAGAAGCGGCACAAGCGGTTGTAGCAAAAATGTTGACCGTCCGTGATACTGAAAAGCTGGTCAAAAAGATGCTGGCCCCGGCAGAGGAGCCGAAAGCCAAAGAGATCAACCCAGTGCTGGAAGCGGCTGAAAACCACCTAAGTGAACATTTTGGTACTCAGGTGGCAATCAACCAGCAAAAAAATGGCAAGGGCAAGATCGTTTTCAGCTTTGACGAAGCAGACAAATTAAAGCAATTCATTGCAATGTTTGGTCATGAAATGTGACGCGTATCGAACATATTTAATTGCAATGATGACAATGACGTGATCAGGTTATTGTGTTGTAAAATCTAACACTTTTTTTTAATGTGATTAGATTGCATTCAATCTGATCCACCGTATAATTTTCGCAGTTTTCCCAGCACGACGTTTGTGTAGTGGAATGGACTCGAGGAACGAATACATGGTATCGGCGCTAGTAAGACCGGGACGCCAGCTGGCGAAAAGGTTGCTGTTACTACAATCTGGCGTCGTTTTGACAACGGCAATTTTGGCAGTGTTTGCTGTCAGTGTTGACTGGGGAATCTCCGCACTACTCGGCGGTGGCATCTTTGTGGTTGCCAATGCTGTCTTTGCTAAGTGTGCTTTTCTGTTCAGTGGTGCCCGCAAGGCGCGGTTGATCATGGCGTCATTTTATGGCGGGGAAGTGCTGAAAATTCTCATCACAGTTATCCTGTTTGCCATTGTTTACCTGTATGTCGAGGTGGAACTTGTTCCCCTCAAACTGACCTATTTGCTGGCACTCGGTATTAATATCTTTGGGCCGGTTTTATTCATTAACAACAACAAATAGGATGAGTTATGGCTGCGCCAGGTGAAGCGCTAACGCCGTCAGGCTACATTACTCACCACCTGACAAACTTGACTGTCGGTGGCGAGGGATTCTGGACGGTTCATATAGACAGCCTGTTTTTCTCTGTCCTAACGGGATTGATCTTTTTAGGTCTGTTCCGCAAGGCAGCGAAAACAGCGACATCAGGAGTTCCAGGTAAGCTACAGTGTTTTGTGGAAATAATGGTTGAATTCGTTGATAGCAGCGTTAAAGAGACCTTTCATGGCCGCAACAAACTGATCGCTCCTTTGGCTCTGACCATTTTCTGTTGGATTATGCTGATGAATATCATGGACTTGGTGCCAATTGATTTTCTCCCTTATCCGGCGGAGCACTGGTTAGGTATTCCTTATCTTAAGGTAGTACCGAGTGCTGATGTCAACATCACCATGGCAATGGCGTTGGGTGTTTTTGCTTTGATGCTTTATTACAGCATCAAAATCAAAGGCCTTGGCGGTTTTGCTAAAGAACTGGCTCTTCATCCGTTCAATCATCCGATCATGATTCCGTTCAACTTGCTGCTTGAAGTAGTATCGCTGCTTGCGAAGCCTATTTCGCTTGGTATGCGTTTGTTCGGTAACATGTTTGCTGGTGAGGTGGTGTTTATCCTTATCGCGGCGTTGATGCCGTGGTGGGCACAATGGCTGGGCTCGCTACCGTGGGCTATTTTCCACGTCCTAGTCATTACAATTCAATCATTCGTGTTTATGATGTTGACTATTGTGTACCTGTCTCAGGCGCATGAAGACAATCATTAGCGATTATTTGTAAATTATTGATTTTTTTTATTGGCACTTTAGCCGACAACTATAAACTGGAGATAGTGATGGAAACTTTACTAAGCTTTTCTGCAATTGCCGTGGGCATCATTGTAGGTCTTGCTGCACTGGGTACAGCGATCGGCTTCGCACTTCTTGGTGGTAAATTCCTTGAAGGTGCAGCGCGTCAACCAGAAATGGCACCTATGCTGCAGGTTAAGATGTTCATCATTGCAGGTCTGCTTGATGCGGTTCCAATGATCGGTATCGTTATCGCTCTACTATTCACATTCGCAAACCCATTCGTTGGCCAACTAGCTGGTTAATAACAAAAACGAACGGACCCCTAGCAACCCTTTTTAAGGAGATGCAGTTGTGAATATGAATGCAACTTTGTTGGGTCAGGCAATCGCGTTTTTCCTATTTGTGGTGTTCTGCATGAAATATGTATGGCCACCAATTATGGAAGCGATTGAAGAACGTCAGAAGAAAATTGCTGACGGTTTGGCGGCCGCTGATCGTGCTTCCAAAGACCTGAACCTAGCGCAGGCTAATGCTTCTGATCAATTGAAAGAAGCGAAACGCACTGCAACTGAGATCGTAGAGCAAGCGAACAAGCGCAAAGCTCAGATCATCGACGAAGCTAAGACTGAAGCCTTAGCTGAGCGTGACAAAATTCTGGCCCAAGGTCTTGCTGAGATCGAAGCTGAACGTAACCGCGCACGTGATGATCTACGAAAACAAGTTGCAACTCTGGCTGTGATTGGTGCTGAGAAAATCATTGAGCGTTCTATCGATAAAGACGCTCATGCTGATCTTCTTAACAAAGTCACTGCAGAACTGTAATTAAAGGGGCAAGCACATGTCGGAAATGACTACTATCGCACGCCCCTACGCTAAAGCAGCCTTTGATTTTGCGGTTGAGAAAGGTGAGCTGGCCCAATGGGCTGAAATGCTCGCCTTTACTGCTGAGGTAGCAAAGAATGACACTATCCAGGATATCTTGGATAGCGGTTATGCTGCCGACAAGCTAACTGAAATTTTCATTTCAGTAGGCGGTGAGCAACTCAACGAATTCGGTCAGAACTTGATTAAAGTGATGGCTGAAAACGGACGTCTGAAAGCACTTCCAGCTGTTTGTGACGAGTTTATGTTCCTGAAAAGTGAACATGAAAAGACTATCGATGCCTCTGTAACCTCAGCAGTTGCCTTGGACGATAGCCAACTTGAAGCAATCAGTACAAAACTGGAACAGCGTCTGGAACGTAAAGTTAAGCTGAATTGCAGTGTAGACGAGACCCTGATTGCCGGGGTTGTGATTAGAGCTGGAGACTTGGTCATCGATAACTCAGTACGCGGTAAGCTAAACCGCCTGAGCGATACCTTGCAGTCTTGATTTGGGGAATTGGAGCATGCAACTTAATTCCACGGAAATTAGCGAACTGATCAAACAGCGTATTGAAAATTTCAACGTTGTAAGTGAAGCTCGCAACGAAGGTACTATCGTATCAGTAAGCGACGGTATCATTCGTATCCATGGCCTTGCAGACGTAATGCAAGGTGAAATGATTGAATTACCTGGTGGCCGTTATGCACTGGCACTTAACCTTGAGCGTGACTCGGTAGGTGCGGTTGTAATGGGCCCATATGCTGACCTTCAGGAAGGCATGAAAGTAACAGGTACTGGTCGAATTCTTGAAGTACCAGTTGGCCCGGCGCTACTTGGCCGTGTTGTTAACACGCTGGGTGAGCCTATCGATGGTAAAGGTCCAATTGAAACAGAGACATTCTCTCCTGTTGAAGTTATTGCACCGGGTGTAATCGATCGTAAATCTGTCGATCAGCCAGTACAGACTGGTTATAAAGCGGTTGACTCAATGATCCCAATCGGCCGTGGCCAGCGTGAGCTAGTTATCGGTGACCGTCAGACTGGTAAAACAGCGATGGCGATTGATGCGATCATTAACCAGAAAGGTTCTGGTATTTACTCTGTTTATGTTGCTATCGGCCAGAAAGCGTCAACTATCGCTAACGTAGTTCGCAAACTGGAAGAGCACGGTGCACTGGAAAACACAATTGTTGTTGTGGCATCGGCTTCTGAAGCAGCAGCGTTGCAATACCTTGCGCCATACGCAGGTTGTGCAATGGGTGAATACTTCCGTGACCGCGGTGAAGATGCACTGATCGTATACGATGACCTGTCTAAGCAGGCTGTTGCTTACCGTCAGATCTCGCTACTTCTTCGTCGTCCGCCAGGCCGTGAAGCCTTCCCTGGTGACGTTTTCTACTTACACTCACGTCTACTTGAGCGTGCTGCTCGTGTTAACGAAAACTACGTAGAAAAATTCACTAACGGTGAAGTGAAAGGTCGTACTGGTTCCCTAACTGCGCTTCCAATTATCGAAACGCAGGCTGGTGACGTATCAGCATTCGTACCGACTAACGTTATCTCGATCACTGATGGTCAGATCTTCCTACAGACAGAGCTGTTCAACGCCGGTATTCGTCCAGCGGTTGACCCAGGTATCTCTGTATCGCGTGTAGGTGGTTCTGCTCAGACCAAGATCATCAAGAAACTGTCTGGTGGTATCCGTACTGCGCTTGCACAGTACCGTGAACTAGCGGCATTTGCCCAGTTCTCCTCTGACCTTGATGAAGCAACCAAGAAGCAGCTAGACCACGGTCAGAAAGTAACAGAGCTGATGAAGCAGAAGCAGTACGCGCCAATGTCTGTGTTCGAGCAAGCTCTTGTTATCTTCGCTGCGGAAAAAGGCTATTTGCTTGATGTTGAGCTGAATAAGCTTGCTGACTTCGAAGCTGCGTTGCTTTCATATGCCAAAGCTCATTATGCTGAGCTAGTGTCTCAGGTTGATGAAACGGGTGCTTGGAACGATGAAATTGAAGCTCAGTTTGTGAAACTGGTTGAAGATTTCAAAGCGACCCAGACTTGGTAATTGGTTGGTGATCGCTTGCGATCACCTACTAACGGAGAGTAACGATGGCCAGCGCAAAAGAGATTCGTAATAAGATCGGCAGTGTGCAAAACACACAGAAGATCACAAAAGCGATGGAAATGGTTGCCGCGTCAAAAATGCGTAAAACGCAAGACGCGATGGAATCATCACGTCCATACGCACAAACTATGCGCAAAGTGATCGGTCATATCGCCCTTGGTAGCCTTGAGTATAAGCATCCTTATCTCGAAGAGCGTGAAGCCAAGCGCGTTGGTTACATCATTGTTTCTACTGACCGTGGTTTGTGTGGTGGCCTGAACATTAACCTGTTCAAGCAAGCTATCACAGATATCCAGAAATGGTCAGATCAGGGTGCGGAAGTTGACTTGGCGCTGGTAGGCGCAAAGGCGACAGCATTCTTTAACAGCTACGGCGGTAACGTAGCAGCTCAGGTTTCCGGTTTGGGTGATAACCCATCGGTTGATGAGCTGATTGGTACTGTCGGCGTAATGCTGAAGAAATATGATGAAGGCCAATTGGATCGCCTGTATCTGGTATACAACAAGTTTGTAAATACCATGGTTCAGGACCCAGTGATCGATCAATTGCTGCCTTTGCCTAAGTCGGAAGACGAAGAAATGCAGCGCAACCATTCTTGGGACTACATTTATGAGCCCGAGCCAAAAGCCCTGCTGGATACCCTGCTGGTTCGCTATGCCGAATCTCAGGTATATCAGGGTGTGGTCGAGAACCTTGCCAGTGAGCAAGCGGCCCGAATGGTTGCGATGAAAGCAGCAACAGATAATGCAGGAAACTTGATTGATGAACTGCAGCTTGTGTACAACAAAGCCCGTCAGGCGGCGATTACACAAGAACTGTCAGAAATCGTTTCTGGTGCGGCTGCTGTTTAAGGCAAAGAATTAATAAGTTTAGAGGATTAACGATGGCTACAGGTAAGATCGTACAGATCATCGGTGCGGTAGTCGACGTAGAGTTTCCACAGGACTCTGTACCACAGGTATATGATGCCCTACACGTTGATGCGAAAGAGAACGGTACACTTGTTCTTGAAGTTCAGCAGCAGCTAGGTGGCGGTGTTGTACGTGGTATCGCTATGGGTACTTCTGATGGCTTACGTCGTGGTTTGTCTGTTGAAAATACAGGCCGCCCTATTGAAGTTCCAGTTGGTACAGCAACCCTAGGACGTATCATGAACGTTCTGGGCCAGCCAATTGATGAGTGTGGTGATATCGGTGAGAAAGAGCGTTACGCAATTCACCGTGAAGCACCAAGCTATGAAGAGCAGTCTAATGCGACTGAGCTGCTTGAGACTGGCGTTAAAGTTATCGACCTGATTTGTCCATTCGCCAAGGGTGGTAAAATCGGCCTGTTCGGTGGTGCGGGTGTAGGTAAGACCGTTAACATGATGGAGCTTATCAACAACATCGCTATCCAGCACTCAGGTCTATCTGTATTTGCAGGTGTTGGTGAGCGTACTCGTGAAGGTAACGACTTCTACTACGAGATGCAGGAAGCGGGCGTGGTTAACGTTGAGAATCCTGAAGAATCGAAAGTAGCGATGGTTTACGGTCAGATGAACGAGCCACCGGGTAACCGTCTGCGTGTAGCTCTGACTGGTCTGACTATGGCTGAGCGCTTCCGTGACGAAGGCCGTGACGTACTGCTGTTCATCGATAACATCTACCGTTATACCCTAGCGGGTACAGAGGTATCGGCACTACTAGGCCGTATGCCATCTGCGGTAGGTTATCAGCCAACACTGGCAGAAGAGATGGGTGTACTTCAGGAGCGTATTACGTCAACGAAGTCAGGTTCTATCACTTCTGTTCAGGCAGTATACGTACCAGCCGATGACTTGACTGACCCATCGCCAGCAACAACGTTCGCGCACCTTGATGCGACGGTTGTACTGTCTCGTCAGATCGCATCGCTAGGTCTGTACCCGGCAATCGACCCACTGGATTCAACATCTCGTATGCTTGATCCTCTAGTGGTTGGTCAGGAGCACTATGACATCGCCCGTGGTGTTCAGAGTATCCTGCAGCGCTATAAAGAACTGAAAGATATCATCGCAATCCTGGGTATGGACGAGCTGTCTGAAGAAGATAAGCAAGCTGTATCTCGTGCACGTAAGATTGAACGTTTCCTTACTCAGCCTTACCACGTTGCGGAAGTCTTTACTGGTTCTCCAGGTATCTACGTATCATTGAAAGATACGCTACGTAGTTTCAAAGGTCTTCTAGCCGGTGAATACGACGATATCCCAGAGCAGGCATTCATGTACTGCGGCGCGATTGAAGACGTATTGGAAAACGCTAAGAAGCTTTAAGCTGAGTAGGAGGCGACATGGCAGCGATAACCTTCCATCTAGACGTAGTAAGTGCTGAGAAAAAATTGTTCTCAGGCCGCGCTGAAAACGTTCAGGTGACCGGTAGCGAAGGTGAACTGGGTATTCACGCAGGACACACACCGCTGCTGACCGCTATCACGCCGGGTATGATCCGAATTATTAAGCAGCACGGCGAGGAAGAAGTTATTTATCTTTCTGGCGGTATGCTTGAAGTTCAGCCAAGTTCAGTAACTGTACTGGCTGACACCGCGATTCGCGGTGAAGATTTGGATGCTGCTAAGGCGGAAGAAGCGAAACGTCAGGCTGAGGAGCATATCCATAATCAGCACGGCGATATCGACTTTGCTCAAGCGGCCAGTGACCTGGCTAAAGCGATTGCTCAGCTTCGTGTTATCGAGCTGACGAAAAAAGCGCGTTAATCAGGCGCATGACGCAAAAAAGCGACCCTTGGGTCGCTTTTTTTATGCCTGCAAAGCGTGTTATTACTCGCAAAAAAAAATCTATTTTCCTTAAACCTTGCTGGCTGAACCGATACAATGCGGGCAGTTGAAAATTAATTATGCATCAAGAAGGATACCTTATCATGAGCTTCAGTGCTGTGATCCTGGCAGCGGGCAAAGGAACCCGCATGTACTCCAACCTTCCTAAGGTACTGCATACCCTGGCAGGCAAGCCGATGGCCAAGCATGTGATTGATACCTGCAGCGGGCTGGGTGCGAATCATATCCACCTGGTTTATGGCCACGGTGGTGAGCAGATGAAAGCGACATTGGCACAAGAGCCGGTTAATTGGGTTCTACAGGCTGAACAGCTGGGAACTGGCCATGCGGTAAACCAGGCTTGTCCGGATCTGGCTGATGATGAAAAAGTCCTGATCTTGTATGGCGATGTGCCACTGATCAGCCCTGATACCCTGGATAATTTGCTTGATGCCCAGCCTGAAGGTGGAATTGCTCTGCTGACTGTAGTGCTAGACGATCCGACAGGCTATGGCCGTATTGTGCGTCGCAATGGCCCTGTTGTGGCGATTGTTGAGCAGAAAGATGCAACTGAAGAGCAGAAACTGATTAATGAGATCAATACCGGTGTGATGGTGGCCAATGGTGGCGATCTAAAACGGTGGTTGGGTCAGTTAAAGAACGACAATGCTCAGGGAGAGTATTACCTGACTGACATTATTGCTATTGCTCACAGTGAAGGTCGCGCGGTAGAAGCCGTTCATCCGGTCAAAGCGATTGAGGTGGAAGGGGTCAATAATCGTATTCAGCTGGCGAAGCTGGAGCGTGCATACCAGGCAATGCAGGCAGAGCGTCTGCTTGAGCAAGGTGTGATGTTGCGTGATCCTGCACGTTTTGACCTGCGTGGTGAGCTGCAGTGTGGCCGTGATATCGAAATTGACGTCAATGTGATTATTGAAGGCAGCGTTTCCCTGGGGGATAACGTGGTGATTGGTGCCGGCTCGATCCTGAAGGACTGTGAGATTGATGATAATACAGTGATCCGTCCTTACAGTGTTATTGAAGGCGCGACAGTCGGTGAAGATTGTACGGTTGGTCCGTTTACTCGCTTGCGTCCGGGCGCTGAGCTGGTCGGTGATTCCCATGTCGGCAATTTTGTGGAAATGAAGAAGGCGCGACTGGGTAAAGGCTCTAAGGCCAACCACCTGACTTACCTGGGTGATGCTGAGATTGGCGATCGGGTTAACATCGGTGCAGGTACCATTACCTGTAACTACGATGGTGCTAATAAGTTCAAGACAGAGATTGGCGATGATGTTTTTGTCGGTTCGGATACTCAGCTGATTGCGCCGGTGAAAGTCGCTAAGGGCGCAACTATCGGCGCTGGTGCGACAATTAACCGTGATATTGGTGAGGGCGAGTTAGTTATTACTCGCGCGCCAGCCCGTACTGTCAAAGGCTGGAAGCGACCTGTCAAAAAGTAACGCTGTTACTGATATTGAACCAAAGGCAAGGGATTTCCTTGCCTTTGTTGTTTCCAGTGATGTGCATTCCCGCTCCTTCTTTTATATGAAAAATTAATTGCACAATATTGATTACAAAAGTTTTGATCTGATAATATTGCTTTCAGTTCGAAACTTAACAGTGTCAGTTCGTAATTAATGTCGAAGCGAAACACCCAACAACGCCGCCATGCCATTGTTTCTAAAGTAAACGAGCAAGGTGAAGTCAGTGTAGACCAGTTGGCAAAGCTTTTTGCCACCTCCGAAGTGACTATCAGAAAAGATCTTGCCGCGCTGGAGAATAACGGCCTATTGTTGCGTCGTTATGGCGGAGCCATTGCCATGCCGACTGAAATGGTCAGCGATGTTGAAGAAAATGTTTCGGTTCGTAAGTTAGCGATAGCCAAAGCGGCCGCAGCTCGGATCCGTGACCATAACCGGATCATCATTGACAGCGGCAGTACCACGGCTAGCCTGATCAGCCTGCTGGGTGAAAAGCAGGGGCTGATAGTGATGACTAACTCGCTCAATGTGGCCAATGCCCTCAATGAGCTCGAGAATGAACCTACCCTGTTGATGACGGGGGGAACTTGGGACCCTCATTCAGAGGCCTTTCAAGGCCAGGTTGCCGAATCTGTTCTTCGCTCCTATGATTTTGACCAGCTGTTTATTGGTGCTGACGGCATTGATATTGCTCGAGGGACGACGACGTTTAATGAACTGGTGGGCTTGAGCCGGGTAATGGCTGAGGTATCTCGTGAAGTGGTAGTCATGGTCGAGTCGAGCAAGGTGGGGCGTAAAATTCCGAATCTGGAGCTGCCGTGGGGCAACATCCACACCCTGATCACGGATGATGGCCTGAGTGACGAAGCAAAACAACAGATTGAACAGCACGGTGTACAGGTGATCTGTACAGCGGCGGAATAAATTAGGAGAAACACGAGTATGTGTGGAATTGTTGGTGCAGTAGCACAACGTGATGTAGCAGAAATTTTGGTAGAAGGCCTGCGTCGCCTGGAATACCGTGGTTACGACTCAGCTGGCGTGGCTGTCGTTGATTCGGAAGGTAACCTACAGCGCGTTCGTCGTTTAGGCAAAGTACAAGAGCTGGCTGATGCCGTAGACGGCTCGCCACTGACCGGCGGTACCGGTATTGCGCATACCCGTTGGGCAACTCACGGTGAACCGTCAGAGATCAATGCCCACCCGCATATGTCTGGTGAAAATATTGCCCTGGTGCATAACGGCATCATCGAAAACCACGAAGAACTGCGTGCAATGCTGACTGAACGCGGTTACACCTTTGTTTCTCAGACTGATACCGAAGTAATTGCTCACTTGGTTGAGTGGGAACTTCGTAGTGCATCTACTCTGCTGGAAGCAGTACAGAAGACTGTTGCCCAGCTGGAAGGTGCTTACGGTACGGTTGTGATGGACCGCCGCGATCCTGAGCGTGTAGTCGTTGCCCGTTCTGGTAGTCCGCTGGTAATTGGTCTGGGTGTGGGGGAAAACTTCCTGGCATCGGATCAGCTGGCATTGCTTAACGTTACCCGTCGCTTTATTTTCCTGGAAGAAGGCGATGTGGCTGAAATTACCCGTCGTGAAGTGAACATCTTTGATACTGAAGGTCAGGCGGTTGAGCGCGAAGTTCACGAGTCTAACCTGCAGCAGGATGCCGCGGATAAGGGGCAGTTCCGCCACTACATGCAAAAAGAAATTTACGAGCAGCCAAGCGCACTGAGCAATACAATGGAAGGCCGTATCAGCAGCGATTCGGTGATCGTTGAAAGTATCGGTAACGGTGCCAAGGATATCCTGGAAAATGTTGAGCATGTCCAGATTGTTGCCTGCGGTACCTCTTACAATGCCGGTATGGTGGCACGCTACTGGTTTGAAGCGATGGCTGGCGTAAGCTGTGATGTTGAGATTGCATCAGAGTTCCGCTACCGCAAATTTGTTACCCGTCCGAACAGCCTGCTGATCACCCTTTCTCAATCCGGTGAGACAGCCGATACGCTGGCGGCACTGCGTCTGGCGAAAGAAAAAGGCTACATGTCGGCGATGACCATTTGTAATGTCGCTGGTTCATCACTGGTTCGTGAGTCGGATCTGGCATTCATGACTCGTGCCGGTACTGAAATAGGTGTGGCATCAACGAAAGCGTTCACTACTCAGCTGGTTACTCTGCTGATGTTCGTAACAGCGCTGGGTAAAGAGAAAGGCCTGATTGATGCAGCGAAAGAAAAAGAAATCGTTGATTCATTGCATCAGCTGCCTGTCCAGGTAGAGAAAGCACTGGCATTTGATAAGCCAATCGAGTTGCTAGCTGAAGACTTTGCAGATAAGCATCACGCGCTATTCCTAGGTCGCGGTGAGTTCTACCCGATTGCGGTGGAGGCCTCGCTGAAGCTGAAAGAAATCTCCTACATCCATGCTGAAGCGTATGCCGCAGGTGAACTGAAGCACGGTCCGCTGGCCCTGATTGATGCTGATATGCCGGTTATCGTTGTGGCTCCGACCAATGATCTGTTGGAGAAGCTGAAGTCGAATATCGAAGAAGTGCGTGCCCGTGGTGGCTTGCTGTATGTCTTTGCCGATAGCGAAGCTGGCTTTGAAGAGAGCGAAGGTATGAAGATCATCACCATGCCGCGTGTTGATGACATCATTGCGCCAATTTTCTACACCGTGCCAATGCAGCTGTTGTCTTACCATGTGGCGCTGATCAAGGGAACCGATGTCGATCAGCCGCGTAACCTTGCAAAGGCCGTTACTGTTGAATAATTAATATTGAGTTAATTCTCAGTAATAAGAAAAGGCGCCGATTACGGCGCCTTTTGTCGTTTTTGGTAGGTTGAAAGTCTACCCTCTAGACAGAGATGACGAGTTTATTGCGAAATGGGAAAAAGAGTGAATGATATGACGAACTGCGACTCAAAATAAAAATGCATCTCGTCAATAATTTATTAAGATGTTGATATAACTACACTTCGTTTGGTGTAAGAAAGTTGGCTCATGTTGTGCATCCTAGGGTTAAAAGCTAGGCAGTCTTCATTTAAATCTGTATTGGAGGTTAGACATGACGGATCCCAAAGCGAAAATAGCGGCTCGCATTAAGGAGGCTCGCGAGTGGAAAGGCCTTACCCAGGTCCATATGGCTCAGCAGCTCCGTGTTGCCAGACAAACCTATCTTGATCTGGAAACCGGGAAAACGGAACCTAAAGTAAGACTGCTGTCCGAGATCTCGGAAATCACCGAACGGCCTTTGACTTGGTTTGTGTACGGGGATGAAGGGATCGAAATATTGGAGAGTGAGTACAAAGAAGAGATTGATCGTTTGCTGCAATATTTCAGCCGTCTTCCCCATTCGGCCAGGAACGTGATCCTCCAGCAGAGCATAAACCTAGCTGGCTTCATGGCGGAATATACCCGCGCCTTGACCCAAAAGGATAAGTAATCACACAAGGTTAACTGACCTGGTTATGGAATCCAGCAAACGGAGCCGAGGGTAAAAGATTGCTGGTGCATCATATCGTATTACTATATTGAACAGCTGAAACCCCTGAAGGTGTCAAAAACAGCAGCCCTGAGGCTGCCGTTTAATGGTGACTTTCTTTACTTATTGGGCAAGGAAGAATTTATAGGAAGGATTGTCCGTTTCATCTTTCCAGTGGTAACCCAATTCACGTAGGTAGCTGGTAAAAGACAGTAAGTCTTTATCTTCCAACTCGAAACCACAAAGTACCCGGCCGTAGTCCGCTCCGTGGTTACGGTAATTGAACAGGCTGATATTCCAATGGGTACCGAGAGTGTTGAGGAATTTCAGCAGGGCCCCCGGGTATTCCGGAAATTCAAAACTATATAATCTTTCTTTTAGTGGCTTGGGTGGTTTGCCGCCAATCATATAGCGAACGTGAACTTTCGCCATCTCATCATCTGATAGGTCGACAACCGGATAACCGGCTTTGCGCAGATCCTGAATAATGCCTTCCAGCTCTTCCTGCCCCTGCATCAGCCGAATCCCGACAAAAACATTCGCCAATGTATCGTCGTTATAGCGGTAGTTGAATTCGGTGACGGCCCGTCCTCCGAGAATGTGGCAGAAATCAAGGAAAGCGCCGGGACGTTCAGGAATGGTCACCGCCAGCAGGCCTTCACGTTTTTCACCCAGCTCGCAGCGTTCGGAAATATAACGCAGGCTATGGAAGTTGAGGTTGGCGCCGGAGAGGATCGCTGCCAGCTGTTTGTTCTTTAGCTGATGTTCTTCAGTGAATTTTTTCAGGCCTGCCAGCGACAGTGCTCCGGATGGCTCGGCAATAGCCCGGGTATCTTCAAAGATATCTTTCACTGCTGAACAGATTTCATCACTGCTGACGGTAATGACATCATCAAGATACTGCTGGCACAGGCGGAATGTTTCTTCTCCGATCTGTTTGACTGCAACCCCGTCGGCAAACATACCGACTTGGCCCAGGGTGACTGGCTTCCCAGCATCAAGCGCCGCTTTAAGGCTGGCTGAGTCTTCTGCTTCTACCCCGATCACCTTGATTTCCGGCAGCAGTTGCTTGAGTAATACTGAAACTCCGGCAGCCAAGCCACCGCCGCCAACGGGGACGAAGACATAATCGAGGTGACCGTTTTGCTGAACCAGTTCGATCCCGATGGTGCCCTGCCCGGCAATCACAGAAGGGTGATCGAACGGTGGAATGAAGGTATAGCCATGTTGGTAGGCCAACTGTTCTGCATGGGCTTTGGCTTCGTCGAAGTTACTGCCGTGCAGTACGACATTACCACCGAAGCTGCGTACTGCGTCGACTTTGATATCTGGGGTGGTTTGCGGCATCACAATGGTGGCATTGACCCCCAAGTGTTTGCCTGACATGGCAAGCCCCTGGGCATGGTTACCTGCCGAGGCGGCAATCACGCCAGCCTGGCGCTGGCTATCGGTTAGTTGTGACATCATGTTGTAGGCGCCGCGCAGCTTGAATGAGTGGACCGGCTGGCGATCTTCCCGTTTTAGCTGAACGGTATTACCGATCCGGTTCCCGAGGCGCGCCATGGTTTGTAACGGGGTGACTTGTGCCACCTCGTAGACCGGCGCCCGAAGGATATTGCGAAGGTAGTCGGCTCCGCTGGGTAGCGCTACATCTTCGGCCTGTTTCACTTCGCTCATTGTCATTATCCTTCTAGCTTGGTTTTGTCACGGACAGCCCCTTTATCGGCGCTGGTAGCAAGGTTGGCATAGGCCCGCAGGGCGAATGACACTTCGCGTTGGCGGTCAAGCGGTTTCCAGCCCTGCTGGTTGGCTGTTTCGCGGCGGGCCGCCAGGGTTGCTTCATCCACTTTGAGATTGAGCGAGCGGTTGGGAATATCAATAGCAATGATATCGCCGTTTTCGATCAGCCCAATGGTGCCGCCGTTGGCTGCTTCCGGGGAGACATGGCCGATGGATAGCCCACTGGTACCGCCGGAGAAGCGACCATCGGTGATTAGCGCACACTCTTTGCCCAACCCCATGGATTTCAGGTAGGTGGTCGGGTAGAGCATTTCCTGCATACCCGGTCCGCCCTTTGGTCCTTCGTAGCGGATGATCACCACATCGCCGGCTTTGACCAGGCCGCCGAGGATTCCTTCAACGGCAGTTTCCTGGCTCTCAAATACGACGGCTGGGCCGGTAAAGGTCAGGCAGCTCTTATCGACTCCTGCCGTTTTGACGATACAGCCGTCCAGAGCCATGTTGCCTGATAGCACAGCCAAGCCACCGTCTTGGCTGAACGCATGCTCCTTGCTGCGGATACAGCCATTTTCTCGGTCATCATCCAAACTGTCCCAGCGGCAGTCTTGGGAAAAAGCCTGGGTAGTGCGGATCCCGGCCGGGCCGGCACGGTAGAAGCGTTTAACATCCTTAGATTCGGTCTTAACCACGTCGAATTCGGTTAGTGTTTCGGCAAAGGTTTGGCCGAGGACGTTATGGCAGCCGTTATGGAACAAGCCTGCACGGTCAAGTTCAGCCAGGATGCCGTAGACCCCGCCGGCGCGGTGGACATCTTCCATATGGTATTGCGGGGTCGACGGTGCGACTTTGCAAAGGTGTGGAACTTGGCGGGACATGCGGTCGATGTCTTCCATGGTGAAGTCGATCTCTCCTTCTTGGGCTGCGGCTAGAAGATGAAGGACGGTATTGGTAGAGCCGCCCATGGCGATATCGAGGGCCATGGCATTCTCGAATGCCTGCTTGGTCGCAATGTTGCGCGGCAAGGCACTGGCATCATCTTGTTCGTAGTAGCGCTTGGTGAGTGCGACAATGCGCTTACCGGCATTGATAAATAATTGCTTACGGTCGGCATGCGTCGCTAGCATCGACCCATTCCCTGGTTGGCTCAGGCCAAGGGCTTCGGTGAGGCAGTTCATCGAGTTGGCGGTAAACATTCCAGAGCATGAGCCGCAAGTTGGGCAGGCGGATCGTTCGATCTGTTCACTCTGCTCATCAGATACGGTTGGATCGGCTCCTTGGATCATTGCATCAACCAGATCCAGCTTGAGGATCTGATCAGACAGTTTGGTTTTACCGGCTTCCATCGGTCCACCAGAAACAAAAATTACCGGGATATTCAGGCGCAACGAGGCCATCAGCATTCCCGGGGTGATTTTGTCGCAGTTAGAAATGCATACCATGGCATCGGCGCAGTGGGCGTTAACCATGTATTCGACTGAATCAGCAATCAGCTCCCTGGATGGCAGTGAGTACAGCATGCCGCCGTGGCCCATTGCGATACCGTCATCTACGGCAATGGTATTGAATTCTTTAGCGATCCCCCCAGCGGCTTCTATTTCCCTCGCTACCAGCTGACCTAGATCTTTAAGGTGAACATGGCCGGGAACAAACTGGGTGAATGAGTTGACGACGGCAATGATTGGCTTGCCGAAGTCTTCATCTTTAACGCCGGTCGCTCGCCATAAAGCGCGCGCACCCGCCATGTTTCGTCCATGAGTTGTTGTTGCACTACGATATTGAGGCATTGTTGGTTCCTTTATTGAGCAGAGGGTGCGTCTTCAGAATATACGTAATCTAACCAGCCCCACTTATCTTCGGTGGTGCCGTTAAACAGGCCGAAGTATGCTGCCTGGATATCTTGGGTGATTGGACCTCGTTTGCCTTCGCCCACGGTGATTTGGTCGACGCTGCGGACTGGAACGATCTCGGCTGCCGTACCTGTCATGAAAATTTCATCGGCGATATATAATGCTTCCCGGGCAATATTTTCTTCATGCACCTCATAACCCATTTCTTTAGCAAGTACCATGATAGAGTCACGAGTGATGCCCGGAAGGATAGCGCTGGTGGCTGGTGGAGTGAGTAATACACCATTTTTGACGACAAAAATGTTTTCGCCCGCCCCTTCAGAAAGATAACCGTCAACGCTTAAAGCGATACCTTCGGCATAACCGTGGCGACGCGCTTCGCTGCCAACCAATAGTGAGGAGAGGTAGTTTCCTCCTGCCTTCGCTGCGGTAGGGATAGTATTGGGTGCAGCGCGGTTCCAGCTTGAAATCATCGCATCTACACCATTTTTTAGTGCTTCCTCTCCGAGGTATGAGCCCCAAGGGAAAGCGGCAACAATGAGATCCATTTCAGTCTCTACAGGTGGGCATACACCGAGACCGACATTGCCGACATAACCCAATGGGCGAATGTATGCGGATTCTAATTTGTTGACTCGGATCGTCTCACGGCAAATTTCCATTAGCTCTTCTGAGGTGTATGGAATAGGAAACCGATATATTTTTGCTGAGTTTTTAAGGCGATCCATGTGTTCCTTATGGCGGAAAACAATCGGGCCTTTTGGGGTGTTGTAGCAGCGGATACCTTCAAAAACCGAAGTACCGTAGTGCATAGCATGGGTTAATACATGAACGTTTGCGTCTGCCCAAGGAACTATTTCGCCATTAAACCAAATATAATCTGCTGTGTTTGCCATGTTGTGCTCCTTCCTTATGATGCACTAATCTCGCTTTTCTAATATTGTTGTTTCGACGGTGCTGATATCCCATAGTTTTTCGATTTGATTGATCAACGTCGTGATGGGACGATCACTGTCTACGATAATTTCTATACGGGCTATTTTGCTTTCGTGATTTTGTGTTGCAGTGACTTGTTTAATTATAAAACCACGGTGACGAACAACGCGTAGAACACGCTCTAATAATACTGGCTTATCATCCGCTTTGATGTCGAGTAAATATCTTTCCATTAGGTATTCTCCAGCATATCTTGGTTTGCAGCACCTGGCGGGACCAGAGGCCACACGTTTTCTTCTTCAGAGATCAGAACGTGGAGTAGGTACGCGGTTTTACTGGCGAGCATCTCTTTTAAAGCCGGTTCGACTTCTTCTTTCTTGGTAATCGTTTTGCCCGGAATACCAAAAGCACTCGCCAGTACGACGAAATCCGGGTTGTCATCCAAAATAGTTTCGCTGTGGCGGCCATCAAAGAACAGGGATTGCCACTGCCTTACCATACCGAGACGCTGGTTGTTGAGTAGTACCATCTTCACCGGGATTTGTTTGCGTTTAAGCGTACCCAGCTCTTGCACGTTCATCATGAACGAGCCATCCCCTGAGATCAGAATCGACTCATCGTCCGGCCTGGCAACTTTTGCACCCATCGCGGCGGGCAGTCCAAACCCCATCGTCCCCAAGCCTGCGGAGGTAATATAATTTTGCGGCTCGCGGGGCTGGGTATGTTGCGCGGCCCACATCTGGTGTTGACCGACATCGGTTGAGATCATCGCACTGTCAGGCATCATATCTGACAGTTGTTTCAGCAGGAGCGGTGCATAAATGAGATCGCCCGGGTGGTCATAGCGCCATTTGAAATCAGAACGTAAATTTTCACTGTGCTGTACCCAAGGTGTGATGTCCTGGGATAGTTCCAGCTGCGGCAGAATGGCGTTGATATCACCGCGCAGCGGTGCATGAGCGTGACGTAGCTTGCTGAATTCTGCCGCATCAATATCCAAATGAATGACTTTGGCATGCGGGGCAAAGGTATCCAGTTTGCCTGTCACCCGGTCATCAAAGCGGGCACCAACAACAATCAGTAAATCAGATTCTTGTACCACTAAGTTTGCAGCCTTGGTGCCGTGCATACCGAGCATCCCCAAGTAGTGAGGATCATGGCGCTCTATTGTTCCCAGCCCTTTTAGCGTACTGACGGAAGGCATTGGGTTTTGTCGTAGAAATGAGCGTACAGTTTCGGTGGCTTTGGCTAGTTGAACGCCGCCGCCAACGTAGAGTACCGGGCGCTGGCTAGCAGATAAAATACGCTGAGCTTTCACGATTGAGTCTGCTGTTACAACGGGAATTGCTGGCGGGGCAAAATATGGCAGAGCGTCAACTGGAGCCTGGGCGAGCTGAACATCTTTAGCGATATCAACAACAACCGGCCCTGGTCGGCCTGCTTTGGCTACTTCAAACGCCTCCGCTAAGGTTGGCGCAAGATCGTCGATATCTGTAACGAGATAGCTGTGTTTAGTACATGATAGAGACATGCCAATCACATCCATTTCCTGGAAGGCATCGGTACCGATGTGCGAGCTGGCTACTTGCCCCGTGATTGCAACCAGCGGAATCGAGTCAAGAAATGCATCGGCTAATCCTGTGACCAGGTTGGTCGCACCAGGGCCAGAGGTGGCCATGCAAACCGCGACATCCTGAGTTGCTCGGGCCATACCGATAGCAGCCATGGCTGCCCCTTGTTCGTGACGGCATAAGATGTGGTCAACGCCGCCGTCATACAGGGCATCATAGATTGGCATGATTGCACCGCCCGGGTAACCAAATACTGTGGTGATCCCCTGCTGCTGCAGCGCTGTAACAACTAATTCTGCTCCTGTCATCGCTGCTTCCTTCCCTTGCTTGCGATTTGCCGAGATATTGTGTGTTTGTTATATCGGCAACTTTTCGAATTGTGTGTAAAAAAAAGCCCCCGGACCGGTTGGTGCGGGGGCTATTTTGCGTATGTTGTGTTTGTTGCTATTTTACGCCTGCCAGCCCCTCTCGCGGTGAAATAATCACCACGATGACGTTAATAATGAGAGAAATAGCTTTGGCGTTAAATTGCATTTACTGACTGTCCAGTTTTATTGTTTATTTGTTGCTCTTTTTAGTGTTAACACAGACATGGCTCGCATGACAAGTAAAAAGTTAAGAATAATTTGCAAAGCATCTGCATAAATCAATCCTGTATGCCACCTATTTGTTATCGTTTGGGTCTGTTCATTGGATGAAAATTCACAAGGAAAAGTGTAGATGACCCTTGCAATAGTTCATAGCCGGGCCTGTGTCGGTGTCGATGCGCCTCCGGTAACGGTTGAAGTACATATCAGCAATGGAATGCCGGCCCTCACTTTGGTCGGCTTGCCGGAGACGACGGTTAAGGAAGCCCGGGATCGGGTTCGCAGTGCCATCGTTAATGCTAACTTCGAGTTTCCTTCCCGGCGGATCACGGTGAATCTTGCACCGGCGGATCTGCCTAAGGAAGGAGGACGGTTTGACCTTCCTATCGCATTGGGGATTTTGGCCGCTTCGGGACAAATACCTGCTAATAAGCTGCAATATTTTGAGTTTTTAGGGGAGTTGGCACTTTCAGGAAAGTTGCGTCCGGTTAAAGGTGCCCTGCCTGCGGCATTAGCTGCGAAACAGTCTGAACGTTGCTTGGTTGTTCCTGATAGTAACGGCGATGAGGTGGCATTGGTGGGGCGGGATTGCCATAAGTCTGCGCCGGACTTGTTGGCCGTTTGTGGCATGCTATGTGGGCAGAATCAGCTCAGTCTCTATTGCCGGAGTCCGCAGGCGGTTGAGGCTGATTCTTCTTTGGTTTGTCGGGATATGCAGGATATTATCGGCCAGCAACAGGGCAAGCGAGCGTTGGAGATTGCGGCGGCGGGAGGACATAACCTCTTGTTCCTCGGCCCTCCTGGTACCGGTAAGACTATGTTGGCCTCGAGGCTGTGTGACCTGTTGCCGGAGATGAGTGTCGATGAAGCGTTGGAAACAGCGGCTGTGGCCTCGCTGACCCAACAGACTTTGCACGAGGGAAACTGGCGTCAGCGGCCATTTCGTACGCCGCACCATTCCAGCTCGATGGCTGCATTAGTGGGCGGGGGATCGATTCCGAGGCCGGGAGAGATCTCGCTGGCACATAACGGAATACTGTTTCTGGATGAAATGCCGGAATTTGAGCGCAAGGTGCTTGATTCCTTGCGCGAGCCTCTGGAGTCCGGTGAGATTGTGATTTCCCGGGCAACGAGTAAAACGTGTTTTCCGGCTCGTTTTCAGTTGATTGGCGCATTAAACCCCAGCCCGACTGGTTACTATGAGGGGAATCAGTCCCGGACTAACCCTCAGGCTATTTTACGTTACCTCAGCCGGTTGTCCGGTCCCTTGCTCGACCGGTTTGATATGTCGATTGAGATCCCGGCCTTGCCGCGCGGTACGTTGGCGGAAGGGGGCGATCGGGGGGAGCCCAGCACGGTGATCCGCCAGAGGATTTTACAGGCTCGGGAAGGAATGCTGGCTCGGAGCGGTAAGGTCAATGCCCTGCTCTCGACCCGTGAGCTTGATCGCTACTGCGAGTTAGAAAAAAATGATGCTGAATTTCTCGAAAATGCCCTGCACCAGCTAGGGCTGTCGATCCGCGCTTATCATCGTATTATCAAGGTTGCCAGAACGATTGCCGATCTGTCTGGTTGCCGATACATTGAGCGGGGGCATCTGGCCGAGGCGTTGGGTTACCGCGCTATGGATAGGCTGATGAAGCAGCTGACGGCGCAGGTGATATAAGAGGAAATAAACAGAAATGAAATAAGGGCCGCGAGAGCCCTTATTGTCACTGAAGGGTAAATTATTTTTTTAGCAGGAAGTTAACCAGATCAAAATATTCATCCATATTTTTTATCTTGTCAGTTTTTACCAGGTATTTGTTGTTAATGATTAGGGCTGGTACGCCAGCTAAGCCGCTGTCCTGGAAGGCTTTGTTGAAGCGGTTAACCATAGAGTTAACTGCAAAGCTGTTGAAAGCGCCATCGAACTGTTTGGCTTCGATACCTTCATCAATGAAGATTTGGCGGATTTCCTGGTCATTACGCGGTGGTTTTTGCATGGTGTGAATACGGTTAAACATCACCGGCAGAATTTTCTCTTCCACACCCAGGACAATGGATGTCGCATAGGCTTTGCTCATGGATTTACCCATTGGGCCACCCATAAAAGAGACGTGGTTTTTCTGTATGTTGGCATTATCCGGCAGGATCTTTTTTAGTGCCCGGATAGTGGATTCAAACTGGTAACAGTGCGGGCAATAAAATGAGAAAAATTCGGTGACAAGCGGGCTGCTGGATTTTTGCGTATTCAATACCTTGTAGTAATCACCTTCGGTAAATTTTGCTGCCTGGACAGAAAAAGACAGCAAGGCGACGCTTGCTAGTGCGATGAGTTTCTTAAACATGTTTCGAAATACTCCCTCAATATGGACTGAAATAACCGTGGTTATTGTTCCGTTTGTGTTCTTTGTATTATTACCACTGCGGCATTAGTTGCAATGGTGGTTCGTTCAATGCGGCCAGTTGCTCTTTAAAGGCCAGTACCTGCCCTTCCCAGTATTTGGTATCGGCAAACCACGGGAAGGCACGCGGGAATGCCGGATCTTCCCAGCGTTTGGCCAGCCAAGCCATATAGTGCACCATTCTAAGACCGCGTAAAGGCTCAATAAGTTGCAATTCTTTGTGATTGAAATCGGCAAATTCACTGTAGGCTTCCAGCACGGTGTCAAGCTGGGCCATCTGGTCGTGGCGTTCGCCGTTAAGCAGCATCCACAGATCCTGGACGGCTGGGCCATTGCGGGCGTCGTCCAGATCGACAAATAACGGGCCGTCACGCCACAGGATATTTCCCGGATGGCAGTCGCCGTGCAGCCGTTGTGACTGCCAGTCGCTGTACCAGTGTTGTTCAAGTTCACGGATCAGTAGGTCGAGATCGGCGAAAAAGACGGTTTTCAGGTGTTCGGGAATAAAGTCGGCATTTTCCAGGATCTGGCGTGGTTGGTGCAGGTATTCGGTCAGGCCGATGGTCGGACGGTGTTGGAATGGCTGGCGCTGGCCAACCCGATGGATGCGGCCGAGGTAGCGTCCTACCCACTCCAGGTGGTCGAAGTTGTCGACTTCAAACTGACGTCCGCCCAAGCTCGGAAACAGTGCAAAGCGGTGTTCCTGGAAGTGGTGCAGAGACTGGCCGTTGAAGGCAATCGGTGCGGCGACCGGAATATCCTGTTCGAGAAGTTCATGGGTAAAGTCATGTTCTTCCTGGATTTGCTCACTGCTCCAGCGCTGGGGACGGTAAAACTTTGCGACATACCGGGCACCGTCCTCGGCACTAAACTGGTAGACCCGGTTTTCGTAGCTGTTAAGGGGCAGTAGTCCTGATTCAGCTCGTACACCGACACTATCGAGGGCATCGAGTAGCAGATCGGGGGTTAGATCAGAAAAACTAAAACCATCTTGTTGTGTCATTTGACAAATTCCGCAGCCAGTTATGAGAGCTTGTCAGTATAACACTTGAAAAGGGCTGATAATGGCCCTTTTCTTTATGCCGCGAGGAAGGTTAGCGTAGCTCGCCGATAAAACGGCTCTCTGTTTTGATTTCTATTTTCTCGCTGTCATCCCCTCTTTCTATCACAAAGGTGATATCGGCAATCGGCGATTGCAGCAGGTAGGGATCGACTCCGAGGCTGACAGGTAAGGTAAAGACTTCGCCAGCAGCTACGGCTACCTGTTGCTGGCCGTACCATTCAATTTCTTCCAGCCCCTCTACACGTAGGCTATAGATTGCAGGTTGCTGGGTTTTATTAAGAAGTTTTAGGGTATAGGTGTTCTCGACCAGCCCTTCGCTGTTGATCTTAAACAGTTGGTTCCTGTCTCTGATCACATCCAGTCCCATAGGTTGAACCGAAGCCAGCAGGAAGAAGAACAGCCCGATCATTGCAATCATCACTGTTCCATACCCCAGCAGTTTCGGACGCATGACATGGGTTTTGTGCCCTTCCAGTTTGTGCTCGGTGGTATAGCTGATCAGGCGTTTCTCATAGCCCATTTTGGCCATGGTTTCATCGCACGCATCAACACAGGCACCGCAGTTGATGCATTCGTATTGCAGCCCGTCCCGGATATCAATGCCGGTCGGACAAACCTGGACGCACAAATTACAGTCGATGCAGTCGCCCAAACCGAGTGCCTTGGGATTTTTCCTACGTGGGCGCGGGCCTCGGGCTTCCCCGCGGGCAACATCATAGCCGACGATATAGGTGTCTTTGTCAAACATTGCTGACTGGAAGCGGGCATATGGGCACATATGGATGCAGACAATTGAGCGCATCCAGCCGGCATTGGCATAGGTACAGCCGGTGAAGAATAGTACCCAGAACCCGGCCCAGAAACTCACCTCGAAGGTAAAGAAGTCAGTGACCAGTGATTTGACTGGCTGGAAGTAGCCAACGAAGGTCAGGCCGGTTGCCAGGGCTACGGTCAGCCAGGCGGCATGCTTGAGCACTTTCCTGCCAAGCAGTTTACCGGATAGTTTGATGCTGTCTTGCTTGCGCCTTTTGTTCGCTGGTCCTTCGAGTTTTTCTTCAAACCAAATGTATATAAATGTCCATACGGTTTGTGGACAGAAATAACCGCACCAGATCCGGCCGAGAAAAGTGGTGACAAAAAACAGGGCAAAAGCCGCGATCATAAACAGGGTGGCGAGCAGGGTTAGATCCTGGGGCCATAAGGTAGTGCCGAAGAAGTTGAATTGCTGCTGGCCGATATCCAGCAGGATAGCTTGGCGGTCTCCATAGGGGATCCATGGGGTGCCCATAAACAGCAGCATCAGTACCCAGCCCATTTTCTGCCGTAACCGTTGGTAGATCCCTTTGACAGCTCGGACATAGATACGGTTACCGGGGTTGAAGCGATCGGCATTGCCTTTGTGAGTCTTGGAATTGAATTGTTTCGGAGTGACATCCTTGATGTCGATTTTCTCTTGGCTCATGACATTACTTTCCTTGGGTTCCCCCCACCATTAACTATAGTTGGAGGTGCTGGCCGGTACATTGCCGAGCCAATAATGTTGTAATTAACAGGTGTATGTTATCAGCTGATTATATAACGGGCGTTTTTGTTATAAATTTAACAGGGTCATAGTTTGAGCGACGGCGTGAAGTGCCGGAGATAGGGCGGAGGTTGAGAGGTCAAAGGGAGCTATTGGCTGGACACATGAGCAGTGAGCCCAGCCATTTCACAGGCTGTGTTATTTGATAATGCCTCGCGCGCGTAGGATTGCGGTTTTGAAGTCGTCTTCGCAATCTTTAGCGATGCCTGGGATCATGTCCTGTTTGTCGCTGTTACGCATTTTAAGGTGGTAAATCAGGACATCGTCAGTCAGATCTTCTAGCTTACCGTGATACTTGGCTTCTTCCGCAAGTTTTAGCAGGAATTCGACCAGGTTCAGGTCTGGATCTTTTTGCCATTCTGGATGCAGTAGCTCAATCAGTTCATTGACGCGATGGGTCTTCATAGTTAACTCCACAATTTAGGCTGGATGAATCGTCGGCGATTCTATTGTCATCATTTTATTGTGGGTAAATTAACGCAAACCAGATAATGATACAAACAGCGTTGATGAGGTGGAAAAAACAAAGGCAGCCACGAGACTGCCTTAGTTAGTTGCGTGAGCCGGGATCAGGCGGCGTGTTCATTCTTTGAATGGACGCTTGTGATCATCGGTTCTGGTGTGGCTATCGTACGCACATCGGCAACATGTTTGGGCGCAGACTTCGCTTTGAAAGTCGGTGCGTGAGAGGTTGCACGTAAACGAGATGGGCTACGACGGGTAGTAACATACCTGACGGAAGATGCAGGGCGCATTAATCACCTATAGTCAGGCGCATCCGTGGCCATAATTAAAAAAATATAACCGCAGTTTATTGTTTTGCTGGCAAAGCCGATCCTATGCGGAAATATTGGACTGTTTGATTTTTTTCGCCGCGAGAATAGCAGCTGTAGGGGGTAAAGTCGAGCAAATAGTAACCAGGCAATATTATGCATCAACCTGAATCGGCTGGGTTAATGGTGAGAAAATGTTAGTCTCATTGGCAACTGTGAAGATTAGCCGTTTCTCGACGGATGCTTTATGGTCTAATGCGTGTAGCTGGCAACTATTATAAAAATAGCCCGGGAGGGAATGAATGGAACGGGATCAGCAGCGGTTAGTCACTAATCGCAATTTATCTTATAAACTGGCTGAGTCGATTGGCCAGAGAATTTTACAAGGTGAAATTACTCCGGGTGATATCTTGCCGGGTGAAATGGAATTGGGCGAGATATATGGCGTCAGCCGGACGGCAGTGCGCGAAGCTATCAAGATGCTGGCGGCTAAAGGCATGGTGCTGCCTCGCCCGCGGATTGGAACTCGGGTATTGCCGAAGCGAAACTGGAATTACCTAGATCAGGATTTGTTGGCGTGGCTGAGCTTTGACCACCATAACGAGTTGGTTGAAGAATTTCAGCGGGTACGTATTACCCTAGAGCCGGAAGCGGCAGCGCTAACAGCAATCCATGCTTGTGATGAAGATCGTGCCGAGTTACAGGTGCTGATGGAAGAGATGTATAAATTGGGCGAATCTTTTGATCAGGAAAGGTGGATTGAAGTGGATACCCGGTTCCATCAGTTAATTTATTTTGCATCGGGCAACCACTTTATCAGCCCGTTCGGTAATATTTTCAAGGCTGTGTTTGAAAATTACTTCCGGGTTATTACCCGTGATCGCCTGCTTAAACTTGAGATTCACCAGCGCATTGTTGATGGTATTTTCGCTCGGGATCCCGAAGCGGCCCGTCAGGCAACCATTGACCTGCTGAAATAAGCCAAATCACGATCATCATAAAGACGGAGCCTCAGGCTCCGTTTCTTTTTCCTGCCTGTCATGATTAACAGATTACAATAAGAATAATTTACATTTATTCTTTACTTTCAGCTTACACCTGTAAGCCAAATGTGCCATACTGCTCATCTATTGAGCTTTAACTCTATTATGGGAAGGCAAAAAGATGGCCAAAAGTGTTGCAGTAGCTGAGTCTGAGTACTCTGTCGCAGAGGAAGTGGCAAATAGCATCAGCCATGGATTAGGAATGATTTTCGGCATCGTTGGATTGGTGTTGTTGCTGAATCAGGCCTTGGAAGCCAATGCGGATGTGTTGAGTATTACCAGTCTGAGTATCTATGGCGGCAGTATGATCCTGCTGTACTTAGCTTCGACGTTATACCACGCTATTCCCTTCGAGCGGGCCAAGCGCGCGCTTAAGACTTTTGACCACTGTGCCATCTATCTGCTGATTGCCGGTACTTATACTCCCTTTTTGTTGATCTCGTTACGAACACCGTTAGCAATCACCTTGATGGCGGTGATCTGGGGCTTAGCGTTGATCGGGATTGTGCTGAAAATTATTTTTGTCTACCGCTTCAAACGACTGTCTCTGGCAACGTACCTGACGATGGGCTGGCTTTCCCTGGTGGCGATTTACCAGCTGGCGTTGTCGCTATCGACTGGCGGATTAGTTTTGTTGGCCGCCGGTGGCATCATTTATTCATTGGGTGTGGTGTTTTACGTCAATGAACGGGTACCTTACAATCATGCAATCTGGCACCTGTTTGTATTAGGCGGGACGGTCTGTCACTTCCTGGCGATTTATTTCTATGTCCACCCGGTTTAATCGCCTTTTTCAAATATGCAGGTATTTGATTACCACCAAGCCTCAGCCAATTGAAGTTAACGCTGAGGCATGGTCTAGGTTATGTGTATGAATTATGTTAATCCCAGTAGAAGAGAATAAAGCTTTTAAAAGTATTGAAGAGAGTACCTACCGCCGTCATTTTTGATGGGTAATATTTTAGTGAGCTGTGTGATGAGCGGCTTTTTATGAACTCACTACAGGCTATACTTTCGTTGGTACTGTGTAAAAATTTTCTCCTGATGTAGCTTAAATTCCTCAACAGTCGGTGTGACTCCTTGTTGCCTTTGTGTTTCTAGCCAATCCAGCAGTTCAGTCCGTACCGGATACCCTTCTTCAATACAATAACCTGAAGCTTTTAACCAGATGGTGGGGGCTCCCAGAGTTGCCCCTGTATACCAGGCACATGAGGTATATCCCTTGTCTTCAAGCCAGTTGTTTAGTTGCCAGTAGTAGAGCCACCACGCCAGTATAAATAAAGGAAAACAACAAATAATTACCATTATCCCCTGTTGTTGCCTGTGATTAGAAAAACGTCCAAGTAATCGTTGCCAAAGGCCAAAGATCAGAACAAAAAAAGCTGGCATCATGAATAAGAATGGTGGTATTACAGAACGTACTTTTAAAGCTACAGGTTGTTCCCCTGTGCGACTCAGGATTTCTATCTCTTCAATTAGTGCATAGCCATATCCCGTTACTATTACACATAGTAACACCAGGAAAAAAATGATTTTCCCGAGCGGAATTGATGGGATTTGAACGGGTGAATCAGGCATATCAATACCTTCTGCCATAATAAGGAATACCAAACAAACGGTGCATAAAGCCAACAGGATCGTAAGTATATTGGTGCTCAGCTTGCTTAATATCTTTTTGGATATTGGCTAACCCTGTTCGAGTGTCTTCTTCTAGATCTCGGAGGCTATCTGATATTCTTTTTGACAAGGAATCTGAATCAATGAAAGCAGAGGTAAAAAGAGTTAAAGCACCTCCAACAACCACGACAGCTAGCATAGGACCAACCGCAACCATGGCAGCCGTACCTCCAACATAGGTAGCAATCGAGCCCCAAGCTATTCCGGAAGAGACTGCAGCAACACCCACATCTACAGCAAGCCCTCCGATGAAATCATGCCATGTCGCTTGGTCATTTAACATTTGCTCAAAGGCATGGAAAGTTACAGAAATGATGATAGTGGTAATAAAACCACCTTTAATGGCATTTTTCACACCTAATTTTCCAATGCTAAAAGAAATGACCTTGGGGTTACCCTTGTAGGTTTTTATTTGGTATTTAGCAAAAGTATTACCGCTACGCTTCATTTCCAGAGCTATAGCTCCTAGTACCTGAACATCTATTGTTAGTGGTATTAGTCCGGAGCTAGTCTTTAAGGCTCCTTTATGTTGTTCCCAAGTATCAGATATGATTTTTTCCTTTTTTAGAGTATGGCTAATATATTCAATGGATTGTGTTCTGCTCATGCCTTTTAAACGATTTACATTGATTACAAAGTCAATAAATTCGTTTGCATTCATTTGAATCATCGTATGTTGATTTTTTCAAGGGCGCATTGTATCTGCTTTTGACGTTGCCGTTGATTTAAAGCTCGGTGAGCATATGCTGACATAAGGTGTATCCCTACACTTAGTAAACAATAAGATAATAAATGAGATGATTAGATTACTATTCAAGATTGGAACTAATGCATATTTAAAAAATAGTTATTAGTAATAATATAAAACCATTGGCTGGTTAATTATTCATTAGTTTTACTGATTGTGAAATGATTCAAATGTTATTGGTTGAGTATCAACTGTAGTTGTTTATCTTATTGGAGATAAATCCCATTATGGATTGTGCTGTAAGGAGGCTGTGAAGCCTCCTCCTATTTGGCTTAGTTTCGCCAGAAGGCCGGAAAAAATACGACCAGGACGGTAAGGATTTCTAGCCTTCCCATCAGCATGCCGAAACTTAAGGTCCACTTGGCGAGATCTGGCAAAGAGGCAAAATTGCCAGTCGGGCCGATCACTTCTCCCATTCCCGGTCCGACATTGGCGACCGCAGTTACGGCCCCGGTAATACTGGTGATCGAATCGAGTCCCTGCATACCGAGCACTGCGGCCACAATCACGATGGTGATAATGAACGTCAGGGCAAAGGCGACAACCGAGCGGACAATTCCGTCGGTAACTGGACGGCCATTGTAGCGCTGGATGAAAACACCGGATGGATGGATAAGCTGCATCATCTGCTTGCGTAGCAGGGCAAAGGCAACCTGGAAGCGGAAGATTTTGACACCGCCGGCGGTTGAGCCCGAGCAGCCGCCAACTAGCATGATGAAGGCAAAAATAATGGTCGGGAAAGGCCCCCATGACGTGAAGTCATCAAGCCCGAATCCGGTGGTGGTGACGACCGAGATGATATTGAATAGCGAGACCCGGAATGCATCAAGGAAACGGTAGTTCAGTTTCCAGGTTAGCCAGAGTGCGACAGCCAGTCCGGCACTCAGTACCAGTAAGGTGAATCCCCGGACTTGGGCGTCGCTGAGCAGGGCTGTGGCTTCTTTCTTGCGCAGGACCTGGACAAACAGCAGGAACGGCAGGCCACCGGCAAACATGAACACGATAGCTACCCAATGGGCAGTATTGGAGAAGTGATTCATCGAGCCGTCTGAGGTGGAGTAGCCGCCGGTCGACAGCGTGGTAAAGGCGTGGTTGATGGCATCGAAGGTATTCATCCCGGCCATCAGATAGCCAAGAATGCACAGCCCGGTCAGGGTCAGGTACACATTGACAATGTTTTTGGCCACGTTCTTGGTTCGCGGTGAGCTTTTATCGGACCAGTCGGATGATTCTGTCTGGAACAGGCGCATACCACCGACGTTCAACATCGGTAAGATTGCCACCCCCATCACGATAAAGCCGATCCCCCCAAGCCATTGCAAGGTAGAACGCCATAGCAAGATACTCGGCGCCATGTTATCGAGCCCGCTGAGTACGGTGGAACCTGTGGTGGTGATCCCCGACATGGTCTCGAAATAGGCATCGGTAAAGCTGATGTGATTGATAAACACGAATGGCAACGCTGCAAAGGCACTGGAGATGGTCCACACCAGGGTGGTGATCAGGAACATATCCCGCACCCCCAGTTTAAACTCAGCTGTCCGGCCGAATGTCAGGCACAGGAAGGCCACCGAGTGAGTGATCAGGACGGCGGTTGCAAAATCGATAAATCCCCCGGTTCCGGTGAAAAAAGCCACCAGAGTCGGGACGTACATAAACAGGGCGATCTTGGATAAGACCAGCCCTATTACAAACAAAATGGGACGGTAATTGACCATAACTACTACAGGAAGAACGGACTAGGTTGGAACAGGCGCTCTACGTCTGGGATATATTTCTTGTCGACCAGGAACATCACAACGTGATCATTCTGCTCGATAACGGTACGATCGTGGGCAATTAGTACCTCATCGCCGCGAACCACGGCACCAATGGTGGTACCCGGTGGTAGCTTGATATCGCCAATCGCCCGGCCGACCACTTTCGAGGTTGTGGAATCGCCGTGGGCAATGGCCTCGATGGCTTCGGCTGCCCCGCGACGCAGTGAGGAAACGTTAACAATATCGGCTTTGCGCACATGGGTCAGCAAGGCGGAGATCGTCGCCTGCTGTGGTGAAATCGCGATATCGATAGTACCGCCCTGCACCAGGTCGACATAGGCACCGCGCTGGATCAGCACCATGACTTTCTTGGCTCCCATCCGCTTGGCCAGCATCGCCGACATGATATTGGCTTCATCATCGTTGGTGACCGCAATGAATACGTCGATCTGCTCGATATGCTCTTCGCTTAGCAGCTCCTGATCGGAGGCATCACCGCAGAAGACGATGGTATCTTCCAGCATTTCGGACAGGTTTTCTGCCCGCTCCGGGTTTCGCTCAATCAGTTTGACACTGTAGTTCTGCTCTAGGCGACGGGCCAGACCGGCACCGATGTTACCACCACCGACGATCATCAGGCGTTTGTATGGTTTTTCCAGTCGCTGTAGCTCACTCATAACCGAACGGATATGGTTGCTGGCAGCGACGAAGAAGACCTCGTCATCGGCTTCGATAATGGTGGTGCCTTGCGGACGGATCGGACGTCCCTGACGGAAAATCGCAGCGACCCGGGTATCGACATGAGGCATGTGCTCGCGCAGGGCTGACAGGGCATTACCGACCAGCGGTCCGCCGTAATAGGCCTTAACGGCAACCAGGCCGACTTTGTCTTCGGCAAAACCGACTACCTGCAAGGCGCCCGGATATTCGACCAGACGTTCGATATAGCCTGTGACCAGCTCCTCCGGTGCAATCAAGTGATCGACTGGCACAGCATCGGACTGGAATAGCTGCTCTTTCTCTCTCAGGTATTCCGGCGAGCGGATACGTGCCACCCGGTTAGGGGTGTTAAACAGAGTAAAGGCTATCTGGCATGCAATCATATTGGTTTCGTCAGAGTTGGTGACGGCAACCAGCATGTCGGCATCCTGTGCGCCAGCTTCCCGTAAGGTACGGGGATGGCTGGCAAAGCCCTGAACGACACGTAGGTCGTATTTGTCCTGTAGTTCGCGCAGGCGCTCGGGATCTTTGTCGACGATGGTGATGTCGTTGTTTTCACCAACCAGGTTTTCGGCCAGCGTCCCGCCGACCTGGCCAGCGCCAAGGATGATAATTTTCATAGCATATGTGCCTGATTATTTACTCTGCTTAAGGTTACTACGCTTGTGGCCTGAGGCCATCCCGGGAAACTCAGATTTTAAAAGATTTAGCTTTTTATTGGGCTTTACGGATTACGGCGTAGTAAAAACCGTCCATGTCATGTTCACCTGGCAGGATCTGACGACCAGGTTGTTCCGCATCACTGCCGATTAATTCGGCATCAGTAGTGCGGGACAAGAAGGCTTTGACTTGCTCGCTGTTTTCTTGCGGAGTGATGGAACATGTCGCGTAAACCAAGGTGCCGCCCGGCTTGAGCTGTTGCCACATGGCATCGACGATTTCGGCCTGCAGCTGTGCCAGGGCATCAATATCTTCGGCACGACGCAGCCACTTGATATCAGGATGACGGCGGATCACGCCGGTCGCCGAACATGGGGCATCAAGCAGGATGCGGTCGAATTGCTCCCCTTGCCACCATTTTTCCGGATAGCGGGCATCGGCACACAGTACTTTTGCATTAAGGTTCAGGCGTTTCAGGTTCTCGTGGACGCGAGACAGACGTTGCTCGTCGCAGTCGATGGCAACTACTTGGGTGTCTTGCTGGCGTTCCATAATATGAGCGGTTTTACCGCCCGGAGCGGCGCAGCAGTCCAGAATGAGTTCACCGGCTTGTGGCGTTAAATATTCGACCGAGAGCTGCGCAGCAGCATCCTGAACAGATACCCAACCGTCAGCAAAACCGGGTAGTTTGCTGACATCACAAGGGCTGTGCAGGCGAAGGGCATCCTGGGCTTCAGGGTGGATATCGGTGTCGATACCTGCTTGGTTCAGTAGCTCGCGGTATTCATCGCGGCTATGGTGGCGGCGGTTGACACGCAGCCACATTGGCGCCTTGGTGTTGTTGGCATCAACGATGGATTCGAATTGTTCCGGGTAGCTCTGTTTAAGTAGTTTCAGCAGCCAGCCCGGGTGGCCGTAGCGACCGGCATCATTGCCTTGTGCTTTCGCGTCCAGCTCTTCCTGTTGGCGCTGGTAGTTACGCAGTATCGCATTGATCAAGCCGCGCAGCTGAGGCTTTTTCAGGTTTTTAGTTGCGTTAACTGTTTCAGCTACGGCGGCATGGGCCGGAATTCGCATATACCCCAGCTGGTATAAGCCGACTAGGATCAGATGGTGAAATACACGCTGTTTGCCTTTTAGGGGCTTGTCCATCAGTTGGTTGGTGACAGACTCCAGACGAGGTAGCCAGCGCAATACGCCATAACAGATCTCCTGTAGCAGGGCGTGGTCACGATCTCGGATCGTTTGCTGGGCAGCAGGCAGGGCGTTGGAAAGGGATTGGCCCTGGTCAACAACCTGATAGATCACCTTGGCTGCAGCGGCTCTTACATTCATTCGAGTTTCCTGAAGTTGTTTCCGTAAACGCATCAAAGTGATGTGCATGAAGCATTTACGTCAGAATAGTTTCGTTTCCATTGGGCGGAAAAGAAAAGCCAGTGCAAGCACTGGCTCGATCATTACAGTACGGTACCGGGTTCAAACCAGTCGCGGCGGGAGTTAAGTAGATCCTGCGCTTTCATGGCTTTTTTGCCCGGGGGTTGCAGCTCGGTCAGGCGTAGTGCGCCCTCGCCAGTGGCAACCAAGATACCGTTTTTGTCTGCGGCCAGAATAGTACCTGGCGCCTGGTTCTGGTTGTCGACTTCGACCTGACTCTGCCAGACTTTGACGTTTTGCTCAGCAACAACAAAGTAGCTCATCGGCCATGAGTTGAAGGCGCGGATGCAGCGTTCAATTGCTACCGCATCCATCGACCAGTCGATTTTTGCTTCTTCTTTGCTCAGTTTCTTGGCGTAGTTAGCCAGTTCGTCGTTCTGTTTCTCCGGTACAGCAGTACCTGCGGCGATGTCGTTTAGGCAGTCAATCAGTGCCACTGGTCCCAGTTCGGCCAGCTTTTCATACATAACTGCACTGGTGTCTGTCGCTTCGATTGGTAGGGTGGCAATTTTCAGCATATCGCCGGTGTCCAGGCCTTCATCCATCTGCATAATGGTAACGCCGGTTTCTTTGTCACCGGCCCAGATTGCACGCTGGATAGGTGCTGCGCCACGCCAGCGAGGCAGAATTGAACCGTGGACGTTGATGCAGCCCAGTTTTGGCGTTTCTAACACTTCGGTCGGCAATATCAAGCCGTAAGCCACTACGACCATTATATCGGCATTCAGTGCGGCCAGCTCCTGCTGGGCTTCTTCATTGCGCAGCGATGCTGGCTGGTAGACCGGGATATCATGCTCAACGGCAATAGTTTTTACCGGACTGGCGGTTAATTTTTTGCCGCGGCCGGCCGGGCGATCCGGCTGGGTGTAAACGGCGATAACTTCATGCTGTGAAGACAACAACGCCGCCAGGTGACGGGCGGCGAAGTCTGGGGTACCAGCAAAAACAATACGTAACGGTTTGCTCAAGGTAGCCTCGATTATTGGTTTTTTTCGTTGAAACGCTTCATTTTTTCCATTTTTTGTTTGATACGCTGGCGCTTTAGTGGCGACAGGTAGTCAACAAATAGCTTGCCTTTCAGGTGGTCAAGCTCGTGCTGGACACAGATTGCCAGCAGATCTTCAGCGTCAAAGGTAAATTCGTTACCGTCACGGTCTAGGGCCTTGACGGAGACTTCTGCGGCGCGCGGCACCAAAGCGCGAGCGCCAGGAACAGACAAGCAGCCTTCTTCAATGCCGTCTTCACCACGTTTGTCGGTGATTTCCGGATTGATAAGTACCATTGGCTGATTGCGTTCTTCTGACAGGTCGATTACAACGATACGTTGATGAACATCAACTTGGGTTGCGGCAAGGCCGATCCCTTCTTCGTCATACATAGTTTCAAGCATGTCATCGACGATTTTTTGGATTTCAGGCGTTACTTTTTCTACCGGTTTGGCAACGGTACGAAGGCGCTCATCAGGGAATGTTAATACTTGCAATACAGACATAGGTACTCGTAAAAATAGACAGTGCTAAAAACTAACGTAGCTTATTTGCTCTAATTCTAGTCATTTTAGAGATCAAATAACAGCACTCGACGGGATTTGGTAGTCCCTCCCCCGATAACTGTCAACCTGACGTTGCACTGTTGAGTGCTTTGGGACTGTGGTTAAATTGTTAGCTGAAAGCAAATTTCAGCTTCAGTTGATGAAAAGCGGACAAGGGAATAGTGAACTGCCCCGAAAAGTCATGGGGCGTTGTTATGTGTACGTGGACATATTAATGGGCCAGTGACAACCTGCCTGTCTCAGCCTGAATATAGTCGGTATCTGCCGTCTTTACAGGAGGGGGTGTAATTTGCAGGTGGTGACCTGCAGTGCCATGATTTTGTTCAAGGAAGATAGCATGAGACAGCCCGTCTTATTTCTCGCGCTAGTTTTGTTTGCTTCACTCGGTTGGGCTAGCCAGCCTCAGCCAATCATCAAGAAATATATTCCATCTGTTTATACCGTAATAAAAGGCGATACCTTGTGGGATATTTCAAAGCATTTTCTGGCTAATCCCTGGTTATGGCCTCGGTTATGGGAGGCTAATTCCTATATCAAGAACCCGCATTTGATTTATCCGGGAGATAAACTGCACTTGGTGTGGGTTGATGGGCAGCCTCGGCTTCGGGTCAAAAAATCGGTTAAGCTGTCGCCCAGCATTCGTATCAAACGCTCGCCAATCACGACCCTGCAGGAGTCGCTGATGCTGCCTTATTTGGCTGAGCACAAGTTGCTGACGCCATCTAAACTTGAACGTCTGCCGCGGATTTTGGGAGATAGCAGCAATAAAGGCTATATGTCTCCGAGCGACGCTGTTTGGGTGGATAGTACCTTGGTGCAGGGAGAGAAATGGTGGGTGTATCGGCCGGATACCGAATTTAGCCGTACGCAGGAAACTGATGAAGGTGAGCAGAAAATGCGGGTTTTGGCGTTAAAGGAGATCGCCAGGGTAAAGGTGACCGAGAGTCAGGATGACATTAGCCGGGTAATTATCGGTCAGTTGCGTGAGGAAATTCGCCAGAATGATGTGTTGCTGCCAGCACCGCTTCCGGGAGCCGAGATGGATCTGAGTTTTGCGCCATCGCCACCGCCTGCGGGGCTTGAAGCTAAGGTCTTGGGTCATCTGGAGGGACATAATTATATTGCGACTTCACAGGTGGTTGTGATTGACCGCGGCCATTTAGATCAGCTGTCTGCCGGGAATATTTTGCAGTTGTACCGCTCAGGAGCGGTTGTTAAAGGAAGCAAGGGTGATTATCGTTATAAAGACCGGAGCGGCAGTTTGTTCAGTAATCAGTTTCAGTTAAGTGATGTTGCTATTGGCGAGTTGATGGTGCTCCGGCCCTATGAGCATTTTAGCCTGGCTGTGGTTACCCGAGCTAGCGAGCCATTTTGCTCTGGTGTGTTGGCACTGCCTCCACGGACCACACTTTGAACTTAGGCGATTGGTCTTGCTCCCTGGTGTGGCGTCATGAGCGATCTTGATAGCTGGTTGGCGTTGGCTGACGTCCCGTACCTTGGGGGAAACCGGATCAGTCAGTTATTGCAGTATGCTTCTCCTTCTCAACTGTGTCAGATGCCGGCGGAGCAATTGCTGGCTATTGGACTTAAGCCTGCTCAAATTGCCCGTTTGCAACAGCCGAGAGCCCGGCGCATTGACCGTTGCCTTGCGTGGGCTGAGAAACCAGATCACGTCATCCTGACTTTAGACTCTCCTGGTTACCCTACCCTGCTTAAAGAAATCGCTTCGGCACCGCCGTTGTTATTTGTCCGTGGTGAGTCGCATTGGCTTCATGAGCCGCAGTTGGCGGTTGTTGGCAGCCGCTCTGCCAGTATTGATGGCAGAGAGTCGGCCTATGAGTTTGCTGCTGCTCTGGTGGCGGCAAACTATGTTGTAACCAGTGGTTTGGCATTGGGTGTTGACGGTCAGGCCCATTACGGGGCTTTGAAAAATGGCGGTGCGACTATTGCCGTGATGGGTTCCGGATTGGAGCAAATCTACCCTGCCCGCCACCGTGAACTGGCTAGCCAGATTGTTGAACAAGGGGCTTTGGTTTCTGAGTTTTGGCCTGATGATAAACCTAGACCACAGAATTTCCCGCGGCGTAATCGAGTGATCAGCGGATTGTCTGTTGGCGTATTAGTCATAGAGGCGGCAGAAAAAAGTGGTTCTCTGATCACGGCCCGTTATGCCCTGGATCAAGGGCGTGAAGTTTTTGCTTTACCCGGCTCGATCCATTACCCCGGTAGCCGAGGATGTAATGCATTAATTAAATCTGGTGCTAAATTGGTAGAAAGCCCGGTCGATATATTTGATGAGGTAGGTGTACTAACGGAGTGTGTGAAAAATAACCAGTTAAACTCGCCGTTGCCACAACCTGAAAATGAAGAATTGCCATTTTCAGTGGTGTTGGCTAACGTAGGCAATGAAGCAACACCCGTAGATGTAGTTGCTGAACGCTGTAAACTACCCGTGTATGAAGTTATGATGCAATTATTGGAACTTGAATTGCACGGTGTAATCAAAACAGTGCCCGGTGGCTATATCAGAACGAGGAGGGGCTAGTTATGATGGATATCCTTATGTACCTGTTTGAAACTTATATCCATAGTGATGTGGAACTATTGGTCGATCAGGACGAGCTTTCAGATGAGCTGCTGCGCGCGGGGTTTCATCAGGAAGATATCTATAAAGCTCTGACATGGTTAGAGAAGCTGGCTGCATTGCAAGATACTGAAAACACCCCATACATGAATAACAGTGCTGTTACTTCTATTCGTGTATATACCGCTCAGGAAATGACGCGGCTCGATACCGTCTGCCGTGGCTTTTTGACCTATCTTGAGCAAATCCATGTTCTGTGTGCTGATACGCGTGAAATGGTTATTGACCGTGTAATGGAGTTGGAAACGGCCGATTTTACTCTTGATGATCTGAAGTGGATTATTCTGATGGTGCTGTTTAATGCACCGGGTAACGAAAGTGCCTATAGCCAGATGGAAGAGCTGCTTTATGGCGCTGAAGACGGTTATATTCACTAATCGCACCAGCCTGGCCGGCGAATGAAAGAGTTATATGTCTGGAAAAATTAACGAGCAACTGTTTGCGGCTCATGAACATGCCTTGTCTCAGGAAAAGTGTTGTCCCCAGTGTGGTGGCGACCTGGTCATTCGCAATAGCAAGCGCGGCCCGTTTTTGGGGTGCGCGGGTTACCCCGCTTGTGATTATATTAAATCGCTGAGTCAGAATGATGGCCATATTGTGAAGTACCTGGGCAAGCCATGCCCTGATTGTGGTGATGAATTGCTGTTGCGACAAGGTCGATACGGCATGTTTATTGGCTGTGCTGGTTACCCTGACTGCCAGCATATCGAATCACCGGAAAAGAAAGCCGAAGATACCAAGCTGACTTGCCCGCAATGTGGGAAAGGTCACCTGATGGAACGGAAGTCACGTTATGGCAAGCTGTTCTATGCCTGTGATCAATATCCAGCTTGTCGCTTTGCGATTAATAACAAGCCTGTTGCTGGCGAGTGTCAGCAGTGCAGTTTTGGTTTGCTGATTGAGAAAAAGCTGGCTAGCGGTATTAAATATCAGTGTGCTGATAGGAAATGCCACGCTTACCAGGAATAAAGCCTCTAGGCTCTTATCATTAATGAGTTTTATCAAACAAGGCCAGCAGATGCTGGCCTTGTTGTTATTTGGGAGTCATGACGAGTAGTGCATTGCTATTGATGTATTGCGGGAAAAGTCGTGGGGTCTAAATGTCTGGCAAGCTCATTTAGTTTGG
This sequence comes from uncultured Photobacterium sp., assembly GCF_947502415.1. GTDB lineage: Bacteria > Pseudomonadota > Gammaproteobacteria > Enterobacterales > Vibrionaceae > Photobacterium. The sequence continues at coordinate 5,154 of NZ_CANMZV010000022.1, read as the reverse complement.
CTTTCAGTTCATTTGGTGATTGGGCGCAGATATTAATGTGGCCCATTTTTCGTCCCGGTCGCTTTTCTTTGCCATACCAGTGAACATGGCACTGTGGCAGAGCCAATACTGCATCGTCGAGGTGGTTTTCTCCAAGAATATTGACCATGGCTGTTGGCCGAACCAGTGCAGTGCTGCCAAGTGGTAATCCGCACACTGCCCGAAGGTGGTTTTCGAATTGGCAGATTTCGGCGCCTTGTTGAGTCCAGTGGCCGGAATTGTGCACGCGAGGAGCAATTTCATTAACCAGCAACGTACCGCCAACATCAAAGAATTCGATTGCCAGTACCCCGACATAACCTAAGGCATCGGCGATGGCTCGGAACATGACTTCGGCTTGGTTTTGCTGTTTGGTTTGCGCCCTGTCGGCTATCGACAGGCTGAGTACGCCACTGTAGTGGGTGTTTTCTGTGAGCGGATAGATCGCAATGCAGCCATCTTTGCCCCGGGTCCCTATTAGGGATACTTCGCGGTCAAAGGAGATAAACTCTTCAGCCACAATTGCTTGCCCTGAGGTACTAGCTATGAAAGCATCTATTTCTTGCCACAGTGGTTCGATATCTTCTGGAGAGGTTAGCCGCCACTGCCCTTTTCCATCGTAGCCGCCGAGGGCTCCTTTGAGCACCATAGGGATCCCGACGATTTCGATTGCTTTCTCCAGATCCTCTCGGTTGGCTATTATTTGATATTTGGCGTTCGAGACTCCGGCGCGATCGAGCAGTCTTTTTTCTAGTCGTCTATCCCCTCCGGCCTTGATGGCTTCAGTTGTTGGCATCAGCTTACCGCTGGCCTGACAGATACTCAGGATTTCATGAGGAATATGTTCAAATTCTGCCGTGATCACATCCGCATAGGTAATGGCGGTATTTAGCCCTTTCATCTTCAGCTGTTGAGTGAGCGGGTGGACAACCTGGCCTGTACCGACATCATAGGCCAGAACTTCAATGTTCAGAGGGGCTCCGGCCAGCGCCATCATACGAGCCAGTTGCCCGGCTCCGAGTACCAATACTTTCATTATGCGTCCTCGGCCGGATTGGGGTTGTTCAATACGGTATCGGTCTGCTCGTTACGGAACGTTTCGATGGCCGTCATTACGTTGCTGTCCTGGATGCCAATTATCTGGGCTGCCAGTAGTCCGGCATTGGCGGCTCCGGCTTCGCCGATTGCCAGGGTACCAACGGCAACCCCTTTTGGCATTTGGACGATTGAAAGCAGTGAATCCATACCTTTCAGGGCGCGGGATTGAACGGGTACCCCTAATACTGGAAGGCTGGTAAAGGCTGCTGTCATACCAGGCAGGTGGGCGGCCCCGCCAGCACCGGCAATAATTACCTTGATGCCGCGTGACTGGGCATTTTCAGCATATTCAGCCAGTAGATGTGGAGTACGGTGAGCAGATACCACCTTAGTTTCGTAAGGTACATTGAAACGTTCCAGCATTTCAGCAGCATGCAGCATGGTTGGCCAATCTGACTTTGAGCCCATGATAATCCCAACTTTCATCCCGATCTCCTTAGGGTTGCATAAAATGAAGGCATGAATTGCATCTCGTGCCGTGCATTATACGATGTTCAATCAGCAAGGCAAACGTTTGCGTTGGTGGTTTTGTTTCATTCTATTATCAACGTAGAGTTGAGGAACCTGACTCGGTATGATAGGTAAATAAATAGTTAAATCTGGTATCTGCCGGAATTATAAATAGAGGGTAAAGTGGAAAATTTAGCGCAAGTTGTTGCTGCTCTGAAACAGGGAGAGGTTGTTGCCTATCCTACAGAGGCTGTATTTGGTGTGGGATGCGATCCTGACAATGAGCAAGCCGTACAGAAACTACTGGCGCTGAAACAGCGTCCGGTTGAAAAGGGGCTGATCTTAATAGCTGCTGATTATGAGCAGCTCATGCCTTATGTCGATGATAGCCAGTTGACTGCTGAGCAGATACAACGGATCCAGGCAACCTGGCCGGGGCCGGTCACCTGGGTTATGCCAACTAAGCCAGGAGTCCCGAACTTCCTGACCGGTCAGTTCGATACGATTGCTGTGCGAGTGACCGATCATCCGTTGGTACAGGAACTATGTCGTCAATTTGGTAAGCCGTTGACTTCGACCAGTGCTAACCTGACAGGCCAAGAGCCGGGACGTACTGCGGAAGAAGTAAAACAGCAGTTAGGTGCGTTTTTGCCTGCTATCTTGCAGGGAAATACCGGTGGTCGTGATAACCCTTCTGAAATTCGCGATGCCATAACAGGGAACGTGTTTCGCCAAGGATAGAAATCACTATGCAAGAAGTCAGCAAGCAAGCGGTAAAAGCCTTTCTTCTCGATCTCCAGGAGCGCATTTGTCAGGCGCTCGAACAGCAAGATGGTAAGGCCGCTTTCGAGCAGGATCAGTGGGAGCGTGAACAAGGTGGGGGTGGTCGCAGTCGCGTGCTGCGTCATGGCCGGATCTTTGAACAGGCCGGGGTGAATTTCTCACATGTGTTTGGTAGCAAGATGCCGGCGTCAGCGACGGCCCATCGACCAGAGTTAGCAGGGCGCAGTTTTGAGGCTATGGGCGTTTCTTTGGTGATCCACCCGAATAACCCTTATGTGCCGACCTCGCACGCTAATGTCCGTTTTTTTATTGCTGAAAAAGAAGGTGAAGAGCCAGTATGGTGGTTCGGGGGCGGCTTCGACCTGACTCCTTTCTATCCATTTACAGAGGATTGCCAGTATTGGCACGATACGGCCAAAACTATCTGTGCTCCATATGGCGATGATGTTTATCAAGAGCATAAAGCCTGGTGTGATAAATACTTCTATCTTCCCCATCGAGATGAAACCCGCGGTGTCGGTGGCCTCTTTTTTGATGACCTCAATGACTGGGGGTTCGAGAAGTGTTTCCGTTATATGCAGGCGGTAGGTAATGGCTACCTGAATGCTTACCTGCCGATTGTCGAAAAGCGCCACCCTACCCCGTATGGTGAGCGAGAGCGTGAGTTCCAGCTATACCGACGAGGTCGGTATGTTGAATTTAATCTGGTTTATGACCGCGGTACTCTATTTGGCTTGCAGAGCGGTGGACGGACTGAATCTATTTTGATGTCAATGCCGCCTCTGGCGCGTTGGGAGTATTGCTACGAGCCAGAATCAGGCAGCCCAGAGGCTGACTTATACCAAAACTATCTCAAACCTCGGGATTGGTAATTGCGCTGACGAAGCGTTTGAGCCTGCCTCAGCCAGAGATAGGGCCTGTTTACTGACCCTATTTTTTGACAAATTCTACCTATATGGAATAGCTACATGGACAAGTACGTTGTTTTCGGCAACCCGATTGCCCAGAGTAAATCGCCTTTAATCCACACCTTGTTTGCACGTCAGACATCTCAGGCGATGACCTATGAAGCGCAGCTCGTTCCCCTGGATGAGTTCAAGGCAGCGGCCGATCATTTCTTTTCTTTTGGCGGACGTGGCTGTAACGTTACAGTTCCTTTTAAGGAAGAGGCTTTCCTTTATGCGACTCAGCTAACCGAGCGCGCTAAACTGGCTGGTGCCGTAAATACCCTGAAAAAACTCGACGACGGTGTGATTCTCGGTGACAACACTGACGGTGAAGGCTTGGTGCAAGATTTAATGCAGCATCAGGTTGAGTTGCCAGGAAAGCGAATTTTATTGATCGGTGCTGGCGGGGCTGCTCGGGGGGTCATACTTCCTTTGCTGGCTAAGCAGCCGGCACAGTTGGTTATTACCAACCGAACCTTATCTAAAGCAGCGCAATTAGCCGAGGTGTTCTCTCAGTATGGAGAGGTAGAGGTTGCGGCGCTGGATGACTTGGATGCGCCGACTTTTGATGTGATCATCAACTCGACCTCAGCCAGCTTAAATAATCAGTTGCCTGGGATATCAGAAAAACTAATTACCCCTGATGTCACTTGCTATGACATGGTATACGGTTCAGCGAGCACGATCTTTAACAGGTGGGCGAAAGATCTAGGGGCTGGTAAGACACTAGATGGTCTGGGAATGCTGGTCGGTCAGGCAGCTGAGAGCTTTATGCTATGGCGCGGGATCCGTCCGGGGGCCAGACAAGTGCAGCGAGAACTACGTCGAATAATGAAGGAATAAACATGAACCAAGATATTTTATTTGCCGACATTCAACTTTGGGATAGTAACAGACAGGCGGTGAATTTTCCTGCCCAGCAGGCAGGCGCTCTGATCACCTGTTGGGTCAGCTTGGCATGGTTGCAAAAGGAAGTGGATAAGCCGTTGATTGAGGAAGCTGATATTTTGTCCACCTTTTCCGTTTACCGTTTTGATTTGGAAGAGTTGGCGGAAGAGCTGATTGAAGAGGAAGAATTTAACCAGGACGGTGATATCGAAGTTGGCTAACCGAGCTACTGCTCGGCTAGGTATTCATTTTTCAGTCGGACGTAGTTATCGGCTGAAACAGATAAGAAGGCACGCTCTTTGACACTTAAAGGTCGTGCTTGCTTTACCGGGCTACCAATATACAGATAGCCGCTTTTAAGGCGCTTACCTGGTGGAACAAGGCTGCCAGCCCCAATGATAATGTCATCTTCTATTATTGCGCTATCCAGTATGATAGTTCCCATCCCTACTAATACCCTGTTGCCCACTTGGCAGCCATGTAACATTGCTTTATGACCAACAGTGACATCTTCTCCTATAATCAGAGGATGGCCTTCAGGTTGGTCGGGAGTTTTGCGGCTAACGTGCAGTACTGTACCATCTTGGATATTGGATCGCGCACCGATAGTGATGTCATTGACATCTCCCCTAGCGGCGACAAGAGGCCAAATACTGGCATCCGCTTCAAGAGTAACTGAACCGACCAATATGGCAGAGGCATCAACATAGGTACTGGGTGCGAGTGTTGGGTAGTTTCCTTTATAAGAACGCAGTGGTGATGTCATGATGGTAACCTTTTTTATCTTATTCTGATGAGAATAGTGATGGAATGGTGTGATTTACAGCGGGAAATGATGCGATTGATCGTTAATTGCTCGGTTGAGCGGAAAAAGCAAGATTATTTCAAAAAGTCCCTTGCCAACGTGATCGAAGTCTCTATAATGCCATCTCACCGATACGGAGCACGGCAACTAAAGCCAGCGACGTGA
>NZ_CANMZV010000021.1 GCF_947502415.1 uncultured Photobacterium sp. | reverse complement strand
GCGTCCGGGAGGATTCGAACCTCCGACCGCCTGGTTCGTAGCCAGGTACTCTATCCAGCTGAGCTACGGACGCGCAGATAATCGTTGCAAGAAATGGCGGTGAAGGAGGGATTCGAACCCTCGATACGGGATAAACCGTATACTCCCTTAGCAGGGGAGCGCCTTCAGCCTCTCGGCCACCTCACCGTCTTGCGGGGGCTCATATTACTGCCAGCCGAAAATAAGTCAAACACTTTATCATGAAAAAATGACATTCACCGTGCGTACGCACACTTAATAGCCAATACGACAATTAATCCTACGTAAACACCACACTAACTTACTTATTTTCAATAAAGTGGCGTAATTCCCACTATGCGTACCAGTAAATCACAGGCACAAAAAAGGCCAGCAATTAATGGCCGACCTTCTTCGAATTAGTAGTTACCAGAACCTTGGGTGCCGGTTTCCTTTTCCGCTTGAATGCGCATGTAGATTTCTTCACGGTGTACAGATACTTCTTTTGGTGCATTTACACCAATGCGAACCTGGTTACCTTTAACGCCCAATACAGTCACAGTGACTTCATCACCGATCATTAGCGTTTCACCTACGCGACGTGTCAAAATTAGCATTCGGATGCTCCTTGAGTAATCTCAGTTTTATAAGAGTTTAACGTTTATTATCCAACAATATTTACGCCTCCATTAACGAATAGCGTAAATGGTCACTGCTCAAGAAACAGCGAGAAGTGGTCGATTATCCAGACTTTCCGGCTCAACCACAAACCTTTTGTGGACGATATTTACAGCTAATTGATGATCTTCCTCATTTATCAACAATGTGAGGCAACGAGTCGACCGTTTATACTGACGAACCAAAATCTCCCCCTCGACAAGCTCGGCCAAAATACTCTCGGCCTTACCTGACATATCATCCCCGACGACAGACAGGGTTGATACGGCAGCTACCTGGTGCATCTTTTTATCCAGCACAAGCCTTAGGCGTGCCAAATCGTCATTTGCTGTAACAAATTGCGTTAAATCTGCATTCACTGCCTTGCACCAACCAGTCATCCCAAACAGGTTCAATTGCTCCTGTAGTTCCGATAGCGGCATATCAATTTCTAGCAAAGTTTGCTGATTCTTAATTGCTATCCCAACTATATCTGATGCGGCAGAGCTGTCGAAACTGACCAGTGTCCCCTCTCCTTCTTCAAACGAAGAAAGAACCCTCAAAGGAACACGGTGTTGCTGTGCATATTCAACTGACTGTAATTGTAGCACTTTCGCACCATTTCGTGCCATCGACGTCATATCATCAAAATGAACAACCTCTAGGCGACGAGCTTGCGGCACTAAGCGCGGGTCTGTTGTATAGACACCATCAACATCCGTAAAAATCTGGCACTCGTCTGCATCCAGCGCGCCGGCAATAGCAACTGCCGTGGTGTCAGAGCCACCACGGCCAAGGGTCGTGATGTTATTGTTGCCATCACGCCCCTGAAACCCGGCCACGACAACAATGTTGCCCTGGTCGAGTAATGTAGTCAGATTATCGGTTTCTACCTGAATGATGCTGGCATTATTAAATGCATTATCCGTCCGGATAGTAACTTGATCTGCCGTCAAGGAAGTGGCATTAAACCCACGTTTGTTCAATGCCATAGCAAGCAACGCTATTGTTACCTGCTCCCCCGTTGACAGAAGTACGTCCAGCTCGCGCTGTGTTGGTACTTCATCAATCTGCTTAGCCAAACCAAGTAAGCGGTTCGTTTCACCAGCCATGGCCGAAACTACCACTACTATTTGATGACCTTGCTGGCGCGCCTTTATCACGCGCTCAGCGACTGCTTCAATGCGTTCGATACAACCTACCGAAGTACCACCAAATTTCTGCACTAATAGTGCCACTTCACCTCTCCAAGTATTCTTACAGTTTCTCGGACAACCAAGGAGTTACTGATTCCAGAGCAGCAGGAAGTGCAGCAGCATCCGTACCACCCGCCTGAGCCATGTCCGGACGACCGCCACCTTTACCGCCAACTTGCTGAGCAACCAGGTTAACCAACTCACCCGCTTTAACTTTGCCAGTCAAATCTTTGGTTACACCGGCAATCAAGCCAACTTTGTCGCCATTAACATTACCCAGTACGACAACACCGCTGCCCAGCTGGTTCTTCAGCTCGTCAACCATGCCACGTAGTGCTTTGTTGTCTGCACCGTCCAGCTTCGAAATCAATACTTTCACGCCATTGATCTCTTGTGCCTGATTGATAAGACCCGCACTTTCTTGCGCCGCCAGCTTATCTTTCAGTTGTTGGATTTCTTTCTCAAGTTGCTTACTGTGAGCAACCAACGCACTGACTTTCGTTGCTACTGAAGCTACATCTGATTTCACCAGGCTTGCTGTTTCAGCCAGCAATGCTTCCTGATCATGCAGAGCCGCAATTGCAGCCTCACCAGTTACCGCCTCAATTCGACGGATACCGGCAGCGATGCCACCTTCAGAAACAATCTTGAACAGGCCGATATCACCCGTATTCTTGGCATGGATACCACCACAAAGCTCGGTAGAGAATTCACCCATGCTCAATACACGAACTTCATCGTCATATTTTTCGCCAAACAGGGCCATAGCCCCCTTAGTTTTCGCAGCCTCGATATCCATGATGTCGGTATCGATAGAGTGGTTCAGACGGATCTGCTCGTTCACCACACTCTCAACTTCACGTAGTTGCTCTGGCTTCACCGCTTCTAGGTTAGAGAAGTCAAAACGCAGTGATTCTGGTTTAACCAAAGAACCTTTCTGCGCAACATGCTCACCCAGAAGGTTACGTAGTGCTGCATGCAACAGGTGCGTTGCAGAGTGGTTCAGGCTAATTGCCGCGCGGCGTGCCGCATCAACTGTCGCAGTCAGCTTGTCACCCACTTTCAGTGCACCTTCTGCCAGTGTACCTTTGTGGCCAATCGCAGCACCGAACTTCTGAGTATCAGCAACGTCGAATTTCACACCAGCAGCAGTCATTACACCGGTATCACCACACTGGCCACCTGACTCAGCATAGAAAGGAGTATTATTCAGTACCACAAGCGCTTCTTCACCTGCGCTGACGCTGTCTACTGCAGCACCGTCACGAAACAGAGCAACAACCTCACTTTCACCTTCCGCCACAGAGTAACCATTAAACTCAGTTGTCGCTTCAACTTTAATTGCATCGTTGTAGTCAACACCGAACTGGCCTGCTTCACGGGCGCGCTGGCGCTGGGCTTCCATTGCATCGTTGAAGCCTTCTTCATCGATAGAGAAACCACGTTCGCGAGCAACATCGTTAGTCAAGTCAGCAGGGAAACCGTAGGTGTCGTACAGTTTAAATACTGTTTCACCGTCCAGCACCTTGCCATCCAGGTTATCGAGAGCTTCGTTCAAAATTGTCATACCGCGGTCAAGAGTACGGCCGAAGTTCTCTTCTTCGATCTTCAGTACCTTCTCAACCATTTCCTGCTGCTTCTTCAGCTCAGTACCGGCTGTACCCATGATCTCAGCCAGAGGACCAACAAGTTTGTAGAAGAAAGCACCCTTCGCGCCCAGCTTGTTACCGTGACGAACTGCACGACGGATAATACGACGAAGTACGTAACCACGGCCTTCATTTGATGGCATTACACCATCAACAATCAGGTATGCACATGAACGGATGTGGTCGGCAACAACGCGTAGCGACTGGTTTGACAGATCATCATGACCAATAACTGCCGCCGCTTCTTTAATTAGCGTCTGGAAGATATCAATCTCGTAGTTCGAGTGAACACCCTGCATGATCGCCGCAATACGTTCGATACCCATACCGGTATCAACAGAAGGCTTTGGTAGCGGTTCCATCTTACCGTCGGCCTGACGGTTGAACTGCATAAATACGTTGTTCCAAATTTCGATGAAACGGTCACCATCTTCTTCCGGCGTACCAGGACGGCCACCCCAAATGTGCTCGCCGTGATCAAAGAAGATCTCAGTACACGGACCACAAGGACCAGTGTCACCCATCTGCCAGAAGTTATCTGACTCATAAGGCTTACCGCCTTTCTTGTCACCGATACGAACGATACGATCAGCTGGAATTCCTACTTCTTTATTCCAGATATCGAATGCTTCGTCATCAGTCTCATAGACAGTCACCAGCAGGCGGTCCTGAGGAAGCTTAAGCACGTCAGTCAGAAATTCCCACGCGTACTTGATCGCATCTTGCTTGAAATAATCACCGAAACTGAAATTACCCAGCATTTCGAAGAATGTATGGTGACGGGCTGTAAAACCTACATTTTCAAGGTCATTGTGCTTACCACCAGCACGTACACAGCGCTGAGCTGTAGTCGCTCGAGTGTAGCTGCGCTTTTCCATACCTAAAAATGTATCTTTAAACTGGTTCATACCTGCATTGGTAAACAACAGTGTTGGGTCGTTAGCAGGTACAAGAGAAGAGCTTTCTACGATCTGGTGACCTTTGCTCTCAAAAAACGCAAGATACGCACGGCGAATCTCATCAGTGCTCATGTACATTGGCAAATCCTGAATAAATGCTTTTATAAAACCGAAAACATCGCCCAAGAGCGATGATATGACCTATTCCTCTAAGAATTTTAGCGTCTTTGCTAGCACTTACAGCAATAGGTTTAAACGAATAAAATAAATTCTTTGGGGGCTATTGTAAAACAACGGCGGGGGATACGGGAAATGTTATGTTAAAAATTAACGCAATTTGTATTTTAACAAGCAGCCATAACACCAAATAGAGCTTCTGCTTCCATGAAAAAGTCCGCGAAACCGACAAAAAACAGGAAAAGCCGTTAATATTCATCCTCGGCATTCAACGCATACTGGATTTGCTCGAAATCAAATCCGCGATACTGCATAAACCGAAAACGGCGGGCTTTCTCTTTCGGTGTATCCATTTCGCTATTGCCAAACTTGCGCTGAGCAACATCACGGGCATGCTCAAACCAGTCAACCTCGACCTCGTCCATGGCCTGGCTGATAACCGTCGCATGAACCCCTTTCATCTTCATCTCCTGTTTGATCCGCAACGCTCCCCATCCTTTGCCAACCCCGTTTCGTACCATCATCGATGCATATCGGGCGTCGTCTAACCAATTATAGTCTTGGCAATAAGCGATGGCCGCGGCAACATCCTGCTCGCTGTAACCACGCCCCTTCAGTTTCTGGCAGAGTTCTTTCTCGGCATGATCACGACGCGACAGGTAACCAACAGCCGTTTCTTTGGCGCTTTGCTTTGGTGCTTGTTTTTTCATGTCCTTTACCTCGATATACAAAACGGGCCCTGTACTTTATCGTACAAGGCCCGCTTTGTTTGCCTCGCCCAAAGGGCAAGACAATATAATATTTTACCAGCTATCTGGAGAGCGAATTAGAACGCCTGATCTTCTTCGGCATCAGCCGCTTCAGCTTGCGCTTCTTCTGTTGCTGGTGCAGCTGTCGTCAACAGCAGCTCACGCAACTTCTTCTCAAGCTCTTCGGCAATTTCAGGGTGTTCACCCAGGTACTTACAAGCGTTCGCCTTACCTTGGCCAATCTTGTCACCCTGGTAGCTATACCATGCACCGGCCTTCTCAACCATTTTATGCTTCACGCCAAGATCAACAAGCTCACCCAGACGGTTAAAGCCCTGACCGTACAGGATCTGAGTTTCAGCCTGCTTGAACGGTGCTGCTACCTTATTCTTCACAACCTTGATGCGGGTTTCGTTACCAACCACCTCATCACCATCTTTAATAGCACCGGTACGGCGAATATCAAGACGTACTGAAGCGTAGAATTTCAGTGCATTACCACCGGTAGTGGTTTCAGGGTTGCCAAACATCACACCGATCTTCATACGGATCTGGTTGATGAAGATACACATACAGTTAGACGCTTTCAGGTTGCCGGTGATCTTACGCATCGCCTGCGAAAGCATACGAGCCTGCAGACCCATGTGGCTATCACCCATCTCGCCTTCAATCTCTGCCTTAGGCGTTAGTGCTGCCACGGAGTCAACAACCATAATGTCAACAGCACCAGAACGAGCCAGAGCATCCGCAATTTCCAGCGCCTGCTCACCGGTATCCGGCTGCGACACTAGCAGATTGTCGATATCAACACCCAGCTTCTGAGCGTAGATAGGATCCAGCGCATGCTCGGCATCAATGAAGGCACACGTCTTGCCTTGTTTTTGTGCCGCCGCGATAACTTCAAGTGTCAGCGTCGTTTTACCTGATGATTCAGGACCATAGATTTCAACGATACGCCCCATTGGTAAACCACCAGCACCAAGTGCGATATCAAGCGACAGGGAACCCGTAGATACGGTTTCAATATCCATTGTACGGTTATCGCCCAACTTCATGATGGAACCTTTACCGAACTGCTTTTCAATCTGGCCTAACGCTGCGGCAAGAGCCTTCTGTTTGTTGTCGTCCATTCGACTCTCCAACGGATGCTTAAAGTTAATAACGGAGGTTATCTGTGTATGAAGCCTAGTATACTGTCTATTCATACAGTGTCTAGCGCTGGATGAAAATTTTTTTGTCCCATGCCCATTCTCTGCAACAGGTCATTTCCACTCAGCCCAGCTGCTTCAAGCGCTGCAACATACCAGAGAGTGATTTTTCAATGGCCTGTTGTCTTACCGCATTGCGATCACCCTCAAAAAAACAGGTTTCGACGGCCATCCAGCCTGTTTTATCTGCCCAGGCAAAACAAACAGTGCCAACCGGCTTGGTCTCGCTGCCTCCTCCTGGCCCGGCGATCCCACTGATTGCAACACTAATATCAGCCAGCGAAGACTTCAGTGCTCCAGCCGCCATCTCCTTCACGACCGGCTCACTGACTGCACCATACCGATCCAGCGCTGCCTCTGATACACCCAGCATCTGCTGCTTGGCTTCATTACTGTAGGTAACAAACGCCCGGTCAAACCAACCGGAGCTGCCAGCAATATCGGTGATCGCGGTCGACACACCGCCGCCGGTACAAGATTCTGCAGTGGTCACCACCCAGCCTTTACGGGCAAGGACTTGCCCCAATGTCTGTGCCAATTGCATCAACTCGACTTCCTTATACTGATTATTTCTGCTGTCGCTACCTTACTCCCACCACTGGATTCCGGCAACTCAGCAATAGGAAGAAGAAGCCTTAAAAAACATAATTGCCCCTTTGCCGTCCTGCTCGATTCACGTATCCTAACCCTCCAGAAAATTTCCCGGTTTTATACCAATCGGAACAAGCAAGCAGGCAATATCGTGACAGTGAAAGGTTTAGAAAAGCACACCCCCATGATGCAGCAGTTTTTGAGGATCAAGGCCGAAAATCCTGATATTCTTCTGTTCTATCGGATGGGCGACTTCTACGAGCTATTTTTTGATGATGCGAAACAGGCCTCTCAGTTACTTGATATATCCCTGACCAAACGCGGCTCCTCCAATGGCCAGCCAATCCCAATGGCTGGTGTACCTTATCACGCTGTTGAAGGCTATTTGGCCAAACTGGTTCAGCAGGGGGTCTCGGTGGCGATCTGTGAGCAAATTGGCGATCCGGCTACCAGCAAAGGTCCGGTTGAGCGCAAGGTCGTCCGCATCGTAACCCCGGGAACCGTCAGTGATGAGGCACTACTTAACGAGCGTCACGATAACCTGATTGCAGCCATTTACCAAAACAGCAAAGGCTTTGGCTACGCAACACTGGATATCACCTCCGGTCGCTTTATGCTAACCGAGCCGGAAACCGAAGAAGCAATGCAAGCCGAGCTGCAGCGCACCTTCCCGGCTGAATTGCTGTACCCGGAAGACTTCGCACTACCGGGCTTAGTCCAGCCATTTAATGGCACTCGCCGCCGCCCTGTGTGGGAGTTTGAACTGGAAACTGCACGCCAGCAGCTGACGATGCAATTCGGCACCCGTGATCTGGTTGGCTTCGGCGTCGAAAATGCGGAACGCGGCCTGTGCGCCGCCGGCTGCCTGCTACAATATGTCAAAGACACCCAACGTACCGCCCTACCGCATATTCGTGCGATCACCCAGGATAACAAAGATCACGCCGTTGTTCTGGATGCTGCCACCCGTCGCAACTTGGAGCTGACCCAAAACCTGGCCGGCGGTTTTGATAACACGCTAGCATCTGTTCTTGACTATACTGCAACCCCTATGGGCAGCCGTCTGCTCAAACGCTGGCTACACCAGCCTATCCGCGATGCGCAGCAGCTCAACCACCGCCTGGATGCCATTTCAGCTTTCAAAGATACCGGAATGTTCACCGACATCGCCGGGGTACTACGCCACATGGGAGATCTGGAGCGTATCCTTGCCCGCTTGGCCCTGCGTTCAGCTCGCCCTCGAGATCTGGCCCGTATGCGGACCGCTTTGCAGCATTTGCCAGAACTGGCCGAACTACTGACCGAACTCAACCAGCCACGCATTGGTGAGCTAGCCCTATACGCCGCTCCAATGGACGAGCTATGCGAATTGCTGGAACGCGCAATTATCGAAAACCCACCGGTTGTGATCCGTGACGGTGGTGTATTAGCTCCGGGCTATAATGCTGAACTGGACGAATGGCGTGACCTGGCTGACGGTGCGACGAAGTACCTGGAAGAGCTGGAAGCCCGCGAACGCGAACACCATGACATCGATAGCCTGAAAGTCGGATTCAACCAGGTTCATGGCTTCTATATCCAAGTAAGCCGTGGGCAGAGCCACCTTGTCCCGAGCCACTACGTTCGTCGCCAAACCCTGAAGAATGCCGAACGTTATATTATTCCTGAGCTTAAAGAGCATGAAGACAAAGTCCTCAACTCTAAATCAAAAGCTCTGGGGCTAGAGAAAAAACTGTGGGAAGAACTGTTTGATCTGCTGCTGCCTCACCTAGAGCAGCTCCAGAACATCGCCAGCGCACTTTCCGAGCTGGATGTTTTGGCTAACCTGGCCGAGCGAGCTGATACCCTCAACTACTGCCGTCCGGAACTGAGCAAAGAAACCGGGATCGAAATCAGTGCTGGACGCCACCCGGTTGTCGAGCAGGTACTGAGCGAACCATTCATCGCTAACCCGATTTCCCTGCACAAAGATCGCCGTATGTTGGTGATCACCGGACCGAACATGGGTGGTAAGTCGACCTATATGCGTCAGACCGCGCTGATTGCCCTGATGGCCCATGTCGGCTCATTTGTACCGGCTGACTCGGTCAAGATCGGTCCGCTGGATCGTATCTTCACCCGTATAGGAGCCTCAGATGATCTAGCTTCCGGCCGCTCAACCTTCATGGTTGAAATGACCGAAACTGCCAATATCCTACATAATGCAACCGAAAGCAGCTTGGTGTTGATGGATGAAATTGGCCGTGGTACCAGTACCTATGACGGTCTGTCTCTAGCTTGGGCTAGTGCCGAGTGGCTTGCCGAAAAAATTGCGGCCATGACCCTGTTTGCCACCCATTACTTCGAATTAACTGAGCTACCTTCAATAATTGACGGCTTGGCAAATGTTCACCTCGATGCCGTTGAGCATGGTGATGAAATTGCCTTTATGCATGCCGTTCAAGAAGGTGCCGCCAGCAAGTCATACGGTCTGGCCGTAGCCAGCTTGGCCGGGGTTCCGAAATCGGTGATCAAACGCGCTAAACTCAAGCTTCAGCAACTTGAAGCCAGCGGCCACCAGCAGGCAACAGCTCCGGCCAGTATGGTTCCGAAAGCCGAACAGCAGCTGAGCCTGATCCCTGAGCCTAATGAGGTGGAAGAAGCCCTGGCTGGCCTTAATCCAGACGAGCTGACACCACGTCAGGCTCTAGATGAACTGTACAGACTGAAGGCATTGTTATAATTCAACAACAGCAGAAATAGAAAAAGGACGCATCTTGCGTCCTTTTTTATACCTGATAATCATTGAGTCAGTTCAGATGAACCGTATACTGTTATTGATTACAAATCCTGGTTAAACAAGGACTCAATATTTAGACCCTGGTGGGTCAGCATATCACGCAAACGCCGCAGTCCTTCTACTTGGATCTGACGGACACGCTCACGGGTCAGGCCAATTTCACGGCCGACATCTTCCAATGTCGAGGCTTCATAACCTAGCAAGCCAAAACGACGGGCCAGTACTTCACGCTGTTTCGGGTTCAGTTCCTGAAGCCAGGTTACAATCGATGTCTTGATATCATCATCTTGGGTTGAGGTTTCCGGACCGCCGCTCTTTTCATCCGGAATAATATCCAGCAACGCTTTCTCAGAGTCGCCGCCGATCGGATTATCAACCGAGCCAACACGCTCATTGAGGCGCAACATACGGTTCACATCCTCGACAGACTTATCAAGCTTCTGAGCAATATCTTCCGCAGTCGGTTCGTGATCCAGCTTTTGAGCTAACTCACGGGCAGTACGAAGGTAAACGTTCAGTTCTTTAACGACATGGATGGGTAGGCGAATAGTGCGGGTCTGGTTCATGATGGCCCGTTCTATGGTCTGACGGATCCACCAGGTCGCGTAAGTAGAAAAACGGAAACCGCGTTCAGGATCAAATTTTTCGACGGCACGGATCAGGCCAAGATTACCTTCCTCGACCAAATCCAGCAGGGCCAGTCCCCGGTTACTGTAACG
This sequence comes from uncultured Photobacterium sp., assembly GCF_947502415.1. Classification (GTDB taxonomy): domain Bacteria; phylum Pseudomonadota; class Gammaproteobacteria; order Enterobacterales; family Vibrionaceae; genus Photobacterium. Next base: position 69,937 of record NZ_CANMZV010000021.1, on the reverse strand, counting down.
ACGGGAAATTTTAACCACTAATCGCAAGTTACTTTCAATCATGCGCTTGCGGGCAACGTCATCACCACGCAGGGCTCGGCGGGCATACAAAACTTCCTCTTCCGCGGTTAGAAGCGGAGAGAAACCAATTTCGCCCAGGTAAAGCTGTGTCGCATCAAGGGCTTTTTGCGTGGTCCCATATTGCGATATATCGACATCATCACGACTTGTTGTTTCTTCAGCCGATGTGGCTTTGGTCTCGATCTCAGCCGAGTCTAATTCCATATCGTCTTCAAAATCAAAGCCTTCGATATTTGTAGCAGTATTGCTTCTACTCATAGCGCCTCCCAGATGGCGAGTTAGCAAGACATTACAACTTCACTATGCCATGTTGTCTATTTCGGCAAGTACCTCAACGGGTTGACGGACTTACCTTTGTAACGGATCTCAAAATGCAGACGTACATTCTTGGTTCCGGAGCTTCCCATCGAAGCAATCTTCTGCCCCGCCTCGACCGTCTGCTTCTCCCTGACTAATACCTTGTCATTGTGCGCATAAGCACTGAGGTAATCCTCGCTATGCTTAATGATCACAAGGTTGCCATAACCGCGTAACGCATTACCTGCGTACACAACCACTCCTCCCGCAGATGCCTTAACCGCCTGCCCTCTTTGACCTGCAATGTCGATACCCTTGTTGCCGTTTTCGGCACTGGAGAATTTAGCAATGATTCGCCCTTTGGTAGGCCATGACCAACTGGCGACCTTGTTGGTATTACCTGCAGATTTTGTAACAACCTTGTTACTTTTTGAATTTTGAGCGTACTCTTTTGTCCGCTTGCGATCAACATTTTTATTGGCTGTTTTTTGTACAGACGTCTTTGGTTTGGGCTGGGGTTTAATGGCCGGCTTAGGTACTGGTTTGGGTTCCTGTTTCGGCTGCACCACCTTAGCTGCTGTTTTTACTGAGGGTTTAATGGCCGGCTTAGGTACTGATTTGGGTCCCTGTTTCGGCTGCACCACCTTCGCTGCTGTTTTTACTAAGGGTTTAATGGCCGGCTTAGGTACTGGTTTGGGTTCCGGCTTCGGCTGCGCCACCTTAGCTGCTGTTTTTACTGAGGGTTTAATGGCCGGCTTAGGTACTGGTTTGGGTTCCGGCTTCGGCTGCACCACCTTAGCTGCTGTTTTTACTGAGGGTTTAATGGCCGGCTTAGGTACTGGTTTGGGTTCCGGCTTCGACTGCACTACCTTAGCTGCTGTTTTTACTGAGGGTTTAACAACTGCAACCGTTCCGGCCTTACCATAAGCAGGGGCAACATATTTAGGTTTCCACAGCTGCAGCTTTTGTCCCGGAAAAATAGTATACGGATGGGAAAGTTTGTTAGCGGCAACAATATCTTTAACTTCACGACCAGTGATATATGAAATAAAATACAGAGTATCGCCTTTCTGTACCTCATAATAACTACCACGGTAACTACCCCGCTTGATACTTTCATAATCCTTGCCGATTGTTGTAACCGGTGCCGGAATGTGGCTAGAACAAGCCGACAGCAACAGACATGCTGCTACCGTCGTCATTCGCCATATAGCTGCTTTCTTCACCACCACGCTCATAGGAACTTACGCCAGCTCTCCTGCCACCAGAGGAACAAAGCGCACGGCTTCAACATCCTGGGAGATATATTGATCGCCTTGACGCATGATACACTTCAGTACCTGGAACTCTTCACCAACAGGAATGATCAAACGTCCGCCGTCAGCAAGCTGTGCCAACAACTCTGCCGGGATCTCACCAGCAGCAGCCGTCACAATAATAGCATCAAACGGCCCTTTGCCAGCCCAGCCTTGCCATCCATCACCATGCTTGGTGGAAATATTGTGCAAATCAAGTTGCTTAAAACGACGCTTGGCCTGCCACTGCAAGGCCTTGATCCGCTCAACCGAAAATACATGTTCGACAATATGAGCCAGTATGGCGGTCTGATAACCAGAACCCGTCCCAACCTCTAATACCCGAGAATCAGGGCGCAGTTCCAGCAGCTCCGTCATCTTGGCAACAATATAAGGCTGTGAAATAGTCTGCCCACTACCAATAGGCAAGGCATTGTTCTCATAAGCCTTATGAGATAAGGCTTCATCGATAAATAGCTCTCTGGGTACCGCTAACATCGCCTGTAATACTTTTTCGTCGCGAATACCCAGCTGATGCAAGAAAGTTACTAAGCGATGCCGTTCTTCCGCATAACGCATCCTTATTCTGTCTCCATATGTTTTACCCACTGTTCAATACCACCGATCGCATCATGCGCAGTCAAATCCACCTGCAATGGGGTAATCGATACCTGATTATGCTCAATGGCATAAAAATCAGTTCCCGGTCCGGCATCCTGACATGCTCCCGGAGGTCCAAGCCAATAAATTGCCTTGCCTCGCGGATCCTTCGCCTTTTCCATTTTTTCTGCCCGGTGGCGAGCCCCCAAGCGGGTTACTTGCCAATCTTGCAGTTCGGAATAAGGCACATCCGGAACATTGATATTCAATAGTTTATTGGTTGGTAAAGGATTGTCAGTCAACTGTCCAACCACATCTCGGATAACCTGCGCAGCCGTATCAAAATGGTTAGAGCCAACCAATGATACCGCAATCGCAGGCACCCCCAAAAAATGCCCTTCCGTCGCAGCAGCCACGGTTCCTGAATACAACACATCATCACCAAGATTAGCACCGTGATTAATCCCGGCAATGACAATATCTGGACGGTAATCCAACCACTCATTCAGGGCGAAGTGAACACAGTCAGTCGGCGTGCCCTCCACTGAAACCCGGTTATCCCCTTCTTCGCGAATGCGCAACGGATAATCCAGAGTCAGCGAGTTCGAAGCCCCGGAGCGGTTACGATCCGGTGCTACCACCGTTACTTCGGCAACCTCAGCAAGAACGGCCGCCAGTGTATTTATTCCTTCGGCAAAAATACCATCATCGTTACTGATCAGAATTCGCATGGTCCGCCATCCTCTAGCTCACGCTCTATCATAAGTTCACGTACCACCGCCGTTGCAAAGCAACCTGCCGGTAAAGCAAAAGAAACAATCACATCATTACCTTTCTGTTGCCATTCCATCTGCTGCGGCTTCAGCAGCAGCGGACGACGTTCATGACGCATCCGGTTATCACGGATCAACTTCAGCAACAGAGGCTCCTGCTCTGCTATACTCATCTCCATCGCTTCGGCATCAGCTGTTGTCGGCAAGGCGTTATCTCCCATCATAGGAGCGGTGATCGCTAACTCGCCATTATCAACCTTGGACTGTAGCTCCGGGATAATAAACTCAGCAATACAGTGTTCGGCTTCAGCCTGCAACCAGTCACCTGCCAGCACAGTATGAACCTTACCTTGCTCGATGCGAGCCGACAGCACCAGATTAAATAACCAAGAACGTGCTGCCGACAAATAGAAACTGCGTTTGCTCTTGTCTCGCACTCTAAACTCGTCATTACCCCAAGCCCGGGCTTTCACCACATTGTTACCATTATGGCCAAAACGCTGCTCACCAAAATAATTCGGTACGCCCTGCGACTTAACTTGCTCCAGACGGACAACAACATCATCCGGTTTATCCAGCTCACTCAGACGGAGCTGAAACCAGTTTCCGACCAAATCGCCCGGACGTAGTTTCTTGTCATGACGGGCCGTTTCCAGTACCTCAACACCCGGATGTTCAGCCACAAACTGAGTCAGATCTGGATCAGGTTTGCCCGGCAGGTGCACGCTCAGCCACTGCTCGGTAACAGCATGGCGGTCTTTGAGACCGGCCCAACTAACATCGCGGGATTTCACCCCACACGCTTTAGCCAGTTCGTTAACGACATATTTGGTATTTTCACCCGTTTTACGGATCTTCACCATGAAGTGTTCGCCAGTTCCGGCAAAATCAAAACCCAAAGATTCTTTAACCACAAAATGTTCAGGCTGGACTTTGATTCGCCCCTGACTGCTTGGTTTTCCGTATAACCAGCTAAAGTTGTCCATTACATCAGACATAGATACACCGTATGTTGGCAGCAATATAAACTGCAAAACCCAATACAGCAGGCCATGGCACGCCATACCGGGAAAAATTCATTATTGTTTATTAATTAAGACAACTGCCTCACAGGCAATGCCTTCTTTACGACCGGTAAAACCCAATCGCTCCGAGGTAGTGGCTTTGACATTGACGTTTTCAATATCGGTATCCAAATCCTCGGCAATGACCTGGCACATTGCATCAATATAAGGCGCCATTTTCGGAGCCTGAGCAATGATAGTGACATCAAGGTTACCCAGACGATAGCCTTTAGCCTTCACTTTACTATAGACATCACGCAACAAGAAACGGCTGTCGGCACCTTCCCACTCAGCATCTGTATCCGGGAAATGGCGACCGATATCGCCGGCGCCGATTGCACCGAGCAGGGCATCACAAACGGCATGCAATGCTACATCACCGTCAGAGTGAGCAATCAGCCCCTGCTCATAAGGAATAGCCACACCACCAATAATCACTGGTCCTTCACCACCGAATTTGTGTACATCAAAACCGTGTCCGATTCGCATCATGGCTGTTCCTTTGTCAATAGTTGTAGATAAAACTCAGCCAGGGCTAAATCTTCTGGCTGAGTTACTTTCAGGTTATCGGCTCGCCCTTTAACTAGAAGCGGCACAAAACCACAAAACTCAAGCGCAGAAGCCTCGTCAGTGATCACCGCCCCTTGCTCCAGCGCCTGATGCAGTGAATCACGCAACTGCTTAACCTTAAACATTTGAGGAGTCAGGGCATGCCAGAGATCATTTCGTTCGACAGTTTCAGCAATACCATTTTGCCCATTGCCGCGCTTCATGGTGTCACGCACTGGCGCTGCCAAGATTGCGCCACACTCACTTTGACGAGCTTCTAGGATCAATCGATCCAAATCTGCATAACGCAGGCAAGGACGTGCAGCATCATGCACCAGCACCCAACTATCTTCATTTTCGATAGCAGCAAGGCCGGCAAAAACAGAATCGGCACGCTCTGCTCCGCCGTCGACGACGGTAATACGTGGATCTCTGGCTAATGGCAAAGCGGAAAAATAAGGGTCAGTGTTGCTAATCGCAATAATCACCCGCTCAATCGCCGGATGCCGAAACAGGCGATCTATCGTATGTTCTAAAATTGTTTTTCCCGCAATCTGCAGGTATTGCTTCGGACGGTCTGCCGCTATTCGGCTACCAACGCCAGCAGCCGGCACTACTGCGGTGATCTTCTCGGTCATAGGTAAGGAATTCATTCAAAGTTTAAAGCGATACCAATTTCATTAAGCCAGCTCTGGAAAGAAAATCCAGCTATAAAAATTGGCCTAATCACCGACAATACGAAAAAAGGTTTCTCCCGGTTTTATCATCCCGAGCTCGTTACGTGCACGCTCTTCAACCGCTTCCTGACCACGATTCAAATCATGGATTTCAGCGTACATCTGGTTGTTCCGCTGCTTCAGCTCTGCATTGGCCTGCCGCTGTATCACAACATTTTCTTTCACCGCAAGGTAATCCATCATGCCATTTTTACCAAGCCAGAAATCATACTGAAGCCAACATAATACAGCCAGCAACGAGACGGTTAACAAACGCATGCAACTCCCCGTTCTTTCACGCGATTTTTTTACCCTGAGGTACTACTGGAAGCGCTATCAGATTGCAAAAAATATAATGCGCTTCGTTTATGAAATTGCAAGACGATAATAATCCCACAAAGCGCAAGGTGTGACTAGTTCCGAATACCAAACTACACAAGTTTTGTCGCATCAAAAATCCCGCTTTCCTGCAAAAAAAAACCGCCCCTTATAGAGGCGGTTCGTCATCTCGGGTGAGCAAGTTCACCCAAAAGTTAAGTTAGCAATTACGCTTGGCCTTTAACTTCTTTAAGACCGTTGAAAGGAGCACGCTCACCTAGTGCTTCTTCGATACGGATTAGCTGGTTGTACTTAGCAACACGGTCAGAACGGCTCATAGAACCAGTTTTGATCTGGCCAGCAGCAGTACCTACCGCTAGGTCAGCGATAGTTGCATCTTCAGTTTCACCAGAACGGTGAGAGATAACTGCAGTGTAACCAGCGTCTTTAGCCATCTTGATAGCAGCCAGAGTTTCAGTTAGAGAACCGATCTGGTTGAACTTGATAAGGATAGAGTTAGCAACGCCTTTCTCGATACCTTCAGCAAGGATCTTAGTGTTAGTAACGAATAGGTCGTCACCAACTAGCTGAAGCTTGTCGCCCATTAGTTCAGTCTGGTGTTTGAAACCAGTCCAGTCTGACTCGTCCAGGCCATCTTCGATAGAAACGATTGGGTACTGGTTAGCAAGATCTTGTAGGTAGAAGTTAAATTCTTCAGAAGTGAAGATTTTGCCTTCGCCTTTCATGTTGTAGTTGCCAGCTTCTTTGTCGTAAAACTCAGAAGCAGCACAGTCCATAGCAAGAGTCACGTCTTTACCCAGCTCGTAACCAGCAAGCTCTACAGCTTCCTTGATTGCAGCTAGAGCAGCAGCGTTAGATTCTAGGTTAGGAGCGAAACCACCTTCATCACCTACAGCAGTGTTCAGGCCTTTGCCTTTAAGTACTTTAGCTAGGTTGTGGAACACTTCAGCACCGATGCGTAGCGCTTCTTTAAGAGTCGCAGCACCAACTGGCTGAATCATGAATTCCTGGATGTCAACGTTGTTGTCAGCGTGCTCACCACCGTTGATGATGTTCATCATTGGTAGAGGCATTGAGAACTGGCCAGCAGTACCGTTTAGCTCAGCGATGTGCTCGTACAGAGGCATACCTTTAGCAGCTGCAGCAGCTTTAGCGTTTGCTAGAGATACAGCTAGGATTGCGTTTGCACCGAAGTTTGACTTGTTCTCAGTGCCGTCTAGGTCGATCATGATCTGATCGATGTCAGCTTGAGCTTTAGCGTCTTTACCTACTAGAGCTTCAGCGATTGGGCCGTTCACAGCTTCAACAGCTTTAAGAACACCTTTACCTAGGAAACGAGACTTGTCACCGTCGCGTAGCTCAAGAGCTTCACGAGAACCTGTTGATGCACCAGATGGTGCAGCAGCCATACCTACGAAACCGCCTTCTAGGTGAACTTCCGCTTCAACAGTTGGGTTACCACGAGAATCGATAATTTCACGACCTAGAACTTTAACGATCTTAGACATTGTGTTTCCTCTTGCTTTATCTTCAAATTAAAAGCTAAAAAAATAGCTGCAGCCATAACCGCCACAGCTATCAGTAATCCTTACTTAGTTAGCTCACCGCGCTGGTTGTCTCCAGCCGCTTTCACGAAGCCCTCAAATAGGGGGTGGCCATCGCGAGGCGTTGAGGTGAACTCAGGGTGGAACTGAGCAGCCACAAACCATGGGTGGTTCGGGATCTCGATAATTTCCACCAATTTCTTGTCTGCAGACAGACCAGAAATTTTCAGACCCGCTTTCTCTAGTTTAGGAAGCAGGTTGTTATTTACTTCATAGCGGTGACGGTGACGCTCATGAATTGTTGCATTACCGTATAGCTCACGCGCTTTAGAGCCTTCTTGCAGGTGACATAACTGAGAACCAAGACGCATTGTACCGCCAAGGTCAGATTTCTCACTACGCTCTTCAACTTTACCTTCGCTATCAACCCATTCTGTGATCAGGCCAACAACCGGGTTTTTAGTCTCAGGGTCGAACTCAGTTGAGTGCGCGCCTTCAAGACCTGCAACATTACGTGCGTAGTCAATCAGTGCTACCTGCATACCCAGGCAGATGCCCAGGTAAGGAATCTTGTTTTCACGTGCGTATTTCGCAGTCAGGATCTTACCTTCAACGCCACGGTTACCGAAGCCTCCTGGTACCAGGATTGCGTCTAAACCTTCCAGTACTTCAGTACCTTTAGACTCAACATCCTGTGAATCAACATACTTGATCTTCACAGACAGGCGGTTTTTCAGGCCAGCATGTTTCAGAGCTTCGTTCACAGACTTATAAGCATCAGGTAGTTCGATATACTTACCAACCATACCGATAGTTACTTCAGCAGTCGGGTTAGCTTCTTCGTAGATTACCTGCTCCCACTCAGCTAAGTTAGCTTCTGGCGCAGTAATGCCAAAACGCTTACATACAAGGTCATCAAGACCCTGAGCTTTAATAAGCTGCGGAATTTTGTAGATTGAATCTACGTCTTTCATCGAGATAACCGCTTTCTCAGGAACGTTACAGAACAGTGCAATCTTCGCACGCTCGTTCGCTGGGATCATACGGTCGCTACGACAGATCAATACGTCTGGCTGAATACCGATTGAAAGTAGTTCTTTAACTGAGTGCTGAGTCGGCTTGGTTTTCACTTCGCCAGCTGCTGCCAGGTAAGGAACCAGTGTCAGGTGCGTGAACATTGCACGGTCACGACCTAGTTCTACTGCTAGCTGACGGATAGCTTCCATAAACGGTAGTGACTCGATATCACCAACCGTACCACCAACTTCTACGATGGCCACATCATGGCCTTCTGCACCTGCGATCACACGCTCTTTAATTGCGTTTGTGATATGTGGGATAACCTGAATCGTTGCACCTAGATAGTCACCACGACGTTCTTTACGCAGTACGTCTTCATATACGCGGCCTGCAGTAAAGTTGTTGCGTTTAGTCATCTTGGTACGGATGAAACGCTCGTAGTGACCCAGGTCAAGATCGGTCTCTGCACCGTCTTCCGTAACGAATACTTCGCCGTGTTGAATTGGGCTCATTGTGCCTGGATCAACGTTAATGTAAGGGTCTAGCTTCATCATAGTCACTTTAAGACCACGTGCTTCTAGAATAGCTGCCAGAGATGCAGCAGCAATACCTTTACCTAGGGAGGAAACAACACCGCCCGTAACAAAAATGTAATTCGTTGTCATGTTTAACCTGGAAGATTGGTGTAGAGGATTAAAATGTATCTGGACGGGAAATTAGTATACCAGACACACTTTATCGCCACAACGTGAAAACTATCACAGCAGGATTGGTTTTTTTTTGTTTCAAATCAATTCTACCCAATAGCGTGAATATCGTTAGAACTATAAGTAACCAGCTGCTCATTCCTTACGCATAATAATTCGACGATCAACGCTCGTTACGCTTAACCTTCTCCCACTCTCGATCGAGCATTTCCAGCGAACAATCATCAAGGCACCTTCCTTTTTCTAGCACACTTTTTTCAACTTCGCGAAAACGACGCTCGAATTTCTTGTTCGCTCGCTGCAATGCCAACTCTGGTTTGACATGCAGGTGGCGGCTCAAGTTCACAGCCGCAAATAATAAATCCCCGATCTCTTCTTCAATCTTGTATTGATCCGGTGAGACCTGGATAACTTCATCCATCACTTCATCAATTTCTTCCCTGACCTTTTCAACAACCGGGCCAATCGTGTCCCAGTCAAAACCGTGCTTGGCACAGCGCTTCTGGATTTTATCGGCACGACTTAGTGCAGGTAATGCCTTCGGGATATTTGCAAGAATACTGGTATCCTCTCCCTTAGCCTCTCGCTCACGGGCTTTCTCCGCTTCCCAGTTAGCATTAATTGCCGCGTCATCAGCAAATTCAGTCTCACCAAAAACATGTGGGTGGCGACGTGTCAGTTTCTCGTTAATACCACTAACAACATCATCAAAATCAAACAGCCCCTGCTCTTTGCCCAGTTGACTGTAAAAAATGACCTGAAACAGCAAGTCCCCCAGTTCCTCTCGCACATCCACCCAGTTCTGCTGCTCAATAGCATCGGCGACTTCATACGCTTCTTCGATTGTGTGCGGCACTATGGTGGCAAAATTCTGTTTCAGATCCCACGGGCACCCTTTCTGCGGATCCCGCAAGGTTGCCATAATCTCAATCAGTTGTTCGATAGGTGTTTGCTGCTTGTCGTTCATTATGGGAGTTCTTTACGTTTCTCTATTCAAAAAAAAACGGGTAGCTGCTGCTCCCCGCTTTATCGCTTCTGGAAAATATTAGTACAGTCGCTTAGCTTCCGCGACGTCCTTCACGTGCTCAATCCGTTTTAGTACCCGGCTTAACACTTCCAAATCCGTCAGTTCAAGATCAAAATCCATGATGGACATCTGTTTTTTGAAATCGATCCTGCTCTTCATGCCTGACACCTTAACTTTTTCGTTGGCGAAGGTGTTAGTCAGATCCTTGATAAGACCGTTGCGCTCTGATGCCGTTACCCGTACAGTGATATTGTAATTGCCGACAAAACCGCCGCCCCAGACCGTATCGATGATCCGCTCCGGAGCAACATGGCGCAATTCATCAAGCTGCTCACAGTCACAACGGTGGACGGAAATGCCCCGCCCCTGAGTAACAAAACCCTGAATATCATCGCCCGGAATTGGCTGGCAACAACGGGCCAGGTGGGTCATCAGGTTATCGACCCCTTCAACCACCACCGCATCACGTTGCGGCTTCTTAGCTGCGCCTTTAGCGCCGGCTTCGGTCAGTTTTTCCAGCAGCTGCTGATCTTCTTCCTCAGCCGTCGGCTTGTTCACCAACGCATTGATATGGTTGATGACCTGGTTGATACGCAAATCACCACTGCCGATACCGGCATATAGTTCAACCGGCGAATTCACATTGAAACGCTTGAGAGCATAGGCCTCGGCATCTTTTAGCGTGGCGCCGATTTTCGCCAGCTCGGCTTCAAGAATTTCCCGACCAGCCGCAATATTCTTGTCACGATCCTGCTTACGGTACCAAGCATGAACTTTTGCCCGCGCCCGGCTGGAAGTGACAAAGCCAAGGTTCGGGTTCAGCCAGTCGCGAGATGGGTTCGGCTCTTTCTGGGTGATAATTTCTACCTGATCCCCCATCTGCAAACGGTAGGTGAACGGTACAATACGACCTTCCACCTTAGCCCCGATACAACGGTGACCGACTTCAGAGTGGATATGGTAGGCAAAATCCAGCGGTGTCGCATCCAGCGGCAAATCAACCACATCGCCTTTCGGAGTAAACGCATAGACGCGATCGTCAAACACCTGACTACGAAGCTCTTCAAGCATTTCGCCGGAGTCTGACATCTCCTCCTGCCAGGCAAGCAGCTTGCGCAACCAATTGATTTTTTCATCGTAGGAAGAGCGCGCGCCCCCCGAAGACGAGCCGCTTTCCTTGTATTTCCAGTGCGCAGCTACACCCAGTTCGGACTCTTCATGCATCTGCTTGGTCCGGATCTGGATTTCTATCGTCTTGCCTTCCGGCCCCAGTACCACGGTATGGATAGACTGGTAACCATTCGGCTTCGGATTGGCCACGTAATCATCAAATTCTTTCGGCAGATGACGGTACTTGGTATGCACGATACCGAGCGCGGCATAACAGTCTTGCAGCTCCTCGGCAATGATCCGTACCGCACGAACATCAAACAGTTCGTCAAACGCCAAGCTCTTTTTCTGCATCTTGCGCCAGATGCTGTAAATATGCTTCGGACGCCCATGAACCTCGGCACGAATATGCGAGGCCTTCATCGACTCATCCAGATCGGCAACAAAACGCTCAATGTACTGCTCACGGTCAATCCGCCGCTCGGAAAGCTGCTTGGCAATTTGCTTGTAAGTCTTCGGGTGGTTGTAGCGGAAAGCGTAATCCTCGATTTCCCACTTCAACTGACCGATACCCAGGCGGTTTGCCAGTGGCGCATAAATATTGCCACACTCTTTTGCCGCCGCCCGGCGGATCTCATCCGGATCGTCTTTTACCTCACGCAGATTGCAGATCCGCTCTGCAAGCTTAATCACTACGCAGCGGAAGTCGTCCACCATCGACAGCAGCATACGACGAATATTATCTACCTGGGCCGATTGGGCCGCACCTTCGGTCGTCGCATTAAGCTGACCGATCGCCGCCATCTGGCTGACACCGGTCACCATCTGCAAAATCGTGTTGCTGTAATCTTCCTTGAGCTGCTCAGGGTCGTACAGTCCCGCCTCCACCAGCGGGAACAGCAGGGCAGCCACTAAGGTATCCTTGTCCATACTCAAGGTAACAAGGATTTCCACCATTTCGCGGCCACGCCACAGCAATAGCGGCGCTGACTCTTCCCCTGTCGTTAATTCGATACATCGCTGATAGGCCAGCAAAATATGCTTCGACATCTTGGCATCCTGCTTCAGGCTTTCAACCCAAGATGACGGCTCAAATGTATCATTTTCCTTTAAATGCGCACCGCGAACTGCGACCATTTCTCTTTCCTGTTTTCTCTAACCGTGATTAAACACTATTCTTTGTGCCCAGATTATTTTTGGTAAACAGGGCCATTGATTCTAGATGGCCGGTATGCGGGAACATATCCAGCATTCCCAACCGTTCCAACTGATAACCTTGTTTTAGCAACATCTGGCTATCCCGTGCCAATGTTGCTGGGTTGCATGACACATACACGACCCTTTCCGGAGCCAGGTTCACGACATGCTGCATCACGCCGGCTGCACCGGCACGAGCGGGATCGAGCAAAATTTTATTAAATGGTTCTTGTGCCCAACCCATGGTAGTCACATCCTGCTCGAGGTTAGCCTGATAAAATGAAGCATTTTCCAGCTTATTTATCAATGCATTATCAGTAGCACGATGCACCATTTCGTCAACACCTTCAACACCGACCAGCGATTTTGCCCGTTTTGCCAGCGGCAAGCTAAAGTTACCCAAACCACAAAACAGATCCAGTACCCGGTCCTGCGGTTCAACCGTTAGCCAGTCCATCGCCTGCTGTACCATCTGCTTGTTAACATCCCGGTTGACCTGGATGAAATCTTTCGGAGAGAAGTAAAGCTTCATCCCGTCCAGTTCATAATACGGAGCTTGGCCAGAAATTCTATCAATAGAATCCGATGTTGGGGCTAAATACAGGATAACATCGTACTGCTCGGCGAACTGACGAAGCGAGGTCATATCTTTGTCGGAAAACGATTGCAGATGGCGGATCAGAACTACCCTGCCGTTATCAGCTTCCACCAGCTCGACATGACCCAAGTGCTTCTGCCCTTTCAGCTTACCAAGCAGGCTACGTAGCGGCGGAAGCAACTCATTAAGCGATTGGGCCAGTACCGGACAATGCTCGACATCAACAATCTCCTTGCTCTGCTTACGACGGAAACCGAACTGCAGCTTTCCGCCTCCCGGCTTAATACTAAAGCGCGAGCAACGGCGATAGTGATGCTCGCCACCGGTGATCGGTGCTTCAAGGGCAAATTCCTGTTGCTTATCGGTTGCTGCAAACTTACTCATTAACTCAATCAGAGCCTGCTGCTTAGCTTCAACTTGTCCAGGATGGGATAAATGCTGCAAGTTACAACCGCCACACTGGTCATAGATAGGACAATGGGGTTTAATACGCGCCTGGCTATCGCTTAGGCGCTTAATTACTTTGGCACGCGCGTATTGCTTCTTGTCTTCCGTTAACTGCACCAGCGCCTTTTCGCCCGGCAACAAGCCATCGACGAAAACCGGTTTCTTGTTGAGATGACCAATTCCTGCGCCGAGATGATCCAGTCGGCTGATAAGGATTTCTTTATGCTTGGTATCGGTTACTTTTCGTTTTTGGGGCTTAAAAAAGCGTGCCATAGTGTTTTGACTCACGGAACAGATAAACCAAACTGAGTGACCTTGTCAGCAGTTTGGTATTAGTTGATTGTCGAACAGCCTTAGTTTCATTAAGCTAACGGCCACAAATGGACGACAATTCTCCCACAGAATCGCATTCTTGTAATTAAGATAACAATGACCAAATATGGACTCCGTGCCAGGGTCTTCACCCTGACATTAGCACCTACGCTGATTATTGGCCTACTGCTGAGCGCATTTTTCACCATGAGCCGCTATCGGGATCTTGAGCATCAGCTCATCTCAACCGGTGCCAGTATCATCGAACCTCTTGCGATTTCAACCGAATATGGGATGACAGATCACAACCGTGAAGCCGTCCGCCGTCTGATCAGTTACGCCCACCGCAAACATTCTCAGATCATCCGCAGCATTGCTGTCTTCGATGCCAACAACGAGCTGTTCGTCACTTCGAACTTCCACCGTAATTTCGAAGCCCTGATGTACCCGGATGATCAGCCGATCCCGTTGCTACTGGAAACCCGGCTCAATAAGAACTCACTGATCTTAAGGGCTCCAATCCTGAAAGAGGGCCAGTTCAACAACCCGTCTTATCCCGGCTACCGGGCTGAAGCATTGGGATACATCGCACTGGAACTAGATTTAAGCGCCCTGCGCCTGCAGCAATACCAGGAAGTATTCACCGCGCTGATGGTACTCCTGCTAGGCCTGAGTTTGTCATCACTGTTTGCCTACCGTCTGATGAAAGATGTAACTCGGCCGATATCCCATATGGTCAGCGTGGTTGACCGGATCCGGCGCGGCCACCTAGATGTTCGAATTGAAGGCCAACTGCTCGGCGAGCTCGACACCCTGAAAAACGGGATCAATGCGATGGCAGTTTCGCTGTCGGAATACCATATAGAAATGCAACAGAGTATCGACCAAGCAACGTCAGACTTACGTGAGACGCTTGAGCAGCTAGAAATCCAGAACGTTGAACTCGATATTGCTAAAAAACGCGCCCAAGAAGCAGCCCGGGTCAAATCCGAGTTTCTGGCTAATATGTCGCATGAATTGCGTACCCCGCTGAACGGTGTCATCGGCTTTACCCGCCAGATGCTGAAAACCCGCCTTAGCACAAGCCAGCAGGATTACCTGCAAACTATCGAAAAATCAGCCAACAACCTGCTGACGATCATCAATGACATCCTCGACTTCTCGAAATTAGAAGCTGGCAAATTGCTGCTGGAAAACATTCCGTTCGACTTTACTGAGTCACTGGACGAGGTCATGAAACTGTTGGCACCAAGCGCCCACGAGAAAGGACTGGAGCTGACACTGAAAGTCGACAACCGGATCCCGACCGGGTTGATTGGCGATCCATTGCGCATCCAGCAGGTGCTAACCAACCTGATCGGTAACGCCGTGAAATTTACCGAGCGCGGCAACATTGATGTCTATGTCGAGCTCAAAACCGACAAAGACGAAAATGTCGAGTTACAATTCATGGTCCGTGATACAGGTATCGGTATTTCCGAGCGCCAGCAGGCGCAGCTATTCCAGGCCTTCAGCCAAGCTGACGCCAGCATATCACGCCGCTACGGCGGTACCGGCCTCGGCCTTGTGATCACCCAGAAACTGGTTACTCAGATGGGTGGCGAAATCAGCCTGACCAGCCGCCTGCACCAAGGTTCGACCTTCTGGTTCAGCCTTCGTCTGGCCAAAACCGATCTACCCGTTTCCCAGCCGATCGACACCACCTCGCTGACCGACAAAAAACTACTGTTGATCGAGCCGAACATGCAGGCAGCCTCAGTGATCCAGCAACGCCTGATCAAGGCAGGCCTCCATGTAACATACCGCTCAACCATGCCGGACGATGCCGAGCACCACCACTTCGCCCTGCTCAACCTGACACCAGGCGAACAGCCGCCAATCGCTAGCCTGTTGGATATGGTATTCAAAGCCGAACAATTGGCAGACAAAGTGATGGTCAGCCTGCCAACTACTGAGTTGGCGCTGTCCGAGCGACTGGTCAACGCTGGAGTTACTGCCTGCCTGCCTAAACCGCTAGCCCATCGCAAGTTGCTTGAATCTTTGATTAGCGAGCCTGATATGCTGGGTGAGCCGGAACCGCAACTGCCGGAGCCTGCCGACACCATTTTGCCGCTGACCGTCATGGCTGTCGACGATAACCCAGCGAACCTCAAGCTGATTTCAGCTCTGCTCAGTGAACGGGCAGAAACGGTGATCACCGCGACAGGCGGCCGCAAGGCAGTAGAATACGCACACCAAAAAGCATTTGACCTGATCTTCATGGATATCCAGATGCCGGAAATGGACGGCGTCACCGCCAGCCAGGAGATCCACAAAACTGAACTCAATCACACCACACCGGTGATTGCGGTTACTGCTCATGCGATGGCTGGAGAACGGGAACGCCTGATCAATGCCGGCATGGACGACTACCTGACCAAACCTATCGAAGAACATATCCTGCAACAGATCCTAGCCAAGTGGACCCACCCGCAAGATGCAGGCCCTAACCAACCAATGGCCGAGGAAACCGCAGTAACAAAAACGCCAGCTCCAGCCATAGATAGCAATGTGAGCTGGGATTGGGATCTCGCCCTTAAGCAGGCGGCCGGCAAAGAAGATCTTGCTAAAGATATGCTGCAAATGCTGCTCGACTATATGCCCGAAGTCGAAATGCTGGTCAACGAAGCGCTGGATGGCAAGCATATTGAGCTATGGCCACCAATCCACAAGCTACACGGCAGCTGCGCCTATAGCGGCGTCCCTCGCCTGAAGAACCTGTGTTACACCATTGAAACCGAGCTAAAAGCTGAAGCCCCAATTGAAGACATCGAACCCGAACTGTATGAACTGATCGACGAGATGAACAATGTGGTAAAAGCGTCGAAGGCGTATCGGCATTAGAAGTGCGAAGGGTGAGTTTCAAAGATTGAAGTTCAAACAGCGAGAAAAAGAAAGGCGAGCTTAAAAAGCTCGCCTTTTGATTTTATTCGGTCCCAAGTACCTAGGATTCAAGAATCACGGTTGCCACGGCGTATTTTTTTTCATCCGCAATGGTCAGGTGGACATGGTTGGTTCCCATGGCATTGGCAAGCTCAGCCGCTTTGCCCGACAGCGTAAGGAGCGGCTTACCCAGCTCGTCATTGCTGACCGTAAAGTCATGAAAACTGACACCGCAGGCGATACCGGTGCCAATAGCTTTAGAAGCGGCTTCCTTGACCGCAAACCGCTTGGCCAGATAGCGCCCCTTCAGCTTCAGGCTATGGAATATTTCCAGCTCGGACGGTGACAATACCCGCTCGGCAAACGCATCACCAGAACGGGCATAGACCTTCTCTACCCGCTCAATATCAGCAATGTCGGTTCCCAAGCCCACGATGGCCATTAGCGACGCGCTTCCAGCATAATTGCTTTCATATCGGCAACGGCTGTTTGCAAGCCGTCGAAAGCCGCACGGCCGATGATCGAGTGACCAATATTAAGTTCATACAACTCAGGCAGCGCTGCAATCGGCTTAACATTGTGGTAAGTCAGGCCATGGCCCGCATTAACTTTAATACCCTGATCATTTGCATAACTTGCTGCCGCAGCAATCTTTTTCAACTCATCCTGCTGGGCTTCTTCGGTCTCGGCATCTGCATAGTGACCGGTGTGCAATTCAATGTACGGCGCACCACAAGCAACGGCTGCGTCAATCTGTTCACGATCAGCATCAATAAACAGTGAAACTTTAATCCCTGCTTCAGACAACTTTTGGGTTGCTGTCTTAATTTTTTCCAGCTGACCCGCTACATCCAAGCCGCCTTCAGTCGTTAATTCTTCACGCTTTTCTGGTACCAGACACACGAACTCCGGCTTAGTTTCCAGCGCTATCTTGACCATCTCATCAGTCACAGCCATTTCCAGGTTCATTCGGGTCTGGATCGTTTCGCGCAAAATACGAACATCGCGATCTTTGATATGGCGGCGGTCTTCACGCAGGTGAACGGTAATACCGTCAGCACCAGCTCGCTCTGCCACCTCTGCCGCATGAACCGGATCAGGGTAACGAGTACCTCGGGCGTTACGCAAAGTTGCAATATGATCGATATTCACGCCGAGTAAGATGTTATTCATTTTCCGGTACTCCTTCCTCTAGGGATAAATAATTCCCTGCTTTTTAATGGTTTGCCGCCAAGATACGGCTTCAAGGCTATGCGTGTAAAGCGTTTTGCAGCCCGAAGTTGTTCCGGAGTTTCAAAACGCCGGGCAGCAATCGCTTTTAGCTGGTTTCCGCGGAATGACAACTGCCCAAACACCATAGAGGCAATAAAGCCCTTTTGCTCACGGTAGTTGTAGGTCATGTCGTCTTCGACCGGTAAGCCACTGCCGACACAATGAAGAAAATCAATGCCGTAACCAAGATGCTGGAGCAAGGCCAGCTCAAAACGTCGCAATGCCGGCTCTGGATTATCCGCTTGCGCTAATTCTCGCAGCACATTCAGATAATCCAGAAACAACACTGGATAAGGAGTGTCATTTTCCAATACCCGCGCCAGTAGTTCGTTGACATACATCGCGGAATACAAAATATAGCTGCGCATAGGCAGACCGATACTGATCGGTTCGGCATGAGTCAGAACTGGCATGGAACCACGACCAGACCATTTCATAAAAAGTGGAGTGAAGGGCTGAAGTGCCCCTTTAAGATTGGAGCGCTTACGGCGCGCTCCTTTCGATAATAGCGTTATACGGCCTGATTCCTCACTGAAGACATCAAGAATCAGGCTCGTCTCGCTATATGGACGAGTATGAAGGACAAAACAGCGTTGTAGCCCCTCCATGGTGTCCCTTACAGGTCGTCAATATAACCCAGGCTTCGCAATGCACGTTCGTCATCAGCCCAGCCAGATTTCACTTTAACCCAAAGTTCCAGATACACCTTACGCTCGAACAGTTCTTCCATATCAATACGGGCTTCACGGCCAATGACTTTCATTTTTTCGCCATTCTTACCAATCACCATTTTCTTCTGGCCTTTACGCTCAACCAGAATCAATCCATTGATATCAAAACCGTTCGTACGTGGGTTGTAATCAAAACGCTCGATTTCGACCGTTACCGAATATGGCAACTCATCACCCAGAAAACGCATAAGCTTCTCACGGATAATTTCCGATGCCATAAAGCGCTGGGAACGGTCCGTCACATACTCTTCAGGGAAGTAGTATTCACCTTCAGGCAGATGCTGGCGTACGATCTTCTCAACCGCATCGACATTCGTGCCATGCTTAGCCGAAACCGGAACAACATCGACAAATTCCATCTTGCTCGATAGCTCTTGCAAGTGTGGGAACAGCTCGTGTTTATCTTTGACGTTATCAACCTTGTTAACCAACAGCACTGTCGGCAACTGACTCTTCGCCAGCTTGTTCAGTACCATCTCGTCATCTTTGGTCCACATGGTGCCGTCAACAAGAAACAGTACCAACTCAACATCAGTCAGTGAGCTGCTTGCTGCACGGTTCATCAAGCGGTTAATGGTACGCTTTTCTTCAATGTGCAAGCCCGGGGTATCCACGTATACCGCCTGATAACCATCACGGGTATCAACGCCCATGATGCGATGGCGAGTAGTCTGTGGCTTACGCGAGGTGATTGACAATTTCTGGCCAACCAGACGGTTCAATAGCGTCGACTTACCGACATTCGGTCGGCCGACAATGGCAATAAAGCCGCAATGTTGCTTATCTGTCATGATTCCAACTGCTTAAGCGCAATCTCTGCTGCTGCCTGCTCTGCCTTGCGCCGACTGCCGCCCATACCAATAACAGGCTTATCCAGGCCTGTCACTTCGCATTGTACGGTAAACTCTTGATTGTGAGCTTCACCGTGAACCTTAGTTACAGTATATGCCGGAAGCGGCAAACGACGTCCCTGCAGGCACTCCTGCAGACGCGTCTTCGGATCTTTCTGATTGATACCCGGTTGAATCGTATCTAAACGAGACTGATACCAGTCCAGCACGATCTTACGTACGGCCTCAATATCGCTATCAAGGTAAATCGCACCGATAATCGCTTCAACACAGTCCGCCAAAATTGAGTCACGGCGGAAACCGCCACTCTTAAGTTCGCCCGGACCAAGCAGCAGGTGATCACCCAGTTCGAATTCACGACCCAGCTCAGCCAGTGTTTTACCGCGAACCAAAGTGGCACGCATGCGGCTCATATCACCTTCGTCTACCGTTGGGAAGCGATGATACAGGTCGTCCGCGATAACGAAACTCAAGATCGAGTCACCCAAAAATTCCAGGCGTTCGTTATGGGTTCCGTTGGCACTACGGTGAGTCAGTGCCAACGTCATTAAATCAATATTATTAAATTGGTAGCCCAGCTTACGCTGCAGCCTATTTGCAGGAGATGTCATTTTATCCCGATCAGTTTATGCCACCGATGCGACTGAAACGCACACCGGTAGGAATCCAAGATGGAAGTGCGCTATCAGCACCACGTTCAAACTCAAAGCTGATCCAGATCCCGACCGCCTTACCAACCAAGTTGGCTTCAGGCACAAAGCCCCAATAACGGCTATCTGCACTGTTATCGCGGTTATCACCCATCACGAAATACTGGCCTTCCGGTACCACCCACTCGCTCATGCCCGGACGTGGCTGATAAGACAGTGTACGGTCGCGCTTAAGTGGATGAACAAGAATCTGATGCTCTTGCTCGCCTAATTTTTCGTTAAATTGAACCAAACGTGTCATGCCTTGGCTAAACTCGCTGTCGGTCATGCCCTCCAACGGAACAGGCATACACTCAGCAATGCCTTTAGGTGCAACACAAAGCTGCTTATGGGCACTGTAGCGAACAGTATCGCCCGGCATACCCACTACACGTTTGATGTAGTCAATTTGTGGTTGAGGCGGAAATTTAAAGACCACAATATCACCACGCTCTGGCTCGCCGGTTTCTACCAACTTATGACGGAAAACCGGATCACGCAGGCCATAGGCGTATTTCTCAACCAGGATGAAATCCCCCACGAGTAACGTCGGCATCATAGAGCCGGATGGGATCTGGAACGGCTCATAAATAAATGAGCGAAATACCATAATTAGCGCAATCACCGGAAACATCGAACTGGCTGATTCCACCCAGCTCGGTTGCGGTGCTACGGCTTGTAGGGTCTCAGCATCGACTTGATCGCCAGCATTTGCGGCTGCCATTTCAATTTTCAATTGACGTTTCGGTGCCCAGATAAATTTATCCAGAGCCCAAATGATCCCAGTCACCAGCGTCGCCAGTACCAGAATTAGCGAAAAAGTATTTGCCATTTTAATCCCTAATAAATGTAACAGTGCAGCAAGTTAACCTTGCTGCACCGCTCATTGCCAATTGCTTCAGAAAACCGAAGTTAGCTCCAGTTATTGCAATGCATACTGAGGCAATAACAATGAGTAAAGTAGTTACTTACTTGTCTTTTCCGACATGCAGAATAGCCAGGAACGCTTCCTGTGGCAGCTCGACGTTACCGATCTGCTTCATACGCTTCTTACCTTCTTTCTGCTTCTGTAGCAGTTTCTTCTTACGACTGATATCACCACCGTAACACTTGGCAATAACGTTTTTACGTAACTGCTTAACGGTTGCACGGGCAATAATCATACCGCCAATCGCTGCCTGAATCGCGATATCGAACATTTGACGAGGAATAAATTCTTTCATCTTGTCGACTAAATCACGGCCACGACCATGAGCGTTGTCTTTGTGGGTAATGATCGCTAGCGCATCAACACGCTCACCATTGATCATTACGTCAACACGTACCATGTTCGACGCTTCGTAACGCTGGAAGTTGTAATCCAGTGATGCATAACCACGCGAGGTAGACTTCAGACGGTCAAAGAAATCCAGTACCACTTCAGACATCGGAATATCGTATGTCAGGGCAACTTGCTTGCCGTGATATACCATATCCACCTGTACACCACGCTTTTCAATACACAAGGTAATTACGTTACCAAGGTACTCAGATGGTACAAGGATATTACAGCGAGCAATTGGCTCACCGATGATTTCGATATCGTTCACTGCTGGCAGCTTGGACGGGCTATCGACGTAAATCGTTTCACCGTCGGTTTTCTCGACTTCGTATACTACGGTTGGTGCTGTGGTAATTAGCGCTAGGTTATATTCACGCTCTAGACGTTCTTGGATGATCTCCATGTGAAGCATACCCAAGAAGCCACAACGGAAACCAAAGCCTAGTGCCGCAGAGCTTTCTGGCTCATAAAACAATGACGCATCGTTCAGACTTAGTTTGCCAAGTGCATCACGGAAGTTCTCGTAGTCATCTGAAGAGACAGGGAACAAACCAGCATAAACCTGAGGTTTCACTTTTTGGAAGCCCGGCAATGGTTCTTCACAGCCATCTTTCGCTAGCGTGATGGTATCACCAACAGGTGCGCCTAGGATGTCTTTAATACCACAAACAACCCAACCTACTTCGCCGGTATTCAGTTCAGTCGTATCAATTTGTTTTGGTGTAAAGATACCAAGACGATCAATGCCCCATACCTGACCAGTACTCATCATTTTGATCTTAGCGTTTTTCTTCAGTGAGCCGTTTTTCACTCGAACCAAAGAAACAACACCCAGGTAGTTATCAAACCATGAGTCAATAATCAGCGCTTGTAGTGGTGCATCGGGATCACCTTCTGGTGCAGGAATCGCAGTAACGATGTTTTCAAGAACATCTTCAACACCCAAACCGGTTTTCGCAGAACAGCGCGTCGCTTCTAGTGCGTCGATACCTACGATATCTTCAATTTCTTCTGCTACACGTTCAGGATCGGCTGCAGGCAGGTCGATTTTATTCAAAATCGGCACTACTTCCAGTTCCATCTCAATGGCGGTATAACAGTTAGCTAGGGTCTGAGCTTCTACACCCTGACCCGCATCAACCACCAGCAAGGCACCTTCACAGGCAGCCAGTGAACGAGATACTTCATAGGAGAAATCTACGTGTCCCGGTGTGTCGATAAAGTTAAGTTGATAAGTCTCACCATCTTTCGCCTTATAATCGAGCGTCACGCTCTGGGCTTTGATGGTGATACCGCGTTCGCGTTCAAGATCCATGGAATCCAGAACCTGCGCTTCCATTTCACGATCGGAAAGGCCGCCGCAGACTTGGATTAGACGGTCAGATAAAGTCGACTTACCATGGTCGATATGTGCAATAATCGAAAAGTTACGAATGTGCTTCATGAATTGGCGTGACTAACTCGTGATTAAAAATGAATGGGATCTACAGATCAAGTTGGCAGATTCTACCGAATTTCACCGCTAGTCGCTATCTTTCGATGCGGCATTTATCACCCTATCTTTCTGAATAGGATTACCAAGCACCCGAATAAGGTCTGGCTTATAGGCGGAAAGACCTTCCATACGCCTTGCCAGGCGACGCGCCAGCAGCAAACCGATCGCCGCGCTCACCGTGGAAGTCAGGATAACACCCAGCTCACCGCTATCGGCTAAATCGACAAACCACCACTGTCCAAGAACTGCTCCCAAGATCAAGAATAGCAAAGGCAGCACATAAACCAGCATCGCCGAGTGCAGCATGCTTCGCTCCGACAAGCCAATTTCCACGACGTCGCCGAGTGTCACTTGGGTTCGGGTAGGTATTTTTACGAGATGACTGCGGCCCGGTATCGCTTTACTGACAATACCAGTTCCGCAACTGTCACGGGAAGCGCAGTGACCGCAGCTTGTCTGCTGCTGACAGCTAACCGTGATGGCGCCGGGTTCAACCGCCACCACAGTTGCAAGTGAACGCATCATTGTGTGTTTTCTCCTGCCGAATTCACGGCTCCGGCGCTAAACGCAACGGATTCTGCCACACGCCGTGCCGTAGCCGGCGGAATGTCCCCGACGACAGTCACTTCTTTATCTTTCATCAGGTGGCTATGCAATGTCCGACGTCCTTGGCGAACCAGCTGTTCGCGGACAGTAAAGCTATCAGCCGCCGAGACATAAATAGAGAAACTGAACAAACCATCAGAAAACATTTTGCTCTCCACCGGACGCTCGGTCAGCATCAGGCGGTGACGATTACGGGAAACCGACTCAAAACCCTGCGGCAACCAGTTAACCTGCCAGCCTAGATTCGCCTGAGGCTGTGGCGGCAACTGTACTACTGCCGGCAACTCGACTGTTTTCAGGCTTTGCAGGACTTCTCCTACCTTCGGATTCACAACGTACGATACCGCGCGGTACTGCTCCAACGGCTCACCATCACGATCAAGTAAATCAGCCCTCATCACCAATTTGCTACGGGTATCAATCCAAAGCAAGTAGGAATAGCGTGCGCCATCCTTAGGAGCAACGCGCACTACATCACAGGCAACGCCGGCCTCGCGGGCCCGCCCCATCGGGATAAAGTCATAGTAACCGGCCAGCGCATCAATGTCCGATTTCATAATCGGCGGCAATGGTGCCACCATTTTGTTACTGTCAATTGTGAAAGGGTCGAGACCCGGTTCGAAATAGCTGACCTCGTTACCTCGCTGGATCACCTCTCGCGGTGGCCCACTGAGATAAATAAGGTGCGCATACACTTCGCCATTTTGTACTGCATGACGATAGCGTAACGGTTCAATACTATTTTTCTTAATTAGTATGTAGGACAGCTCATAGCTGAGCTCCCGGCTAGCCTTGTCCATTTGATGCAACAAAGCCTCGGCCGAAGAAACAGGCTCTTCAGCAGAGGCTTGCAATGGCACCATCAGGCTGACCAGTGTCATCACACCGACCAGAATTTTTCTCATTTATCCGCCAGATCAGTTTGTTTCAAGCAATGTTTTATCAATACTGCCATCTTCGGCATTCAATCGCAGCTGCAATTCATAATCCTGAAGCATCGCGTTAATACGGCGACGTTGTTCCATCACTTGAGCTTCACTCGGTGCATTATGATTGTTAGAGCGAACAGAATCCCGTGTCAGACTAACAGGTTCGGCAGTACCGGAAAAAGGAATGGTCTGAAGAACCGGAAGTTGTGAGTCAGCCGGTGAATTCACCACACTGTCACCATTATACTGCTGTACGCCAACAATCACGGCCAGTGATACACAGGCAGCCATCGTCACCTGACCAAACTGAGTCAGCCAAGTCGGCATCGTGCGCCTGGCCTGCAGAGGTGTCGGTTGGGCCTCAACCGCCTCTCGTACACTCGATAACTGAACGACCGGTGCCGGTTCCGTCTCAGTCAAGCCCGTATGTGCTGGCTCATTTTCCAGCGCCATAGCGACACTTGCAGCAATATCCCAATCCTTGTTCTGCGGGGCTTCTCCTCGCATCACATCACCAATCAGGTTGAAGCTCTGCCACGACTGCTGGCAGTCGTCATCAACCGCCAACGCATTGATAATGCTCTGATCCAGCTCTTCGCCATCTAATAATGCCGAGATTTTTTCTTTATCAGCCATTTTTTTCACCGTTTGGCTTTACACTTATCGCTGCATGAGGGGACGAATCCGTTTTTCGACCGCCTCCCGTGCTCGGAAAATTCGTGATCTTACCGTACCGACCGGGCAACCCATCACTTCTGCAATTTCTTCGTAGCTCAAACCGTCCAGTTCGCGCAAGGTAATTGCAGTTTTCAGATCATCCGGTAATGCTTCGATGGTACTGAAGACTACCTGCTTCAATTCATCAGACAACATTTGGTTCTCAGGGTTCGATATTTCTTTCAAGGCATTGCCACTTTCGTAGTATTCAGCCTCTTCCGCATCAACATCACTCGCCGGTGGACGACGCCCCTGAGCTACCAGATAGTTTTTCGCCGTATTCACGGCAATTCGGTACAGCCATGTATAAAACGCACTTTCCCCACGAAAAGTAGGCAAAGCACGATACGCTTTAATAAACGCTTCCTGAGCAACATCCGGCACATCACCGGAGTTGTTGACATAACGAGCCACCAGATTACATACCTTGTTTTGGTATTTTACTACCAACAAGTTAAATGCCTGCTTGTCACCACGCTGTACCCGCTCAATTAATACCTGATCAGTTTGCTGCTCGCTCATTCGAGCGTGTACTCCTATGTCTGTCTTGCACTCGTAATTTCGTACCCGCCTCGCTAATAAATAACCATTTAAGGGATTATCATCAAAAAAGCGATGCATTGCGCTTCTGCCATGTAAAGCTCAATCAAAACAGAGTCGTACGAAAATATGAGCATGAGCACTATCTAAGACTCGGGTATAGATACAAAGTTCCCGGGCATAAAGAAATTATTTCTCATTAATAGTGCGCGCATTTTTCCCCGCAATATCGCAGTATAACATTGCTATTCGCTGGGCATTATACCGTGTCAAACCAGTAAGTTGTTAATCAACAGTCAAAAATGAACAACTGCGTCGTAATTTGGTAACATAGTTCGATTACCACAGGGATATGAATCGATATGAACGAAAACCGTGAACATACATGTGATGTATTAGTCATTGGTAGCGGTGCTGCCGGGTTGTCACTCGCCTTGCGCCTCGCTCCTCTCGGAAAAGTGATGGTCCTGAGTAAGGGCCCGCGCAGTGAAGGCGCGACATACTATGCCCAAGGCGGTATTGCCGCCGTCTTTGATGAGTCGGACAGCGTTGATTCCCATGTTCAGGATACCCAAATTGCCGGGGCCCACCTGTGTGATGAAAAGGTGGTTCGCTTTATTGCAGAAAACGCCAAGCACTGTGTCCAGTGGCTAATCGATGGCGGGGTACCATTTGACCGCGAAGAAGGCGATCAAAACAATGACGAAGCTCCACGCTATCACCTGACTCGCGAAGGTGGTCATAGTCACCGCCGGATCCTGCATGCAGCTGATGCCACTGGCATGGCCGTTCAGATGTCACTGCAAGATAATGTTCACAATCATCCAAATATCGAAGTACTGGAACGCCACAATGCCCTGGATCTGATCACCAAACAGAAATTGGGGATCACCGACCAACCCAACCGGGTGCTTGGTGCCTACATCTGGGACCGGAATGAAGAACGGGTCGAAACCGTCCGTGCCAAATTTGTAGTACTGGCAACTGGCGGGGCATCAAAGGTCTACCAGTACACCTCCAACCCGGACGTTTCTTCAGGCGACGGTATTGCCATGGCCTGGCGTGCTGGCTGTCGGGTAGCCAACCTGGAATTCAACCAGTTCCACCCAACCTGCCTGTTCCACCCGGAAGCGCGTAACTTCCTGATGACCGAAGCGCTGCGTGGCGAAGGGGCCTACCTGCGTCGCCCCGACGGCAGTCGCTTTATGCCTGACTTCGACGAACGGGGTGAACTAGCCCCACGAGATGTGGTGGCAAGGGCTATCGACTTCGAAATGAAGCGCCTGGGTGCCGACTGCATGTACTTGGATATCAGCCACAAACCTGCCGACTTCGTCCAGAAACACTTCCCGACTATTTACGAAAAGCTGATGGGCTTCGGTATCGATATCACCAAAGAGCCGATCCCAATCGTCCCGGCCGCCCACTATACCTGTGGTGGTGTCCTCGTCGACCAGCAAGGCCACACCGACTTAGATGGTCTATATGCCATCGGTGAGGTCAGCTATACCGGATTGCACGGTGCCAACCGCATGGCTTCTAACTCACTGCTTGAATGTGTGGTTTATGCATGGTCGGCAGCCGAAGATATCCGCGACAAACTGAATCAGGTAGATATTCCGGCCAGCCTGCCGGGCTGGGATGAAAGCCAGGTGACCTGCTCTGATGAAGAAGTGGTGATCCAGCACAACTGGCATGAACTGCGTCTGTTCATGTGGGACTACGTCGGTATTGTCCGTACAACCAAACGGTTGGAGCGAGCTATGCGCCGAATCCAGCTGCTCAAGGAAGAAACGAACGAATACTACAGTAACTTTCGGGTATCAAATAACCTGCTCGAGCTACGTAACCTGCTACAAGTCGCCGAGCTGATTGTTCGCTGCGCGCTGGAACGCAAGGAGAGTCGCGGCCTCCACTACACCCTGGACTACCCAGTTCTGCAGGGTGACTCCAAACCGACGATTCTAGTGCCGGATCAGCCGTGCTAATAATGCATCGTTAATATAACAGATAAAAAAATCCCTGCCGAAGCAGGGATTTTTTTGTTTTAAAAGAACTTGACGTTAGGTTAGACCCGGTAGGCTGCAATAGCCTCATCCAACGACACCGCCTGATTGGCAACCGCATTCGCCGCCTGGGCATTTTCATGGGCAACGCTAGAGTTCAGGTTAGTGATATCGCGAATCGATGTGACGTTCTGGCCAATCTCTTCCGACACCAGACTTTGCTGTTCAACTGCAGCGGCAATCTGGGTGCTGGTATCCATGATCAGCTGCATATCTGCCATAATCTGGTTAATTTTAGCTTCGGCGCTATCAACCTGAGAGACACTCAACTCACCCTGTTCGTGACAGCGACCAATATGCACGACCACCTGATCAGTCTGCTCCTGAAGCGAAGCAATAATAGTGGTGATCTCTTCAGTCGACTGACGGGTACGCATCGCCAGCGAACGGACTTCATCGGCAACGACTGCAAAGCCTCGGCCTTGCTCGCCTGCACGGGCAGCTTCAATAGCAGCGTTCAAAGCCAGCAAGTTAGTTTGCTCAGCAATGTCTTTAATCACATCCAATACCGAACCAATATTACCCGACAGCGTCGACAGGCTCGCCACCTCACCACTGGTCTCCGATAATTCATCCGACAGCGAACGGATTCGCTCTTTCGTCGCCGTCACTTCGCTCAAGCCTTCCTGCGCACCGTTGTAGCTGCTGTCGGCATTAGCTGCGGCATTTTCGGTATTTGATGCAATTTCACGGATAGTCACGCCCATCTCTGTGATCGCCGTCGCCACCGAATCAGTCTCAGACTGCTGCTTGCCCATCGCCTCTTCTGACTCACGGCTACGACGCTGAAGCTGATCCGAAGCTGCACCAAGCTCAGTCACTGCTCCCTGAACATTACCAACCAACAGACGCAGGCTTGCCAGCAAGCCGTTGAAGTTCCTAGCCATATCGGCAAGCTCGTCATTACCTTCTTCATCAGCTATCTGGGTCAGATCATTACTGCTGGCAATACTAGCCATTAAGTGACTTAGTCCTTCAACTCGACGCTGGATAGACTGACTAATAACCATCGACAAACTGATCAGCATCACCATCACAACCAGCACCGCAACAATAATCCATTTTACTGTCGCACTACGCTCCGCATCGATCTTAGCTTCAAGCTGCTCGACTACTTCAGAAAATACTTTTTCAACCGAACGCGACTGACTGCGAATATCACCGCGCAGGCCTTTCTTATGGCTCAGGCCAACAGTTTGGTACTGTCGGATAATTCTCTCTGTAGTCTTAGTGAAATTGGTATAAACGATGCCAAAATCTTGTTGCAACTTTGCACCATAAAACTCAGCAGCTTTTTGGTATTCTTTCAAAAACACGTCATTACCAGTCACCACAAACAGCCTGGCTGCCTGGATCAGGCTAGAGGCTGCCAGAATATCCAGCCGCTGCTCGCTGGCTGATTCTGCCAAAACCTCTGCGTGAGTATTAAATTCACGCTTCAAGCCCTGTTTTGGCGTCAATCCCAAAGTCTGATAGCCCTGAATCAGAGTCATCATTCCTTGATGGTAGCTACTCATGGTACTAGGCAGGGCATCCAAGCTAGGTAACGATATCGACAGCGAGTCCAAGTCTGATTTCAATGCTGTCAGCAGGGAGTGGAAACTATCGTAGTTTTTCTGGAATTTCCCCTGATACTTCACATCCATCCGCATCAGGAAATCTTTTTCATTACGGCGTAAATTCAACAAAGTCACTTCTAACTGACTGACTTCTGCTGAAGAATTTTCAATCTTCATCACTCGCTCATTAGCCAGCCAAGTCATCCCTAAAACCACCAGCAAAGCCGCTACAGCCAGTGCGGTCAGTCCCATAAGTTTGTGTTTTATTTTCATTGCTACTACATCCAGCCCAATTGCTACCCCCTAGGCGAGGGTCTATTGCTGTACCACAACAGTACCGTGTTTCGCTGATATAACTTATCGACCTTTAAGACCAAAGCTTTAAGTCCGACCAGCCGCCCTAATCCGTAGGGCGCGGCATAATTGCAAAACAAACCACTGAAAATAAACATCTTTGAGTCACATTTGACCCGGTACATATTTTTAATATTTATTATTCAGAACTGCTAAAATTCACAGCACTGTAACAAATCAAAGATAGTGCACGATATGAACGCTCATCGCAGGCATCGTGACAAACCAACAGCCAGCGAACCTGTCCCGGGCGACGAATGTGCAGCAACAAGAAATAGCGATTGCGGATTTTCACCCTGTCGATATGCCACTTCTCCTGCTGCCAACGAACATCTCCACTCATACTGACAACTAAACGCCCCTGCAGCGAATGGCGGCAAACATGCAGCGTCAACCATTCATGCATCAGCATATCAAGGCAACAGAAAACAATAGGTAAAGGAAGGGAGGTGTGGAGCCAGGAAAAGAACAGTAAAACTGCCACACAGGAATAAAGGCAAGCCAGCGCGGCAGCAGAAAGGCGGGAGGGAGCTAGCTCAAAATCAACGAAGCTTGCTGTTGTTGTGGGCAACAATCTTGTCCACCATTGCCGCATGAGCTGGGTTGTCGCTTCGGCCATGCTTCATCATCCAGGTAAACAGGTCTGGATCATCACATGTCAGCAATGAGACGAAATCCTGTTGTTCCTGCTCAGACAGTTCATCAAAGCACTCTTCAAAGAACGGCATGATAAGTACATCCAATTCCAGCATACCGCGACGGCATGCCCACTTCACTCGTGCTTTTTCATCGGCACTCAACATATACAACCTCAACGTTCAACATGGTCGTTTATCCAATTGACCCAATACTAACAGTCAGAATTTACACCGACCATGCGCAAGAACAAGCAAAGCGCCAAGATGAGATCTAAGATCAAAATAACCCATCTAACGAATCAGGTATTTGGGCTGACAAATGCCAGCCAGCGTTTTAACATAGCAGGAAAAATAACATTCACTTAAAGACGTAACTTGCCGGTCCCTATTCGCCTGTCACCTATTGCCAAATTCGGGATATCCCGACAAGTTACCAGCAAATCATGGATACCCTATGAGCACCTGGTCAAATGCCTTGAACTTCAAAAAAATTGCCCTTACTGCGCAAGATAACCTACCGGATCTGGCGCTGGTCGACCTCGCTGACTGGGGTCTGGTCACCCTGTTCGGAGAAGACAAGAAATCCTACCTACAAGGACAAGTCACCTGTGATGTTGTGGCTCTGACTGCAGACGAATCAACCTTCGGCGCCCACTGCGATGCCAAAGGGAAAATGCGCACCGTATTTCGCCTGTTCCATCACCGCGACAGCTACGCCCTGCTGCAACGCCAAAGCGTGATGGCAACCCAACTACTGGAACTCAAAAAATATGCCGTATTCTCCAAAGTAGATATTGAGCAGAGCAACGATATCCTGCTAGGCCTGACTGGTAACCAAGCCACAGCAGTCATTGATCGCGAGCTAGGCGGTGAAGGTAATGTTCGTCCATTTGCAAACGGCACCGCGGTCAAAATTGACGAGCAACGCTGGCTGATCGCAATCACGCCAGAAGAAGCCGCCCCCCTGGCCAATCGTCTGGCTCCGGGGGCTGAGCTATCGGACAGCACATTGTGGGATCTGTACGATATCCAACATGCGATTCCTCGAATCGAGGCAGCGACTGAGCTGGAATTCATTCCTCAGGCAATGAACCTGCAAGCCGTTGACGGCATTAGCTTCAAAAAAGGCTGCTATACCGGCCAGGAAACAGTCGCTCGCGCCAAATACCGTGGTACCAATAAACGCGCTATGTATATCGTCAGCGGAACAGCTGATGAGTGCCCGCAGGCAGGGGATAGCCTAGAACGCAGTGTCGGTGAAAACTGGCGCAAGGGCGGAACGGTTATCACTGCCTACCAATTTGCCGATGGTCAAGCCATTGCCTTGGTTGGCTTACCCAATGATCTGGATGAAGACACCCAGTTCCGTCTGGCCGATCAGAAAGCACTATGGCAAAAGCAACCGCTACCATACTCGCTGGAAGATAATCAGTAAGCCATGCAAACACCTGTAATTATTTATTTGGAACAAGAAGGCGTCGAGTACCGACTTCTTCCTCACACCAAACCAGCCAAAACCATCGAAGAAGCGGCACAAGAGCGTGGCGTCGACCCACAGCAAATGGTGAAATCTATCCTGCTGCGGGATATGGGAGGCTTCCACGTCCTTGCCTGTGTGCCAGGACCTGCTCAAGTCGATCCCAAGAAAGTCCGGGCCATGTTCGGCTGCCGCCGTATGACCTGCGCCGATGCCAGTGATGTGGAAAAAGTGACGGGACTGGTGATCGGCACCGTGGCACCAGTCGGACTGAAAAAGCCACTGCCGGTGATTTTCGACCATAGCATCACTCATCACTCACGCGTCAATATCAGCAGCGGAGACCGCATGGCAGGTATTGAGCTTGATACCGACGATCTGTTGTTGCTCTGCGACCCAATGTTCGCTGATATCTGCCGCTAGGACAAAAAAAGCAGGGTTGCCCCTGCTTTTTACTAACGCTTTTTCTGTGGTTCCTGGATCTGGTACAACTGGTGAGTTTCACAAGTCTCTTCGCAATCGCATTCTCTGTCGATACCAACGCTCGCCAAACCGCCGCAGCTGCCCGAGATAGTCTTCTTCTTAATAATCCAACCGATGGCCATTGCTACAATTACCAGCAGAAAAATCATTAGCGTAAGCAATAATGTCATAACTTCAACCCTCCAATCTTATTCAGACCGGATAGGCTCATCTTTCTGTTCATCCCTCTTCTATGCATCATAGTGCCAACTTTCGCTGGCTGGGCTTTTTTCTTACTGCCACAGCCACAGCCACAGCCGCAATCGCCCTTTTCACGCTTACAAGGACGGCCCTGCTCCGGTGCAGTTAACTCTTCACGAGCTACCTCACCATCAAGCACCATGGATACAGGGCTGCGTGGTGGTACCCGGCTGATCTTGAAACCAGCATTAAGCAAGCGAGCCAATGAGCGCTGGCCGACATTACCGAGAACAATTTCTCTTACTCCAAGATCGCCAAGCTGACGCTGGAGCATTTTTTTATGCTTGCAGCCGATTTCCCGGCTACCGCGATTATCCAGTTGATGAATCAGTTGTCCCGCATCATCAAAAACCAAGAAGGCAGCAGCCTTGCCAAAATGACCTGCAACCTCGCTGCGAGGTGTAATTGCTATTGCTAACGACATTTTATTTGTCCTGTTTATGGGCCGAAGAACATTGTTCATCGACTCCGCCAATGAGTGATTGTTGCGAGACAGGCTGAAGTTCCAGGGCCATCCCCTTAACCAGGGCCTGCGCAACCTTATGCCTGGCACTGGCAACGATATTGCCGAGTGTCTGCCGAGAAACACCCAGCTCCTGAGCTGCAGCCTGTTGATTCAGGCCGTTTAAATCCACCAGCCGGATCGCTTCTAGCTCATCGGGAGCCAGTGCAATACTGTCGAGCTGCGACATCGGTATACCATTTGGCTTAAAGCAACTATGAGCCGGGCGACAGCCAATCCGGCGCTCTTTTTTGGGTCTGGGCATTACATCCTCTTTCTGGCATATGCCAATAACAGTTATATTATTGGCGTATGCCAAAAACTTTTTTTGATCTAAGACAGAAAAATGTAAAGAGGTAGAAAAAAGAGCGGAGATAGGAACAACTCAGACCAGAGAGTAAATTCAGAATAAAACTCTGATATAACCCGATAACAAAAAAATCCAGTTCATAAAAAAGCAGTAAAAAAGCGATACCCGTCCAAACTAATAACCGCGCCATTACTGAAAAAGTGAAGATAACGTCATAATTATCAATTAATAATTCGCTTCAATCACATTGACGAGAATAATTTTTAATTCATATTTATTATTTTAAAGATGGAATTAACAGAGCATTATTCTGTTGATTTCAGAAGACAACAAAAAATAAACCACTCAGTTAAATTTAACATCGATATTATGCTGGAATAGTCACAAAACTTTCACAGTGTTTACCTTACAATCGCCCCGTTCGAAACTTAGACAAGGCTGACAAAATATGCGCATGTTCAAACGCTACGTGCCCCAATTAATCGCAAAGCATGTAAGCCGTTTATTTAGTGGAAGGATCTACATTGATGGCCGAGGAGGCTATGAATTCAACAACGGAATGTTGCTTGTGCCAGTCAAAGCTCAGCAACGACATTTTCAGACAGTGAATGAAATTAACCGAGAAATAAAACGCCTCAAAGAATTCACGTAACGTCAGTAAAATTCTTTTTCTACTAACCAAAGCCCACTATTGTTGTGGGCTTTGCTTTTTTCACTGGCTACTCTGATTCATCAACCAGATCGAGGTAGTTATCCGCATCAAGTAAATCCGCAAATTCACTTTCATCCTCCACCTTGATCTGAAATAACCACCCATCACCATATGGATCGCTATTGAGCAGTTCTGGGGAGTTTTCCAAATCCTCATTAACCGCAACCACAAGCCCTGTCAGCGGCGCATAGACATCCGATGCAGCTTTAACTGATTCAGCAATGGCGCAGTCCTCTCCTGCTTCCGTTGCCGCATCCAGCTCAGGCAAATCAACAAAAACCATATCTCCCAGTAACGACTGGGCATGATCAGTAAGACCGACGGTAAACACACCACCACCTTCAGGACGTACCCACTCATGGGTATTGGTATACTTCAACTCAGAGGGAATATAGCTCATGGTGAAACTTCCTTATGAAAACCTGCCTATCACCTAACGTTCATAGAGATAAATGCAGAGAATAAAACACAGGTACAGCTCCTCAAACTGACATGGCTGCGATCATAATTTAGTCCATCGGACTAGTTTTCCTGTTATTTACTGTAGGTGAAAAAAATCAAAGTGTGATCAAATAATCCCTATAAATTAATGACCCATAAAAAAACCGCCTCCTGAGAGACGGTTTCTAACTCTAAAGTTACAGCTCACACAACTTATGGCTTAGCCAGATCCGGTAAGTCACCGGTCAGACCCAGGGCACGGCGCATAAATTCATCTTTCACGCCAGGAGCCTTATCGGCAATAAACATACCAATATCACGCACCAATTTTTTCGCCGGGCTGCTACCGTCAAACAAATCACGAAATGCCTGCATTGTCGTGATCATCTTGGCCGCTTCCGCTTTACGCCAACGCTCGTAATTGCGCAGGTTTGCCTTCTTGCCAATGTCTTGCTCTTGTTGCCACAGGGCCTTTAATTCCTGTGCCAGGCTGGCAGCGTCAAGCAGTCCCAAATTTACCCCCTGACCCGCCAGTGGGTGGATGGTATGGGCGGCATCTCCCACCAAAGCAACACGCTCACGCACAAAATCACGGGCATAACGCATCCTCAGCGGAAATGCCTGACGAGCACCTTCCACTTTGCAAAGGCCAAGTCGATGATCAAACGCGGCAGTCAGTACCTTGTTAAACTCCTCGTCGCTCAAGTCACAAAGATGCTCAGCTTCAAGCGGCGGCAGTGACCAGACAATCGAGCACAAATCTTTTTCCGGTAACGGCAGAAAAGCCAAAGGCCCCTTCGGGCGAAATATCTGACGGGCTGTCTCTGCATGAACTTCGCTGCAACGAATATTGGCAACTACCGCACTGTGGCCGTAGTCCCAATGAGTCAACGGGATATCCAATTGGCTACGGAGCCAGGAATTCGCACCATCAGCACCAACTACCAGCTTGGCGGTCAGGCTCTTGCCTGATGCCAGACTCAGCCAGGCTTCACTCTCACCAAAGGCAATGTTCTGACAGTGTTCCGGTGCCAGCAACGTCACATTAGGCAATTGCTGGATCCGCTCCAGCAAAGCCAGCTGGATCACCCGATTTTCGACAATATGTCCCAAATTCGGCTGAGCCAGGCGTGCCGCATCAAATTCGATACTGGCGAAGCTGTCCTGCTCCCAAACCTGCATTTTTCCGTATGGGCTCAGGCGACGCGATTCAATTCCAGGCCAGGCTCCGACACGGCGCAATATACGCTCACTGGCTCGGCTCAGAGCCGAGACACGCAAATCCGGCAATGGTGCCAGTTCAGGCTCAGGCAACTTGCCTTCAATTACAGCAACACGCAGCTCGGTATCGGCAAGCGCCGCAGCCAGGGCTAACCCCACCATGCCGCCGCCGATAATGGCAACATCAACACTTTGCATCATTATTATCTTTCTACCTGTCCCATTGCCCGCCGTATCAGCGGTGCTTTTAATGTATCAAAAAGGCTCATCACCAACAGTCCGGTATTGCGGCCAACCACCAGCGGCAAGCTGCAGTTGGCAAACAGTCCGACCAGACCTGATGTCATGCCTACCGTCGCTTCGCGATCCGGCGCACGGCGCTGGCGGTAACGGCTTAAAACCGATGTACTGCCCGGATCCTCTCCAGTTTCCACCCCGCGCACAACTTCCTCAGCAAGTGTCATAACATCACGCAACCCAAGATTGAACCCCTGACCGGCTATCGGGTGCAAGGTTTGGGCGGCATTGCCGACCACCGTCACCCGGTGGGAGGTGATCCGCTGGGCCTGGCGAAGGAGTAGCGGATAAGCACAGCGTGAGCCGGTTTTCACCAATTGTCCGAGACGCCAGCCAAAAGCCTTTTGCAACTCGGCCAAGAACTGTTCATCACTCCAGCTCAGCACTTTTTGCTGCTCTTCCGGCTGAATACACCAGACCAGCGAGCTACGGCCTTCCGACATGGGCAGCAAAGCAACCGGGCCGTAAGGTGTGAAGCGCTCAAACGCACGTCCCTTATGAACTTCAGCCGTTGTAATATTGGCAATCACAGCAACTTGGCCGAAATCATACTCACTACGGCCGATCCCCAACCTGTCACAACATCCCGACAGAGCACCATCAGCAGTAACCAGCAGCTTACCGCTGATCGAACCGCCCTGCTCCAACGTCAAGGTAACGGCTTCCTGGCTACGCAAGATGTCAGTGATCATCGCCGGGCAAAGCAAGTCAACCTGCTCAAGATCATTAAGCTGCTTGTGAAGCAAGGTACCCACATCAGCCAACTCAACGACATATCCCAAAGCATCAACACCCTGCTCACCGGCATCAATATGGGCAATACCGGCATGCCCCTGATCCGAGACATGAATATGGGAAATCGGCGTAGCAAGTTCTGCCACCTGCGGCCAAATACCGATATCCTGCAATAAGTTAGCCGATCCTAGAGACAGAGCAATACTCCGGGCATCATAACCCGGGTGCTGATCGAGCTTGGGCGCAACAGCTTCTACCACCGCAACCTTCAAGCGACCACCGCTGAGGTTATTAAGGGCTACCGCCAGTGTCGCGCCCGCCATTGCCCCACCGGCAATGACAACATCATACTGCTTCACATCCACTCCCTACCGTTAGTTTTTAATGCAGAGTTGGCTTCTTATCCTGACCAAGGCCCGGAACAGCCGGCTCCTCGACCGCACCAGGGCGCTGGCTCAATTCAACCAGGCAAGTCAGAACGCACTCAGGTACATAGGCAACCACATTTTTGAATAACTGTGCCTGCTCTGCCATATCCTCGTCTTCATCAATTCCTAGCTGAGATATTTCTTCCAGCACAGATACGGCCTCGGTCACATCCGGCGATAGTTTGGCTTTTTCCACCCCCATCAAACCCAGGCCTGAAATAAAGTTTGTTGTCCACTCGCTCAATGCTTCAGCACGCAGCATCAAATCGGCATTATCTGCCGGCAACAACAAGGAAACATTGAATTCCGCATCGGCAAGCTCTGCTGCCGTCGAACTGAACAAGGTTTGAGCCAGTTGCCCTAACTCATCAGCGGCGACATCAAAAACAGTTCGAACAATAGCTTTTGCACCATCGGTTAAAGGCTCGCCTTCATTGGCGTAGTCACTGACCGGACCGACCCAGTTTTCACCGTCAACGGCCAGACCGCCACAAACCATACCACTCAGCAGGCCGTGAAGCTCTGACGGAGATACCGCTAGGCCGTGTTCTTTCAATGCTGCATCCACAGCGTCATACGCGGGTAATTTCACTTCGCTCATGGGCTCTTAACCTTAATTTCATTGGTGCCAATTTATACTCAAGTAACCTCTTGAGTATAACTATGTTATGCTATCACTTAGGTTGAGAACAGGCTAATCGCCTGATAATCCCAAACATAAAAATTCAGCTGCAGTGACAATACAGCGGCAATGGCAAACACTGCCTTTTGACGGGCCGTTGTTTGTATCAATATGGTCAAGATCTGATTAGTCAGCCAGCATTCACCGCAAAGCGTGATAAGCAAGCTTGCATGTTGAAAAGGCTTTTTCTATATTTAGCCACCAATCGCGTATCGCAAGCGGAATGCCAAATTAATAATCTGGCACGGAGCAAGATAAAAAGTTTATGAGTACTCAGGCTGTTGAAATTCAAGTATTGGGCCGTACCCTAAAGGTAAACTGTCCAGTTGGTCAGGAAGAGGCACTGCGTGAAGCGGCACAGGATTTCGACCAGCGTCTGAAAGACTTGTCGGAACGCACTAACATTAGCAATGCCGAGCAGCTGCTAATGTTTACTGGCCTGAATATTTGTAACGAATTGCATAAAGAACGCAAAGAACAACGAGGCAATGATTCAAATTTATCCAATCGAATCAGCGAATTAGCAGAAAGTTTGGATAAAGCATTGCAAAATCAACCAAAGCGTTGATAATGAATTGACCCTGGGGTGTACGTCAGTGAATTAACGTCCCCGAGCCGATAAGCAAATACCCAGGATTGGCTGTTATTAGCTATTGAGCATGCTCAGCTCGTACTGAGAAGCCTACGGTTAATGTTGCTGATCCACCTTGAACGTCTGGTTCAAGGGCCACAATTCGCAACGGCACCTTGGGGCATACCTTCTATCTTTATTAGTTCTATCTGTTACAAAAATCGAACTATCAAGATCCTAGCACCACCTCCATCCGATACTCGCTTCTTGCAATACTCTATAATCAATACTCTATAATCGAACAAACTCTGTCATTGGATGACCTATGAGATCAGCTGTTCAACCCTTGGCTTCTCGACAACATATTCGTCAACAGATCCGTCAGCGCCGCCGCGCACTCAGCCCGGAACAACAAGAGCATGACGCCCAGGAACTCCTGATCCGCTTTCAGCAATTGCCCTGTGTGCTTGGCGCCCAGCACATTGCTCTGTATCTCTCTAATGATGGAGAAATAGATACCCAACCACTCATCGACTGGCTATGGCAGCATGACAAATCGGTTTACCTACCGGTTCTGCATCCGTTCAGCAAAGGCCACTTGCTTTTCCTGCACTATACGCCTGACACACGCATGACACAGAACAAGTACCAAATCCGGGAACCGGCTCTGGATATTCGCCAGGTAAAACCGGTCAGCGAGCTCGATCTGGTTTGCACCCCGCTGGTCGCTTTTGACTGTACCGGTCAACGGCTGGGCATGGGAGGCGGCTACTACGATCGGACTCTGAACCGCTGGCACAATGAACGGCTCGGCCCGCAACCGCTGGGACTGGCCCACGACTGCCAGCAAGTCGACAACCTGCCCTTTGAAACCTGGGATGTTCCCTTACCGGAAATTCTGACACCTTCTTATCACTTTACCTGGTAAGTGCTGCCGCGCCTTTCTCTTGCCTGTAAGTGTCGAACAACATTACTTCTTGTATTTTCTCTTTTCTGATCACGACCAAACTGAAAACAGAGATCTCGATCAAATAATTGACCTGACGTACAGGGAGCCAGTTAGCTATAATCAGCGCT
Source organism: uncultured Photobacterium sp. (assembly GCF_947502415.1). Taxonomy (GTDB): domain Bacteria; phylum Pseudomonadota; class Gammaproteobacteria; order Enterobacterales; family Vibrionaceae; genus Photobacterium. Next base: position 30,416 of record NZ_CANMZV010000021.1, on the reverse strand, counting down.
CCGCGTAACGTTTGTCATCACTAGGAGAAAGGCATGACACAAGATGAAATGAAAAAAGCTGCCGGCTGGGCTGCACTGGACTACATAAAAAAAGGCAGCATTGTAGGTGTGGGCACCGGCTCAACCGTCAATCACTTCATCGACGCTCTAGAAACCCGTAAAGAAGAAATCAAAGGTGCTGTATCTAGCTCGATTGCCTCGACTGAACGCCTGGAAAAAATCGGTATCCCGGTTCTGGATGCAAACGAAGTCTCCAACCTGGATGTATACGTTGACGGTGCTGACGAAATCAACGGCGAGTTCGACATGATCAAAGGCGGCGGCGCAGCACTAACCCGTGAAAAAATTGTCGCGGCAATCGCCAAACGTTTTATATGTATCGTTGATGATACCAAGCAGGTTGACGTGCTGGGTAAGTACCCACTACCAGTAGAAGTTATTCCGATGGCACGCTCTTTCATCGGCCGTGAACTAGTAAAACTTGGCGGCGATCCAGTGTACCGCGAAGGAATCGTTACCGATAACGGCAATGTGATCCTGGATGTCCACGACATGGAAATTACCAACGCAAAAGAACTGGAAGACAAAATCAACGCCCTGCCAGGTGTAGTCACTGTCGGCCTGTTTGCCCACCGCGGGGCCGACGTTCTGCTGATGGGTTCCCCAGAAGGCGTTAAAAAGTTTGAAAAATAAATAAGTTAGCTCCTAAGCTGTACTTATTTATGTTATTTGATTACAAAACGGCATAATTTATGCCGTTTTTTCTTGGCTGTTTCGTAATATTCTTACCCAACGCGGATATTTTTTGTTACTTTAATATTCAGCATGTAGCAATCGTTTGAGTTAGCGATCTCAGGCGGCATGCAGGAAAATATCCATGCTTACTCTTTCCTGTCAGTCCTACGGGTTTATCCGCCAGATCGCCATATTCATGTTTTTAAGGATGAGAACCAATGGCTAAAGTTTCACTGGATAAAGAAAAGATTAAAATTCTCTTATTAGAAGGCCTTCACCCTTCTTCAATTGAAGTTTTACAGCAAGCCGGTTACACCAATATTGAATACCACAAGGGCTCCCTGTCAGGTGACGAACTGCTGGAAGCAGCCAAAGACGCCCACTTCATCGGTATCCGATCCCGTACCCAGCTAACTGAAGAGGTCTTTGATGCCGCGAAGAAACTCACTGCCGTTGGCTGCTTCTGTATCGGTACCAACCAAGTTGACCTTGATGCAGCAACCAAGCGTGGTATTCCAGTCTTCAACGCCCCGTTCTCCAATACCCGTAGTGTTGCCGAACTAGTATTAGGTGAAATCCTGCTATTACTGCGTGGTATTCCGGAAAAGAACGCCAAAGCTCACCGTGGTGAGTGGCAAAAATCTGCAAATCACTCTTTCGAAGCGCGCGGTAAGCGTCTCGGTATCATCGGTTATGGTCACATTGGTACCCAGCTGGGGATCCTAGCCGAAAACCTCGGTATGAAAGTCTATTTCTATGATATCGAGAACAAGCTATCGCTCGGTAATGCCACCCAAGTTCGTTCAATGACCGAGCTATTAAACAAATGTGATGTGATCAGCCTGCATGTTCCGGAAACACCGGACACCCAAAACATGATGGGCGCCGAAGAATTTGCCCGCATGAAACCGGGAGCCATCTTTATCAATGCCGCCCGCGGTACCGTGGTCGAAATTGACTCCCTATGCAGCGCACTGGAAAGCAAACACCTAGCGGGAGCTGCTGTTGATGTCTTCCCAGTCGAGCCAAAGACCAATAACGACCCATTCACCTCACCACTGACGAAATTTGATAATGTCCTGTTAACGCCGCATATAGGCGGTTCAACTCAGGAAGCCCAGGAAAACATCGGGGTAGAAGTCGCTGGCAAGCTAGTGAAGTATTCGGACAACGGCTCAACCCTGTCAGCCGTCGGTTTCCCGGAAGTATCACTGCCAGAGCACCGCGAGTGTTCTCGCCTGCTCCATATCCATGAAAACCGCCCGGGGATCCTGAACCAAATCACTACGATTTTTGCTTCTGAAGGGATTAATATCGCCGCTCAATTCCTACAGACGGGTCCGAAGATCGGTTACGTCGTTATTGATGTCGAGACCGAACGAGCCGAAGAGGCACTATCAAAACTGAAAGTCATCGACGGTACGATCCGAGCGCGAATTTTGCACTAACCAGCAAAGTAAGTGCCGTCAAAGCTCGAGCACCAAAGCAAAACATTAAAGTAAGGCTCTAGAGCCAAGCTAGCCAATATAAAAAAGGAGAGCATTTGCTCTCCTTTTTGTATCTAAGGAAACTTTAATCTTCTAACTTAAATACCACCTCAACCCGATCACGGATAGTGATCTCGGTATCCTGGTATGTCGCTGAAACCTCTGGAGCCGCATCCATCGCCATCCGCATCATTACCGGACGGGGACTTGCTACCTGATAAGTAATACGCCAAACCCCATCAAGCTTTTCACCAAACCCTTTCGCCAACGACTCAGCTTTAGCGATGGCATCTTTGATTGCGACCTGGCGAGCCTTTTCGATATATTCGGCTTCATTACTGACTTTCAGGTTGATATTGTTGATCCGGTTGATCCCATCCCCCAGCGCATTATCAAGGTAGGTATTAAGCTTATCCAACGCCCTGACCGTCACAGTCACATAACGGCTGGCTCGATAACCCGTCAGCTCCGGCTTCTTATCCTTTGGATAGTGGTACTGTGGCTGCAAGCTGATGTTTGCACTCTGAATATCCGAACGCTCTACCCCTTGCGCCAGTAAACGCTCCACAAATGCCGTTACTGCCTTATCAACCGCTTGCTTGGCTTCCTTCGCCGAGGCTCGCGTCTCTTCGACTGCAACCGAAAACTCAGCCATATCCGGCTGGGCCGTTACTTCACCACTACCGACAGTTTCAAGGTGAGGTACCGTCATTTGAGCTGACGCCGCCCCAGCAAAACCTAATGAACTCAATCCTAATACCACGGCTAACAGCTGTTTTTTCATAAGATTATCCTAGTTGGTTATACCGGTAAAAAAGTCTGTTGCCCATTCGACAACTGGGAACGACAAAAAATCCCTAACAGGCAAAATATATCGCACGACGTTTTATTTTTTACGCTACCCGACAAGCTAACATTGCACCGATTAACGGGCAGATCGTACTGGGGCGACACCTTACGGGCATGCCTGATCAACAGTTGTGACAACTCACTCAGAACTCCACTTTCCAACGCCCAGTGATGCCAGTACATCCTGCTAGTCAAAAAAACTTCCGGGATCAGGTTGATCAATAAGCCACTGTCGAGTTCATTCTGAATCTGCACCCTCGGGATCAGGCAATAAGCAACCCCCTCGACAGCCACCCTGACAAAGGCCTCGGACGATCTCACCGTATGCTTCATCACGCTCCCCAGCGGCAAGTTAAAATGCTGGTGAACAAAGCGTTCATGCATATCATCATGCTGCTCGAACGCCACCCCCGGCGCAGCCAGCAGGCTCTCCCTTGTCACTCCGTCAGAAAAATATTTCTTGGCAAACTCAGGACTGGCAACACAGAGGTAATCAACCCGACCAAGATAATCAGCCACACAGCCTGGCAAAGAATTGGATTCCATACTGATCGCCCCAACCACCTCGCCACTGCGTAATTTATCCAGAGTTCGGATTTCATCCTCAACCAGCAGGTTTAACTCTATTCGTCGTGACTTCAAAAGCGGACTCAAGGCAGGCAAAAGCCAGGTCGCCAGACTATCTGCATTTATAGCAATGAAACTTTGCTCTTTACTGTCACCCTTGGCGGTATCGCCTTCCTGACCGTCTATGGCGCCATGTCACTAAAAAGTGCCTTTGCTTCCCCGGGTCAAAAAGAACAACAACAGGAAGTCATGGCTCGCGGTCGGCGCGCCGTCATCTTAGGTGCACTTGCCGTAACTGTACTTAACCCACATTTGTATTTGGATACAGTGGTTATACTGGGCTCTATCGGCGGCCTCGTTGCAGCGATGATGTTCTTTATCGCCGCACATCTGGCATACGGCTTATGGGAGAGCTACCTTGGTTAACGCATCCGCAGCTTCACTGGAAGCTATCTATCAGAAAAATATTAACCTTTTCAGTCAAACCGGCGTGGATTATCAGTCATGGCAACACGAACCGATCCTCGACTTCGAGACCGATGCCCGAATAGCCAAAGAGCAAGGCTGGACTGCCGCGCCTACCAAGAGCCTGTTTCTGAAAATCAAGGGAGGTGGACACTGCTTGCTGCTGACCCACCGCGATAACCGTTTGGACAGCAAACTGGTTAAGCAAGTACTTGGCAAACGAGTATCCGTTTGCAGTAATGAAGAGATGATTGAAGCCATTGGCTGCGAACCCGGAGCTGTCTGTCCTTTCGGCCTGCCTGATGATATTCGTATTCTTGTGGATCCGGTTGTCTTTAGCTATCCGGAACTGATGTTCACGCCAGGCAAGCCGAACTTAACTTTTGCCTTTGCTTCATCATCCCTGATGACCCTGCTGGAAGCAATGCCAAACGCCGTCATTTTGCTGCCGGAAAAAGAAGCCGAGCAGGCATAAACATCTGCATCCCAGATAGACAAATGGAGCCATGCGGCTCCATTTTTATTGTGCTGAGTCTATCTACTTAACCGTTGAGCTTATTGAGGTGCACATCCATCTGCGGATAAGGAATACCGATATTTTCTTTATCCAGCTCTTCTTTGACCGCCTGCATCAAATCAAAATAAACGCCCCAGTAATCAGACGTTTTTACCCAAGGACGCACGGCAAAGTTGACCGATGAATCTGCCAGAGCCAATACCCCGATCGTTGGCGCCGGATCTTGCAAAATACGCGTATCCGCATCAATTACACGGGTAAGAACTTCCTTGGTATGTTTCAGATCAGCATCATAAGATACACCGATCACCAAATCGATGCGGCGAGTTGCATGGCGCGAGTAGTTAGTAATCGGGCCACCAATCACAGCAGCATTCGGCACGACCACCATTTTGTTATCCGGTGTATTCAATACCGTCGAGAACACCTGGATCGATTCAACCGAACCCGCTACACCACCAATTTCTACATAATCGCCAGACTTAAACGGACGGAAGGCCACAATCAGCACTCCGGCAGCAAAATTTGATAGCGAGCCTTGCAAAGCCAAGCCGACAGCCAAACCGGCGGCACCAATCACAGCAACCACTGAAGCGGTCTGCACTCCGACACGCCCCAAAGCCGCAATCAGTACAATAACAAACAGTAGGTAACGCACCAGCGAATGAAGGAACTCTACTACTGCATCATCCATATCCTTCTTGCGCAAAACTTTCGCAACACCGTTAGCAATTGCTTTGACAATAAGGTTACCGACAAACAAGATCAGCAAGGCAGAGATAATATTCACACCGTATTGGATCAGCAGATCCTGATTATCTGCTACCCAGTTGCCGGCATTCATCACTCCGGTGGCTAACTCATTCTCCGTAATAGTTTCGACCACAGTTTCCGCAACACTCTCTGTCATACTTTATTTTCTCTCTTTCCATTGTTGTTATGTTTGGCCGGGCGATGATCGCCACCAGCAGCAATTTATACCTGTAAAATAATACCTCTGGCTAATACAGATACCAATTAATTAGCAAACTGATGCTTTCATCCGTGAACTACAGGCAAAAAAAAACCCGCAAAAGCGGGCTTTTTCAAACTGTTTTTCGCTTACGCGGTTAACGAACTAATTACAGTACGTCGATTGCGTTAAGGTCAGCGAATGCTTTCTCAAGGCGAGCAACCATTGAAGCCTGACCAGCACGTAGCCATACGCGAGGATCGTAGAACTTCTTGTTAGGTGCATCAGGACCAGTTGGGTTACCGATCTGGCCTTGTAGGTAGTCGTGGTTCTCAGCTTCGAACTGACGGATACCATCCCAGTTAGCCCACTGAGTATCAGTATCGATGTTCATTTTGATAACACCGTAACCGATAGACTCTTGGATTTCTGCTTCAGTAGAACCAGAACCACCGTGGAATACGAAGTTTAGAGAGTTAGCTTCTAGGCCGAATTTCTCTGAACAGTATGCCTGAGAGTCACGTAGGATAGTTGGAGTCAGAACAACGTTACCAGGCTTGTAAACACCGTGTACGTTACCGAAAGAGGCTGCGATAGTGAAACGTGGGCTAACAGCGTTTAGTTTCTCGTATGCGTAAGCAACGTCTTCAGGAGAAGTGTACAGCTCAGACTGATCCATATCAGTGTTGTCAACGCCGTCTTCTTCACCACCAGTACAACCTAGTTCAATTTCTAGAGTCATGTTCATCTTAGCCATACGCTCTAGGTACTTAGCTGAGATTTCGATGTTTTCTTCTAGAGACTCTTCAGACAGGTCAATCATGTGAGAAGAGAATAGAGGCTTACCAGTTTGAGCGAAGAACTCTTCACCAGCGTCTAGTAGACCGTCAATCCATGGAAGTAGTTTCTTAGCAGCGTGGTCAGTGTGAAGGATCACTGGTACACCGTAAGTTTCAGCAATAGCGTGTACGTATTTTGCACCAGCTACAGCACCTTTGATTTGTGCTTCCTGACCTTCTAGTTTCAGACCTTTACCAGCGAAAAATGCAGCACCGCCGTTAGAGAACTGAACGATTACTGGAGCTTTAACTTTAGCAGCAGCTTCTAGAACACCGTTGATAGAGTCAGTGTTAACAACGTTAACTGCTGGAAGTGCAAATTTGTTTTCTTTTGCAACTTCAAAAACTTTCTGTACGTCGTCGCCAGAAATAACACCAGGTTTTACGAAATCGAAGATCTTAGACATAACAATAGTCCTATTTGCCTTGTTGTCTGTGTGTAATATTAAATCTTTTGCAATCGTTTGCTTTCAGCCAAGTATTCTATAAAAACTTGATCTGTTTAACAAACAATTAATGGACGGGAGCCAAAGCTCCCACCCCGTCAATTACGCTTTTGCACGCTCTTCAAGCATAGCAACGGCAGGAAGAACCTTACCTTCAACGAACTCAAGGAACGCACCGCCACCAGTAGAGATGTAAGAAACGTCAGCTTTGATACCGAACTTGTCGATAGCTGCTAGCGTGTCACCACCACCGGCTACAGAGAAACCTTCAGATTCAGCGATTGCACGAGAGATACCTTCAGTACCCGCTTCGAAGTTCTTGAATTCGAATACGCCTACAGGGCCATTCCATAGGATGGTTTTCGCATCTTTCAGGATTTTCGCCAATTCTGCAGTTGAATCAGGACCCAGGTCGAAGATCATATCGTCGTCCTGAACTTCAGATACGTGCTTGATTTCAGCTTCTGCGTTTTCATCGAAAGCTTTTGCACAAGCTACGTCAGTTGCAACAGGAATTGCACACTCATCCATTAGCTTCTTAGCAGTTCCTACCAGGTCAGCTTCGTATAGAGATTTACCAACATTGTGGCCAGCAGCTGCGATGAATGTGTTCGCAATACCACCACCAACAACTAGCTGGTCTGCAACTTTAGATAGAGATTCCAGAACAGTTAGCTTAGTAGAAACTTTAGAACCACCAACGATAGCAACCATTGGACGAGCAGGCTTGTCCATTGCTTTGCCAAGTGCATCAAGCTCGTTAGCCAGTAGAGGACCAGCACAAGCTACTGGTGCGTTCATGCCAACACCGTGAGTAGAAGCCTGAGCACGGTGAGCCGTACCGAATGCATCCATTACGAAGATGTCACACAGTGCCGCGTACTTCTTAGATAGCTCTTCTTCGTTCTTCTTCTCGCCTTTGTTGAAGCGAACGTTTTCAAGAACAACCAGCTCACCAGCGTTAAGCTCGATACCGTCAAGGTAGTCTTTTGCTAGTTTAACTTCGCAATCCAGTGCGTCGTTTAGGTAGTTAACAACAGGCTGTAGAGAGAACTCTTCCGCGTATTCACCTTCAGTAGGACGACCTAGGTGAGAAGTAACCATCACTTTCGCACCAGCTTCCACGCAGTGTTTGATAGTTGGAAGTGATGCAAGAATACGAGCATCAGAAGTTACTTTACCGTCTTTTACTGGCACGTTTAGGTCCGCACGGATAAATACGCGTTTACCTGCTAGGTCCAGATCAGTCATCTTGATTACAGACATGGTTTGTCCTCTCAACATTGATTAATTTAAAGTCAAAGTTTTTGTCGGCCCGGCGTCACTGCCAAGCCCTATAATTCTTACTCTTGTTCTGCACTGGTTTTGTGCATGGCCAACGCGGTATCTAGCATCCGGTTGGCAAATCCCCATTCATTATCACACCACACCAACATCTTAATCAGGTGCTGGTTACTAACCCTAGTCTGGGTGCCATCTACAATCGCGCTATGGGGATCGTGATTGAAGTCAATTGATACAAGTGGTGCTTCGGTGTAATCAACTATGCCAGTTAATGTACAACGAGACGCCTCCGCCAGTGATTGATTTATGTCATTAACTTTCACATTTGTTTTAACTGTGACACTTAAATCCATCGCTGTGACATTTATTGTCGGAACACGCACAGATATCGCTTCAAATTTGTCAGAAAATTTCGGAAAAATACGACCGATACCAAGATGAAGTTTAGTATCGACTGGAATAATTGACTGGCTGGCTGCGCGGGTACGGCGTAAATCAGTGTGGTAGGCGTCAATGACCTGCTGGTCATTCATTGCCGAGTGAATTGTAGTAATGGTGCCGGATTCAATACCGAAGGTGTCGTCCAAAACCTTAATTACCGGGACAATACAGTTGGTGGTACAAGAGCCGTTGGAAACAATGCGGTGTTCCGGTCTGAGCGTCTCATGGTTCACACCATAAATGATGGTATTGTCGATATCGTTAGCGCCCGGATGAGAAAACAACACCTTGTCAGCACCAGCATTAATATGTGCCTCGCCATCAGCCCTCGAGCCATAGATACCGGTACAGTCGAGCACAATGTCGACGTCGAGATCTTTCCATGGCAACAGGTTAAGGTCGGGTTGATGCAGAATTCGGATGCTGTCTTGGTCACCATTTTCCTGAGCGATAAAAAGGTGCTCCTGGTCATGGCTGACAGGCTTATGGAAACGTCCATGGCTGGTATCGTACTGCAACAGGTGAGCCATTGCTTCAGGCTCAGCCAGTTCATTGACCGCCACGACGTTGATCTGATGATTTTTGCCGCTTTCGTACAGTGCGCGAAGCACACTGCGTCCGATGCGACCGAATCCATTTATTGCGACTTTTAGTGTCATATCCGTGCTACAAATTTACTAAGCCGCGTTAGTGTATACCAAGCAAAGCAGAGAATCACCTTAATTGTGACCCCTATCACCTGATTGTTAAAAATAATTACAAATCAATAAGATGAATAATGAAAACATCACTAACTTCGGCTAAGGTTATGTGGAAAACAAGTGATGTATGTCGCATTTTAAGCAAAAAAAGACCTCTTAATGAGGTCTTTTTTTCATACATCGAAATAAATCGTCATACCAAGTAGGTAAAACGACCAATTAAGCGAGTAGCTCTTTCGCCGTATCGATAACGTTTTCAGTTGTAAAACCGAACATCTTGAACAGCTCACCTGCCGGTGCAGATTCACCGAAAGTTGTCATACCGATAATACGGCCGTCAAAACCAACGTATTTATACCAGAAATCAGCAATACCTGCTTCAATTGCAACACGAGCAGTAACATCCGATGGTAGTACCGCTTCACGGTAAGCCGCATCTTGCTTGTCAAATACATCCGTTGCCGGCATAGAAACAACGCGAACCTTACGGCCTTCAGCGGTTAGCTGTGCGTACGCTTCTGTTGCCAGCTCAACTTCAGAACCAGTCGCGATCAAGATAAGCTCTGGCTTGTCTTCGCAATCTTTCAGGATATAACCACCCTTGGCGATATCAGCAACCTGTGCTTCACTGCGATCCTGCTGTGCCAGATTCTGGCGAGAGAAGATCAGTGACGTTGGGCCGTTTTTACGCTCGATAGCGAATTTCCAAGCTACTGCAGACTCAACCTGATCACATGGACGCCATGTGCTCATGTTAGGAGTCAGACGTAATGAAGAAATTTGCTCTACAGGCTGGTGAGTCGGGCCATCTTCACCCAGACCGATTGAATCGTGAGTGTAAACCTGGATGTTCTGCACTTTCATTAGCGCAGCCATACGCATTGCATTACGTGCGTATTCCATGAACATCAGGAAAGTTGCGCCGTATGGTACGAAACCACCGTGCAGGGCAATACCGTTGATGATCGCTGTCATCCCGAATTCACGAACACCGTAGTGGATGTAGTTACCTGATGCATCGTCAGCTGTCAGTGACTTAGAACCAGACCACATAGTCAGGTTAGATGGCGCAAGGTCAGCAGAACCGCCCATGAACTCTGGTAGTAGCTTGCCGAATGCTTCCAGCGCGTTTTGAGAGGCTTTACGGGAAGCGATGTTTGCTGGGTTAGCCTGAAGCTCTGCAATAATCGCGTTCGTTGCTTCTTCCCAGTTTTCTGGTAGCTCACCAGTGCTGCGGCGTTTGAATTCTGCCGCTAGTTCAGGATATGCCGCTTCATATGCTGCGAACTTTTCACCCCAAACGGCTTCTTTAGTTGCACCTTCTTCTTTCGCATCCCATTCAGCAGCTACGTCTGCCGGGATTTCGAATGGGCCGTGGTTCCATCCCAGGAATTCACGGGCTGCGGCAATTTCTTCAGCACCTAGTGGTGCACCGTGGCAGTCGTGAGAACCTGCTTTGTTTGGAGAACCAAAGCCGATGATTGTTTTACAGCAGATAAGTGTTGGCTTACCCGTTTCAGCTTTCGCCGCTTCGATAGCAGCGTTGATTGCTTCTGAATCGTGACCGTCAACCGCAGGGATAACGTGCCAGCCGTAAGCTTCGAAACGCTTCGCGGTGTCATCTGTGAACCAACCTTCAACTTCACCGTCGATAGAAATGCCATTGTCGTCCCAGAAGGCAACGAGTTTGCCAAGGCCTAAAGTACCAGCAAGAGAGCAAGCCTCATGCGAGATACCTTCCATCATGCAGCCATCACCCATGAATACATAAGTAAAGTGGTCAACAATGTCGTGACCGTCGCGGTTGAACTGGTCAGCCATCGCTTTTTCAGCAATCGCCATACCTACCGCGTTAGTAATACCCTGGCCTAGTGGACCCGTCGTAGTTTCAACGCCAGGTGCATAACCGTATTCTGGGTGGCCTGGTGTTTTAGAATGAAGCTGACGGAAGTTTTTCAGATCACCAATCGACAGATCATAACCAGTCAGATGAAGCAGAGAGTAAATCAGCATTGAACCGTGGCCGTTTGACAAAACAAAACGGTCGCGATCAGCCCACTGCGGGTTTTGTGGGTTGTGGTTCATGTGGCTACGCCATAATACTTCAGCGATGTCAGCCATACCCATAGGGGCACCAGGGTGGCCAGAATTTGCCTGCTGTACACCGTCCATGCTCAGGGCACGGATTGCATTAGCCAGCTCTTTATTTGAAAGATGGTTACGAGAAGACATGTCTGCTCCAAAAATTCGTAGACTTTTTTGTGGTGGTTATCTGCCATATATACATACAACAAATAAACCAGGAATCAGCGGGCGGGTATTGTCGCAAAGTCTGCCCCCGGACCGCAAACGTTTTCGTCAGTAAAATAAGTCCGATATCAATAAGCTAACCACTCGCCAAAAAGCAAAAATTCGCCCTTAGGCCCTCACTAGGTAATCGTTTGCTTTGTGGTTTCTGCCATATCCTTAATATTCGTAATGTTGATTTTATAACAATCGTGAGTATTATAGACGTCTAGACGGAGGTAGCTCCATACATTCAAACGTATATCCGTATACATTATATTTAGGACTTGTCTGTCCTGAAGAGCGCCCCAATATCAACCTACATCAATATAAAAGTGAGAGCACGCATGACAAAGCACCTGTTTACTTCTGAGTCCGTATCAGAAGGTCATCCAGATAAAATTGCAGATCAGATCTCTGATGCTGTATTGGATGCGATCCTGGAACAAGACCCAAAGGCACGTGTTGCATGTGAGACCTACGTAAAAACCGGTATGGTTATGGTCGGTGGTGAAATTACCACTTCTGCTTGGGTTGATATCGAAGAATTAACGCGTAACACCGTGCGCGAAATCGGCTACGTTAACTCTGACATGGGTTTTGACGCTAACTCATGTGCGGTACTGAGTGCGATCGGTAAGCAGTCTCCGGATATCAACCAAGGTGTTGACCGCGAAGATCCTCGCGAAATGGGTGCAGGTGACCAGGGTATCATGTTCGGTTACGCAACCAACGAAACAGACGTGCTAATGCCAGCACCTATCACTTATGCGCACCGCCTGGTTGAGCGCCAAGCTAAAGTACGCAAGAACGGCACCCTGCCTTGGCTACGCCCTGATGCGAAAAGCCAGGTAACTTTTGCCTATGATCAGGGCAAAATCGTTGGTATTGATGCAGTTGTTCTTTCTACCCAACACTGTGACAGCATTGAGCTACCAGTACTGCAAGAAGCAGTAATGGAAGAAATTATCAAGCCTGTTCTGCCGTCTGAGTGGCTGAACAAAGAAACCAAGTTCTTCATCAACCCAACCGGCCGTTTCGTAATCGGTGGCCCAATGGGTGATTGTGGCCTGACCGGTCGTAAAATCATCGTTGATACATACGGTGGTGCAGCTCGTCACGGTGGCGGTGCATTCTCAGGTAAAGATCCATCAAAAGTTGACCGTTCTGCTGCATATGCTGCGCGTTACGTTGCTAAGAACATCGTTGCCGCAGGCATGGCCGACCGCTGTGAAATCCAGCTGTCTTACGCTATCGGTGTTGCCGATCCAACATCTATCATGGTTGAGACATTCGGTACCGAGAAAGTAGCACACGACATCATTGTTGAAGCAGTACGCCAGCACTTCGATCTGCGCCCTTACGGCATGCTAGAAATGCTCGACCTTCTTCAGCCTATCTATCAAAAGACGGCAGCATACGGTCACTTCGGTCGTGAAGAGTTCCCTTGGGAAAAAACTGACAAGGCTGAGCTACTACGCGACTTCGCTAAACTAAAATAAGCGATACCGTATATAAGATACGTATATAAATAGTAAAAAAGGAAGCTTCGGCTTCCTTTTTTAGTCTCAGAACAACACGGTGATTGTCTAGGCACTCACTCCTGAATTATTTATACTCTCACCTCCATCAACAGCACCAGATTTCACCTATGTCCCCACTTCAGTCCCAGGTGACCGCCAAGGTCAAACAGTGTATCGAGCATGCCAACCACCGGCTTAATAAACGCTTTTGCATGCCCGCAATCAGTTTCAGGCAAGGGGGAAAAATCGCAGGCAGTGCTCGCCTGCAAGGCTGGGAAGTTCGCTTCAATCCGGTACTGCTGGAAGAAAATCCGCAGGCCTTTCTTGAAGACGTCGTCCCCCACGAGGTAGCCCACCTGATCACCTTCAAGCTCTTTGGCAAGGTTCGTCCCCATGGCAAGGAATGGCAGACCATCATGACCGAAGTTTTTGGCGTGCCGGCCAAGACCACCCACAGCTTTGATGTCTCATCGGTGCAGGGAACCACCTTCCTTTACCACTGCCGCTGCAGCGAACACCAGCTTACAGTCCGGCGCCATAACAAAGTGATGCGTAAACAAGCTGTCTACCATTGCCGGCACTGCCATCAGCCTCTTAAAGCAGCCTGAAACCAACGTCATTTTCCGTTTTCTGTACAAAATACGTAACACCATGTAATTTACAGAATAAAAAAGAGTGAAGTGCTTCTAAAAACAACATTCAGTGATAACCTTATCAGAATAATTTCCAATGATAAGGCAGCACATGCAGCGCACTCTAAAATGGCTCACCATCGGCCTACTTTTTCCGACAGCCGTAATGGCCGACCACCCCACTTCATTCAGCAAAGCAAAGAAAATTGCCGTCAACATCTATCAGGAACACCCGGTCAGCTTCTATTGTGGCTGTGACATTAAATGGCAGGGTAAGAAAGGCATTCCGGATTTGGAAAGCTGTGGCTATAAGGTTCGCAAACAGCAGCGCCGTGCCAGCCGTATCGAATGGGAGCATGTCGTTCCGGCCTGGCAGTTCGGCCACCAGCTTCAGTGCTGGCAGGACGGCGGGCGGAAAAACTGCGGCAAAGACGCCAGATTCCGCCATATGGAAGCGGACCTGCATAACCTGACCCCTGCTATCGGTGAAGTGAACGGTGATCGTTCAAACTTCAACTTCCGCCCGTGGAACGACGACAGCGGGGCCTATTACGGCCAATGCGAAATGAAAGTTAACTTCAAACAGCGCCGTGCCGATCCACCACCAGCTGCGCGAGGAGCCATTGCCCGCACATACCTGTACATGAGCGACAGATATCCTTTTCGCCTTTCACGCCAACAACGCCAACTGATGGAAGCCTGGAATAGGCAGTATCCTGTAAGCAAATGGGAGTGCCGCCGCGATCAAAAAATTGCCGACATCCAGGGCAATCATAACCCTTATGTTGAACAGGCTTGCCTACAACTGAATTACTAAATAGTCACTTACAGCACAGCAACGCTTCCATCAAAGATGGCGTTGCTGTCAATCAGGCAAATAAACATACCCTGACAGCAAGAAATTTCTGTTCCAGCCTTGTAATTATCCCTTCCCGCATCCATCTATTACCTAGCAACCCGCATTATCGACCACCATTGATATGTTGATATAATAATGCGAGATAAAAACTAACCAGGTTATTGAGATAGCCATGAGAATCCCACGAATTTACCACCCTGAAGCACTACCGACTCAGGGCAAGATTATGCTCAGCGATGATGCGGCTAACCATGTCGGCCGTGTGATGCGCATGCAAGACGGCCAAGAACTGGTCCTATTTGACGGTAGCAATGCCGAATTTCCCGCTGTCATTACCAATGCCAGCAAGAAAAGCGTAGAAGTCGAAATTCAGTCTCGCCATGAGCATAACGTCGAGTCACCGCTGGACATCCACCTGGGCCAGGTGATCTCTCGTGGCGAAAAGATGGAATTTACCATCCAGAAATCTGTTGAACTGGGGGTCAATACCATCACGCCGCTGATTTCAGAGCGCTGCGGTGTCAAACTCAATGCTGAACGTTTCGAAAAAAAATTAGCGCAATGGCAAAAAATCGCCATCAGTGCCTGCGAACAGTGCGGCCGCAACACCATCCCGACGATCCGCCCGATCATGAAGCTGGAAGAATGGTGTGCAGAAAAATACGACGGCTTAAAGCTGAACCTGCACCCAAGAGCCACCTATTCAATCAATACCCTCCCAGCTCCAGTTAGTAAGGTTCGCCTGCTTATTGGTCCTGAAGGTGGCTTGTCTGCTGAAGAAATCGGAATGACGGAACAATACAAATTCGATGAAATCCTACTTGGCCCACGCGTGCTGCGCACGGAGACCACCGCGATGACGGCAATCACAGCTCTGCAAGTCCGCTTCGGCGATTTAGGCTAATAAAACCCTAGGAGAGAGAAATGATCAAACTGGGTATCGTGATGGACCCGATTGAGTCTATCAATATCAAAAAAGATTCCAGCTTTGCCATGATGATGGAAGCCCAACGCCGCGGCTGGGAAATCCACTATATGGAAATGAACGACTTGTCACTGGAGCAAGGCAAAGCGGTTGCCCGCACCCGTGTCGTTAGCCTAAAAGAAGACCCGAACGGCTGGTTCGAATTCCATAGCGAGCAGGAAATTGCGCTGGCCGATCTGGACGCAGTCCTGATGCGCAAGGATCCACCATTTGATACCGAATACATCTATGCAACCTATATCCTTGAGCGAGCGGAAAACGAAGGCGCATTGATCGTCAACGAACCACGCAGCCTGCGTGATTGCAATGAAAAACTGTTCACGGCCTGGTTCCCGGAATTAACACCGACAACCCTGGTAACACGCAGCGCCGACAAGATCAGGGCTTTCCACAAAGAACACGGTGACGTAATCCTGAAACCCCTCGACGGTATGGGCGGCTCTTCCGTTTTCCGTGTTATGCATGGCGATCCGAACGTGTCCGTGATCATCGAAACCCTGACCAGTCACGGCAAAAACTACTGCATGGCGCAAACCTTCGTACCAGATATCAGTAACGGCGACAAACGTATCCTGGTGGTAGACGGCGAGCCAATTCCATATTGCCTGGCACGGATCCCGGCCAAAGGCGAAACCCGCGGTAACCTGGCAGCTGGCGGCCGTGGCGAAGCCCGCCCTATCAGCGAAACTGACCGTAAAATCGCTGAAACCGTCGCTCCGGTACTAAAAGAAAAAGGCCTGATCTTTGTCGGCCTTGACGTGATAGGGGACAAACTGACCGAGATTAACGTAACCAGCCCTACCTGTATCCGTGAAATCGAAGCAGCCTTTGATATCTCCATCACCGGCAAGTTGATGGATGCTATCGAGCGCCGCGTAAACGCTTAATCCCTGCACCATCCATCTACGCAGCCCTTCTTTTGTTCAGGGCTGCGTTTTTTTAACTGACTCCGCAAGAGGATGGCGCTTAACTTCGCGTTAATACCATTTCTGAAAAATAGTCGGCATACTGTAAGTAATAGGATACGTTGTAGGTGCACAAAATGAATTTAACCAATCATTTTCTGGTTGCCATGCCCACCATGCAGGATCCGCACTTTAAAGGTAGTGTTGTTTATATCTGCGAACACAATGACGATGGCGCTATGGGCATCGTTATAAACCTGCCTATCGATATATCTGTAGGCAATATGCTTGAACAAATTGAAATCGAACGAGACTTGCCGCTAAAAGATCCGGCAAGCCTTGAACAACCGGTTTTCAATGGTGGTCCGGTATCCGGAGATCGAGGATTCGTCCTTCACCTACACCAAACCAAAGGCCAGTTCAGCTCCAGTATCGATATCACTGAAACGGTATCCGTTACCACCTCCAAAGATATCCTGCCGCTGCTTGGCACCAGCGAGTCACCGGAGAAGTTTCTCGTCGCACTCGGCTACGCAGGCTGGGGTGCCGGTCAATTAGAACAGGAGATGGCTGAAAATACGTGGCTAACCACGAAGGCCGACCCCGATGTTGTCTTTAACACACCGATCTGCGAGCGCAGGGACAAAGCCATTGCCCAGCTAGGTATCAGTTCGGCTCACCTATCCATCGATAAAGGACATGCATGAGTAACTCACGCAGCGTATTAGCATTTGATTACGGCACCAAAAGCATTGGTGTTGCGATTGGCCAAGAGCTGACAGGCACCGCGACACCTCTGGCTGCATTAAAAGCAAAAGACGGGATCCCGTGCTGGGATGCTATCGAAAAAATCCTCAAAGAATGGCAGCCGGATCTTGTCGTCGTTGGCTTACCGCTAGATCTACACGGCGGCGAACTAAAAGCCATTACCCCACGCGCCAAGAAATTTGCCAACCGCCTGCATGGTCGTTTCGGTTATCAGGTTGAGCTTCATGACGAGCGTCTCAGCACAGCCGAGGCCCGGGCCGAACTGTTTGAACGCGGCGGCTACCGTAACCTGAGCAAAGGCAATATAGACTCCCAGTCAGCAGTTGTGATCCTCGAAAGCTGGTTCGAACAACAATACGGATAATAACCACATATTAAGTTCATAGAGGTGGTGTTGTTATTCCAGCAATAACAACAACGCCTCTTCAGCCTCACAACTCGTTCCTGTACAGCTTTTCCTTACATTTCCAGCCTAAAGCTGACACTACTTTCCACGCGCTTAGGATACCTTGTTCAAACCCGCTTTGGATCTAGCTGGATCAGCCCGTACAGCTTTTGGACACATTGAACCCAAAAGCTCCACAAGCTGATCATTAATTTTAAAGCAACAGATTAAAAGCTTTTAAATCAAATATTTAATCCATATTCAACGTAACCCCATCAAGGGTACTGCTGCCTAGCTGATCTTTGTTACCGACCTTGATCATCAAGCGCAAATCATTGGCAGAATCCGCATGGTGCAAAGCATCCTGCTCTGTGATTTTCCCTTCTGTAAACAGATCATACAACGACTGATCAAAAGTCATCATTCCGGATTCTCCCGACTTGGCCATCACATCCTTGATCTCATGTAACTCACCACGACGGATCAAATCAGAGACCCGTGGCGTATTGAGCAGCAGCTCAAAGGCGGCATGTCGACCGACACCGTGCGCATCCGGGATCAACTGCTGAGCCAGAATACATTTCAGGTTCAACGACAGATCAAACAAGAACTGCTCCCGGCGCTCTTTCGGCACCAGATGCAAAATACGCTCAAGGGCCTGGTTGGCATTATTGGCATGCAAAGTGGCCATGCAGAGGTGTCCGGTCTCCGCAAAGTTCATTGCATACTCCATCGTTTCCCGCGTCCGGATCTCCCCAATCAAAATCATGTCAGGAGCCTGGCGCAGCGAATTCTTCAGAGCTACCTCGTAACTTTCAGTGTCCAGCCCCACTTCACGCTGGGTCACGATACATCGGTCATGCTTATGAACAAACTCAATCGGATCTTCGACCGTCAGGATATGACCACTACGGCTGGCATTACGAAACCCCGTCATCGCCGCCATAGATGTTGACTTACCCGAACCGGTCGCACCAACAACCAACACCAGACCACGTTTGGCCAGAGCCATCCTCTGCATATCCATAGGCAAACTCAACGAGAAGATATCCGGAATTTCAGTCTCAATCCGCCGAATCACCATGCCGGGTAACTCTCGCTGCCAGAAAGCACTGACACGAAAACGCCACTCGTCCCGAACCAAAGCAAAGTTGGCCTCGCGGGTAGAGATAAACTCTTGCTTGAGTTCACCATCCATCGTTTCTTCAAACAGACGATCAACCGCCCTGCGATCAAGCGTATCGCCCAGCGGCTGCAGGTTTCCGTCAATCCGAAGCAGGCAAGGTGCATCCACGGTAATATACAGATCCGATGCTTTGCATCGCACCATTTCCTGAAGGATCTGTTGTAAATTCATCTTCGTTCCTTATTACTCTGTTACGGAGTTTTACTTACAGCTGAACATAGGCGCTATCAACAACCCGGCGACCTTCCTCTGCTTCAACCTGTCCCTGTGCGACCAGCATTTTGACACTCTGCTCCATCGTCTGCATTCCCATTGCTGACCCTGTCTGGATCACCGAATACATCTGCGCCACTTTATCTTCCCGGATCAAGTTACGGATTGCAGGAGTCGCCATCATCACTTCATGAGCTGCCACCCGACCACCGCTAATGCACTTTAGCAGGTTCTGCGATACCACCGCACGCAGTGACTCTGACAGCATAGAGCGTACCATCGCCTTATCATTGCCCGGAAAGACATCAATGATCCGATCGACCGTTTTAGCTGCCGAGCTGGTATGCAGAGTCCCCAGCACTAGGTGACCGGTTTCAGCCGCTGTCAGCGCCAAGCTGATGGTTTCCTTATCCCTTAGCTCACCCACAACAATCACGTCCGGATCTTCACGTAACGAAGAGCGCAACGCATTATGGAAACTGTGGGTATCACGGTGCACTTCCCGTTGGTTGATCAGGCAGCGTTTACCTTCATGAACAAACTCCACCGGATCTTCAATGGTCAAAATATGGCGGTTGTAGTTCTCATTAATGTAGTCAACCAGCGCAGCAATAGTGGTCGACTTACCCGAACCAGTTGCGCCGGTCACCAGCACCAGGCCACGCTGACTTTGGGCTATCTGATAGAACACCTCAGGCACATTAAGTGATTCCAGGGTCGGTATATTGATCGGAATAGTCCGGAACACCGCTGCGGCTCCGCGGGACTGCTGGAACGCATTGACACGAAAACGGCCTACCTGTGGCAGCTCAAAGGAAAAGTCGACTTCCATCCTCTCCTCGTACTCCCTACGCTTGGCATCATTCATAATGTCAAAGACCAGCCGATGCACCTCGCCATGCTCCAAAGCCGGCAAACTGAGTTTCCTTACATCACCATCTACCCTGATCATTGGCGGAACACCTGCAGAAAGGTGCAGATCAGAGGCATTATGCTTTACACTAAAGTCCAGTAGTTCAGTGATATCCATAAATTTTCCCCACAGAATCAATTATGAGTAGTATCAAACAAAATATTGAACAGGTCATCTCCCAGATAACCTCAGCGACCGAAAAATGCGGTCGAACAGCCGATTCCGTGCAACTACTGGCGGTCAGCAAAACGAAACCAATTACAGCAATCAAAGAAGCCATTGCTGCGGGGCAGTTCGCATTCGGTGAAAACTATGTCCAGGAAGGGGTCGAAAAGGTCCAGCATTTTGCCGCCAGCAAGCAAGCCACTCAGCTGAGCTGGCACTTCATCGGCCCTATCCAGTCAAACAAAACCCGACAGATCGCCGAGCATTTCGACTGGGTACACTCTATCGACCGTGCCAAGATCGCCCGTCGCCTGAGCGAGCAACGTCCGGCAGAGTTACCACCATTGAATATATTGCTACAGGTCAACACCAGCGCTGAAGCCAGCAAGTCCGGTATCACCTTTAATGAACTGGAAGCACTGGCAGACGAAATTGCCGCAATGCCGAACCTGGTGCTGCGGGGCCTGATGTCAATCCCGCAAAAAGCCGATGATTATGACAGCCAGTACGCCGCATTCAAGGCGTTAGCCGACGCCCAGCATGCCCTGCAAAGCAAACACCCCCAGCTCGATACTTTATCAATGGGGATGAGCGGCGATATGGAAGCAGCCATTGCAGCCGGCAGTACAATCGTCCGCATTGGTACTGCAATTTTCGGTGCCAGGGATTACAGCAACAAACAATAAGGACGCAGACGAGTTTCACGTAACATCGACGGGAATTGCTGCCCGCTCGAAAACTCGGCGCTATCAACACAAGGATTTAACATGGAACAACGTTCAATCGCTTTTATCGGTGCCGGCAATATGGCCCGCTCAATCATCGCCGGACTGGTGTCCAGCGGCTACAGTCCGGATAAAATCACCGCAACAGCTCCTGGCCCTGCACGTCGCGAGCCACTAGCCCGCGACTACGGTATCCACACCAGTGACGACAACCTGCGGGCTGCTGAGCTGGCCGAGGTTATCGTACTGGCCGTCAAACCCCAACTGATGGAAGAAGCTTGCCGCCCGCTACAGGTACTCGATTTTAGTGGCAAACTGGTGATTTCAATCGCAGCCGGTATTTCAGCCCAGCGCCTGAATGAAATGCTGAATACAAAATTAAACTTGGTTCGTGTTATGCCCAATACCCCATCCCTGGTTGGTAAAGGAATGAGTGGTATGTATGCCGCGACAGCCATCACCGAAGCAGACAAAACTTTTTCCGAAAACTTGATGCAAGCTGTCGGCGAGGTTTGCTGGGTAGAGAAAGAAGCAGGAATTAACGGTATTATAGCGGCAGCTGGCAGCGCACCAGCCTACTTCTTCCTGTTTATGGAAGCGATGCAGGAAGAAGCCATCAAGCAAGGTTTTGACCCGCAGACAGCCCGGCAGCTGGTTCAACAGTCAGCCGCTGGGGCGGCGGCAATGGTCATTGCCAACCCGGAAACCGATCTTGCAACCCTGCGCGAGCAAGTGACCTCCAAGGGCGGAACCACCGCAGAAGCGATACGGACATTTAACGAACATCAACTTAGTGATACCGTAGCAAAAGCAATGCGTGCCGCAGTTTCCCGCGCTGAAGAAATGGAAAAATTATTTTAAGGTTTAGTTATGAATTCAATTGGTTTCTTAATCAGTACTCTGTTCGACCTCTACATCATGGTCGTCTTGCTGCGAATCTGGCTCCAATGGGCACGAGCGGATTTCTATAACCCGTTCTCCCAGTTCATTGTTAAGGCAACCCAGCCGGTAGTCGGCCCTCTACGTCGTATCATCCCTTCGATTGGCTCGCTGGATCTGGCGACGCTGCTCTTTGCCTATGTACTGAGTATTACCAAATTTGTCCTGCTGCAACTGGCTCTGACTGGCGGCAACATGGCCTTTAGTATCGATTTCTTATGGGTAGGAGGCCTTTCTCTGCTTAAAGCTGCTGGTGGCCTAATCTTCTGGGTACTACTACTTCGCGCGATCCTGAGCTGGGTCAGCCAGGGACGCAGCCCGGTTGAATACGTTATGCATCAGTTGACCGAACCGATGACCGCCCCAATCCGCCGCTTCATTCCTGCAATGGGTGGACTGGATCTGAGTGTGATCGTTCTGTTTATCGGCCTTCAGTTTGCCAACATCCTGATGGGTGACTTGATCGGCCCAATCTGGTATCAGCTATGAGCCAAAATGCTGTAAGCCAAAGTGGCGACGATTTAGTGATCCGCCTTTATATCCAACCCAAAGCGAGCCGCGATCAGATCGTCGGCCTGCACGGAGATGAACTGAAGATAGCGATTACAGCCCCACCGGTCGACGGCAAAGCCAATGCCCATCTGGGTAAATTTCTGTCCAAACAGTTTCGCGTTGCCAAGGGACAAGTGGTGATCGAAAAAGGTGAGTTAGGCCGCCACAAACAAGTCAGAATCGAAAGCCCACGCGAAATCCCGCAGGTGGTTTCGGAACTGCTTTCAGCCTGAAGCTCAAAAAAACCACTCAGCCCGGCCTTTGGCCGGGCTGATACTATCGACTATCAACTACAAACAACTAACAACCGCCACTAGCTATACTAAAAGGAATTTAATAACCGCCGGGTTATCAGGGGCATATTGGTACCGGTGTGTATCCAGAAGGATAAAATCATGACTCGTATCTTATATTTATTATCGGCATTACTGTTTGCTGCACTCCCCGTTCACGCTGAACAGCTGAAAAATATCGGTAACCTCGAAGTCCACTATTCCAGTTTTCCTTCAACATTTCTGACCCCGGAAATCGCCAGCACTTACCGTATCCAACGTAGCCGCTACTCAGCGATCGTCAACGTTACCGTGCTGGACAAAAGCCAAGAAGGCAACCCTGCAGTCCCTGCCGCCTTGTCCGGACAAGCAAAAAACCTGCTCGGAACTATCAAAAACCTCACCTTTCGCGAAGTCCGTGAAGGAGAAGCCATTTATTACCTGGCCGAGTTGAACCATGCCAATGAAGAGAGTTTCAGTTTCACCATTGATATCACCCGCAACGGCACCAACGGGCAAATTGCTTTCAAGCAAACCTTCTACGTCGATTAACCTATCGCCAGATACTTAGATACTTCAGAAGGGGAGCCTATCTGCTCCCCTTTACATATTCCCCTATAAACATCTCAAGGTAACAGCCTCCCAACAAGGTGGAGACCAGCAGAGATTGGTATTATCATAGCGCACCATTATTATCAGTCCTTGCGGACTCACCGAGGAACAACGATGAGCAAACTAGTACTGGCCACTGGCAATCAGGGCAAAGTAAAAGAGATGGCAAGCCTGCTTGCAGACTTTGGTTTCGATGTTGTGGCACAAAGCGATTACAATGTTTCATCTGTTGCCGAAACCGGCACCACTTTCATTGAAAATGCCATTATCAAAGCTCGTCATGCGGCGAAGGAAACCGGCCTGCCTGCGATTGCTGACGACTCAGGCCTGGAGGTAGACTTCCTCAAAGGTGCGCCAGGTATCTACTCTGCCCGCTTTGCCGGGGAAGATGCCAGTGACCAGCAAAACCTGGAAAAACTACTGAAAGAAATGGAAGGTGTGCCGGCAGAACAGCGCACAGCCCGTTTCCACTGCGTACTGGTGATGATGCGTCATGAAAATGACCCAACCCCGCTGGTTTGCCATGGCACATGGGAAGGCAGTATCCTGACTGAAGCCCACGGCGAAAATGGCTTTGGCTACGATCCTATCTTCTGGGTACCTGAAGAGCAGTGTGCATCTGCCGAGCTTGAGTCTGTGCGCAAAAAACAGCTGTCTCACCGTGGCAAGGCACTGAAACAACTATTTGCCGCCCTGAAGGACGTCTAATGCTAGTTCCACCACCACTAAGCTTGTATGTCCACATCCCCTGGTGTGTACAGAAATGCCCGTACTGCGACTTCAATTCGCATGCGTTGAAGACGGACATTCCCGAACTCGACTATATTGATGCCCTCATTGACGATTTGGAGACTGATCTGGCCGCCTACCAGCTGGAAAACGGCTACCGTCCGCTTCATTCAATCTTTATTGGTGGTGGCACGCCAAGCCTGATCTCGCCGGAAGAAATTGGCCGCCTGCTACAGGCTATCGAAGCGCGGATCCCATTCAGCCCTGATATCGAAATTACCATGGAAGCTAACCCAGGCACGGTGGAAGCCGGACGCTTCAACGCCTACCGCGAGGTCGGGGTTAACCGGATCTCCATCGGGATCCAGAGCTTCCAGGACGAAAAATTAAAACGCCTTGGCCGAATCCATGGCTGCGACGAAGCAATCCGTGCAGCTCAGCTCGCCACCGAAGCTGGCTTAAACAGCTTTAATGTTGATTTAATGCACGGCCTGCCGGATCAATCCATCGAGGATGCCCTGTCAGACCTGCAACAGGCAATCGCACTCAACCCGCCACACCTGTCGTGGTACCAGCTGACTATCGAGCCGAACACCCTGTTTTACTCCAAGCCGCCGACTCTGCCGGACGATGATGACCTATGGGATATCTTCGAGCAGGGCCATAAGTTGCTAACAGAAGCAGGCTACGTGCAATACGAGATCTCTGGCTACAGCAAACCCGGTAAGCAATGCCGCCACAACCTCAACTACTGGCGTTTTGGTGACTACCTGGGAATTGGCTGCGGATCCCACGGAAAAATCAGTTTTGCCGACGGCACAATTACCCGTACAGTCAAGGTGAAACATCCGCGCGGCTACCTGAACCCGGAGAAGCCCTACCTGGATCAGGAAACTCAAGTCGAAAACAGCGAACGGCCATTTGAGTTTTTCATGAACCGTTTCCGCCTGTTGGAATCGTTTCCGAAGAAGGACTTTATCGAACGTACGGGCCTGCCACTTAGTGCAATCGAGTCATCAATTGACTGGGCTATCAACCTAAACTATCTGGAAGACCAAGACGATAAGTGGCAGATCACCGAACACGGCAAACTGTTCCTTAACGATCTGCTGGCTGCGTTTGTGGAAGAAGACGAATAAAAAAACAAATAATAAGAGGCAAGGTTTTAAAATCATGCCTCTTTCACGATTCCTTTCACCACCCTCACATCTAAGCTCACTCCAACGTTACGCTTTGCCAACGCTTAAGTGCAGGGATCAGAGATTGGATCTCATTTTCTTTTGCCTGGCGAGTAGCAACCCTATCGCAAAGCTCATTATCAATCAGCTGAGAGTGAGAAAGAGCATAAGGCAAATCATCAAGCATCAGGCGATGGTAATCTGCTAACACTGCCATCTGCTGATCATTCAGTTTAACCTTGTGAACGCCAAAGAAGAGCTGGCCTGATGATTCGATCTTAAACGGTCGAGATTAAGCGTCCCGTCATCAAGGCTCATGGCATTGTGCCATTTCGGCTGGCACTGAAGCTCCTGAACTGCCTGGCCTCCGGCAGACATCATAAGCCCCAGCAGGGGGAAAATATAACAATTAACACGTAACGACATAGGCATCCCTAAACGATCGGGAACAACCTAAGCCATACAGGCAGTCCCTTTAGAAAATCGAGCGGCCTATCCGCTCAGCCAGTAATTCCAATGCTGCGGTTCCCGCCAGAGAGTTTCCGGATGGATCCAGCTCCGGAGACCAAACCGCAATAGACATCTCGCCCGGAACAATCGCGACAATGCCGCCACCTACACCAGACTTGCCCGGCATACCAACCCGATAGGCAAATTCACCGGCACCGTCATAAAGACCACAGGTCGCAAGCAGGGCATTGATTTGCTTACTCTGAGTCTGGCTGATAATTGTTTTTTTTGCGCCTAAAGGAAGCCCTTTATTTGCCAGGTAGCTAAATGTCCTCGCCAAGTCGACACAGCTCATCTTCAGCGCACAGTAACTGAAATAGTTGGTCAGCACCGGCATAACTTCGTTCTCGAAGTTACCAAAAGAGCGCATCAGGTAGGCAATAGAGGCATTACGGTCACTGTGCTGCATTTCAGATGCAGCCACTAGCTTATCGTAAACAATATGCGGATCACAGGCCAATTCACGAACCAACTCAAGCATCCGGTATTGCGGTGCCGACAAGCGGCTATGCAGCAGATCAGAAACAATCAAAGCTCCGGCATTAATAAACGGATTACGCGGAATACCATTTTCCATTTCAAGCTGGATCATGGAGTTGAAGGCATGCCCTGATGGCTCCTTACCTACCCGCTTCCAGATTTCCTCCGGCTGATATAAGGTCATTGCCAGTGTCAGGCTCAGTACCTTAGAGATAGACTGGATCGAGAACCTCTCCTCGCTGTCTCCCGCCTGAATAACTTCACCATCGTTGTAACATACAGCGATACCGAGCTTATTGGCCGAAACTTCTGCCAATGCCGGGATATAGTCAGCAACTTTACCCTTACCAATCAAGGGCCTGACTTCATCTAAAATCTCGTTAAGCAACGTTTCTGTTGGCTTCATTATTTTTTCTCCAAGGCTAAAAAAGCCAACACGAGGTTGGCTTCTTCTAAATTACATTTGACGCTGTCTGACTGGGGGCTATCAAACAAAGCCCTGCCAGAGGAAAATTATTCAGTTCGTTCGAACTTCATATCCCACACACCGTGACCCAAACGATGTCCACGTGCTTCAAATTTAGTTAGCGGGCGATCTTCCGGACGCGGAATATAATCACCATCAGTTGCCGTATTGCGGTAACCAGGCGCAGCATTCATAACTTCAACCATGTGCTCAGCATAGTTTTCCCAGTCTGTCGCCATGTGGAAAATGCCGCCAATCTTCAGCTTCTTACGTACCATTTCAGCAAATTCAGGCTGAACGATACGGCGTTTGTGGTGACGAGCCTTATGCCATGGGTCAGGGAAGAACAACTGAACCATATCCAGGCTACCGTCCGGGATCATATGGTCAAATACTTCAACCGCATCATGGCACATTACGCGTAGGTTAGTCAGGCTAGCTTCTTCAGCGCCCATCAGACATGCACCTACACCAGGGCTGTGCACTTCAATACCGATGTAGTTCTTCTCTGGTGCATTCTTTGCCATTTCAACAAAAGAAGCACCCATGCCAAAACCAATTTCCAGCACAACTGGAGCTTCGCGGTTATAGACTTCTTTCCAGTCCAGCATCTGCTGAGCGAAATCGATACCCATGGTTGGCCAATTGTTATCTAAAGCCAACTCCTGGCCTTTGGTCAAACGGCCCTCACGACGAACAAAGCTACGAATTTTACGTACCAGTTTGCCGTCTTCGGTAAATTCAGACATTGTAACTTCGCCTGAGGTCTTTGAAACTTCGCTCATCGTATTACCTAAACTAGAAAAGAATAAAAACTAAGCGTCGGCATTATCCAAAGTTACAGCTTAAGTGCAAGTCCGTCGTTTGCGACAGCCGTCAGTTTGTGGTGCAATCAGCACAAAAATTATCATAACGGCACGCTTTTAAAGCTTGTCAGTAAAGTGAGCTAATTTCTGTGACCAATACCTTCTCTGAAGCCATTTTAGCGTGGTACGACAAATTTGGCCGTAAAACGCTACCCTGGCAGCTCAACAAGACACCATACAAAGTGTGGCTCTCCGAGATCATGCTTCAGCAAACCCAGGTAGCCACCGTTATTCCGTATTTCGAGCGCTTTATGGATCGTTTCCCTACAGTCCGGGATCTTGCCGCCGCCGAACAAGATGAAGTTCTGCACCTGTGGACCGGGCTGGGTTACTACGCCCGGGCTCGTAACCTGCACAAGGCTGCACAAATGATTGTCTCTGAATACGGCGGCGAATTCCCAACTGACATAGAACAGGTAATTGCGCTACCGGGGATCGGGCGCTCCACGGCCGGTGCCGTATTATCGCTGTCCCTTAAACAGCATCATCCGATCCTTGATGGCAACGTAAAACGTACTCTTTCGCGCTGCTATGCCATCGAAGGCTGGCCAGGCAAGAAAGCGGTTGAAAATGCCTTGTGGCAAATCGCCGAAACCAATACTCCCGCAGACGGGGTCGAGCGTTACAACCAGGCGATGATGGACATGGGAGCGATGATCTGCACCCGCAGCAAGCCTAAATGCGAACTATGCCCGGTAACCGATATCTGCCAGGCCAAAGCCCAGCAACGCCAACTGGATTTTCCGGGCAAGAAGCCTAAAAAAACCATGCCGGAAAAACAGGCCTGGTTCGCTATTTTCCAGTGCGGCGAAGAAGTCTGGCTGGAGCAGCGACCACCAACTGGGATCTGGGGCGGCCTGTGGTGTTTCCCGCAACATGATCACCAGGATATTGACGCAATTGTCGAACAGCGCCTTGGCAGCTCGACCACACTTATCCGAGCATCGGAACAGCTCAATGCCTTCCGCCATACGTTCAGCCACTATCACCTCGATATTGTACCGGTACTGTTCCGACTCGAAGAGCTACCAAATATGGTGCAGGAGTCAGACAAAGGGCAATGGTATAACCTTAACCAGCCGCCCAAGGTCGGCCTAGCCGCCCCGGTGCAGCAAATACTTGACAGCCTGCACTATGAATTGAAGAGAGATTGACGACACTTGGTCGCTCTTGTCCTTTCCTCGTGAAATCTAGAAGCGGCCGCAGCTCTCTGGTATAACTAGCAGCGTATTGATGACGATTAAAATTGAAGGAGCCACTCAATGAGCCGTACAGTATTTTGTGCTCGTCTGAAAAAAGAAGCAGAAGGTTTGGATTTCCAGCTTTACCCTGGCGAACTGGGCAAGCGTATTTTCGATAATATATCGAAGGAAGCCTGGGCCGAGTGGCAAGGAAAACAAACCATGCTAATCAATGAAAAGAAACTCAACATGATGGATCCGGAGCACCGCAAGCTGCTGGAAACAGAAATGGTGAACTTCTTGTTCGAAGGCCAGGACGTTATCATCGACGGCTATACTCCGCCAAGCGAATAACCCCCTGACTTCACGATTTATTCATCTTCCGGTGTAATAGTCTTTACCCGGAGAGACAGAAACTGACATCATTTGCGAACTACAAGTGATGTCTTTTTTTACTGGGAATTATGAAAAAACGCGCGCTTTTATTGTCACTGCTTCTGCTCAGCGGATGCAGCCGTGAGATTGTCGAAAAATTCTATGATGTCGACTACACCGCGACCAACCGCTTTGCCAAAAACCTTGCTCCGCTGCCGGGGCAGTTTACCAAAGATGCTGCTGCCCTTGACCGCCTGATGAATAGCTTCAACGGCAAGGTTAAACGCTATTGGGGCGACCAGGATTCCCTTGTTGCCAGCAAACGCCAGTACGTCAAATATACCGACGGCTACCTTAGCCGTGCCCATGTTGATTTCGTCCGAGGGGTCGTCATTGTCGAAACAGTGGCCACCACCGAGCCGGAAAAGCACCTTAAAGAAGCCATTACCACGACCCTGCTGACGCCGGACAATCCGGCTGGAGTTGACCTGTATTCCGACTCAGCTATCGAGCTCAACGGCAAACCTTTCCTTTATGGTCAGGTGCTGGATCAGGAAGGCAAACCTGTCGAATGGTCCTGGCGGGCTAATAAGTTTGCCGACTACCTTATCAACAGCAAACTGAAGAAACGAAAGATCCGTTACCAGCAAGCATATTATGTCGAGATCCCGATGGTGGCTGATCACGTCAACAAACGTAGTTACAAATATGCCAACATAGTACGTGATGCCTCGCGCCGATATGGTATTTCAGAAGATCTAATCTACGCAATCATCAAAACAGAGAGCAGCTTCAACCCTTATGCCGTCAGCCATGCCAATGCCTACGGTCTGATGCAGGTGGTACCGAACACCGCAGGCGCAGACGTGTTTAAGCTGGTTAAGAAGAAATCCGGTAAACCGTCACCGCAATACCTGTTTGACCCGGCTAAAAATATCGATACAGGCACCGCGTATTTTTACATATTGCAAAATCGCTACCTTAAAGGCGTTCGCGATCCGCTGTCGCTACAGTACAGTATGATTTCCGCCTATAACGGCGGTACCGGCGGAGTGCTGAAAACGTTCCACAGCAATCGCAAGCGGGCTATGAATGATATTAATCGCCTGAAACCAAACCAGGTTTACTGGGCGCTGACCAACAAGCACCCTAAAGCAGAAGCAAGGCGCTATTTACAGAAAGTCACCAACTTCCAGAAAGAGTTTAATCAGGGAAAAATCTAAAGGAATGACAAAGGAATAGCCGCAAACGCCCGTAACGTTCAAAAAGCAAGCAAGCAGGCATTCCGAAATCATTTTTATTAAAAAAGTAGTTGACGAAAACGCGGAAAACCCGTTTAATAGCGCTCCGTTGCCTCGATAGCTCAGTCGGTAGAGCAGAGGATTGAAAATCCTCGTGTCGGTGGTTCGATTCCGCCTCGAGGCACCA
>NZ_CANMZV010000020.1 GCF_947502415.1 uncultured Photobacterium sp. | reverse complement strand
AGTTCAGTTGGTTAGAATACCGGCCTGTCACGCCGGGGGTCGCGGGTTCGAGTCCCGTCCGCTCCGCCACTTATTAAGAAGCCTCGTCAGAAATGACGAGGCTTTTTTACGTTTGCAATTTGAGTATAGGTTCTGAGTGAAGCGGTAGTTCAGTTGGTTAGCCTATTACCTCAAGAGCTTGGCAGCCTGTCACGCAGGGGGACGCGCTGATGTTCGGTATGGAAAGTCCCGTCCGCTCCGCCACTTATTAAGAAGCCTCGTCAGAAATGACGAGGCTTTTTTACGTTTAGAGTATGATGTGTTCGTCCTGTGGACTGATGAGTCTCGGTCGTGCGGTCCCGTCCCCCAGCCACTCCACCACTAATTAAGAACTCTTTATCATCCGTTAAGTCTCTACTCATTTTCCAATTTGTGTTTTGTTTTGGTTCAAAATGCATAGCTTTGCAATTCGGCTTTGAACTGATTTTTCAGGAATTGTGCAGAAAATATGCAGCTGTTATTTTATTGTCTTTATCTGTGAACATTCAGAGCAAAAAAATGGCAGCAGAGGACTTTTTCTTTTGATTGTGTCTTCCCGTTTTTATCTTGTTTGTGTTAGATTCGCGTGCTTTTGTTTTGTGTGCGTGGTTGCACATTGTTATTTATCTTAGGGCTAAGAATAACTATGCATAAAACTAAAAAACAGTTACTAAGTAGTGCATTACTTAGTTTTCTTTTGGTTGGCTGTGGCGAAGGAAGCGGTGCGGTTGATAATGGCCCAAAGGTTGATAATCAGGTTGTTGTGAATATGGAATTTGCAGCAACGTATTTGCAGAATTTGGGATCAGATGCTCTTCAATCGGCGGTTTATTCACAGGCGGCGGTGATTGATTTCATCACGGATGACGAAGCCAATGTTGATCGTAATTATCACGGTCAGGTGAAAGTTACTAATACAAAAAGTGGAGAGGAGCAGCTCTTTGATTTGTCTGCGACCCAGAAAACTGATGGTAAGGTTGTATCTCAACAGACCCTACCTTTAAAGCCTGGTTGTTATGATGTCGATTTGGTGTTGACGCTGGATGGTAAAGGTAAAGAGCTGCAGTATGTGTCGAAAACCAAAGGACAAGAAATTATTGAAGGCAGGTTGGCTGAACTTGATTTTGTCCTATCACCAAGTTTTGGTGAATCGATTGTAGATCTCAGCAACGTACAATCTCTGCCGAGCCTGATGCTTGATTTATTGCCTGAAGAGATTGCTGCGTTATCTCAGCCGCAATTTGGCTTGTCGATTAATGGTGGTGAGGAGAAAGTTTTTACTATCAATAAGGAACTGGGAATTGTCCCCATTCTGTTGAATCTCGACTCCGGTTACCATCGGCTGACAATGTATCTATATGATGCTAATAAGGTGATCGGAAAGAGTGATAAAACGGTCAATATAACCAAGGATACATGTACAAAAATGGTCCTAGTACCGCTTCAGTCTAGTGTGAACTGGAGCCTGACTGAATTTAAAGATCAGGGGACATTTACGTTCATTATTCCTGATGAAGTGGTTAATGAAGTCGGTTCAGCTCAGAATCTGGCGTTGATCGTTCGTTTGGCTGGGGACAAAGAGCCTGTGCAAGAAAGAGTGCTGATTGTGCGTTATGACAATGGCTTCTATAAGGCGAGAGAGTTATTTGAAACCAAACAGCTGGATAATGTCGACGTCTATTTGGCTTTCCACCGGGTAAGTGAAGCTTCTGAAGGCTTTCACTTGACGCCATTTGCTAGTTGCAATATGGCTATCAATTTCGGTTTGAACCCAAAGGTGGAATGTGAACTTGAATTGAAACGCGAACGGATCAAAACCGACCATGGCTTGGGGACGTTAGTGCTAAATGTACTCGATAAGGAGCTTCTCCCAGTAAAGGGAAAGAAAGTTTTCGTTGATGGTAAATTGGCTGGCCTGACCGGAAATAAATATAGCACCGGTTTGCTGAAGGCTGATTTGTTTGCTGGTGAACATGAGATTCGGGTTTTTGACGGTATTAATGAAGTGGTTGGTAGTGTCATAGTGGAACCACAGGCGGTTCAAAATCAGGTTTTGTATTTGTAGAAAAGCCTGGTTTCGCCCTTGTCTCCAGGCTGGTCGCTATGAGAAGGTTAGCCTCATCTTTTGATTTGACGAGTGATTGCCATGAATTTTTTCTTTGAGCGTAAAGAATCTGACAATAGGATCATGATAACCCTGAAGCCGCATTCATTATATGTGATGCTGGTGATGTTAGCGGTATGGCTGGCTAATGATCTCCTTTTGCAGTCGGCTCCGATGGCTCAGGTTATTATGCCTGTGTTTATTGTTTTTATGGTGGTCCGTTTTTTCTCACTGATCCGGGTGCAGAAAGAAGTTCTTGTCGCTATGAAACTGGGAAAGGTTAAGATGAGCGGCAGCAAGTTCTCATTCGCAAATCCGTTTACTTACACCATTAGTAAGTAGCTACGCTAACTCTGTTCATGAGCCATACTTAGGCAAGATACAGGGGGCGGAATGATGCTGAGATTGATGACTCTGGCAGCAATTCTTGTCTTGACGGCTTGCGTTAGTCAGTATGAGTCGGAATTGTCGCAACAGAAAGAGTGGGAACAGCTCGGTGCGTACCATGGTGAACAAGGTTACCGTGAGTGGGACAGGAAGCGCTTGAGCAAGCAAGGGGCGTTGACCGAAACTGAATACGAAAAATATCGTGCAGGTTATTTACAGGGGCGGTTTGAGTATTGTAGTGGTAAGGCAAAAGTCAGTACCGTAGTTAATCCGGATTATCCGGATGAATGTAATAATGGTCAGAGTAGCTATGGGCTGATTGACCGGGGTTACTGACTGAATTAAGTGAAAAACAGGCTGCCTTGGCAGCCTGTTTTTATCGCAAGTACTTAGTTGTTGCTGTGTAGCTCGCTGTTTAGCTCAACCGCTGATTTGTTGGTCAGGCATTCAATTTGGCCTGTCATTGAATTGCGGCGGAATAACAGGTCTGGCTTGCCGGCAAGATCGCGTGCTTTAACAAATTCAACTTCTTTGCCATCAGCATCCAGCATGCGGACTTTAGAGCCAGCTGTAACATACAGGCCTGATTCAATCGTACAACGGTCACCCATAGGGAAGCCAAGGCCAGCATTAGCGCCAAGCAGGCTGTTTTCACCAATAGATACCACCACTTTACCACCACCAGATAGCGTACCCATGATGGATGCGCCACCGCCGATGTCAGAACCATTGCCAACAACAACACCAGCAGAGATACGGCCTTCAACCATACTCACGCCTGTTGTACCAGCGTTGAAGTTGATGAAGCCTTCGTGCATAACGGTAGTGCCTTCACCCACATGTGCACCAAGGCGAACGCGGGAAGTATCAGCAATACGAACACCTGCCGGTACCACGTAATCAACCATTTTAGGGAATTTATCTACGCAGTCGACGGTTAGTACTTCACCGTTAAGGCGAGCTTCCATCTGGCGTTCTGCCAGCTCTGGCAGGTCGATTGGACCGTGGCTGGTCCATGCGATGTTATGAAGCAGGCCGAAGATACCGTCAAGTACAACGCCGTGTGGTTTAACCTGGCGGTGAGAGATCAGCTGAAGTTTCAGGAAGCCTTCAGCGACAGATGCAGGCTTCTCATCAGTTTCCAGAATAACGATCACCAGTGGCTGGGTAGACTGGGCAGCCTTGGTTGCAAACAGGGCACTTTGTTCATTGCCTGCAACGGTAAATGCTTTTGCCAGTTCCACGCATTGGGCTGGAGTGACTTCAATCACCTGGTTGCCTTCTTTGTAGTCAACAACAGCAGCAACAGTTGCAACTAGGTCGTCAGATGGGTTTAGAACCGGTGTCGGGAAGAAAGCCTCAATGATTTTACCGTCACGGTTTTTAGTTGCGGTACCAAGGGCAAGTGAAAAGCTGGCCATTATTTATCGGTCTCCATATCAAAAGTTTTGAGCACTGCTCTGCAATGCAGGCAGCTTGTATACGATTGCTCGATAACAAGATGAAACCATCATAATGACAGTTGGCACGATATTGAAGAGGGCAGTAGTTAATCAGTGCAAAATGATGGGAATATTACCTTAGCTACTGGGTTTATTATGACTAGGGCGGAAATAGGCGCATAAAAAAACCTCCGGTTAGGAGGTTTATTCATGTCGAAGCTGTCAGCCGTAAAGATTATGCAGCATCATCCTGTGGCTGTTCGTCAACAGCTTCAGGTTTCACTACTTTCTTTTTGGGTGCCGCTTTCTTTTTGGCACCTAGTGCGATCAGTACTTCTTCACGTTTTTGTGCAAGGAACAATGATAGTTCTTCTTGCTTGGCTTCATCTTCTTCGAACAGTTCACTTTCGCTTAGCAAAGTGAACATCTCGTCAGCCATATCCAACATTTTGTCGTATGCGTCGGCTTCGGACTTAGAGGTGAAAGTCATCTTTTCTTCTCCGTTGCGCTCAACTACATATTTGACGATAACAGCCATGGTCACCCTCTCCGAAATTGATTTACTGGCTGTTTATACAGTAGCATAAAGGGCAATGTCCAGTAATAAGCGTATTAATGTGATGGTACGGGAAAAATTTACTCATATTTATGCTCGGGCGGCTGAAAAAAAAGGCGGTGAAACCGGGTTGGAAAGCCAGCTGGCGACCCCATTGGACGCAGAACAATTGAAGGCTATTCCGGATGATCGCTGGTTGGCGGCGTTTACTCAGAAAGTTTTCCAATCTGGCATGAGCTGGAAAGTTGTCCGTAATAAGTGGCCCAACTTCGAGCAGGTGTTCTTTGGTTTCGACATCGAAAAGATGCTGTTGATGCCGACGGAAATGTGGGAACGAAAAGCGACTGACCCTGCAATAATTCGCCACTTGGGCAAAGTCATGACCATTCCTGAGAACGCCCGTATGATCCATGAAGTTGCGATTGAGCATGGTTCTTTTGCGGCGATGGTTGCCGACTGGCCCAGTGAGGACATTATTGGCTTGTGGCGCTATTTGAAAAAGCATGGTAAGCGCCTGGGTGGGAACACTGGCCCTTATACATTGCGGATCATGGGTAAAGATACTTTTATCCTGAGTCATGATGTCGAATCTTACCTGCGCAATACCGGTATTATTGATGGTGGGCGGGATACTCAGCGATCACAGTTGGCCACCCAGTCTGCATTTTGTGATTGGCAGCAGGAATCGGGCCGTCCGCTGTGTCAGATTAGCCAAATCATTGCCTTTAGTCATGGTGATAATCGAGTTTAGTTGCGGTTAGTTTTCATTGTGTGTCCAGTCTTGGCAAAATTTCAGAAATAACCTCAGCAGCGGGCTCTGGTATTTCTCTTTGTGATAGAGCAACCAGTACTGGCGATGCATATCCAGCGGCAGCTTGAGGATAACCAACCGGTGATCTTCGAGCGCGTGTTCGACGGCGAGCCGTGACAGACAAGTTATTCCCAGTCCCGCAGCTACGCAGTTGATAATGGCTTCGGTTGTGTTGAGTTCAAATGCCTGATGCCACTCATCCAGCCTCGGTGCGATACGATTAAGAAAATATTCGCGCGTTCCGGAGCCCGGTTCGCGTAAGATCCATTCCGACTGCTCCAGATCGGACAAGCGTAAATCATGGATTTTTGTCAGTGGGTGTTCTGGGTGGCAGGCAACCACCATTTCATCGCTCAGCCAGGGTTGAACCACCAGATCGGGTTGCTGTACTTTACCTTCGACCAATCCTATATCTAGCTCAAATTCACTCAGTTTGTGGCAGATCTGGGTGGTATTGGAAATGAATAGTGTTTGCTCTTTATGTTCACAACTGGCTCGAAAATCACGTAGTAGGAAAGGGGTGATCTGGTTGCCTACAGTATCGCTGGAGCCTATTTTGAGCTTGCCGGTTACAGGGCCTGCCTGATCGAAAAGTTGCTCGATAGCATGGCTACGAGCCAGTAGTTCATCGGCCAAAGGAAGCAGCCGCTTGCCCTGTTCGTTGATGATCAGGCGGTTATTGTTACGGTCAAATAGTTTATGACCGAGATGCTTTTCCAGTTCAGACAGTGCCATGCTGACGGCAGGTTTGGAGAGAAACAGCTTTTCGGCTGCAGCGGTAATCGTACGTTCCTGAGCAACCGTCACAAACACCTTTAGTTGCTTGAGGGCAATATTCATGGTTCGTCCATGTTCAGATATATTTAAACTGCATTTAAATATATTCAATTATTATAAACGGTTCAATTTAGATAGACTTTCCTGCGTTCAGTAATAGTCCTTTTGCCGCTTGTAGGGCGTGAAGTTGGAGTGGTATCAATGATTCAGACAACAAAGAAGAAAGTCGCAGGAGCGCCAACCCCGATGGCAGGTTTGGCTTTAGGGATCGCCAGTCTTGGCTGGTGTTGGGAGAATGTAACCGACCTTAACGGTTACGGCCAGTTAACGGGAGCTATGATTGCCTCGTTGCTGTTGGTTGTATTGATGGTGAAGTTCCTTTGTCACCCTAAACTGCTATGGAATGATTTGACGCACCCGGTCGTCGGCAGTGTCGTACCGACGTTTGCGATGGCCTTGATGGTCGTGTCGAAGGCCATTGGCCAATATTCCGCTGTCACCGGTCAGGCTGTGTGGTTATTGGCTGTCGCTTTGCATTTGGTATTTTTGAGCTTGTTTGTTTACCACCGGGTTACTGATTTTGAATTGCACCATATGGTACCCAGCTGGTTTGTGCCACCTATCGGGATCATTGTTGCCGATGTCTCTTTTCCCGGTGGTGAGCTGCGCTTGCTGGCGGAAAGCCTGCTGTATTTCGGAATGGCGGTTTATGCTGTGCTGTTGCCGCTAATGATTTACCGGTTGATCTTCTGTCATGAAATTCCTGATGCGGCTAAGCCGACAATTGCAATTATGGCTGCCCCGGCTTCGCTATCGCTGGCGGGTTACCTGACGGTTATGCAGGCGCCATCACCGCTGGTAATTGGTTTGCTGGCGGGTATTGCGGTACTGATGACCTTTGTGATTTACCTGGCTTTTTATCGCCTGCTGCGGCTGCCATTCAGCCCAGGCTATGCGGCATTTACCTTTCCTATGGTGATCAGTGCGACGGCATTGTTCAAAGCGGCGGCCTGGATGAGTGGGTTTGGGCTAGAGGCACAATATGTCAGCCAAGTGCATTCGCTGGCTAAGGTGGAGTTGTTTGTGGCCACTGTGGTGGTGGGGTATGTGGCGGTGCGTTACCTTGCCTATTATCGTCCGATAAGCCAGCTGTTCAACTTAAAGCTACAGCAGGCGTGAGTCAGTACTGACTGGCGGTATAACTAGGGGGGCCGCTTGGTGAAATGAGCAGCAGCCTCGGGTTTTTCGTTTGCAGCCAGTAGTCTATTGGTAGACAATCGTTGTAACTTTCTCTGCTTGTGAGATATCTGCGTGTTTACTGTCTATCACTCTAATCAGCTAGAGCTGCTCAAATCCCTCCTTGTTGAACTTATTCGCCGTGATCCGCTGGACAATCCGTTTGAACAGGAGCAAATCCTGGTTCAGAGCCCGGGCATGTCACAGTGGCTAAAACTGGAGCTGGCCAGGTCGCTGGGAGTTGCAGCTAATCTTGAATTTCCATTACCGGCAACCTTTATCTGGAAGATGTTTACCAAGGTACTCAGTGACGTGCCTGAGCGAAGTGCATTTAACAAAGAGGCGATGACCTGGAAGTTAATGCAGGTTTTGCCGCAGCAGCTGGATAAGCCGGAATTTGAGCCGCTGGACCGTTATTTGAGTGAGGATGACCAGCAGGTAAAAAGTTACCAGCTGGCAGAAAAAATTGCAGATATCTTTGACCAATACTTAGTATATCGTCCGGAATGGATCCAGGCTTGGGAGGCCGACCAGATCGATCCAGAGCTGACGGCAGAGCATCCGTGGCAGCCACTATTGTGGCAGGCTCTTTATGATCAGACCCTGACACTCGGGCAGTCACCATATCATCGTGCCAACCTGTACGATAATTTCATCGAGACGCTGGAAAGTTACCTGCAAAGCGGGGCTCCATTGCCTGATGGGTTACCTAAGCGTTTGTTCGTGTTTGGTATCTCGGCCCTGCCTCCGCGTTACCTCGATGCCTTGGCCGCTCTGGGTAAACACATTGATGTCCACTTGATGTTTACTAACCCGTGCCGTCATTACTGGGGGGAAGTGCGGGACCGTAAATACCTTGCCCGTCTGGCCGCTAAGCAGCGCCAGCAGTTGCAATGGTGTGCCGACCATAGCGAATTAGGCGGCGTGATTTCACCCCTGAAAGGTGAGATTGAAGATAACGTGGTTGATGACACGCATGAAGGCGCTGTAGGTAACACCCTGCTGGCGTCACTGGGCAAGCTGGGGCGGGATAATTTGTATCTGCTCTCGGAGATGGAAGCCTATGATGTCGAAGCTTTTGTCGATATCGAGTCTGATTCGTTACTGCATTCTATCCAGGCCGATATTCTTAACCTCGAAGATCGGGTTAACGATGAACTGACTGAAAACAGCTATCACAAGCTGGCATTATCGGCCCAGGATAAGTCGCTGACAGTCCATGCCTGCCACTCGCCAATGCGCGAAGTGGAGGTACTGCATGATAACTTGTTGGCGATGCTGGCTGACAATCCAGAGCTTTCGCCGCGTGATATCGTAGTGATGGTTGCTGATATCAATAGTTACAGTCCGTATATTCAGGCAGTTTTCGGCAATGCGCCGGGTGATCGCTATATTCCTTTCTCCATTTCCGATCGTAGTGCAGATCAGGAAAACCCGGTACTGCTGGCCTTTTTGCGCCTGCTGAGCCTGCCGGAAAGTCGCTGTCAGGCATCTGAATTGCTGGAGCTGCTGGAAGTACCTGCGGTGATGGCGAAGTTCGGCTTTGACTGTGAGCGTTTCGAGCGGATTAAGAGCTGGATTGAAGAGGTTGGGATCCGCTGGGGGCTGGATGATGCCACTGCCAGTGAGTTCGAGTTACCGCGTCAGCAGCAAAATACCTGGCTGTTTGGCTTGCAGCGGATGTTGCTGGGTTATGCCATGCCACAGGAGTCGGGTTTGTATCAGGGTGTACTGGCCTATGACGAGGTGCAGGGTATGGACGCGGAGCTGGCCGGCCAGCTCGGATTGTTTATTGAAATGCTGATGCACAACCGTCAGCTGCTTGCCCAGCCACAACCAGTAACGGCCTGGATTTCGGTGCTTAACCAGTTGCTGGATGATTTCTTTGCGGTCGACACCGATGGTGAGATGGTACTTAGGATGATCCGCGATAAGCTGCAACAGCTGGAACAACAGCTCTCGGATGCGGGCTATCAAAGCGAGATCACCCCGGCTGTATTGAGGAACTACCTTAATGACAAGCTGTCGGGTGAGCGGGTTAGC
Source organism: uncultured Photobacterium sp. (assembly GCF_947502415.1). Taxonomy (GTDB): domain Bacteria; phylum Pseudomonadota; class Gammaproteobacteria; order Enterobacterales; family Vibrionaceae; genus Photobacterium. The sequence continues at coordinate 79,436 of NZ_CANMZV010000020.1, read as the reverse complement.
CAGCGCTTTCTGGCTGGTCAGGTGAACTTCTGTACTTTGATGCCAATGCGCTCGATCCCGTTCAAAGTGGTTTGTCTTCTGGGCATGAATGATGGTATCTACCCGCGCTCGATCCCGCCTGAAGGGTTTGATTTGATGGCCGGTCGCGGTAAATATGGTGACCGTTCCCGTCGTGAGGATGACCGCTACCTGTTCCTTGAGGCGATCCAGTCGGCGCAGGAAATCTTGTATATCAGTTATGTTGGACGATCAATTCAAGACAACAGTGAAAAAATGCCGTCGGTATTGGTTAGTGAGCTGCTGGAGTATTGTCAGCAGGGTTATTGTCTGAAAGGAGACGAGGCTCTACCAGTTGATCAGTCAGCAGATCGTCTTGCACAAATGATGCTTCATATTCACCCGCTGGTTCCGTTTAGTCCGGAGGCATTCCAGGGCGTAATGCCTAGTTATGCCGCTGAATGGTTGCCGGCAGCAAACCGCGAGCCGATCACCGCTGAAGCATTTCAGGAGCAGCCGTTGGATGCTGAGCCGAGTGAAGGGGGAGGTATGCCAGTGCTGGAGTTGGCTGAATTGTCACGCTTCTGGCGATTGCCTGTTCAGTATTTTTTCAACCGTCGTTTGAAAGTGTTTTTTGAATCGGCAGCAGGCGCAGTCGAAGATGATGAGCCGTTTGTGCTTGATGGTTTGAGCCGCTTCCAGCTTCGAAGTGATTTGCTGGCGACCATCCTGGATAGCTATCTTCAGGGTGAAGTCGGTCGTGATAAAGGCAGCAAGGACGCGGTATTTGAACGCTTTGCCGAGTACCAGCAGGCATCGGGCGGCTTGCCATTAGCTGAGTTCGGTGAGCTTGAGCTGGTGGGTGAGAGGGTGCAGATTGAAAAGCTGGCCGATAAGGTTGCCAGCCTGATGGCCAAGCCTCTGCCTGATGTTGAGGTCGATGAAGCCTTGCTTATTGGTGAGCAACCGATCCGTCTTCAAGGCTGGTTAAAACATCATAGCCAAAGCGGGTTAGTGCGTTACCGTCCGGGTAAGGTTCGTGCTCAGGATATTTTGCAAGGCTGGATTGATCACTTGTGCCTGGCGCTGGTTGCACAGTCAAAAGAAACCCATTTGGTTGGTGTCGATGCACATTACCTGCTGGAGCCGGTTAAAGCAGAGTATGCTCGTAACCAGTTAATGGCATTAATGACGGCTTATTATCAGGGGCTGACTCAGCCGCTGTCGTATTTCCCGCGTACTGTACTGGCCGGACTTCAGGCATGCCAGGATAAGCAGGGTCACTGGTGCGATGATGACGATACGTTAGATAAGGCCAAGGCGAAGATGGCGGAAGCTTTTAATGGTGGTTACATGTTTGAAGGTGAAGGCACCAATGCCTATATTCACCGGGTATGGCCTGAGTGGAATGAAATACTTGCTGGCGACGTGACACACTGGGCCGAACAATTGCTCAAGCCGGCATTGCTTCATCTCAAGCAGGTGAAGGACGAGGATTAGTATCGGGAGAGGTGTAGGGTGGCCGTCGGTAAATCATTTTTGATTGTAAGGTGTTCACCGTACGGCCACAGGTCCAGAGGTAGACCAAATTTCGTGATGCAAATACTAGCGAATGGTTTCGGGCTAAACCGTGAAACACCTCTCACCGTGATAGAACAAATAGTTAGTTAATTCGATATATTCATTTGAATTAGTGCCTGATCACAAAAATTAATTTTGTTCGAACCTGGTTTCGAGCAATAACAGGAACTCGCGCATCCTATGACTCAACAACACATATCGCCAGATCATACTGACTCAGCTCCTTCTGCGCTGCTCATTGAGCCTCAGGAGCTTAGGCCGATGACATTCCCGTTGCATGGCAACCGACTGATTGAAGCCTCGGCCGGTACGGGTAAGACCTTTACCATTGCCAGTTTATATCTGCGCCTGCTGCTGGGACATGGTGACAGCAGCAGCCGTTTTCCCCGAGAACTGACAGTTGACCAGATCCTGGTGGTGACTTTTACCGAAGCGGCGACTGCCGAACTGCGGGATCGTATTCGTCGACGTATCCATGATGCCCGTCTGGCGTTTAGCCGTGGATACAGTGATGATCCGGTGATCAAACCGCTGCTTGAAGAACTCCAGGATCATAAGAGTGCGGCTTCGATCCTGCTTCAGGCCGAACGACAGATGGATGAGGCGGCTATCTTTACTATCCATGGTTTCTGCCAACGGATGTTGACCCAGAATGCTTTTGAATCTGGTAGCCTGTTCAACAATGAATTTGTAACCGAGGAAAGCCATCTGCGGGCTCAAGTAGTGGCGGATTACTGGCGGCGAAATTTCTACCCGTTGCCGAGAACGTTGGCGGGTGAGGTGCGTAGTATCTGGGTTTCTCCGGCGGCATTGTTGCGGGATATCAACCCGTTCCTGTCTGGTGCTGAAGTGGAAATTCGCGCGCCGGAGCTTAAGGGTTCGCTCCAGCAGGTTCATGACGACAACATTGCCCGCATTGAGCATGTAAAGCGGCTGTGGTGTGCCGATGCCGCGGACTTTCAGGGCTTGATTGCCAGCTCCGGTGTTAACAAGCGCAGCTATACCAAAACCAGTCTGCCGAAGGCGCTAGCGGAGGTCGGGGACTGGGCTGAGCAGGAGACTACAGGATATCAGCTACCCAAAGCGTTGGAGAAGTTTGATCAACAGGTATTGTTTGATAAGACCAGTAAGGGCAACCCGCCGGAGCATCCGGTGTTTGTCACCATTGGTGATTTGCTTACGAAAAAGCCGAATGTCAGGGACCCTTTGTTGGCTCATGCTATCAAGGAGTGCCGTCAGTTACTCACGGATGCCAAACGGCGTAAGGGGTGGTTGTCGTTTGACGATTTGCTGACCCAGCTGGCGGCAGCCTTGAGTAATGATAGTGACGGTAGTCTGGCTGCCCGGATCCGCGGCCTGTTCCCGGTGGCGATGATTGATGAATTCCAGGATACCGACCCGCTGCAATACAGCATATTCAACACTGTTTATGGCGAAAACCCGTCTTCTCAACTTCAGGATGATACGGTTGAAGAGTTGGCGTGCGGGCTGTTTATGATCGGGGATCCAAAGCAGGCGATTTATGCCTTTCGCGGGGCCGATATTTTTACTTATATTCAGGCGCGTCGTCAGGTTAAGGCCCACTACACACTGGGAACTAACTGGCGTTCAACCGCTGAAATGGTTCAGGCGGTTAATACCATTTTCCAGCAGCCGCAGCGCCCGTTTATTTATGATCAGGATATTACTTTTTTGCCTGTTAACCACAGCCCGAAGGCCGCAAGCAGAGGCTGGCAGCTGGCGGGTAACAAGCAGCCAGCGCTGAGTTTCTGGCGTCAGGAGGCAGATGAGCCGATTAAAAAAGGCGATTACCAGAAGGTGATGGCGGCAGCAACAGCTGCGGAAATCCAGACAATTCTGACGTTGTCTCAGCAGGGCGAGGCACTGCTGGTTGACGGTGAAAAGACCAAGCCGATTCAGGCCGGTGATATTTCGGTTCTGGTACGTACAGGGGCTGAAGGTGCGATGATCCGTCAGGCGCTCGCTGAACAAGGCATTGCCAGCGTTTACCTGTCGAATCGTGATAGCGTGTTTGCCTGTTCCGAAGCCCATGATATCCAGCGATTGCTGGTGGCGGTACTGGTGCCGGAAGACGAACGCGGATTGCGTGCGGCACTGGCTTCTGGTTTGTTTGCCCTCAGTGCGCGTCAGCTTGATGAGTTGAATGTCGACGAAGATAAATGGGAGCAGTATGTTGCCGAGTTCCGCAAATATCGCAAATTATGGCATAGTCGTGGGATATTGCCGATGCTGCGCCATGTGCTGGCGAGTCGCCGGATCCCGGAAAGGCTGCTGACCGAAAACGGTGGTGAGCGCCGTCTGACTGATATCTTGCATATCGGTGAGTTGCTTCAGCAGGCGAGCCAGACTCTTGATAGCGATCATGCCTTGATCCGCTGGCTGGCCGAGCATATCGAAGAGCCGAACGGCAATGCCGACGAGCAGCAGCTAAGGCTGGAATCAGACCGTAACCTGGTGCAGATAGTCACTATTCACAAATCTAAAGGGCTGGAATATGACATCGTCTTCCTGCCGTTCGTTTGTGGTTATCGTGCGGCAGGCACAGCCCTGTTCCATGACGAGCAGACCCAGCAGGCAGTACTGGATGTTGCCGCCGGTGAAGAGTGTATGGAGCTGGCCGAAAAAGAGCGCCTGGCCGAAGATTTACGCCTGATTTATGTGGCTCTGACTCGTGCAGTCTACGGTTGTTATATCGGTATGTCGCCGCTGCGTAACGGATTGAGCCGTAAGGAGCCGACGGGGCTGCATAATGCTGCGATTGGCTGGCTGGTGCAAGATGGCCAGGAAGGTAGCGTGGCAGATTTGGATGCGGCGCTTGCCAAGCTGGTGGCTGCATCGCCAGCGATGGCGATTGTGCAACCGCCTGAGCTGCCTGATTCGCCATGGTTGCCACTGGAAGAGGAAAAATCCGAGCTGGTGGCGGCTGAGTTCACTTCTAAAATTGAGCGAAACTGGTGGATTACCAGTTATTCCGGCTTGGTTAAGCAGGGGCATCAGCACTTTGATGCGTCATTTGAGTTACCGGGTTTTGATACTGACTCGTCGCAGGATCGTGACGGTGAAGAAGACGAACTGGTTGAGCCGGAGCGCTCGATTTATACCTTCCCGCGAGGTGCCCGTCCGGGTACGTTCCTGCATACCCTGTTCGAAGAGATTGAATTTACTGAGCCTGTTGATAGTGACGCGAGCCGGAACAAAATTCTGGAGTTGCTGCGTCTGGAAAACTACGACGAGGAGTGGTTGCCTGTTCTGCAAACCATGATCCGTGATGTATTGAGCTGTAGCCTTGATGGCGATAGTTTGCAGTTAGGCCATATTCCAGCGTCCCAGCGCCTGACCGAGATGGAGTTTATGTTGCCGATCAACGTACTGTCAGCTCCGCTGCTGAATAAGGTGATTGCCCGCCATGATCCATTGTCAGCCCGTGCTGGTGAGCTTGGTTTTGCCACGGTAAGCGGGATGCTCAAAGGTTTTATCGATTTGGTGTTTGAACATCAGGGGCGTTATTACGTACTTGACTGGAAATCTAACCACCTGGGGGATGATCCGGATGTCTACCGCGGCGTTCAGCTGGAGATGGCAATGGGTGAACATCGCTATGATCTGCAGTACCAGCTGTATGCGCTGGCACTTCATCGTTTTCTGAAAAGCCGCAAGGCTGATTACGACTATGACAAGCACTTCGGCGGTGTCTATTATCTGTTCCTGCGTGGCGTTCGTGCCGAAGGCGATAGCGGTATTTTCAATGCTCGCCCGAGCCTGGAATTACTGACAGAACTGGAAACACTGATTGACGGAGAATATCTGGATGCTTAAACGGCTTGAACTTCTTTCCCGACAAGGGGCGATCCGTCCGCTGGATTACCAGTTTGCCAAGTTTATTTCAGCAACAGTGGCGGCATCAGATAATGATGAAACGTGTCAGCTGGTCACGCTGATGGCTGCTCAGACGAGTTATGAACTGGGGCAGGGACATGTCTGCTTGCCTCTGGCTAAGCTTGATCGTGGCCACCTGGTGGGGCTGGGGGCTGAATATAGCCGTCAGTTGATGGAGGGGGTGCCTGAACCTGCGTTATGGGAGCAAATTTTGCTGGCCTCGGCGGCGGTTTCCGAAGGGAAAGCCGCAACACCTTTGGTGTTGCGGCAAGGACGGTTATACCTCAACCGGTACTGGCAGTTTGAGCAGACTGTAGCCTCGCGCCTTAAGCTGGCTTCTGCGGCTGAACAGCAGGTTGCCGCTATTCAGCCCGTTCAGATGGCGGCTAAATTGGATGAGTTGTTTGCCCGTAGTTACACTTATTTATTTCAGGCATTGCAACAGCTGCGCAATGGCGGAAAATCCCAGCCGGATAGCCTTGAATCACGTAAGTTGGAAGTGTGTGACAAGCTTGATGTGGTCGCGCCTGACAGCCTTGATTGGATGGCGATAGACAAAGTGTTGACCGCAGCAACCCGTGCTGCAGATCTTGAATTGTTGGATAGCCTGGTACCGAATACCGCTTGCCTGAATTGGCAGAAAGTAGCGGCGGCCGTGGCCCTGACCCGTCAGTTTGCGGTGATCTCAGGTGGCCCAGGTACCGGTAAAACGACAACGGTTGCCAAGTTGCTGGCGGCGCTGGTGACTCAGGCGCTGCAGGTTGGTCGTGAAGGTCAGTCAGGTGGCGAAGTTGAAGTGCCGACCATCAAACTGGTGGCACCAACCGGTAAGGCGGCTGCACGCCTTACTGAGTCGATTGGCGCGGCAATTCAGTCGCTGGCGATCGAAAAAGCGGTTAAAGATCAGATCCCGACTCAGTCCAGTACCATTCACCGTTTGCTTGGCTCAATCCCTAACCGGGTGGAGTTTCGCCATAATCGTGATAATCCGTTGCACCTGGATGTGCTGGTGGTCGATGAAGCCTCAATGGTCGATTTGCCGATGATGGCCCGCCTGTTGGATGCGATGCCACCTCATGCCAAGCTGATTTTGCTGGGGGATCGGGATCAGCTAGCATCGGTAGAAGCCGGTGCGGTGCTGGGGGATATTTGTTCTTTCTCTGAGCAAGGTTACAGTCCGAGCCAAGGACAACTGCTTGGTCAGCTAACCGGATATCAGTTTGCTGCGGCACAGGATGGTGGTTTGGGGGCGGTGGCCGATAGTTTGTGTATGCTGCGCAAGAGTTACCGTTTCCATGCGCAATCAGGTATTGGTCAGCTGGCAAAAGCGATAAACGGTGGTCAGCCTTATCAGGTTGATAAGGTGTGGCAGCAAGGGTATCAGGATATTCACCACTATCCGCTCAGTACTGAAAGTTATGAGAGAATGATCAAGATGATGGTGACATTTTACCGTAATTACCTGGAAGCGATTGAACGCGGGGAGGAACCCGCACAAGTGCTGAAAGCCTTTGCGAGAGTCCGTTTGCTGTGTGCATTGCGGGAAGGGGATTGTGGTGTTTCCGGCCTTAACCAGCGCATCGAACGCGGTTTGGTACGGGCGGGCAAGATCAATCCGGGAGATGAGACCTGGTACGTTGGCCGGCCGGTGATGATCACCCGCAATGATCATGGCCTTGGTTTGTATAACGGTGATATCGGGATCGCAATGCTGGATGCCGAGCCGGATCCTCAGACAGGCAAGCATCGTCTGCGGGTTTATTTTGATATGCCGGATGGTTCGATCCGCGGAGTCTTGCCGAGTCGCCTGCCGGAACATGAAACGGTTTACGCGATGACTATCCATAAATCCCAGGGCTCAGAGTTTGCTGATACCTTAATGGTACTGCCATCGGATTTCAGTCCGATACTGACTCGCGAGCTGGTTTATACCGGGGTGACACGTGCGAAGGAGAAGCTTTATCTGTTTGCTTCTCAGGATATTATCCACAGCTCGGTGCGGTTGCGGACAGAGCGGGCCAGTGGCTTAGCTCAGCAGCTCGGCTGAGTTGGTTTAACCAAATTTAATTTAAAAGAGCTGGCCCATGTCGGCTCTTTTGTTATTGGGAGGGTACTACAGGTCGAGAACCAATATTTTCGAGCGACGCTGGAAATTATAAAGGGCTTTTTTGGCCATAGGAAGTTGTTCGACGTTGGATTCGTAAAACCCTTGCTCCAGAAACCAATGTAAGCTACGGGTGGTGAGCACAAAAAGGTGTTTGAGGCCTTGGTTTTTAGCGTGTTGACGCAGGCTGTTGAGTAGAATCCCCCCCCGATCACCATCGCGATAATCCGGGTGAATCGCGACACAGGCCATCTCCGCCATTTTTTCCTCGACGAAAGGGTAGAGGGCGGCACAGCCAATGATTTGGTTGTCGCGCTCAATAATGGTGAATTGCCCGACTTCCTGTTCAAGTTGTTCGCGAGATCGGCGAACCAAAATACCCTCCTGTTCGAGGGGGCGGATCAACGCCAGAATCCCACCGATATCATCAATTCCTGCCCGGCGGATTTTTTCGGCGCTGGCCATCACGATTTGGGTCCCGATCCCATCGAGGGAGAACAGCTCCTGGATCAGCGCACCGTCTTCTTTATAGCTGATTAGATGGCTACGGGGAACGCCTGCCAGGCAAGCACTGATGGCTCCGCGCAGGAATCGGCCTGTGCCGCAGTCATCGGCTCTTTTATTAATAAGGTTCTGTAGGGCTTTTTCTGCTTCGTGAGGTAACAGCTCAGAGGCAACACTCCCGTCGTCGGTAATAACCCCTTGTTCAGAGCAGAAGCCAATCAGTTTGTCGGCCTTTAAGCGGATTGCCAACTGGGTTGCGACCTCCTCCGAGGTAAGGTTAAAGCACTCACCGGTGACTGAGCTGGCTATCGGGCCCAACAAGACGATGGATTGCTGATCAAGCTGGCGGTGGATGGCCTGGCAGTCGATGCGGCGGATCCGGCCGCTGTGGTGGTAATCGATGCCATCATCGATACCAAGGGGCTGGGCAATTATGAAGTTGCCGCTGACTACATGAATTTGCGAACCGGCCATCGGAGTATTGTTGAGCCCCATGGAAAATCGTGCCGTGATATCGAGCTGGAGTTGCCCGGCTGCCTGTTTCGCGAGTTCCAAAGTGCGCTTGTCGGTAATTCGGACGTCTTTGTGGTAGGGGCTGGAATCGCCGTGAGAACCCAGTAGCTGGGTGATTTGTGGTCGGGCCCCGTAAACCAGAACGATGCGCAACCCTAAGCTATTTAATAGGGCTATATCATTGACAATATGAGGGAAATTGTTGTGGGCGATGGCCTCGCCACCGAGCATGATCACGATTGTTTTGCCGTTGTGGGCATTGAGATATGGGGCGGACTGACGAAATCCTTTAACCAGATCAGTACTTCGTAGTTTCACTGCTATACATCCATGTTATTTATTAGGTGATTTGTTACTAGTGTATTTGTCACTGATAAGGCGGCAAAAATGTTGGCCTAAAATGCTTAATAATTATTCGAGCATGGTCGCTAATTATATGTGCCAGTGCAAGTGGTACTGCACAGGATTCATTGTTGATTTTTGGATGCAAGATCCCGTTGTCGTATTACACATTGTCCATTTTGTCGAAAACTGGCTGGCTTTAGGTATATTCATCATCGATAACACAGAGAACATCACGCTATGAAGAAAGGTCAAAAAATGAAACTGCAATTTGCCTTCGTGGTGGGGGGGACTCTTGTTGGTTTTTTCTTTTCTGCAATGATTGCTGTTGGTGCAATTGATACGGAAACGTTCGGCGGTAAGCCGCTCCCCAATATTAATGGAACATGGGTGGAGAAAGAGGTAGCACCTTATGTTGCAGACAGCTTTGAGCTTCGTCAGGAAGGTGTATTTGTTGACGGTCGCTTGGTTACTACGCGCTATGATTGGGATGGCAATATTCTCAAATATCGCCTTGGTGACGATATCTATGTCTATAAGCTCCATGAGGGCCGTCTGATGCGTCAGCAGCCAGCCCACTATATTTCTTCTTTTGCCCGAAAAAAAGAACCTGAGCATTGTCTGGCACAAAATTGTACTTAAATATCATACAGAACAATAATCAGACCTTTCCTGATTTCTTCCCTTCTTGTAGTTAGCCTGTTCAGCCAGATAGTCTGACGGGGGCAGGACTCTGTTTGTTATAAAATACAGAGCCCTGACAAACTCATCTGTACAAATTATAAAATATTCTTACTTTCATGCCGCAATCGCTTTAGGCATACTGGGCGATGAAAATACCACACTAATCTCATAGGTCTTTACCGTGTTTCGTAAAGCAACAATAGCAATGTTAATTATTGGCCTGGCGGGTTGTGCCAGGCCGACAGATCATGGTCAGCAGTACTTGGATGGTCGTTTTGATCAGATCTTGAATCAAGTGTCGATGGTAGAGTCAGATAAACCGAGTGATTACAGCCAGTTTGAGCAACAGATGGAAATGGTGCTTGAGCGCTCGCCGTCAATGGCAGACAAGTACCAACCGCTTTACCTGCAGCTTCAAAATTGGGCAGAGCAAAGTGGCGATCCGACTCAGCTTGGAAATTTCGGCATCCAGATGGCCCAGATGGGGGGGGCAGATAGCTTCGGTAACGTTATGTTTACCGGTTATTTTTCGCCGGTGATTGAACTTCGTCATGAGCCGACGGAGACATTTCGTTATCCGGTTTATGGGATGCCAAAGTGCGAAGAGCAGTGTCCAAGCCGGACTGAAATCTATGCCGGGGCTCTTGACGGGCAAGGGCTGGAGCTCGGTTATAGCGCATCGATGCTGGATGTATTCATGATGGAAGTGCAGGGTAGCGGCTTTGTGCATTTTGAAGATAACGGTCAGCTTCAATATTTTGCTTACAACGGCAAAAATGGTCACCCTTATGTCAGTATCGGTAAAGTGTTGATTGAGAGGGGTGAGGTGCCGCGCGAGAAAATGTCGCTCAAGGCGATAGATGAGTGGGTTAGCCAGCAGGATGAGGAAACTGTTCGTGAGCTTCTTGAGCAGAATCCGTCGTTTGTATTCTTCAAACCGCAAGATAGCCTGGATGTGATGGGCACGGCCGGGATCCCGTTGCAGGCCCATGCCTCGGTGGCGGCAGATCGTGATTATCTGCCGATGGGCAGTGTGCTATTAGCCGAAGTGCCTCAGCTTGATAGCGAGGGCAACTGGAATGGTCAGCATGTGCTTAAATTATTAATGGCGCTTGATACCGGTGGGGCCGTGAAGAAAAACCACCTTGATTTGTATCACGGGATGGGACCTCAGGCTGGGATAGATGCCGGCCATTACAAGCATTATGGTCGGGTTTGGAAGCTGGGTTTACAGGGGAGTGTGACTGAAAAACCTTGGCAGAATATCGGTGGGTAGATCCTGCTAGGTGATATTGCAAGTCTGTCTGGCGGCCAGGCTGGACAATTGTGACCAGAGCGCGTATAAAACGCGCTCATTCTTTATCTGAACGACCCTAGCTACTTGTGAATACTTATGCGTGAATTAGATACCCCGGCTTCTGACAATTACAACCAGCGTTTTGGCGGTACACGCCGTCTGTACGGCAACAACGAAGTAGAAATACTGCGTGCTGCTCATGTGTGTGTTATTGGTATTGGTGGTGTCGGTTCATGGGCCGCAGAGGCTCTGGCTCGTTCTGGCGTTGGCGAGCTGACCCTGATCGATATGGATGATGTGTGTGTAACTAATATCAACCGCCAGATCCATGCTATGACGGGAACTGTCGGTCAGAGTAAAATCGAAGTAATGGCTGAGCGCATCAGGCTGATTAATCCTGAGTGTAAGGTGAACCTGATTGATGACTTCATTACTCCGGAGAATATCCCGCAGTATATCGATGCCCGTTATGACTATGTTCTTGATGCTATTGACAGTATGAAGCCAAAGGCGGCGCTGCTGGCGTATTGTAAGAGTAATAAGTTAAAGGTGATCACCACAGGTGGCGCCGGCGGTCAGATGGATCCGACGCAAATTCAAATTACTGATCTGACAAAAACTATCCAAGACCCGCTAGCGAAGAAGTTGCGTGATACTTTGCGTCGTCATCATAACTTCCCTAAAAACCCGAAGCGTAAGTTTGGTATTGAATGTGTGTTCTCGACTGAGCAGCTGAAATACCCGCAGGCCGATGGTTCGGTATGTAATGCCAAGGCATCGGCAGAAGGGCCTAAACGTATGGATTGTGCCAGTGGCTTTGGTGCGGCGACGATGGTAACGGCAACTTTTGGCTTCGTCGCGGTATCACGTATCTTGCAGAAGTTGATTGCAAAACACTCCAATTAAGACGTTGGCATGACTTGAACAAAAAAGCGAGAGCCGAGGCTCTCGCTTTTTTGTTCTTGGTTATCGATGCATTATGCGCTAGCCAGCGACTTTATCTGTTCAACAATAGCCATCAGGCCATTGCCGCGTGATGGGCTTAGGTGGGCCATTAATCCGAGGCTGTCAAAATAGCTGTCGATATCAAATGCTTGAATTTCCGCGGCAGTCTTTCCTTCGTAGGCGGTCAGTACTAGTGTGATCAGGCCACGGACGATACGGGCGTCAGAATCGGCTGCAAAGTGGAAGATCTCGCCGTCTTGCTGGTGGGCCAGCCAGACCTGGCTTTCACAGCCACTGACTTTTAGCTGATTTTGCTTTAGCTCCTCTGGCAGCGCTGGCAGTTTTTTACCAAGCTGAATGACATTGCGGTACCTGTCTTCCCAGCTGTTAGCTGCCGCCATCTGGGCAACGATGGTTTCAGTGGTAATGTCCGTGCCGAAAGGGTGTTGTGGTAGGCTCATCAGTCTCTCCTAAAGCAGGCTGCACGCTTTATGCAAAGCCGCGATAAAGCGTTCAACATCTTGTTCGGTATTGTACAGCGCCAGCGATACTCGCAGGGTACCGCTCAGCCCGAGCGCATCAAGCATCGGGTGGGCACAGTGGTGGCCGGCGCGCAGGGCAATGCCTTGCTGGTCAAGCAGGGTAGCAATGTCCTGATGGTGGACGCCGTCGACAACAAAGGAAAATAAACTGGCATCGGGCTGAAGGCCGACAATACGCAGATCCTCGATATCTTTGATGCCGTTCAGTGCCTGTTGGCGTAATTTGTGGATATGTGCTTCTGACGCTTGTTGGTCAAGCGCTGTTAGCCAGTCGATAGCGGCAGCAAGGGCCAGGCTGCCAGCGACGTTGGGGGTTCCAGCCTCAAATTTACCCGGAACGGCTGAGAAGGTCGTTCCCTCGAAAGAGACTTTCTCCACCATTTTGCCTCCGCCGTGCCATGGTGGCATAGCGTCCAGCAGGTCGTATTTACCGTAAAGAACCCCAATCCCTGCCGGGGCAAAAATTTTGTGGCCAGAGAAGACATAGAAGTCGGCATCCAGCGCCTGAACATCGACTTTTTCATGAGCCACCGCCTGCGCACCGTCAATCACAGCGACAGCACCGTATTGGTGGGCGTCGGCAATGATTTTTTCTATAGGGTTGCGGGTGCCGGTTACATTGGTGATATGGGCTACGGCAACGATTTTGGTTTGCTTGTTTAGGCTCTGGTGGAATGCATCCATATCCAGGGTGCAGTCCGGGTTCATCGGGATTTTTACGACTTTAGCACCGGTCTGTTCCGCCACGATCTGCCACGGCACGATATTGGCGTGGTGTTCGAGCTCGCTCACCAGGATCTCATCACCCGGTTTGAGGTTCTGTCGGGCATAAGTCTGGGCAATCAGGTTCAGGGCTTCCGTTGCTCCCCGGGTCCAGATGATTTCTTTATTATGTTTGGCGTTAATAAAGCGTTGGACCGTTTCGCGTGCCTGTTCAAACTGGGTGGTTGCCGCTGCCGTCAGGGCGTGGCTGCCACGGTGAACATTAGCGTTGTGACCGCTGTAGTACTGCTGGATGGTTTCGATAACAATTTTTGGCTTTTGGGTGGTCGCAGCACTGTCTAGGTAGACGAGAGGCTGACCGTTGCAGTCCTGGTTGAGTGCCGGGAACTGCTGGCGAATTTGGTTGATATCAAATTGAACAGTCATGATGAGTCACATTGCGAAAAAGAAGGAGGCGATCATGCCATTATTTGCCATAAGAGCAAGGGATTATAAGTAGGCTCATGCTAATTATACCCAAGTGACCTCAAGATGCAGGTATCTGACTGAGTTCAGCATGTTCAATTCAAGGAAGACAGATAAAAAAAAGCACCGTGTTGGGGCACAGTGCTAACAATAAACTTTGACAGACAGGTCAAAAATACAGGAAGTAAAAGTGGTAGATTGACTACCCGTCCGGAACAACCCGGACAATATGCAAACACAACATCGCAACTATGACTGAGAGTTAGATGCCGAGAGGGCAAAACTGAACCTCGCTCACCGTTGCGAAGCAAATCATATGGTTTATGTAGCCCTGGAGCAATGGACAATTTATAATGTTTGCCATAAAAAAAACTAATGCAGGAAAAGTATGTCAAGACGTCTACCACCTCTAAACTCGCTAAAAGTGTTCGAAGCTGCAGCAAGGCACTTGAGTTTTACCCGTGCAGCTGAAGAATTGTTCGTTACTCAAGCTGCTGTAAGCCACCAAATTAAGGCTCTAGAGGAATTTCTGGGGCTTAAATTATTTCGCCGTCGCAACCGATCTTTGTTGCTGACTGAAGAAGGTCAAAGCTACTTTCTTGACATCAAAGACATCTTTTCTGCAATCTCAGATGCCACTGATAAAGTCTTGGAACGCGGCGCGAAAGGTGCGTTAACCATTAGTTTACCTCCTAGTTTTGCTATTCAATGGCTGGTCCCCCGATTGGCGGATTTCAATGAACAGCACCCGGATATAGATGTCAGGATCAAAGCGGTCGATCTGGATGAAGGTTCCTTGACCGATGATGTCGATGTGGCGATTTATTATGGCCGCGGTAACTGGCAGGGATTACGTGCCGATAAGCTTTACCAGGAGTTCTTGCTGCCCGTTTGTTCGCCGATGCTGCTGACTGGCTCGAAGCCGCTACGCTCGCTTGACGATCTTAAGTACCACACTTTACTTCATGACACTTCCCGTAAAGAGTGGAAGAACTATGTTCGCCATCACGAGATAACCGGAACCAATGTGAATCAGGGGCCGATTTTCAGTCACTCCACCATGGTGCTGCAGGCAGCCGTTCACGGTCAGGGTATTGCCTTGGGAAATAACGTACTGGCTCAGCCTGAATTGGAAGCCGGTCGCTTGGTTTGTCCGTTTGATGAAGTGCTGATGAGTAAGAACGCCTTCTATCTGGTTTGCCAGGAGAAGCAGGCGGAAACCGGTCGTATCCAGATTTTCCGTGACTGGGTTTTGGCCAAGGCGGCGCGCGAACAGGAGGATATGCCCGATGTCTGAATACCTTATTGATGGGCCGGACACAAAGGATGCCGTGGCAACGTTTTTGTTTGCCCACGGTGCCGGAGCGGGGATGGAGCATGAGTTTATGACCACGATAGCTCAAGACCTGGCCGGACACGGCATTCGGGTGGTACGATTTAATTTTCCCTATATGGTCAAACGCAGCGAAGATGGCAAGAAACGCCCGCCGGATCGCCAGCCTAAGTTGTTACTTGATTTTCAGCGCCATATCGAGGCATTCAGCGTAGATGGCAGATTGGTGATCGGCGGTAAGTCGATGGGAGGTCGTATGGCCAGCCTGATGGTTTCAGAGATTGCTGCGGAAACCGCAGGGGTTGAAAACTGCCAGGGAAAGGTGAGCGGTGTGGCCTGCTTAGGTTTTCCTTTTAATCCGCCGGGCAAGCCGGACAACTTTCGTGGCGAGCATTTGCAAAGTACGACGATGCCGACCCTGATCCTGCAGGGAGAACGAGATACCTTTGGCACCCGTACAGAAGTAGAAGGCTGGCAATTTCCCGATGCCGTTGAGATTGCTTTCTTACCTGATGGCGATCATAGCTTTAAGCCGAGGAAAGCGTCTGGGCTGACAGAGCAGCAGAATCGAGTTCGAGTGGTTGAGTTGTTGGCTGCTTTTATTAAGGAATGTGTCGATGCCGATTAACAACCAATGGCCGGGAAAAATCTTGTTTTTCGCGGCTATGAGCGGGGCTTTCACTGTTGCGCTGGGGGCTTTTGCTGCTCATGGCTTGAAGGCGCAAATATCTGCCGGACTGCTGGATGTATTTAAAACCGGCGTTCAGTATCAGGCTTGGCATAGCCTTGCCATGCTTGGGTGTGGAATTTGGGCACGCATTATGCCGACAAAAGCGGTATTATACGCAGCCCTGTTTTTCGCAACGGGGATTGTGTGCTTCAGCGGCAGCTTGTATTTGTTGGTGTTGACGGGCATTAAGTGGTTCGGCCCCATCACTCCAATCGGGGGCGTGTGTTTTATTATTGGCTGGGTAGCGCTTGCAGTGGCTGCCTGGCGAACAGCTTAAGGGTTGAAAGTGAATCAAGTTCTGTTGTACTGCCGTCCCGGCTTTGAGAAAGAGTGTGCCGGTGAAGTTCAAGACAAAGCAAATACGCTGGAGCTGTATGGCTTTCCTCGTGCGAAGAACAACACCGGTTATGTGGTGTTTGAGTTCTACCAGCCGGGGGATGCCGATAAATTTATTCAGTTGCAGCCATTTGCGGAGCTGATTTTTGCCCGTCAGATGATTGCGGTATCAACCCTGTTGACGGATCTGCCTCAGGACGATCGTATTTCTCCAATTATGGAAGCGGTGGCAGATTTCCCTCGCTGTGGTGATCTGCGAGTGGAAACGCCGGATACTAACGAGGCAAAAGAGCTGTTGAAGTTCTGCCGTAAGTTTACAGTGCCACTACGCCAGGTAATGCGCAAAGAAGGCGTTCTGTATGCCAAGGACAACCCGAAAAAGCCGGTTCTTCATCTGTGCTTTATCGCACCGGGCTGTTGTTATGTCGGATATTCTTATACCTTCAACAACTCGCAGTTCTTCATGGGGATCCCTCGCCTGAAGTTCCCGTCAGATGCGCCGAGTCGTTCAACTCTGAAGCTGGAAGAAGCTTTCCATGTCTTTATCCCTCGTGAAGAGTGGGATGAGCGCTTGGCTGCCGGTATGTGGGGCGTCGACCTTGGAGCTTGTCCTGGCGGCTGGACATATCAGCTGGTGAAGCGTTCGATGTTTGTGCATGCGATCGATAACGGTCAGATGGCGGACAGCCTGATGGAAACCGGTCAGGTGAAACACCACGAGGTGGATGGTTTTAAATTTGAACCGCCGCGTAAGAATGTTACCTGGATTGTCTGTGACATGGTTGAGAAGCCAGCGCGAGTTGCCCACCTGATGGGGGACTGGCTGATCAAGGCTTGGGCGAAAGAGGCGATCTTTAACCTTAAGCTGCCGATGAAAGGCCGTTACGATGAAGTACTGCAGGATATTGAAAACCTGAAACACTACTTGATCCAAAACGGTGTGAAATTCAAGCTGCAGGCGAAACACCTGTACCATGACCGTGAAGAGATCACGGTACATATCCAGCGCCTGGATAACCGCATGCCACACTAAGTGCTTATTGCGGAGCTGATAGAAAAACGCCATCGTGATGATGGCGTTTTTGTTTATAGGACCTTAGCCAATGTTAGCCTTTTCGGGCAGCCAAAGAGCGTAGTAAGACCGCAAGAGTCGTACCGTTATGAAGCAGAGCACTGGCTGCTGGAGACAGTTTGCCAAGCGCTGCTGCCAGCATAATGCCACTGTTGACCGTTTCAGCTAGGCGAATATTACTTTTCACCAGCTTCATTGCTTCCAGAGCCAGCCATCGAGCTTCAGCAACGCCGTGTAATGTACTGTTCAGCAGAACAGTATCTGCGGTTTGCTGGGCAAGCTCTGTACCTTGTGCCATCGCCATACCGACATCAGCCTGAACCAGCGCCGGAGCGTCGTTCACGCCGTCACCGATAAACATGACACGGTGGCCAGCTTGCTGTAAGTCTTCCACTACTGAAGATTTGCTCTCTGGCGTGGCTTCGGCATAGATCCGGTCAAAGCCAAAGCGTTTGCCAATTTCGTTAGCCTTGCTGGCTTTATCGCCGGTTAGCAAGACGAGCTGTTTGATTCCAGACTGGCGGAGTTGCGTCAGGATTTCAGCAACTTCCGGACGTAAATGATCGCGGAGGCCGATGATTCCCACTAACTGATGATTGCTGGATACGTAAAGCAGGTGACGGCCTTGTTGTTCCAGTTCGGCGATCTGGGATTCTGCGTCACTGAAGTCTACTTGCTCGTGGGCTTCCAGGAAGTGGCGGCTGCCGATAACCAGTGGCATGCCGTTTAGGGTACTACGCAGGCCATGGGCGATAACGTATTCGACTTCACCGTGTTCGATATGCGGCAGGTCATGGTGCTTGGCCGCATTCACGATGGCTTGCGATAGCGGGTGCTGACAATGTTCTTCGACTGAAGCTGCAATCGCCAGTAGCTCGCGGGTACAGTCCTGTTCATTGAAGCAGACCACATCCGTTACTTCCATATCGCCATAGGTCAGGGTACCTGTTTTATCGAATACGCAGGTATCGATATCTGCCAGCTGCTCAATAGCCCGGCCGCCTTTTAGCAAGATCCCCTGCTGAGCCGCTCGGTACATGATTGACTTGAAGGTTACCGGGGTGCTGAGTTTCAGCGCACAGGAATAATCAACCAGAAAGACTGAAGCCAGACGGTTGATATCCCGTGTCATGGCAAATACTGCCGCACCGACACCAAGGGTGATCTTTACGCGTCGGTCAGCCATTTGCTGGGTGACTTGCTGGGTCTCACTTTGCTGGCTGAGTGATTCGGCAATAAAGTGCGCAATGCGCGCTGTGGTTGCTTCTGAACCGACTTTTTCAGCCTGCATGGTGATATTGCCATCCTGGATCACTGAGCCAGAATACAGGTATGCATCGGGTTCGCGACGAACCGGTACGCTTTCGCCGGTAAGGGACGACTGGTTTACCAGTGCTGTACCATCAAGGATTTTTCCATCGGCCGGAACTGGATCGCCCGGGCCGAGCAAGATCACTTCCTGTTCCTGGATTTTATCCGAGTTGATCTGGATTGTTTCATCGCCGCGTCTGACCCATACCTGGCTGGTATTCGGAGCCATCAGATCGGCCAGAACCCGGTCGCTGTTACGGCTGGTTTCTTGCTCCATGTATTCGCCCAGAGTCAGCAGCGATTGGGTGAGCATGGCAGTACGGTAATCCCCTCGTGAGGCAGCCAGGCCGATGGCTATTGCATCCAGTGCTTCGACTTTTAGCTTGCCTTCGCTGATGCTTTCAACACCTTCCTGGATAGTCGGAGCGATCAGCGGTAAGGTTGGCAGGCTGCCCCAGCGCCCCGGTAATAGGCTAGCCGCGAGAGTTCCCACGACATTGAGGGCCACTTCACCTCGGGTAAATTCATGTTCGTGTTCACCAGGCTGCGATTCGTTCCATTCAAGCAGAGCCAGACGTTCTTCCAGTCGCAGTGGTGTCAGTAGCTGGTTATCATAATGAATGGTGATGCTGCAGGCCGCTTCGTTGACACGGATTTGCTGCACCCCCTGGATCCCCATCAGGCCCTGCTTGAGCCATGGGGTGGTATCCGGGTGGTTGGCAATCTGAGGCAAGCGAAATCGTACTCGGCCTGGTATGTGATGGATCAGCTTAATCACAATCAGTTTTGCTCTTTGTGGAGGTTGCGGTAGTACTCCAGCTCGGCCTGAGTGTCTTCAAGGCGTTCTTTTAACTCTTCGACCTCACCACGAACTGCTGACCAGGCTTTTGTGCCGGTAGCTGCCAGGCTTGACTGTACTTTCTTGTTGCTGAGCAGGTAGGCAACAGCGGCGCCGGCAACCATGCCGGTGATCAGGTGGCTACGGTTGTTTTGCTGACGGTAGTTCGCCGGTGGCGGGGTTGGCATGCCGTAGTAATACGGAGAGTGATTAGTTTTCTTCATTGGGTTTTCCTTTTAATTCATCAAGCAGGTAGAGGCCAGCGGCTCCGGCACTTAGGATTGTGAGCATGGAAAGTACAGGGCGCCCTGCGAGTTGGCCGGCGATAGCCGTTGCTGCGCCACCGGCTAAAGCGGTTTTTCCCGCATCACGCAAGACTTGTTGTACGGCCTGGTCAATTTCGACCTCACCTTGTTGGTAGGCTTGCCATTGACGCATTCCAGATGCACTGCCACCGAGTAAAGCGCTAACCAGCATTGCTCGGCTGGCTGGGCTTAATTGGTCGGTGCTGTTACTCATGATCTGGCTCTGGTTGCGCAGGCTCTTGCTGATCGCGGTGGCGGGCTACTGAATCCTGGAAACCCTGTTTGCTTGCATTGAGTGTATCGCGGAAAATTTCATTCCCCATATTCAGGTTGTCAGAGACATTCTGAGCAGTATTCATTGTTGTCTCTTTAACTTTACTGCCGCCGGCTTTCAGCATGTCACCTGCACCGGTAAGCATCTGTAGCAGATTATTGCGGACGTTTTCATTGCTCAGAACCAGTGCTGCGGCCGCGCCGATCATGGCTCCTTTCCAGAACTCTTTATCATCGACACCCATTTTGTGCATTAGGTCTTTGAAAATGCCAGCCTGCTCACCCATCATGCCCTCAAGCATGCCTTGTGCCTGCTGGAATAGCGCATCATTTTCTGGGTGAGATTCGTGATGTTCCGGGTGGTGTGGCGGCATACCATAGTAGTGATGCGGTGGCATCGGTGGGTAGCCATGCGGCGCATGGTGGTAACCCGCATGTGGGTGGTAGCCGTGTGGTGGCATCGCATGATGAGGGTGCGGCGGGTAAGGGTAACCCTGCATTTGAGACGGATGATGAGGCCATGCCGGGTGGCCTTGTGGTGGGTATGGCATACCTTGCCAAGGGTCTTGAGGCTGGTTTTGATCAGACATAATTTATTCTCGTTTTGGTTAGAGGGTTACTGCGAGGTTATGCAGCTCGGAAACGGCGGCCTGGAAAGCCGGTTCGTCTTCCGCAAATAAGGTATCAATGAGGTTCGGGTTAATCAGCCCGTGATCATATTCGATAACGACACTGCTTGTTGCCAGGTTTAAGCGGTAGTTTTTGAGTGCCGGAAAGTTGCTGATAGCACTTTTGGCTGTACTCATGTCAAAGCTGGCAAGTTGTTGCATTATGCTGATATTGAATTTCAGTCGGATACGCCCGGGGATATGGTGAACAACAGTCAGGTATTGACGCAGTTCTAATAGGGTTGGATAGAGCTCTTTTTCCATTGAGGACAGTTTTTATTCATTATGATTATGGTTGCCGGATTCTGGCATTTGCTACTTTTGTAAATTTTGATATAGATCAATGAAAAGCTTTGCGAATTAGAGTCAAAAAAAGTAATCTTAATTAAAATAATTCTCATTGCCAGGTGTTGTATGCAGCCTTATATCCATCGTACTGCGAATCGCCTCCGTATCCGCTCTGACTTTATCCGCGATAACCCTAAAGAGGTTAAACACCTCGTTGAGAAACTTCAGCAAATTGAAGGTATCGTATCTGTCAGACACAAAAAGTATGCCGGCTCGGTAGCATTGGTATTTGACAGTCAGGTTGTTGATGCAGATGTATTGATGGAAACGGTGGAAAGCCATGGTTGGTTGCGTTCGGCTCAGCGAAAAGAGTTGGTTGAAAATGCCGTACGTGTGGGGACTCGCTCCTTATGTCGCGGGATGGCAATGATGGTCCTTCGTAAGACATTGGGGCCGATGGCAATAATGGTGGTCAATAGCGCTGTATAACGTTTTTTCTTCCGTAAATTCTTCTTAAACCAGTCATATTAACCCAGTCGTTTGGCTGCACACTTGCAGATATTACCTGTCAGTGCCGGACAGCGTTTGCATGGCGGAGACTTCAGTGGCAAGCGAAGCAGGCTAGATGCTGTTTTCTTTCCTGTTTGAGTGAGACTGCCTGCGGGGGAGAAGCCTGTTGCTGATAGAAGCGAACGGCTAGTTTGTTCGCTTCCACCGGTGTGGAACCAAGATAATACCGGCTGTAAGGGGGCCGCCAGTTCTTCCAGGGCATCGTTACCGGCTTGCCTGGCAATGGCTGCCAGTTCATTGTTAGTCGATCGAAATGTTGCTGCCTGAGAGGTATGAATTGGTTGCGCTTGTTGCTGAAGTGCTTTTAGAGCCTTAGTTGATTTTTTTCTTACCTTTTTAGGCACTTTGAGTAGAGCCTTCACTGATTTACCCATCACAGCCTCAACTTGGTATTAATTCTCAATATCATACTCAGCCAATTCACTATTGCCTAGCCTAAATGGTCAGGTGGCGGTGTGATAGCGGATATCTTGCAGGTTAAAACCAAGTTGAAGATCTGTCTTTAGCTGGGAAACCCGTTTGCTGGCAATCGCTGCTTCATGGTTACCGTCAATTTTCTTTTGCCATTTTGGAGCCAGATCGTCGGCAGCCAGAATTGCTTCCAGGGTTGGGTAAAGGGTCAGTAGTTCGACGGCTGCCTTGGGACCTATCCCGGCAATACCCGGGATTTTGCTGGAGCTGACGCCCGCTAATCCCCAGTAGTCCGGCAATTGTTCAGGTTTTACGCCAAATTCTTTTTCGATAAACGGGCTGTCGAGCCAGCGTTGTTGGAAATAGTCTCGGATCCGTAGTGTCGGGCGAAGTAACTGGCAGTAGCCTTTGTCGGTCGATACGATCGTGACCTGTTGGCCGCGGTCAGCGAGTTTCAGTGCCAGTGTTGCGACTAAATCATCGGCTTCGTCGCCGTCAGAGAGCAGGGAATCGATTCCCATTTCCATGAAGGTATCCTGGATTGCATCCATACCGTCAATCAGTTCCTGCGGCATCGGCTTGCGCCCTTCCTTGTAGTTGGGCAGGAGCTCGGCCCGCCAGCCCCGGTCTTCACTATGGTGATCAAAAACAGCCACGATATGAGTCGGATTGCTGCTACTGATTATTTTTCCCAGTGCCTGGCAGCATACTCGTGCGGTATTGTTGATATCGGGCTCGCCCGGTTGGGCAGCATGGACACGGCGGATGAGGTTTAGGGCATCAATAACAACAAGATGAATAGACATAGTGGTGGCTTAGCAGATCAATAAAGGGCCGATACAGGCCCTTTATTGTACGCATTGCGGCGTCAGAGTGTAACCTTTGCAAAAGGAAATCTGTCCTTGCCGCTATTTTATGTTGTAGTCGGGGGTAGTGATGATTTCATAGCATGGCTCATAGGCCGAGCCGGGCAGCTTCATTCTTTGCTGGTCGACAAATTTACGTAGTAGCTTGTCCATTCGTTTCATCAGCTTGATGTCACCATTGATCTGGAACGGGCCTTTACGCTCGATCTCCTTGATACCTTCTTCTTTGACATTACCGGCCACAATACCCGAGAAGGCTCGGCGCAGGTTGGCGGCAAGGTGTTCGGGACGCTGGTTCATGTGGAGGTCGAGGCTGGCCATGGACTCATGGGTTGGCTCGAACGGCAGCTGGAATTCCGGTGGGATCTTGAGTGACCAGTTGTAACTGTAGGCATCACCGGTTGCTAGCCGCTGTTCTTTGATCAATGGCATGGCAGCTTTCATGACCCGGGCAACTTTAGCGGGATCGTCGATGATGATCTCGTAGTGTTTGGCTGCTGCGTCACCGAGTGTGTCTTTGATAAAGCAGTCAAGCGTGCGGAAGTATGGTTCGCTTTCTTTTGGACCGGTCAGGACCAGAGGAAACGGCTGGCTTTCATTTTCCGGGTGCATCAGGATACCAAGGATATAGAGCAGCTCTTCAGCGGTACCGGCGCCGCCAGGGAAGAGAATAATACCATGGCCTACGCGGACGAAAGCTTCGAGGCGTTTTTCGATGTCCGGCATGATCACCAGTTCGTTGACGATCGGGTTGGGTGGTTCGGCGGCAATGATTGACGGCTCGGTCAGGCCGATAAATCGGCTGTGCATGAAGCGTTGTTTGGCATGCCCGATGGCAGCTCCTTTCATTGGCCCCTCCATCGCCCCCGGCCCGCAACCGGTACAGATATTCAATTCCCGCAGCCCCAGTTCGTGGCCGACTTCGCGGGTGTACTGGTACTCGATAGGGTTAATGGAATGGCCGCCCCAGCAGACGACAATGTTGGGATCTACGCCCGAGCGAACTGTCTTGGCGTTGCGCAGGATACTGAATATGAAGTTGGTGATGTGCGGCGCGCTGGTCAGGTTGATATCTTTACGCTGCTCGACATGCATGTTGACGTAGACAATATCGCGGAGTACCGAAAACATATGTTCCTGGATACCTCGGATGATCCTACCGTCGACGAAGGCTTCTTCTGGCGGGTTCGTTAGTTCGAGTTTGATCCCGCGCTCTCTGCGCATCACGTTAACATCAAAACTCTTGTGTTTTTCCAGTAGCTCTTTCGAGTTGTCGGTATGGCTGCCGGAGTTTAGTACCGCTAGTGAGCAGTTGCGGTACAGGCGGTATAAGTCACTGGATGCCGTTGCTTTTAAGCGGTCTACTTCCAGCTGAGAAAGTAGATCCATTGCGCCGACAGGGCTGATATGAGTAATCATGGTTACCTCCCTGGTCATGATAATACGGCTACGTTCACGCTTTGGCGTTTTGGAATAAATTGTCGGTGAACATGTCCGGAGAGAGAATTTTCAGAGGTTTTTTAAGGAGGATGCAATTGGGCATCAGTTCTTAAAAATCAGTTCTGATACCGGGCAGAATAATTATCTGATGATGGCCGGCCAGGAACAGGTAATTGTTATGCCTAGTATTATTCACCATACACAGGGATAGGCAATTTGACCAGAAATTGATGTGTCAGATGATAGCCTGAACAGATAATTGGGGACGTTATGAGATCCACAGCATTCGGTTGCTGCCAGCACTTTTGGCGCTGTACAGAGCCTTGTCGGTACGCTCGATAATATCGGCCGGCGTGTCGTTGCCGTGGAACAGGGTTGCACCGATAGATACTGTGATCGTGACATTTTGATCGCGGAAGCGGAATGGTAGTTGGGTTATGTTTTCCCTGATTTTTGTTAGCCGCTTGGTACGTTCCTCTTCGTTGACGTCAGGCAGGATGAGCATAAACTCGTCGTCACCGAAGCGGGCAATAAAATCGGTATCACTAAGGTTCTGGCGAATCGTTCTGGCGATGATTTTTAATACCTTATCGCCAGCCAGATGACCGTAGCTGTCGTTGACTTCTTTGAACTGGTCGAGATCGATCATTGCGACGCATAGCGGGTGCTGGTAACGCAGCCAGCGACGGTATTCGTGCTCCAGGCGGTCATGAAGGGCGGCGCGGTTATAAACCCGGGTCATGTTATCCAGGAACATCTTGCGTTCCTGATCATTAAGCCGTCGGTGGTAATCCTGAGTTTGCTCGTACAGGCTGTTGATTTTACTTTCGTTGTAGCCAAGCTGCTCAACCAGTGCCTTTTCGCGTTTTTCCAGTGCTTTATTGCGTTCTGCCAGTACCAGTAGCTCTTTGGTCAGCTCGGTGACAGCTGGACGCCAGGCTTCCAGGTTTTTGTTATTGCGTAGGCCTTGCTTGAAGGTACTGGCCAGGGTGGCAAGTTCGGAGGTCATTTCGCTGCGGTGTTCATACAGGGCTGAACTTTGGCCGACACTCTGGTTGGTGGTTTTTTGCAGCGTTGCCAGATCGCTGTTGACGCTGTCAAGGAAGCGCTGTGATGAGCGGCATTCCTGATGGGTGCCGTCGAGAACCAGACGGAGTACTTCCTGTGATATCTCAATCAGGGCTTGCGGTGAGACACCCAGCAGCAGACGGTTACGGATGTTCATCAGCTTATCACCGTTTTCGCCGTCAAAATCGAGCTCGGTGATTAATCGCTGTAATTCACTGGTTAGCTGGAGTAGGAGGTCATGATCCAGGGCATCTTTCATTACCATGGCATCATTGGACACTGACATCAGCTTCAGGGCTCGTTCGTACAGTTCCAGTAACCGGACTGTTTGTTTGTGGGTCTGGACCAGGGTGTCCGATGGTTGCCCAAGTAGATTACGCAGTTCGCGCTTCAGTTGTGCCGGCAGGCCAGGAAGACGTTTTAAGGTTTCACCGCTGTGTGTGAGCTGCTGCTCCAAGAGGTGGTTTTCGTTTTCGGTGAAAGAGGCCTGACGGGTAACAAGGCGCTCCACTACAGCCAGGCGCGGGATTAGCTTGCTAACATCTTTCTGCTGATCCAGTTCGTTGCGAAGTTCACTGAGCTTCACGTCAAGCTCGTTGTCCAGACCGCGGCAGGCTACGGACAAACGGCTGATTAAACGCTTGAGTATGACAATTTCTCGACGAGACTTCAAAGAAGCGTCGCGATAGGTCAATTGAGCTTGGTCTAAACGTAGCTTCAACTTACTCACTTCAGAAGCTACGGCATTGATATCAGTCACGTTTGTGCAAAAAACCTTACAGGGTATACACCATAATTAAAGCCGTCCAGCGGCCAACCTCGCTAGGCTGGCTAAACATGCTAGCAAAAATGGCTTCATAATTCATAGCTATTGGTGCTATCTAGGGGCACTGTAGTACTTTAAATGAGCTTTTTGTCAGAATCGTGATCATTATTCCAGATGATCTCAATTGATGAAGAGCTTTGGACTTTAACTAAACCGTTATCTATTCCCTGCAGGCAAGCCTTACGAATGTTGTCGCTGGCAAAGCTGGCTGCCGGAGCTGCGTCAATGGCGCTGAGGTGTACCCACTGGCTACAGTTTTCTTTTTTACTGAGCTGGCGAGCTGCATTGGCCGCCATTAGCAGGATATCCAGTAGTTCATGATCGTTGATAGCGGTATAGGCTCGCGGCAGAAAAGGGTATTCCGCCAGGCCGATACGCACGCGGTTATCGAGGTTGCGTTTGCCAAAGAAGTTATCGATCAGCTGTTGAATTGAGTCGGCCACCTGGTGCGGGTCGGTATCCAGGCGCGAATTTGGCTCTATGTACAGGAACATGTTATCAGAGAAGTGATAGAGGCGAGCGGGCTCGCACACCTGTTCCTTGAGGTATTCTCCAAACTGGCGTTCCAGTTCCAGCCCCGGTTGGTATCCGTGCTTGAGGTAGATATGTTTGAGGAAGGGGATCTCAAACAGGGCAAAGCGCAGCCTGTCACTGAGTGGTTCGTTGATCATCTCGCCCATATGCCATTGTTCAAAGTTGGCACTGCTTTGCTGCAGAGAGTTCGGCAGGCGGGCGTTGAGCATCCGCAGATTGCGCAGGCCGCTACGCGGATGGGTATAGAACTCGGTACGCAGGCGCAGCAGACGGGCCTGTAGTTGTTTGGCAACCCTGTGACGACGGATAAGGACTATCAGAGTGATCAGGATAACACTGAGCAGGAAGATGGTAACTTTTTGTTGGGTATAAAGCGCCTTGTCACTTTCAAATTGCTGCCGCTCCATCTCTTCCAGTTGCAGGGAGCGTTCCAGCATCCGTTGCTGTTGCTTGAAAACTTCGACATTACTCTTGATCTGATCTTCTTGCTTGCTGGAAAACAACTGTTCGTAACGGCGCTGACTGAGCAGAGCATTGTAATAGTCACTCTGGTTTTCAAAAGCATTCGAGAGTACAGACTCGCCTATTAACTGCAGCTCCAGATCCCCGAGTCGGCTGGCAGCAATCAGCCCTGACTGTAGAGTCGAGATAGCTTTGTCTGCTTGCCCTTCAGCCAGTTCCAGTTTGCCTTGCAGGATCAGGGCTTCGGCCTGGATCGATTCGTTACCACTCTGCTTGGCCAGCTCACGGGTATGCTGAAGATATTGTTCGGTTTTCGGGTAGTTATAAAGCTGGAGATAAATCCGGGCGATACTCAGACGCAATTGTGCCGAACGGATATCGTGCTTGAGTTGGGTTTCCTGATCTAAGGCATTGAAGTAGTGCACCAGAGCAAGGTTGTAGCGACCTTGCTGCTCGTAAATAGATGCAATCAGTGCCAGGGTTTTGGCCAGCGGCATAGTGCGGTTGAAGTGCTCGAAAAACTCACCTGCTTGGGTTGCGTGCTCAAGTGCTTTGTCAAAGACCTTACGTTGTTCAAACAGGCTGGCCAGCTCATAGTTGGCAATGGCAGTTAGGGCATTATTTTCCTGCTCGACAGCCAGCCAGTAGCCGCTAAGTAGGCGATCTAGCGCGAGGTCAAAATGGCGGTGTTGCAGGTAATGGTGGCCGATGGTGAGCTGGTAATTGATTAGCTCGCTGTTATCGTCGAGGTTAATCAGGTAGCGCTTGGCCCGGGTAAACAGTTTTTCGGCTTTATGTTCGTTGTTCTGGTTCGACTCGATGACGGCCCGTTGCATCAAAGACTTGTACTGCAATGTCTTTATTTGCTTGGTCAGTTTGAGAACTTCAGACTGTTCGATCTCCTGGTCGACCTGATCGAGCATGTTCAGGGCGACGGCGCTGTTTTTCAGGTTCTCCCAATAGATATGAGCGTGGATCAGGCGACTTTCCAGAATTGTAAATGAAAGTTCGTTTTTGATTGCCAGCTGTTCAGCTTGTTGAACTGTTTGTAATGCTTCTTCCGGCTGGTTAAGCAACGAGTAGGCTCTGGCTTTGAGCTGCAATGCATTGATGGTATTCAGTGGGGTGCGAATGGTGTGATCGGTTTCATCGTTCACATGCACGCGAGACAGCTCTTTGGGGCTGCTCATGCGGCGTTGTTCTAGGTAGCTAGTGGTGATTTCCAGCGACTGCTCCGGGCTGGTTTGTAACAACTCGTTGGCATCCGCCAAAATTGGTGTGGTGTAGATTTTGGCATTTACATTAAACGAAGCGGCTAGGAAAAATAGCACGCTTGCCAGCCAGCGACGCAGAGACATACTTATTCTTAAACCCAAAAAAAATACTGGGTCTAATATTACTGGCTTGGGCAACCAAGTCCAGCAAAGTACGCGATTTTGCTGGACTTAATCTGTTATAACGACTCATTTTTTTTGCGTTTTCGCGGCAATTCGACCGGAAAAGCACACTCAAAGGTATAACTTCTATCACTAGGCGGCTTGGTTATTTTATCCGTGCCGCGAGGCCTGAATCATTATATTTTTCCATTACTGGCGAGCCAGACGGAAGTTGTTGCTTGGCGTTTTACCCTGGTTGGTACGGTATGGGTTGATATCCAAGCCACCCCGGCGGGTGTAACGGGCATATACCGTTAGTAGTTCCGGCTGGCAGAACTTCATCAGGTCGGTGAAGATACGCTCGACACACTGTTCGTGGAATTCGTTGTGGTTACGGAATGAAATCAGGTAACGCAATAGCTTTTCGCGGTTGATCTTCTTACCTTGGTAAGAGATTTTCACACTGCCCCAATCTGGTTGGCTGGTGATCAGGCAGTTAGATTTTAGCAGGTGGCTGTTTAGTTCTTCTGTAACTACTTCGCCCTCGGCAGCGCCTTCCAGGTGAGCCGGGTTGAATTCATAGTCGGTGATCTCGATATCCTGGTTATCAATGCATTCGCCGGCGAAGTTTACAATTGGCTGGTTATCGAAATCGGCCAGTGGCTGTATCGTGACATCCACAGTGGCGCCGGCGCAGTCGCTCAGATCTTTTTGCAGCGTATCGGCAATTTGCTGCCAGCTTTCAAAGCGGGTTTGGTTGAAGCTGTTGAGGTAAAGCTTGAATGACTTGGATTCAATCAGGTTCGGGCTGGATGCAGGCAGGCGGACTTCGCCGATTGCGACTTGAGGCAGGCCTTTGCTATTGAGCCAGGACAGTTCATACAGTGTCCAGATGTCGTAGCCAGTAAATGGCAGGTCGTCGCCTAGTGCCAAATCATCGCGGTTCAGGCTGCGAGGCACAGGCTGAAGAAGTGATGGGTCATACTGATCTTTATACTCGGTGCTCTGGCCGAGAGTTAAACCTGCTAATTCTTTAGCGTCTTTATATTTGCTCATACTGTCCTGGACACTCTTGGATTAGAATGGGCAAAGTTTACTTAATCTTTAATGAGGTTGCGAATGAATCATCCCGTTGCGGACGCTTTATCTGACTTTTCGTCCCGTTTTTTGCAAGCATGGTGTGATGCTGGTCAAGGTTTTCCACGGAGCGAAGATTTGGTGGGGTTGGAGTCACCATGTGTTGAACATGATTCCGGGTATGAAGTGACATGGAAACCGGTAAAGCGTGAGCCTCAGGGCAATCTGGCAGGTGTTGAAAAGGGCATTGAACTTCGTCTACATGAAGACATCAAAGTATTTTATGGTGTTCAGTTCAGTGGCGATATGGCTGCAAGTTTTCGTGGGTTGGAGTTTGAGCTGCTGCAAGTATTCAGCGAAGAAGATGAACTGCGCTTGCAGGAAAATATTCTCGGCCATTTGGTGATGCAGCGCCGGCTGAAGTTGAAACCAACTGTGTTTATCGGCGCACTGGATGCAGAAGATAAGGTGATTTCAATTTGTAACCTGACCGGCCAAGTGATTCTGGAAACCTTGGGCAAAGATATTCGCGATGTGTTGGCGGCGGATATCGAAACTTTCCTACAGGAATTACAGCCTGTTGTGAGAGGGTGTTGATAGATGTACGTTGTTGAATTGCAATTTGAATGTTTTGACAATACCACGATTTCGGCTGTCGATATGACAGTCAATAGTTTGCTGGATGCGTTGCGTTATAACGGGCAGATATTAGGGCGTGAATTCCCGATTGTAATGGATGACGGGATCTTCAGGGTAAGGGTTGTCTGCCCTGAGCAAGATAGCCTCCATCCGCAGTTTCATAGCGACAGTGTCAAAGCTTGCTTAAATCGCCTGGGCCAGGCGTGTTTGCTTAATCCGAAGATCAAGGTACTAGGGCGGGATATCAACTCCGAGGCCGCGGCAGAAAACTTGTCTCCAAGCTGGCAGGTGATTTACACCACTTACGTTCATACCTGCTCGCCGTTGCGATGTGGTGATACTCTGATGCCAATCCCGCTGTACCGGATTGGGCCAACACTTAATGGTGATCATAAAGCTGTAGTGAAGTGGCAGACTGAGTGGCAGGCTTGTGATGAAATTCAAATGGCTGGTGGGTGCCAGGCTGAGCATGCAGCGTTGCACGAAATTCGTGATGTTGAAAGTGATCTGTTCCGGCGCGGATGGGATTTGCGTGGTCGGATTGAATATATCACCAAGATCCCGACATATTATTATCAGTACCAGGTTGGTGGAGATAGCCTAGAGGCGGAACAACGTCGCCCGTGTCCTAAATGTGGCAGCGAATGGCATCTCGATGAGCCATTGCACGGAATTTTTCACTTTAAATGCGATAACTGCCGGATTGTTTCTAATCTGTCGTGGGATTTCCAGTAATACTTATGCCGGTTGGTATAAAAAGCAGGGCACGCAATGTGCCCTGTTGATTTTCTGGTTAGAGTTCGAGTTGCTCGATACGGGCAGTCAGTGCCGCCACTTGCTGCTCCAGTTGCTTGATTCGTTCTTCCTGGCTCAAGGCTGGTTCAGTTTTTTCAATGTTCGGTACCTTGGCATTTTTCTTCCAGGCTTGCAGCGCTTTGATAATAAGCGGCATAGGTAAGGGGGTGGCAAGGCGAGATTTGATCAGCGCCACAGATGGTTCCTTTCCTTCCTCAACCAATGAATTGATGGCTTGTTCTAGGGCCTGGGTAATTTCAGATGACATAACGCTTCCTGACGTTGTGAGGTTCTCGGACTATTTTCGTAGCAAAGCATCGAGTTGATCAATTATTTCGCACCAGTCTGCATCCTGTTCCTGGGATTCTTTGATAAAACGTTTTTGCGACGGTTGCCAGAAGCTGGCTTCAGAGAGTTTTTCATGTTGGTCCAGATGATGCTCATTCAGGAAAGACTCAATAAACTCTTTGGAATTATTCATACCCAGCTGG
This sequence comes from uncultured Photobacterium sp., assembly GCF_947502415.1. Taxonomy (GTDB): domain Bacteria; phylum Pseudomonadota; class Gammaproteobacteria; order Enterobacterales; family Vibrionaceae; genus Photobacterium. Next base: position 48,133 of record NZ_CANMZV010000020.1, on the reverse strand, counting down.
CTAAAGAGACTGGATAAATTATGGTTAAAGGTTTCCATGGTTCACTCCGTTGCAAAGACTGGCTTCTGATATGTTCCTAAGTATAGAGAGGATTGGTGCAAAGGGAGTCTATTGGATTGTTTTTACTAATCGATTGCTTGGTGTTTTTTGTTCGAGCGTGTTTTGCTCCTTCCTTTGTGAGAGATCTCTTACAAAGGCGTAAGAAATACCTGAGAAATGAGTGGGGTAATAAAGCCTTGCTGCATTTAAGCTATTGTTTTATATAGGTTTGTGTTTTTTTTGTTTCTATCGTGGGGTAATTTAATTGTCTTTCCGGGCGTTGTTCTGAATGTGGGAATGCGTAATATTAACCCTGTCGGAAGGAACTGACGGAACGGAACAGGAAAGCGCCAGGGAGTTTGGCAGTCTCAGGAGGAGGCCGGTGTACTAGGATGGTATATCGAACATGGACTGTGAAGGGAGCAGCCGAAGGAATCGGTTAACAGCAAGCAGGAAGTTTGCTGGTCAGGAAGACATAAGGACCACTTCAGGAAGAAGTCAGGGACACCTCCAGGAAGGATGAAGAGAGTCAGTACAGGAATTACTGACGGGTCAGGAAGGCCTAAGGACAACTTCAGGACGAAGAATAAAAGGAATATGCTGATGGATTACAGCAATTCAAAGGAATGATGCAGGGAGCATCTTAGTAGCGGGACTGCTGCATGTAAGACCTAAGGGCGCGACGAAAGTCGCGCCCGTTCTTTTTTGGGGCTATGAAAGTCAGGCCCATGCCTTCCATTAATTCCTCGTAATTTGTTGTTTTTATTCCATTGTATTTCCAATCTGGCTTTGAGTTGTGTTGCTACTTTGCTCAATTTGGATTATTTGCAGTGTGAATTAAATTTTGATAGATGATTAGTCCTCTGATTTTAATTTGCTTGAATCTTTTCACTAATGCAATCGGTTACCAGAGATTGTCTGCTGTACTTGTGAGATATCTCTTACATGGCTGTGGGATAACTTGGTTGATGGTGATCTTATATGACTGACTGTGGTTGTTTTTATTTATTAAAATCAATTGTTTAGATTTATATTATATGGGTGAATACTTTCAGGGGTTAAAAATCTCAATTTCACCTCATTGTTTGGGTAAGTAAAGCGAGTAGTATCTTTTCTGTCGAAGGGAAGCGACATCAGGGATTAAAAGAAGCTATAGGATATGGCTTACCTCACGATGAGGAGAGTTCGCGAGGAAGGCGGGCTCACCAGGATGGTAAGGGACACGGTAGGGATATCGTTGGCAGACAGGAAGCTTGCTGGTCAGGAAGATGTAAGGATCACTTCAGGAAGAAGTCAGGGACACCTCCAGGTAAGGAAGAGAGAGTCGGAACAGGATGCTTCGACGGGTCAAGGAACTACCGAAGGACAACTCTAGGATAGAGATTAGGGATTACCGTTAAAGGATATAGCATTATCAAGGATGGATGCAGGGAGCACCATAGTAGCAGGATTGCTGCAAGTAAGACCTAAGGGCGCGACGAAAGTCGCGCCCGTTCTTTATTTGTGCTCGAGAAAATATTTTTGCCCGAGAAAAACAGGCAAGATCATTCATTATTCCGGCATATGATGAGGTGGAACATGAAACTTCATCGGGTGGAATCCCCTCATTACGACATACCCTTGATATGAGTCTTGCCCGTTGGCAGAGAACTCAAATAGATAAACCGTGTGCCAGCGCCATCTGCCTTTTTTGTCTTTGAGCTTATGTGCTCCCCGAGCTATCGCCAGAAGCTGAAGGCCGAGGCTTGCACACCGCTGATCGATAAACTGCTGGGCTAATTCTGTCTGACGACGTTGCTGCCAGAACAGGTAGCCCAGTACGGCAAGGACCAGAATGCCCAGTAAGTTATCCATTTCTTACCTCAACCTCAGTTAATTGTTCAGGCTTGCCCGCGGGCGTGCTGTTGTAGCTTGGTGATTGCCGAAATCAGTGCTGGGTTGGCGTCACTATGAAGAACCTGGAGCATGATGCCGCGGAGGATTGGTAGCATGACCAAATCGGCAAACAGCTGATTGAACAAGGCTTGGTCTTCGGTTTCGGCCAGGCGCAGCAGGAACTGGCTGGCAATGTCTGTATCCGCCAGGCCATTCCAGCAGCGGCCGGCAATAGCAACGAGTATTTCCGGATGGCATAGCGTCGGAATAGCAAGAAGCGCTTTTAGCTGCTGGCTAAGCAGTTGGCTGTTGCTGCCAGAAATCGCTCGGATCAGTGCTGAAATCAGAAAGAGGTCCGGTTCTGGCTGTTGGTTTTCCTGTTCTAGTCGTTCTGCCAGACGTTCCCCGAGGTTGTCCGGTAGTTCGCAGTGTTCCAGGCAGCCGAGTAGGGCGTAGAGCGGAGTCATCGGCAGGTTCGTCAGGGCTTTTCGCAGCAAAGTGCTGTTATTTTCCTGCTTCATTCGGGCACAGACATCCGCCAGACCTTGTAGTCCTACGCTTTGCCATTTCTCCCAGCCGAGCTCGCCGGACAGGTAATGTTGGGTATGTTCGTAATATTGGCTGGCAGGTAGAGACAATTGCTGGCGCAGCTGGGCATGGAAAATGGCCATTTTGTCGTCATTGGGTTTGAAGGTATATGGGTTGGCTGAAAGCTTCTCTTGCTCCTCTTCGGTCGGGGTAGTGTTGAGGGTTGCGCCCATCGCTTCGATAACATATTTGATGAAGTCCCCGACGGCAGCTTGTTTTAGCAGTCCTCGTTCATCAAGCGGCAGGCGCAGGAACCAGATCCAAGGAGGATTGCCTTGTTGCCAGAAAGAGATAGACAAGTGGGCATGTTGTTGCAGTGGCCATGGATAGGGCTGGCGGTTGTCTTCTACAGCCTTAAACTGGTTGATATCGATTTCGCACACGCGGCGGCCAAGATCAAAAATTGTGTACTGGCAACCGGCGTTGTCCAGCAGTTCGGTCAGGGTATGAAATTTATCCATGGACATGATGCTTACTCTTAAATGGTTTCCTGATTATATGGATTAGAGGGGTAAGATGGTATCCTTGCGCGCTTTATTGCTGTAATACCAAACTGAACAATGATCTGGTAGGTCAGATTATTATTCAGTTTGGAATAAATATTTCTTGTAGGGAGAAAGGCGATGGATAAATACCATCAGACCCAACAACTGCTGGAGCGGCTTGAATCCGTAATGCGGGAAGCCGGGATATGGGAAACCAAGTCACCGGCTTCGGCGGCTTTGGCCAGTGTCGAGCCTTTTGCGGTGGATACCCTAACCTGTAGTCAGTGGTTTCAGTGGATTTTTATTCCGCGAATGACTCAGCTGGTAGTTATGCAGGCACCGTTGCCGACACAGTTTGAGATCTCTCCTTATGCGGAAGAAGCAATGAAAGATCAGCCTGGGTTTGCTGTTGTGCTGGGTGTTACCCGCGAGTTCGATGATCTGTTTAGAGCGAAATAATTAATGGAATTAGAAATTCTTTATCAAGACCAGTACCTGGTTGCTGTTAATAAGCCTGCGGGTATGCTGGTTCACCGCTCATGGCTTGATCGCCATGAAACCCGGTTTGTGATGCAGACCCTGCGCGATCAGATTGGCCAGCATGTCTTTCCGTTGCATCGCTTGGATCGCCCGACATCTGGTGTTCTGCTGTTTGCGCTCTCCAGCGAGATTGCTGCGTTAATGATGCCTAAATTTGCTGGTCGAGATATCAAGAAAACATACCATGCGGTGGTACGAGGTTGGGTTAAGGAAGCCGCTGTACTTGATTATCCTTTGAAGGAAGAACTGGATAAGATCGCAGATAAAAATGCCGACCAGGATAAAGAAGCCCAGCCAGCCGTGACGGCTTATGCGCCATTGGTAAACGTTGAAACTGATATTCCTGTTGGCCGCTATGCAACCAGCCGTTATACCTTGGTTGAGATGAAGCCTGAGACAGGACGTAAGCACCAATTGCGCCGCCATATGCACCATCTAAGCCACCATATTATTGGTGATGTGAACCATGGTGACGGTCGTCATAACCGTATGTTCCGGGACAATTATGATTGCTGCCGCCTGATGTTGCATGCATCACGTCTGCAATTGGCACATCCGGTTACAGGTGGAGAATTAGATATCCGTGCTAGTACTGATGAAGCATGGAACCGGGTGATGACAGCCTTTGATTGGTCTGTATCTCTGATGTCTCCGAAAAGCTAGTATTGGATATAGCCTATAGACGGCAGAGATCGCGCTAGGGGCTTGTTTTATTTGCATCCTGCCGGGTAAGCAGCCACAGTATGAAGAAGCGTTTATCGATAAAAGCGAGGCAGGAGGCTATGGCAAAGATAGGTGTTTTTGTCGGTACTGTATATGGTGGTGCTGAGGAAGTCGCTGAAGCTGCAGTTGAGAAGCTGGTGGCGACCGGGCATGAAGCTCAGCTCTACCCTGAGCCGCAGTTTGATGATTTTATCCAGTACAGTGAGGATGTGGTGCTGGTGGTGACGTCAACGACCGGGGAGGGTGAGCTCCCGGACAATCTCCTGTCACTCTATCTGGTCCTTAATGAGCAGTTCCCCCAAATGTCGGAACTTCGTTATGGCGTGATTGCGATGGGGGATTTGAGTTACGGTGAGGAGCGTTTCTGCGGTGGCGGTCGTCAGGTTGATGAACTGCTGCAACAACTTCAGGCTAGGGCGCTGGTTCCCATTTTGCAGGTTGATGCCAGTGTTAATTTTGATGCGCTTGAAGTTGCTATTCCCTGGTTAGATGATTTCCTTGGTCAGTTGGAGCCAAAACACAAAGTTTAGGATGTTTGAGCGCACTCCTGTTAATGTTTTGCCGATGATGGCTTTCAGGAGTGCAGCTTTAATTTTTCCAATTTGTATTATTTCAATTTTTCCAAATCGGCTTCGATTTCGGCAATCTTATGGGTAACTACTTGTTCCAGATGGCGCAGGTCATTGAGGATCTTCTTCTTCACATCAATGTCGGTATGTTTCCTCTGCGTTAATTGATCTAGTTCATCAATGATAAAAGTGAGGTTGCGGTTGATTTCAGTGATTTCTTTGTATTCGCGGTTACCACTATTGACGACAACAGACTTGCGATGGCGCGGGAACTTGAATTTAACACTCTTGGCAAAGAGTTCGCCTTTTTGCTTATTAAAGTAAATTTTCAGGATATCGTTAGTGGCTTCCTGGCGTAGGCTATAGCGGTCTATAGTTTCGGGGTGCTCAATACCGATGCCGGTGAGGTGTGGGTACATAGGGGCCTCATTTGGTGTCTGCTGTTTTTATACAATTTAGCAATTCCGCTAGGCAACGTCCGGTTGTAGCACCTAATCTGTGGGTAAGATCGATGTTCCCCCAATGTGGCCTTGTGCCGATTTCGGGGGGAAGTACTGTGAAGTGTGATTCAAGGCATTTGGCGGGGTTATTTTGCTGCGTCCAGCCGTTCGATCAGCGCTGTTTTAAGTGCTTGTTGTTGTTCCTCAGTAAGCTGAGCCCCTTCCTCATTGACCAGAATAAAAAAATCCTCTGCTCGCTCACCGATGGTGGTGATTTTCGCTGCTTGCAAACTGATGTTTTGGCGGGCAAATACCGACCCGACCTGTGCCAGCAGCCCCGGCATATCCAGTGCGACCAGCTCCATCATTGTTTTCTTACCGGTTTTGGTCGGCAGGAAATCGACCTGGGTTTTGACATTAAAATGAAGCAGTTTACGCGGTGGGCGTTTTTTCTTGCGTTCAGATTTCATGTGGGTCAGTGCATTTATCAGCGCACGGCGGACACTATTTTGGCGGCTTTCGGCCAACGCCTTTCCGCTTGGGTCAAGTACCATGAAAGTATCCAGAGCATAGCCATCTTTGCTGTTCATGATTTGAGCATCATGAACACTGAGGTTTTTCTTATTCAGTTCCGATACCACAATCGCAAACAATTTGGTTTTGTCTTTGCTGTAGACAAAAACCTCGGTGCCTCCGCGGGTCGGCTTCTTGCTGAGCAGGATCAGCGGTTTGTCCGGATCCTCATGATTCAGGATCGCTTCAGCATGCCATGCGATTTGCTTGTGGGTGTGGCGCAGGAAATAGTCAGCCTTAAAGCGCTGCCACAAGACTTCGATTTCCCGAGGAGTAAAGCCGTTACTGCGAAGGATTGCCGAGGCCATCTGTTGGTTGTGACGGATCCGTTCGCGGATATCCGGCGGATTTTCAAGCCCGCGGCGTAGAGCCTTTTGAGTCGAGTAGTACAGCTCGGCCAGCAGGGTTCGTTTCCAGCTGTTCCACAGCTCCTGGTTGGTCGCACAAATATCGGCTACGGTCAGGCAGATCAGGTGATCCAGTCGTTCTTCGTCACGAACTTCTTTGGCAAATTCGGTAACAACTTCTGGGTCGTAAATATCCCGGCGTTGGGCGGTGACTGACATCAGCAGGTGTTGGTTGACCAGCCACTTGACCAAATTGGCTTCCGGTCGGGACAGCCCATGCTGGATGCAGAAATTGTAGGCCTCGGTGCCACCGAGTTCTGAATGGTCTCCCCCGCGTCCTTTGGCGATGTCATGGAAGATCGCGGCCAGGATCAGGAGCTCTTTCTTGGCAATGCGTGGATAGACCTCGCAGCAGATTGGGTGGCGCTGGCGGTTTTCAGGATCACCAAATTTGTTAAGGTTTTTCAGTAGCCGGATACTGTGCTCGTCCACGGTATAGACATGGAATAGGTCAAACTGCATCTGACCGACAATTTGGTTCCACTGTGGTAGGTAGGTCGATAGGATACCGTGACGGTGCATCAGGCGAAATGCTTTATGCAGGGCATTCGGTTCGCGGACCAGCTTCATAAATTTTTCGCGGGCGGCAGGGATTTCAATCAAGAAGCGGTTCAGGCGGCGCCGGGCAGTTCGGAGCTGGCGTAATGTCGGGGCGGCGATCCCCTCGATTTCGGCATTGCGTGCTACATGGAGGAACATATCAAGGATAGTTTCCGGCCTAGCCTGGAATAAGGCCGGTTTGGTTGCCTCGATCAGGTGGCCGCGGATCTGGAAGTCATCGTCGAGCGGCTTGGCTTCGTTTTCCAGGCCATTATTGAGGATCGCCTGATCAAAAAGCTGTAATAGCATTTTGTTGAGCTCAGCTATTCGGCGCAGGGTGCGGTAGAACTCTTTCATCATCATTTCGACCGGACGGTTGCCTTCACCGGTATAGCCGAGCTGTTGGGCGACAGAAGCCTGGTGTTCGAAGGTCAGGCGATTATCGTAACGGCGCAGTTCACTGTGCAGGGCAAAGCGGATCCGCCATAGCGAGTCCTGACATTCAGCCAGCTCGCGGTATTCGGCATCAGTAAGGAAACCGAACCGGCTCATTTCCAGCAGGTTGGTGGCACCGAAGTGGCGGCGGGCCACCCAGCTTAAAGTGTGAATATCCCGCAGTCCGCCCGGGCTGGATTTGATATCCGGCTCCAGATTGTAAGTTGTATCATGGTAGCGGGCATGACGAGCTTTTTGCTCTTCCACTTTGGCGCGGTAGAACTGCTCGCTGGGCCAAAATTCACCTGAATTAATGGCCTCTTCCAGACACTGATAAGTTTCGCTGCTGCCACACAGTAGCCGGGATTCCTGTAGGTTGGTGGCAACGGTCAGATCTTCCAGACCAATCTTGATGCAGTCATCAAGGGTGCGGACACTATGGCCGACCTCCAGTTTCAGATCCCACAATAAGGTAAGGAATTCGCTGATTGTCTTTCCGGTGGCTTCATCCAGTTCATTCTGGCTCAGCAGGAGGATATCGACATCAGATAGCGGGTGGAGCTCACCTCGTCCATAGCCGCCGACAGCAATCAGAGATAGTTCGCTGCGTGTATTGAGGTCAAAGTGCTGCCAAAGCCGTTGCAGTAGGGAGTCAATAAATGCTGAGCGGGCCTGGACCAGTTCAGTGATAGGAGCATGTTGACTAAATTGCTGCTTTTGCAACGTGGAGAATTGTTCAAGTTCACAGCGCAGGGCTTCTAGGTTTACAGGGGAAGCGGGAGAGATGTCTGTCATCGCAGTCCATGCCATGTTATGGATATCGTTGGTTATTACTATAACCGTAATGCGATGAAATTAGGAAGATTCAAAAAAGCCGGCACAAGGCCGGCTCTTGGATTAGTTGTGCATTAGGCGCGGAATGCTTTCTTCTTTGCGCAGAGTCAGCACTTCACAGCCTGTGTCGGTAACTAGCAGGGTATGTTCCCACTGTGCCGACTTTTTGCCGTCGACGGTGTAAACCGTCCAGCCGTCGTTATCATCAACGTCACAGCCGAATTTACCAGCATTGATCATTGGCTCGATGGTGAAGCACATACCGGCTTTTAATACGGTACGGTCGTTGTTTTTGTAGTGAACAACTTGTGGTTCTTCGTGGAATTCGTTGCCGATACCATGGCCGCAGAAATCTTTTACGATTGAGAAACGGCTGTTGCCGTTTTTAATGAACTTCTGGATAGCGGTACCGATTTCACCAAGTTTTGCACCCGGCTTAACTTTTTTCATTGCCAGGTACAGGCTTTCCTGAGCAACACGGCACAGGCGCTTGTCTTCCAGTGAAACTTCACCGATTTCGAACATCTTCGAAGTATCGCCATGGTAGCCGTCTTTGATAACGGTTACGTCGATATTGATGATGTCGCCGTCTTTAAGAACTGCCGGCTTGTTGTATTTACCGTTAACCGGCTCGTCGTTTTCTGCCGGGATACCGTGACAAACTACGTGGTTAATTGAGGTACAGATTGACTTCGGGAAACCGTGGTAGTCTAGTGGCGCAGGAATGGCACCTTGTTCTTTCGTGATGTATTCATGACAGATACGATCCAGCTCTTCAGTGGTAGTACCAGCTTTTACGTGTGGTTCGATCATTTCTAGCACATCTGCAGCCAACTGGCCTGCGATACGCATTTTTTCAATTTCATCAGCCGTTTTGATCTTGATGCTCATTCAATCTTCTCTACGTTGACTGTTTTCTGTTGCGTATATGGTAACAGTGAGGACGTTGGATGGAAACCAGGTTTGGCTGGCTTAACTATAATTAGGCTAGATTTTGGTGAGTGAAATATGGTATAAAGCGCGCCGTAATTTGCTGATTTGTGTTTCGACTAAATTGGTAACATTACCTTTACTTTTATTTATCACTCACACATATCGACACATTCTCCGGGGTGCCCGTCAGCTTTTCGCGAGGCTGCTTATTTGCCGTAAGGCAGGTATATGGGTCGGTAGGATGGGATATGTGGACGCCTAACCCCATAGAGGAATATTCAATGGCAACTGTATCAATGCGCGACATGCTTAAGGCTGGTGTTCACTTCGGTCACCAAACTCGTTACTGGAACCCTAAGATGAAGCCATTCATCTTTGGTGCTCGTAACAAGGTGCACATCATCAACCTTGAGAAAACTGTACCAATGTTCAACGACGCTCTAGCTGAAATCAACAAGATTTCTGCTCGTAAGGGTAAAGTACTTTTCGTTGGTACTAAGCGTGCAGCCAGCGAATCAATCAAAGAAGCTGCAGTTAACTGTGACCAGTACTACGTAAACAACCGTTGGTTGGGTGGTATGCTGACTAACTGGAAAACTGTTCGTCAGTCAATCAAGCGTCTAAAAGATCTTGAAACTCAGTCTACAGACGGTACTTTCGACAAGCTAACCAAGAAAGAAGCGCTAATGCGTACTCGTGAAATGGAGAAGCTTGAGAAGTCTCTAGGCGGTATCAAGAACATGGGCGGCCTACCAGACGCTATGTTCGTAATTGATGCTGATCACGAACACATTGCAATCAAAGAAGCTAACAACCTGGGTATCCCAGTATTTGCAGTAGTAGATACTAACTCTAACCCAGACGGCGTTGACTTCGTTATCCCAGGTAACGATGACGCAATCCGTTCTATCCAGCTATACACTGGTGCTGTTGCTCAAACTGTAACTGAAGGTCGTAACCAAGACATCGTTGCACAAGCAGAGCAAGACGGTTTCGTAGAAGCTGAGTAATAGCCGGGCTCCTTTGAGCATCTTAAGTTACCTTGCGTAAACTAAGAATGGTTACCAGGGGCCGAATTGGGCCCCTGATTTTTATACCGAGTATTCAAAACTGAGGATATAACAATGGCAACAGTTACAGCTGCCCTAGTTAAAGAACTGCGTGAACGTACTGGCGCAGGCATGATGGAATGTAAAAAAGCGCTTGTTGAAGCTAACGCTGACATCGAGCTAGCAATTGAAAACATGCGTAAGAGCGGTGCTGCTAAGGCTGCTAAAAAAGCAGGTAACGTTGCTGCTGAAGGCACGATCTTAATCAAAGACGAAAACGGTGTTGCAGCACTTCTAGAAGTTAACTGCCAGACTGACTTCGTAGCAAAAGATTCTAACTTCCTAGCATTTGCTAACGAAGTACTTGACGCTGCACTAGCAGAGCGTCTAGATATCGCAGCTCTTCAAGCTAAGTTTGAAGAACAGCGTATCGCACTAGTTGCTAAAATCGGTGAGAACATCGGCATCCGTCGCGTAGAGTTCATCGAAGGCGCTAAAGTTGGTTCTTACCGCCACGGCGACCGTATCGGTGTTGTTGTTGCTGGTGACGCTGATGAAGAGACAATGAAGCATGTTGCAATGCACGTTGCTGCATCTCGTCCTGAGTTTGTTACTCCTGAAGATGTACCTGCTGACGTTGTTGAAAAAGAAAAAGCAATCCAAGTTGCTATCGCTGTTGAATCTGGCAAGCCACAAGAGATCGCAGAGAAGATGGTTGTTGGCCGTATGAAGAAATTCACTGGCGAAGTTTCTCTGACTGGTCAGGCGTTCATCATGGACCCATCTCAGACTGTTGGTCAGATGCTGAAAGAGAAAGGCGCTTCTATTTCTAACTTTATCCGCCTAGAAGTGGGTGAAGGTATCGAGAAAGCTCAAGAAATGAGCTTTGCTGAAGAAGTTGCAGCTGTTCAGAAGGGTTAATCCTTCTTGAAACGAACTCCAAAGACCGTAGCCAAGGCTGCGGTCTTTTTACAACTCCATATCTCTATTTGTAAGCCTGGAAGGTAAACCTAATGACCACAAATCCTAAACCGACTTATCAACGAATTTTGCTGAAACTCAGCGGTGAAGCACTGCAGGGCGATGAAGGTTTTGGTATTGACGCACAAGTTCTTGACCGTATGGCTCAGGAAATCAAAGAACTTATTGAACTAGGCGTACAAGTTGGCCTTGTTATCGGTGGTGGTAACTTATTCCGTGGTGCCGGCCTTGCAGAAGCTGGTATGAACCGAGTTGTGGGCGATCACATGGGCATGCTAGCAACTGTGATGAATGGCCTTGCGATGCGCGATGCGCTGCACCGTGCCTATGTGAACGCTCGAGTGATGTCTGCAATCCCGCTGAACGGTGTATGTGATAACTACAACTGGGCAGATGCAATCAGCCAGCTACGCCAGGGCCGTGTGGTAATTTTCTCTGCCGGTACCGGTAACCCATTTTTCACCACTGATTCAGCTGCATGTCTGCGCGGTATTGAAATTGAAGCGGATGTGGTACTAAAAGCAACAAAAGTTGATGGCGTATTCACAGATGATCCAGTTAAAAACCCAGAAGCTGTTCTTTGTGATAAGCTAAGCTACAATGATGTTCTTGAAAAAGAACTGAAAGTGATGGACTTAGCAGCATTTACTCTGGCTCGCGACCACGGCATGCCGATTCGTGTTTTCAACATGAACAAGCCAGGTTCACTTCGCCGTGTAGTGATGGGTGAGCAAGAAGGCACCTTGATCTCGAAAGACTAAGTTTCTGACGACTCATTCTGGCCGGGAGCGCTAGCGTAGCTCCCGCTATTATCGAATCATAAGGGTATAAATCGTGATTGATGCAATTAAACAAGATGCGCAGGAGCGCATGGGAAAAAGCGTTGAAGCGCTGAAAAACCAGCTGGCTAAAGTACGTACTGGTCGTGCTCACCCAAGCCTGCTAGATACTATCTACGTTGAATACTACGGTGCTAATACGCCGCTTAAGCAACTTGCTAACGTAGTTGCAGAAGATGCGCGTACTCTGGCTATCACTGTTTTTGACAAAGAGCTGACGCCAAAGATTGAAAAAGCAATCATGATGTCGGATCTTGGCCTGAACCCAATGTCTGCGGGCACTGTTATTCGTGTTCCATTGCCACCGCTAACAGAAGAGCGTCGTCGTGATCTGGTTAAGATCGTACGTGCTGAAGCAGAGCAGGGCCGTGTCGCTGTTCGTAACATCCGTCGTGACGCGAATGCTGATGTTAAAGGACTGCTTAAAGATAAAGAGATTTCTGAAGATGATGATCGTCGCGCACAGGACGACATCCAGAAGCTGACAGACGCAGCAGTCAAGCAGATTGATGTGATTCTTGAAGCCAAAGAAAAAGAGCTAATGGAAGTTTAATACGCCAGTATTAGCTTGATGAGGTTTGAGGCGCTGTGCGTGCAGCACGGCGCTTTTTATTTTGAGGGAGATGTATGGCAGAGCATACAATCGAAACTGCTCTTTGTGCTGAAAGCTTGCCAAAGCATGTTGCTATCATTATGGATGGCAATGGTCGCTGGGCAAAGGCACAGGGTAAGCCTCGAGTGTTTGGCCACAAGGCTGGCGTAGAAGCCGTACGTAAAACAGTCTCGACTGCAAATCGCCTCGGTATCCAGGTGGTGACACTCTTCGCTTTCAGTAGTGAAAACTGGCGTCGTCCGGAAGACGAGGTGTCACTGTTGATGGAACTCTTCATGACTGTGTTAGGTCGTGAAGTAAAACGTCTGCACAAGAATAATATTCGGTTACGGATCATTGGTGATGCGACACGTTTTAGTCAGCGGCTGCAGAAAAAAATCGCTGATGCAGAGGCGTTGACAGCTGACAATACCGGTATGGTATTGAATGTAGCAGCCAACTATGGTGGTCAGTGGGACATTCTGCAGGCAACCAAGCGTCTGGCACAGCAGTTGCTGGAACAAGGCATGACGGCAGATGAAATCACTGAAGATATGATGACAGCCGGCTTGTCTACGGCAGGGTTACCTGATGTAGATTTGTTAATCCGTACCAGTGGTGAATGTCGAATCAGTAATTTTATGCTATGGCAGGTCGCGTATGCCGAGCTGTATTTTACAGAACAGCACTGGCCTGATTTTGATGAGAAAAGCTTAGCTGATGCTGTGGCATGGTATGTGAGCCGCGAGCGCCGCTTTGGCTGCACCGGTGAGCAGATACAGGCTTTATTACAAAAATAATGATTATATTATTCGGTTTATCGCGGTGTTGCGGTAGCAATGTGGAGGCATTCTGGAATCATCAAGATGCCTTTTTATTGTAAAGCCGGATAGGGGTAGCCAGAAAGCATGACAGATATGCTGGGCTGTTACTAAAATAAAAAACGAGAGGACGCAGCTTGCTTAAGCAACGTATTATTACCGCACTCATCCTCGCTCCGTTAGTAATTGCAGGGATCTTTTTTCTACCGTTTCCTGCTTTTGTTGTCGCCTTGGCTGTAATCACCATGGTCGGTTTTTGGGAGTGGACACAATTTGTTGATGCAAAGTCGCGCTGGGGCGCTATGTTAGTACCCGCTATTGCGCTGGGCGCATCAATTGCAATCATGCCAACTGATGCAGCGACGTTGTCAGCCCTTGCACAATCACACCAGTATATGTTGTTAGCTGGTGGGATTTGGTGGATTATGGCGTCTGCATTAGCAGTAACTTACCCTTCTAGCTCTTCCCTGTGGTCAAAGTCAGCTCCTTTAAAATATATTTTCGGCTTGCTGACCCTGCTCCCTTTCTTCTGGAGTGTACTGATGCTCCGTGCTGTCAATTATGCGGAATCACCTTACCATGGAGCCAAGCTGGTGCTGCTGGTTTGCTTCTTAGTATGGTCGGCCGACACGGGGGCTTATTTCTCAGGTAAGCGCTTTGGTAAACATAAAATGGCACCGGCAGTGAGCCCGAACAAGACCATCGAAGGTCTGGTTGGTGGTGCAGTACTGGCTGTGGTGGTGACTTGGGGCGGCGCGGCATTGATGGATATTCCTTTTGTCAGCCTGGGTAGCCTTCTGGTTATTGCCGTATTGTCGGTGATTGCTTCAGTTCTTGGCGACTTGGTTGAAAGCATGTTCAAACGAGCATCGGGTATCAAGGACAGTGGTAACATCCTTCCTGGTCATGGCGGTATTCTAGATCGTATCGATAGTTTGACGGCAGCCCTTCCTGTTTTTGCTTTGCTCTACCTTTGGCTAGTATGATGTAGTCGAGTTTGACTGCGCAAAAAGCAGCCTGTTTGTGAGGGGGGCCAGTTAATTTGGTTCTTCCGCAGGTTGCTCTTGCTGCTGTTTGCCGGCATAGCAAAGGTGCTGAGTTGGTATCTGTTTGACCAAGCAGCCGTTGATGGCTGTTTTTCATAGCTGAATTAAAGTGATTTTATGCGTAAGTTAACGATTCTTGGTGCTACGGGCTCTATTGGCAGTAGTACGCTGGCTGTCGCGGCGCAAAACCCGCATTTGTTTGAGGTGGTAGCGCTGGCGGCTGGCTCGAATAGCCAAAAGATGTTTGAGCTGTGTCAGCAATGGCAGCCGAAATATGTCGCAATGGCATCGGAATCGGCGGCCATGGAACTGGTCGTATTACTGAAACAGCATAACATTCCAACTGAAGTACTGGCCGGTGAGGCTGGAATGTGCCAGGTTGCAGCACTGGATGAAGTCGATACTGTAATGGCTGCGATTGTCGGCGCGGCAGGCTTGTTGCCAACCATGGCGGCAGTGAAGGCTGGAAAGCGTATTCTGTTGGCCAATAAAGAAGCTCTGGTGATGTCCGGGCAGATGTTTATTGATGCCTGTCGGGAGTTCGGTGCTGAGCTTTTGCCTGTAGACAGTGAGCATAACGCGATTTTTCAAAGCCTGCCGGCGGCAATTCAGCGCGCAATGGGCTACTGCGATCTAGATAAATACGGAATCAGTAAGATTTTGCTGACCGGTTCTGGCGGCCCGTTTCGTTATACTGATGTGGCTGAGCTGGATGCTGTAACGCCTGAGATGGCAATAGCACACCCTAACTGGTCTATGGGGCCGAAAATTTCGGTTGATTCGGCGACCATGATGAACAAAGGCCTGGAGTATATCGAGGCGCGCTGGCTGTTTAACGCTTCTCGGGAGCAGATGGATGTAATCATCCACCCACAGTCCGTTATTCACTCTATGGTGCAATACAAAGACGGTTCGGTGCTGGCGCAGATGGGGTTACCGGATATGCGAACGCCAATTGCCTGCGCGTTGTCCTATCCTGAAAGAGTGGATGCCGGTGTGGCACCATTGGATTTTAGCAAGGTGGGTGAATTCACCTTCTTGTCGCCTGATTTCAACCGCTACCCTTGTTTGAAGTTGGCGATGGATGCCTGCTATACCGGGCAAGCTGCGACAACTGCTCTTAATGCTGCCAACGAAGAAGCGGTGGCAGCATTTTTGGCTAACCGGATCCGTTTTACTGAGATTGCAACTGTTAACCGTCAGGTTATAGAGGTGGCGCAAATGGCCGAACCTACTGACTTGGAAAGTGTTATTGAGCTAGATAAAATGGCGCGTATTTTGGCTCGGGAAGTGATTCGGAAGGTATCCGTATGATGGGGATTTTGTGGAATCTCGGTGCGTTTTTACTTGCACTGGGTGTGTTGATTGCTGTTCATGAATATGGTCACTTCTGGGTTGCACGTCGTTGCGGTGTTTTTGTTGAGCGCTTTTCAATCGGCTTTGGTAAGCCGCTTTGGCGTAAGGTCGGTAAAGATGGTACCGAATATAGTCTTGCGATGATCCCGCTTGGTGGTTATGTCAAGATGCTCGATGAGCGGATTGATGATGTGCCTGTCGGAAAAAAACATCAGGCATTTAATAACAAGGCTCTGTGGCAGCGTAGTGCGATTGTTGCTGCTGGTCCGCTGGCCAATTTTCTTTTCGCAATTTTTGCTTATTGGGTCGTTTACCTTATCGGGGTGCCGGCTGTTCGCCCGGTAATTGGTGAGGTAGCTCCGCATTCTATTGCTGCCCAAGCAGGAATTAGCAATGGAATGGAACTTAAATCCATTTCGGGAATCAAAACCGCAGATTGGGAATCTGTAAATATGGCAATGATTTCCCATATCGGCGATGACGAAATGGCGGTGACTGTGATCGAGCCAGGCACTGAGTATGAAGTTAAGCGTACTTTGGATCTGACGACATGGTCTTTTGACCCTGAGAATGAGCAGGTACTCACAACGTTGGGGATCAAGCCTTTCTCGCCGCCAATTACGCTCGTGATTTCACAACTTGTAGATGATGGCGCCGCAATTGCTGCCGGTTTGCAGTTAAATGATGAAATTGTCTCGATTGACGGTTCTTCAGTAACCGAGTGGCTACAGGTTGTGGATGCCGTTCGTTCTCACCCGTCACAGCCTATGACGATGGAAGTATTGCGAGATGGAGTGCGTATTGCGCTAACGTTGACTCCGAATACCAAGTCAATGGGTGATGGTGAAGTAATTGGTTATGCCGGTTTTGCGCCAAAGGTTGAGCCTTGGCCTGAATCGTATCGAATTCTATTGCAATATGGTCCGTTTGAAGCTGTCGGTAAAGCTGCGGAAAAAACCTGGCAATTGGTAACTCTGACGATGGACATGGTTACTAAGCTGGTAACGGGCGATGTTGCGATAAAAAACCTGAGTGGCCCGATTTCAATTGCCAAAGGTGCCGGAATGACCGCCGATTATGGTGTGGTGTACTTCCTGGGATTCTTGGCCTTGATCAGTGTGAACTTGGGAATAGTTAATTTGTTACCGCTGCCGGTATTGGATGGTGGACATTTATTGTTTTTCGCCATCGAGGCGGTAACACGTCGCCCTGTGTCTGAACGAGTTCAGGATATAGGCTACAGAGTGGGATCAGCCATTTTGGTTGTATTAATGGCCGTAGCGCTATTCAATGATTTTACCCGCCTTTAATAATAAGTGCGTTTTTAGCAAGGAATAATCAGAACAGTAATGGCGATGAAAAAACTGTTGGTCGCATCACTTTTACTTGGTAGTAGTGTTGCGCAGAGCGCGGATCAATTTGTAGTTGATGATATTCGTTTCGATGGCCTACAGCGCGTTACCCTGGGTGCGGCATTGTTGAAGATGCCTGTCCGTGTTGGGGATAGCGTTGATGAGCGTGATGTATCGGAGATGATTCAGGCACTCTTTGCTTCTGGGAATTTTGAATATATAAAAGTTTTCCGTGATGGAAATGCGTTGTTGATTGAGGTTCTTGAGCGCCCGACTATCGCTAATATTACTTTTTCTGGCAACAAAGCAATCAAGGAAGAACAGTTAAAAGAGAACCTTGATGCTTCGCGTATCAGTGTTGGCGAGGCATTGGATCGGACGACCCTGAGTAAAATTGAAAAGGGCCTGGAAGATTTCTATTACAGTGTCGGTAAATACAATGCGTCAGTTAAGGCCGTGGTTACACCTCTGCCGCGTAACCGTGCTGACCTGAAATTTGTTTTTACTGAAGGCGTGTCGGCCAAGATCCAGCAAATTAACTTTGTCGGTAACGAAGTGTTTGTTGATGAGGACCTGCAGGATAAGTTTAATCTTCAGGCTGAAGTACCGTGGTGGAACTTCCTGGCGGATGAAAAGTACCAGAAACAGGTGCTTGCCGGGGATTTGGAAACCTTGCGTTCTCATTACCTCAATAACGGTTACTTGAGGTACAAGCTGGATGCAACCCAGGTCTCGATTTCACCGGATAAGAAAGGGGTTTATATTACCCTGAAGATCCATGAAGGTGAGCAGTATACAGTGCAGGATGTGCGTTTTCGCGGTGATTTAGTCGGTAAGACTGATGAGCTGAATGCATTGCTGACCATTGATACCGGTGAAATTTATAACGGGGCAAAAGTGACATCTCTGGAAGAGGCCGTTAAGCGTAAGCTGGGTGAGCTGGGGTATGCCTACCCGCAGGTGACAACCATTCCTGATTTTGATGACCAAAACAAGCAAGTATCATTGATTGTGAATGTCGATCCGGGCAAACGTATCTATGTACGAAATATTGCTTTTTCGGGCAATACCTCGACTAAAGATGAAGTATTGCGCCGTGAAATGCGTCAGATGGAAGGTAGCTGGCTTAACTCCAAATCGGTAGAGCGTGGTAAAGAGCGTTTGAACCGTACCGGTTTCTTTGAAACCGTCGATGTCCAGACTGTTCGTGTACCGGGTACGGATGATCAGGTTGATATCAAGTACAACGTTAAAGAGGCGAATGCCGGTAGTATCAACTTTGGTGTTGGTTATGGTACGGAATCAGGCATTAGCTTCCAGGCGGGGATCCAGCAGGATAACTTCTTGGGAACAGGTAACCGTTTTGGCATTAATGCGATGATGAACGATTACCAGAAGAACATCAGCTTGGATTATCGTGATCCGTATTTCACCCTTGATGGGGTCAGCCTGGGTGGAAAGGTGTACTTTAATGAGTTTGAGGCATCTGATGCTAATATCTCTGACTATACCAACCAGAGCTACGGTGCCAGCCTGACGTGGGGTTTCCCGTTTGATGAACTGAACTTTTTCGAGTTCGGCTTGGGCTACGATCACAACAAGATCTCGAATACCCAAGAGTATTACCAGATCGAGAAGTTCAAAGCGGTCCACGATTTTGATCGTGGTGATAATGTGATTGAGCTTGATGATTTCGACTGGTCGGTATCCTGGACGCGAAATAACCTTAACCGTGGTTATTTCCCAACTGCCGGTAACCACCAACGTGCTTCATTCAGTATGACGATACCGGGATCTGATGCCCAGTACTTCAAGATGCAATATGATGTGCGCCAGTACTTCCCGTTGAATGAAGGCCATGATTTCAGCCTATTGCTACGTGGTAAGTTGGGTTACGGAAATGGTTATGGCACGACGGATAACGGCAGTGATCATCTGTTGCCGTTCTATGAGAACTTCTATGCCGGTGGTTTCTCTACCCTGCGTGGTTTCCGTTCTAATACCGTTGGTCCTAAAGCGGTTTATGTTCAAGGTTGTCCGTCTGGTGGCATTGGTGGTGGTGGTAACAATAACTGTGCGACCGGAACCGATGATGCTGCCGGTGGTAACGCCGTAGCATTAGCTAGTATGGAGCTTATTGTTCCAACACCGTTTGTTTCTGATGAAGTCCGTAACCAGATCCGGACCAGTGTCTTTGTTGATGCCGGTACGGTGTGGGATACAGAATATGATTTAAAAGACGAGGACGGAAAGTTTTTGAATGATTATTCCGACCCGTCATTGATCCGTGCGTCATATGGTGCCGCTCTGCAGTGGATGTCGCCAATGGGGCCGCTCGTATTCTCGATTGCTCGTCCGATCAAGAAATACGATGGTGATGATGAAGAGTTCTTTACCTTCACTATTGGACGAACATTCTAATTATTTGAGGAGATTCCCTTTGAAACAGTGGATTAAAGCGGCAAGTCTTAGCCTGGTGATTCTTTCTTCTGTATGTGCCCAGGCAGCTGAAGCGGCTCAGAAAGTTGGCTATGTTGCAACTGGTCAGGCTATGGCTCAGCTGGCAAAACGGTATAATGTTGCCGAGAAACTGCGTGGCGAGTTCAAAGACCGCATCGACGAGCTACGTGGAATCGAAAGTAAAATGAAAACCAAAGTAGACAAGGTTAAGCGTGACGGTGAACTGATGAGTTCGAGTGAGCGCACCAAGCTGCAACGTGAGATGGCATCGCTTGAGTCTGACTACAAATTGAAAGCGAAAGCGCTTCAGGAAGACCAGCGTCGTCGCGGTGCTGAAGAAGAGCAGAAGCTGGTTCAAAAAATCCGTAAGGCGATTCAGGATGTGGCGAAGCGTGAAGGTTATGACATCATTGTTGATGCTAATGCTGTCCTATACGCTAGCCCTAAAGATGACTTGTCTACTAAGGTGATTTCTGCAGTAAAATAAACTGCAATTTTCAGTGTAGCTGAGTTGGCTGAAGCTTTGTCGAAAGTGCGTGATTACATTTGTTGGAATCCGCATTTTCGTTTTGCTTTATAATCCGGTGTAAACAGCTGAATAAATATAAACGATTAAGGTAAACAATGGCTGGAATTACTCTTTCTGAACTAGCAGACAAACTGGGAGCAGAGCTTCGAGGTGAAGGTTCTGTTGAAATTCACTCTCTTGCCAACATGAGCAAGGCTGGTGAAGGACAGATCACGTTTCTTTCTGATAGCAAATACCGTAAGCTGCTTGCTGAGTGCAAGGCTTCGGCTGTAATGCTACGAGAAGGGGATGTCGAGCATTTCCAAGGCAATGCATTAATAGTTAAAGATCCATATATTTGCTATGCATTAGTGGCTCAGTTGCTGGATACAACACCAGCAGCCGCAATGGAAATTGCAGCATCAGCGTATGTTGATCCAACTGCCGTGTTGGGAAATAACGTTGCGATTGGTCATAATGCCGTGATCGAAGCGGGCGTGCGCATTGGTGACAATGTGCAGATTGGTGCCGGCTGTTTTATTGGTAAAAATGCCGAAATTGGTGCAGGGACTAAATTGTGGGCAAATGTCAGCATTTATCACAGTGTGGTGCTGGGTGAACAGTGCCTGGTTCAATCCAGTACGGTTATTGGTTCTGATGGTTTCGGCTATGCGAATGATAAAGGCGAGTGGGTAAAGATCCCACAGTTGGGCAGTGTTCGTATTGGTAACCGCGTTGAAATCGGCGCTTGTACTACGATTGACCGTGGTGCGCTTGATGATACTGTTATCGAAGATAATGTGATTCTCGATAACCAAATGCAAATCGCCCACAATGTGCAGATCGGATATGGTACTGCGATGGCGGGTGGTACCATTGTTGCGGGCAGCACTAAAATTGGTAAGTACTGTATTATTGGTGGTGCGTCAGTTATTAATGGCCACATTGAGATTGCAGATGGTGTAACCATTACTGGTATGGGTATGGTGATGCGTAGTATTGAAGAGAAAGGTATGTTCTCTTCGGGCATCCCGCTACAGCCAAACAGAGAATGGCGCAAAACAGCTGCTCGAGTCATGAAGATTGACGAGATGAATAAACGTCTTAAGTCAGTTGAAAAGAAATTGGCGGATAAGGGCGAATAGCGCTCGAGCACTTTTATCAGTCAGTAGGCCTGCACACTGTGTAGGCCGCTTTGCGTTATAGTTGTACCGTATTTTAAATTAAACTTAGACAGGAATTCAGTTTTGACTAGCGAAAATAAAACGCTGAATATCACAGAAATTCAAGAACTTCTTCCTCATCGTTATCCGTTTCTGATGATTGACCGCGTAACAGATTATGAAGAAGGCAAGACACTGACAGCTATCAAAAATGTTTCAGTGAACGAACCTCAGTTCACCGGCCACTTTCCTAAAATGCCTGTTTTTCCAGGTGTTATGATTCTGGAAGCGATGGCGCAGGCGACAGGTCTGCTGGCGTTTAAGACGTTCGGTGCACCAGCTGAAAATGAGCTGTATTATTTCGCTAGTATCGATAACGCGAAATTCCGCAAGCCAGTTGGCCCGGGTGATCAGATGATCATTGAAGTGGAATTTCTAAAAGAGCGTCGTGGTATTGCTATGTTTAATGGTGTAGCAAAAGTCGACGGCGATGTAGTGTGCTCTGCAGAGCTAAAATGCGCAAGACGAGAGTTTTAATGATTCACGAAACGGCACAAATCCACCCGTCAGCGATTGTTGAAGAGGGTGCAATCATTGGTGCGAACGTAAAAGTTGGCCCATTTACATACATCGGTGCCGATGTGGAAATCGGTGAAGACACCGAGATCATGTCGCACGTGGTAGTTAAAGGCCCGACAAAAATTGGCCGTGAGAACCGAATTTTCCAATTTGCTTCTATCGGTGAAGAATGTCAGGACCTGAAATATGCCAATGAGCCGACCCGTTTGGAAATTGGTGACCGTAACACCATCCGCGAGAGTGTGACCATGCACCGCGGTACGGTTCAGGATAACGGTATTACTAAAGTTGGTAATGACAACCTGTTTATGATCAATGCGCACGTAGCGCATGATTGTATTGTTGGTGATCGTTGTATCTTCGCCAACAATGCGACGCTGGCTGGCCATGTAAAAGTGGGTAACCAGGCAATCGTAGGCGGCATGTCAGCTATCCATCAGTTCTGTACGATTGGCGATCACTGTATGTTGGGCGGCGGTTCTATCGTTGTTCAGGATGTTCCTCCGTACGTGATGGCTCAAGGTAACCACTGTGCACCATTCGGTATTAATGTTGAAGGCTTGAAGCGTCGTGGTTTTGAAAAGGCTGAGATCAAAGCGATCCGTGCTGTGTACAAATCTTTGTACCGTTCGGGCAAGACGCTGGCTGAAGTGAAGCCTGAAATCGAAGAAATGGCGAAGGAGCACAAGTCTCTGGAGCTGTTCGTTGAGTTTTTCGAAAAATCGACTCGCGGAATTATTCGCTAATTATGACGAAGCCACTTCGAATAGGAATTGTCGCCGGGGAAATCTCCGGCGATATTTTAGGTGCCGGTTTTATGCAGGCAATCACGCAGCAGTACCCGGATGCGGAGTTTGTCGGCATTGCCGGTCCGCGAATGCAGGCTGAAGGTTGCGAGACGCTTTTTGATATGGAAGAGCTGGCTGTGATGGGGATTGTTGAGGTCCTTGGCCGCTTGCCGCGCCTGTTCAAGGTGAAAGCTGAATTGGTGAAATACTTCACTGATAACCCACCTGATGTGTTTGTTGGTATTGATGCGCCAGACTTTAATTTGCGTCTTGAGCTGGATTTAAAGAAGCAAGGGGTCAAAACCGTTCACTATGTCAGCCCGTCCGTTTGGGCCTGGCGCCAGAAACGTATTTTCAAAATCGAAGCGGCCACTAACCTGGTGTTGGCCTTCCTGCCATTTGAAAAAGCATTTTACGACAAGTTCAATGTTCCTTGTGAGTTTGTCGGTCATACTATGGCTGATGCCATCCCGATGCAGACAGATAAGCAGGCTGCCCGGCAATTGCTTAATCTCGATAACGACAAACGTTGGCTAGCGGTGCTGCCGGGTAGCCGCGGTAGCGAGATGGAGATGTTGGCCGCGCCTTTCATTGAAACTTGTAAGCAGCTAAAGCAAAAACACCCAGATTTGGGGTTTGTGGTTGCCTTGGTCAACCAGAAGCGTCGACAGCAGTTTGAGCTGGCTTGGCGAGAGACTGCTCCTGAACTGGATTTTGTTCTGGTCGACGATACGGCCCGCAATGCCATGATAGCTTCAGATGCTGTTTTGCTGGCTTCCGGAACCGTGGCGTTGGAGTGCATGCTGGTTAAACGGCCGATGGTCGTCGGTTATAAGGTGAAGCCGCTGACTGCCTGGTTGGCAAAGCGGATGCTCAAAACCAAATATGTGTCTCTGGCCAATATATTAGCTGACCGGGAGTTAGTTCCGGAATTGCTTCAGGACGATTGCGTACCGGAGAAACTGTGTGCGGAAGTCGACCGATTCCTGAGCTCGGATAATAGTGAGCTGATGACGGAGTTTTCCCGCCTGCACCAGCTGATCAAATGCGATGCAGACAAACAGGCGGCAGCAGCTGTCCTGAAATTGATAGATAGAGATAATGGCAACAATTCTTGAACCTTTTGAGTACCCTCAGGCAAACCTGATTGCCGGAGTTGATGAAGTCGGTCGTGGCCCATTGGTTGGCGCTGTCGTCACGGCTGCGGTGATCCTCGATCCGAATAACCCGATTGATGGGCTAACTGATTCAAAAAAGCTGAGTGAAAAAAAACGTAATGCTCTGTTTGATGAAATCAAAGAGAAAGCACTGGCGTGGTCACTGGGCCGTTGTGAGCCGGAAGAAATCGACCAGCTGAACATCCTGCAGGCTACCATGGTCGCTATGCAGCGTGCCGTTGCCGGCCTGTCGGTACAGCCGGATTATGTGCTGGTGGATGGTAACAAGATACCGGAGTTGCCAATGGCTGCACAGGCAGTGGTTAAGGGGGATTTACGTGTCGCTGAAATCAGTGCGGCTTCAATCCTGGCCAAAGTGACCCGTGACCGTGAAATGGAAGACCTGGATGTCCAGTATCCGCAATACGGTTTTGCCAAGCACAAAGGTTATCCGACCAAAGCGCATTTTGAGGCACTAGAACAGCACGGTGCTATCGATCAGCATCGCAACAGCTTCAAGCCAGTGAAACGTATCCTCGGTTTGGACTAGCGCCTTACTTCCCGAGCGCCCGTAAATTGTTGACTTAATCATCAGAAGCTTGGTGATTAAGTCACTTACAGTGATGATTATTCCTCTTTAGGCTATAATCTTTCCTTCGTATCAAGAACACATCAGATCAGGTTAGTCATGGCTGAACCTCGTTTTATTCATCTTCGTGTCCACAGTGACTTCTCTATGGTGGACGGCCTGTCCAAAGTTCCGCCGTTGGTAAAAAAGGTAGCTGGAATGGGGATGCCTGCAATGGCATTGACCGATTTCACTAACCTGTGTGGCTTGGTGAAATTCTATTTCGCTGCTCATGGTGCCGGCATGAAGCCGATCATCGGTGCAGATTTCAAGGTTCAGTCAGAAGAAATGGGCGATGAGCTGTTTGATCTGACGGTGCTGGCGGCTGATAACGAGGGTTATCAGAATCTGACAATGCTGATTTCTGAGGCTTACCAGCGCGGACATGTTCAGCATATGCCGGTGATCGACCGGGAGTGGTTGATCAAACATAATAAAGGTTTGATCTTGCTGTCTGGTGGTAAGACTGGTGATGTCGGCAAGGCATTGCTGAAGGGAAACCAGAATATGGTTAACCGCTTTGTTGAGTTTTATCAGACTCACTTCCCTGATAGTTATTATCTGGAGTTAGTGCGAACTGGCAGAGCCGATGAAGAGGCTTATTTGCACTTTGCCGTCGAACTGGCAGAGCAGGCTGGTTTACCGGTGGTTGCGACCAATGATGTTCGCTTATTGTCTCCTGATCAATTCGATGCCCATGAAATCCGGGTAGCCATCCACGATGGTTATACCATGGCTGATCCTAACCGACCGAAATTGTATAGCGAGCAGCAGTATTTGCGCAGCGAAGAGGAAATGTGCGAGCTGTTCTCGGATATTCCTGAAGCGCTTGAAAACAGTGTCGAGATTGCTAAGCGATGTAATGTCACTGTTCGCTTGGGTGAGTACTTTCTTCCGAATTTCCCTACAGGTGAAATGACCATCGAGGATTTCTTGGTTAAGGAGTCTAAGGAAGGTCTGGAACGCCGTTTGGCCTTTTTGTTCCCGGATGAGGAAGAGCGCCTCAAGCGCCGTCCTGAATATGATGAACGTCTGGACATTGAGCTAAAAGTTATCAACCAGATGGGATTCCCTGGCTACTTCCTGATCGTAATGGAATTCATCCAGTGGTCAAAAGACAACGGGGTGCCAGTAGGGCCTGGGCGTGGTTCCGGTGCCGGTTCGTTGGTGGCATATGCCTTAGATATCACCGATCTGGATCCGCTGGAATTTGACTTGCTGTTCGAACGATTCCTGAACCCTGAACGTGTATCCATGCCCGATTTCGATATCGACTTTTGTATGGATAAGCGTGATTTGGTTATCGATCACGTGGCTGAAATGTATGGTCGTGATGCGGTATCTCAGATCATCACTTTCGGTACCATGGCAGCGAAGGCGGTTATCCGAGATGTAGGCCGGGTGTTGGGACACCCGTATGGCTTCGTTGACCGAATTTCCAAGTTGGTACCGGCCGAGCCTGGCATGACTCTGGCTAAAGCTTTTGATGCCGAGCCTCAGTTAGGCCAAGTTTATGAGGCCGATGAGGAAGTTAAAGATCTTATCGATATGTGTCGCATATTAGAAGGTGTGACACGAAATGCCGGTAAGCACGCCGGTGGTGTGGTTATCTCACCAACGACGATTACAGATTTCGCGCCATTATATTGTGATGCCGAAGGCGGTAACCCGGTTACCCAGTTTGATAAGAATGACGTAGAAACAGCTGGCCTGGTTAAGTTTGACTTCTTGGGGCTGCGAACTCTGACCATTATCGACTGGGCATTGGGGATGATTAACCCACGGTTGGAAGCGCAAGGTGAAGACCCGGTTAATATCGCTGCGATTCCGATGGCTGATGCTAAATCATTCGCTATGTTACAGCGCTCAGAATCCACCGCGGTGTTCCAGTTGGAATCCCGCGGGATGAAAGATCTGATCAAGCGCCTGCAGCCGGACTGCTTCGAAGATATGATCGCACTGGTGGCCTTGTTCCGTCCGGGGCCGTTGCAGTCGGGGATGGTTGATAACTTTATCGACCGTAAGCATGGTCGCGAGGCTGTTTCTTACCCGGATGAAAAATGGCAGCATGAATCACTAAAAGAGATCCTTGAGCCAACCTACGGCATCATCCTGTATCAGGAACAGGTTATGCAGATTGCTCAGGTTCTTGCTGGTTATACCCTGGGTGGAGCAGATATGCTTCGTCGTGCGATGGGTAAGAAAAAACCGGAAGAGATGGCCAAGCAGCGTGCGATCTTCGAGGAAGGCGCCATCAAGAATGGCGTTGATGGCGAGCTGGCGATGAAGATCTTCGACTTGGTGGAGAAATTCGCCGGTTACGGCTTCAACAAATCCCACTCAGCGGCCTATGCCTTGGTTTCTTACCAGACACTTTGGCTAAAGGCACACTATCCGGCTGAATTTATGGCGGCGGTAATGACCGCTGATATGGATAATACGGATAAGATTGTCGGCCTGGTGGACGAGTGTCACCGGATGAAGCTGAAGTTGCTGCCGCCGGACGTCAACAAAGGCCTGTACCGCTTCAACGTTGATGATAATGGGGCAGTTGTCTATGGTATCGGTGCGGTTAAAGGTGTCGGTGAAGGCCCGATTGAAAACATTATTGAAGCCCGAGAAAAAGGCGGACACTTCAAGGACCTGTTTGATTTTTGTGCCAGAATTGATACCAAGAAGGTAAATAAGCGGGTACTGGAAAAATTGATCAAGTCCGGAGCGATGGATCGACTAGGGCCGAACCGTGCTGCAATGATGGCAACGCTTGATGATGCCATTAAGGCGGCAAGCCAGCACCATCAGGCTGAAGCCTTTGGCCAGACGGATATGTTCGGGGTACTGACTGCGGCACCGGAAGAGGTGGAGCATGCATATGCCAATATTCCGGAATGGCCTGACAAGGTTTGGCTGGAAGGTGAGCGCGAGACGCTGGGTCTCTACCTGACAGGTCACCCGATTAATGCCTATGTGCCGGAGCTGAAGCATTATACGACCTGGCGTCTGAAAGATGCACATCCGACGGGACGTGATAAGGTTGTGTCGGTTGCAGGCCTGGTGATTGCCGCCCGAGTGATGACCACCAAGCGGGGAAGTCGGATCGGGATCCTGACCTTGGATGACCGTTCTGGTCGAATGGAAGTGATGCTATTTTCCGATGCCTTGGAACGCTATCTGGATCTAATTGAAAAAGATAAAATTTTAGTCGTTTCCGGACAGGTCAGCTTTGATGATTTCAACGGTGGCCTTAAAATGTCGGCCCGGGAAGTGCTTGATATCTCAGATGCACGAGAAAAGCATCTGCGGGGACTTGCCATCTCTGTAACAGAGAGGCAAATTGATGAACAGTTTTTTGAACGCTTCAGCCAAGTGCTGGAGCCGCATCGCGCAGGTACTGTGCCTGTCAATATGTATTATCAGCGCTCGAATGCGCGCGCCAAGTTGACCCTCGGGACAGAGTGGCGTGTTACCCCGGCAGATCAGTTAATTTCTGATCTCAAAATATTGCTGGGTGAAAAGCAAGTTGAGCTTGAGTTTAATTAAATTAGCCCATAGTTATTAGACAGAACAATAATTGTGGGCAAAAGGATTGAAGTGGTATGAGCCTGAACTTCCTTGAGTTTGAACAGCCGATTGCTGAGCTGGAAGCAAAAATCGAAGCACTGCGTGATGTGTCTCGCCGTGAAGAATCACAGTCGGTTGATCTTGAAAAAGAAATTGAACAGCTAGAAAAGAAGAGCCTGGAGCTTACCAAGAAAATTTTTGGTGATCTTGGTGCATGGCAGGTTGCTCAACTAGCCCGTCATCCACAGCGTCCGTATACCTTTGACTATGTCGAACACATGTTTACCGAGTTCGATGAGCTGGCGGGTGACCGTGCGTTTGCTGATGATAAGGCATTGGTTGGCGGTATTGCACGCCTGGAAGGTCGTCCGGTAATGGTGATTGGTCACCAGAAAGGCCGAGAGACCAAAGAAAAAGTATTACGTAACTTCGGGATGCCAAAACCGGAAGGTTACCGCAAGGCTCTTCGCCTGATGAAAATGGCAGAGCGTTTCAAGATGCCAATTATCACTTTTATTGATACTGCAGGTGCTTACCCGGGTGTTGGTGCGGAAGAGCGCGGACAGTCTGAAGCGATTGCCACTAACCTGAAGGAAATGGCTGGCCTGACTGTACCTGTGATTTGTAATGTTGTGGGTGAAGGTGGTTCTGGTGGTGCACTGGCGATTGGTGTGGGCGACTGTGTTAACATGCTGCAGTACTCGACTTACTCAGTGATTTCTCCGGAAGGTTGTGCATCTATTCTATGGCGTGATTCAGACAAGGCACCTCAGGCTGCTGAAGCGATGGGTATGACAGCTGAGCGTCTGAAGGAACTTGAGCTGATTGATAACATCATTGAAGAACCGTTGGGTGGTGCTCACCGCGATGTTGTCGCTATGTCAGGAAATCTGAAGGCACAGCTTCTGGCTACCCTGAATGAGCTTGAAGCACTGGATACTGAAGCGTTGTTGGAGCGTCGTTACCAGCGATTGCTGAGCTACGGTTACTGTTAAGTTCTGTTAATTGAATTTGCTAGAGCGGGTCAACTTAGGTTGGCCCGCTTTTTTATTTGCTCACAGTGTTTATAAGTGCACAGTGGTATACTACTTGTCAGTTCGTCTGTTTTCGTTAAGAGTTTTCCTTGATGCTTTACTCCCGCTTTTGTTCCATTTTTCAAAGTTATAGTGATACTCCCCGTCGTTTTGTCCTGGCCTTGAGTGGTGGATTGGACTCACGGGTACTGTTGCATTTGATGGGGCTTTTTTTGCGTCAGCATCCGCAGCACCGTTGTCTGGCGATTCATGTTCATCATGGTCTCAGTGCTAATGCGGATCTATGGAGTGAGCGTTGCGTTGAGTGGTCTCTACAAGAAGGGATTGAATGTCTGGTTGAGCGGGTAAACCTTGAGTTGGGTAGCAGAATCAGTGTCGAACAATTGGCCCGTGATGAGCGATATCGGGCTCTGAAGAAGCATTTTCAGCCGGGAGATATTCTATTGACGGCGCAGCATGCCGATGATCAGCTGGAAACTGTGCTGCTGGCGCTTAAGCGCGGCAGTGGCCCGGCGGGTTTAGCTGCGATGGCTGAGTGTACGCCGTTTGCCAGTGGTTACCACCTAAGGCCGCTGTTGGGCGTTACCCGGCAGCAAATAGAAGAATACGGTCGGTCGTGTCAACTCGACTGGGTAGAAGATGAAAGTAATCAGGATACCCGTTACGACCGGAATTTTCTGCGCCACCAGGTTGCACCGCAGATGATCGCGCGCTGGCCGGGAATCCGAAAAGCCGTGACCCGAAGTGCATCTTTATGTGGTGAGCAGGATGCCCTGTTGCAGGAGTTATTGCGTGAAAAGCTGATGCAGGCAATGTATCACGATCAGAGTCTAATTATTTCGCAGCTGGGCTCAGAGCGGATTGGTAAACAATTGATTCGTCATTGGCTGAAGCGCTTTGATGTACTAATGCCGTCCCAAGCTCAGCTGGAGCAGATTTGGCATACCATAGTGAAGGCTAAGCCGGATGCGAATCCACAGCTATGTTGGCAGCAGGTACAGGTCAGGCGTTATCAGCAGCGTTTATATTTGGTACAGCAATGGCCGGATATTAGGGAGTGGCAGCAGGAGTGCCTGCTTGGCCAGCCTTGTCAATTGCCGCAGGATCTCGGTGAATTGAAGTTACTGCCAACGAGTTATGGTCAGTTACGGTTGCCGAAACCGGATGAAGAGGTTTCCGTTCGGTTTGATCCTGAAGGGCTAGAGGTGAAGCCGGTAGGCCGGAGTGGGAAACGTAAACTGAAGAAGCTTTTCCAGGAATACGGGGTGCCAAGCTGGAATCGGCGTCGTACTCCTCTGGTGTATTACGGTGAGGAGCTGGCTGCGGTTGCCGGGCTGTTTGTTGTCGAGGCTTTCCGTGGTCAGGATTGTGACTTGGAGTGGCACAATGATGTATCTGATGTGCAATGTTAGGCTAAACAGTGCACAATTCTTAAGTTCCTGATTGTTGTTTTAGAGCCTAGTATTCAAAGTGACAATCAAATACTTGGAATAAATCAGAATTATAAGAGGACACAATGAAGAAAGTTCTTGTAATAGCAGTGTTAGCTGCAGTGATGTCAGCCCCTTCAATGGCCGCCGGTGATGCCGCGGCAGGTAAAGCCAAAGCAGCTGTGTGTGCCGGTTGTCATGGTGCGAATGGTATTGCGGTGATCCCTGGTTACCCGAATCTGAAAGGCCAAAACGAACAGTACCTGGTGAATTCCCTGAAGGCTTATAAAAATAAAGAGCGCAATGGGCCGATGGCAATGGTGATGCAGCCTCAGGCAGCCATGCTCAGTGATACCGATATGGCTAATGTCGCCGCGTATTTCTCCCAGATGAAATAACTGCAAGCTTTTGTTCGGAAAAGCGTTACTGGGCAAGGCGTGAATGTTTGAAAGCCGCTGGCTGTGTTAACAGTCAGCGGCTTTTTTGTGCGCTCAGAAATTCGTTCTGGTGGTAGTTGTAGCGCAAAATCATCGTCTGGTTGATTGCATTTTGCCCAGTCAGTGATTCTGTTGTTGCTTTAAAAAGCGGTAGGTATTATTGTACTAGCACGCTGATACATTGATATTGTCTAGGAGTTATTATGAGTAAACCATCCACACTTGGGGGCGCGTGTATTATCGCCAGTGTTTGTGTTGGGGCAGGCATGCTTGGGTTACCAAGTGCAGGTGCGGGTGCGTGGACGTTATGGAGTGTGATCGCCATTTCTTTCACTATGATCATGATGACGCTGTCCGGCTGGTTACTGTTAGAAGCACTTAAGCATTATGAATTTAAAGCGTCGTTTAATACTGTTACCAAAGATGTATTAAGCAATAAAATTAATATTATCAATAATTTATCTTTATATTTTGTGGGTGGGATTCTACTCTATGCGTATATTTCAACATCTGGCATGATTTTCAGTGAAATGCTAGGTGTCACGCGTGAATTGGCTTCCGTCCTGTTTGTTGCATTCTGCTCGGCCTTTGTCTTGCACTCTACCCGTGCAGTGGATCGTATTTCCATTGTGCTGATCCTCTTTATGATCATCAGTTTTGTGCTGGGCATTTCAGGGCTGGCTTCGCATATCCGTGTGCCGGTCTTGTTTGCACAAGGCCAAGGTGAAACCCCTTATTCGGCCTATGCGCTAGCCCTATTGCCGGTCGCGTTGACGTCATTTGGTTACCACCATTCGGTGAGCACGATGCGTGATTACTATCAAGATGAGCACCGTGCCAAAAAAGTGATTCTTGGCGGCACTCTAATTGCCCTCACGTTTTATCTGGGGTGGGTGATCTGTATTTTTGGCAATTTACCGCGTGAGGCGTTTGGCCCTGTTGTGACTGCTGGTGGTGGCGTGGATGCCTTGATGTTTGCACTGACAGCTGCCATCGATTCAAATAGCATTAAACAAGCTCTGCATATCTTTTCTATTGCCGCGATTGTTTCATCTTTCATCGGTGTTGGATTGGGAGTGTTTGATTACTTGGCTGACTTCTTTGGCTTTGCCGATACCAAGCAAGGACGACTAAAAACTTGGGGTGTGACGTTTATTCCACCATTGGTGTTCTCGTTAGTGGCACCGTTTGGTTTTGTCGCCGCGATTGGATTAGCCGGTGCTGCTGCCACGATTTGGACCTGTATTATCCCAGCGACGTTGGCAAAAACATTACGTCAAAGAGTGCCGGAACAAGAAGGCTTTGTGGTTCCAGGGGGAAATGTGACGATTTATGTGGTGATCGCGTTTGGAGTACTGACTGCTGCCTTCCATTTACTGGCTATGGCGAATCTACTGCCTGTCTTTAAAGGTTAGATTGGTGGTGAAATAAACGCTGAATCATGTAGCATGAGTATAAAAAAACGGAAGCTTGAGCTTCCGTTTTTTGTTTGTCGCGGCTATCAGGGGGAAAAGGTAGCTGCGCAATAAGAGTGAACTTTAGCGGAACTGCTTGGCATTCGGCAGGTAGTCAAAACCGGCTTCAGCCAGCCGACCAACCAGTTTGTTTTTGTTGATATCGAAGTATTTGGCCAGGTTGTCCAAATCGCCGAACTCATCACGGATCTTCATATTAACAATGCTCATCAGCATTACCGGATCCATGGTTTCGAAGTTTTTTAAATCCATTATCAATCCTCGTGATCACTCATTAACAGATTGGCTGCTGCAAAAGCGGCATTCTCACGGACGTTCTGCGGGAGTGCGTCATTAGCCGCAATATCATTCAGAGTTTTAACTGCACAGTGGATAGCATTGGGAATATAACCTTGCTCACCACCGCCAATCTGGGCATAAGTCATTCGGATCAGTTCACAGCATTCATAGACTTTCATGCGTTTTCCTTCTAATTCTTTAATATCAAACTGAATAAGAATCTGGCCTGTCTGCGAGAATGAAAAGGTTAAGATTTTTGTTCGGTTTGGTATCACTTCTTATGGTTAGAGTATTGAAACCCATAATGAGTGGACGAGCATGTCTAGCCACTATACCAGAGCTAAGAAAGATGGATATGCTTATGACGGTAGATAGGGGTGAGAGTGATTATTTTTTACGCTTGTGGCGGTAGAGCATGCGGTCAGCACGATCAACAAGGGCCGTAGGGGTATCACCTTTCTGATACTGGGATACACCACAGGAAGAGCCAATTTTTAGCGTGCGTAGTGTCTGGTCATCGTTCATGAACTTTTGAACGCGCTTGGCAACGTGCAGGGTTGATTCATCAGTTGCCGGTTGCAGAATGATCACAAATTCATCCCCGCCTATGCGGTAGCAGCGATCTGAGGTTCGGATTGATTGTTTGAGGATTGCCGAAAAGCGGCCGATTACCTTGTCGCCGTCAAGGTGGCCATAGCGGTCATTGACCTGTTTGAAGTTGTCCAGATCAAACATCAACAAGGCCAGTCCGACATTACGGCGTTCACTGAGAGCAATGGCTTGTTGCAGGTCTTGCTCAAAGCTATTGCGGTTGCCAAGCCCTGAAAGATAATCGCGTAGCGCCATATTTTTCACCCGGCGGTACTCAATGGCATTCATCAATGGACCGGCGAACAGGCGATGGTACGTATGGAGCAGGTTTATTTCGTCTTTATCCAGAGGGTAGGGCGTTGAATACTGGATTTTACCTAGTTCGTTTTCACCGAGGCGAAGAATAAAAGCCTGTCGGTACTCAGTGGCCTTGCCTCGGCGGATCAGGGTGGAGGTTTCTTCTAGATCCCATATTAATCGGCTGATATCGATTTGCTTCTCGACTTCCTGGGCAAATATTTCAAATAATAGTCCGAGATCGAGCTTTCCCTGAAATTTCTGCAGGATTAGCAAGCGCTGGTCAGCCCCAAGGGGTTTGGCCCTCGGTTTGCTGTTTTCTGCAAAAAGATTATTCCAGAGAGTTTGATCCATATCGGTGTCAAAATTTTACAAGGGCATTAACTATAGGCAATTAATTAGCCATTTCAACATTTAAGGCTATTTTTTTGTAAATAATATACTGATTTTATTTTAGAAAGTTGCGTAGCATCGCTTCTTTTTCGAGCGTGTCCTGGTAGCCCAATTCGATTAGCGCATTAATATATGCTGGTTCAAAGAGGATATAGCTGGTGATGGCAGCATCATCTTTTGGACTGATACCTATTAACCGCATGAGTGTCCTTGTCATTGGTGGCATATGGCAATAATATTTCTGCGCTAGCGGCTCGAAAGACTGGCTGGGGAAAAGATGAACATGGTCGACGACTTTCATGCCTAATTTTTGTTGCTGCTCTGTTGGTAGTGCTTCAATTAAGGCATTGGTCCGGGATAGGTGTTCCAAATCTGCGGTCAGGGTATCACTGAAAATAGTATCCATTAGATGACCACCGAGAGTTGCGAGTCCGGGAGCCTTAGTGTAGTCCCTTTCATCGAGTTTTTGATTGATGAGATCGATGATGAGTATTTTATCTGCTCCCATTTTGAGGGAAGGGCGAAGTGGTGCCAGCTGGTGGATGGAGCCATCTCCGTAATAGGCTTGCCCGAGCCGTGCGGCAGGAAACACCAGTGGAATGGCCGAGGAAGCAAGCAGGTGTTCGGTTGTGATCAGGGAGCGGCGTCCTTTGGATTTCGCACGGTCCCATTCGCTGAGCTCATCTTGACCCTGAAAGAAGCTGACGGACTGGCCGCTTTTGTAACTGGAGACGGTAACGGAAATGCCGTGCAGGTTGCCGGCCAGGATCTGTTTTTCTAACCGTTTGTAGTTATTGACCTGATTAAGCAATTGACGCAGTGGGCGGTTATTCAACAGGCCGAAAGGTGGCCGTTCATGATGATCTGCCTGCAGGCGGGCGAACCATTGGGCAGCCAGGTAACCTGTCATACCAAGTGCGCTGGCACTGAATACTCGGCGGCTATGCAGGCGGGACCAAATCCATTCTAATTTTTTAACTCCCAGGCGAAAGCAAGACGCATAACAGGCAATAGCTGTTACGTTGATGGCCCCGGCAGACGTGCCGCAGTAGATGGTGAATGGACTGTGATGGACGCGCGGATACCATTCTGAAATGGCTTTCAGTACGCCTACCTGGTAGGCAGCCCGTGCGCCGCCCCCGGATAATAACAAACTGATTTTCGGCTTATCCTTTGCCATTCAATTGCTGCTCTACGTCTTTTCAGTACCTTAACTATACAAGGAAAAAAGACTGAATCGACAATACCGGTCACAGGATAACGGTCTAGTGATAATGATCGGAGCAGTATTATGGGGGGGATTGGGATGAGGAAATAAAAAAGCCTCCACGAGGGAGGCTTTTTTCTAGAATCGAATCGATTAAGCTAGTTTCTGCTTAATGAACTCAATGATATCAGCGACAGCCACACCTTCTTTGGTGCCGGCACGACGGTCTTTGTATTCCATCTCGCCATTTTCAAGGCTGCGGTTGCCGATAACGATAGTGTGCGGGATACCGATTAGTTCGTGATCCGCAAACATTACACCCGGACGTTCTTTACGGTCGTCGAATAGTACTTCGATGCCAGCTGCTGTCAGATCAGCGTACAGCTTCTCGGCAGCTTCTTTTACTTCTTCAGACTTCGCCATGTTCATCGGTACGATAGATACCTGGAACGGAGCAATGGCTGCTGGCCAGATGATGCCGTTTTCGTCGTTGTTCTGCTCGATTGCAGCAGCAACTACACGGGTACAGCCAATACCGTAACAACCCATTTCCATGATGGTGTTTTTACCGTCTGGACCAAGAACTGCTGCGTTCATTGATTTAGAGTAGTTGTTACCCAGCTGGAAGATGTGACCCACTTCGATACCGCGTTTCAGTAGCAGGGTACCTTGACCACATGGGCTCGGGTCGCCTTCAACAACGTTACGTAGATCTTCAACCTGACCAAGTTCGACGTCACGGCCCCAGTTGATACCGAAGTAGTGTTTGTCGTCGATGTTGGCACCAGCACCGAAATCACTCATTACTGCCACAGAGCGGTCAACGATGAATGGTACAGGTAGGTTAACCGGGCCTAGAGAGCCAGGGCCTGCGTCAACGACGGCACGGATTTCGTCTTCGGTTGCGAACTCTAGCGGAGATGCAACACAAGACAGTTTCTCAGCTTTGATTTCGTTCAGCTCGTGGTCGCCACGGATGATCAGGGCAATCAGCTCTGCTTCCACTTCGTCAGATGCTTTCACGAACAGAGTCTTCACGGTTTTCTCGATTGCGATACCGTGCTGTTCAACAAGTTCAGCGATAGTTTTTGCGTTTGGAGTATCAACCAGCGTCATTTCAGCCGTTGGTTCCGCTCGTTCGGCTGCAGGAGCCAGGGCTTCTGCTTTTTCGATGTTCGCTGCGTAGTCAGACTCAGTAGAGAAGGCAATTAAGTCTTCACCGCTTTCTGCAAGCACGTGGAACTCGTGAGAGCCAGAACCACCGATTGAACCTGTGTCTGCCAATACTGGGCGGAAATCCAGACCCATGCGGCTGAATACGTTGCAGTATGCCTGGTGCATCGTTTCGTATGTTTCTACCAGGCTTTCTTTATCCAGGTGGAAAGAGTAAGCATCTTTCATGATGAACTCACGTGAACGCATCACACCAAAGCGCGGGCGAACTTCGTCACGGAATTTAGTCTGGATTTGGTATAGGTTCAGCGGAAGCTGCTTGTAAGATTTCACTTCGTTGCGAACCATGTCCGTGATCACTTCTTCGTGAGTCGGACCTAGTACAAACGGTCGGTCGTGACGGTCAGCGATACGTAGCAGCTCGGGACCAAATTTGTCCCAGCGACCGGTTTCTTCCCATAGTTCAGAGGGCTGAACCACGGGCATTAACGTTTCGACTGCACCGGCATTGTTCATTTCTTCACGAACAATGTTTTCGACCTTACGCAGAACACGCAGACCTGTAGGTAGCCAGGTATAAAGACCTGAAGCCAGCTTACGGATCATACCTGCACGTAGCATCAGCTGGTGGCTGATAACTTCTGCGTCGTTTGGAGTCTCCTTCAGCGTTGAAAGAAGATATTTACTGGTACGCATTGATGGTATCCGTTGGTTGATAAGAATTTGATAAGTGATGGGGACATCCCCAGCCGCTCAAAGTGGCGGTAACCGCATATACTACCAGCCATTTTGCTGTTCGCCAAAGGGAACAGTCAGGCGTACGTTTAATCTGTCTATTTCACCATTGGCTTTTCTAGGGCGGTGACGGTTACTTTTTCGTCATCGACGGTGAATTTTACATTGTAGTCGAATAAATGAACGGCATATTCCTTGGTGTCTGTTTTGTTTTTTTTGTAGGCCGGGCGGGGATCCTGAGCCAGGACTTCCTCGATGACGGCCCGTTGCCTTGCCAGTTGGCGACCGGTTAGCTGTGATTCAGCCTTGTCAGTGAAGATCACCTGTAAGGTCTGGGGTTCCTCACTAGCAAAACCACCAGTCGCTTCAGGCAGGCTGTCCGAGTAAGGAATATAGGGCTTGATATCAACAATCGGGGTGCCATCGACGAGATCAACGCCACCAAGTTCGATTACCACATCGCTTCCTTCCTGGCGAATGCCTTTGAATTCAACGGCAGACATACCGATACCGTTGGGACGAAACGTTGCCCGGCTGGCAAACACGCCGATCCGCTCATTGCCACCCAAGCGAGGTGGACGGACTGTCGGGCGCCAGCCAGCTTCCAGGTTTTGGTCAAACAGGAATAGTAGCCACAGGTGACTGAATTGCTCCAGTCCGCGTACGGCTTCAAGGGCATTGGCCTCACCTCGCAGCACTATTTCCGAGCGGGCACTGGGTACTAACCCCGGCTGGCGTGGTACGGCAAATTTTTCTTTATAGGGGGAGCGGATAATACCAATCGGTTCAATTTGATAGGTCATCTGGATAGGGTCTTTGTTCGTTTAACGCAAAAATACCATAAAAATGCAAATGAAAGCTTGATGAGAATTATTATCAAATGCTATGTTATAACATATCTCAAGCGAGAGCCTTATTCTTTGAGGATAAGAAAAGTTAGTAGAGGATCAAAAAATGAAACCAGGTATCCATCCCGAGTATCGAACCGTTGTGTTCCACGACACCAGTGTAGATAAGTACTTCTTGGTGGGCTCGACGTTGAAAACCGATAAAACCATTACCTGGGAGGGTGGTAAGGAATACCCTTATTACACCCTGGATGTCTCATCGGAATCACACCCTTTCTATACCGGTAAGCAGCGAGTGATCAGTACTGAAGGGCGGATGGCTAACTTCAGTCGTCGTTTTGGTCAGCTTGGTAAGAAGAAAGGAAAATAAGATGAAAGTATTAAGTTCTCTAAAAAGTGCTAAGACCCGCCATCGCGATTGTCAGGTAGTAAAACGTCGTGGTCGTGTGTATGTGATCTGCAAGTCGAATCCGCGTCTTAAAGCGGTTCAGGGCCGGGTGAAGAAGAAAAAATAATGCTTCATTAGGACAGATGAAACAAACAAGCCCCTCAATTGAGGGGCTTGTTTGTTTTTGCGGGGCGCAAAAGATTGGTGATTACCAGCCTTTGACTACGCCACCCTGGAAGATTTCTTTCGCAGCTTCATATACCGCTTCAGATTGGTATGCCTTAATGAATGTTTGGACGTTTTCAGCGTCAACATTGTCCTGTCGGGCAACAATCAGGTTTACGTATGGTGATTCTTTGTCTTCCACGAAAATGCCGTCGCGCTCTGGCGTCAGGTTGATGCTGCTGGCATAGGTGGTGTTGATGATCGCCAGCTGGACATCGTCAAGAGAACGAGGCAGTTGTGCCGCTTCCAGCTCGACGATTTTCAGGTTTTTCGGGCTTTCGACAATATCCAGTACCGTTGCTGTCAGGCCTGCGCCTTCTTTTAGTTTAAGTAAACCTTTTTGCTCAAGTAGAAGTAGTGAACGGCCAAGGTTAGTCGGGTCGTTAGGCACGGCGATTTGGTCACCTTCTTGCAGTTCATCAATTGATTTGATTTTGCTTGAGTAAGCCGCGATTGGGTAAACAAAGGTATTACCTGCTACCGCAAACTTATAACCGCGGTCGGTTACCTGCTGATCAAGGTAAGGCTTGTGCTGGAAGGCATTGATATCGATAGAGCCTTCTTCCAGCGCCGCATTCGGCGAGACGTAGTCGGTAAAGGTGATCAGCTCTACATTCAAGCCATATTTATCCTTGGCTTCCTTGGCAGCCACCTCGGCTACCTGGGCTTCAGCGCCCGCCATTACCCCAATTTTAATCTTGCTGTTGTCAACGGTGGCTTCTTTTTCACCACAACCTGTTAGAACGAGCGCCGATGCAAGCCCGGCCACCGCGAAAAGATTCTTAAGATTAAACGCCATGTTACTTCTCCTTAAAACTGGGGATTTTCCGTAAAACTAAATTGTTAAGTGTGATTGATGGTTATTATTTATGCCAATTTAAACGCTGTAACTATCGGTGGTCGGTTCGTTTTACCAAGTGATCGCCTGCAGATTGGATTAGCTGAACCAATACGACCAGCATGACCACTGTGATTAGCATCACGGTACCGTCAAAGCGCTGGTAGCCGTAGCGAATGCCGACATCACCCAGACCGCCACCGCCAACAGTGCCGGCCATAGCCGAGTAGCTCACCAGCGTTACCAGAGTGATAGTAACTGCATTGATGATGCCCGGTAGTGCTTCAGGTAGTAGTACTTTGCTGATGATCTGGCGTGGGGTTGCTCCCATTGCCTGTGCAGCTTCAACCAGACCACTCGGTACTTCCAGTAGTGCTCCTTCGATCAGGCGGGCAATAAATGGGATAGCGCCAACTGTTAATGGAACGATAGCTGCTGCTGTGCCAATTGAGCTGCCAACAACAAATCGGGTAAATGGGATGATGGCAACCAGCAAGATAATAAACGGTATGGAACGGCCGATATTGGTGATTGTTCCGAGTACTTGGTTCACCAGCCGATGTTCAAGCAAGCCGTTTTCCTTAGTAAGGTGCAAGGCCACACCGGCAGGAATACCGATGGCAAACCCGATAAGGCCGGAAGCAAATACCATCACCAGGGTTTCGCCCAGTGCGCCGATCAGTAGGTAGGTAAGGCGCTCGTTGGCCAGCCACCAGTTAGCAATAGACTCAAGCAACATAACCCAGCACCTCTACATTAACTTTGTGATCCCGAAGGAAGGTAATCGCTTGAACGGTGGCTTGATCGCTACCAAAGAATTCAGCCAGCATGAGGCCGAATTTGACACCGCCGGCATAGTCCATATCCGAACTGAGAATACTGATGTCAATGTTGAACTCGCGGGCAACCTGGCTGATCAGTGGCGCATCAACTGAGTTGCCGGTGAATTCAAGTCGTACCAGGGGATAGCTGTTGCTGATACGGGATTCAACCAAACGGGCTTGATAATCTTCCGGTATAGATAAATCCAGAGTTGAGCGAATGAAACTGCGTGCCAGATCCGTTTTCGGGTGGGCAAATATTTCACCTACCGGACCTTTCTCTACCAGCTCGCCGTCGCCGATGATGGCAACTTCCGAGCAGATACTTTTCACCACGTCCATTTCATGGGTGATCAGCAAAATGGTCAGGTTCAGCTTGCGGTTGATCTCTTTCAGTAACTCAAGAATGGATTGAGTTGTCGCCGGGTCCAAGGCGCTGGTGGCTTCATCACACAGTAAGACTTTAGGATCTGAGGCCAGTGCTCGGGCAATGGCTACACGCTGTTTCTGGCCGCCACTGAGATTCGACGGGTATGACTCGCTTTTATCTGCCAGGCCGACAAGCTGAAGCAGCTCGTTGACCTTGGTTTTTATTTCCGACTTGCTCTTGCCTGCTAATTCTAGCGGCAGAGCAATATTGTTAAATACTGTTCTGGAAGACAATAGGTTGAAATGCTGAAATATCATACCGATTTTACGGCGGGCCAGCGTTAGCTCTTGGTTAGAAAGCTGAGTCAGATCGGTACCGTCTACGATCACATGGCCGTTGGTTGGTTTCTCAAGTAGGTTGACGCAGCGGATTAGGGTACTTTTTCCAGCCCCTGAAGAGCCGATAACGCCGAAAATGGTGCCTTGGTCAATGGTCAGGTTGATGTCGCGCAGCGCGTTGATCTCCCTGTCACCCTGATAGAACACTTTATTTACTCTATTTATTTCTATCATCGTACTTCCTGAACCGTATACCTGTTAAAAGGAAAAGTTTAAAAAGGTAAATGCCTGTCATTACAGGTATATCGTAATGCGGATTGTTGTGTTTACATTGTCATTGTTATGTGTGAAAAGTGTTATTAGTCGCATCTGGTGTGTTGATGCTAGGATGTCTAGATGGCTAAGTCAATAGGTATTTTTACGTCTAGACGTCTAAATGTCTTTGTGGTTTTTCTCCGTCTTGTCGACCATATGGTCCTGACATAGAGATAAACAGATGAATCCCGACCGTAGCCATGCCATAATTTGTCTTAATATATATAGACAGAGGGCTAACTTTTGGCCAAACCAGCAGTTTTTATCGACCGTGATGGCGTGATTAATGTCGATCATGGTTACGTTCATACCGTTGATGACTTTGAATACGTCGAAGGCGTTTTTGAAGCATGCAAAAAGCTCAAGGATATGGGGTATTTGCTTGTTCTCGTAACTAACCAGGCAGGTATTGCCCGAGGTATGTATACGGAAGATGAGTTTCTGACCCTGACTGAGTGGATGGACTGGAACTTTGTCGATAACGGTGTTGAGTTTGATGGTATTTATTATTGCCCTCACCATCCGACTGAAGGCAAGGGTGATTACCTGCAAGACTGTAATTGCCGTAAGCCAAAGCCTGGTATGTTTATTTCTGCCCGCGATTTTCTGAAAATTGATATGGCCAACTCGGTGATGATCGGTGATAAGACCGATGATGTGAAGGCTGCCGAGGCTGCTGATGTCGGTACTAAGATCCTTGTTCGCACCGGCAAGCCTGTCACCGAAGAAGGTGAAGCGCTGGCGAGTGTTGTGCTGGACAGTGTGGCTGATGTACCAGCCTGGCTGGCCGCACGCTAATTGCCAAAACATTATCTGAAAAGGTCGCTGATGCGGCCTTTTTTGTGTCTGTCATTTTTTATTCCCCCATGAAACCCTGTACTTGCTGCTATCTTTCAAAGAGATAAAGAGATCGTGATTGACGATTTTGACAGGGAGTAAGTCGTCTATGTTGTCCTATTTATTGCGGCGTGTGGTGTTGGTTGTACCGACATTTTTTGGGATAACCATTTTGATCTTTGCTATTACTCGTTTTGTTCCCGGAGGGCCGGTAGAGCGAATGTTGGCTGAGATGCAGGCGCAAAGCAATGCACCATCCTCACTGTCATCACCAGGTGAAAGCAATGCGTTATCTGAAGAGCAAATTGCTGAGCTAAATGCTTTTTATGGATTGGATAAACCGGTATTGGAAGCATATTTCGAGTGGCTGGGTAAGATTTTGGTGCTGGACCTTGGGGAGTCGACCCGTTATTACGAACCTGTCTGGGAAATGATTATGGACAGGTTACCGGTATCTTTGTTTTATGGCGGTATGACTTTTTTTATCAGTTATTTCATCTCTATCCCTCTGGGGTATTACAAGGCGCTAAAGCACGGTAGTGCATTTGATTCATCCACCTCGGTTCTGATTTTTATTGGTTATGCCCTGCCGGGGTATGTGGTCGGGGTCTTGCTGATCACCTTGTTTAGCTACCATCTGGAATGGTTTCCGATGGGGGGCTTCGTCGGAGATGAGTTTGATGATTATGAAACGGTTTATGAGCAGTTCAAAGATCTGATGTGGCATGCGGCACTGCCTCTGGTGTGTTACCTCATCGGCGATTTTGCCATCCTGACCATGACAATGAAAAACAATCTCATGGAGACCCTGTCAGCAGATTATATTCGCACAGCTATTGCCAAGGGCCTGCCATTCAAAACCGCGGTGCGCAAACATGCCTTGCGTAATAGCCTGATCCCTGTCGCGAGCCATTTTGGTAATTCCCTTTTGTTTTTTATGACCGGCTCTTTTCTGATTGAGGTAATTTTCAATATCGATGGTGTCGGGCTGCTTGGTTATGAGTCGATTATGGAGCGAGACTATCCGGTTGTGATGGGGATTGTCGCTATTAATGCTGTCTTGCTGATGTTTGGCAACATACTGTCTGATGTTTGTGTTGCGCTGGTTGATCCGCGTGTGAAATTTGGAGCCTGAATATGTTGAAGCTCAATCCTTTAACGATCAAAAAAATCAGGCGGTTTAAGTCGATTCGGCGAGGCTACTGGTCGTTTGTGATTTTAACTTGTCTGCTGGTGCTGTCATTGTTTGCGGAAGCCCTTATCAATAGCAAGGCGTTGATGGTGAGGTACAACGGTCAGTTTACGTTCCCGGTTTTGAGCAGAGTGATTGCCGGGAGTGAATATGGGCTTGGTTATCAGCAAGAAACCCGGTATCGCGAACTGAAGCGCCAGTTTGAGCTAGAAGGCGGGGGGAATTTTGTCATTATGCCGCTAGTACCCTGGAACCCGCTGGAGCAGGATTTTAGCGGTGATTATCCGCCAAATGCGCCGAGCTTTGAGGATAAACATTACTTAGGTACCGATACCATAGGGCGGGATATTCTTGCTCGCCTGGTTTACGGATTTCGAACGGCTATGGGGTTTGCCCTGCTGACAATGGCAGTTTCTTATGCTGTTGGTATAGCAGTAGGGTGTGCGATGGGTTTCTTTGGCGGAAAGTTTGACTTGCTGGTGCAACGGTTTATTGAAGTCTGGTCTATGGTGCCGTTTCTCTATGTCATCATGATTTTGGTCTCAATCACTCAGCCGACATTTAGCCTGTTTGTTGCCATCAATGTGCTGTTTGGCTGGATGGGGATGACCTGGTATATGAGAACCATGACCTATAAAGAATCTGCCAGGGAATACGTGATGGCCGCCAAGGCTATTGGCGCTTCGACCTCCAGGATTGTATTTACCCATATTTTACCCAATACCATGGTGATGGTTGTGACACTGGCACCTTTTACTATCGCGGCTAATATTACGGCGTTGACAGCTTTGGATTATTTAGGCTTGGGCTTGATGCCGCCAACACCGAGCTGGGGAGAGCTGCTGCAACAGGGGAAGTCAAATCTGGATTCTCCCTGGATTGTGGTTTCGGTGGTCAGTGCGATT
Organism: uncultured Photobacterium sp.; assembly: GCF_947502415.1. Taxonomy (GTDB): domain Bacteria; phylum Pseudomonadota; class Gammaproteobacteria; order Enterobacterales; family Vibrionaceae; genus Photobacterium. The sequence continues at coordinate 4,144 of NZ_CANMZV010000020.1, read as the reverse complement.
GTGGCTGTGCTGGTTATGGTGACTTTTATCGGGGAGGCGATACGAGCAGCTTTCGATCCAAAAAAATTCACCCGCTATGTTTAGGTTCTGTTGCTTCTGGATAAACGAGGTATTTCATTTGGAATGAGAGATGCCAGATTTAGGCTAAATTTATCAATAGAGGAAATTTTTATTGTAAGACAAGGAAGTAAATATGATAAGGATGTTGAAGTGCTGCATGGCTGTAGCAGTATTGATGTTGAGCAAACCGTTACACGCAAACTCCTTACCTGATGGACTTCAGTGGATATCCAATTCCAATGAGCCGCTGTTTGCTTCTCAAGACGCAATTTTTGGCGGTACATTTAGAACCTATATCTCTAGTTTCCCTCAAACGTTTCGGATTGTCGGGCCTGATTCCAACGGTCGCTTCCGTTCTTGGCTGCTAGACAGCCGTCCCGCCTCGGTAACTCGACACCCTATCACTAATAAGTGGGTACCGGATATCGCGACTCACTGGGCGTATGGTGATGATGAAAAAACCGTATATTTCCGGATTAATCCATCGGCCCGGTGGTCAGATGGTAAGCCAATCACGACTGATGATTACACTTTCGTTCTTACCTTAATGCGCTCTAAAGATATTGTCGCGCCCTGGTATAACAAGCACTATACCGAGCAGGTCGAGGATATTATTAAATTTGATGATCATACGTTTGCTGTTGTGTCGACGACGAGGCGAAATCGTGAGGAGCTCATGATTTATGCCAACCTACAGCCGCGGCCTGCTCATTTTTACAAGCCGAAAACAGATAAGAATCGAGATGGCGTCGATGATAACTTCGTCCGTTATTACAATTTCAAGGCAGAGCCATCGGCAGGGCCATATTATGTTGATGGCGTAAAGAAAGGTAAGTCGATCACTTTCAAGCATGTCGGGAAAAGCTGGTGGGGATATACCAACCGTTATTATCAGCATCGATACAATGTTGAGAAAATTCGTATCAAGGTGATCCGGGATAAGGACATCGCCCGGCAGCATTTCGAGAAAGGAAATATGGATAGCTTCTGGCTTGATACGCCCGAGCTATGGCATGAAAAGTCCAATAGCGAAGCCTATAAGAAAGGATATATCCAGAAATTTTGGGGGTACAATCAGGTACCTATTGGGGCTGGTGGGATGTGGATTAATACCTCGAAACCCTATTTAGATAATCGGGATATTCGCAAGGGATTATCCCATGTCATTGACTTTGATGGGATGATCAAAAAAGTCCTTCGGGGGGATTTTTTGCGTAAGCCTAATGGTGTGGGTATAGGGCAGGGTGACTACACCAATAGCGATATTACTGCACCTAAGTTTTCCCCCGAACTGGCAGCTAAATACTTTGCTATGGGCGGATTCGAAAAGATTGGTGATGACGGTATCCGTATAAATAGTAAAGGGGATAGGCTTTCATTTGCGGTGACGTATTCGCGCCCCTATCATAGCCCTCGCATTGCTTATCTTAAAGAGCAAGCTAAACAGGCTGGGCTGGAGCTGACTCTTAATCTGATTGATGGTTCATCGGCATTTAAATATGTGCTGGAGAAGAAGCATGAACTATCTTTTCATAATATGAGCTCGGGCGAAATCCCAAGTTATTGGCAGTATTTCCATTCGGATAATGCCAATAAACCTCAAACGAACAATTTCACTAATTTCAGTTCCGATGAACTTGATAACTTAATCACTGCATACCGTTCCGAATTTGATTTGGAGAAGAAAAAAGCCATTTCACGTCAGATTCAACAGCAAGTTGCGGATGAAGCCATTGTGATCCCCGGTTATATGATGACTTTCGCTCGTGAAGCGCATTGGCGATGGATGAAATATCCAACCCCGGCCATGACGAGGCTAACGGAGTTTCTTTTTTCATCGGGAACAGCTTTAGACCTCGGAACGTATTGGATTGACCCGAAACTGAAGAAAGAAACCAAGTCGGCAATGAAAAAAGGCAAGGTTTTTAAACCTGTTACTGTTGTGGATGAGACATACAAGCTTTGAGCTATAAAGCAATGGAGAGGGATTGAATGTCAGCGGATGAGGTGATTTTACAGGTGAAGGATCTGGAAACTGAATTTATCACTGAGGATGGTGTAGCCAAGATCCTCCATGGTGTGAACTTTACCCTAAATAAAGGGCGAACTCTTGGTTTAGTGGGGGAGTCTGGTTGCGGTAAAAGTGTTACAGCTATGTCAATAATGGGATTGTTACCTAAGCCATACGGTCGGGTGACGAAGGGGCAAATTCTATGTAAAGGTAGGGATCTTGTGCATCTTCCTCCTGACAAAATGTATGCCATGCGAGGAAATCATATCTCCATTATTTTTCAAGATCCGATGACGGCGCTAAATCCAGTTTATACGATAGGCCAGCAGTTGTATGAAGTGCTGGAGCTTCACCGCCCTGAGTTTAATAAAAAACAACGGCAGGTTTATGCTCTGGAAATGCTGACAAAGGTAAGAATACCAATGCCGGAAAAGAGGCTGAAGGAATATCCACATAATTTGTCCGGAGGCATGCGCCAGCGCATCATGATTGCGATGGCCCTGGCATGTAAACCAGACATCTTAATTTGTGATGAACCGACGACTGCGTTGGATGTGACTGTTCAAGCCTCGATTTTAGACCTGATGGTTGAACTGCAAGAAGAAACGGGTATGGCGATGCTCTTCATTACCCACGATTTAGGAGTTGTGGCCGAGATCTGTGATGATGTTGTTGTTATGTACGGTGGCAAGGTTGTGGAAAGTGCAGGTGTATTCGAACTTTTTGATAATCCGCAACATCCATATACCGAGCGTTTGTTGGGATTAATACCAGGTTTGCACCATGATCCTAAACAGCAGATTGAGATAAAACCTATTGATACCGAACTATTCCCTGAATTTAAGGGATAAGTGAAATGATGGTTGGCCGGAATGGGATGGATGAATGGAAGAAGTCCTAAGAATAGAAAATTTGAAGCAGCATTTTGTTTCTGGCAGAGGAATATTTAAAAAAGGGTATATTGTAAAAGCTGTTGATGGGGTGTCGTTTTCGGTTGCTCAGGGAGAAACATTGGGGTTGGTAGGTGAATCAGGCTGCGGGAAAAGCTCTCTGGGACGTACTATCCTGAAATTGTATGAGCCAACGGAAGGAAAAATTTTTTTCGAAGGCAGAGACATTACCGGTTTATCAGCTAGGCAAATGCGTCCATTGCGAAAAGATATGCAGATTGTCTTTCAGGATCCGCTTGAGTCACTTAATCAGCGCCATACCGTAGGCATGATTTTAGAAGAGCCTTTTATTATTCATAATATCGGGACACCTGCTGAGCGTAAGGTGTGGGTTAAGAGTCTATTGGGAAAAGTTGGCTTATCAAAATCGGCTTTGGGTCGTTATCCCCATGAATTTTCGGGTGGACAGCGCCAGCGTATTGGTATTGCCCGGGCTATTGCATTAAAACCGAAATTGTTGATTTGTGATGAGTCAGTTTCTGCGCTGGATGTTTCAGTGCAGGCTCAGATCCTGAATTTATTACTGCGCTTACAAAAAGAGATGGACTTGGCGATTATCTTCATTTCTCACGATTTATCTGTAGTAAGGCATATTTCAGATCGGGTTGCTGTCATGTACTTGGGACGTATAGTGGAACTGGGGGCGGTCAATGCAATCTATGAATCTCCTCAGGCCGACTATACTAAGACCTTGTTGTCGGCGATACCTGCCACTCATCCGAAGTACAGAAAGCGAAAGAAGCACCAAGCGACAAGTGAGAATGTTGCCTAACAGAATTAAGTTTGGCCTTTTGATTATGTGTGTTGTGCTCAAAATGCCCAGTAATTCAGATTTTGGGTGAAGTTTGTGCTGTTGGGGTGTTTTTTTTGAAAAATGGCAAAAAAACTATTGCGCACTTTTAAATTCTCCCTATAATTCGCTCCCGTTGTCACGATAAATCTCCTAGAGAACAGTGTGATAACCAAGTTCTTTAACAATTTGACCATGCAATCTGTGTGGGCACTCGTGAAATGATTAGTCAAACATTTTGTCTTCACTTTTTTGAAAGTGAAAGCAAATATGGCATCAATGAACTGAGTGACCAATACAAAATAGCTTACGTTATTTTGGCACAGTCAATTC
>NZ_CANMZV010000019.1 GCF_947502415.1 uncultured Photobacterium sp. | reverse complement strand
TTGGATACCGCAATGAATGAAGATGGCTGTCAAATTTATCGTGGCAACGCAGCCGAAAACTTAGCATGTACACGCCACATTGGGTTGAATATGCTTCGCGCAGAGAAAACTAAAAAGGCGAGCGTTCCACGAAAACAACGTTTTGCAGCCATGGAAACAGGCTATTTGGACAAGGTTTTACTGGCTGGATTTAAAGTACTGGGTAAAAATTAAACACTCATGCTCTCACCCTGGTGTTGCGGTCAGTTTTGAAATGCAATATCAATCGTAATAATTATGAAAATAAAATTTTTGGCCATGTAACGAAATCAATACAGGCTGGTATATTTAATTCTCTGACCGGAGGTAAGTCACATTTTAAAAGAGTGTTAATGCTTCATTGAGAAGGTTGAATCGTTCAAGATCACGTGCTTGGGTTGCTGATTTCGATAAAGCCGTTTTTGTTGAGTATTTCTGCAGCCCTATCTCAGGATAGGCGAGTTTTTCCTGGTGAAAGTAACAGCTTTTACTTGATAGCAGGCGAACGCATAACATCTGAGTATTTTTTGGTAGGTTGTTGAAAATTTTGATCCATTCAGATTCGTTATCGCTAAGTAGATCGCGGTATTGTTACCTGACTGAGTTAATCAGAGTTTGGAAATTATACAGATAGTAATCAGGATCAAGTTCGGTTGGTTTCATTTCACGTTTTACTCTGTGGTGAAGGGTATTTTCCACGAAAACCATTCAATTGTTTATAACCGATGGATTTATTGGGGACAGGTTATATTAAAAATAATTCTCAATCGCTAACTTAATGTGATGTTGGTATCATACGCGCAAAATTATAGTCCATAAGGTTCATTGTGCTGACTCAGTTAAATATTTTTGTTCGGTTATCTATTTTATTGTTGATGGCAGGTTTGGTATCACCAGCTCTGGCTGCTAATTCATCTTCGGATAATGCAGAGTTACCTAAAGGCATTGTTGGTGCCGTTTGTGTAATTCGTCATGATAATCAGATGATTATGCTGTCTGAAGTCATTACAAAAAAAAATTCGTTGCCGGGGGGATATATAGAGCAGGGCGATACACCTGAAGAGGCTGCAGCCCGGGAGGTGCTGGAAGAAACCGGCATTGTGGTTAAGGTGGTGGATTTACTGCAATACCGCGATCGTGCTGCCATTTACAGTTGTGTGTCAAAGTCACCGATTCTAGTCTCCTCATTTGAGGACCATACTGGTCACCCTATTGTTGCATCATGGTTTTCCAAACATTTTTCGGTTGAAGTTAAACGGGTATATCTGGCCGTACCAGGAGAAATCGCACTGGCAGATTACCGGTATCCTGACGATGCGCCGTTACTGCAAGGGTGGCTGGAAAAAGCCCCAAACAGTGAGATTGAAATTTATAGCGATCTCAGTGAAAGGCTGAGCTCTTTACAACGTATGGAGCTGGGTTGGATTCGCCATTTTCAACAATCTATTAAGGCATTGCCGGATACTTACCAAACTGCTTTTGATTACTTTACATATTTGGTTAATCTGCCGGGAGAATCAGTCTTTATTGCTTTGCTTGTTGCTGTCGTAGCTGGTTTTTACGGTCCACAGGCTCTGCTGCAGTTGGCGGTGCTGCTCTTGGTGGCAATTTTTACGGCTATATCGCTTAAGTTGGGGGTAGCGTCACCGCGTCCTTCGGATATTATGCCGGAATTACAGCAAATTAATGCCTATGGCTATGGTTTTCCAAGTCTCCATACACTTTTAGCTACTATTTTGTGGGGGATGTGCTGGCATGTTCTGACACAGCGTATAAGCAATTTTATTAAATGGTTATCTCTGCCGTTTTTCTTACTATTCATTGCTATGATGGCTTTTGCCCGCGTGTGGTATGGTGTGCACTTTATCAGTGACACTTTAGTCAGTGTGTTACTGGGTATCATTATGGTGTCTATGCTAATTGTCTGGCACACAGCGTCACGTACATCATTGCAAAACTGTATTGCTAGTAAATGGTTCTGGCTTTTATTTACAATGATGGTTGGCTTGACCGCCAGCTTCACTTTTACTCCTGTTTTTGCATATATTTTTGCATTTTTGCTGGGGATTTTCGTTAGTGTTGAAATGCTTCCTGCTGCGAATGTTTCATTGTCTTTGGTAGAAAAGGTGCTGGTCTCCAGTACGATGTTCGGTGGAACCTTAGTAATTAACTACGGTGTTGAGTTTCTGGCAGGACAGTCGAGTGTGAGCTTGATTGTTTTGGCGATTCGATGTATCGGTTTTTCTTTTGCTGCGCTCTGGCTTGTTGGTGGTTCGTCGCTGCTTTCCCGAAAATTATCGATGAAACGTTCTTCGCGTTTGTAGTGTTGGTATTATCCTATTGCGCTCCGTCACACTTTGTTTCATATTCGTAGTGAGGTAAAGTGAGTGAAAACGTTTTATAAGAGGCCAGTAGTCGTAGGATACGGCGGCAATACTGGACAAGGAGAGCAATGTTACCTGCACTGACACACCAGAACAGTATCGACGATGTCGTACTGTCTTTTCTGAACGATTTGGAAAATGCCGGTTTTGCCGGGGATATTGAACAAAGTTATGCCAGTCGGTTGGCTGTAGCCACTGATAATAGTGTTTATCAGCAAGTGCCGCAGGCTGTTGTTTTGCCACGTTCGGTCGACGATCTTGTTTTGATTGGTAAGATCGGTCAACGCCCCGATTACAAAGCGGTGACTTTCTCCGCCCGAGGCGGAGGTACAGGAACCAATGGTCAGTCTCTGACTCCGGGAGTCGTTGTTGATCTATCCCGGCATATGAATCAAATACTTGAAGTAAATCCGGAACAAGGCTGGGTGCGAGTTCAGACCGGCGTTGTAAAAGATCAGCTCAATGATGTTCTTCGTCCGTACGGATATTTCTTCTCACCCGATTTGTCGACCAGTAACCGTGCCACCATTGGTGGAATGATTAATACTGATGCTTCCGGGCAGGGATCACTTAAATACGGTAAGACGTCAGATCATGTATTGTCTTTAAAAGCAGTAATGGTTGATGGTTCGCTGCTGGATACCGAGCCGTTGTCTGTGGACATTATCACTGTGATGCCGGAGAGGAGCGATTTGGCGGTTAAAGCGCTAAAGGTGTCGTCGCAGATTTGCCATGATAAACGCCAGCAGATCCTTGATAAGTTCCCACCGTTAAACCGTTTTCTGACCGGATATGATTTAAAGAATGTTTTCGATGATAAGTTGAAGATGTTTGATATCACGCGATTGTTGTGTGGAGCTGAGGGCTCGTTAGCATTTATTGCTGAAGCAAAGCTTAACATTACGCCAATTCCTAAATCCCGTACCCTCGTTAACATCAAATATGACAGTTTTGATTCGGCTTTGCGCAATGCTCCGATGATGGTAGAGGCTCAAGCCTTATCTGTTGAGACTGTGGACTCTCGTGTGCTGAATTTGGCTAAGCAAGATATTGTCTGGCATACCGTCCGTGATTTGCTGACTGATGTTCCTGGTAAAGACCTGCTTGGGATCAATATGGTTGAGTTTGCCAGCAACGATCCGGAAGAAAATCAGCATCAGGTTGCTGCCTTATGTTCGCGTTTAGATGAGTTAATTGAACAGGAGCAAAGCGGCATTATTGGCTATCAGGTTTGTGATGACTTGGCCAGTATCCAGAAAATTTATGGTATGCGGAAAAAAGCGGTTGGCTTGCTGGGCGCAGCGAAGGGAAGCAAGAAACCTGTCGCCTTTGCTGAAGACACCTGCGTGCCGCCTGAGAACCTAGCTGATTTTATTGCTGAGTTCCGCCTACTATTGGATGCTAAGCAGCTTGATTATGGCATGTTCGGACACGTTGATGCCGGTGTGCTTCATGTTCGCCCGGCGCTGGATATGTGTGATCCTGATCAGGAATTGCTGATGAAGGAGATATCGGATCAGGTTGTTTCATTGGTTGCCAAGTATGGCGGCCTGATGTGGGGTGAACACGGTAAAGGTTACCGTTCTGAATACGGTCCGGCTTTTTTTGGTGACGAACTGTTTACTGAGCTAAGGCGTATCAAGTCGGCGTTTGATCCGGATAATCGTATGAATCCGGGGAAAATATGCACTCCGTTAGAAAGTAATGGTGAGCTGGTTAAGGTGGATGGGATCAAGCGTGGTTTTTATGATCGTCAGATCCCTGTCAAGGTTCGGGATAGCTTTAAGCAGGCCATGGAGTGTAATGGTAACGGCTTGTGCTTTAACTACGATACCAGTTCACCGATGTGCCCGTCGATGAAGATCACCGCCGATCGTCGCCATTCGCCAAAGGGGCGTGCGGGATTAGTACGGGAGTGGTTAAGACAGTTGGCTGAGCAGGGGATCGATCCGATTAAGCTGGAAGCCGAGCTGATGAGTACTTCGCCTTCGGTAAAACAGATCATCGACCGTTTCCGAAATTCGTTTGGCTCGGGCAAGAATGAATACGATTTTTCACATGAGGTGATGGAAGCAATGAATGGCTGTCTGGCTTGTAAAGCGTGTGCCAGCCAGTGTCCGATCAAGGTTGATGTACCTAGCTTCCGTGCCCGCTTCATGAATCTGTATTACAGTCGTTATCAGCGTCCGGTAAAAGATTATCTGGTCGCTTATGTCGAGAATTACTTGCCGTTAATGGGCAAGGCGCCAGCGACATTTAATGCATTGATGCGTCCTGAGTGGTCGAAAAAGCTGACAGAAAAAATGCTTGGCTATGTTGATATGCCGAGCCTGTCTGTACCGACCCTGAGGGAAGGGCTCGACGGGCACCATTCGACACGTTTTGATTTGCGCTGGCTTCAAGCATTATCGGAACGAGAACGTCAGGATTATGTATTGATCGTACAGGATCCGTTTACCACTTATTATGACGCCGATGTGATTCGCGACTTTGTCTATTTGATCGAGAAGCTAGGCAAGAAACCGATGTTGGTGCCGTTTAAGCCCAATGGTAAGGCGCAGCATATTAAGGGATTTTTACGTCAGTTTGCCAAGACTGCGCGAAATACGGCTGAGTTCCTGAATCAATTGTCTGAACTGGGTATTCCTATGGTCGGCGTTGATCCTGCACTGGTACTTTGTTATCGCGATGAGTATAACGAAATCCTGAGTGACAAACGTGGTGATTTCGAGGTGTTGACGGCTCATGAATGGCTGCTTCCGCTTCTTGAGGAGCATCCGTTATATCCAATGCGTAAAAGTGATATCTGGTATTTATTTGCTCATTGTACCGAAAAAACAAAGCTGCCGAATGCAGAGGTTGAATGGGGGACTATTTTTGCCCGTTTTGGCGCTAACTTGCAGCCAGTGTCTGTGGGATGTTGTGGCATGGCCGGAACGTTTGGCCATGAAAAAGATAAGCTGGAATGGTCTAAGAATATCTATGGGCTGAGCTGGCAGCCAAGTCTTGAGCAGTTTGACACGGATCGTTGTATGGCAACTGGCTATTCATGCCGGAGTCAGGTTAAGCGACTTGAGCATATTAAAATGAAGCACCCCGTTCAGGTGTTACTGCGGGTGGTCAATAATTTACCAGCACTCTGATGTATTGTGACGAGTTACAATATGCTGAAAGTGATTACAGCAAGCTAACATTTAGATAGTGTGTAGGTGCTAGCCAGAGAGCCATCGTTGCGATATTGCTCAATCGCTTACGACAATTGCAGGACCAGTACTTCGAGCTGAATTAACAGAAGTACTGGATACTGCTAGGCCTGGCTATTCTCATTTTGCAGGTATTCTTCAAGTTGTTCAGAAAGCCATTGAATGACTTCTCCCCGGCGTAATTCAGACTGTGCTATTTCACCATAGCTTTGCCAGCTCATGGCTTTGCTGTGTTTCAGGACCTTTATTGTGCCCTTACGGAGGTGTTGATTGATGAGTAGAGCTGGGACATAAGACCAACCCGTGCCATCAAGAACCGCATCTCGAAGATGTTCAAAAAATGGTAGAGCGATATATTTGTTGGTCTTGGGATTGACTGCTTTAAGCCCATTATCATCAATATAAGCCAGAACGATTTCGGTATAGTGTTCCAAATCGCTACTTATCACTTTGCGTAAGCGAGCCAGCGGGTGTTCTCTGTGCGCGACAGACATCATTCGTATCTGGCCAAGGGAAAGGTGATTTGAACGCGAAAGCTGATGTTCATCAGGTAACAAGCAATAAGCAACGTCAATGATGTTTTGCTGCACCATTTGTTCCAGTTCCGGTGGTGGTGCAACATAAATTGAGATACTGGTGCCCGGAAATTTTGCATTCAATTCTTGAACTAGTTTGCGCCATAAAGATTCAGGTAGCGCATCATCCCGCGCAATACGCAACGCAGACTCTACGCCGTCAAGGTGATATTGGCATTTGTTCTTAATATCATCACTGACCATCAGTATACGCTCACAATCATTGACGATTGCTTCACCTATGTCTGTTAGTTGTACTGTGTTACCGGTGCGATTTAGCAGTTTTACCCCAAGCTCATCCTCAAAAGCACTGATTGCTGCACTTAAGGTGGTGCGGCTTTTGTTGAGTTTTCTGGCAGCCTCGGCAATCGAGCCGCATTGGCATGTCTGAATGAACATTTCAATTTGGTTAATTTTCATAGGCTCCCCTTGAAATTGGTCGTGTTTGCTGCGGTGTTTCGTTGTTTTTGGGGATTTTAGGTGAAACCAGCGACGAAAAAGTTAACGCTGAGTGATTGTAGCAATAAAAAGATATTCGGTAACATTAACTTAGTCCCACTGTTGAAATGTTTCCGGCGAAAATTACGTCGGTTGGTAGAGGTTTATATGTCTTGTAATGTGCAGCTTGAACGCCGTTTGCTGCAATTTTCGACCTTGTCTTCTTTTTTGTTTGCCGTTATGGGGATCGGGCTAGGGTTGTGGATGGGTTCGTTAGTTATTGTTTTCGATGGTGCTTACTCATTTATCAGTCTGGCATTAACGGTGGTATCCCTGCTGGCGGTCGCTTATATCCATAAACCAAATGTTGCAATGTCGCCGCAATCGGTCGCTAAAATTGAACCGGCGGTAATAGCGTTTAAAGGTGTTGTGATCACCTTGATGTGCTGTATTTCCTTTCGTTCGGCTGTTATCGCCATTATGGATGGTGGCCGTGAAGTTGATACCGGGTTGGCGTTACTCTTTGGCGTTATTAATGTGTTTGGCTGTTTGGCAACTTTTCTGGTGATGAACAAAAAGGGGAAGCAGGCCCGGTCTGCATTGGTTGAGGCTGAAGCTAAACAATGGGTGATGGATACGGTGATCAGCGGAGCGGTGATGTGCGGCTTTATTATTGCGCTGATGATGAAATATACCGGTTATGATGAATATGCAGCGTATGCTGATCCGGTCATGGTGGTTATTGCGTCGGTCTACTTTGTCATCGTGCCATTAAAAATGGTTTATGGTGCTTTAAACCAGTTAAAGGCATTATCCAGAAGCCAGTATGTAAAAGCCTCTGAACTGAGTTCGTAATAAAGCGGGAAGGCGTAAGCCTTCCCGCTTTCTGGAAAAGAGATTATTTTCGTCCGAGCAACAGCGTTTCTTCAATTTCACGGAAGAAAGAGGCGGTGTTAATTAAAGAGCCTGCGGTTAACCCCGGCACACCGTAAATATCAACGTTGGTGTTATATTTAGTCTGAACTTTATCAACCAGCAGATCAAAATCACCATCGCCTGAAAGCAGGATAATGCGATCTACGTCTGGTGCGTGCTCGATAACGTCTAAGGTGATACCTACGTCCCAGTCGCCTTTTGCCGACCCGTCGCTGCGCTGGATGAAAGGCTTTAGTTTGACCTCAAAGCCTATCCCCCTAAGGATATTCTGAAATTGGCGCTGTTTTTCATCGCCGCGGTGAATAGCATAGGCATAAGCAGCAACGACTTCACGCCCCTGCGTAGCTTCGGCCCAAAAAGCGTTGTAATCAAAATTGCAGCCATAGGTGTCTTTGACTGTGTAATAGATGTTTTGCACATCGACGAAAATAGCGACTTTTTCCACAATAACTCGAAACAAATGAATGACAGTACACAGAGTGCCTATTCACGACAAAAAACTCAAGTCACAAAGGCTTACAAATGTTCTTCAAAACCTGTACTTGTAGATCAATTCTAAAAGTGTGAAAGTAGGAAAACGGATTGTCGTAGTTAGAAACTTGCAGAGAACGATTATGCTGATGAAAAAAGTGCTGGTGGCCGGATTATTACTGGGCTCGGCTAGTGTGTATGCACAAAGCTGTCCTGTTGATGTGCAAAATGAAATTCACATTGCCGGTGAGCAGGTATCTATCTACCAGGATGATCAGCCTAAAATGCTGATAGATGAAAATAACCAAGTTTATATTAATGGTAAACGTCTGGATCTGGATTCCATGCAACAGAAAGCGGTGGCAGCTTATAGGCATGGTGTTAAGGAGTATCTGCCTAAGATGGCGGATATTGCGACTTATGGTGTCGGGATTGGCAGTGATATCTTGGATGAGGTGTCTTCCAGCTTTGATTCAAAGGCTTCATTTGCCAAGGTTGAAGAGTTAATTAATGACTACGGCCAGAAGGCGCAGGATAAGTTCTATCAGGATGGTGAATTCGTGATGCCTGCAGATATGTTTGAGAATGTTGATACTGACTGGAAGCAGGAATTTGAGTTGGCCATGAAGCATGTCAGTGTCGAATCTATGTCTGGGCTGTTTGCTGCGTTATCCCAAGAAATGAAAAGTGGTGAGATTAACTTCTCTGAACTACAGAGTAAATTTTCTGAAATGAAAGCACGTATTGAAGAAAAGGTACAATCTCGTTCTGGTGAAATATCGACAAAAGCAAAGGACCTTTGTAATTCCATACAAGCTTTGGCAGAAGAAGAGCAACAGTTGCACCAGGCGATTCCTGAGCTGAAAAACTATCAGATGTTTGAAATCTGATGGTAATGGTTGATACACCGGAATGAAAAATTGACTACCAATTGATTTTATTAGCCAATTAAGGTCGTTATATGTGGTAGGCTGGTGTTATGCCATTAGTTCAGTATTTGAGGTAGAGCTATGTTGAAGTTCGCCGTTATCATTTTATTGTTACTGCTAGGTTCCTTGGCGACCAAATTTTTGGATGAGAAATCCCAGAAGAAATTGTTGATTGGCCTTGGGATTATTATTGGTTGCGCCGTTGCTTTTTTAATGGCAACAGAACTGATGCGTTAGCCAAGATAATCTGCCTAAAATAAAGCCCGCATTAGCTGCGGGCTTTATTGTTTCTAAGAGGGTAAATCGTTATTACCTTGCTTTGGCTCGGCTACGGTTAGGTTTGCCGCCGGCATGACGTGGTTTGGTTGAAGCCGGTTTGCCATTGCTGTTCGACTGGCCTTGCCTATTTCCGCTGCGGTTACCAGATGGTTTACCGCCGCTTTTTGCGTCCGGTTTGCCTTTGGCGGCTTGGTTATTGCCCTTATTGTTGCCACCGGTACGGTTACCGTTACCATTCTGGCGTTTGCCGTCTTTACGGATATCCGGTTGGTTCGGGTGTTTGGTTGCAAAGCGTTTAGCACCATGGCGACCAGAGCCACGACGTTGAGCCGGAGTCATCTCGGTATCGCTGCCTTCTTCCGGTACCAGGCAGTTTGGTCGGTCACCGATCAGGTGCTTTTTACCCATGCTGATCAATGCTTCACGAATTAATGGCCAGTTCAATGGGTCATGGTAGCGAAGGAGTGCCTTGTGCAGGCGACGTTGGCGATCACCTTTAGCGACAAAGAGATCTTCACGTTTTTTGTATTTCACACGCTTAAGCGGGTTGGTCTCCGAATGGTACATGGCGGTGGCATTACACATCGGTGACGGGTAAAAGTTCTGTACCTGATCACACTGGAAGTCATTTTTTTTCAGCCACAGAGCTAGGTTCAGCATGTCTTCATCTGTTGAACCCGGGTGTGCAGAGATAAAGTAAGGGATCAGGTATTGTTTCTTACCTGCTTCTTTACTGTATTTTTCAAATAGTTCTTTAAATCTGTCATATGATCCCATGCCCGGTTTCATCATCAGATCTAAGGTGCCTTTTTCAGTATGTTCCGGCGCAATTTTCAGATAACCGCCGACGTGGTGAGTTACCAGTTCACGGATGTACTCAGGAGATTCAATTGCAAGGTCGTAGCGAACACCAGAGGCAATCATGATCTTCTTGATACCGTCTAGCTTGCGGGCTTTACGGTAGAGATCAATGGTATGTTTGTGGTCGGTGTTCAGCTTCTTACATATTTCCGGGAAAATACAAGATGGTCGGCGGCAGTTGGCTTCTGCTCGTGGATCTGAACAGCCGAGGCGGTACATATTGGCCGTTGGGCCGCCAAGATCGGAAATAGTGCCTGTGAAGCCAGGAACCTTATCCCGGATATCTTCAAGTTCGCCCAGAATCGATTCGTGAGAACGGTTCTGAATGATTCGTCCTTCGTGCTCAGTGATTGAACAGAACGAACACCCACCGAAGCAGCCACGCATGATATTCACACTGGTCTTGATCATATCGTAGGCTGGGATCTTAGCCTTGCCGTACGAAGGGTGCGGGACTCGGGCGTAAGGCAGGCCGAAAACAAAGTCCATTTCTTCTGTAGAAAGCGGGATCGGTGGCCTGTTGATCCATAGTTCGCGATCACCATGTTTCTGGATTAAGGCTCGGGCTGAATATGGATTGGCTTCCAGGTGCATCACGCGGCTGGCATGAGCATACAAAATGCGGTCATTACGCAGCTTTTCAAAAGAAGGTAGGCGCACAGCAGTATGGCTGGCATCATGGCGCGATGGCTGAATTTGTACCGGTTTAGCTTCAGGCTCAGTTGACTGTGATTTGTTGGTATCGCAGTTTGATTCTGTCGCATAAGGGTTTGGCATTGCCATTGCTTTACCCGGCTTTTCGATACGGCTTGAGTCGATTTCACTATAGCCCTCAGGGACCTCTTTCATGATCACGGCAGTACCGGCAATATCTGTCATGGTAGAAATTTCTTCACCATCAGCCAGACGGTGGGCAACTTCAACTAACGCACGTTCGGCATTTCCGAATAGTAGAATATCGCCTTTGGCATCAAACAGAACTGATCGGCGCACTTTATCTGACCAGTAGTCATAGTGGGCAAGGCGACGTAAGCTGGCTTCGATGCCACCTAGTACGATAGGGGTGTCTTTGTACGCTTCACGACAGCGTTGTGAGTAGACAAGAACCGCGCGGTCAGGACGTTTGCCGCCTTCATTGTTCGGAGTATAAGCATCGTCATGGCGAAGCTTACGGTCAGCCGTATAACGGTTAATCATCGAGTCCATGTTACCGGCAGTGATACCGTAGAACAGGTTCGGCTTGCCTAATGCCATGAAGGCATCTTTATTGCTCCATTCTGGCTGAGCGATGATCCCAACTCGAAATCCCTGTGATTCCAGCAGGCGACCAATGATCGCCATACCAAAGCTTGGGTGGTCAACATATGCATCACCGGTAACGATAACAATGTCACAGCTATCCCAGCCTAACGCATCCATTTCCTCACGAGAGGTAGGGAGGAACGGTGCAGTGCCATAGCACTCTGCCCAGTATTTTGGGTATTCATTAATTTTTTGTAAAGTCATTTGCTTACAGTTGCTTGCTCACTTTAAGAGGCATAAAGGGACATTTCGTTATTAATGTCAGGTTTGCCCCTGCCGATAACATCTAGTACGCGTAAGTGGTGCGTTTGAGTGCCTACTTTCCCAAGTCCACAAGAGGTGGGTACAGGTAAAAAGTAGCAGTTATTCTTTTTATTTGTTGCTGCGACTTTGACGAAAGCACTAGGCTACAAAAAGGGCATGAGTTTACCATGTTCGTACTGTAATACATCAATTTCTCTTGTCGAATACATGAATGTTAGTCGCTGCTGATGGTTTGGGGGCTAAATCGTGGTTGCAGGTGATTCATAGGTTTTGATTCTAGATCGAAAGCTTGGTTCTCATTCGTTTGGGGATTATTTGCTGAGGCGTGTAATTTCGATACATATTACTTTTGCAGAAAGAGTGGCTGATATAAGGTGATAATTAGATATTCATATATTTAGTGTCTTTTATAAATTAGCCGCTTGCCGATTTTTAATCGGCTGTAAAAATAAAAAGCCCACATGATGTGGGCTTATACTACATGTTGCTGTGTTCTTTATACTGGAACCGTTATTTGTGTAGCAATAATAACGATGGCCACACCAACAAAGACTGGTACTGATGTACGTTTTACAACTTCAAACGGTGATAGTTTTGCCATACCAGAACATGCAACCACAACACCAGATACCGGTGATACGGTACGGCCAAGGTTTGATGCCTGAAGCATAGGGACAACCAGATAAGCTGGGTTGATGCCCATTTTGGCGGCTAGGCTCGGGATCAATTCAACGAATGCATAGAATGGTGCGTTACCTGAACCTGTTGTAATGGCTGCAAGAGTGGTAATTGCAACTAGTAGGATCATCAGGAAGATACCACCAGCACCGGCTACTTCAGCAAGGTGCAGCAGGTTGTCGATAAATCCGACTGATTTCAGACCCTGTGCAAAGATACCAGCAGCAATCAACAGCATAACTACGCTAGAAAAGGCTTCAGCCATACCTTTGTAAGCTGCGTCCAAACCATCAAATACTGCATTGGCAGTACGGTGGCGGATCAGCTCGATTATTGCAGTTAGGAACATACAGATAACCAGAATCGTAACAATATGCAGTTCTGGCAGAAGTTTACCGCTGAATAATAATACGCCGATGATAGGTGTGAAAGGCAGGATACAGAAGAATTTAGGAGCATCGACATTCAGTTCGCTGACATCCAGTTTTTCGTGTACGACACCTTCTTTATCATCAAGGTAGCGCTGCCAGAAGAAGTGAGCAGCAGCCATACCAATAATTGCAACGATTGAGATAGGCAGTGTTGTTTTGAAGGCAAAGTCAATTAGCTCCATACCAGCAGATTCAGCTGCGATAATCACGTCGCCTGAAGTCGGAGAAAGAATGATGGCGGCCGGTGATGCACAGATCGCAGCGGCAGCGCCACGGCTGATGCCCATGTTAACCATAACAGGGAACAAGGTTGCCATCAGAAGTACGCCCAGGCCGGTAGCCGATGCTACTGCCAGTGACATGAGGCAAGCTACAAAGTAGGCTGCAACCATCAGAACATAAGGTGATTTGATAAATTGCAATGGCTTGGAGGCCATTTTAACAACCATATCGTTGGCACCGATTTTGGTCATGTAAGTTGCGAAACCACAAAGTACCATGATCATCATGCCCAGGCCACCGGCACGATAGCTAAGCAGGTATTTGATGTATTCGAATACGTCTGTGGCTGCGTTGCCGGTTGAAGTTACGCCGGTCGGCAAAACGCTTTTACCTAGCGCGGCTGTAATAGCCAGTAGAATGATACCGCCAGTTAGTAGTACTCCGGTTGCTGTGTATCCTTTGAAAATGTATCGACCTACACCCACAGCGACCAGAAGACCAATTAATAGTTCCAACATGGAAAAGTCCTCTCAAACCATAAAATAAGACAAAAAAAGCAAAAATGTGTATCAAATCAAAATACTTTCTTACACATTGTTTCCGGTGAAATTTACCGGAAAACACTGTATTTAACGAGATGAAATGATTGTGTTTATGATCTGAAACAGGATTTTTATTTGAGGGTTATCGGTGTGCTGCGGTGTTGCTAAATTTGATTTTCAGGTTTGTGTTTTCAGTGTTAAAACATAAGTTTGGGAGATACTTCCAACGAATGGATTATGATCATATCCGATAGCTATTTTCTTTCTTAACTTTCAGAAAACCATTATTTTATTCAGTAAATCATCAATTACTGACGTGGGGTTTTACAAATTCCATAAAGGCCCGGTCGGCGATCAACAAGTACCCATTTTTTCGCCAGGCTATGGCAATATCGAGGTACACCTCTTGGGTGAATGGAATCGCAATTAATTCTGTTTCGTGTTCAGTAACCATTTCAAGTAATGCCGTAATAGCAAAATTTCAGCGATAGCTACTGAGCACTTCAGCTATTGAAAGATCATCCTGATGTCCCCGTACAGTACACCTGCCAATACCTTGGCAGGTTGCCAACTGAAAGTGACTTTGCCTTGTTTTATACCAAACTGAACAATAATTTGATCCAATCAGAGCGTTTTTAGACGTTTGAGAACAACCTAAATTGATGAAAATATAGTTGGCTCTACATCAAAGCAATTTGGGGCCGTTATCGAGCGACTGAAACGCTCCCGAAGGGCGAGTTTTAAAGGTACAGCTACTGTGTTACTTAATTTTGATGGATATGAATACACCTACAATCAAGTGCCTTGTATCTGTGCCTTTTCATTCTCGCTGATAGGACAGATTATTATTCAGCTTGGTATTCTTTACACTTTTGACGGCTTTTCTTTTGACACATGGATAACTATAGAATCTCAATTGCTAATTGAGTAATTTCAAAATGAATTATTTATAAAATTACATTTTCCTATTAGTTATTATTGAGTTGGTAGGGAATAGAAGCGTGAGTTAATCAGAGAGATGAAAAAAGAGGGCCCTTAGGCCCTCAGTGGATTATTCGATTGTCATCGCCAGTAATGAGATAGGGTGGATGGTCTCAAGGTCGGTGTTCTCTTCAATCTGCCATTTACAGGTTTCACAGTCAGTAATGGCGAAGTCAGCTTTGGACTGACGGATCTGTTTAAATAAGCTTTCACCGATAGCCATTGAGGTATCGTAGTTTTCAGTTTTGAAGCCGTATGTGCCGGCAAGGCCGCAGCACTGGCTATCCAAAACTTCCACCTCAAGCCCCGGGATCATTTTCAGTAGCTCAATGGTATACAGGCTGCCACCTGTTCGCTCAAGGTGACACGGCGTATGGTAAACCACTTTCTTGTTGATTGGCTTCATTTTAGGCTTTCTGCCATTCATGAAGGTTTTCAGCAAGTAGCGGGTAACATATTCAATTTTGTCTGCTACCTGGCTGTTGTCGACTTTCAGGACACTTGGGTATTCTTCGCGTAGGGTGAAAGAGCAAGTTGATGATGTCGATACAATCGGTGCATCGTATTTTTCTATCGCTTCACCAAATTTTTTGATGTTGAGGCGGGCATTCTTTTTCGCTTTGTCAAAGAAGCCGTTCGCGATCAAAGGTACACCGCAGCATTTTTCTTTATCTAGCAACTGGACGCCGATACTCATTGAGTTCATCACTCTGACAAAATCTTTTCCTAACTGCGGGTTATTGTAATTTACGTAACAGCCGTGGAAGTAATGAACCTGTTGTGGATACAGTGCCTGGCTGGTGCAATTTTGTTTGTACCAGCGGCGGAATGTTCCGTGAGAATATTTCGGCAGTGTTTTATGATCATGCACACCAATGGTTTTATGCATGATTTTCTTAACGGGTTTTAGGCCGGTTACAGCATTGACGATAGGTGCAAACGGTGTCGCAGCTGAACCCATTAAGTCGGTATGACTGATGACGAAGTCTCGGATTGTTTTGATATTCAATGGAATCTTAGCGTGTTCTGAACGCGCAGAAGCAATCATGTCGCCAATTTTTACGCCTGATGGGCAAGCCGTTTCACAGCGTTTGCAGTTGGTACATAGCTTCAGGGTTTCATCATAGAATTCCGGGCTTTTGATCCGTAGGCGTTCGCCGTCTGGGCCACATTGCTTTGGACCTGGATATTCCGGGTTAGCTTTTGCCACCGGACAGTACACGGTGCAAACGGTGCACTTGATACATTGGTCAAAGCTAGTGTCTTTTTGTGGAAGGCTCATGCGAAAGTCCTTTCTTGTTGTTTGTTCTCTTGGGTCTGGTGTCGCTGTTGAGCCGCAATCATTTGCTCGGCCACGTAATAGCCTGTGCTGATTGCCACGCCACTGCCACAACCTTCGAAGACAGGATCATAATGGGCGAGTAGGGCGCCCGCGCAATAGAGATTGCTGATTGTCTGATTGGCAATGGATGGTTGTAGTTGCTCGTTGCAGCGGACGCCCATTTTCATAAATGGATGACTTTGCTTGGCAAAGAATTCTGGTTGATACCAGCTATCACGGTGCACAGGAGTTGTCATGTCCAGACCGAAGACCGGTTCTTCTATTTTGTGTCGTTCCGCCGCCATGCCACGGCTAAAGAAGCTACCGGTTGCAATCAGGTAATGATCGGCAGTTAATGGCATGTCATGGTGATGACGGGTATAGATACGTGTGAGTTTTCCATCCTCGAATTCGCCTCGTAGTACTTCGTCCCCGGAAAGGATCAGCCCACCGAGCATTTTGAAGTGTGACTTCATTGCTTCTTCCAGACGGATCCCAAGCAGAGACGGTGGCATGGTCGGAATTTCACAAATTTTGAATCCGGTCAGGCCTTCCAGTAGCTTGATGGTTGCTGCTCCATCACCATTGCCGAATATTGAAGGCAATACAACCAAATCGGCTTTGCCGACTTTCTGTATTAGTGACTTGGCAAAGGTATGAAGCTTCGTTTCATCACGTAATACGCGAGAGATATCAATCGAGCGGAACTCACAAGGGTTACGTTGCATTTTGTCAAAATCAGGCAGCTCTACGGCAGCCGTTGTTATTGCAACATCCTTGAATTGTGGCAGTTTTGCCAGGTTATCAGCAGCCAACTGAGGTTGGAAATCACGGAAGCCATCAATAGTGACCAGGGCAATTTTACCCAGGCCAGCGGCGAGCTCCGTTTGTGGAAACTGGTGTACTGTTTGTTGTGACAAACCTGTTGAACGGAATGTACCCATAGGGGTGATACGGTAATGGTTCGAGCCATCTTCTTGCCCTGTCAGGTACACACCGCGTTTTTCCATCGTAGCCTGATACCAGTTAATGGCTTTGCAGACAACTTCCTTGCCAAGTTTGCTGTAGGGATGATCCGGGCTATGTTGCTTCAGATCTTCGAAAGCAGCGAACGGGTTGGTTACCGGCTGGCCGTCAGGCAGATGGCTTAGAATATCGATAGAGCCGGATGAAAAGTGCAGGGCACTTTGACCTGCAGCAATCACAGCAGTTTTGAGTCCGGCTTCGGCACAGCGGATCGCACAACTTAGGCCGGCAACGCCACCGCCAATAATTAAGCTATCAAATTTCATTGTGCGACCTCGTCTGCTGCTTCAGTTGTTGTTTTTATGTTTTGGTTTTCAGGTGACGGTACTTGTTGTTCAGGTAGATCACTGACACCAAATAATCCTTCGTAAATCCAGTAAGTAAACTCCCCTTCGCGCATAGCATCGCCCCAGAAAACAGGTTTGATACCTTTCCAACGCTCTTCAAGGAAGTCGCTGAGCAGGTGGCTGGCTTCGGTGCCGGATGTTTTGCCATATTCTGAGAAGAGGCCGGCTGCCCGGTATGAGCAAAGTTCGCCCTGGCATGGTCCCATACCGACGCGAGTACGGCGGCGAAGGTCAATCAGGTTGTGGACATCCAGCTCTTTGATGGCATATTCAACTTCGCCGCAGGTAACCATTTCACATTCACAGATTACGGCTTGGCTCTTTTTGTCACCTTGAAGAAATTTTTCAGCCCGTTCACCATGCCGGTAGTAAGCTGATTGATAGACAGGTTTCGCCAGGCTTGCTGTGTGTTTGGTTTTCTCTGATGCTTGCTCTGAACCAGGAAGTGGTTTCTCATGGGTGATACAGCGCTGGCTGTTCCCCAGTTTCTTAGCAACCAGATCCGTTGCCCACTCAGCCATCATTCGGTAGGTCATCAACTTACCGCCGGTGATGGTGACAAAGCCGTCCATACCGTCACGCTCAGCATGATCAAGAAGAACAATACCGCGACTGATATTACGGCCGCTGGTGTCACCATCGACGGCTACAAGCGGACGAACCCCGGCATAGGCACGCAGGACTCGTGTATTGGCCATAATTGGCGCCAGTTTAGTACCTTCTTCAAGTAGGACGTCGATTTCTTTGCTGGTGACCTGAAGATCGTCGATCTTGTCATAGTCGATACGCTCAGAGGTGGTACCGATAAGGGAAATGGTATCGCCCGGTACCAGGATATCAGCATCTGATGGCTTGCGGCAGCGGTTGATCACCAGGTTGTTAATCCGGTAGTCGAGGATTAACAGTGATCCTTTGGCCGGGAACATTTTGATATTCAAGTCACCGTATTCGCAAATTTGCTGTCCCCAGATCCCGGCAGCATTGACGACCTGTTTGGCACGAATTTCAAAGTGTTCGCCAGTTTTTAAGTTCAGGCAGTTAACGCCGCGAACGGTGTGGCCGTCTCGGATCAAGCCAGTCACCATGGTGTGGTTGAACAGCCGGGCACCGTGTTCGACAGCATCGAGTACGTTAGAAGAGGAAAGGCGGAACGGATCCAGTGTTCCGTCCGGTACTTTTACCGCACCTATCAGGTCTGGGTTACAGTTTGGTTCTAAACGAAGTGCTTCCTGAGGTGTTAATTGCTCAACATCGATATCTGCGGCCTGACAAGCTGTAATAAAGTCTTTCTGAAAATTGAGATCGTCATCAGGCAGCGAGATAAAGAGTCCTTGCGTATCTTCGACGCAGTGGCGGGCGATATTTTTCAATATACGGTTTTCTTGAATACACTCTTCGGCTGATTCCCGATCAGTAACCGCATAGCGGGCGCCTGAGTGAAGTAAACCGTGGTTACGTCCGGTTGTTCCCGACGCAAGATCATCCCTTTCGACCAGAATGCATGGAATGCCTCGTAGTGCACAGTCGCGCATAATGCCAGTACCCGTGGCACCACCGCCGATAATCACAACATCTGTTTCAAACCAACTTTTCATGTTCGTTTTCGCTTATCGTTATTGGTCAGTATCTTAGGAACTGTGTAAATTCCCTTTCTTATGGGAATAAATATGCCACTTTTATTGCGGGTATTATTTGATCTGTTACACATAAATGAGCGAACGAACATTCGTTTGCGCTCACAAAAGGTCGTTTGCTTGAAAACTAGGCAAGAAAGAGCCTTTTTAGGCTCCTTAAATAGATGCGAGTGATTGTTATTGCGATCAGGTGAGCGCTTTTCAGCGTTAATGGCCATTGCACGGATAGCAACGGGATGATAGCGATAGCAGACACGCTCCTGTGCAATCGGGCTGTGATCTTGGTATGATCCAGCCCCATTTTCATTAACACAAGTTTACATATGTTTTCAGGTTATTTGCCGCTTCTTATCCCTGCTTTAGTGGGGTCACAATTTATTCTGACTCTGGTATTAACGAAAGGTGAAATCTGCCCGGGTCAGCGAGGCAGGGTCCATAAAACATTACCAGTGGTTCTAGCTGGTTGGGTGCTGGCAGTGATTAGCCATCCCATCGCTTTGCTACCACTGCTGACATTGGCGTTTTTTGCTTTCAGAGTTAAAACGGGGAAAACACGTGATGCGGGGCCGTTACCGGTGCTCTACGCGGCAGACGCTCTGGCTGCACTAAGCTGGCTGATGTTGCTCCCTTCATTGTCGCTACCACAGATTGGATTGAGCTTTATGGCGGTTGCATTATTCGGTGCGTTGCTTGCTCACTTGTTGCTGACTCAGGCGCGTACTCGTTTACAGGCATTCCACCGTATTCTGCCTTTTACCGGCTTTGTTAGCGCAATCCTGAGTGTGTTGATGATGCTATGGCTATTGAGCGGCCTGGATGAGCAAGTCTTAGCTTCTGTGACAACTGAAGTGATTGCAGCACTTGCATTGTTAGTATTGTCACTGCTGGTTTGGAGTGGGCATATCTTACTGACGAAAACCGTAAACCGTTGGCAATTGCTGCTGGCATCGATCTTATTAGTATCATCTGGTGCAATGCAGCAGGTACTGTTCTGAACGACGGTATCTGAATGCGATTTTTTGTGATGAGCCCTTCCTGATGGAAGGGCTTTTTTTAGCAGCCTACTGTGGAATGGCTATGCTTAACCTGAGTAATTGAGCAATGTACGAGATCTAAGGGGTTAGTATGGAAATTTGTAATCTGCTGAAAATGGATGGCAATATTGTTCTTGGTATTATTAACGAAAAGCTTCGCCTTGAGTGCGATACAATTGAAGAGCTTGTTAGCCGTTACGAATTAGATTCCGATGAGCTTAATAATAAAATGGAAGAGCTTGGTTATCGCTACGATCCTATTACCAACCAATTTAAATAATCCGTTAATGAAGTAGCCGCTTTTATCAGGCGGCTTTAATCCCTTCCAAGTGGGTTTGGCATTGCTGTTTTGCTGTAGCGAAAAATGCTTGCAGGTAATGCCTTTCTCGTTCAGATGACCTTATTGCCGCAAAAAGTCGACGCCACAAGCCTTCTCCCAAGGGCTTACTGACAATCAATCCCTGACGGGCAAAATCATAAATTGCCCAGTTGGGCAGGGCTGCAACACCTAGCCCCGCTGACACCATTTGTACCAGCATTAGCGTATTGTCTGCTTGTTTCCAGTGGGCAGGTTCAATGTCGGCTGGTTGTAAGAAGTGCTTCACGACATCAAGCCGATTTTTTTGAACCGGATAACTCAGCATGGTTTGAGTTTCTAAATCCTGTGGGGTGATATAGTCTTTGTCGGCCAGTGGTGATTGCGGGGAAACGACTAGTCGCATTTCGAAATCAAATAAAGGCTCGAAGTGGATTTCACTGCGGGTCTGGATATCAGATGTGATTACTAAATCCAATTCACCGGCGCTCAGCGCAGGCAATGGCTCAAAACCAAAGCCGGATGAGAAATCCAGCGTAACGCTCGGCCAGTGGATTTGGTATTCCTTGAGTGCTGGCATGAGCCATTGGAAGCAAGAATGGCACTCGATGGCCATGTGCAGGCGACCATTGGCATCTTCCTTCAGGCTGGATAGTTCATATTCGGCCTTGGTAATTCTCGGTATCAATTCATCGGCCAGCCGAAGAAGAATTTCGCCTTCGGCGGTAAATTTAACTGGTCGGGTTTTTCTCAGGAATAACTGGCCGCCGAGGCGTTGTTCCAAATCTTTGAGCTGGTGAGAAAGCGCAGATTGAGTCAAGCATAGGGTGTTGGCTGTTGCGGTGAGCGAGCCGGTGTCACGCAATACAGATAATGTTCTTAAGTGTTTAATCTCAATCATTGCTTTAGTTCCATCCCTGCTGTTGATTCTGGATTTCCCTTATTAGTTAGCTATTGAAAAATAACTGCTTTTTAAGTCCATTGGGAAATATATCCATTCAATGTACTTGCTAGAAAAAGAAGTGTAAACATCTAGATGTCCAAATGAATTCGTTTTTATCATGCTTCTATTTAACACGCCTCTATATTATGAGTTTTACTCATGATGAATGTGAATGATAAGAAATTGTTCATATGTTAGCTAAAAAGGAAAAGAGCGCCAATGCGCTCTTTTCTATAAACATAACTCTTTAGCCGGTAATATCAGGTTAAATAGGCCTGGTTGGATGTAGATCTGGTTTTATTGCTCTGAGCGTTGGAATGTCAGGCTGTGGCTGGCATTGGTAAGGGTCAGTTCATTTCCTGAAATTGTCGCATTGCTCCAATCCATTAAGGTACTGCTCATCAGTTGTTCCATCTTCATTGCTGGTTCAGGGCATGCCATCATCGTCATACCCATTTTTTCGATACGTAGCTTACCGTCTTTGAGTTCGGCCTGGCCGAAGTAACGGTTACAGCCAGAATGGCCATTAGCAGACATTTCAGCACTTAGTTCAAGGTTTGGTGCTCTGAATGGTTCAGGCAGATCGACGGCTTTGCTGTCGACTTTGGTCAATACCCAGTTATGAGTGGCAAGATCTGATTCGGCTACCACGGTTGAATTGTCATTGTTTGCTGCACATGCAGCAAGGATAGCAGGTATAGCAAGAACGGCTAGAAAACGTTTTTTCATATTATGAATCCCGGAGTATGTTTTATATTACGTAACATTCGAGCATAAGTTTCCTGAATGCTCGATTAACAGCTTACAATACACAATTATACGTCGTTTTATATTTGGCTCACTTCAATTTAAGCTAACCAGGTGAACGTTAAAATAACTTTATATGAGTAAAGCTTGTTGTATTTTGAATGAAACGAATCTCTGACGATTATACTTTTATTTGATTTTGCCAATATATTGATTTTCTTATGTTAGAAGGGTGTCATAGTTTTCATATGTTGGTTATTTTGTTTGCTTTTCGACCATATGAAGGTGCACATCCTGCTGCGGAAACGGAATCGATAGTCCTTCTTTGTCAAAACGCATTTTCACTTCACGGGTAATATCCCAATAGACGTCCCAGTAGTCCTCGGTTTTTACCCAGGGGCGGACAATAAAATCAACCGAAGATGTATTTAAAGTATGAAGCTTGATGGTTTTTCCTGGTGAGCGCAGGACAGCCGGATGAGCGTCGACAATATCGTTCAGGATTTTCTCTGCATGCTCTACACTGTCTTTGTACCCAATACCAAAGACCATATCGACGCGCCTTACCCGTTCGTGGGTGACATTTTTAATCGTATCGCCCCAGATCTTGCTGTTAGGCACAATCAGGATCTGGTTGTCGAAGGTTTTGATTGTTGTACTGACAAGGCTCATGTGGCTTACTTTGCCGGATACGCTTCCTGCTTCAACAAAGTCTCCGACATCAAATGGACGGTAAATTAACAGCATCATACCTGAGGCGAAGTTGGATAGCGTATCTTGTAATGCAAAACCGATGATAATACCTGCGACCCCGAAACCTGTAAGGATAGGGGTGAGATCAAGGCCAATCTGCGACAAGGCAATCATCAGACCGATGATGAAAACGCCTTTGCCTGACATGGAAATGAAAAAGTCCTGCATCAACTGTGACATGCGTAGGTTTGGTGAAGAGACTGCCCGGGAGACCATTTTTCTTGTCAGGTTTTTTAAAATCCTGAAAATAAAAATGATGACAGCGAAGATAAAGATTTTAAACAGAACCTGCGGTGTGTTGTCGAGTAGCCATTGCCCTACATTGTCAGCCCAGCTTGAGAGCAGGGAAATCAGTACCTTGGGGTTGAGAATATCATCTGTCAGGTTTCCGGTAGCTTCAAAGATTTGCTGGGTGTAAGCCGTTGTGTCGATATCCATCTTATTGGCGAGCTCGACAAGAAAACGAAGGTTCTCGATATCGCTGGCAAGACTTCTCTGCGCCAGTAAGTGAAGGATTTGAAGTGATGTTTTTTCGGCTTCTGATGCGGCCTTCATCTGTTTAGCCAGTATGGCTTCCTGTTGGCTGTCGAAAGTCAGGGAGGCAGACATGAAATCCAGTCGGTGTTCGACATCTTTAACAAGTTCGGTGGTGCGCTCTGGCTCCGGAGATCCAAGTAGTTTAAGCCACTGATAGTTAACCCATTGCTCTCCCAGCATTTGGGTGTAAAAGCGGCGGGCTTCGTCCAGTGTTTTTTGCACCATCAATTTTTCTTCCTGGCTAGCCTGGTCAAGCTTTTGCTCGTCAGACGTGATTTTTTTGCCAAGGAATTTAGAAGCACGAGAGATAAAAGTGACTTGCTGTTTTACATGTTTTAGCAAGAGCGTGGTCGTTTCTTCAGTGCGGTTGTCGATTAAGTTTTTGATGATATTGCGCAGCTCATTGTTTTTATTGAGTAACTGCATTTCAACAACACTTTTAGCTGATCCGGTTTTAATTTGTGATTCTTGATAAAGTGTGGTGATTTCCTGATTCAGGATGGTTAGTTTCTGTGACAGTTCATCAGGCTGTTGGGCCATGACAATTGATGACATGAACAGCAATACAATCATCATTATGCGCATGTTACAACTTACTCCGGCTAACGTTATGTTCTACATAAAAATATTCTTATGCTCAGTTATAGGGGATTATGATCAGTTCGTCTAAGACTTGTTGAAATAAAAAGTTGTGATTGCGAAATTGCTAGTACCAGTTGGCGTATATTTTTCTGAGTTAAAGCTTGATAAAAAAGCCCATACCAAAAGGTATGGGCAAATAGCGAGTGTTTACGTTTTATTGCAATTGCAGGGTGTCAAAGGGACACAAAAAATGAATATCAACAGGTCTTAATTCGTTACCAAATCAGCCGGGTTTGCTAATGTTGCACCGGATTTTGTCGGAATACGAAAAATCATTGCGTAGCTGACAGGCAGAACAATCAAAGTTAGCAGGGTAGCAAAACCCAACCCGAAGATGATGGTTACAGCCATTGCCTCGAAGAAGGGATCAAATAGCAACGGGATCATTCCGAGCATGGTTGTGATTGCAGCCATACATACCGGCCTTACGCGGCTTACAGAGGAATCGAAGATGGCATCATAGGGTGCTTTGCCTTCATCAAGCTCTGTGCGGATTTGGTCAACTAACACGATTCCGTTTTTAATGATCATCCCGCTTAAGCTCAGCATGCCGAGGATCGCCATGAAGCTCAAAGGTGCGTCTAGCAGCAATAGTCCGGATGCAACACCGATAATTGCTAATGGGACGTTGAACCAGATCACCAGTGGCTGTCTGACTGAGTTAAACAGAACCACCGTGATTAGGAACATGAACAAGTAACCCATAGGTAATGAGCTGAAAATGCTTGCCTGTGCATCACGAGATGTTTCGTATTCGCCACCCCATTCCAGGCTGTAACCCTCCGGCAGCTTAATATTTTCAATTTTGTCGCGGATTTTACGATGAACTGAATCTGCGGTTTCACCCGAGCCCAGGATGGGATCAGCCAGAACCGTCAGGACACGCTTGCGGTCGCGACGCATGATGATCGGGTTTTCCCACTCGGTATCAAAAGATGAAACAAGGTGGGTTACCGGTACAAAGGTACTGTTTTCGGCGCTCCACACCTGTAATTTGAGTAGGCTGTTGGCATCAAGGCGTTCATGCTCAGGTGCACGGGCAAGAATAGGCATCAGGTGAGATTGCTCACGATAGGTGCCAATGGACTTGCCGCTGAAGTTGATCATTAGGGCTGTGTCGAGATCTTGCTTGCTAATACCAACTTCACGTGACTGAGCTAAGTTCATTTGAGGGCGAACAACCGTAACCTGGTTACGCCAGTTGTGGCGAACGTTTTCAGCTGTAGGTTCAGCAATCATGATCTGTTCAGCCTGATAGGCTAGTTGGCGCAGAACTTCAGGATTTTCACCATAGAAACGTGCTTCGATTTTCGCTGCCGGCGATGGTCCGTTTTCCAGATACTTGACGCGGAACTCGGCTTCCGGGTAGCTTTCGCGAAGATGAGCGGTCAGCTGCGGCATATTGGTATTTAGAAGTTCCAGGGTATCCATTTCTATGATCATCTGGCCATAGGCCTCATAGCCTTTTTCCGGAACATAAGGCAGCACAAAACGCTGGGCTCCTTGGCCGATAACCGATGTCAGGTTTTTCAGGCCAACGTCATTTTCGGCTTCGTAGCTGAGGATGTCATCTTCGACTTTCTTAACAAAGTTTTCGGTTCCACGGGTATCTGTACCTTCCGGCAACCAGATATCAACAAAGAAGATGGGCGTGTTTGATGGTGGAAAGAACACATTCTTCACATGGCCCATTCCGTAGATTGCAGCAACAAGCATTAAGATTACGAGCCCAATGCTGGTAACTCGAAAGCGCATTGCTGTGGATAGAAGGCTACGGTAGGCGGTGAAGAACCAACCTTTGTAAAGTTCCTGCGGTTCATCACTGACTTCACCGTCCTTGAAAAGAAGGTGACAGAAGAATGGGGTAATGGTGATTGCAGTGATCCAACTAATAAACAAAGAGATTAGAAGGACCTGGAATAGTGAGGCACAAAACTCACCGGTTGCATCTTGCGAAAGGCCGATAGGCGCAAAAGCAATGATGGCAATTACGGTAGCGCCAAGGAGTGGCCATTGGGTTTGTTTGACAACTTGCCCAGCAGCTTCAAAACGAGTCTGGCCACGTTGGATACCAATAAGGATCCCTTCGGTAACCACAATTGCATTATCGACCAGCATCCCGAGAGCGATGATAAGTGCACCCAACGAGATGATTTGTAACTGAATACCCAGTACGTTCATGGCGATAAAGGTACCGAATATTGTCAGCAGCAGTACGGCGCCCATCAGTAGGCCAGAGCGTAAGCCCATAAATACTAGCAGCACCACAATTACAATGGCGACAGACTCAGCCAGGTTGATCAGAAAGCCAGTGACGGAAACATCAACTACAGCGCCTTGGTCATATACCGTATTTAGATTCATACCAATCGGCAGTTGAGATTCGAGTTCAGTGATTTTGGCTGAAACTGCTTTGGATATATCAACAACATTGACGCCGGTACTGAATGAAATACCCAGTGAGAGGGCATTTTGTCCCATATTGTGGTAGAGCAGGCCCGGTGTTTCAGTTGTCGTTTTGTATACGGTGGCGATGTCGCCCAGATAAACGAGATCTGCACTGCCAGTAGGGCTGACTAGCAGACGGTTCATCTCTGATACATCGTCAAACTCTCCGGTTGGGTGAATACGGATACGGCCATCCCCAATGCGGATTTTACCAGCGTTGGAAACGACATTCTGGTTTTGTATCTGGCTATAGATGTAATTCTGATCAAGGCCAAGAGCTGAGAGTTTTTGTTGGCTGATTTCAACGACAACCTGCTCCTGAGGGGCGCCGACAACCGAGACTTTTTTGACACCTTCAATTAGCACGAGCTCGCGACGAAGATAGTTGGCATAGTTTTCCAGTTCACGGTAGCTGTAGCCTTCGCCTTGAATATTCATCAGGATGCCAAAGACATCTGAGAAGTCGTCGATAACTTGAGGCTGCATCGTACCCGGAGGTAAATCGGCAACAGTATCGTTTACCTTTCGGCGCAGTTCATCCCAGATTTGTGGCAGTTCACTGGCATCGTACTCGTCGTTCATTTCGATTTCGATTTGTGAAAGGCCAGCACTGTTGATCGACGTAATATGTTTTATTTGCTGCATTTGCTGGATAGCATCTTCCAGTGGCAGCGTTACCTCTTCTTCTACTTGTTCCGGTGATGCTCCTGGATATGGAGTGATCACCAAAGCTTGTTTGATTGTGAATTCTGGAAATTCAAGCTGTCCAAGCCCGGTAAACGAAATCCCGCCACCGATTAGCATCAGCAGGACAAACATCCAGCTGATCACTTTATTATTAATACTGTAATGAGCTACATTCATGGATTAAACGCCTCGTTCCCAGCGCAGAGGTTTAACTTCCATATTGTCTTTTATTGCAGTGGCTCCGACGGCAACGACTTGATCGCCCACATTTAGGCCTGAAATGATTTCAATCCCAGAGCTGCGGATTTGTCCAACGGTTACTGATACAGGCTCAAGCTTTTGGCTCTCAGTGTCGTAACGCCAAACTTTGGTTTCATTGGTATTGTCAGTGCGGACAAGTGCAGTCATTGGCAACACAGCAACGGGCTGTTTTACGTTGTTCATGGATGCCATGTCCAGCAGTAGTTCAGCACTCATACCTGGGAGAATATTCAGATCTTTCGGCGGTGTCAGTGTGAACACCACTTCATAGGTTTGGCTGCCGGGGCTAACCTTACTTGCATGCTCTTTATACTTAACTGGGTAGATAGAAGACTGGCCGGTAGAGCTCATGGTTGGGTTGAAACCGTTTTCTAGCGCTAGTGTTTGTGGCGTATGGAAGCGGACCATTGGGTTGAATGCGTCATTGAAAGAAATACCTTTTAGTGACATCAACAGTGATTCAGGCAGCTGAATGCTAACATCTACTTGCTCGTTACCCTGAAGGGTTAGTACAACCTGTGTTGCCTGAACATTCTGGTGGTTATCCAGATTAACCTTGGCAACCGTTCCAGAGAACGGGGCTTCAATACGGGTGTACGCTAGTTGGTCTCGGGCTGTGTACAGTGCTGCCTTGGAAGATTTCAGGGTAGCTTTGGCGGTATCGAATTCAGCTTTTGAGATTAGCTTGCGGTTGTACACTTCTTTTTTTCGTTTGAAGTCAACATCGGCGAGATCATGATTGGCCTCTGCATTCAGTAATGCATTTTTGGCATCGCGATCATCAAGCTGGGCAAGGAGCGTTCCTTTTTCAACTCGCTGTCCTTCGGTCAGATCAAGTTTGATCAATTCGCCGTTAATTCGAAATGCCAGATCTGCCTGCTGACTGGCAACTATTTTTGCAGGGAAAACACGCAGGTGGTGCGAGACATTGTCATCAATTGTCATCAGCTTAACCGGACGAATGACAGGTGATTGCGTCATGGCACTTTCGGCTTCACCGCATCCGGTCAATACCGTAGATAGCATGATTGAAATTAGGCTGAGTTGAGCCAGTTTCATTGTAGTTATTTCCTGTTGTTATATCAGTCACGAAAATATAACCTGTATTAAAG
The DNA here is from genome assembly GCF_947502415.1 of uncultured Photobacterium sp. Lineage (GTDB taxonomy): Bacteria > Pseudomonadota > Gammaproteobacteria > Enterobacterales > Vibrionaceae > Photobacterium. Next base: position 62,523 of record NZ_CANMZV010000019.1, on the reverse strand, counting down.
TTGCTAAAAACAAAACCATTTGGAACGCATCGTTCCGATTTTTGCAACCAAATAGGACGGTTTTTTTCTTTACAATGACGCAGATTTTTGAACAAACGGGACAGAAATGAAGACGGAAGATATTGAGCTATTTCACCGAGTCGTTGACGCTGGTAGCCTCATTCGAGCAGCTGAAATCTTTGATTTGCCGAAGTCTAACTTGAGTCGTCGAATTAAAGCCTTGGAAGAAGAATTGAACATTCAGCTTTTTCAGCGGCATAACCGGGCTATGCAGTTAACTGAGGCCGGTGAAAAGTTTTATGAACGAACCAAGACTATCCTGAATGATTTGGAGCAGAGCATTCAGGAGATTACCGCGCCAAGGTATGAGATTTCAGGTCACTTACGGGTACAGCTGCTTCCGTTACCGAATATCGTTGAAATCGGCAGGATGATATTTAAGTTCATGGATTTATACCCGAAGGTCAGCGTTGAAGTCACCATGAGCTCGGAAGAATCAAATTTGGTTGAAAACCATATTGATGTTGCCTTGCGGGTAGGGGAGAAGCTGGAAGATTCCAACCTGATCGCACGTCCGCTCACGTCAGCATCTTTCGGGTATTATGCAACACCAGAGTATATTGCTAAACATGGTAAGCCGGTTATCCCGGAAGAGCTCAAAGCCCATAATTTTATTCGCTATCGTTTCCCAAACGGACAGATTTTAAATGAGCTTCCTATGGAAGAAGGCGAAGCGATTTTAGTATCCGGCAACCTTGTTATGAATAGTGTGCCGCTCATCATGGAAGCGTGCCTGCAAAACCGTGGCGTGGTGTTTATTCCTGAGTTTCTGGCCGATTTTTATATCGAAAAGGGGATGCTGGTACAGTTGCTTGAAGATCAGGAGCCAGTCATGAGACTTGGTTGGCTGGTATATCCTTCTCGTAAATATCTGTCGCTTACAGTCAGAACCTTTATTGATTTTATGCTGACCGAGATTGAGAAAATGCCAATGTGTGGACATCTTGAAGCGGATGTGCGGGGTATGGCGGTATAAAAAAGGCCCCCTCAAAAGAGGGGGCAATACTTACCATCGCTTTTATTATTCGCTGACTGACGGCTATGCGTTGAGGAAGGATTATGGTTTCGCTTAGCCGAAATCACCATTTACATAACCACGGGTACGGTCGTCACGCGGGCTGTTAAATAGTGAATGAGTATCATCGTGCTCAACCAGTTCACCCATCAGGAAGAAGGCGGTGCGGTCTGAGATGCGTCGTGCTTGTTGCATCGAGTGTGTGACGATAACGATCGTGAAGTCTTTCTTTAGTGACTCCATTAAGTCTTCAATTTTCTTGGTTGCAATCGGATCAAGTGCAGAGGTTGGTTCATCCATCAGGATAACTTCCGGCTCCATTGCAATAGTACGAGCGATACACAGGCGTTGCTGCTGACCACCGGACAGGCCGAATGCGTGTGATTTCAGGCGGTCTTTCACTTCATCCCAAAGAGCTGCGCCACGCAGTGATTTTTCAACCACGGTATCTAACTGTTTCTTGTCACTAATTCCCTGAGCACGTAAACCGTATGCTACGTTTTCATAGATGCTCATAGGGAACGGGTTTGGTTTCTGGAAAACCATCCCGACTTTGATACGAAGCTGTGCCACATCAATGTTGCCGTAAACATCTTCACTATCCATGGTCAATTTGCCTTGGATTTTTACGCCTTCAATCAGGTCGTTCATACGGTTAAGACAACGCAGCAGGGTAGATTTCCCACAACCGGATGGACCGATAAGTGCTGTTACCTGACGGTTAGGAATAGGCAGGCAGATTTTCTTCAGTGCCTGATTTTCACCATAGTATAGGTCTAGGTTTTCGATGTTGAATTTGTTCATGTTTCTCTTCCTCAAAAATTAGTAAGTCGCGGTATTGAATCGGCTGGCGATAAGTTTGGTAATCATGTTAATGACAAGAACAATCATGATCAGAATGGTGGCCGTTGCATAAGCCTGGTTCCATTCATGGATGGTGTAGAGTTCCTGCGTCAACTTGTACAGGTGAACGGTTAGCGTACGGCCAGAGTCAAGCATGCTCTCCGGGATACGCGCTACCATACCTGCTGTCATGAATACCGGTGCAGATTCACCAATAACACGACCAACGCTGAGGATGATGGAGGTTACGATACCAGGCATAGCACTTGGCAGAATAAGTCTCCAGATTGTGTAAATTTTTGAAGCTCCTAAACCATAGGAACCTTCACGGTAGGTTTGAGGTACCGCCATCAGAGCTTCTTCAGTAGTACGGATGATGACCGGTAGTATCAGGATACTTAGTGTCAGCGCACCTGACAGGATAGAGTAGCCGAAGCCCAGAACGACAACGAAGAAGGTCATACCGAACAGACCGTAGATAATCGACGGAATACCAGCAAGAGATTCGGTACAGAAGCGGATTATTTTAACTAGACGGCTACCGACTTTTGCATATTCAGTTAGGTAGATAGCCGTCATGATACCTAGCGGAGCTGCAACGGCGATGGAGGCCGCAACCATATATAGGGTTGAGACGATCATCGGCCAGATACCTGATTCCTGACCAATGGTGGTGTAGTTACTGGTGATGAAATTCCAGTCAACGTGTGCCAGGCCATTGCTCAGAATGTACCAGACAACCCACAATAGAAAGCCAACCGTGATAGAAGCAGATAGCCAAATCACACCCAGTGAAATTTTATCTTTTAGCTGCTGCTTACCAGTATTTTTAAACTGTAAAGACATAGTGATTACCTCGCACGCTCACGGTTCAGATAAAGTAGAGCGGCATTGAGCATCATGATGAAGACAAGTAAAACAATACCGGTAGCATAGAGTGCACTTGCGTGGACGCCGGTTGCGTAGGACATTTCGATTGCGATGTTAGCGGTTAGGGTTCGCGCAGAATCCAGAAGGCCTTCAGGCATGGCCGGGGAGTTACCCATTACCATGATAATGGCCATGGTTTCACCCAAAGCGCGTGCAACACCCAGGATAACGCCGGTCATGATGCCGGAACGTGCAGCAGGAACGAGCAATTTAAAAATGGTGAACATGTGGGATGCACCAAGCGCCAGCGAACCTTCTTTGTAGCTACGTGGTACCGCTCGGATTGATGTTTCCGATACGGTAATTACTGTTGGCAGGATCATGACAGACAGGACGATGACACCAGCCAGGATAGTGTTACCAGCCGGAACGGCGAATACGTCCTGAATTAGTGGAACGATGATAACCAGGCCGAAGAAACCGTATACAACAGAAGGAATACCGGCAAGCAACTCGATCATCGGACGGATCAGGTTAGCAAGGCGTTTAGGGGCTACTTCAGCAATGAAAATGGCGGTCAGAACACCGATTGGTACACCGAGTACAACTGCTCCGGCAGTTGAAACAACGGATGCGACAATCATTGGGGCGATACCGTAAAGGGCTGGTGGCAACCAGTCCATACCAAATACGATACCGGTTATACCTGATTGAGCGAAGGCGTCGTAACTTTCCCTAAAGATGAAATAGCCAATAGTTATTAGCGAAAGAATGCCAATTGCGGCACTCGATAAAAATAGGTACTTAAAGAATATTTCGCGCCAATCAATTTTATCTTTGGCTTTTAGCGAAGATCTTTTAGTCGGATTTTCGATATTATTTGCGATGGTCATAATTTTCACTCCAGATATTGATCAAGCATTGGCTTATTCAGATATCGAGGAATCAATAAAATCCGGTCACCGTCATCAACGATGACCGGATAAAGTATCAGTTGAATTACTTAACAGAGATGAAGCCTTTCTCTGCAACAATCTTTTGCGCTTGTGGAGAGTGAATCCACTGTAGGAATTCTAGTGCAGCTTTTGATGGACGTCCTTCTTTATAAACAACCAGGAAGGGACGTTGAACACCATACTCACCTGATTTTATAGCATTAACTGAAGGCTTGTGGTTGTCGATAGCCAATGCTTTGACTGAGCCATCTACAGAACCAAGAGAGATGTAGCCGATAGAAAATGGATTGTTAGCAACAATTGTTTTCAGCTGCCCGTTGCCGCTTGCAACCTGTGCGCGCTGAGAAATGGCAGACACTTTTATACCGTTAATTTTCTTTTTCAGTTTCATGATGTCTTCGAAGGCACCACGAGTACCAGAAGCGGTATCACGAGTTGCTACAACAATAGGTTTATTCTCACCACCAACCTGGTTCCAGTTAGATATTTCACCTTTGTAAATTCGTGCAACTTGTTCTTTAGTTAGATTTTCTACTGGATTGTTGTTGTGAACGACAACTGCAATGCCGTCACGAGCGATAACAACTTCTTTAATATTGCCTGCTTTTTCTGAAGATTTCAGATTTCGAGAGCTCATTGCAAGATCTGATGAACCGTCATGTGCAGCGCGAATACCTGCTGAAGATCCTGGGCCCTGAACTTCGACAACGACATCGTTAATTGTTGAATAGGTTTCACCAAGAACTTCCATGATTGGTGATACGGAGCTTGAGCCTACAACCGAAACGGTTTCATTTGCGACTGCAGTATTAAATACCATTGAACCTGCAAGGGCTAGTGCACCAATAACCTGTGTTTTCATTTTCCTAATCCTTAAAAAGCTGGCTTTATTGCCAATAGGTTTGAATGAACGATGCCAAGATTAGGAAAGTAATATGACAATCATGTTTCAGAAGTTTGAACACTCTATGACGATGCTCATTGATGCTTAATGACTGGCTTGTTTGGTGAAATGTTAACGTTACAAGCTGCTTATAATGTGTGCTGATGAGTTGGGTGTTTATATAGCACAAGTGAATCATTATTAATTCTAAGTGTAGGATTTTTAGAAGAAAAAGCGACTTCATTTTTTGTGGACATTTATGTGATCTGGATCTATATTGTGCACTCTTTAGTCAGTCTGATTTATCAACTGTATTTTTGCAGATATAAAAACAATTCCTGAGGCTTGAATGCAATCTTCACTTAAAAATTTGTCCATCCGTTATCAGGTTTTGCTGCCTGTAATGTTGATGGTTGTGGTTTTATTTACCACTTTGATGCTCACGAAAAGCAAACTTGATGCTGAACAAAAGGTCATTACTGAAAGCACAAATTCATTGGTTGAGTATAAAGATACGTTGGCCCAAATTGATGATCGGGTTTATCCGTTACGAATAAGTGCGGTGTATGCTATTTATGATGCTTCCCGTCGTGATAGCTTTCAGGGTGAGCTAAATGTAGCAGCAAAAGAGATTGCTCAAGATCTTCGGCAGCTAGAGCAGGTTGATGAATTTAAGAATCAGGCTGATCAAGTTAATTCTGCAATTCAAGATTATATCGATTACTCGCAACGTGCGGTCGTAACACTAAACCAGCATGATCGCGGTGAATTGTCGGAGCAAGCTTTTAATAACTTTATTTCTAAGTACCGTGCTGTTGGTAGCAACATGGTTGAGTCGATTAATCTTCTTTCCCAGCAGATTAACGCATATACATCAAAAAGTCTGGAGCAAAGTGCAGAAAACAGCCAGAGCATGATGAATAAGGCTACGCTTTCAATTTTAGTTGTGTTTGTTTTTGCTATTGTTGTTGCCTGGTGGATGTCAGGCCTGGTTGTTAACCCGATCATTAAACTGCAGTCCGTGATGCGTGAAGTGGCTTCAGGTAACCTGCGAGTACATGCAGAACAAGATGGCACAAATGAAATTGCTCAGTTAAGTAGCGATGTTAATCGTACCGTTCAGCAGCTGCACCAGACGGTTGATGCTCTGATCCGTATCAGTGAAGACGTGGCTTCTGCATCAACAGAGCTGGCGGCAGTAATGACTCAGTCTGAAGCTAATGCTCAGCAGGAACACAATGAGATTGATCAGGTTGCCTCTGCGGTTAACGAGCTATCAAGCACGGCCGAAAATGTCAGTGACAATGCGACAGCAGCAGATACGATGGCGAAGCAGACTGATGAGTTGGCCCGTGAAGGCTTGAGCATTTTTGAGCAAAGCAACGCGGCAAGTGTTCAGATGAACCAGACTCTGACAGAAGCAGCAGATGTTGTAACGCGTCTGAAAGAGCAGTCTGAGCAAATCAGTAAGGTTATCGAAGTTATTCAAGGCATTTCAGAGCAGACTAACCTGCTGGCATTGAATGCGGCAATCGAAGCGGCGCGTGCAGGTGAATCCGGCCGTGGTTTTGCGGTGGTTGCAGATGAAGTTCGTATGCTTGCTGCGCGTACGCAGTCGTCAACTCAGGAAATTCAGACGATTATTGAAGAGCTGCAATCACAGTCTAATAATGCGAATGAAAGCATGCAGTCTAGCCTTGAAATGCTTGATCGCAATCAGGTGCTGGCGACTCAGGCGAATGACGCTTTGGTTGGTATTACTGAGTCTGTCGTACAGATCAGCGATATGAACACTCAGGTTGCGACTGCGGCCGAGCAGCAGTCTCAGGTGACGCAGGATATTAACCGAAATGTCACCAATATGTCAGAGATTGTCAACCAGAACGTTGCCGGTATCAGTCAGAGTGCGACAGCCAGTAACGAACTTTCGCAGTTGGCAGAAAAACAAAAGCATCAGCTTTCTTTCTTTAAGATTTAAGCTGGCTTAAAATACGAAAAGTAAAGGCCTGTCTATGACAGGTCTTTTTGTTTTTGGCGCAGAGTCAAAAACCAATATAGTTTGAAAGTAGATTGCTAGATCCAAAACCGAAGGTATCCATGCTAAAAAAAGCCCAGCAAATGGTTGTTTTTAATGCACTGACCAAGCAGCAGAGCTTCACACGTGCTGCACAGTTACTTGATATTTCCAGAACTCAGGTAAGTAAACAAATACAGCAGTTGGAAGAGCGATTGGGAACCCAGTTGGTTCAGCGTACTACACGGTCATTTTCCCTAACTGAAGCTGGCCGCCATTTTGCTGTTCATTGCGCCAATATTGTTGATGAAATCAATGAGGCGGAAAGTGAATTGTTAGTTGATTCAAATAGTCTACAAGGGGCATTGCGGGTTGGAATTGCCCAATCCTTTGCATCGAATCATATTGGTCCATATATTTCAGAGTTCCATGAGCAATATCCACAGCTCGATCTGGAAATGAGCCTTTTTGATCATCGTGTCGATCTCATCTCGGAACAGCTTGATCTGTGGATTGGTATTATGGATTCGCCCCCTGAGGGGTTTGTTGCGCGTCATTTGACAGACTGTCAGTTTGTATTGGCTGCAAGCCCGGACTATTTGGCTAAGCATGGAGTGCCGTATCATCCGCAGGACTTAAAGAACCACAATTGTATTACTTATTACAGCCGTGAGCGGAAAGATACTTCATGGAGCTTCTGCAAAGAGAGTGAAGGTCTGCAAGTGAAGGTAAAGGGAAACTATCGGGTGGATTCAGCTGACGCTATTCGTGATGCTACGCTGGCTGGGAATGGTATTGGTTATCTTGCTACATATTTGCTCAAGAATGAGTTTAGGGAAGGGCGACTGATCCGCCTGATGCCGGATTGGCAACTTAATCAGCATATGCCGTTATATGCGATTTATCCCCGTCATAAGTTCTTGCCGGCTAAAGTTAAAGTTTTTATCGATTTTGTTCGCGAGCATATAGGGGAACCGGCGAACTGGGATCGTGATTTGTTTTGATCCTGTTTACGTGGCAATTGCAAGCAGCATGGAAAAGCAAAGGCTTTTTCATGCTGCTTGATTGAAGTTCTAGTGATAAATAATGTAGTTAGTCTGCGTATAGGGTTCAAGCTCATACTTGGACTCAAGGAAGGTAATTAAATCCACTAGTTGGTCGACAGTCATCACGTCATTGTAAATCGGCATTACAGATTCGCCGGATACCTGAATTTTTTCAACATCATAGCCTTTTGCGATTTGGTGAGACGGGTTAATTACGGATGTCACCAGTTCCGCATATGTCTTCAGGCTTTGAACCTTCCCGCCAATACTTACGGAAAGCTGATCTTCAGAGGCTTCCGGTCGCTCATAACCTTCCATAGTATGACAACTCAAACACTGCATGTTCAGGAAAACCTGCTCACCTTGTGTCGGATCGCCAGGTGGTAGGCTAAAGCCTTGCGGCCCCTGTTCACAGCCAGTGAGTCCGAACATAAAAAAGATCATTGTTAGTATTAGATGTTTTTTCATGAAATCACTCCGTATTAGCATATTGCCAGCAAGCTGTTGGAAACCCAGTAATGAGTATCTTATTGACAAGTGTAGAGGATGATTTACAAAGCATCGGCGAAATAGCCATAAATTAAACAGGGCTAATAGTGTGATCTTTATCATTATTATCAACAACTGTAACAACAGTATCCCGCACGGGAACTAATATGCCGATTTCGTTTGCTTTGACGATATTTTCAGCATGTTTTCGTGTTAATGTATCAAACCTGTAAATTTGCATAACATTTTGAAGCTTGTCACAGTTTTTAAAATCCATAAAATGCCGCCGCAATCGTTTTACTAAAACACTAACTAACATTGGAGAATGACCATGGGGCTTCTGGTCAGCATCTTAGGCATTGTTTCACTCTTTGCGGTTGCAATTTTATTTTCGGAAAATCGTCGTGCGATCAGCTGGCGTGCTGTTGGCGGGGCGTTCGCTATCCAGATTGTGTTCGCAGGTTTTATTTTGTATGTACCTGTTGGACGTGAAGTTCTGAACACAGTGTCAAATGCCGTCTCTGGTGTTATCGACTTCGGTCGTGTTGGTTCTGAATTCCTGTTCGGTGATTTGGCGAGGTTTAAGATTGGCTTTGTCTTTGCCGTTAACGTATTACCGACAATTGTATTCTTCTCTTCATTAATCGGCGTACTTTATTACGTTGGTGTTATGGGGTGGGTGATCCGCGTTATGGGCGGCGCGCTGCAGCGTATGCTTGGAACGAGCCGTACGGAATCTATGTCCGCGACTGCAAATATTTTTGTTGGTTCTGTTGAAGCGCCGCTGGTGGTTCGTCCATACCTTGCAAAAATGAGCCGCTCTGAGCTATTTGCTGTCATGGTTGGTGGTCTGGCATCTGTTGCTGGCGGTACACTGGTGGGTTATGCGGGGCTTGGTGTTGAAATCAGCTACCTGATCGCTGCAAGCTTTATGTCTGCTCCTGCTGGCCTGATGATGGCGAAGATCCTGGTTCCACAGACAGAAGAACTGGCTGAAGAACCTCAGGTTGATGATGAAGACGAAAGTGCACCAGTTAATATTATTGATGCAGCATCTCAGGGTGCGCTAAGTGGTCTGCAAATTGCGATGGCTGTAGGTGCGAGTCTTCTATCTATCATTAGTTTGATTGCATTGCTAAATGGCGGTCTGGGTCACCTTGGTACTTGGATTGGTATCGAAAACCTAAGCCTGGAACTTCTTTTCGGTTACATTTTTGCACCAGTGGCATGGCTGATCGGTGTGCCTTGGTCTGAAGCAACAGTGGCAGCAAGCCTGATTGGTAAGAAGATCGCTGTAAATGAATTTGTTGCTTTTGCTGACCTGATGGAAGTGAAAGATCAGCTGAGTGAACACTCTCAGGCAATCGTTACTTTTGCTCTATGTGGTTTTGCTAACCTGACTTCAATCGCTATGCTGATGGGTGGCCTTGGTGGCGTTGTACCAAGCCGTCGTCCTGATATTGCACGTTTGGGTCTGAAAGCAATTTTTGCAGCGACACTGTCAAACTTGATGAGTGCAACGCTAGCGGGTATTTTCCTGTCATTCTAACGGGAATAGTTTGCTAATCTTTGGTTACTTATAGCCAGTGACAGAAAAGACAAAACAGAGAGCTTCGGCTCTCTGTTTTTGGTTTGGAGGCTGAAGAAAACCCAGCAACGCGGGTATTCTTAGCTATTGCATCTAAGACCTAAGGACAAATGTAATAGTAGCGCTCTGGAAACAGTGAGCATGTCTTAAAAGTGAGAAGCTAATTATCCCGACCTATTGCAAATCTCTTTTTCGTAATAACAGCTTGCTGCTGGGCCATTGTTTCATTTAGGATTTCATTCGGTATTTCGTTTCATCAGAATAAGAGAAGAATATGAAGTCTCCCGTCGATAAATTATTGCAGAATCATCAAAATCTGGTTCATTCCGAAGGCGTGAAAGTGACATCCCATATTCAACGTGAGGAAGGGGAGTGGATTCTTCATATTCTGATGATTGAAGGCTGCGATGCGCCATTTAAATTCAAACGTAAGAAAAAATACAAAAGCCTGAAAGGGGCAAAAGTAAACATGACCTACTACCCGTCAATAGAACAGGTTGCTGGATTTGAACTCGAAGTAATGAAAGTCGTTAGGGTGAAACTTTATTGAGGCCTGTATCTTCTGTCATTGGTGCATTGTTGATATGTTCATCTTCCTCTGAAGCTATTTGGTTACTCACTGTTTGAGTCGTGATTTTTTCGGTCTGCGGTTTATGACAGAATGCACAAGTTTGGAGGTTATACTCAAGAACATGGATTAAGGTTGCATTACCGCAATGCTGGCAAGTTCCAGAAAAGTTTAGCGTGTAGCTTTTTTCGGTATCGTGTTTATCCGACATAGTAAATTCCTTTTCTTTTTGAACTTCCTGGCGGTTCTTGCATATGCATATTAATGCGCTTTTCTATATTAATTAGGTTAGGCTAAAAATCGCGTAATGTGATTTTTGTCTACTTTTGATTTTCTTGTTTTTTCTTCTTGACCATAGCAACTTATCTGCACGTCTTCGGCTGGTTTTGTATAGCGTTAATCGTTAAAAAATGGAAAATGCGCTCACCGAACACCGGGAGCGCTTCAAGCTACAGGGGATTGGATATATGAACAAACATCATGAATATTAAAAGAACCTCCTTGTGTTACTTATCCTCTATCAAAATAACGATTAACTCTTTAGGCCCGTGGGCACCATAGGCCAACGTTTGTTGAATATCAGCCGTTTTTGAAGGGCCGGATACCAAAATCGCGTTGGTTGGCATTCCGATATGCCATGATTGTTTTTGTATTAATTCGGCAAAATTGCTTATCAGCGTCGAGCGTTTAATCAGTGCAATATGGGTTGGCGGTACTAAGGACAACGTCCGTGGCTCGTCAGTACCCGGCCATAAAATGAGTGTACCTGTATCGGCAATCCCTGCCAGGCAGTGGGTGATACCAGCATCAACCTGTCCGAAAAGATCGTTTTTCCACTCAGTAATATCGCGGTCAAAAACGATTGATTCATTTTGTTGCGAGGCTTGTTGTATCTTTTGGATGAATTCGCCGTCGGAACCGATTGCAATACGGTTAAGCTGCTTGGAGCTAATAACTTCATTTAAAACATTTTCAAGTAGTTCGGCTTTGGTGCTGATGACCTCGGCGTGGCTTGCGACGAGCCCTTCGACGAAGCGCTGTTCGATATCCTGTTCAGAATCTGATTGCCAGGGATGATAACAATGATCATCAGAGCTGAGCGGATGGGCGCCGGCTTCACGGAGGCGAGACAGAATAGTTGTACGGGCAGGGTTCATAGTTCTCTCCTTATTTCCGCGATTTGATTAGCTGGTGCAGGGTCTTACTGGCAGGCTTTGGTGCTGTTCGGCACTGAGTCCACGGGCCAAGCTTGCTTGGTATCAGAGCTTTTAACTTGGTAGCAGCGAATGTTCCTGTGTGGTAAAGCGATGGATGAGTAGCGGCATAGGCAAAACCTTTCATTGCCATTTTTTCTGCTTGATTGGCAGCTGCTGCCTGACCATCAATTTCATCGTTGCCTGCTTTCGGCGGATTTTTTGCTTCGTAGCGTAGCCGTTGTAGTAACTCAGGGATTGGAATCCTAACAGGACAGACTTCGCCGCAGGCTCCGCAAAGGCTGGAAGCTGTAACCAAATCTTTAGTTTGTTTTAACCCCATCAGGTGAGGAGAGATAATTTTGCCTATCGGGCCGGGATACACGGTACCGTAGGCATGGCCTCCGACTCGGGTGTAAACCGGGCAATGGTTCATGCAGGCACCACAGCGGATACATTGCAGCGTTTTACGCATTTCCTCGTCACGGTAGGCTTGTGAGCGACCATTATCAAGCAGTACCAGGTGCACTTCTTCCGGGCCATCGAGCTCGCCTTCGCGTCGAGGAGAGCTGATCATATTGAAATAAGTTGTGATTGCCTGACCTGTTGCCGAGCGAGTGAGAGCGCTGTAGAGAGGCGGAACATCAGATAGAAACTCCACGACCTTTTCGATGCCGGTTATTGCGATATGGACGTTAGGCACCGTGGTACACATTCGGCCATTGCCTTCGTTTTCTACCAGGCAAAGGGTACCTGTTTCTGCAACCGCAAAGTTGACACCGGACAGCCCGATTTCGGCATCGCGGAATTTTTCCCGCAATCTGGAGCGACCGGTCTGGATCAGTGAATCAACGTCAAGGGTAGGGGTGAAATTATCGAGGTTATGTTCGAAGGTATCGCTGACTTCCTGCTTATTTTTATGGATAGCCGGCATGATGATATGGGACGGTTTGTCACCATCAAGCTGAACGATATATTCGCCCATATCACTCTCAAGGCATTCGATACCGATTTTTTCCATTTCGTGGTTGAGCTCAATCTCTTCGCTCACCATTGATTTGCCTTTGACAATCATTTTTGCACTGTGCAGGCGGGCGATATTGGCAATAATGAAATTGGCCTGCTCGGCATCTTCGGCCCAGTGAACCTGGATACCGTTGTTCTTACAATTTTCTTCCAGTTGTTCCAGCAGATCAGGCAATTTACTCAGGCAGCGCTGGCGGATAGCTTCGGCTACATCCCGGATATTTTTCTCTTCATTGCTATCGGGGAATGCAGCCCGGCGTTTGTCACGCAGGTAGTCCATTGCTCCACGAAAGTTTTGTCTTAGCTGTTGGTCTTCTAAAGCGGATTTGGCTTGCTGGTGGAAGAACTGTGGTCCTTGACCGTTTGTTTGATCAGTCATGGTTATTTCCCTCCTGTTCTTTCCAGTAAAAAGCTGGCAAGGTGGCGGCCATGCATTGACTTGCCCTGATATTCGAGAGCGCCGTTGATATTGAGTAGGCACCCCCAGTCTGCGCTGACAAGCTGATCGGCTTTGGTATCTGAAAGGTGGCGGGTCTTGTCCTCGACCATTGCCTGACTGATGTTCGGGTGGCGCACAGCAAAAGTACCGCCAAAGCCACAGCATTCGCTTTCGTAGGCTTGTTCCCGTAATTCGACGTTATCGAGCTGGTTGAGAAGCTCTGTTGCAGTAATGTGAACATTCATTTCCCGGCGGGCTGCGCAGGATGTATGCATAACAACAGAGGTTGCTTCACCGGTGTCAGTTAATTTGACTCGGCAGACATTGACAAGAAACTCGGTTAGTTCAAAAACACGGTCGCAGAAGCTGTCGACCTGGTGCTGGTTGTGGTCTCCTTTGAACAGGCGACGATAATGATGGTGCATCATACCGCCACAGGAGCCAGAGAGGACGATAACAGGCCAGCTTTCTTCAAATAGTGCCATTTGACTCAGGGCAACCTGCTTGGCTTCTTCGTCATAGCCGGAGCTGTAAGCCGGCTGGCCGCAGCAGGTTTGTTTTTCGATGAAGATGACCTCGAGTCCCTGCTGTTCCAACAGCGTTATGGCATCAAGACCGGCTTCCGGATCGAACATATCGATCAGGCAAGTTGCGTAAAAGTATACTTTCTCCGGCTTGGCAGGGTAGATTCGCATCTTGGACTCCTTGAAAGCAGTTGACTATTTCATCCGGCAGGCAGAATGCAGGTTACCAGTCATTCTGTTGATCCTTGCCGAATGAAATAGCAGTGTTGCTAATCGTTATTTGCTCACTTAATTATGGGCTGTGTTATCACTTCGTCATCAGGGCATCGGTGATATGGAAGCCATAGATGATAGACAGACCAATCAAACCGGTGACAACCAGGTAGTAGAATGTCGGGATAACCGTCTTGCGCAGGGTGGCACCTTCTCGTCCAAGCAGGCCGACAGTAGCGGATGCGGCTACCACGTTGTGGATGGCAATCATGTTACCTGCAGCTGCTCCTACAGCCTGTAAGGCAACAACCGCGGCACTTGAGATCGTCAGGGTTTGAGCAACTTCAAACTGGAACTGGCTGAACATCATGTTTGATACGGTATTTGAGCCCGCGATGAAGGCACCCAGCGCACCGATTGTTGCACTCAGTGCTGGGAAGAAATCACCGACAAGGTCTGAGGCGAAGTTAGCTGTTGTTACCGGCATACTGGCAAGGTCAGCGGCGTTAACACCGGAGTTGATGAAGATACGGACCATCGGGATAGTGAATACTAGTACGAAGCCAGCACCAATCAGTGTTTTACTAGATTCGCCGAAGGCTTTAACCAGAGGCGCAGCTTTACGTGATTGCAGCAGTACTGCCAGCAATGCCACGAATACCAGGATACCACCAGGTAGGTACAGGGGCTGAATAGCCGCACTAACACCGGTTTCTCCCAGGATGTTGCTAAATGACAGGCTGATACCAACGAGGAACCCTTTGAAATCAGCACTTACACGGCTGGCAACCAGTATTACAGCTAGCAGTACATACGGAGCCCATGCCAGCGCCATGTTCATTGGCTTTTTCTCATCCTCGCTTAGGTCCATTTTCAGAGAACCCAGCCACTCTTCCGGCCACTTGTCTTCACTTTCAAAGTCCCAGTGGTTCTTTGGTACTAGGAACTCTTTCTTAGCAGCTACAACCACGATAGCCAGACCTACCAGTCCACCGATCAGTGACGGGAACTCAGGCCCCAGGAAGACACCGGTCAGGGCATAAGGAATGGTGAAAGCAAGACCGGCGAAAATTGCAAATGGCAGGATTTCGAGCCCTTCTTTCCAGCTCTTGTTCTTACCGAAGAAACGGGTCAACATCATTGCCATCAGTACGGGCATCAGTGTACCGACAGTTGCGTGGATCAGTGCAACATTGGTGGTGATCTGTTGCAGGTAGATATCCCAGGTTGAGCCGTTAGCAATCAGGGATTCAGTAATATTATGAGTATCTAGGCCTTTGTTAACGCCAACAATGATAGGTGTGCCGACTGCACCGAATGATACCGGTGTGGACTGAATCATCATACCCATCACAACAGCAGCCAGTGCCGGAAAACCGATAGCGACTAAAAGGGGAGCGGCGATAGCTGCTGGCGTACCAAACCCTGAAGCACCTTCGATAAATGAACCGAAGCACCAGGCAATAATGATGGCCTGAACTCGGCGGTCGGTGGATATATCGGTAAAACCGCTTCGGATAGTGGCAATCGCACCTGTGTGTTTGAGGGTATTAAGGAGGAAAATGGCACCGAAAACAATCCAGAGCACAGCGACTGTTATGGCAAGTCCTTGCAGGGTTGAAGCGAAAACTCGAGTTACTGACATGTCCCAGAACAGCAGGGCGATGCCAACAGTAAGAATAAAGGCCACGGGCATAGCTCGTTTAGCTGGCCAGTTCAGGCCGACCAGTAGAACCGCAGCGACCACTATGGGTGAAAAGGCGATTAACGCTAGTAGAGTTTCATTCATGGTAGTACTTCCTTCGTACAGATGTTTCTTGTCTAGCTTTCTAAGGGTTGTTATGGATTGTAGGGTGCTTGTTAACGCTGTGTGACATTAGCGCTTTATTTTTTCGTGATATAGGGAAATAATGAAAAAGATTAATTCCAAAAGTTGATAAATCATGGCGAAAACAGACGACTTAATTCTCTTTGCTCAGGTGGTTGAGTGTGGTTCATTTAGTAAGGTTGCAGAACAGAACTCCCTTACAAACTCAGTAGTTAGCAAACGAATAGCCCGGCTGGAAGACGATCTTGGGGTACAACTTTTGTACCGTACGACGCGAAAGTTAACGGTTAGTGAAGCAGGAAAAGTTTTGTATCTGGGTGCGAAAAATGTGAAGCAGGCAGCAATTGAAGCTATCGATGCGGTGAGTGGTTATGGCGAAAAAGTCAGCGGACATGTCAAAATATCTGTACCGACGATATCTGGAGATTTGCTTTTGGCTGATGCTATCGCTGAGTTTTGTACTATGCACCCGGGTATTACAGTGGATATGTCTCTTGATAATCGGTTCGTCGATTTGGTTGAAGATGGTTACGACTTAGTGATCCGTACAGGTTATTTAGAAGATTCAAGTTTGGTTGCGCGGCATATTCTCGACTCGCAGTGGGTAATTTGCGCCGCCCCTGCATATATTACTAAGTATGGCAAACCGAATACACCTCAAGGTTTGGTCAATCATAACTGTCTTCAATATGCCTATCAGACAACAGGCGCATCTGAATGGGAGTTTATCGGGGAGCAAGGAAATTATATCCAGAGAGTGAGGGGTAACTTTTCGACAGATAATGCTGGGGCTTTGAGAAAAGCGGCACTTGGTGGTTATGGTATTGCTTATGTACCGCGTTGTCTTGTTTATCATGATTTCATCGATGGTCAATTGGTTGACTTGTTTCCTGATCAAGTCGGCAAAAAGCTCGGTGTATATGCTGTTTATCCATATACGCGTCAGCCATCACAAAAGATTCGGTTGTTAATTGAACACATTCGTAAGCGTTACCTGGAAATACACTATTATTTTTAGGTGCTAATAGTAATTTATTGAGGTTGTTCAACTAAAAACAAAGCTTTTTTTGATTTAATGGATATAATTGTCAAAATATATCAGTAAATAGGTAAAGAAATGAATTGGTATCTTCATGTCCTAAAAAATTATGCTGTTTTTAATGGAAGAGCCCGTAGAAAAGAGTATTGGTACTTTTTTTTGATTAATGCAATTATCAGTATTGTGTTGAGTTTTGTTGATAACGCGTTGGCAACGCCTGGTTCTATAGAAGGTGCAGGTCTTATAGGTTCTATCTACTCATTTGCTGTACTCATTCCTACGATTGCTGTTGGTGTTCGTCGCTTACATGATACCGGAAGAACAGGGTGGTGGATGTTAATCGCTTTTATTCCGTTAATAGGTGTGCTGATCTTAATATATTTCTTTGTTTTAGATGGTAATTATGGAAGTAATGAATATGGGGCTAATCCCAAAGAGATAACAACAGATACTGAAGGCCACTTTAAGGTTTAATAACCATAGCCTCCATACTTGTATTATTCCGTATGGGTGTTAAGAGTTAACATTTCAATAAGAGTTAAGGCTGAAGTAATTTAGCCTTTTTTAATTAAGTCATATGCTTAAGGTGATAAATCTTATCATTGAGAACAGTAACCTATTATTTCTAGGGAAAGCAAACACTATTTTGCGTAAGTTGCTCAAAATAATAGTGAATGTTCAATATTTCTGAATTCTGATAATTGTTAATAACCTTCCTGATTGCATCTACAATTAATACCTGACTGATAATTACTCACTAATAAGAGTAGGGTGTCAGTCCTGTTTATTGTAATGAGCAGTCTGTTTTTTATTCCTTATTTAAATTATGTTTATGATTGGCAGCTATGGCTAGAAATATTACTTGGTAGATTGTTTTATTTCAGTTGGCGGAAATTGAATGATGCCACAAGTGTTTCGTGGAGAATCGTAATGAAAATGAACAAGGTAGCGTTATCACTCTTAGCAGCATGTATTGGCTTTTCAGGATTGTCTTTAGCATCAGAAAGAGAATACTCCTCTTATGAAAGAACCGATGAAAGTAATGAAGACCGGATAAAGAAATATAAACGTGATAAAGACCATTACAGGAAATACCATCCAGAAGTTAAAGATGCTGGGCGATTAGCTCTTAATTTGGTTGGTAGAGGCAATATGTACGAGAAAGAAGTGCCGGATGTAACGGGAGATGATCAACCGGATATGGCTTCTTGTTTTGATGTTGATCTGAAAAATATTGAAGACGGAAAAGTAATTGGTACAGCGACAGATTGTCTTTCTGAAATAATGGAAGAAGGTGAGGGGCTTAAATTAATTGGCACCACATTTTTTAAC
The DNA here is from genome assembly GCF_947502415.1 of uncultured Photobacterium sp. Taxonomy (GTDB): domain Bacteria; phylum Pseudomonadota; class Gammaproteobacteria; order Enterobacterales; family Vibrionaceae; genus Photobacterium. The sequence goes on along the minus strand of NZ_CANMZV010000019.1, from coordinate 44,597 downwards.
TTGCCTGGAGGGAAAATCGTAACACGTGGGTTGACAACCGTTCAGCCTGTACTACAAGATACGACTACTCCGGATGGTGAGGAGATTACTCATATCACCGGAGCCTCTGGCGATAAAAATAGCATTATAAAAGCGACAGGAAAATACCACGGCCTTATCGGTACTGTTCGGTTGTCTGGAATGGTGAACCTTGATGATTTTGCCGGTGTCGACACACCTATTTACTTTGACTGTCTGTTCGTCATCGATCTGAAGAAAATAAAGGGTAAACACCCATATTGGCACAAATGGTATAAAGACCAGCATTCTCCGAATTTCTATAATGCCCATTACGGTATAGAGGACGATGAGTCAGAGAATCCATACCAAGATACGGGAGATTTCGGAGACTCTTATGATGATGGTGAGGTAACTGATCCGGATGAAATGACGGATGATTATGAAGTTACCGATCCGGATGAAATGACAGATGAATACGCGGTAACTGATCCTGATGAATCATATGACCCATATGAAGCCACGGAATCAGATGAAGAGTCCAGTGACGATAAAGATGACTCTGTTTATTCAAATTATCGTTATTAGTATCTTTCTATAATTTCTAAATATAAAGCCACCGCCTGAGTAGGCAGTGGCTTTTTCATTAAGTTCTTATGCTTGTGCAAACTTATAAGTACGGAAACCGCCAATCAGGTTGCGGGCTTTGTAGCCATTATTGACCAGCTGACGGTAAGCGACGTTACCGCGTAAACCAACGGCGCAGTAGATGATGATCTCTTTGTCTTTAGGTAGCTCATTCATACGGTTACGTAGTTGATCCACTGGAATGTTGATGTTGCCTTCAATGTAACCCATATTTTCCAGCTCGCTAGGATTACGGACATCCAGCAGAATTTGATCCTCTGACAGGTTATCGATTTCATCAAAATGAATTGCTGTTGCGTCACCCTTCATGATGTTGCTGGCAACAAAAGCGGCTTGGTTAATCACATCTTTAGCACTGCCGTAAGGTGGTGCATAAGTTAGTTCCAGATGCTGCAATTGTTCAACTGTCATACCAGCACGTTGTGCCACGGCCATAACATCAATACGCTTATCGACACCGTCTTTACCTACGGCTTGCGCACCCAGAATTTTTCCGGATTGTGGGGCAAACAGCATTTTGAATGACACAATTTCTGCACCAGGGTAGTAGCTGGCATGGCTGGCGGTATGGACATAAACCTTCTCAAAGGTAATGCCTTCACGCTTTAGTTGTTTTTCATTCTTACCGGTTGAAGCAACAGCTAAATCGAATATCTTACAGATAGCCGTTCCCTGAGTACCCTGATAGCTTTCGTTGCGGCCAAGCATATTATCTGCTGCCATACGTCCCTGACGGTTTGCAGGGCCAGCCAGTGGAACTAGAGTTGCGTTATCTGTTACGAAGTCGGCTTCTTCAATGGCATCTCCAACGGCATAGATAGCAGGATCGCTGGTCTGCATACTTGGGTTAGTCCAGATACCGCCAAGTTCGCCGATTTTCAGTCCGGCTTCTACCGCCAGCCTGATTTCAGGACGCACGCCGACTGCCATGATTAGGATGTCAGTTTTTAATGTATCACCATTGCTCAGAGTTAGGTCCAGATGACCATGGATATGCTGGTGAGTGGCATCTTCTCCTGAGTCTTCACTGGCGATATGAGCTTCAGGAACATATTCCACTGCAGAAAGCGCTGTGCCCAAACGTAGATCAACACCGTGGTTACGGATTTCGGCATGAGCAAATCCGGCCATTTCTTTATCTACCGGCGTCATGACCTGATCTGCAAGCTCAAGTAGGGTTGTTTTAATGCCGCGCTGGTGGAAGGCTTCCATCATTTCAAGTCCGATGAATCCGCCGCCCACTACGGTTGCGTGTTCGACGTTGTTCATCTCGATGGTCTGGATAATTGTATCCATATCCGGGATGTTACGCAGTGAGTGTGTTAGTGGGTTATCAACACCAGGAATTGGTGGTACAACCGGCGCAGCTCCCGGGCTAATCAGCAGAAAATCATAGTCTTCGGTGTATTCTGAACCGTCTAGCATACTGCGAACTGTTACCGTTTTATCTTCACGGTTGATGGTTACTACTTCGCTCATGATACGAACGTCGACATTAAAGCGAGCAAGGAAGCTTTCTGGTGTTTGCAGGAGCAGTTTACTTCGCTCCTGGATGTCGCCGCCAATGTGGTAAGGCAATCCGCAGTTTGCAAATGAAACGAAGCTACCGCGTTCAAACATGATGATTTCAGCATCTTCACTTAAACGACGAGCTCGTGCAGCAGCAGAGGCACCACCTGCAACACCACCGACGATAACTATTTTAGTCATTGATAACTCCACAAATACATAAATTAATACAGGACTAATCCGAGCTTAGTCTTTCTGGTAAATCAGCATGGGCTTCTGAACTGATATTTTGATTGAAATCCCAGTTTACTTAATACGTTAGCTGCAGGGCAAAACCTATGTTTGTGATTTAGAGTAGGTTTGCCACTAGCGAATCTATCGAAAACTATAAAACTTTAATTTAGTCATGTCTAATAAATAAAATCCTAAATTAGAGTTGACTGAATCTTGCGTTTTAGTAATCTCTAAATTAGGTTTTGCTTTGCTAGTGAGGTGGATAATGATGGATCAGATTCCAATGGATGCGTTATTGGGGGGAATGCTGCTAGGTGTATCTGCAGTATTGTTGTTGATGGTAAACGGTCGGGTGGCTGGCATCAGTGGCATTGTTGCAGGTTTGCTCAAGCCGCAAAAAGGCGAGTTTTCATGGCGACTTTTATTTGTGTTGGGCATGATCCTAGCAGGCTTATCGGCGCCTTTCCTTGGCTTTGAATTGCCGGAAACGCTGCCGGTAACATCAACACTGCTGCTCATTATTGCTGGTTTGCTGGTGGGGTTGGGAACGAGGCTTGGTAATGGTTGTACCAGCGGTCATGGGATCTGTGGTGTGGGGCGTCTGTCTAAGCGTTCGATTGTCGCAACCTGCATATTTATGGCTACGGCGGCCATCACTGTTTTTGTTCGTCTTCATAGTTAAGAGGTGTCAGAATGTTTGCTCGATTTGTCGCTCTGTTAGCCGGTTTGCTGTTTGGTTTTGGCATGATGATGTCCGGTATGGTTAACCCAGATAAAGTTATTGGTTTTTTAGATTTTGCAGGCAATTGGGAGCCGAGTCTGGCCTTTGTAATGGGGGGAGCGCTTTCTGTTTTTATGCCCGTGTATTTCTTCATTATTCGTAAAATGGCTCACCCGGTTTGCGATACTAATTTCCGGTTGAGCAACAATAAAGCGATTGATATCAGGTTGATCAGCGGCTCTGTATTGTTCGGAATTGGTTGGGGCACTGCTGGTATCTGTCCCGGGCCTGCGGTGACGTTATTAGCGGGTGGTAATGCGAGTGTAGTCGTATTTGTAGCCAGCATGTTGGTCGGAATATGGCTGGGAAGCAAATTGACAGATATGTTTGAAAGCGTCAATGAACTTAAAGTTAATACCGGGCGTGTTAAGTAATTGCGGAAGTATAACTATGTATACTTTAATGAGTGCAGTGATTGCTAATAGTAATTGGTTAAGGTGAGTATCTATCTTGTTTGAGGCTCAATTTGAAGGAGAACAGACTAATTTTGCAGCAAAGGTTATGAAACGTCTCTGGTGATCATTGATGGAATAAAAGATTTCATTTATGGTTGTTGTGATTTGTTACTCATAACTTTAAGTTGCTAATTGACCGAACAAAAAAAGCATAATTATCGGATGCATAATCCTATTATGCAGGGACATATCGTTTTTTGGAGTACGATAAATGAAACATCATACAGCAGGGCTGCCAGATACAGCCACGAAGGGCTTATCGCGTATGCGATGCTCAGCCGATCAATCTCAACAACATTCAGCTCACTCTTCTGCCTTTACCTTCCCGTATTTTGGCTTCTTTGCCGATTTTCGATTTAGCAACTTTAGCTAATCTTCCTGTTTCGTCCTTACTGGACTAACGATCCCTGTAATTTATTCAGGCTGGTTTTTCGCTGCTGACCACAGTGTTCGACAGTATAGATCGTTAAAACAACCCCTTTTATCTGTTTGAGACTGACCGAATTATTTACTCAGGCAGAGCGATATAACTATTTTTCAGAGATAATTGTTGTGAATTTGAAGCTATTAGGTAGTGCGCTGATCGTTGCTGGTACAGCGTTAGGTGCGGGGATGCTGGCTATCCCTATGGTATTGGCACAATTCGGCTTGCTATGGGGCACTTTAATGATGCTCTTCATCTGGCTGGGTACAACTTATGCGGCGTTATTGCTGCTTGAAGCCAGTATCAAAGTAGGTGGTGGACTAGGCATGAATACGATTGCCCGCAAGACGTTGGGTAAAGGTGGTCAAGTAGTCACAAACGGCCTTTTGTATGCATTGCTGGTTTGTCTGTTGATGGCTTACATCATCGGCGCTGGTGATCTGGTTAAAAAAATGCTGGGTGGGTTGAGTATTGAACTGACTATGATGCAGTGCCAGATTGCCTTTACCTTAATTGCAGGTGGTGTCGTGGCGGCTGGTACGTCAGTGATAGACAAGCTCAACCGTCTTCTGTTCGCGATAATGGTCGTTATGTTGGCGCTGACACTGATGTCACTGGTACCGACTATTTCGATCGACAACTTGATGGAAGCTTCCAGCGACAGTAGGATTGAGCTGATTAAAACAAGTTCGGTGCTGTTTACCAGTTTCGGGTTTGTCGTTGTTATTCCTTCTTTGGTTACTTACAACAAAGATGCGACTCATCAGCAGCTGCGTAACATGATTATCGGCGGCTCTTGTATTCCTTTAGTTTGTTATCTGTTCTGGCTGTATGCTGCTATGGGTAACCTGCCTGCTGAACAGATGGTATCGTTCGCCAATGTCTCTGAGCTGATTGCAGCGCTTGGTGCAAACCACAGCATGATTAATGTCGTTCTGTCGGTATTCACCGGTTTGGCACTGCTGACTTCTTTCTTAGGTGTTGCGATGGCGCTGTTTGATCAGAATACTGATGCTTTCAAGCAAAACCGTGCGGTGACTTATGTGTTGACTTTTATCCTGCCTCTGGCTGGTGCGCTGCTTGCTGCGGATAAGTTCTTATCTGTACTGGGTTATGCCGGTATTATTCTGGTCTTCTTGGCTGTATTCATCCCGATGGCGATGACAATCAAATTGCGCGGTGAAGATGATTCTGCGTTTGAAGTTGATGCTACAGGTGTGCTTTATAGAGCCGGTGGTGGCCATATCGCGATGGGATTTAGCTTCCTGTTCGGGTGCTTCCTGTTGGCTGCTGAGTTGATTTAAACTCGTAGAATAAAGCCATGAAAAGAAGGCGTTTACCCTGTGGGTAGACGCCTTTTTTCATTTAGAGAAATTGTTGAAACTGAAGCGCACAATAAAGTTTGACCGAACAATAATGTACTGATTTTAAAAGCCTTTTAATGACCGAACCAAGGCTTTCGCAGTATCCCGTCTGGAGTACAGAAAGGGAATAGGGTGGGATAACTGCCTGTTTCAATCAATGTGTTGATGATACAAATTTTACCTTGATGCGGCTATAGGCGATGCTTTTTGTACACTGTCATAATTAAGCCTTAAGTGTAAACTTAATAATACAGATGGTTGAAATATCAGCTGTTTAAGATAGTCTGATGGTGTCAGCGGGTATAAATAGCGATACCTTGTTTGGTGATAGGACTGATGTATCGCTATTAGGGATTGTTAGGGGGCGGGGTATGTTTTGGGATGATGCTGAACGAGTATCAGAAAAGGCTCTGATTGACGGCCAATTGATGCCGATCACCACAGAAGCCGAGGTTATTCAGGAACATGGAATCAACTATCTCGGTTATGTTGTTACACGTAACGCAAGGAAAAAGCCCATAGCGAAAAATCAGCAGGCTAACCCCTTTTTACCTTATGAACCCTCAATGTATGTCGGGGAGGCCGGATATCACCATATCTGCCTGCTTAATAAGTTTCCGGTTCTCTCTCCACACCTATTAATTTGTTCCAAAGAGTTTGTTGCACAGTCTGCCCCTTTAACATTGGATGATTTTGAAGCCTGGTTGTTAGGCTTTACCCGCTCTGATGTTCTCGGTTTATATAACAGTGGTCCTGTTGCCGGTGCGAGCCAGCCACACCGCCATATGCAGGTTGTTCGGGCTGATATCCCGTTGGAATCGGTAATTTGTACCGGTGGGTTACCTTTCAGGCATTGCCTTTTTCTCCATGATGAGCTGGATGCCGAAAGGTTGTATCAGCGTTATTTGACTGCGTTAGAGCTGCTTTCGTTAAACGAAGATGATGAATGCTTGCCTTATAACATTCTGCTGACAGCTAGATGGATGCTGGTGTTGCCTCGATCGACAAATAATATCGAGGGGATCTTTGCTAATGCTTTGAATTACACTGGACGGTTCTTGGTGAGGGAGGCGAAGCAGCTGAAGTGGTTACAGCGTTACGGCATTATGCGCTATTTATCTGAATGCAGTGTAATCTACAGGCTAGAGGGAAGCCGTTAACCGAAGTATTAGATTTGAACTGTTCAGATAAAAGAAAACCCGGTTGCCGAAGCAACCGGGTTTTTTAACACTTAAAGTAATTAAAAATTACTTCTTAGCGTTTTTCTCTTTCTGCTCAGCGATTACTTCTTCAGCAACGTTTGCAGGACATGGTGCGTAGTGTGAGAACTCCATAGAGAACTGACCACGACCAGAAGTCATAGTACGTAGAGTACCGATGTAACCGAACATTTCTGATAGAGGTACATCACCCTTGATACGTACGCCAGTAGCGCCAGCCATCTGGTCTTTGATCATGCCGCGACGACGGTTAAGGTCACCGATTACGTCACCAACGTGGTCTTCTGGAGTGAACACGTCAACGTGCATGATTGGCTCAAGAAGCTGTGCACCCGCTTTAGGCATAGACTGACGGAATGCACCTTTCGCTGCGATTTCGAATGCTACTGCAGATGAATCGACTGCGTGGAAGCCACCGTCGAACAGCTCAACTTCAACGTCTAGTACTGGGAAGCCAGCTAGAACACCGTTGTCCATCATACCTGCGAAACCTTTTTCGATTGCAGGCCAGAATTCTTTAGGTACGTTACCACCAACAACAACAGAGCTGAACGTGAAGCCTGAGTTTGGCTCACCTGGCTTGATGCGGTAGTCGATCTTACCGAACTGACCAGAACCACCAGACTGTTTCTTGTGCGTGTAGCTATCTTCAATTTCTTGAGTGATAGTTTCACGGTAAGCAACCTGTGGCTGACCAACAACTAGGTCAACACCGTAAGTACGCTTAAGGATGTCAACTTTGATGTCTAGGTGAAGTTCACCCATACCTTTAAGGATAGTTTCGCCTGAATCTTCGTCAGTCTCAACCTGGAATGATGGATCTTCTGCAACCATTTTACCGATCGCGATACCCATCTTCTCAGAACCGCCTTTGTCCTTAGGAGCAACAGCGATTGAGATTACTGGAGTTGGGAAGATCATTGGTTCAAGAGTACATTCGTGCTTAACATCACATAGAGTGTGACCAGTCTGAACGTTCTTCATACCTACAACAGCGATGATGTCACCAGCTTGTGCGCTAGTAAGTTCGTTACGATCATCTGCCTGCATCTCAACCATACGGCCGATACGCTCAGTCTTACCAGTTGCGCTGTTAAGGATTGTGTCGCCTTTCTTCATCACACCTGAGTAGATACGGATGAAAGTTAGGGCACCGAAACGGTCGTCCATGATTTTGAACGCAAGAGCACGTAGTGGCTCTTTTTCGTCAACTAGTGCAACTTCACCAGTTGGCTCACCAGTTTCTGGATCGGTTAGCGGCTGTGGATCAACTTCTGTTGGAGCAGGTAGGTAATCTACAACTGCGTCCAGGATTAGCTGCATTCCTTTGTTTTTGTATGCAGAACCACAGTAAGTTGGGAAGAATGCGATATCACGAGTACCCTTACGGATACAACGCTTGATGTCTTCAATAGAAGGCTCTTCACCTTCCATGTAAGCTTCCATTAGGTCATCGTCTTGCTCTACAGCAGTTTCGATTAGCTCTTCGCGGTAAGCTTCTACGTCATCAACCATATCCGCTGGGATTTCTTTGATTTCGTAGTTTTCTGGCTGACCAGACTCATCCCAAACGTAAGCTTGGCGGGTTAGTACGTCAACAACACCAACGAAATCGTCTTCACGACCGATTGGTAGAGTCATAACTAGAGGAGTTGCACCTAGAACGCTCTTAACCTGGTCAACAACGTTATAGAAGTCTGCACCCATACGGTCTAGTTTGTTAACGAAGATCAGACGAGCAACTTCTGATTCGTTCGCATAACGCCAGTTAGTTTCTGACTGAGGTTCAACACCACCAGAACCACAGAATACACCGATACCGCCATCAAGTACTTTAAGAGAACGGTAAACTTCTACTGTGAAGTCAACGTGTCCAGGAGTATCGATAACGTTTAGACGGTGATCATTCCAGAAACAGCTTACAGCTGCTGACTGGATAGTAATACCGCGCTCTGCTTCCTGATCCATGAAGTCAGTAGTAGTTGAGCCGTCGTGAGTATCACCGATCTTGTGGATTTTACCAGTTAGCTTAAGGATACGCTCGGTAGTAGTGGTTTTACCCGCATCAACGTGCGCGAAAATACCAATGTTTCTGTATTTAGATAAATCTGCCATTGTTTTTCTCTATAAACAATTACTGTCACTATTCGGTGGGGGAGTATATCACTGATTCCAACAAACATTACATAGCTCATTCAAGATTAAATGAACATTTGCTTGTTTTTGCTCCGCCTTTTTCACATTTCTAGTTTAAACGCTCAATAAAAGTGCAGAAACTTCTGCTAACCAAGATTATATACTGGGGTTTTGCCCAGTTATAAGTCGCTTACCGTCAATTTCAGCTTACGGATTATTGTCCGAAACTGTCTGCGCCAGAGCGTTTGGCATAAAAAACGTGCAAGACTTAAATCGCGTTAAGTCTAGTCTGATTCAGCTACTGCTACCAGTTCAGACCTCGTTTTTATTCTGCTGGTAAGGGGGGGCAGTTGTATTTCATTTGTTTGAAGTAGCTGTATTCGATAATGCCTCATAGACTTATTTGCCCTGGTGCTTTGGTCGAGGAAGGGTATTTTCATGGAAAACGTTAATGGCAAGGTTGGTTTTGTGTGTTTGTGCAGAATAAAAGGTATTAATCTTGGCAAGATGTTCATGTTGTACCGGACGGAATGTCTGCGTAGTTGCAATGATTCCGTCCAGTAGATATAGAGGGGTTAGTGGTTTGAGAAGTTGTCGCCTTTTGCCATGCGATCGTAGAGGATGACATTAACTGCTGCAGCCAGGTTCATGCAGCCTTGTGTTGGAACATAAATGGTTTCTCGGCAAAATTCCGTAATTTCTTTCTTTAGCGTGCCATCTTCTGGTCCGAAGATATAAAAAGCACGCTGAGGGTGCTTATAGTCAGGCAGTGGTTTGGCACCTTCAATCAAATCAACGGCAACAGGCACACAATCATGCGGAATGATTTCTTTTAAGTCCTGTACACCAATTAGCGGTATATCCTGGTATACATTTTTAGTATCGGTGCAGAACTTCTTAGCAAGGTCATATCGAGTTCCTGTATAAAACACTGAATTCACTCCATAACAACCAGCCGCGCGCATGACTGAACCAACATTTTCAGGCGTTTTGGGATTGAAAAGTCCCACACAGGAATAACCTTTGCTCATAATTTGTACATCTTCTTAAAACAAAATGAGGCGGGATTATACGGATTTTTAAATAAAAATGCAGGTGGGGATGATTTGGGGGATATTTGAGTGAGCCCTCTTGTGTAAAAAGGGCTCATTTTGACTGCGTTCAGGGTTATCCGCAGCACTTCTTGTATTTTTTACCGCTTCCGCATGAGCAAGGGTCATTGCGGTTTGGTGTTTTTTCGAAAACGGTCGTTTGTGGCTTGTTCAAAAGGGTTTCAAGCTCAACGATGTTTTCTGCTGTATCTGGATTGACTGTAACAGTACCAAACAGCTTATTTTCGGCCAGGGTCGCTTCGATTTCTGCTTTACGCGTTTCGCTCTGCACTGTCAGAGGTAGCGGGTTTTCTTCGGTGCCTAATTTAGCCGAACGTTTTGTGTTAAAGCCATAGCTTTCATGCTTTGGTTTTTTTTCTATGCGGCCTTTGTAGAAAAATTTAGACATAACCTGATCCTGTGTACCTTAAATGTTGCGTATCCAGAGCCTGAATTGGTTCCGGAGAAAATTGCCCGCATCTGCGGTGAGGGAGGGATGTTAGCGGCTAATATTGCGCCCTGCAAGCCATTGTCTGATGACTTTGTTGAATCATCCTTGCTAACAGACATGTATTTAGCAGGGAAAACGTGGGGAGTCCGATCATGCGTGCTACGTTGTCGAATCCCGGATCCTGTCCTATCGTAGAATAATGAAAACAAAAAAGTTTTTACTGTTGTTGGGAATTAGCAAAAATGCAGGGAGAAGCAAATGCTAAAAAAGGTGTCATTAGTTATGGCCATGTTGCTGACTACCGGAATGCTAAAGGCTGCAGACATTATTGAGTCGACCTGTCTGGTCGGTTTCGGTGAAGCCAAATATTCCAGTGATTTTTCCCATTTTGATTATGTTAATCCCGAGGCGCCTAAAGGCGGGCAAGTAACTTATGCGCAAGTCGGTACTTATGACAGTTTTAATCGTTACGCAACGCGTGGAGTAGCGGCTGCTGGGGCTGATACCATTTATGACACTTTGTTTATTTCTTCTGCTGACGAGATAGATAGCCATTATCCTTTAATTGCTGAAAAGGTTCGTTATGCCGATGATTTTTCATGGATGGAGGTTGATATAAATCCGAAGGCGCGTTTCCATGATGGCCATCCTATTACTGCCTTAGATGTCGCTTTCACGTTTAATAAGTTTATGAAAGAAGGCGTGCCTCAATATAAGGTGTACTTCAAGGATGTGAAATCAGTAACGGTGAAGTCTGCACTGACAGCGCGTATTGAAATGGCGAAGCCTAACCGTGAGATTTTGTTTGCACTGGTGAAGGGAATGAACGTTTTGCCCGAGCATTTCTGGCAGGACAAGAATTTAAGCGAGCCGTTAAATGAACCGCCGCTTGGAAGCAGTGCTTATAAAGTCTCAAGTTATAAAGCTGGTCAGAGTGTGACATATTCTCTTGTCGATGATTATTGGGCTAAGGATTTGCCCGTAAACGTCGGACGCCATAATTTCCAGACGGTGAAGTACGATTATTACCGTGACGAAACAGTTACCCTAGAAGCATTCAAAGCGGGCGAGTATGACATTCGCGAAGAGAATGTAGCAAAGTTTTGGGCGACCCTTTATCAGGGTACTAATTTCGACAAAGGTTATATTCTCAAGGAAGAAATCTCCCACCAGATCCCCCAGTCAATGCAAGCTTTTGTCTTCAACACTCAAAGCCTCTATTTTCAGGATGTTAGGGTGCGAGAGGCGCTGAATTATGCCATGGATTTTGAGTGGATGAATAAAAGTCTCTTTTATAACCAATACAAACGTACCCGCAGTTATTTTCAAAATACAGAATATGAAGCGGATGGTTTACCGTCCGACACTGAACTGAAAGTGTTGGCGCCAATTAAAGAACAAGTGCCGAGCCGGGTATTTACCGAGGCGTACCTGCCACCGGTAACTGATGGTTCTGGTCGGATCCGCACTCATATTCGCAAGGCGATTGCTTTAATGAAGGAAGCGGGGTGGCAACTCAAGAATAAAGTGATGACCAATGTTAAAACGGGCGACCCGTTCGTGTTTGAATTGCTTATATATAGCCCGTCAACGGAACGTTTGGCTGTTCCTGTTCAGAAGAACCTCAAACTTATGGGGGTCGAAATGAAAATCCGCACCGTAGATACGACTCAATATATTAAGCGGTTACGGGACAGGGATTTCGATATGGTCTCACACGGTTATGGTGCCAATGCGTATCCGAATCCGAACTTGCTGATTGCATGGAACAGTAATTTTATAGACAGCACCTATAACACCGCAGGCGTTAAGGATCCTGCTATTGATTACCTGACAGATAAAATTGTCGAAAATCAGCAGAAACCAGAAGAGTTGCTTTATTATGGGAGGGCTCTTGACCGAGTACTGCAATGGAATTTCTTTGTGATCCCGCAATGGCATATCAGTAAGTTCCGTGTTGCCAGCTGGGATAAGTTTTCACGACCGGAAGTGAGGCCTAAGTATTCCTTAGGCAAAGATACCTGGTGGATTGATTCGAGTAAGGTCGCGAAGCTCCCGGAGAAGCGAAGGTAACCTATGAGGTACGCGAGCGAGATTGCGTTAGCCGCATAATTAACATAGGCGCAAATGCCGGTGACAGTTCAGGTGAACGACTCATAAGGTAAAGGTAGCAATGACAGCTTATATTATTCGTCGCCTGTTACTGGTGATCCCGACATTATGGGCAATCATTACGATTAACTTCTTCGTAATTCAGATTGCACCAGGAGGACCGGTCGAGCAAGCCGTTGCTCAATTGGAGGGACATTCGTCTGGCATCATGGAGCGTTTTACCGGCGGAGGAAAAGAGGTTACTGCTGCCGAACCAGGTGAAAGTACCAGTGGTTATCGAGGCTCACGAGGGCTAGACCCGGAAGTTGTTGAAGCGATTAAGAAGCAGTTTGGTTTTGATAAGCCGTTACTTGAACGTTACCTCGATATGCTGAAGAACTACGCCACTTTTAATTTTGGTGAGAGTCTGTTTAAAGGTGGCAACGTGATTGATTTGATCATCGATCGGCTGCCAGTATCTATTTCCCTCGGGTTATGGAGTACGTTAATCATTTATTTTGTCTCTATCCCGCTGGGGATAGCCAAGGCAATCAAGCATGGTTCTCGTTTTGATATTTGGAGCAGTGCTGTTGTCATTGTCGGTTACGCGATTCCAGGTTTTCTGTTTGCCATCTTGCTGATCATATTCTTTGCTAGTGGAAACTATTTCAGCTGGTTTCCACTTCGAGGATTGGTGTCATCGGACTTTGACCAGCTTGTCTGGTATCAGCAGATAGGGGATTACTTCTGGCATTTAACTTTGCCTATTCTTGCGATGGTGATTGGCGGTTTTGCCACTTTAACGATGCTGACCAAGAACTCCTTCCTAGATGAAATTAATAAACAGTACGTGGTGACGGCACGGGCTAAAGGACTGGATGAACGCAGTATTCTTTATCGCCATGTTTTCCGTAATGCCATGCTGATCATAATTGCCGGTTTTCCTGCAGCCTTTATTAGTATTTTTTTTACCGGCGCAATGTTGATTGAAGTGATGTTTTCGCTGGAAGGGATTGGTTTGCTGGGTTTTGAATCGACAATACAGCGAGACTATCCGGTGGTGTTTAGCTCTCTCTATATCATGACCTTGTTGGGGCTGTTACTTAATATTATTTCGGATCTCACTTATACCTTTGTTGATCCACGCATTGATTTTGAGGCGCGCTAGTGAAGATGAATCCATTGACAAGGGAACGTTGGGTCAGGTTTCGAGCTCACAAGCGGGGCTACTGGTCACTGTGGATTTTTTCTGTGTTGTTTGTTGTCAGTCTGTTTGCAGAAATTATTGCTAATGATAAACCTTTGTTGATCAACTTCAATTCTGGCTGGTATTTCCCGATTGTTGAGCAATATACCGAAACCGAGTTTGGCGGTGAGTTTGAATCAGAAGCAGACTACACCGACCCTTATGTTGCTGATTTGATAGAAGCTGATGGTTTTATGATTTGGCCGTTGATTCGCTTTAGTTTCGATACGATAAATTATGATCTTGCTGGCCCTGCACCATCGCCGCCAGATGCTGTTAATTGGCTGGGTACTGATGATAAGGGGCGGGATGTGCTGGCTCGTATTATTTACGGCTTCCGGATCTCTGTACTGTTCGGTTTTGCCTTGACGATTATCTCGACCATTGTGGGCGTTATTGTTGGTGCTTGTCAGGGATATTACGGTGGTTGGGTTGACCTCTTTGGTCAGCGGTTTATTGAGGTTTGGTCGGGTATGCCAACCCTGTTTTTACTGATCATCCTATCTAGCTTTGTCGAACCTAACTTCTGGTGGTTGCTTGGGATTATGGTGCTCTTTAGCTGGATGGGGCTGGTTGGGGTTGTACGGGCTGAGTTTCTTCGTTGTCGTAATTTTGATTATGTAAAGGCAGCTCAAGCATTGGGGGTTAGTGATGGCCGTATCATGTTGCGTCATATGCTGCCTAATGCCATGGTGGCTTCGCTGACGATGATGCCATTTATCTTAAGCGGTTCAGTGACAACGCTGACATCTCTTGATTTTTTGGGATTTGGTTTGCCCGCTGGTTCGCCGTCGTTGGGGGAGCTATTGGCACAGGGTAAAACCAACTTACAGGCTCCTTGGCTTGGTCTGTCTGCATTCGTTGTCCTCTCTATTATGCTGAGCTTACTGGTTTTTGTCGGTGAAGCTGTCCGGGATGCGTTTGATCCCCATCAACAGAGATAATTTATGGCGAAACCACTACTGATAATTGAAGAACTGTCTGTCGGCTTCCATAGCGGGAATGAGGTTAATCAGGTTACTTATGATGTGAGCTTGTCGATCCAGCGCGGTGAAACATTGGCGCTGGTTGGGGAGAGTGGTTCTGGTAAGTCGGTGACTGCCAACGCGATTTTGCGCTTGTTACCGAGGGGAGCTACTCACTATATTGGTGGGCATATAAAGTACGATGGCACCGATATGCTGACATGCAGCGAGCGGGAAATGCGGCGGATGCGGGGTGATCGTATCGGGATGATCTTTCAGGAACCGATGATGTCGCTTAATCCTCTGCATAAAATCGGCAGGCAGTTACGCGAAACACTGGCAATTCACCGTGGAATACGCCCGAAGCAGGCAGAAGAAAGGGCATTGAGTTGGCTGAAAAAGGTCGGTATTCGTGATGCGGAGAAAAGGCTGACTGCCTATCCTCACGAACTTTCCGGTGGTGAGCGTCAGCGGGTTATGATTGCGATGGCTCTGATTAACGAGCCAGAATTACTGATTGCGGATGAACCCACAACGGCACTTGATGTATCTGTCCAGGCTCAGATCCTTGATTTGCTTAAAGAATTACAACAGGAATTCGGTATGGCGATGTTGTTTATTACCCATGATTTAAGCATCGTTCACCAAATTGCTGATCGGGTTGCGGTAATGCAGCTTGGCCGTCTGGTGGAAACGGATACCAAAGACGTGATTTTCAACAATCCATCAGATCCATACACTATTAAGTTGATTAACTCTGAACCCAGTGGTAACCCGGTGCCAGTCAATCCTAATTCCGAGCCATTATTCGATATCCGGGATCTTCGTGTATGGTTCCCAATTACGGGCGGTATTCTCAAGCGAGTCAGAGATCATATTAAGGCGGTTACGGATGTTAGTTTTGTTCTAAGGAAAGGGCATAGTGTCGGGTTAGTTGGTGAGAGTGGTTCGGGTAAGTCAACTACCGGAATGGCCTTACTGAAATTGCTCAGCAGTGAAGGTGTGATAAATTTTGAAGGTGTTGATATATCAGGCTTGAGCCGTAAGCAAATGCTTCCTTATAGGAGTAAGTTGCAGGTCGTTTTCCAGGACCCTTTTTCTGCTTTGAATCCACGTATGTCTGTCGCGCAGATTATCGGTGAGGGGCTTAAAATTCACAAATCCCTGACCCCTGGTGAGGAAGACAGGGTGATTTGTGAAGCAATGCGTGAGGTTGAGCTCGATCCTGCGACTCGCCACCGTTATCCCAATGAATTTTCAGGTGGTCAACGACAACGGATTGCTATTGCTAGGGCATTGGTATTAAAGCCGGATTTTATCTTGTTGGATGAACCGACGTCGTCACTTGACAGGACAGTGCAGTTTCAGGTTTTGACACTGCTGAAGTCGCTGCAAGAGAAGCACGGTCTGAGTTACTTATTTATCAGTCATGATCTTAATGTAGTGAAGTCTTTGTGTCATTACACTTTAGTTCTCAAAGATGGCCAGGTCGTGGAGCAGGGCGATACCGCCCAAATATTTAATGAACCTCAACAGGATTACACCCGCCACTTGGTCAATCTGTCATCTGTATAGTTACTAGGGCTCCCGCTTTTTCATCTGACTAATTATGTGATCTCCAACATAAAAATAAGCTTACATTCTTAATGTGACGGACGAATTCGTTGGTTGAATTTTATTCATCGGCAGTAGTGATAGCTGGATTTTAATTAAAATCCAGTCAGAACGCTTACTTGTTGGTCGGGTATTGCAAAATCGTGCGGCCGCTCATGGTTAATTGAGCGATATAATAAATTATTAACATCCTCGATATTGTGCTGGTGTGTTCGGCTACAGCATTCATGATCCTTATTACTGGCGCATATAATGTTCATGGTGGTGCTAAAGGTACATTCCTGGTTCAAAACCTGTCAGCCGAGATTGGTGCAAATGGCCCGATCTTTACTCAGATGGCAATTGAAAGTGCGATGCCAGGTATCGGTAAGCCGTTCATTGCATTTGCACTTTTCTTCTTTGCTTTCACAACTATTCTTGCTTACTACTATATCGCAGAAACAAACATTGCTTACATCCGCCGCTCACTTAAGCTACCGGGAATGAGGTTTGTGCTGAAAGTCATTCGGCAAGTCATCATCTGGTGTAAAGGATGTGTCTGGTGAACCGATAGAACCAGCAGCATAATAATCTAATTGTTAATATAAGGGGCTAGTTCAGGCTAGCCTCTTATTTGTGTTTAAACCTTGATTATTAACTGAGTAATTAGTCATTAATGAAGGGGGTATGTAATCAAAGTACAAAAAAATTGAAACAGTGAGAACGCGTAACTATTTGATTGTGATGAATATCATAAATTGAAGAATTGCAGAAAAGTGTTAGCTAAGTTTGAAAATGACATCATATTCAATTTATCTAACTTTTTTTTCATCAATATATCTTATTTGCTGATAACGAAAATTTATTGTTAATGGCGATAAACCGAGTAAAGCTGTAGCGAATATATACATATGTATGTTTGAGTGGATAGATAATGTATTAAATGGAATAGAGCTTAATATTTCTTGAACAAAAAAAATTGGCCCAAAGAGTCAAAATTTTTACACTCCACAATAGATCCCCCCGTGAGTAGACTTGCTCAATTCATCAGTTTCAGATTGATTCAGGCAAGAAAACTATGACCCTCTCTTTAAGTAACTTAGGTTTTAAACAACGGATAATCCTTACCGTTGCAATTTTGGTGGCTGTGGCACTGTCCATAACTAACTGGCTTTCCTATCAACATTTTAAAGAGGATAAAGTTGCAACTATTGAAGAGAAGTCACGGCTAATTGTCGACAGTGCAAAACGTGAAATTGAATTGTCGATGAAGCAGGCGACAGACGCCCTGGAATCAACGAAAGGTTTTTATGCTGGAGAGCATTCGGATAGTGAGTACGTCGAAGTTGCCAGATTGATTACCAAAGCGGCGGATTATGCCAGTTTTACTGCTGGTTACACCGACGGACGAGCTTATGGCGATTCTGGCGGCAATGACGGGGTGTTTGAAGTCAGTGATTACGATCCTCGTACCCGTGGGTGGTATAAAGAAGCGATGGCTAAAAACCGGACTATCCTGACTGACTTCTACACCGATGCGACCACTGGTAGCTTGATGGTGAGTTTGGCGACACCTATCAGCAGTAAGAAAGAAGGCGTGGTGGTTGGTGATGTATCATTGAAAAGCCTGAATGAAACTATTAGTCGAGTTAATTTCCCTGGTGCTGTTGCACTGATTTTGAGTGAGGATTTTGATCAGCTGGCGTCAACTGACTCTAGCGATGAGCTAGGTGTTTCGTTTGGATTGCCATCTCTGGAGAAAGAGATGGCGACTCAAGGAACGGGTGCTGCGGATTACCAGTGGCAAGGGGCAGATAAGCGAGCCTATTTCTCTGAGATTTCTTTGGTTGATGGCAATAAGTGGTATTTGTATGTCGGTGTCAATAAGTCGGTGGTTTATGCGGCTGTTGATAAAGCATTTGAAGAAGCCGTTACAACATCGGTCATTATCCTGCTGATTGCTCTTGCAATTGTTTTTGTGGTACTGAATCAATTGTACCGTCCGATCACAGCCCTGAAAGAAACCATGGCCGATTTATCTGCGGGTACAGGGGATCTTACTCGTCGCCTTGAAGTTAATAGTGAAGATGATCTTGGCCAGATCGCGGAAAGCGTCAATATTTTTATCAGTAACCTGCAACAAATGATGCTGGAGGTCTCTCAGGCGACCAGTCATATTTCAGCAAGTGTTGAGGATTTAAGACAGCAGTCTGAACAGAATGCCGGAGTCTTGCAATCCCATGTTGATGAAACGGATCAGGTTGTTACAGCTATCAATGAAATGAGTATTACGGCAGAGAATGTGTCGGCGAATGCTGCAGAAACCTCTTCACATATCCATCTGACTAATGATCAGGCTCAAGAGTCGAAAGTGATTGTTTCTAATGCAGTGGGCTCTGTTTCGGCGTTAATCGGTGATGTTGAGTCGATGGCTGAGAGTATCTGTGAAATGAACCGCAATAGCATGGATATTGCCGATGTATTGAAAGTGATTGGCGATATTGCGGATCAAACCAATTTGCTAGCATTAAATGCAGCAATTGAAGCTGCCCGTGCCGGCGAGCAAGGACGCGGATTTGCAGTGGTTGCTGATGAGGTTCGCGCCTTGGCTGCACGAACTCAGCAGAGTACTTCTGAAATAGAGCAGATGCTGACGAAGCTGACGACAGGGGCTGATGGTTTGGTTAACAACATGAATGTGATTAAGGAAAGCTGTAATCAGACAGCGACTAACACTGAGCAGGTTAACCTGGACTTGGATAAAATGGCTAATTCAATCACTGAGGTAAATAACCTGGCCGTTGAAATTGCGACGGCGGCTGAGCAGCAAAGCTCTGTGTCGGAAGAAATTAGCAAGAATATGGCCTCAATTCGCCATATGGCAGACACTTTGGCTGAGAGTGGTCGTCTGAATTTGGAAAATAGCCAAACATTGGCTTCTGCTAATACGCAATTGGCCGCCATTGTCAGTAAGTTCAAACTGAACTAATACTAAAGGCTAGATCTAAGAAAAAGCAATGCCACTCTCTGATGGAGAGTGGCATTTTTCATATCAACACTACTTTTATTACGTTATGTTCGTATGCTTATTCTTGTGTAGTCTGTTGTATACGGTTGTTGCTGTTACACAACAAACTTATTCATGATGTTGTCTTGCTCACGAACATTGCGAATTTGCTCTTCCATCGCTTCGTTAGCGCCGTTAGCAGCCTCTGCCACCTGAACCGATAGTTCCTTAATATTGGTGGTATTAGTGTTGATCTCTTCGGCAACCAGGCTTTGCTCTTCAGCGGCAGAAGCAATTTGCAGGTTCATATCATTGATCTGCTGGATTGCACCGCTGATACGTTGAAGTGCTTCATCCGCTTCCTGGGCTTTAATTACGGTGTTGGCAGCTGTTTCTTTGCTCAGCCCCATTACGCTTGCTGCTGAGCTGGCACCAGATTGCAGTTGTTCGATCATCTGGCGAATTTCAGTTGTTGATTGCTGGGTGCGCTGAGCCAGGGTACGAACTTCATCAGCAACTACCGCAAAGCCTCGGCCAGAGTCACCAGCTCGGGCTGCTTCGATAGCCGCATTCAGTGCTAGCAGGTTCGTTTGATCGGCAATTTCATTGATCACTTTCAGGATCGTTTCGATATTACCTGTTGCTGATTCCAGCTGCTTAACAACATCCACGGCATGATCAATCTGATCTGACAGCTCTGTAATCGCGTTAGCTGTGTGGGAGACGACTTCGCTGCCATCTTGAGCTGCGATGTCTGCGTTCTGTGCGGCAGAGGCGGCACCTTGCGCATTACCTGCAACATCAGATGAAGTAGTTGCCATTTCATGCATCGCCGTTGCTAATTGATCTAGCTCTTGTAGCTGGGTCGACATAGCACTGGCGGAGTGCTGAGCTCCCTGCGCGGTGAGTTCGGTACCTTGTAAAATGCTGCTACTTAATGACTTGGATTGAATGATCAAGGTTTGCAGTTTTTCGGTAAACGCGTTGAAGCCGCTAGCAAGCTCAGCAAACTCTGCGTCGGTATTGGTATCCAGGCGACGGGTCAGATCTCCCTGTCCGGACGCAACGTCCTGAATTGCCACATTGAGATCCTGCAATGGACGCATTAGTACTTTGATAAGCAGTAATAGGGCAATAATACCGGCGATCAGCGCAACAATAGAATAAATGATCGAATCTGTTTTTAGCTTATCGACGGCGGCAAAGGCTTTGTCTTCGTCAAGAATGGCGCCGATGTACCAGTCTTGCCCTTTGATTTGGGTAAATGAAACTGTGACGGATTTGCCATTCAGCTCGGTAGTCGCCACTTTGCTTGAAATAGGCTGGTTACCAAGAAATTCTGTCATTGACTTGCCGTTGTAGGCTTTATCCGGGTGCGCAATTACCGTGCCGTCTTTGGCAACGATAAATAGATAACCGGCATCAAATAGCGAGACTTGGTTAACCAGTTTCGCAAGGCCACCAAGGCTCATGTCAAAGAAAATAGCGCCAGTGAACTGACCGTTCTTAAACAGGGGAGTTGCGATGGAAACAAGGATCTCTTTGGTAACAGAGTCGGCATATGGCGCTGTGATAATCAGCTTTTTAGCCTGCCTGGTGTCTTTATACCAAGGGCGTGATCGTGGATCCCAGCTTTCACCTGGCTGCCAGCTAGGATCATTGCTTGTATGTCTACCATCTTGTTCAAAACCTACACCGGTTAACAGAAAGGCGTCTTTCAATGCAGGTTGGCTAATTGTGGTTGTAATACTGTCTTCAGACAGATCTTGTTCAACCAGGCTGGTGGCATAACTGGCCAGCCCGGTACGGCTGTTGATCTCGGCATTGATGGTATTACTCATACCAGAGACGATTTCGTCAATGCTATGTATGACCAACGATTGGATTTGGGATTTAGTATTGAAATATTGATTGGCAGAAAGTAGCGATAAGGCAGCAAGCAATATGGCTGACGATGTGGCAACAACTTTATGGCTGAACTTCATGGTAGAGACCTCAACAAGCGCACGAATATTTGTAGTGGTTGCTCATTTTGTCGGCAGACTAATAGTTTTGTTAATAGTGCTTTTGACAATATGTGATCAAAAGTTGGATTTTTTTGTTTAATGTTACAAAGTTTCTATTTTGAATTTTTTGGCGATATTTTCGACTTATACACTGAGTGGTATATTGATATGAAAACAGAGTTAAAAAGTAAGAAAGGCAGCACACCGGTGCTGCCTTTAGACAAATCAGTTGATGATGGATTTGTGCCGAGTTGATTAGCCGATTAAATCGTATCTGTCGCGGAGAATGTCGATGATTTCTTGCTTAGGGTTGTTGCTGAGGACAATCTTTTCTCCGGTAATTTTTTCGGCAATACCGATGTAAATATTCGATACCTCCAATAGCGTTTCGACAGGAAGTGCGTTGTCACGAGCCAAATCAAAGCGTTCTTCCATTCGGTCTTTATTCAGTAGGATATCTGGATCAGGGAAGTGGTTTAGCAGCATCTGGCGGAAGCCTTCCTTGGAATTTTCAACTATATCGCCGTCTCGGTAGGCTGCGCCGTCCCAGATACGTGAGGAGTCGGGAGTACCGACTTCATCCATATAGATAAGCTTTTCATTACCCTCCGCATCTGTGACATAACCAAATTCGAACTTAGTATCGACAAAAATTTGGTCTAGTTTTGCCAGGGCATCACTGATCACATTGAAGCCTTGTTTTAACAGGGTTTCATAACGTTCGATATCCGCCGCTGAGTTGAAGTTAAATGTGGCAAAATTGTTTTCCAAATCTTTGCGGGAAACATTCACATCATCAACCGCCGGCACCCCTGGGATCCCTTCTAGAATACCTTTTGTCGATGGGGTGATTAGCAGCTCTGGCAGTTTCTGATTTTTCTCTAGCCCTTCAGTAAATTGAATACCGCAGAATTCACGTTCACCATTGGCGTAAGCGCGCCACATTGAACCGGTAATGTATTGACGGCAAATAGCTTCGATTTTAACTGGCTTGGCTTTTTGTACAATCCAGACGAAAGGGTGGGGAATATCAAGAATGTGGCTATCAGCTAAACCATGTTCACGAAATAGCTTAAACCAGTGGTTTGAAATAGTATTTAGCGCAGCACCTTTACCCGGAACGCCTTTGAGGCCACCTTCGCCATGCCAGATGCAATCAAAGGCAGATATTCGGTCACTGATCACCATTATTGCCAGTGGAGCGTCAGGCTTCACATTATAGCCTTTTTCTTTGATCAGACGGCGGCTGTCGGCTTCAGTCAACCAGTATACAGAGCGTACCTTACCGCTGTGTACTGGCTTATCGGTACGGATCGGGAGGTCATCGTTTACAGCGAGAACTTGATCAGCAAGGCTCATGGTGAATTCCTATTTCAAAGTGAAGATAAAACCATGCAGACTAAGCCGAGACTTTAGTTAAAAACTTAGACGTTAGTTAAAACCGAGGCTTTAATTAAAAACCTCTGTTAAAAACGTCGCTTAGCCTGTGACTGACGCAGATGATAGCAGAAGTGATTTTGCCTTTCAGCAAGAAAGGCAAACGTTTGCGTTAATATTTCGGGGATAAGATAACCGTTCCGGGTATCAGCCGCTGATTTTACCGAGCCATGATTGGAGAGTTATGGCAAGATTGCCCGAGTTTGATTTTTAGCCCCGGTATCATCATGTCCCAATACACATCCGAACAGACCGCATTTATTAATCATCAGGCAGGAAACGCTTTATGTATTGCCGGAGCCGGGACGGGCAAGACAACCACACTGGTTGGTTTGATTGAAAAACAGCTGGGTCAAATCCCTGCTGAAGAGATGCTGGTGATGATGTTTAACCGTGATATTCGGACTGATTTCCAGCAAAAGTTGCAGGAAAAGGGGATCGGGCAGCCTGTTCCGGTGCATACCTTCCACAGTTTCTGTCTTAGGCTTCTCAATCAGAGTGGTTTTTTGAGGGAAACCGGCTTTCGGGTTGATTACCAAAGCGGCGAGAGTGATAAGGCTTTGGTCAAGATGGTATTGCGCGAAATCGCTGGAAAAGAGAAGACTTACCAGCGCCAGCAGATGATCAAAGATCCGAAAACCATCGAATTGTTATTGAGTTTTATCGGGTTGGTGAAAGCCTATATGCTGCCGCCCCGAGAAGTTTTTTCGATGTCGGAGATCAGCCGCGACTACCTGTTTATCATTGATGCTTTTGAGCAATTCGAGACCCTGCGTAAGCAGAATAAAGTCCTTTTCTTTGATGACTGGCTGGTAGAGTCGGTGAATATGCTGGAATCGTCGGGAGTTATCAGGGGGCATTACCACCAGCACTGTAAGTTGGTGGTCGTTGATGAATTTCAGGATATCAATACGGCTCAGTATCGTCTGCTGAAGCAGCTACTGGGGCCGCAGACTCAATTGCTTGCTGTTGGCGATGTCGATCAGTGTATCTATAAGTGGCGTGGGAGTGCCCCGCAGTTCATGCTGAATTTTGAGCAGGACTTTGCCCCGGCGAAGACTTACACTTTGTCGCACACATTCCGTTTCGGTCACAGCCTTGCGCTGTCGGCCAGCCACTTGATTGCGAATAACAAGCAACGTTTTAGTGACTTCTTGACCATTTCAGAGCCGGGAGTGGGTGATACCCGGATTGAGCTGTCGGGAACGCCGCGTCAGGTCGGCGAAATTGCCCAGTCGGTACAGCAGTATATCAGCGAAGGAGGAGATCCTGCTCAGGTTGCGATTCTGGTTCGCCGTTGGTCGCAGACCCTGCTGTTTGAACTGGCTTTTCTTAGCAAGCAGTTGCCATACCAGATGCCGGTACCGTCAGTACTTGGTAATAGCCGGGAAGTGAAGCTGTTGATAGAGCTGATGTCGCTGGCTACAGGTCGGTATGAACAGGTAACACCACAGCAAAAATCGTTGTTGTTATTTAATCTGCTCAGCTTTCCTCACTGTTATGTACCTAATAAGGTGTTGCGACCTTTGTGCGATCAGCTTGCAGGTATGGAAACATCGGGCTGGGCGGTATTTATTGCCCGTTATGACAAGGCGAACAGTAATTTGAAGCTGGATAATCTGATCGAACGCCTTGAACTGTTGGTTCGCCTTCAGCGCAAAGGTAGTTTTAAGGCTGTAGAGGTGTTTAACCAGTATCGAAATGAAAGCGGGTTGGATAACTGGATTTGGAAAACCGAGGCCACTGCAACAGAGATTGAAGAAGCGGTTGAAAGGCTTGATAGCGTGGCTACGGTATTGGAGTCGATGGATCAGAATTGTGATAAGGCACTGCAATACTTTGAGTATTATACTCAGCAATCCAGCCGACATGATGCTGAGCAAGTGAGCGGAGGGGTCCAGCTGACAACGATTTTTCGCGCCAAAGGTTGTGAGTATGACCAGGTCCATCTGCCATTTTGGGACAAGGATGCTTTTCCATACATGAATAAAGCGGCGGGCAGTATTGCGGCGGATGTTGAAGAGGAACGCAGACTGGCCTATGTCGGCATGACTCGGGCCAAGCAACAGGCAACGATCTATTTTACAGAATCTGAGAAAAAATCGGCGAAGGCGACGAATGCCAGCAAGTTTGTATTGGAGGCCAAAGTAGAATTAGCTAAGACACTGGGGCCAAAACTGTATCAGAACGGTGAGTTACCATATTCAAAATCACCTGTAGTGGAAGAGTATTATCGACGCCTTGGCCGCGGTGAAGATATGCAGCAACCTGTAATTAAAAGCTCAGATAGTCGTAATGATTCAGCAGAGAGTGGTGAGTATAGCTATCAGTGGGCATTGCGCCAACCATTACCTAATAATGCACAAAAGGTAATTAGTGCGATGATTATAACTAAGACAGCGAAATACCTTGATTCGGAAATCAGTCGGGTGATTAGAGAGCTAAACAGTGCTTCTGATACGAAAAAGAAAGTATTGGAAAACAGATTAATTGTTGCGGCGAATGCCAGAAGCCGGGTTAGGCGATAATGGTAATATAAAAATAAAGCCTCAATATGAGGCTTTATTTATGGGAGCAACGTATTAACTATTAATAATATTCGATACCTTCTCCTTGAGTAATTAGCGTTCCGGCTTCGTTGGTAATTACTCGATCTAAGTCAAATAGAGAACCGATGGCAGCATTACCGCGCTTACTTTCTACAAATTTACAGACAGCATCAACTTTTGGCCCCATTGAACCCGCTGGGAAATTGAAGTGGGACAGGCCTTCTGGTGTTGCTACTTTCATTTCAGCCTGGTTTTCTTTACCAAAATTACGGTAGATAGAACCGTCAGTCAGAATAATAAATAGATCTGCATTGATGGTTTCAGCCAATAGCTCAGCGGTCAAGTCTTTATCGATAACACATTCAACGCCGACTAAGCGGTTGTCTTCAACGCAGACAGGTACACCGCCACCACCACAAGCGATAACAACATTATCAGCCTGAAGCAGGGTTTCAATTTGCTGTTTTTCAACAATCGTTTTCGGCATAGGTGATGGAACAACACGGCGGAAGTATTCGCCATCTGCCTTAAATACCTTGTCGCCTTCAGCCATTATTTCTTTGGCTCTTTCTTCGGTGTAAACCGGGCCGACAAACTTAGTTGGGTTGGTAAAAGCAGGATCTTCTTTGCTGACTTCGGTCTGAGTAACCAGAGTTGCGATATTCAGGTTCGCGTCGATATTACGTAATTCCTGCTGCAGCATATAGCCGACCATACCGCAGGTTTGTGAACCCAATACATCCATTGGGTATGGCGTAGTTTCAGGAGAATACTCCTGATAAGCACTGTTTTGTTCCATAAGTAAGCCAATCTGAGGGCCATTGCCGTGAACAATAACAATTTCATGTTCCTTGGCAATTGAAGCAATGCTTGCTGCTGCCTTTACAATGTTTTCACGTTGGTTTTCTGCTGTTAGTGCTTGTCCGCGAGCTAATAGGGCATTACCGCCTAGAGCTAAAACTATGCGCATGATCGTATCTCCGCCTCTTTAAAGAGTGCTGTTATATGTAAGGTGCAGTTAATTGTTTGATTAACTTTGTTTTTATTTAATGTAGTGCTTTGGAAAGCAGGGCTAGATTAAATAAAAAACATTTACTTAAATGTGATTAATTTCAAAAAAACATACTCAACAAAATTGGCACTTAAAAGAAGCAATAATAACATATCGATTAAATATCCAGCTCAAAATCAATATTAAAGGAGTATTACCATTATTTCTATATGATTCATTCGTCGAGAATGAATAGAATCTCAACCGAATATTCAGTTAATATTTTAAAAACATGATTAAATTGTTTTATTGATCACAGTTTTTATTTGCTATAAGCAAGTTGCTGTCAGCATCTCCCCCTTTTGACTGTTGTGTTTTGTTAATGGAGCTTAACAACGTTTGAAACGCTGGTGGGTAAATGGTGCCCTCTTTGCTGGGATATTGCACATAAATTCTGTGAAGATGCTGGATTTAACCAGAAAACAGAGTGATAGCGTATCGTTACTGGCTTTCGGTGTTTATCGGCGTATATTGGGCGGCTACTGAATGCTGTTGAATTACTTTTTGATAACAGAAAGGTTGAGCAGTTTGTTCAGCGGTAAGAAATGAAATAAATCGACCGGATAGCACATTGATGTTTTCGTAGCTAAAGTTTTTTTAGGTATTTACATTTAATGAGCTGTTCAGCAGGAATAATGATGAATATTAAACAATCAGAACTATTGCAGACAGGCTTTTATATTAACGGTATCTGGCAGACTAACAATAAGTGTTACGCTGTCACCAATCCTGCGGATGGCGAGAAGATCGCAGATGTAGGGTGTGCCGGGGAAAGTGAAACTCTGGCTGCAATAGAGGCCGCGAAGGCCGCGTTTAAGCTTTGGCGTAAGAAGACAGCCAAGGAACGCAGTCTGGCTGTGCGTCGTTGGGGGGAGTTGATCATTGAACATCAGCACGATCTTGCGATGATTATGACGACCGAACAAGGTAAACCTTATGCTGAAGCCTTAGGGGAAGTGGGTTATGCCGCAAGCTTTTTTGAATGGTTTGCTGAGGAAGGCAAACGCGTTTATGGCGATGTGATCCCGTCACATAGAGCGGACTCCCGTATTATCGTCACTAAAGAGCCGATTGGTGTTGTTGGTGCGATCACTCCGTGGAATTTCCCACTGGCGATGGTCACTCGCAAAGCTGGTCCTGCATTGGCGGCAGGCTGCACCATGATTCTAAAGCCATCAGAAGAAACACCGCTAAGTGCGATGGCATTGGCTGTATTGGCTGAGAAAGCTGGGATCCCTGCGGGGGTTTTCAACGTGGTTTCTGGTGACGCTGCGGCAATCGGTGGGGCGCTGATGGAATCCAAGTCAGTGCGTAAAATATCGTTCACCGGTTCGACACGTGTTGGTAAGTTGTTGATGCGTCAGGCTGCTGATTCAGTCAAAAAGCTTTCTCTGGAGCTTGGTGGTAATGCGCCGTTTATTGTTTTTGACGATGCTGATATTGATGAGGCAGTGCAGGGGGCTATGGCATCCAAATTTCGCAATACCGGCCAAACTTGTGTCTGTGTAAACCGATTCTATATTCAGGACAGTGTATACGATGAGTTTACAGCGAAACTGGCCGAAACCGTTAAGCAGCTGAAAGTCGCATCTGGTTTAGAGGAAGGTGCAACCCAGGGGCCTTTGATTAACGCTATGGCAGCTGAAAAAGTAGAGAGCCACGTCAGTGATGCTGTAGCCAAAGGCGCGACAGTGTTGACTGGCGGCAAGCGAAGCCCGCTGGGTGGTAATTTTTATGAGCCGACCGTGCTTGCCAATACCGATCATGAGATGTTGATTGCTAACGAAGAAACTTTCGGCCCGGTAGCTGCCTGTTACCGATTCAGTTCCGAGGAAGAAGTTTTGGCGATGGCTAATGATACCGATTCAGGCCTGGCGGCTTATTTCTATGCTCGTGATATTGGCCGGGTATGGCGTGTTGCTGAAGGACTAGAGTCCGGTATCGTCGGCATCAATCAGGGAATTATTTCTACTGAAGTGGCACCATTTGGCGGTGTCAAGGAATCCGGCCTTGGCCGTGAAGGTTCAAAATACGGCATCGAAGACTATGTTGAAGTGAAATACATGCTGATGGGCGGTATTTAACACTTCTGATGCGGTTGCCGCAATAATGTCGGGTTGTATCCATTTTCTAGCTAAATAACAGGGCAAGTTTGCGGGATAGTGTGAATAGCCTCGACAGACAGTAATTAAGCGAGGAAACAAATCGCCCCTTTGTTTTTGTTGGACAAATAATAGCCTCTGAGTCTGAAAGAATAATGGAGGTTTTATTTATGAATCACAAGATAAAGGGGCTTAGGCTAAAGTATCTTACCAGTTTTGTGCTCGGGATTTGTGCTTGCGGGTATGCTCTGTCTTCACAGGCGGCGAGTCCGGGGGATGCTATCAACTGGGAGCCAGGCAAAACAAAAGTAAATAATGGTGACATTGTTGTCTATCAGCAGAGTTGCTATAAAGCGAAAAACAGTCCTAGCAGCTGGGAATCACCATCAGTAAATAGTTGGTTCTGGGATGTTGTCGACTGTCCGACTGGAGGCGAGCCTAACCCTAACCCTAACCCTAACCCTAATCCAAACCCTAATCCAAACCCCGGCGAATTGACGATCATTCCTGATGGCAAGGGAGGGTATCTCATGCCGCGCAGTGAACTGGTTGCGATAGAAGAGAGCCAGACGAATACGGACTTATTCAAACTGGTTCGCTCGGATATTGCGACGCTCGATAATGCAGCGGTAGAAGCTGTAGCTCCTTTGAAAGCAACTAACCCGGAAAACGTCCGCAGAGCAGAATCTATAGTTGATGATGCGATGTGGAATTATCTATTCCCGTTACGTAATGATAAATATACTTATCAGCGTTTTTTGCAGGCGATCGCTAAGTTCCCGGCGTTTTGCCGAACTTATACCGATGGCCGTAATTCTGACGAAATCTGTAAGCGCTCTCTTACTACAATGTTTGCTCATTTCGTTCAGGAGACTGGTGCCCATGCACCAAGCTGGGAAACGAGTAAAGGGGTGTCGGAGTGGCGCCAAGGACTGTATTACCTTCGTGAGATGTATAAGTCAGAAGATAAGCTGGATAAGACATACAGCAAGTGTGGTGGCTGGCAAGGTGAGAGATGGCCATGTGCACCGGGCAAGAGCTATTTTGGTCGTGGTGCTAAACAGCTGAGCTGGAACTATAACTACGGGCCGTTTTCTGAAGCGATGTTCGGTGATAAAAACGTTCTGTTGGAAAACCCAGCGTTGGTGGCTGATACCTGGCTCAACTTGGCTTCTGCAGTATTCTTCTATATTTATCCGCAACCACCGAAGCCAAGTATGTTGCATGTTATTGATGGTACTTGGAAGCCGAATGCTGCCGATAAGGCGGCGGGAATT
Organism: uncultured Photobacterium sp.; assembly: GCF_947502415.1. Classification (GTDB taxonomy): domain Bacteria; phylum Pseudomonadota; class Gammaproteobacteria; order Enterobacterales; family Vibrionaceae; genus Photobacterium. The sequence continues at coordinate 14,963 of NZ_CANMZV010000019.1, read as the reverse complement.
GAATCTGGATTTGGTTCGACTATCCAGATCATTAACGGTGCTTTTGAATGTAATAAGGGAGCAGAAACAACACTGGCACAAAACCGGATTGATTATTACAAGTTATTTGCCAAAGAGCTCAGCCTTGATCTTACGGGTGAGAAGCTCGGATGTGCCGACATGAAGCCGTTTAATACTGATGGTGCTGGTGCACTGATGATCACTTGGGATAAAAACTGGGGTTGGAATCCGAATACTCCGGGAAATCATAGCTTCACCTGTAAACTTGTACCGTACCAGTATGCCTTTAATGCGTTATTCAAAGGTGATTATGAGAAATGTGTTGAGCACCACTTCAATGTCCAGACTTATGATGAAAACGGTAATGTAATTCCTGAAGGGCAATAAGCATGATAATGACTTAATTTGTTTTATGTGCCGAATCATATACTAATAGCAATGGCCTCCTTGCCTTCTTGATGGGCTTGGTGGCTTTATTTTTTACAAGGCTTATTTTTGTTGAATCAAGAAAATTAGCACTAATATTTAGCCCGATTATTGATTTGGTGTTTTGCATTTTTAGTTTTTCTTGGTAAGGAGTACCTGTTTGATGTTCGTCGTGAATTGTTTGATCTTCAGGAGCGGTTTGAGACTCAAGCGAAGGAGCCCGAGGAAAGCGGTGCTGAAGTGGGTATGCTGTGATACATAGACAGGTTAGCGGGCCAACCAGGCTCTCATCCTCAAAAAAGATTTAGACAGTGAAAACAAAAAGTAAGATGAATTAATCTTATTTGTTGGAAGTGTTGATGGGATTGTTATGGTGTAGGTTGCATTGCCTTAAATGCTGTTACATTGATATTCTTAATGGGAATGATTTTTTGGTTGCGGCAGATAATGAAAATAACTGAATTAGCCTCACTTAAATTGAGTACCCGAACATTTCTCTTGTTCGGTACCGGTTTGTTTGCCATTGCTGCTATTTGCTTGTTTAGTGCCCGTTATTTTTTCTTGATGAACCTTAACGATATAGAGCAGCAGCAAATCCTCCAGCATAGTAGCGAAGCTGAGTCTGTGGTCAATATTCTGGTACAGAGCCAGGGGAAGAGGGCCTATGATTGGGCCTCGTGGGATGAAAGCTATCAGTTGGTCACGAAAGGGGATGATGCATACCGGGATAGAAACCTCTATTACAATGGCTTAAAAAGCCTTGATCTCGACATGATGGTGTTCATTAATCGCTCCGGGCAGATTGTTGAAAGCATTATGACGACATCCCCACAGCAATTAGATGAGTTATCTGTTTCTCTCCGAGAGCAGCTGATGTCGAATGAAGGGATAGGTACATTAATCAATTCATTAGTTAGTGGGAAAGTTGCAGAATCCGATGAGCGTGCCGGTTTGATTGTAATGGATGGTGATATTTGGGTTGTAAGTGTTACCCCTATTCGTAACAGCCTCGGAGATAGCCCTGTTGGTGGTTGGTTGGTGTGGGGGCGTTATCTTTCAACAGGTTTCCCTAGTCAGTTTGAATCTATCTTGTCATCGACAAACACGCTATCAACGTTTAATCCTGATGATAATATTCAGAATCAGGCTTTTCCGGTGGTGGCAATTGAGGACAATGGAAAGTCACTATCGGCTTGCCGATTACTCGCCGGATTCAATGGTACACCAATCGCGATTTTGAAGAGTAGTCAGCAGAGAACCATTTTCCAGGAAGGAAACAAGCTTATTACTTGGCTGGCTATATCTATGTTTATTGCATCTGTTTTGATTGGTGTCCTGACATTGTTCGTTTTTCGTCTCAAGGTCGGTCAGCGTTTTATTGCTCTTGAAGAAGGTCTTGAGTCGGTGATCAAGGGACAGTACAAAACCCAGATGAAAGTTGAGGGTAATGATGAATTTTCGATGGTTGGTGAAGTTATTAACCAGATCCTGGCTAAGTCATCTCATACGCATTCGGCATTGAATGATGTCGCCGAAAAATTCGATGCCTTATATAAAAACAGTAACCTGGGTTTGCTGATGGTGCTGGATGAGGAGGTTGTTGATGCCAATGATACGATGGCTTTGATCTTGCGGTATCCATCTGGTGCGGTTTTGATTGGTCAGCCTTTGTTGAATTTATGTCCCGAGCTGGGTGAACAACCATTTACTGTTGAGAAACTCTATCGTGCAGTTGAAAATGGAGAGCGTTTTTTTGATGTCGAGATGCTGGCTGCTGATGCCAGTCTGATTGCGTGTAAGTTGGAGCTGACATTAATCAAGCAGCAAAACTCGGATGCTTTGATGTTGTCGGTTAAGGATGTAAGCCGTCAAAAAGAGCAAGAGGGCCTGATCAAACAGTTGGAAAAACATGACTCAGTAACCGGGTTAGTGAACCGAAGTACTTTGTTTTCTGTGCTGGAACAGAAGCTGGCTGAAACAGGAGGCAGTGATTGCGCCTTTTCACCTGCCCTGCTTTATGTCCGGATTGAGCGATTCAATATCGTTGCCGGGGCATTTGGTCATCATATGGCAGATCAAATTCTGGTAGCAGCAACCAATGAATTAAGGAAAATTGTCGATGTTGGCTTGCTGGGGAGGGTATCAGACAGTGAATTTGCTTTTGTCTTGTCGACTGAAAGCCGTTACGCCCCATACCGTTATGCTCGGACAATTGTTTCTGCTTTAGAGCAGCCACTGGTGGTAGAAGGGCTGGAAGTGAGGTTATCGGTATCGGTAGGTATCGTTCTTTCAACCAAAATGACTCCGACGGCTGAAGCCATGATGAATGCCGGAGAATACGCCACATATCGGGCCGGGTATGAGAAATCAAGTATCCAGTTGTTTAACCTTCGTGTTGGTGAATTATTTAAAAGCCATATTGTTATTCAGCGGGATATGGTAAGGGCAATTAGAGACGGTGATATCTATCCTAAATTTCAGCCAATAGTATACGGTGCAAATGAAGGAATATGCGGATTTGAGGCTTTGGCGCGTTGGCATCACCCTGAACTTGGTGAGGTATCACCGGCACAGTTTATTCCTATGGCAGAGTCGCGAGAGCTGATTATTGCGCTTGGTTGTATGATTCTTGATAAGTCTTGTGAATTTCTGGCTAAGGTAAATCGTCATCGTCAAGACTGCGGTTTAAGCCAATTGACGATGCATGTAAATTTATCCAGCCCGCATTTTTCTGACCCGGATTTGATACCAACGGTTCAATCTTGTCTGGATCGGTACGACATCCAACCGAATTTACTGACGATAGAGATCACTGAAAGCATACTGATTGGATCAACCCATCAGGTGATTCATCAAATGCAGTCGCTTAAATCGATGGGTATCAAATTGGCGCTGGATGATTTTGGAACAGGATATTCAGCGTTGAATTCGCTGTGTGAGTTTCCGCTGGATGTGGTTAAGATAGATCAGAGCTTTGTGAAGCGGATCGGTATTGATCATCAGGGGGAAATACTGATGAGTAATATCGTCAGTATGTCTAAGGCGCTAGGTTTGTCTATGGTGGCCGAAGGGGTTGAAACAGAAGGGCAGAAATTAGCTTTGCAGGCTCTGCATATTGAAGAGCTTCAAGGTTTTTATTTCTATCAACCTATGTCGGAGCAGGAGTGTATGCAGGCGGCAATAGGTTCTCCTTTAGGGAGTAAACGCGTTAGCTGAACTCGTTTATAAGGCGACTGAATATAAAAATATCCAGTGGTAGAACCTGTGGTGTCGCAGTTTAGCTAGGATTGGGAGAGTCAATTTGGCATAACCTAATTACACACATAAAAAAATGAGGGCAATGCCCTCATTAAACGTTTTTACTTTTAAATCTATTATTATTGTTGTGTCTTTTAAATTAGACTTTGATGTCTAATTATGGTGATATTTGAATTGGTGTCCCGTCTACGACATATTGCGAGATTTCTCTAATTTGTGGATTGTTTACTGCAATACAGCCACGGGTCCAATCAACACCTTGATATAATAACGGCTTATTTTTACCATTTGGTAAGCCATGGATAAAAATATCACCGCCCGGATTTACACCTAGTATTTTTGCCCTTTCAATATCCTGCTTGTTAGGGTAGTTAATATGCAAGCTTAAGTGAAATTTACTTTGTCTGTTTCGAAAGTCTATTTCGTATATTCCCTCAGGTGTTCGGTAATCTCCTTGTTGCTGCTTGTGTCCAATCGGTTGTTTTCCAAGGCTTATTGTGTATTCACGAAAGATTTGATTGTTCTTGATTAAGAACATTTTTCTTTCAGATTTTTTTACTAGAACGTAATCCGCTGTTGGTCTATCACTATATGCAAAAGCAGTTTGAGATAAGACCAGTAATAATGATAATACTAACGTTTTCATTAACTAATTATTTTATTTTAAAATTATTTTTTTATAGGGTGTTCACTGCTAAATAATCAGAGGATGTGTTCACTTTTTCATATGCTTCCTTGCTTTCTGTGTTAATGACCAAAGTGAGATGCCATTGAAAGTTTTTCATGTTTTGACATCGTTCTGACATTGCTGACTGTAATAAATGACTGAACATTTTTCAACCAAAAAAATGGTCGTTTTTGTGCTGGTTTGAATGCAAAATAATCAGCTCTAATTCAATCTATTGATATAAATCTGATAATTTTTTGACTGTCAAAAAATAAATTTTGGCGTCATTTTTTTGTCGATGATTATTTGACGAAATCGAAGGTTCTATTGGCGTAAAAATAGTCAATTGCTCGACACCAAATAGCTTATGTATCACAACTTGTAAGCAATGGGCAGTTCAAGGGGAGGTATTTTGTTATTATGCAACTAGCTTAATTGCTATGTGTTTTATCATAGGCCGGGAGTTTGGAACAGATGCCTCATAATCGCTATCAAATCTTTTCGCAGGAAGATTCTTATTATCAGTTAGTTCAGTCTTGTTGTTTTTGGCAGGAGGCACTCACCTTTGCATCGTTGCAACAAGCTCAGTCTAAGAAAAACGTTTATATCTTTGATGCTAGCGCTAACAGTAATACAGAGGACGTTTTTCAGGTTGATGCAATGGGGAATCCGATTAGTAATGGGCACCTTTCTAATGCGCTTTATCAGACGGTGAAACTTACCCCGACAGCAATGCTTTCACTAATGGGGGTAGTGGAGGCGCTGGATTGTGACAATGCTGTTATGGTCGTGATGCCGTTAGTACAGGCTTATGATGGAGTAAAGGGATTGTGCGGTGAAGAGCAGATTACAGCTTCTCTAGAATCAGAAATATTAGCGTCGCCATTTAGCCGTTTGTACCATGAAGAGAATGATATTGCGCTGATGGTCTATTGTGATGATCGATTGATTGCTACCGCAGTGTTCAGTCGGTATATCGAAGATCACCGTTTCCCTATTCATCATGGTGAGCTTTGTTACGAGTTGTCGTTACATACTGTATATGTTGATCCAGCGTTCAGGCAGATGGGTATAGCTAAGAGCCTGGCAAATACGATAGTAAATATTGCTCGGAAGGACATGAAACACCTTCATCTTTGCCTTTTGGAAGCTAATATCCGCCTTATGCCCTGGTTTTCTGCATTGGCATTAACGCCTGGGGGAGAGGCTATTTGTGGCTTTTTGAGTGAAGAGTTTGTTGATATGAATGATGATGTGGTTGAGGAGCTGATGGATGACGGTTGGGCCATCAGCTATCAAGAGCCGATGATTTTTGTCGAAAGTATGGTTTGAGCTTGCAATATAAATAATAAAGCGTCGGGCATAATCTCAGGCTGTTATGGTATTGAGAGTTATGACCCGCCAAGAATTTTGAGCTAAGAATCTATTCATTTATTAGTCACATGAAATGGAGACCGCCTAGATGACCGATTGTTTCTGAATTCTTCCCAATAACTATCCCTTGTATTTATTAAGTTCCGTCATCTACTGAACAATGAACCATAATTTAGCTTTAATCGTATAAAAGCATAGTTAGCTTTTGGCATTGGAGATACCCAGCCTATCACACTAATAAGCGGGTTGGGTTAAGGAGCCGTTATGGGTGAACTTGCTGTTGATTTGGCTAGATTTCAATTCGCTTTTACTGTGTCTTTTCATATCGTTTTCCCTGCCTTTACGATTGGCCTTGCAAGCTATCTTGCCGTATTGGAAGGGTTATTTCTCAAGACAGGCCAACATAAATACATTGAGCTCTACCAGTACTGGATTAAGATTTTTGCGATCAGTTTTGGTATGGGGGTAGTTAGTGGCATAGTCATGAGCTACCAGTTCGGTACTAACTGGAGTGTGTTTGCAGAAAAAACCGGCCCGGTACTCGGGCCGCTGATGGGATATGAAGTGTTTACGGCTTTCTTCCTTGAAGCTGGTTTCCTTGGTGTCATGCTGTTCGGGATGAAGCGTGTTGGTCAAAAACTTCATTTTTTATCAACTCTAATCGTCGCCTTCGGCACATTGTTTTCTGCATTTTGGATATTGTCGGTAAACAGTTGGATGCACACCCCGGCAGGTTATTCTGTTAATGAGTTGGGGCAGTTTATTCCTGAGGATTGGTGGGCGGTTGTATTCAATCCGTCTTTTCCATATCGACTCGTTCACATGGTTCTGGCCGCGTATCTGACGACTGCATTTGTTGTCGGTGGGGTCGGTGCATACCACTTGCTTCGCTCCCAGCATAACCACTTGGCTAGAAAGATGTTTTCAATGGCAATGTGGATGGCTGCTATTGTTACCCCACTTCAGGTTGTTGTCGGCGATTTGCATGGTCTTAATACTCTGGAGCATCAACCGGCAAAAATCGCCGCAATGGAAGGGCACTTTGAAACCCAGAAGGGGGCTCCGCTGATTTTGTTTGGTATTCCCAATGAAGAGGAAAAAGTTGTCGATTACAAAATTGCTATTCCTCATCTCGGCAGCGTTATTCTTAAGCATGAATGGAACGGAGAAGTGAAAGGGCTTGATGCTTTCCCTGAAGAACAGCAGCCACCTGTGACTTTGGTTTTTTGGAGTTTCAGGATTATGGTTGCTCTGGGCTTTATGATGTTGGCAATAGGGTTGACCAGTTTGTGGCTTCGCTGGAAGAAAGAGCTCTATCATAATAACTGGTTCCATCGTTGCTGTTTGGTGATGGCTCCTGCCGGTTTTATTGCTCTTCTTAGCGGCTGGATAACAACAGAGGTAGGGCGGCAGCCCTTTACAGTATATGGGCTGCTTCGGACGGTTGATTCTATTTCTCCGGTTGATGCCGCTGCTGTGAGCGTGTCACTGGCTGCTTTTGTTGTCGTATACTTCAGCGTTTTTGGTGCGGGGCTCTTTTATATTCTACGCCTGATGCGTAAATCACCAACTAAGTATCAGCAGGCGCTAGAATCGAAAACGTCAGAAGCCAGTTCGTCAATCACCACTACTACTCACTTGAATCCTTAGGAGGCCATATGGATTATGCATTGATATGGTATATCTTAATTGCTGTCGCGGTTTTCGCTTATGTGATTCTGGATGGTTTTGACTTGGGAATTGGTATTCTTTTTCTCGGGGCTGATTCATCTAAAGAGCGGGATCTGATGATGAACAGTATCGCACCGGTTTGGGATGGTAACGAAACCTGGCTGGTGCTGGGAGGCGGTGGGTTGTTTGCTGTCTTTCCGTTGGCATATTCAGTGGTGATGCCAGCAGTATATGCGCCATTGACAATGATGTTGCTTGGATTGATATTCCGAGGTGTTGCCTTTGAATACCGTTTCCGCACCCGCCGGGGACAGTTCCTTTGGGACAGCTCATTTTTCATCGGTTCATTGATCGCGACATTTACTCAGGGAATGATGTTGGGAACCTTGCTTCAGGGCGTGGACGTTGTCGACCGCCAGTATAGTGGAGGTTGGTTTGACTGGTTTACACCATTTAGCGTGTTTTGTGGTTTGGTTACTGTTGCAGCCTATTGCTTGCTGGGGGCATGTTGGTTGTTGATTAAGCTTCCTGCCCCATATCAAGCCCGTTATTACCGTACTGCGAAGAAGTGTGCTCTGGCGATGGTGGTGATGGTTGTTATCCTCAGCCTGTGGCTGCCATTAGGAAACAGTGAAATTGCAGCACGTTGGTTTTCGTTTCCGCAGGCTTTGTTGTTTCTGTTAATTCCTGCTGGTTCTGCTTATCTTGTTTTCTTATTGTTCAAAGATTTAATTGCACATAAACCGGTGAAGGCATACCTGGCAAGTCTGGGGCTTTTCTTTCTTGCTTTTGTGGGCTTTGGGGTCAGTACTTACCCTTATATCGTGCCACACAGCCTGACTTATGCTGAAGCGGCGGCCCCCGATACCAGCTTGATATTTTTGCTCAGTGGGGCAGTAGTCTTATTGCCGTTGATCATTGCCTATACGGCTTATTCGTATTGGGTTTTCCGCGGTAAAATCAATGAGGATGAGGGCTATCATTGATGATTAACCCTTGTTTAAAGCGTTGGTTTTGGTTTCTCATATTGTGGTGTGGCGGCGTGTTATCGGTTTCACTGATCGCGCTGTTAATCCGCTGGATTCTTTTTCCCGCTTGAAGAATTATTTCGTTGATACATAGCCGATCTATTGTTTTGCTAAAAATACATCTAGAAAAGCCAGCCTGTTTCAGGTGCCCTGAACTAGGCTGGCTTTTTGCTGGTACCGATTATCCATCAACATAAATCAAGAGATATACATCTAGGCTGTCAGAAAATCTCCTCCGTTTTCATTGTTGGTTCTTCAAGCTTTCTGGGTGTTTCTACCGGTTTAGTTGATATTCGAGACTGTTCTTTAGGTTGTTTGTCTCTTCCTAACATCAGAAGGCAGGGAGTGAGTATTAATGTTAGCAGGGTCGCAAACGCAAGGCCGCCAGCGACAGCCGTTGCCAGCTGCGACCACCATTGAGTACTAGGTGCGCCGAATTCCACCTTTCTGCTGATGAGATCGATGTTCATTTCTAAAACCATTGGCATTAAACCTAAAATCGTTGTGATCGTGGTTAGCAACACCGGACGCAAACGCTGGGAACCTGTGTGCATAATAGCCAGCGTTTTGTCGTACCCTTTATGTCTTAGTTGGTTATAGGTGTCGATCAAAACGATGTTGTTGTTGACCACAATTCCCGCCAGGGAGATGACACCGATACCTGACATAACGATCCCGAATGGTCGTTGGAAAATTAACAAACCTAGAAAAACGCCGATAGTTGAGAACAAGACGGCACTGAGGATCAATAGCGCCTGATAGAAGCTGTTGAACTGGGTAATCAGGATCAGGCCAATCACAGCCAATGCAACCAGGAAGGCTGACAGCAAGAAGGCGGATGAGTTTTCCTGTTCTTCGTTTTGGCCTCTGAGCTTGAATGAGATTGAGTCTCCTAGCGGAAGTTGTTCGATGGCTGCTTGCACTTTAGGGAGTTCAAGACTTAGGTTATAGCCGGGGGCCATATCCGCCATTACTTCAAGTACCCGCTTACCATCAATGCGACTGATAGTGCCTTGCTTAGGGGAGGGAATGACATTGGCAAAGTTAGTAATAGGGATCAGTCCATAATGGGTTTTTACCCTTAGTTCATCGAAGCGTCCAATATCCCGCTTTTCTTGTGGGTATCGCACCAAAATATCAACTTCATCATCGGTATCATCCGGTAGATATTCGCCAATTTTTAGGCCGTTAGTCACAAACTGAACGGTATTACCGACAAGGGTTGCATCTCCGCCAAATCGAGCCGCATCATCACGGTTGATATTGATTTCCCAGTCAATGCCCGGTTTATTGTCAGAATCCGAGATATTGGTTAAGGAAGTCTGTGACTCAACCCAATGGCGGATCTGTTTAACGGCATCGGACATTTGGTCTGCGTTGGTACTTGATATTTCAATAACCAGATCGTGAGCGCTTGGCGGCCCGGCTTCCGGAAATTTGAACTCTAATTCGACCCCGGCCAAATCTGATGTTTTTTCACGTAAATCTGCGATGATGGCTTTAACTGGCGGGCGATACTGCCAGTCCAATGGATTTAATACGATGTAGCCAATTTGGTCGGTCCCTCCGGTTCGGGTGTATACGCTGCTCAGGCCATCAGCCTCCAGTACCCGTGACTCTATTTCGCGCATAAGCGCATCTTTTTCGTAGATAGATAAATCGCCGTGGGAGCGTGCTTTTATGGTAAAGAAAGGCGGATCTACTTCCGGGAAGAAGACGACGCCTAATCCGGCTTGGGCGTAACCGAAACCAATAACGAAGGCAAAAACCAGCGCGCCGATGAGAATTTTCAGCGGATGACGAATCGCGAAGGCAAGGCTGGACAGATAAACACGAGTTAAGCCCTTGGCCTGGTCAAAGTGTCCTTTTTCAAGCGCTAGCCTGCGTTGCCTTTCGGCTTTACTGATGTGTTGAGGTTTACCCAGCACACTGCCTAAAACCGGAACAAAAAGCATCGCCATTACTAATGAGGCACTGAGGGTGGCTATTAGGGTTAGCGGTAAATACCGCATGAATTCACCGGTAATATCCGGCCAAAAAAGCATAGGGGCAAAAGCTGCCAGTGTCGTTGCTGTTGATGCGGTAATTGGCCAGGCCATTCGCTTGGCGGCCTCTTGGTATGCCTGTTTGCGGGGGATACTTTCCTGCATCCGTCTGTCGGCATATTCGGTGACAACGATAGCACCGTCAACGAGCATACCGACAGCCATGATGAGTGAAAATAGCACCATAATGTTGACGGTCAGCCCGCTCATTGCAAGTACCAATAAGCCCGTAAGGAAAGAGCCGGGGATTGAAATACCAATAAGCAGTGCAGTTCTTGCTCCTAAAATCGCCAGTATCACCATAACCACGAGGACAATGGCTGACAAAACATTATTTTGTAGGTCATTGAGCATGATTTTGACATCCTTGGATTGATCCAAGGTGTATTCGACCAAAAGATTGTCGGGCCATATTGCGGTTTTTTGGGCTTCTGCAACAACAGCTTTGACTATCTCTACCGTTTCAATGATGTTTTCGCCTGCGCGTTTTTTTATATCTAAAACAATCGCAGGCTGACCATTTAGGCGTGCAAAACTGTTAGGGTCACGGTATGAGCGGCGTACTGTAGCGATGTCACCGAAGGTAACGACAGTATTGCCGTCCACTTTGATTGGCAGTTCAAGGATATCTTTGAGTGAGTCAAAAACAGAGGGTACTTTGACAGAAAAGCGGCCATGTCCGCTATCGATAAAGCCTGCGGCAACAACTCGGTTATTTCGAGCTACAAGGTTGAATACATCATTTTGGTCAAGGCCGTAGCTTTCCATAAGTAATGGCTCGACAAGTACCTCGACAACGTCCTCACGATCCCCCGCGATATCGACTTCAAGGACTTGGCGGTAGCTTTCGAGTTTGTCCTGAAGTTCTCTGGCGATTTGGATTGTGGTCCGTTCTGGTACCGTGCCATAGAGCACCATTGATAGGATAGGATCCACGTTGGCAATTGTGATTTCGTGAATAGTCGGCTCGTCACTTTCATCGGGCAGCTGCGCTTTAGCGATATCGACGGCTTCACGTACGTCGGTCAGAGCTTCATTGAGATCGGCACCTGCATTGAATTCCAGCACGACAGAGGCATAGCCCTCGGCTGCTGTCGAACGCATCTCTTTGACATTTTCTATGGACTGTAGTTCTTTCTCCAGAGGCCTGGCTAATAGTCGCTCAGCATCTTCTGGGCTGATCCCCTCATGAGTAACCGAGGCATAAATAATAGGAATGGCGATATCCGGGTTGGATTCTTTCGGGATCACCCGATACATGATGATGCCTGCAATCAGGACAAGTATCAGCAGGGTGATCATAGTCCTGGAGCGGCTTAGGGCTGCATCGATAATCGTGAACATTATTCATTCCCCGCTTCTCGGACTGGGATAACGTTATCTCCATCACGGACGAAACCTTGTCCGACCGTAATGACATTAACTTCATTGTTAACGCCACCTAACCATACCCCGTCGGGTTCAACCTTAACTATGGATATAGGGATAAATTTCACTTGGTTTTTATTAATTACAGTTTTGATCCCAAGGTTGCCGGATTCATCAAGCGCCAGCATTGATGGTGTGATTTTTATGGCGGACTGGGTATCAAGAGCTAAAGCAATATCGGCACTGATACCTGCTGATATTTTCATCTTGGAGTTGGGGATCTCAATTTCAATTGCAAACGTATTGGTTTGTGAAGAAGCAACGGTTGCTTGATAACGAAGTGCCCCTGTTGTTGTGAGTCCGGTAATGAGGGAAATTTGCGCTTCCTGCCCAAGGAAGACTTGCTGTATGTGTCGCTCACTGACATCGGCGGTGATCACTAAGGGATCGAGATCAACAATCAAAGCCACTGGATCGCCGATACCAAGATAGTCCCCTTTTTCTATATGTAATATTTCTACAATGCCATCGAATGGGGCTGTGATAACGGTATTTTCCAATGCGAGTTCAAAGCTTCTCACAGAAGCTTTCGCTTCGATTAGAGCGGCTTCTGCCTGGCTGAAAGCGACTTCGCCTTGTAATCCGCGTTCTCGGAGTGATTTTGCCGCCTTATGTTCTTTTTGACGTACCAGAAGCAGGGCTTCTGCTCGTTTTAATTGAAGCTCCCTGTCTGCCTTGTTGAGCTGCACTAATGGTTGCCCAGATTTTACCCGTTCACCTTTGCGGACAAGTAGGGATTCGACTTTACCAGAGACTTCAGCTCCAAGGGTGGCTTCTCTATCGGGGGCAGTCCGTCCGTAAAGGGTGATTGAACGGCTGATGGGTTGGGTTTTGACGGTTGATACAACAACTTTTGCGAGAGGGGCTGAGAGAGAGGTTTTTGAGTCATCGGGCTGTAACTGGGAATTTTGTTCAGGAGATTTGTTTATTCCGCTAAGTAACCATAACCCAATGGCTAATAAGATAAAGAGTGAAATAATCCAAGGGTTTCTAGAGAGAGTCTGTTTTACTGGGATCATCTGCTACTTTCCTTGTAAGCAAAGTGTAATTTATGTGGCCGATGTATGGGTTAGTGAGAGTTTATTATGCATTTTTGCGTTGTGCGCAAGGTGAATATACTAGCAATAAATTGCTGTATTGTTAACTTTATATCTGAGTAACGCAAAATGCGTATAACAAGGCTTAAGTGATTACCGAAGGTGGTCGCTTTTTTAATGTAGAGATTCATTAAGAAATGCAATTCCATGAAGGAACGTATCATTATTTCGGTATCCACTATCAATGGATCCAAGCACTTCCATCTGGGGATGAAAGCGCAAAAAAGCATTCGTTGGGCAGTGGTTGGTGTTTTGACTGCTTCACTTGTTACGGTAGGTTCAATTTTCTATCTGATGAATGAAGTTGACTTTGCCAAAGTGAAGCAAGAGGAGCTGGAGAAACGTTCCTATTCTTTAAACGAAGAACTTGATGTATTAAAGCAGCTTAAGACAGATCTTGAACATGACCTGGATGAGCGGGAATCCAAGCTGACGCTGGTTTCTGATCGACTAGGAGATCTGGAAAATTTATTGGGCGTTAATGCCGATGGAGAAACGCCGATTGAGTCTCGATTAGATGTGGCGGCGATTACTTCTGCTGTGAGAGTTAGCATTCTTGAAAGCCTGCCAAATGGAGCGCCGGTAAAAAATGCAAGGCAGTCTTCACAGTTCGGTAAGCGTGTACATCCGGTAACGGGGAAAACTCGTATGCATCGGGGACTCGACTTTGCTGTCAATATTGGTACGCCGATTTATGCACCGGCCGACGGTGTTGTTGAAACGGTTAGGCCAAGTAATAAGGGCTCAGGAAACTTCTTACGACTACAACATTCGTTTGGATTTACCTCTTCATATTCACATATGAAGAAGTTTGCTGTCCGTAGTGGTGACTTCGTCAATAAGGGGGACTTGATTGGATATTCCGGGAATTCAGGGTTGTCATCAGGTCCACACTTGCATTATGAAATCCGCTTCGTTGGCAGGGCACTAGATCCGCGTCCGTTTGTTGATTGGGGCATGGATAACTTTGAACATATTTTCGAAAAAGAGAGAAAAATAAAATGGCTATCTTTAATAAACAAGGTGGAACAACGAGTCAGCACGCAACTACAACTGTCATCGCAAAAGGTTGTAACATCACAGGCGAGCTCCAGCTAGCTTGTGATATTCAGGTAGATGGTGTAATTGAAGGAAAGCTTCGCCTGGAAAAAGCCTTGGTCGTTAGTAACACTGGCCGTCTGAAAGGCGAGATTTTTGCGGATAAAATTGTTGTGAATGGTTTGATTGAAGGTACCTGTTACGCTAACGCAATTGAAATTCTCGATAATGGCAAAGTTTCCGGTACAATTTATTGCGACAATCTGAGCATTGAACGCGGTGGTTGCTTCCTGGGTAGCACTCATCCGGCAGAAAAAGAGCAGGTGGTCGAGTTGTCCTCTAAAGAGAAAACAGCTTCAAAAACAACGAAAAAGAAACCTGAGCAGAAAGCTGTTAACGAGTAATTACGCCAGCTGTTGCCAACTTTATTGAATAAAAAGCTCACTATAAAAGTGAGCTTTTTTATTGTTAGGTAGAATGTGACTTTGCGTCATCTATCTGTTCAATTACACAATTTGGAGAATATTTCTTATTTCTAATAAGGAGAGCTGCGCTAAGGATTGTGAGTGCAGAGGCCGGCTTAAGATGCAAAAAAGCCTGTTCGCAAGAACAGGCTTTTGTATCTCTTTGAGATAAATATGGTGCGTCTGAGTGGACTCGAACCACCGACCCCTACCATGTCAAGGTAGTACTCTAACCAGCTGAGCTACAGACGCAGATTGTTGATTCAAGAGAATCTGGTACGACCGAGTGGACTCGAACCACCGACCCCCACCATGTCAAGGTGGTGCTCTAACCAGCTGAGCTACGGTCGTACTATTTAGTTAAACTGCGATAGGGCAGTTAACTGAAATTGGTGCGTCTGAGTGGACTCGAACCACCGACCCCTACCATGTCAAGGTAGTACTCTAACCAGCTGAGCTACAGACGC